>CAWDAN010000002.1:0-319321 GCA_963800335.1 uncultured Alphaproteobacteria bacterium | reverse complement strand
GGCCTTGCCGAACGGCTCACCGTTCAGTTCGACGAGCACTTCACCCTTGAGCTTGCCATCCTGCCAGGCATCGCCCAGCTCGTCCGGGGTGACGAAGACCGGCGAAAAGCTCGACGGCGGCTTCGACTGGAAGAACCCGAAGCCCTTGCCGAGCTCGCCGGGGATCAGGTTGCGCAAGCTGACGTCGTTGGTCAGCCCGACGAGCAGGATATGGTCGAGCGCGTCGGTCGCCGATACTCCCTGAGGCACGTCGCCGGTAACGACGACCACCTCGGCCTCGAGATCGCAACCCCAGGCTTCGTCGGCGAGCGGGATGTCGTCCCGCGGGCCGATAAAGGCGTCGCTACCGCCCTGGTACATCAGCGGGTCGTGCCAGAAGCTGTCGGGCATCTCGGCACCGCGTGCCTGGCGGACGAGCGCGACGTGGTTCACATAGGCACTGCCGTCGGCCCATTGATAGGCACGCGGCAAGGGCGACGCGGCATCGCGTTCGTGAAAGCGTTCGCGCGGAATCGCCTCGTGTTCGAGATCGGTCGCAAGGTTCTGCAGCAGCGGTGCATAGGTCGACCAGTCGTCGAGCGCGCCCTGCAGCGTCGGCACGATGTGCGATGCATCGGCATACCAGGCGAGGTCGGGACTGACGACGACGAGCTTGCCGTCGCGGCCGTGTTTGAGCGATCCGAGTTTCATAAGGCTTCCCATCTTCGTGTCGTGATTGCCAAAATCGCGGCGGCGCGGCCGCCAGTCATGACCTCACGATAGATTGCTTGGCTGGCCTCGCAATGACCGAATGAAATAAATGTGACGCGATCGACCTATTCGACCAGCGAGCCCGGGTCGACGTGCAGCCACTGGGCATGCTGCGGCGCCTTCTTGGTCTCGCTCCATTCCTCGAGCATCGGCCGCGCGACGCGCTCGAGTTCGGCATATTGTTCGGGCGTGCCGATATTGCACGCGAGTTCGAGCCGATGGCCGTTGGGATCGAAGAAATAGATCGAGCGAAAGATGCCGTGATAGGTCGGACCCAGCACGTCGATCCCCAGCCCCTCGATATGCGCCTTGGCAGCTTCGAGCTCTGCGAGGCTCGATACCTCGAATGCGAGATGCTGGACCCAGGCGGGGGTGTTGGGATCGCTGCCCATTTCGGGCTGCTCGGGCAGCTCGAAAAAGGCGATGACGTTGCCGCCCCCGCAATCGAGGAAAACATGCATATACGGGTCATAAGCGCCGGTCGACGGGACATGGTCCTCGGCAAAGGCGTTGGTGTAGGCAAAGCCCAGCACGCGCCCGTACCAGTCGACCGTCTCCTTGGCGTCCTTGCAGCGATAGGCGACGTGGTGAATGCGCTGGACCGCGAACGGCGGCGCGGGCGACGTGACGACGCCGCCCTGCGCGGCCAGGTTGGCTTCGCCGCTCACTCTGCGGCTCCATCCCGCGTCGCCGGGATCACGCCGCGGCGCATCTGGTCAAGCTCTATGCTTTCGAACAAAGCCTTGAAATTCCCCTCGCCAAACCCCTGATTGCCCTTGCGCTGGATGATCTCGAAGAAGATCGGCCCAACCATGTTCTCTGTAAAGATCTGCAACAACAGGCCCTCGCCGGTCTCGGGCGAGCCGTCGATCAGGATCTTGCGCTTGTGCATTTCCTTCACGTCGTGGCCGTGGCCCGGCAGGCGGCTATCGAGCATCTCGTAATAGGTGTCGGGCGAATCCTGGAACTTGATGCCGTTGGCGCGCAGCTTGTCGACGGTATCGAAAATGTCGTCGGTGCTCAGCGCGATATGCTGGATTCCCTCGCCCTTGTACTCGCGGATGAACTCCTCGATCTGGCTGTGGTCGTCCTGGCTCTCGTTCAAGGGAATGCGGATCTTCTCGTCGGGCGCGGTCATCGCCTTGGAAAACAGGCCGGTCGATTTGCCCGCGATATCGAAATAGCGGATCTCGCGGAAGTTGAAGATGTTCTCGTAATAGTCGGCCCAGACATCCATGTTGCCGCGCTTGAGGTTGTGCGTCAGATGGTCGAGCGTGTGCAGCCCGACGCTATTGTCGTCCTTGCCCTTGCCGGTCGGTTCGAAATCATGGTCGTAGATTTCCTCGGCGCCGTATTTGTCGACGAACATGACGTGCGCGCCGCCGATACCCTCGATCGCCGGAATGTCGAGTTCGCCCGGCCCGCATGCGCGCTTGGCCGGGGTGGCACCGCGTTCGACCGCGAGCTTGAGCGCGGCATCGGCATCGGCGACGCGAAAGCCCATCGCACAGGCCGACGGTCCGCGCGTCTCGCGAAACATCGCCGGCTGGCCGCCGGTTTCCATGTTGAGGAGGAAGTTGATGTCGCCCTGCGCATAGCGACGGATCGGTTTGGCGCGGTGCGTCGCGACGTGCGTGAAGCCGAGCTTTTCAAACAGGTCGGCCATCACCTCGGGGTCGGGGTGGGTGAACTCGACAAACTCGAAACCGTCCAAGCCCATCTCGTTACTCGCTTGATCCGACTTGCCTTTATCCGCAATTGCGCTGTCCATATTCAACCCTTCCCGGTGTTCGTTTCAAATGAAACTATATCGCAAACGCGACCGGAAAACAAGGCAACTGCGCGCGTCTAATCGTGTTTTTCGATCAGCCGGTCGGCGCTGCCGCGGAGCCGTTCGAGCAGGTGCCAGAGCTGTTCGCGCTCGGTCCGGCTGAGTGGCTTGAGGACCTGGCGTTCGATATCGAGCGCATGCGGCACGACGTCTTCGTAGAGCGCCCGGCCCGCCTTGGTCAGCGCGAGGCGGTGCGAACGCCCGTCGCCCGGATTGGGCACGCGGTCGAGCAATTCGCGCTCGACGAGGCGGCGGACCGCGCGGTTGACGCTGACCTTGTCCATCCGCGTCAGCGTGACGAGATCGCGCTGGGCCAATGCCTCGCGATCGCCGATCACCGCGATGACGCGCCATTCCTGGACGCGCAGACCGAAGCGCGCGGCATATTCGGTCGCGATCAGCTGGCTGACCGCGTTCGACGCGATCGACAGCTGGTACGGCAGGAAGCGCGGCAGGTTGAGCTTGGTCGATGGCATCGGCGCACTATTGCGGGCGCGGCCAGGCAAGTCCAGTCGCTCGCCCGGGCTGCGGGATCAATCGGCCGGTTTGACCGCATCGGGATGCGCTGCTGCGACCGCATCGATCGCCTGCAGCGCGGCATCGATCCGCACCAGCCGGGGATAGGCGTCGAGCGGCGTCGCGAACCGGCGCGCATTATACATCTGCGGCACCAGGCAGATATCGGCCAGGTTGGGCGTATCCCCCCCGAACAGCCCCTCGCGCGGGGCCAGCTGTTCGAGCGCGTCGAAGCCTTCGATGATCCAGTGACGATACCAGTCGTCGACCGTCGTCTGGTCGTGGCCGAGCGTGTTCTTGAGATATTTGAGCACGCGCAGATTGTCGACCGGATGGATATCGGCGGCGATCACCAGCGCGGCGGCGAGGACCTTGGCGCGCGCCAGCGGGTCCGACGGCACCATCGGCGGATCGGGATAGGTCGCGTCGAGCCAGTCGATAATCGCCAGGCTCTGCGTCAGATCGGTGTCGCCGACGCTCAGCATCGGCACGAAGCCCTGCGGATTGCGCGCGACATAGGCCGCCGCTTTATTTTCGCCTTCAAGCAGGCTCGTCGGCACCGAACGATAGGCCACGCGTTTGAGATTGAGCACGATGCGCACGCGGTACGATGCCGAGCTGCGGAAATAATCGTGGAGGACGATCTCGGGCTGGTCTGGACTGGTCATAACGGCGACCTTGCCGCGCGGCGAGAACGCTGGCAAGCATGGCGCCACGATAAAGGACAAGGCAATGGGATTACGGGTTTTTCTGACCGGCGTTGCGATCGCGACCGCTGCCATTCCGGCCGCCGCGGCGGCTCCGAACGCTTCGATCGAGGGCCGCTGGCAGACCGAGGCGCGCGATGCCGTCGTCGAGATCGCGCCGTGCGGCCAAAGCCTGTGCGGTCGTATCGTCAGGTTCCTCAAAACGCCGCCGGGCGGCATCGACCAGCGCGATGTCAAAAATCCCGACGCGAAACTGCGCGGCCGCAGGCTGCTTGGCCTTTCGGTCCTCACCGGCTTCGCCCGTGACGGCGACGAATGGCGCGGCCGGATCTACGACCCCAAGAGCGGCAAGGACTATCGCTCGGTCCTCGAAACGCATGGCAGCAGGCTGATCGTCAAGGGATGCATCGGTCCGTTCTGCAAGAGCCAGAGCTGGACCCGGGCGGGCTGAACCCACGCTCGACTAACGCATCCGCGCGATCCAGGCCGCGACTGCGGCGACACCTTCGTCATGGACCGTTGCGCGCCCCAGCTCGGGCATCGCGACGCCCGGTTCGAGGCTTTTCATCCGGTGAACCAAAATCGAATGCGCCGGATCGCCCGGCGCGACATCGAAATCGAGGTCGCCCGATCCCCGCCCCGCCGCGGTCGGCCGCTTGCCGATCCCGAGCGCAACGCTATCGGCGACCTCCCAGCCAAGGCTCAGCCCCGAATTGCTCGCCGATCCTTCGGCCCGGTGGCAATGTGCGCAATTGGCGTCGAGATAGGCGCGCGCCACCGCCTCGACGGGGGCATTGGCGCGATCCTCCCAGACCGGCAGCCGCTGCGCGACCTTGGGTTCGGCATCGAGCTTGCCCGCCGCAACCAGTTGCGCCAGGAACGCGGCGTCCATGTTGCGCGCCTTGGGCCCGATCGGCGTCACCTCGCCGTTCACCGCATGACATTCCTTGCACTGGTTCTTGTTGGGCACGGCGTAGCTGATGCTGCGCGTCGCGCCCGACGGATCGATGAAGGTCACCGGCACGCGTGACCCGCCCAGCTTGAGCACCGCCGCGTCCTGCGCATCGTTCCAGACATAGGGCAGCGCCAGCCAGCCGTCGGCGCGATGCAGCAGCACGCGCGTCTCGATCAGCCTGAGCTTGCCGTCGTGTTCGTAGCCGAAGCTCTTGATGATCGCGCTGCCGACCGGAAGCGCGATCAGCCCCTCGCCGTTCGCCTTCGCCTGCCTGCCATCGGGAATGTAGAGATAGCGCAGTTTCTCGGCATAATCGGAAAACAGCGGCGTATTGAGCCGATAGGGAATGACGCCCTCGGCCGGATCGCGTGCCTTGGCATCATCGAAGAACCGATAATCCGACAGCTGCGCGGGAAAACCTGCCGCGGTGATCGCGGCATCGTCGACCTTGGCAACAGGTACGGTCGCGCCAAGCACCAATGCGGTCGCAACCCCGACCGCTGCCAGGCTCACGCCACGGATCATTGTTGCGCGCGAATCTCGATTGCATCGGGCAGCGTGACCGGCGCGAGCGGCGCGAGCTTGAGGTCCTTGCCGACGCCCGCCGCCGGGGCAGGATGCGCCTGCGACACGTCGGCGCCTTGCGCGGCCAGGCCGAGCGAGAGCGCGGCAACCCCATTCGCCACGACAAGCGCGTTTTTGCCCAGGCCGTCCCAGATGACCGGCGGCAATGCCCCGCCAAAGGCCGCCGCCATCTGCGCGCCACCTTCATATTGCGGATCGCGTCCGTTGCGGACGAAGCTGTTGCTGTCGTCGATCAGGACATTGCGCGGATAAGGGTTATATTTCGCGTCGCCGAACGACAGCGGATACGCGACGACCAGCACGCCGGCGGTGCCGTTGTCGGCAATGACGTTGTCGGCAACCTCGACATTCTCGTTCGCCATGACCATCACGCCGGTGCCCTTGCGCACGCTTGCGACGATATTGCCCTTGGGCGCGAAATTGGGCGTGTCGTTGGCGATGATCAGATTGTGATCGACGCGCACATTGCCGCCAAAACCGCCCGCGTTCACGAGATTGGGAAGATTGGGCAGGTCGAAGACGAGGATGCCGCCGGTATTGCGGCTGACGTAATTGCCCGTGACGCGCGCATCACGACTATTCTCGATCTCGATCCCTGCGACATTGTACATCGCGACCGAGTTGCGCACGATGATCTGCTTGCTCTGGCCGACATAGATGCCCGCGTCCGACGCGCCCTTTACGGTCACTCCGTCGATCAGCACGCCGACGCTCTCGACCGGATAGACGCCGTAGGATCCGTTGGTCTCCTTTGGACCGCCGGTCCATTCGACGCGCAGGCGGGCATAGACGATATTGTCGGCACCCTTCGACTTGATCCCGTCGCCCTTGCTGTTCTCGACCGCGAAATCGCGCAGCGTGACATTGTCCGATGTCACCAACAGCCCCTCGCCCGCCGCCAGCTGGCCGGTAAAGTCGAGCACGCTGGCATCCTGCCCCGCGCCCCTGACTGTCACCCCGTCGACGTCGAGCGACAGGCCATCGGTCAGGACGAAACGCCCCGCACCGAGCTCGACCGTATCGCCCGGCTGCGCGACGATCAGCGCCTCCTGCAATCGTTCCTGCGCGCCTTCGCCTGGCGCGACCGAAATCGTATCGGCGAGCGCGGGTGACGAGAGCGAAATGGCGGCAAGCGCCGCACCGATCATGATTTTCTTCATAGCCACGATCATGCGCGGATCGCCGCCGCTGTCAATCCTGGGCTTTTTCTAGCCCTTGTGCAGGATCCACTCGGTGCCCATCGCGATATGCAGCTCGGTGCTGTCATAGATCGGCAGGACATTCGCCTTGGGATCGACGATCATCCTGAGTTCGGTCGAGGCAAGGACGACGGCATCGACGTCCTCCTGGTCGTAATTTGTCAGGTAGGTTTTCATCGTCCGCTCGGAATCGCGCGTCGCCTTGCCGTGCATCAGCTCTTCGTAAATGATCCGCTCGATCTCCTCGACGCGATCATCGCGCGGTTCGACGAGCTTGATGCCGTAACGTGTCAGGCGGCGGCGGTACCAGCCCTCGGCCATGACATTGGCGGTCCCGACGATCGCGACGCAGCCGACCTTGTCGGCCTTAAGCGCCTTGCCGACCGCTTCGGCGATGTGGAGCAACGGGACGCCAATCGCCGCCTCGACCTCGCGCGCGACGCGGTGCATCGAATTGGCCGCGATCATGATCGCGCCCGCACCCGCCGCTTCGAGCCGCTGTGCCGATGCGATCAGGATCTGCGCAACACGGGCCCAGTCGTCGTCGCTGCGCGCACGGGCGATATCCGCGAAATCGAGGCTTTCGATCAGCAGCGGCGCGCTCGACAGGCCGCCCTTGGCCTTGTTCACGCTCTTGTTGAGATGACGGTAATAAAGCTCGGTCGACGCCCAGCTCATCCCGCCGATCAGGCCCAGCTTGCGCATCAATCGAGCGCCTTCACGATACCGTCGACCATCTTCTTCGCATCGGCCAGCAGCATCATCGTGTTGTCGCGGAAGAACAGCTCGTTCTCGACCCCGGCATAGCCCGCGCCGCCCATCGATCGCTTGAGGAACAGCACGGTCTTCGCCTTGTCGACGTCGAGCACGGGCATGCCATAAATCGGGCTGGTCTTGTCGGTTTTCGCCGCCGGGTTGGTGACATCGTTGGCGCCGATGACGAAGGCGATGTCGGCCTGCGCAAATTCGGAATTGATGTCCTCCAGTTCGAACACCTCGTCATAGGGCACGTTGGCTTCTGCCAGCAGGACGTTCATGTGCCCCGGCATCCGGCCCGCGACCGGATGGATCGCGTATTTGACGCTGACGCCGTGTTCTTTCAACTTGTCGGCCATTTCCCTCAGCGCATGCTGCGCCTGGGCCACCGCCATGCCATAGCCCGGGACGATGATGACGCTTTCGGCCTGTTTCATCAGGAACGCGGCATCCTCTGCGCTGCCCGCCTTCCATGGCCGGTCGATCTTGGCCGCGCCGCCTTCGGGTCCTGCAACCGCGCCGAAGCCGCCCGCGATCACCGAAATGAAGCTGCGGTTCATCGCCTTGCACATGATGTAGGACAGGATTGCGCCCGACGACCCGACCAGCGCGCCGGTGACGATCATCGCGGTATTGTGCAGCGTAAAGCCCATCGCCGCCGCCGCCCAGCCCGAGTAGCTGTTGAGCATCGACACGACGACGGGCATGTCGGCGCCGCCGATCGGGATGATCAGCAGGAACCCGATCGCAAAGGCGAGCGCGACAAGGATCCAGAACAGCGGGCTCTCGCCCGGACCGCCCGCGCCCGACATCGCGAACAATGCGGTCAGCACGATGATCCCGCCGAGCACCGCAAGGTTGATGACGTGGCGAGCGGGGAGCAGGATCGGCGCGCCCGACATGCTGCCGTTGAGCTTGAGGAAAGCGATGACCGACCCCGAGAATGTGATCGCGCCGATCGCGGCGCCGAGCGCCATCTCGATCCGGCTGACGGCCAGGATGTTGCCGTCGCCGCCGAGAATACCGAACGCTTCGGGGTTGAGGAATGCGGCGACGCCGACGAGGACGGCGGCCAGGCCGACGAGGCTGTGGAATGCGGCGACGAGCTGCGGCATCGCGGTCATCGCGATGCGCCGTGCGGTGACGAGGCCGATCGTGCCGCCGATCGCGATCGCGATCAGAATTTCGACGATCCCTGCGATTTCGTGCGTCACCAGCGTTGTACCGACCGCGATGGCCATGCCCGCCATGCCGAAGCGGTTGCCCTTGCGGCTGCTCTCGGGGCTCGACAAGCCGCGCAGCGCGAAGATGAAGCACATGCCGGCGACGAGATACGCCAGCGCGACCCACGGATTGACCGCATGGACCGTCGTTTCGACAACGCCCATGTCGGGGATCACTGCGGCGCTCACTTGCCCGCCTCCGGCGCGGCTGGGCTTGACTGGCCGTTCCTTCTTCTTGTACATCGCGAGCATCCGCTCGGTCACCGCGAAGCCGCCGAAGATGTTGATGCTGGCAAGCACCACCGCGGCGAGGCCGAGCCATTTGGCGCCCGGCACGGCGGCCGCGGCGCTGGCGATCAATGCGCCGACGATAATCACCGAAGAGATCGCGTTGGTCACCGCCATCAGCGGCGTGTGCAGCGCCGGGGTCACCGACCAGACGACGTAATAGCCGACGAAACACGCCAGCACGAAAATCGACAAGATGCTGATAAAGTCCACGACCGCGCCCCTTTGCTTTATCGTCCGGCCGAACAGCGCCGTCGCGCGGGCAGGACCTTGGGAGGGACGGTGGCAAATTCCGCCCGCCCTGTCGAGCGATGCAAGCGCCGCGCCTACGAAAAACGCCGCCCCAATCATGGAGCGGCGTCGTTCGCGTTAGCAATCGGGTCAGCTTACGGCAGCAGCAGGCCGTTGATGACCTGGATCACGCCGTTCGACTGGATCACGTCGGATTGCGTAATATACGCCTTGCCGCGATTGCCCTCGATCAGGATCGTGCCATTGGCCTGCGGTACGAAGCTCAGCGTCCCGCCCTGGAGCGTCGCATAAGTCGCGGTGCCCGCATTCGCCTTGGCCTTCGCCTTGATGTCGGCCGATGTAATGCGCCCGGCGACGACATGGTATTTGAGCAGATTGGCAAGCTGCGCCTGTGCCTCGGGCATCATCAGCGCATTGACCGTCTCGGCGGGGATGAGGCCGAAGGCTTCATCGGTCGGCGCGAAGACGGTGAACGGACCGGGGCCCGACAACGCATCGACCAGGCCTGCAGCCTTGACGGCGGCGACGAGCTTGGTGTGGATCGGCGAATTGATTGCATTCTCGATGATATTGCGGTTGCCGTACATCTTGGCACCGCCAACGGTGCTCACGGCGACCATAGGCTCAGTCGAGGACGACACGCGCTGCCCCGTGGCGGTGGAGGTATCGGCCCGCGCGTCGGCATCGGCGCTCATGTCGGCGGTCGTCATACAACCGCTCATCATCAGCGCAGCAGCAGAAATGGTGGTAGTCATCAAAATCTTATTCATTAAGTACTCCTTTCAACCGTACCTACGCATGAAGGTCGATCATCGTTGCATCAAGGCCAAATGCTGAAAAAAGGGCGTCCAAAGGTGTCCGGACGCCCGATATTTCATATCCTGCAAGGATTACATGCTGGGCAGGAGCACCCCGTCGACGACGTGGATGACGCCGTTCGACTGCATTACATCCGCCTGACTGACTGTCGCCTTGCTACCGCCCATGCCGGTAATGGTGATCGTCGTCCCGTCACTGGTAAGCGTGAGCGGTTCGCCCTCGACGGTCGACACTGTAGCCTTGCCGCCGCCAGCCTCGATCTTGGCGGCGAGGTCGGTTGCCGTGAGCCTGCCGGGAACAACGTGATAGGTCAGCACCTTGGTCAACGTCGGCTTGGCATCGGGCTTGAGCAGTCCGTCGACGGTGCCGGCGGGGAGCGCCGCAAAGGCAGTGTCGGTCGGCGCGAAGACGGTGAACGGCCCGACACCCGACAGCGTGTCGACCAGGCCCGCCTGTTTGACCGCGGCAACCAGCGTCGTGTGGATCGGCGAGTTGACAGCATTGTCGACAATCGTCTTGTCGGGGAACATCTCGGCGCCGCCGACCATCGTGGTCGTGCCGGCCATGCTGCCGTTATCCGCCATCTCGGCGTTCATCATGCCATCGTCGGCGGTAGCAGCGTTGGCGGGCATCTCGGCAGGGTCGGACGAGCAGCCCGGAAGCCCGATCAGGGCGACGCTGGCGGCGGTCAGAAAAAGGGAATTGCGCATGAAAACATCCTTCGTGTCGGGGGAAGAGGCCGAAGCTACGTCCACCGAGAAAAAAGGATGCACCTGAAAATGTGCGAAGTCAGGCGGCGCTTGTCAGCCGTTCGTTGACGATCTTGCCATCCCTCGTCAGGCGGATGGCCTGCGTCACTTCGTCGTCGTCGGGCAAGACCGGGCGGCCCGCCTCCTTGTCCCAATAGGCGTTGAGGAAATTATACAGGTTGCGCGAGAACAAGGCCGAGGCATCGGCGGCGAGCTTGCCCGCCATGTTTTGCGCGCCGACGATCGTCACACCGTGCTTCCTGACCGCCTCGCCCGGAACTGCACCTTCGACATTGCCACCCGCTTCGGCGGCGAGATCGACGACGACGCTGCCCTCGCGCATCGTCGCCAGTTGCGTGTCGGAGATCAGCCGCGGTGCAGCGCGCCCTGGGATCAGCGCGGTGGTAATCACGATGTCCTGCTTGGCGATGTGCTTCGACACCAACTCGGCTTGCGCCGCCTTGTATTCGTCGGACATCTCGGTGGCATAGCCGCCGCTGCCCTCTCCTTCGATCCCGGCGACGTTTTCGACGAAGATCGGCTTGGCGCCGAGCGAGAGGATTTGCTCCTTGGTCGCCGATCGCACGTCGGTCGCGCTGACCTGCGCGCCCAGTCGCCGCGCGGTGGCGATCGCCTGCAGCCCGGCGACGCCGACCCCCATGACGAAGACCTTGGCCGCGCTGACGGTGCCCGCCGCGGTCATCATCATTGGAAAGGCGCGCCCGTAATGCTCTGCCGCTTCGAGAACTGCCTTGTAGCCCGCGAGGTTCGCTTGGCTCGAGAGGATATCCATCGATTGCGCGCGGGTGATGCGCGGCATCCATTCCATCGCGAGCGCCTCGAACCCCGCCGCGGCATAGCCGTCGATGCGCGAGCGGTTGCCGACCGGATCGAGACCCGCGACAATCCACGCGCCCTTGGCGACGCCATCAAGCGCCGCCGGATCAGGTCCGCGAATGGCCAGCACGATGCCGGCATTTTTCAGCGTTGCGCTGCGGTCGGCGACTACTGCGCCAGCCTCGGCATAGTCGGCGTCGGCGATCGACGCTAAAGTGCCCGCGCCCGCTTCGACCGCGACGTCGGCGCCTAGCGCAATGTATTTCTTGACGGTTTCGGGCGTGGCCGCGACGCGCGTTTCGCCGCGTTCGGTTTCCTTGACGATCGCTATTTTCACGCCCGAGCCGCGCTCAACTGGTGATCAGCAGGATGGCGATTATCGCTATGACAACCGACGCGATCGTCAGCATCTTGAGCATCTTGAGGAAACCTTCGTAGCTGGTTTCCGCCTGTTTCATGTCGTTGTGCGCCATATATTCCTCGATCGTTCGGGCTTTTTCGAATCCCGGTTAGCCTCCAGCCATAGTCGCGCCGACCGTGCGTCTCAAGTCCCCGCTGCACGTGTGTTGGCGCGCGAAAAGCCAAGCCATGTTTAAGGGCGTCTTTACCCACCCCGATTATGATCTCCCGAGATAATCCGGAAAGAATTCTGGGGCGGGGACTCGATGGCTACTGCGCAGGGCGTAAAAATGCTGATGCTCGTCAACGACGAGCCGTCGCAACAGCGGCTGGTTTCTGCAATTGCCGGACGCGACGGCTGGCGCACGATCTTTGCCGGCGACACCGAAACCGCGCTGGCGATGCTTGGTACGCAGGACGGAATGGCACTCGATGCGGTGATCCTCGACAGTTGGGGATCCGAATCCGAAATCGAACTGTTCGTCCGCGAATTTCGCGTCGCGCGGCCCGCCCTGCCGATCCTGCTGATGACCGCCAGCATGACCGCCGAGGCTTTGGCGGCGATGCGTGCGGGTGCTTCTGACATCTTTCACAAGCCCGCCACCCCCGGACGCCTGATCGCCGCGCTCGACGCGCTGATCGACAAGAAACGGATGCGCGGCGAACTGCGCCCGCTGTTCGAGAAATTCAGCGCCGAGCTCGATTTCGACGAGATGATCGGCGTGTCAACCGGCTATCGATCGGCGCTCGCCATCGCCGCCAAGGCGGCGCGCGCGCGCGTTCCGCTGCTCATCTCAGGCGAAACCGGCAGCGGCCGGTTGCAACTGGCCAAGGCGATCCACGCGTCATCGCCGCGCGCGCGCAACTCGTTCATCGTTGTCGACTGTGCCGAGATTGAGCCTGGCCTGATCGGATCGTGCCTGTTCGGCCATGAACGCGGCGCCTTTGCCGGCGCGTTCGACCGCAGCGAAGGAAAGTTTTCCGCTGCCGATGGCGGCACGCTCTATATCGACCATGTCGAGCTGCTCCCCGACAATCTCCAGCGCAGCGTCTATGAGGCGATAGAGACCGGTCGTTTCTCGCGGCTCGGTGCCCAGCAGATCAGCGAAGTCGATACGCGGATCATTGCCGCGGGCAATGTCGACCTCGCCACCGCCAGTGCCGTCGGGCGCTTCCGCGAAGACCTCTATTTTAAGCTCGCCACGGTCCAGCTCAGCATCCCCCCCCTGCGCGAACGCGAAGGCGATATCGCCTCGCTGTCGCGCCATTTCCTCGGCCGCTTTGCGGAATTGCCCAACATGCCCTCGCTCGGCCTCGGCGACGACGCGCTCCGCCTTCTGCGCGCCTATCACTGGCCGGGCAATGTCCGCCAGTTGCAGGGCGTCTTGTTCCGCGCCGCGGTGACCTGCACCAGCGATGCAATCACGCTCGCAGACCTTCCCAACGTTCAGGCGGCGACGATCGTCGCCCCCGTCTCGGACGATATCCGAACCGAACCGACCGACGGGATCGGCGTCACGCTGTACGAAGGCGATGGCAACCTGCGCCCGCTGTCGGAAATCGAAGCCGACGTCATACGCCTCGCCATCGGCCATTATCGCGGGCGGATGAGCGAAGTCGCACGCCGCCTGGGCATCGGTCGCTCGACGCTCTATCGCAAGCTCGCCGATCTCGGCATCGACACCGCCGCCTAGGCGTGACCGAACAGGTCCTGCGCGCGCTGGTGGACGATAGCACCGACCTTGCGGCCCATTGCGAGGCCTTCGATGTTGTCCGCCTGGATGTGATAGCCGCCCATCACACGGCTGATTCCAGCCATGTTCGCTGCCTCGGTAAAGGTCGGCAGGTACAGCATCACGTCGGCGCCCAGTGCTTCCGGCTCGGTTATTTCGCCGGGATGGCGGAGCATTTCGGCACCCAGTCGATCGGCACCGGTAAACAGCCGTAATGTTTCGCCGCACGCGGCGCTGACCGTGCTGTGGCCAGATACATAGCTCGGAAACGGTGGGCTAACGAAATCATAAGGCGAATACGGATACCAGTCGGCACCTTTCATCTCGACCGGTCCCTTGCCGGGCCCGCCCCAACCGAGAATCGTCTGGTCGCCGTAATAATAGCGCACCAGCGTCCACGGGCGCGACGTATCCCAATAGCGTTTCGAATCCCACGACGCGATGAAGGCATCGTGCGCGCACTGGCCGACTTGGAAGAACAATTTGACGTCGCGGTCGAGGTCGTAATGATCGCGTCGCGAAATATCCTGTGCGAACCTCAACCAGTGTCCCGACTGGCCCGTTGATTGCGGTCCGTCGCGCATGAATTCGACGAGCCCTTTCTCCTCGGCCGTAAGTGTGGCGTTATATTTGATAACTTCGTCGATGTCTGCCTTGAGACGTTCCGACCCGACGCGCGGCGGCTCAGGCGCGCGAAACTGGTCAGGACGCTGAAGCGCAAAGGGTTCGACACGGTACCATTGCGGGGTAAGAAACCCCGGCGCGAACGTGCTGCCGTCGCCGCGACGAAAGGTGATCGGCTGCCAGCGATCGGGATTATAGACATGATCGGACGGATTGACGGGCGCGTAACCGGTATAGTCGGCATAGGGCACGCCGCTCGAACCGATCTCGTCACCAAGCTGATTGGCGCCGTCACCGTGTTTATGCGCACAGATCTTCTCCCCGATCAGTGTGCCGATGCCCGCCGCCGCCGTACGCGACGCAATGCCGATCCGGGGATCATAACCGAACCGGCGCAGCGCTTCATCGATCTCGCCTCGCGCACCGGGATAAAGGTCGCTCAAGGCGCAGGCTGCGGCAAAACTGATTGCCGCCTGCTTGTTCGCCAATGTCCGTTCGGCTGCGGGCCGACGTAACGTGTCCCCGAAAAACTGGCCCCGCGCGCGATCGTCGAACGGGGCCCATGCCTCGTACATCGCGGCAGTCACGACCGCCATTGCCCGTGACAGGATCGTCGGACGTGCGCTGTTCCTGACGACGTCTGCGGCCGCAGTGTCTAACAGGACGTCGAGCCAGTGATAAGCGAGCGATTGTCGTGCCGAGCCAATCGAAACGCCGGAATGGGTAAAGCGCGGTTCAGCGGCGAGTAGGCGCGATGGAATGACGCTCGTCCCAACTAGCGCCATCATCGATCCTGCCTTCAAGAGTTCACGACGATCCATGACCAGCCCCCCTTGCTGAACTGGATTGCTATTCCACAATCAGCGCAAGATCAAGTGGAACAAAACGTCGGTAAAACGCTGTAGACTTTGATTTTATCAAAGTGTTCGAGAGCACGACATCCGAGTTGTCGCCAACATAACCATGCGAGAAGATGCCTAGCCGACCAAGGCCGTATCGCGCAGCGCACGCCAGACTTTCAGAGCCTGAATCGTTTCGCGCACGTCGTGAACCCGAACGATGTTCGCGCCCAGTTCGACCGCCCTGAGATGCAGCGCGATCGATCCGCCGAGCCGGTCGTTCGCTTCGGCCTCGCCATCGATCGCCCCGATCATCCGCTTGCGGCTCGCGCCATAAAGCAGCGGACAGCCGAGCGTGTGGAACAGCGCCAGGCTGTTGGTGATTGCCAGGTTCTCGGTCACGCTCTTGCCGAAACCGATGCCTGGATCGACGATGATCCGCGCCCGATCGATACCCGCCGCGACGACCGCCGCGATCCGCTCGGCAAGCCAGTCGTAAACGTCGAGCACGACATCGTCATAGCCGTCGTGCGTGTGCGGGTCGCTCGATTGCGACGGCGCGTGCATCAGGACCACCGGGCAGCCCGCATTGCGCACGACGCCAAGCGCGCGCTCGTCGTAAAGCAGCCCCGACACATCGTTGACGATCCCCGCCCCCGCGCCGAGCGCGACCTCCATGACCGCCGCCTTGCGCGTATCGACCGACAGCGCGAGGCCGCTTTTTGCAAGGCGTGCGATAACCGGCACGACGCGCGCAGTCTCGTCGCCTTCCCATACCGGCTTCGCGCCTGGCCGCGTCGATTCCCCGCCGACATCGACGATGCTCGCGCCAGCACTCGCCATCGCGAAGCCCGCATCGGCTGCGGCCTCGGTCCCGCCATGGGCGCCGCCGTCGGAGAAACTGTCAGGAGTGAGGTTGAGGACGCCCATTACGCGCGCCTCGTCGAAACGGATCGTCCGCTCGCCAAGCGTCAACGGCGCACGCTCGGCAGCGACACCGGCGCGCTGCTGCTCGGCCTGTTCAGCGAGCGGTGCGGGCAAGGTCGCAAACCATGCATCGGCGGCGTCGACAAGTATCAGCGCCTGACCCCGTTTCGGGCCGCCCGCCGCCCCACGCCAGCGCACATTCCAGCCGGCGAACCACAGCATCGACCGCGCGATCCGCGCAACGCGCCCGTCGAGATCGTGCGGCCGTTCGACGAAACAGGCCGGTTCGAGATAAAGGCGGGCATCGGCGGGGATATCGGGATAGGTCATGGCCTTGCCCTAGCCTCCCGTGACCCTGGCGAAAAGATCAGGGTTCGGTTGCGAGCAGATAGGTCTGGCGCAGCGTGTCGACCGGCTTCAACCCGTCGGGCGTTTCATGGTGCCAGAAGGTCCAGCCGTTGCAGCTCGGCGCATTCTGCACCGCGGCACCGATCTTGTGGATCGAGCCGCTTTCGCCGTTGAACACGATCGATCCGTCGGCGCGCACTTCGGCGCGCCAGCGGCGCTTGGCATCGCAAATCTCGCTGCCGGGCTTGAGATAACCCGTTTCGACGAGCGTGCCGAAGGCAACGCGCGGCGCAGCCTTGGGCGACTGCATCGTCTTGAGCGCGCTCTCGTCGAGCGGCAGGGCGGCGGCAATGCGTTCGCTCGCGACCTCGATATAATCGGTTTCGCGCTCGATTCCGATCCATTCGCGGCCCAGCCGTTTGGCCACCGCGCCGGTCGTGCCGGTGCCGAAAAACGGGTCGAGCACGACATCGCCGGGCTTGGTCGCGGCGAGCAGGATGCGATAGAGCAGTGCTTCGGGCTTTTGCGTCGGATGCGCCTTGCTCCCGCCGCGCTTCAATCGCTCCTGTCCGCCACAGACGGGAAACAGCCAGTCGGAGCGCATCTGCAGCTCGTCGTTCAAGGTCTTCATCGCGCGATAGTTGAAGGTGTAGCGCGACCCTTCGGACTTCGACGCCCAGATCAGCGTTTCGTGCGCGTTGGTAAAGCGCGTGCCCTTGAAATTGGGCATCGGGTTCGACTTGCGCCAGACGATGTCGTTGAGGATCCAGAAGCCCTGGTCCTGGATCGCGGTGCCGACGCGGAAGATGTTGTGATAGCTGCCGATCACCCAGATCGAGCCGTTGGCTTTCAGGATGCGGCGCGCCTCGGCGAGCCAGGCGCGCGTGAACTTGTCGTAGATCGCGAGCGTGTCGAACTTGTCCCAATCGTCGTCGACCGCATCGACGCGGCCGCCTTCGGGCCGGTAGAGGTCGCCGCCAAGCTGGAGATTATAGGGCGGATCGGCGAAGATCATGTCGACGCTGTCGTCGGGAAGCTTCGCCATTTCGGCGATGCAATCTCCCTGGATGATCTGCCCCAGCGGCAGGTCCTTCGCGGGCGGCGCGGGCGCTGCCTTGCGCGCCCGTGTCGGTAGTTTCTCAATCACACCCATGCCGATCCCCCTCGTTTCGAGGTCCAGACTGTTGGCAGCGGACTCCACGGTCAAGGTCAAAAGCTTAGCGGTAGAGCCTCACAAAATGGTTAACGCGACGGGAACGAAACGAGTCCCCCACGACATGTGGAGTCAAGCCTGCCGACAGGCCCACCAGTGCTAGTGGTGTGACTCGTCAGGACTTCACCGATAGTTAATCGCGCTTAAAGGAGAGCGAGTTGCCGTACCGGCGCGAAACTTCGCCGATGGATCGGACACGGGCCGTGCGTTTGCAGCGCAGCGAGGTGTTCGGGCGTGCCATAGCCCTTGTGTCGCGCGAAGCCGTAACCGGGATGGCGCAGCTCGGCCTCGCGCATCATCGCATCG
The DNA here is from genome assembly GCA_963800335.1 of uncultured Alphaproteobacteria bacterium. Classification (GTDB taxonomy): domain Bacteria; phylum Pseudomonadota; class Alphaproteobacteria; order Sphingomonadales; family Sphingomonadaceae; genus Flavisphingopyxis. Next base: position 301,465 of record CAWDAN010000002.1, on the reverse strand, counting down.
CGGGTTTCCTTGGCGATGATCGATGCCGCCGAAATACACCGTTCGGTCGCATCGCCACCGACGATCGCGGTGGCCTCCCAGCGCCATTCGGGACGCCTCCCGGCAGGCGTCAGGTTGCCGTCGACGAGGACGCGGACGGGATCGCAGCCGATACGCTCGCACAGTGCCTCGACCGCGCGCGTCATCGCCAGCATCGTCGCGCCGAAGATGTTGAGCGTGTCGATGTCCTCGACCGATGCCATGCCGACGCCGACGTGGCAGCGCTCGCGAATGCGCGTCGCAAGCGTGCCGCGCCGCTCGGCCTTCAATATCTTGCTGTCGGCGAGCCCGCGAATGTCCTTGCCGCACAGCACCACCGCGGCGGCGACCACCGGCCCGGCGAGCGGCCCGCGACCCGCCTCGTCGACACCTGCGATCATGGGCGCCTCATGTCATCCGCCAAGGCGGATAGCGGCGGTTCTCGCCGGCATGATAGAGGCAGATCGTGTTGCCGAACGGATCGTACATTCGCGCCTCGCGCCATAGCCAGGGCTGGTCGGTGGGGCGCTGCGCGAAGTCGAGCCCGCTCAGCGCCAGCCGCTCGACCTCAGCATCCAGATCAAGGCATTCGAAATAGATCGTGGTCCCGCCGGCGGTGCGGAACTGCGGATCGTGATGGATCGAAACCGTCGCCCCGCCGGCCGCCTCGAAGCGCGCGTAATCGGGCGCGTTGGCGACGATCTGCTTGAGGCCCAGGCCGCGATAGAATGCGGTCGACGCCTCGTAATCGTCCATGCAGACGGTCACCTGGTTCATCTGCAGGCCCGTGCCCCAGCCCGCCGCGACACTGCCCTGCCCCATCGGCCCGCTGCCCTGGCCGAGGCCGGGCGCGCCGAGCAGCGACAGGCGAACGAATTCGCGCGCGCGATTGACCGCGGTCGGCAGCTCGCAGCCATTGGCGAGGAACACCGCAATCGCGCTCGCCAGCGTGCAGCCGGTGCCGTGCGTATGCGGCGTGTCGATCCGGCTGCCCTGCCAGCTCGTCATATTGTCTTCTTCGATCAGCGCATCGACCAGGTCGTTGCCTTCGTCGTGGCCGCCCTTGATCATCACAGCGCAGTGATGGTCGGACACCAGCTTGAGCGCGGCGGCAACGGGATCGTCGAGCCCGTTGACCCCGGCCAGCGCCGCCAGTTCGGGCAGATTGGGCGTGACGATCGTCGCGCGGTCCATCAGCGCGCCGAACGCGGCGATCGTCTCGTCGTCGGCCAGCGCCGCACCGCTCGTCGCGACCATGACGGGGTCGAACACGATCGGCACCTCGCTTGCGTCGCGCAGATATTCCGCAACCGCGCGCGCGGTCTCCGCCGATCCGATCATGCCGATCTTGACCGCATCTGCGCCGATGTCTCGTACGACCGCATCGATCTGCGCGATGACGATGTCGGTCGGGATCGGATGGACCGCCTCGACGCCGACGGTGTTCTGCGCGGTGACCGACGTAATCGCGGTCATCGCATGACCGCCGAGCATGGTGATCGTCTTGATATCGGCCTGAATGCCCGCGCCGCCGCCCGAATCCGAGCCGGCAATCACGAGTATCCGCGGCGTCACGCCGCCACCTCGCCCACCGCGGCACAAATGCGCGACACGATCGCCTCGATCTGCACCTCGTCGTCGCCTTCGGCCATCACCCGGATCAGCGGCTCGGTGCCCGATTTGCGAATGAGTATCCGGCCCTTGCCATCGATTTCGCGGATCGCCTCGGCAATCGCGGTCTGGACCGTCTCCGCATTGAGCGGGTCGCCATGCGTGTAGCGGACGTTGCGCAGCAGCTGCGGGACGGGTTCGAACAGGTGCAGAACCTCGCTCGCCGGCCGTTTTGCCTCGACCAGCGCGGCGAGCACTTGCAGCGCGGCGATCGTTCCGTCGCCGGTCGTCGCATGGTCGGTTAGGATCATGTGACCCGATTGCTCGCCACCGACATTGAAGCCGCCAGCGCGCATCTGTTCAAGAACGTGCCGATCGCCGACTTTGGTGCGTTCGAGCGTCAGCCCCTGACCTTCGAGATAGCGCTCGAGGCCGAGGTTCGACATCACCGTGGCCACGATGCCTCCGCCGGTCAGCAGGCCCTGGCGAGCCAGCCGCGTGCCGATAAGCGCCATGATCTGGTCGCCATCGACCGTCTGGCCCTTTTCATCGACGACGATCAGCCGGTCGGCATCGCCGTCGAGCGCAATGCCGACATCGGCCTCTTCGAACAGGACGCGTTGCTTGATGGTATCGAGCGACGTCGAACCGCAACCGTCGTTGATGTTGCGTCCGTTGGGCGAAATGCCGATTGCGACAGTGTTGGCGCCGAGCTCCCAGATCGCCGTCGGCGCGGTGTTATAGGCTGCGCCATTGGCACAATCGATCACGACCTTGAGGCCGTCGAAGCGACATTTTTCGGGCAGTGACGCCTTGATCGCGTGAATATAGCGACCGCGCGCGTCCTCGATCCGGCGGGCACGGCCCAAATTCGATGGATCGGCCAGCCGTGGCGGTGCGTCAAGCAGCCCCTCAATCGCGGCTTCGTCGGCATCGGACAATTTATAGCCGTCGGGACCGAACAGCTTGATGCCGTTGTCCTGATAGGGATTGTGGCTCGCCGAAATCATGACACCGAGATCAGCGCGCATCTCGCGCACCAGCATCGCAACCGCCGGGGTCGGCATCGGGCCCAGCTGGATGACGTCCATGCCGACGCTGGTAAAGCCCGCAACCATCGCGTTTTCGAGCATATAGCCCGACAGTCGCGTGTCCTTGCCGACGACGACGCGGTGCTTGTGGCCGCCGCGCAGGAAATGCGCGCCCGCGGCCATGCCGACCTTCATCGCGATCTCGGCGGTCATCGGATGGCTGTTGGTCAGCCCGCGAATTCCGTCGGTACCGAAAAAGCTGCGCGTCATGGCTGGGTCCCGCGGTGGTTCATGATCAGCGTCCTATCGGCAAAACCTTTCCAAATTCAAGCTATCGTGCGCAGACGCCTCGCAAAATCGCCGCTTTCCCGACCCGATGGCGCGTGGCATGGATAGCCGATGACCGATTTTGATCGCGCTGCTGCGCCACCGCCATCGACCACCCCTGCGGTCCGCGTTCCCGCTTTGTGGATATTGAGCGCGCTGGTCATCGGGCTGATCCTCGGCGGGGTGATCGGCAATTCGGCACCAGGCGTCACCGACATTGCCGATATCGTCGGAACGATGTGGCTCAACGCGCTGCGCATGACCGTCGTGCCCCTGGTCGTTGCGCTGCTTATCGTCGGCATAGTCCAGACTGCCAAGGTCGCGCGCGCCGGCGCCTTTGCCGCCAAGGCGGTGCTGATCATGATCGCGATATTATGGACATCATCGGTGATCGCGGCGATCGTCACCCCACTGGTGCTCGATATCTTCCCGATGCCGCGCGAGGCGGCGCAGGCGCTGGCCGCCGCGCTCGGCCAGACCGCCCCGACCGGCGATATCCCGCCGTTCGGCGATTTCCTGCGCGCGATGGTGCCGACCAACCCGATCGACGCCGCCGCCAAGGATTCGATCCTGCCGCTGATGATCTTCACCCTCGCCTTCGCGTTCGCGGTGTCGAAGCTGACCGACCGGCCGCGCCGCACCGTCGCCGATTTCTTCGCCGCGATTGCCGACGCGATGATCATCCTCATCGGCTGGGTGCTGATGATCGCGCCGATCGGCGTTTTCGCGCTGGCGATGGTCGTCGGGGCCAAGGCGGGATCGGCGGCGTTCGGTGCGCTGGCGCATTACGTTCTGATCGTCACCGCGGTTGGCACGATCATCTGGCTCAGCGCCTTCCTCCTCGCGCGGGTTGGTGGCGGACAGCCGTTCGCCGCGTTCGTCCGCGCGGCGATCCCGGCGCACGCGGTTGCGGTCTCGACGCAAAGCTCGCTCGCCTCGCTCCCGGCGATGGTCGAAGGGTCCAAATCGCTCGGCATCGACGAACGCAAGGTCGATGTCGTCCTGCCGATCGCGGTGGCGCTGTTCCGCGCGACGGGTCCGGCGATGAACCTCGCGGTCGCGATCTATGTCGCGCACTGGCTGGCGATCCCGCTGACGGTGCCGTTGATGGCAGCGGGCGTCGTCGTCGCCTCGATCACAACGATGGGCGCGGTATCACTGCCCGGATCGATCAGCTTCATCAGCTCGATCGCGCCGATCAACCTGGCGATGGGGCTGCCCGTTCAGCCGCTCGGGCTGTTGGTCGCGGTCGAAACCTTTCCCGACATCATGCGTACGGTTGGTAACGTGACGATGGACATGGCGGTCACTGCCACCGTCGCCGAGCACACACCCGATCTTGGCCCCGATCTAAAAGGACAGGCGACATGATGAACACGCGCAATCTTGGCGATGGATTGACGGTATCGGCGCTCGGTGTCGGCTGCATGCCGATGGTTTCCGAGGGCAACATCGTTTACGGTGCTGCCGCCGACCCGGCCGAGGCGATCGCCACGATCCACGAAGCGATCGACCTTGGCGTCACCTTCTTTGACACCGCGCAAATCTATGGCCCGTTCCAGAACGAGGAGCTCGTCGGGCGCGCGATCAAAGGCAAAAGGGACGGCCTGATCATCGCGACCAAGTTCGGGTTCAAGTTCGAGGGCAAGCAGATCACCGGCGTCGACGGCAGCCCCGCCAATGCGCGCAAGACCGTCGAGGAATCGCTCACGCGGCTGGGCATCGACGTCATCGACCTGTTCTATCAGCACCGCGTCGATCCGAACGTGCCGATCGAGGATACCGTCGGCGCGATGGCCGACCTCGTGCGCGAAGGCAAAGTCCGCCATATCGGCCTCAGCGAAGCCGCGCCGGCAACGCTGCGCAAGGCCGCGTCGGTCCATCCGATCGCGGCGCTGCAGAGCGAATATTCGCTGTGGGAACGCGATGTCGAGGACGAGATCCTGCCGACCTGCCGCGAGCTCGGCATCGGCTTCGTGCCCTACAGCCCGCTCGGCCGCGGTTTCCTGACGGGCCAGTTCAAATCGAAGGACGATCTTCCCGAAAACGACTGGCGCCACAACGACCCCCGCTGGTCCGACGAAAATGCCGCGCGCAATTTCGCGATCGTCGACACGGTCCTCGAGATCGCCGATGAAAAGGATGTCAGCGCGGCCCAGATCGCGCTCGCCTGGTTGCTTGCCCAGGGTGACGACATCGTCCCCATCCCCGGGACCAAGCGCCGCGAGACGATGCGCGACAGCATGAAAGCGGTCGATATCACGCTGACACCTGCCGACCTCGTAAAGCTCGATTCCGCTGCGCCGCGCGGCGCGACGTCGGGCGACCGTTACGGCGAACAGGGCATGAAGATGGTGCGGCTTTAATCCGTCCTAGCTGACCCAGCGCCAGATGCCGGCGGCGGGCACACCCATATCGGCGTGCCCATAGGTCGCGCCGAGCCAGAACAGTGTCGCAATCAGGAACACGGGCAGCGACGGGAGCGCCGCGTGCCAGCGCAACTGTCCGCGCAGCTGCGCGCCGAACGGGATAAAGGCGGTGCGTCCGCACCACGTGCGCCATGCCTCGCCGATCAGCCGCGCTTTCTTGATATCCTGCCCCAGCGCGCCGCCGAGCGCGAGGACCAGGATCGCGGGCATCAACACATGGTTGCGCGCCGTGGGCGCGATCATCAGGTGGACCAGCGCCCAGATCGCAAAGCTCCACATCATCGGATGGCGCGTGATCGCGAACACGCCACTGGGCGCGCGCGTCGCCGCGGCCAGCGCACCGGGCGACGGCAGTGCCGGATTGCCCGCGAAGCTGCCAATCAGCAGGATCGAGGCGACCCACATCAATGCGCTCGCGACGATCCACAGGGTATCGCCTGCGACATAGGCGGCATGAACCGGCGCGGCGCGATAGGCGATCACCGTCCATCCCAGCGTCGCCAGTGCGATAAGGGCATAAAGGCCACGAAACGCCCCCTCGCCCATTTTCGCAACGAGCGGATTGCGCAGCGGGTGCGACAGCAGGAGATGCGTACCGACAAACGCCAGGCTCGCGACAATTAGTTCGGTCATCGCGTTCATCGTTGCCCCCCGGTGATTAGCGTTCGTAAGCTTTCGGCAGAGCGCCCTCGCTCGGTGTGCGATAGCGGTCGCGCAGCTTGGTCTGGTGGTTGTCGAGCGGCTGCTCGACGCCGTCGATATAAACCGCGATAGGCGCCGAGCTGAGCTCGAGCGGATCGCCGTCCCAGATAACGACATCACCGACATTGCCCGCCTTCAGGCTGCCGATGCGGTTGCCGAGCCCCATGATCTCGGCGGGGACCGAGCTGATTGCGGCAAACGCGTCGCCCCAGCTCAGTCCGGTCGCGCCCGGGACCTTCTGCAGTGCGACGAGGTTGCCGGCATATTGCGGTTCGTAGCGAAGCTGATGCGAATCATTGTCGTTGATCATGCCGATCGCGACGGTCACGCCAGCGGCCTTCATCCGGCCGATGTTCGATTGCGTCGCGGCGAGCGTTTCGAAGGCGGCGGGCAAGTCGTTGAGCGCGCTGGCAATCACCGGCACCTTGGCGGCAGCGATGTCGCGTGCAACGAGCCAGCCTTCGCTGACCCCGACCAGCACCAGCCGCAGCCTGGGAAATTCGCGGGTCAGCGCGAGCACCGCGCGAATGTCGCTGGCGCGCTCGACATGGACGTAGAGCGGCTGGCGACCGGTGACGACGGGAACGAGCGCGGCAGCGTCGAAGCGCGACAGCAACACGTCGTTGGGCCGCTCGGCATTGGTGTCGGCCATCCGCACGTCGGGCGGCAGGTCGTCGCCCTGCAAAAGCGGCTCGCCGCGTGCCGAACCGCCGTCGATCTTCGCACGATTGCCGTAATCGCGGGCCTCGCGCAAAGCGTTGCGGAACAACGCGTGCGCCGAGGTGCGGCTGCCACCGGCATCGCGCGCGCCCTCTTCGCCAAGCTCGACAAACTGGAAGGCGCGAGCGCGGGTGATCGGATTGGGATCGGCGCCCAAATCGATGAACGCACCCTGCCCGGCAAAGATGCTGCGTGCGGTCGATGGTGCCACGACGGCGCGCGTAACGCCCGCAGCACGGCTGACCGCGATGGCAGAGGTCGCGGGATTGATCGCGGGCGCGACGTCGAGCGCGGCACTGAAGGGCGACCCGTTTGCCTGCGTGTCGTTTGTTTCGCTGACCGCACCGACCTCGACCAGGCCGACGCGGCTGAAGCCCGCGACGATGCCCGGCGTCACCCATTTGCCGGACGCATCGACAATGCGCGCGTCGGCGGGAACCGTGACGTTGGCACCTGCGGCAACGATCCGGCCGTCACGCACGATGACGGTACCGCCGTCGATCGGACCGTTGCCGTCACCGATGACGACGCGGGCGTTTGTGAAGGCGATCGTCTCGGCGAGCGCCGGCGCGGCGAACACGAAGCCCGCGACGGCGACAGCGGTGAGGAGTGTGCGACGCATGCTCATTTGACGTCTCCTTCGCCCGGCTGGCCCAGTTCGAAATCAGTCACCGGGCGGCGCGCGCGATCATCGGCATCGTACATCAACGCCCCGTCGATCCAGACCTTTTCGGGCCGTGAATAGACACTCAGCGGATTGCCGTTCCACAGCACGACGTCCGCCATCTTGCCGGGTTTCAGGCTGCCCGTCCTCTCGGCAATGCCGAGCGCCTTGGCCGGATTGTAGGTGAACCAGCCGATTGCGGTCGCGTCGCTGATCTCGATCCCCATCCGGCGCCCGTCTGCAAGCGCCTTGGCCGCCTCCTGATTGAGCCGCTGGATCTGGTTCTCGTCGTCCGAATGGATGATGACGCACGCCCCTGCATTCTGCAGCAGCGCGGCGTTTTCGGGGATCGCGTCATAAGCTTCCATCTTGAAGCCCCACCAATCGGCCCAGACCGCTGAACAGACGCCATTCTCGCGCAGCAGGTCGGCGATCTTGTAGCTTTCAACGGCGTGGTGGAAGGCGGTAACCTTGTAGCCGAATTCCTTCGCCATATCCATGACGAGCGCCATTTCGTCGGCGCGATAGCAGTGATTCTGGACGAGGATATCGCCCGACAGAACGCCGACGAGCGTTTCCATGGCGAGGTCGCGGCTGACCTCCTTGCCGCTGTCGAGCTTTTTCTTGTACTCGACCGCCTTCGCCCAGGTCTCTCTGTTGACCGCAAAATTGCCCATCCGCGTCGACGGCATCCGACCGCGCGATCCGTAGACGCGCTTGGGATTTTCGCCGCACGCCATTTTGAGGCCATAAGGCGCGCCGGGGAACTTCATCCCCTGGACGGTTCGCGAGGCGACGTTCTTCAGGACCACCGAACGGCCGCCCATCAGGTTCGCCGATCCGGGTAGTATCTGCAAGCTGGTGATCCCGCCGTTGGCCAGCGCGCGGCTGAATCCGGGATCCTGCGGCCAGACGCTGTGTTCGGCCCAGACTTCGGGCGTGGTTGGGTCGGTCGCTTCGTTGCCGTCCGAATTGGCATCGACGCCGGGCGAGGGATAGACGCCGAGATGGCTGTGGATATCGATCACGCCCGGGGTGGCATATTTGCCGCTGCCGTCGATGACCTGCGCTCCGTCGGGGATCGCGGTCGTCGCATCGCCCGCCGCAACGAGCTTGCCATCGGCAAAGACCAATGTGCCACGATCGATACGCCCGCCTTCACCGTCGTAAAGCGTGACGTTGGTGATCGCCGTCGGCACGCCGGGATAGGCGTGATAGGTCGAAGGATAGGGATTGGTGGCATAAGACGCGCCGCTCGACTTGCTCGACGAGGTTGATGTCACATCGTTCGCGCCTGTTGTGGCGCACCCCGCCACCAGCGTCAGCGACGCCGCAACCAAGCCAATACGTCCGGTCAATCCGCTCATCATTGCGCGCCCCCTGTCGATAGTCCCCAAGCGTAACGCGCCGCCGATCGATTGACCAGCGGCGCGTTGTTCGTATTCGGTTTAGTCCGGCAAGTTAGCCTTGAGGGCGCGTGTCGGGGTGAACCCCGGCTGCCTGAGGCTCGCCGACTTCGCCCTGGCCGAGCAGATCGTCGCCCGGTTCGGCATCCTGCAGAGTATCGAGATGCATCAGCTTCTTGATCAGCGGCGAGATAATAATCACCGCCACCGCCACGCCGATCGTGATCAGACCGATCTGCTGATAGACCGCGAGCACGGTTTCCTTCGCCGCGCCTTCGCCCGAGGCGGCCTCCGAACCCGTCGCTGCCGCGATTTGCCCGGCGACGAAGTTGCCCGTCGCCGAAGCGAAGAACCACGTGCCCATGATCAGCGAGGCCATGTGGGCGGGGGCCAGACGGTTCATCGCACTCAGGCCCACCGGCGACAGGCACAATTCGCCCATCGTGTGCAGCAGGTAGAGGAGGAAGATGAACAGGACCGGCGTGGCATTTTCCATGCCGACCGCATTCGCGCCCCAGACGAGGACAAGAAAGCCGAGTCCCAACTGGAGCAGGCCGAGGCCGAACTTGGCCGCAGCCGACGGTTCAAGCCCCCGTTTGCCGAGCCAGATCCACAGATAGGCGAAGATCGGGCCAAGCAGGATGATGTAAATCGGGTTGATCGACTGGAACAGCGACGCCTCGACACCCGCACGATCGACATAGCGATCGGTAAACAGGTTGAGCGAAGAGCCGGCCTGTTCGAACAGGGCCCAGAACAGGATCGAGCCGAAAATAAGGAACATGGCGGCAAAGATGCGGTCACGATCGTGCGGCTCCAACTTGGTGACCGCGTGGTAGATGACATAGGCGACCAGGATCGCGCCGAACACGCCCAGCAACGTTCCGACGATCGCCTGGTTCTGCACCAGCCACCACGTCACGACTACGGCGACGATGCCGACGAGATAGAGGAACCATTCGAACTTGATGCCCATGAACGGCTGATTGAGACGATCGGGAACCGTCGATTCGCCCTTGCCGAGCAACAACGGGCGGTAGACCGTGAAGACAACCAGGCCGAGCAACATGCCGATACCCGCCGCACCGAAGCCGTATGACCAACCATAGGTCTGGCCGAGATAGCCGGCGATGATCGTACCGACGGCGGCACCGACGTTAATGCCCATGTAGAAGATGGTGTACGCGCCATCGCGGCGAATGTCGGTGCGTGGATAAAGCTGGCCGACGATGACCGAGATGTTGGCCTTGAGGAAACCCGAACCGACGATGATGAAGCTCAATGCCAGCCAGAAGATGTTGATCGCAGGATCGGCCTGTTTGACGAGCGGATCGGTAACCCCCGACATGCCTTCAAAGGCCATCAGGAAATGGCCGAAGGTCAGCAGAAGGGCGCCGAATGCCACCGCCTTGCGTTGGCCCAGATACTTGTCGGCGAGATAGCCGCCGAGCACCGGCGCGATATAGACGAGCGCGGTATAGGCACCGTAGATGACCGAGGATTTTTCATCGCTGAACAGCCAATGCTGTGTCAGGTAGAAGATCAGCAGCGCGCGCATGCCGTAATAGGAGAAACGCTCCCACATCTCGGCGAAGAAGAGGACGTAAAGCCCCTTCGGATGGCCCGCAAATTCGGGTTTTTTCGAAGAAACGATGGCAAAGCCGCCGATCAAAAGCAGGACGAGGAAAACGGACGCCGTCGTCACGATGATTTGTTGAAAGTCCAAGGTGCATCCTCCCGGATAGATTACGGTGCGCATTGATTGCGCCATTGGCGCCGCACCCTAGCGACAGAATTCGCCTTGTGAAGCGCGTTGTTGCAATTGGACCTTGCTGCTAGGCGCCTGTCATGACGATGAACGACCCAGATACCGTGATTTCGCACCTTGCCACGCGGCGTTCGGCAAAGCCTCGCCAGCTCGAAGCGCCGGGCCCCTCGACCGAACAGCTCGAGGAGATCCTCACGATCGCGGCGCGCACGCCCGATCACGGCAAGCTGGCCCCGTGGCGCTTCGTCGTGATCGACGCCGACCAGCGCGCCGCCTTCGCCGACATGCTCGATAAGGCCTATCGTCGCGAACGCCCCGACGCGGGACGGCTCGAAATCGAAGCGGTCGCCGCCTTCGCACATCAGGCACCCTGCCTGGTCGTTGTCCTATCGGCCCCCGACACTACGAGCCACATCCCGTTGTGGGAACAGCGCTTGTCGTGCGGCGCGGCAACGATGAACCTGCTTCACGCAATACATGCGTACGGTTTTGCCGGCAGCTGGATCACCGGCTGGGCAGCGTATGACGAAGACGTTGCCGCCGCGCTCGGCGCCCATGCCGACGATCGCGTCGCCGGTTTCGTCTTTCTCGGCACGCGGCCCGATTCGCCCGAAGAACGCCTGCGTCCCGCACTCGGCGATATCGTGCATCACTGGTCGCCCGAGGCCTAGCAAAACCAGAGATCCGGCGGCGAGACTCGCCTTGACCGCCCCACTGTATTATGGCAATAACGCGGGATGATCGATCCCAACAAGCCCGTATACCTCAAGTTGCGCGACACCATCGCGGCGACGATACTCGACGGCACCTATGCCGACGGCGACATGTTGCCGTCGGTCCGCGCCCTCGCTGCCGAGGAAGGAGCCAATCCGCTAACCGTCGCCAAGGCCTATCAGACCTTCCAGGATGACGGGCTGGTCGTGGTCAAGCGCGGCGTCGGCATGTTCGTTGCCGATGGCGCACAGGCAAAGCTGCGGGCGATGATGCGGCGCGATTTCCTCGACAACATCTGGCCGCCGATCGCGCGCCACATGGAGCGGATAGGGATCGCGGTGGAGGACGTCGCGCGCACCGACGCCTGAGCCGATCCCGGGCGGCACGCGCCGCTACTCGATTATATCAGCGTTCCAGATCTTTGAGCCGTTTGCGATAGATCGCATTGCCCGGCTCGATCGCGACCGCCTTGATCGCCAGATCGCGCGCGGCCTGTTCGCTCCCGCCGCTCCGTGACAAAGCAATGCTAAACAGGCTCGCGACGCCCGCATTACCGGGTTGCAGTTCGTATGCGGCGCGAAGCAGTTCGCGCGCGCGGGTGGCCTGCCCCTTGCCGAGATAAGCGCGACCAAGTTGCGACAGGATGACGGCATCGCGATCGCCCAGCCGCGCGCGCAGCGCCTCGAGCGTGGCGATGCCATGATCCCAGTCGCGCGCATCGAGATAGAAGGACGCCGCGACGCGGTTGGCGTCGATCGCCTTCGGCGTCGCGCTGAGAAATGCGGTCAGCGCATCGATCGCCGCATCGCGCTTGCCGCTGCGCATTAGCGCATCGACCAGCCGCAGCGTCGCCGCCTCGTCGACGCGTATCGACAGTGCCTCGCGATAATGTGTCGCGGCCTCGCCCGTTCGTCCCGCTGCCATTGCAACGTCACCCTGGATGATCCGTGCATCGGCGACGCCCGGTGCGGCACTTGCCAGCGCAAAGGCAGTCGCATCGGCATTGGCGGTATCGCCGCTTTCGAGCGCGCGACGGATTGCCGGAAGTGCCGTCGCCGCATCCCCAGCGCGCGTGTCGTCAGCCGCACGTTCGCCCAAGGCAATCGCGCCGGTCACTCCGGGAAAGGACGCCGCCTGGTCGATCAGGTCGCCCGGCTGTCCGGCCTGGCCGCTGGCAGCATAGGCCTGCGCTGCGGCAAGCAGGTCCCAGCTGTCGGCGATCCGCCCGCGGACAAGCGGCGCCGCGGCGCTCCATGCGGCGGCACTCGACCCCGCCGCGAGGCTGGCATCGACAAGCAGGCGACGCGCTACCTCGCTGCCCGGCTGGCGGCTGAGAAGGCGCGTTGCCCATTTCGATGCGGTGCTGTGCGCGCCGAGGCTGTTCTCGACGATCCCGCGGACCAGCATGTAAGATGGCTGTCCGTCGAGCTGCCCACCGGTCTTCTCGAGCAGGCTGCGCGCGAGCGTGTAGTTCCCTGCCCGCGCAGCAAGCACAGCCTGGAGGAACAGCGGACGCGGATCGCGGGGGGCGAGCGCATTGGCGCGTCGCAGCACCACGAGCATGTCGGTGTATCGCCCCGCATCGCCCAGCGTGGCGCCATATTCGACCAGCGCATCGATGTCCGACGGCGCAATTGCCAGCGCCGCCTCGAACCACGGCAGGCTGGCGATCAGGCCATAGCGGTCGCGCACCAGCACCGCCTTGATCCGCGCCGCATCGATGTCGCGCGGATCGAGCGCGATCGCGCGATCGATCGCCTCGGCTGCGCCAAGGGGGTCGGCATTGCTCAGGCGAAAGCGGCTGATTTCGGTCCAGGTAGCTGCATCGCGCGGATCGATGGCTACTGCCGCGTCGAGCGCTGCGCTGCGCTGCCGGCTTGATCGCCCAGCGCGCGATAGGCGATGGCACGGAGCCGCGCGGCATAGGCCGTGCGCCCTGCCGTAATCGGGCCGTCGGAAAGGATATCGAGCGCTTCCTGCGGCTCGCCCCTCAGGATTGCGGCGTGCGCCGACAGCGTGCGCAGGCTGGCAGGGTCAGCGCCCGATTGGCGCGCGGCATCGATCGCTTCGCTCGCCGCAATGGCATCGCCGAGAGCAATTGCCACGCGCGCCTGGACGATGTGCGCAGTCGGCCAGGCGGGATCGGCGCGGACTGCGTTGAGCGCCTCGACGCGGGCCGCGCGATAGTCGCGATTGCGCTCGTAACCCAAAGCGCGATTGACCGCCGCGCGCGCTTCGGCGCTCGGCGTATCGGGCGCTGCGCCTGCCCCCGTCGGCCCGACCGAAACGGCGAACGCGAGCATCAGGGCGCAACCAAACAGGGACCGACCGATGCGCATCTCAGTCCTGCATGTCGTACTGTTTGAGCAGGTCGTAGAGCGTCGGGCGGCTGATCCCGAGGATCTTGGCCGAGGCCGAGATATTGCCGTCGGCACGCGCGAGCGCGCGGCGGATCATCTTGCGATCGGCGACCTCGCGCGCGGCCTTGAGGTTGATGACATCGACTTCGCCGGGCGTATCGCTATCGCTGTCGGGCAGGTCGAGATCCTCGACCGAGACGTATTTACCGTCGGCCATGATCACCGCGCGCTTGATCCGGTTTTCGAGTTCACGGACATTGCCCGGCCAGCGCCAGGCGTCGATCGCGGCAAGCGCACCGGCCGACAGGCCCTTCACCGCCGAGTTGACCTCGGGCGCCATGCGGCGGACGAAGGCCCGGGCGAGCAGGGCGGCATCGCCGGGGCGATCGGCCAGCGCCGGGATCTTCACGACAATCTCGGCGAGTCGGTAATAGAGATCCTCGCGAAAGCTTTCGGCAGCGATCATCGTGTCGAGATCGCGGTGCGTCGCGCATACGATCCGCGTATCGACCGCGATCGGCTTGCGGCCGCCGACGCGCTCGATGACGCGTTCCTGGAGGAAGCGGAGCAGCTTGACCTGCAGGCTGAGCGGGATGTCGCCGACCTCGTCGAGGAACAGCGTCCCCTTGTGCGCCATCTCGATCTTGCCGGGCGTCGTCTTTACCGCGCCGGTGAAGGCCCCCTTTTCGTGGCCAAAGAGCTCGCTTTCGAGCAGGTTCTCGGGGATCGCGGCGCAATTGATCGCGACGAACGTACCGTCCTTGCGTGCACTGGCATCGTGCAATCCGTGGGCCAGCAGTTCCTTGCCCGTGCCGCTCGCGCCGAGCAGCAGGACCGAGGCATCGGTCGTCGCGACGCGCTCGACCGTCCGCATGACCTTGTGCATTTCGGGCGCGCCCGTCAGAATCTTGGCCATGCCCGGTTCGGCCATCGCCAGGTCGACAAGGCGTCGATTCTCGCGCTCAAGCTCGGTGACATGAAACGCGCGCCGGACGATCAGGCCCAACTCGTCGATATCGATCGGCTTCGAATAGAAATCATAGGCGCCCTGGGCGATCGCCTGGAGCGCGCTTTCGCGCGCGGCATGACCCGAGGCGACGATGATCTTGAGGTCGGGCTTGAGCGCAAGCAATTCGGCAAGGACGGCAAAGCCTTCGCTCGTACCGTCGGGATCGGGCGGCAGGCCGAGGTCGAGTGTCACGACATCGGGTTCGTGCGCGCGCAGTTGCTCGATCGCCTCGGCACGCGTTCCGGCAATCAGCACTTCGCAATCGTCATAGGCCCAGCGCAACTGCTTCTGAAGACCGGGGTCATCCTCGATCACGAGCAATTTGCGAGGGCCATGGATGGTGGCGGGCGCATTCATGCGGCGGTCCTGTCATTGTCTTGCTTGGCTTCGGGTTCGTCGGCGGCTGCGGCGTCGGCCTTGGGCAACCACAAGGTAAATCGGCTCCCCTGCCCCGGTCGGCTATGAACCTCGATCCGCCCGTTCATTGCCTGGGCGAGCGCGCGGGCCTCGAACGCCCCGATGCCGAAACCGCCCTGCTTGGTCGATGAAAATGCCTTGAACAGGTCGTCGCGAATGAATTCGGGGCTCATCCCGCAGCCATGATCTATAACGTCGATCGCAACCGATTGACCGATCTCCCGGATCGCGATGCGAACCGGGACGCCGGGCTCGCTGGCGTCGATCGCGTTCTGGACGAGATGTCCGATGATCTGTTCAACGCATTCGCGATCGGCGAAGGCCTCAATTGCGCAATCGTGACCGACCAGGACCGGATGCAGCGCGTTCTTCTGCGTAACGATCACGTCGACAACCGCACGCAGCGACAGTCGGACGGGCTGGGTCGCCTTGCCCTTGTGGTGCTGAGACAGGCGCGCCAGCAGCGTATTCAGCCGCGCCGCCGAGATGTTGAGTGTCTCCACCATGTCCTGACGGAATTGCGGGTTGTCCGCGTGACGTTCGACATTGCGCGCCAGCAGGCTCAACTGGCTGACCGCATTCTTGATATCGTGCATGATGAACGCGAACCGTCGATTGAATTCGTCGAACCGCCGCGCTTCGGATAGCGCATACTGGCTTTGCGCCTCGCTGAGATAGCTCGCGACCTGCCCGCCGACCGTTTTCAACAGATCGAAATCCTCCCAGTCGAGTCGCCGGGCATGCGCCGGTCGTGAGAGAACGACGAGGCCGACGAGGCGACCAAAATGGACGAGTGGCACCGCACTCCAGATTGCTGGACGCTTTAGCATCCAATCTGGAAACGCCACCCTCTCGTTCGCCGGGTTTTGGCGCACGACATCAAATTCGATCACGCGTTCTGAGGCTTGCAGATACTCGGCGATAGCGGTCGGAACGATGTGATGCGGATCGGAGAATTCGTCCCAATGCCAGGTCTGTTCTAGGCCCAGCGTCAGATTGGCGTCGGGCAGCATCAGTGCGCCGCCTGGCGAGCCGGTGATATCGGCCAGCGCCTTGACGACGCGCGATTCGAGCGAGCCGTTGGTCGCCGCGGGATGGCCGACGGTTTCGGTAAACCGCATCCATTCGCTGCGATAATCGTAGCGGTGGCGAAAGAAATGCTTGCTCACCATGACGCGCAACCATGCGCGAAAACGCGGCGATGCGATCAGCAGCAGCAGTCCCGCCAGTGCGCCCATCAGGACGACCTGTTGGACGACACGACCGTAGTCGCCGCCGAGCGATCGCATGACGTTGGCGATCAACGCCATCGCGGCAAGGTAGGTGCCGATCGCGACGAGCGACAATGACTGGAAGGCAACCCGTCGCGAAACCGTCAGGCGCATCCCTTCGGCCTGTCGCCGCGCAAGCACGAACAGCGGGACGAGGAGGATGCTGAGCGCGGGCCGCAGGGCAATCAGGTCGCTGGCAGGCGCACCTGCCAAAATCCCGAGCGCGTAGAGGTTGAGGTCGTATGCCCACAGGGCAGTCAGCGCTGCCAGCGTCGGGCCCAGACCATGACGGGCAGCGGGAGAGAGGATGCAGTAAAGATTGTGGACGAGGACGAGCAGTCCGACCGCGACGATCAAATTGATATTGATGTAGAGCGATAACACGAAGGGGACCTGTGCCGTCCCGACAAGTCCGCCCAGGTCACAAAGCTGAATCAACGCCAGACTGGCAATCAGGACCGCGACGATTTTGTAAACCAGTCGCACCGCGCGGGGAAAATGCTGCTTTCCGAGCGCTGCCGAGACCAGCCACATATATGCCATCCAGCCAGCATTGCGGAACGTCTCGAGGATTGCCGAGGCCGCCGATGCAGCAGGGAAAATGCCTGCGAATCCCGCCCACAGACCCGAAGCGAAGAGCGCGATCGAGAGCGCAACGCGCTGCCTCGCGGCTCCACCGTCGCCACGGACCGACCAGACAGCGAGCACGACGAACAGCGCACCGGCCAGCGTGGCGATCAGCGACATCGCGTCCCAGCCAGGCTGCATCGTCGCGGTCATCGTGCACCCTCGGGCCACAAGACGACGCGCAACGTCTGCAGCAGGATCAGCACATCGAGGAAAGGCGTATAGTTCTTGGCGTAATAGAGATCGTATTCGAGCTTTTCGCGGCTGTCGTCGATCGACGCACCATAAGGCAGGTTTATCTGCGCCCAGCCGGTCAGGCCCGGCTTGACCATATGCCGCTCGGCATAAAAGGGGATCTGCGCCTGCAGCTCGTCGACGAACTGGGGCCGTTCAGGCCGCGGCCCGACGAAGCTCATGTCACCCGTCAGAATACACCAGCTCTGCGGCAATTCGTCGATCCTGAGCTTGCGCATCCAGCGACCGATCGTCGTTACGCGTGGATCGTCCTCGCTCGCCCAGACCGCATTGCCGGCGCTTTCGGCGTCCTGCCGCATCGAGCGTAGCTTGATGATGTCATAGGTCTGGCCATAAAGTCCGACGCGCGTCTGCCGATAGAAGATCGGCCCGGAGCTGCCGAGCTTCACGGCCAGGCCGAACAGCGCCACCAACGGGATCGCAAGGAGCAGCAGCGCAAGCGACATGACGATGTCGAAAATGCGCTTGGAGACCTTGGAAAGTCGTTGTCCGGCGGTAAATCCGTCGGAAAAGATGAACCAGCTCGGGTTGACGCTATCGAGATCGACACGCCCCGTTTCGCGTTCGAAAAAACTCGATATGTCGTTGACGTGGACGCCGGTCGTCTTGATCCTGAGCAGGTCGTCGAGCGGCAGGGCATTGCGCCGTTCCTCGAGCGCCAGCACTACCTCGGTCGCGTCGCGTTCGACGACATAGCGCGCCAGGTTGGCGATCTCACCGCGCGGCGTCGCGTCCACAACCACGTTCGGCCCCTCCGCCATCGCAATCAGGCCGACGATGGTGAAGCCGCAGCCCGGTCGCAGCGCCAGCCGGCGGATCCGTTCGGCGCGGCTCCCGGCCCCCAAAACGACGATCCGTCGCCGGAAATTGCGCGTATCGATCGCCCGGCTCACGATCAGGCGCAAGCCAATCACGATGATGATCGCCGCGACCATCGCGTAGAGCGAATTCGACCGCCACAGCGTCGCGCCGGGCGCGAGAAAGTTCATTAGCGACAGGAAGATCACGCCCAGTGAGATCGCCGCGAGCAGCCGCGTGATGGCGATACGGACAGATAGCAGCGCCTCGCTGGAATAGGCACCTACCGCGACCATCGCCAGCCAGATGCTGAGCGCAAAGCTGACCAGCGGTATCAGCCGCCCGCCAGGATGGCCGGGATCCATTGCGATCTGAAACGCTCGCAGCTGCCAGCCGATTTCGCCGGCAAGCATCAGCGCAAAGAGATCAACCAGCCCAAGGCCGACAACCGCGTAGGGAATATAATGTTTGAAAACCCGCAACATGGCCGAGCGAACGATCCCCTGCGGACCGATTTATCCGGCCCTGAAGGATGACGTATCACCCAGCAGTAAAGTGTCGGTTAATTTTACAGTTACCGCAAGGGCAACCGTTTCAGGCGCCTCTTGGCAAATGGGCGCGGTGCCAGTTGGCAGCCGCGCCCGCCCCGCTGTCGCTGCCGGATGCGTGGCCGGCAGAAACAGCGGGAGAGTCGTTGTATTCGGCTTAGTTGCCGTCGCCGTCGGCGGCATCCTGAACAGCCGCACCGGCGTCCTGCGCGGCCTGGCCGACATTATCGGCAGCATCGCCGACCTGCGACGCAGCTTCAGCTACTGCATTGTCCTTGGCGACCTCGCTATTGTTCTGGGCGAGCAGGAACCACGCGCCGACAGCGAGCGCGATCAAGATCAGCAGACCGACGAGCAGGCCACCACCGCCGCCCGATTTTTCGACATAGACGGTATCAGGCCGGCTGTCGGTTCGTTCGACGACCCGCTCGGTTGTTACGCCATCATCAGTCGTGGTTACGCGTTCATCGACCATTTTCCATCTCCCTCGAAATAATTGTTCGTAAGCGCGACAACGGTTTCGCTGCCGTATCGGTTCCCGAACACATGTTCGATGGTCTGAGCAACGAATTCAGTTGATTGGCGCCGGTCCTATTTCTTGAGCACGTCGAGCGCGGTGGCGGTCAGCGCTTCGGTCGCAGTGGCAATCACCGCACTGGCATCGGGTGCCCAAAACGGCGAATGCAAGGAGGGCAGCGTCTTCTCACCCTTGGCTGCCGCAGCGATGTCGGCCGCCGGTGCGCCGCCGACCCAGAAGATCAGGCTCTCGATGGACTTGTCGGCGCGGTAGAAGCGGCTGAAATCCTCGCCGCCCATTACCGGCGGCGCTTGCACCACGCGATCGGCGCCGAACCGCGCGGTCGCAAGTTTGGCGAAGCGTTCGGCAAAGGCCGGGACGTTGTAGGTCGACGGCGTGTATTCGCCGCGCCGCACGCTCACCACCGGCATATGCGCCTCGTCGAGCCCCGAGGCGATTGCCTCTCCCTTGGCAATCCGCGCGATACCGCCCAACAACTGGTCGCGAACCTCGTCGGTGTAGCTGCGCACGGTCAGCTGGAGCTTCGCCTCGTCCGAGATGATGTTGTGCTTGGCACCGGCATGGAAGCTGCCGACGGTGACGACGGCGGGCGATTGCGGATCGACTTCGCGCGATACCAGGGTCTGCAGCGCCATGACGATCTTGCTCGCCAGGACGATCGGGTCCTTGGTCGTGTGCGGATAGGCGCCATGGCCGCCGATCCCTTTCACCGTGATATCGACGCTGTCGACATTGGCCAGGGCGTATCCCGGCGTATAGCCGATCATCCCCGCCGGAAACTGCGCCGCGTCGTGAAAGGCGAGCGCGTAATCGGGTTTCGGAAAGCGTGTGTAGAGGCCATCGTCGAGCATCGCTTGCGCGCCCGCGCCGATCTCTTCGGCGGGCTGGCCGATCATGATCAGCGTCCCCGACCACTGGTCCTTCATCGCAGCCATCCGTCGTGCGGTGCCGACCCAGGCGGTCATGTGCGTATCGTGACCGCAAGCGTGCATGACTCCGGTTTCGACGCCCGCTTCGGTCGTCACACGCACCTTCGAGGCGAACGGCAGTCCGGTCTGTTCGCTGACCGGCAGCGCGTCCATGTCGGCGCGGATCATCAGGACCGGACCGGGACCGTTTTCCATGACCGCGACGACGCCCGTTCCGCCGACCTTTTCGGTTACCGTGAAACCGAGCTTGCGCGCCTCTTCGGCCATGCGGGCAGCCGATTTGACCTCGTGACCGCTGAGCTCGGGATTGGTGTGGAGCGTGCGATAGAGTTCCATCAGCGAGGGCATGTCGCGAGCGACGTCGGCGCGCAGGTCCTGCGCCTGGACAATCGCCGGAGACGCGAGGGCCATCGCGATGATAGCCGCGTGGGTGACGAGTGAATTCGGTATGCGCATGGCGGGTCCCCCGGATTGATGTCGTCCGTAGTCTAACCCTCGCGTGCCGAAGCGCAAACCCTAGTCGGCGGTTGGCGTAATCTCGATCACGTCGAGCAGCGATTCGAACGCCGGATAGGGCAGCACAAGGCGCCAATGGTTGGCACCGATGCGCTCGACCAGCCCCGCCATGTCGCGTTCGCCGTCGATTCCATAATCTATGATGCCGCTCTCGTCTCCGAGCTGGAGCGTGCCGAGAAACACCTGCCGACGGTCGTTGTCGTCGAACAACAGGCCAACCGGACGCTGTGACCCGCTCAGCTTGGTGAAGCTGAAGATATCCTGTTCGGCGGCGACCCGGCAGCTGAACCAGCCATATGCCACATAGTCGAGCAGGCCAGCCGACTTCGCGCCAAGCTTGGTCGTGCGACAGCGATAGTTGCCGGGCGGGATATAGGGATTGGGCAGCGCCGCATCGGGGTCGAACAACGCTCGCCGGGCGACCAGATCATCACCATAGCCAGCGGCACGTGCGGCGCGCAGCGCAGCGACCCAGGCCGTACGCCAATTGGAAATCCGCTTGCGGTCGGCGGTGCTGGCGACGCTGCGCCAATCGGTCGGGCGCTGATCGGCTACCTCGGCGGGTGCGGGCGGGGCGATCGTCTGGCAGCCGCCAACCACCAGCGCGAATGCGACGATCGAAACTGCCCGGCGACCCGTCATTGCGCGGTCCAGCCTCCGTCGATCACCTGGTTCGCCCCCGTGATCGCCGATGCCGCTTCGCCACAAAGGAACAGCGCCATCGCCGCGACCTGGTCGACGGTAACGAACTTCTTGGTCGGCTGCGCCGCAAGCAGGACATCGTTCATGACCTGCTCGCGGGTCAGGCCCCGCGCCTTCATCGTGTCGGGGATCTGGTTCTCGACGAGCGGCGTCCAGACATAGCCCGGGCTGATCGCATTCACCGTGATACCCGCCTGCGCGACTTCGAGCGCGACGGTCTTGGTCAGGCCGGCAATGCCGTGCTTGGCCGCGACATAAGCCGACTTGTTGGGGCTGGCGACGAGCGAGTGCGCCGATGCGGTGTTGATGATGCGCCCCCAGCCCGCCTGTTTCATGTGCGGCAGGACGAGCCGCGTCGTGTGGAACGCCGCCGTCAGGTTGAGCGCGATGATCAGATTCCATTTGTCGACCGGGAAGTCGTCGACCGGCGCGACATATTGCGTCCCGGCATTGTTGACGAGGATGTCGACGCCGCCCGCCTTGTCATTGGCAAAATCCATCATCGCGGCGATCGCGGAGGCATCGGTCATGTCGGCGTCGGAGTACCAGGCGCCCGCGCCACTGGCGGCAGCCAACGCAGCACGTTCGCGCTCGATCTCGGCAGGATCGCCGAAGCCGTTGATGACGACACTCGCGCCCGCCTGCGCCAAGACCTGCGCAATGCCCAGCCCGATACCGCTCGTCGATCCCGTGATCAGCGCGGTCTTGCCTTTAAGATTGGCCGACATTGTTCCTCCCGAAGATGTGGTGCCCGAAAGAGCTTCATCATCTTGGTGGCAGGAACCATCCGCCCCGTCCAATGTTTCGACTGACAGACAATGTTTCAATCGCGGAACGACCCGCAGGGACGCATCGCTGGTGCGACCGACCGAACCAGGAGACCAATTATGCGCCTCGACGATCTTGATCCCAGCAGCAACGCGCGCGACCTCGGCAGTGGCCGGTCAGGTTTCGGTGGCGGCGGTGGCGGGCTCGGCGGCTTGATCGGCCTGCTGCCGATGCTGCTCGGTCGCAAGATGGGGATCGGTACGATCGTCATCATCGCGATCGTTGGCTATTTCATGTTCTCGGGCGGCGGGCTCGGCCTCAGCGGCGGGGCACCAGCCACCAGCAACGGTCCTGCCCAAGCCTATGATACCAAGGCAGAGCAATTCTCCGGACGCGTGCTGACATCGACCGAACAGACCTGGGGCGCGATTTTCCGCGAACAGGGCAAGACATACAGTCCTACGGGCCTGTCCTTCTACCAGGGCGGCGCAAAATCGGGCTGCGGCGCGGCGCAGTCGGCGATGGGACCGTTCTACTGCCCGACCGACAACAACATCTATCTCGATACCTCTTTCTACGATGAAATGGCCAGCCGCATGGGTGCCGGCGGCGATTTTGCCCAGGCCTATGTCATCGCGCACGAAGTTGGCCATCACGTCCAGGGCCTGACCGGTACGCTTGACCAGGCGCGCGGACTGCAGGCGCGCGCATCGCGCGCCGAAGGAAATGCGATCCAGGTCCAGGTCGAGCTTCAGGCCGATTGCTATGCCGGTGTCTGGGCGGGCCGCAACCGCGACCGGATCGAACCCGGCGATGTCGAGGAAGGGCTGCGCGCCGCGCACCAGATCGGCGACGACACGCTTATGAAATCGGCGGGCCAGAACCCGGTCGAGAGCATGTTCACGCACGGCAGTTCGGAACAGCGCATGGCCGCCCTCAAGCGCGGCCTCGACAGCGGCGATCCGCAGGCGTGCGCGGTTAACTTCTAACGCCGCGGTCGGCAAGAATTACCGCCACCGCTTTATCCGTCGGGCGTCACCTTGTCGGCGAGCAACCGGTCGACCACCGACGGATCGGCGAGCGTTGAGGTGTCGCCAAGGTTGCTCGTATCGCCTTCCGCGATCTTGCGCAGGATCCGCCGCATGATCTTGCCCGAACGCGTCTTGGGCAGCGCGGGGGTGAAGTGGATCGCGTCGGGGCTGGCGATCGGGCCGATCTCCTTGCGTACCCAGTGGCGCAATTCGTCGTGGAGCGCATCGTCGCCCTCATGACCCGCCAGCAAGGTGACATAGGCGTAGATCCCCTGCCCCTTGATGTCGTGCGGCATGCCGACGACCGCCGCCTCGGCGACCTTGTGGTGCGCAACAAGTGCGCTCTCGACCTCGGCGGTGCCCATCCGGTGCCCCGAGACGTTGATGACATCGTCGACGCGGCCGGTAATCCAGTAATAGCCATCCGCGTCGCGGCGGCAGCCGTCGCCGGTGAAGTACTTGCCCGGATAGGTGGTGAAATAGGTTTCGATGAAGCGCGCGTGATCGCCCCATAAAGACCGCATCTGCCCCGGCCAGCTATCGGCGATGACAAGATTGCCACTCGTCGCGCCGTCGAGCACGCCGCCTTCTGAATCGACCAGCTGCGGCGCGATCCCGAACAAGGGCCTGGTCGCACTGCCGGGTTTGAGATCGGTCGCACCGGGCAGCGGCGCGATCATGATCCCGCCGGTCTCGGTCTGCCACCAGGTGTCGACCACGGGGCAACGTTCCTCGCCGACGACGCGCCAATACCATTCCCATGCCTCGGGATTGATCGGCTCGCCAACGCTGCCGAGCAGGCGAAGCGAGGAACGATCGTGGCGCGTGACCCAGTCGTCGCCTTCGCGCATCAGCGCCCGGATTGCGGTCGGCGCGGTGTAGAAGATATTGACGCCGAGCCGTTCGACCGTCTCCCAGAAGCGCCCGAAATCGGGATAATTGGGCACGCCGTCGAACATCACCGTCGTCGCGCCATTGGCCAGCGGGCCGTAGACGACATAGCTGTGCCCGGTGACCCAGCCGACATCGGCGGTGCACCAGAATATTTCGCCGGGCCGGTAATCGAAGACATAGTGGAACGTCATCGTCACCCACAGCAGGTATCCGCCGGTGGTGTGCATCACCCCCTTGGGCTTGCCGGTCGATCCCGAGGTGTAGAGGATGAACAGCGGGTCTTCGGCGTTCATCGGTTCGGGTGCGCAGTCGTCCGACACGCACGCGCGCGCCTCGTGATACCATACGTCGCGACCCGCGGTCATCGATACATCACCGCCCGTCCGCCGCACGACGATGACCGATGTCACGCCGGGGCACTGTTCGAGCGCGGCATCGACATTCGCCTTCAATGGAATTGCCTTGCCGCCGCGCATGCCTTCATCGGCGGTGATGACGAAGGCGCTGTCGCAATCCTGAATGCGTCCGGCGAGGCTGTCGGGCGAGAAACCGCCGAACACGACCGAATGAACCGCGCCGATCCGCGCGCAGGCGAGCATCGCGATGCCCGCCTCTGGGATCATCGGCATGTACAGCGTGACGCGGTCGCCCTTGCCGACCCCCTGCGCTTTCAGCACATTGGCGAAACGGCAAGTTTCAGCGTGGAGTTCGCGATACGATATCCGCCGTCCCTCGCCCGGCTCGTCGCCTTCGAAGATGATCGCGGTCTCGTCGCCGCGTGTGTCGAGATGGCGGTCGAGGCAGTTGGCGCTGACGTTTAGGACGCCGTCGACAAACCATTCGATGCGGAAATCGTCCTTGTCGAACGACACGTTCTTGACCGTCGTGAACGGCGTCATCCAGTCGATCCGCTTCGCCTCTTCGCGCCAGAAAGCGTCAGCATCGGGGCCGGTCGATTGCGCGTAGAGCCGATCATAGTCCGCCGCATCGACGTGTGCGACGCGCGCCAGTGCGGCGGGGACCTTGTGGATTTCGGCGGACATCATCGCGTCTCCTGTGATTTTCTTTTGGTCTAGCAGCATTGCGGCCTTTCGTCCTAGCCCCCGGCTTGGCACAGAAGCGCGCATGACCGTCGCGATCCGCACTATCCTTCTTGCATCGACCATCTTCGCCGCGACCCCCGCCTTCGCGCAGGACGCGAGCGACGTTGCCGACGACAGCGACACGATCGTCGTCATCGGCACGGCGCTGCCCCCGCCGCCGGGCAGCGCGGCCTATTCGACCGCCGAGATCGATCGCGACCGGTTGCTCGCCGATGCTTCGGGCCGGATCGAGAACGCGCTGCGCGATGTCGCGGATGTCCAGCAATTCCGCCGCTCGGACAGCCGCTCGGCCAATCCCAGCGCGCAGGGCGTGACGCTGCGCGGACTCGGCGGCAACGCCAGCAGCCGCGCGCTGGTCCTGCTCGACGGCGTGCCGGTCGCCGATCCGTTCTTCGGCTATATCCCGTTCAATGCGGTCGCCCCCGAGCGGCTGGCCAGCGCCCGGATCACGCGCGGCGGCGGCACTGGCGCGTTCGGCGCGGGCGCGCTGACCGGGACGATCGAGCTGACCAGCGCCTCGCCCGCCAGCCTGCCCGCCCTGTCGGCGCGCGGCCTCTATGGCAGCGGCAATGCCAGCGAGGTCTCGGTCGCGACCGCTGGGCCGCTCGGCGCTGGGCATGTCGTCCTCGGCGGACGCTACGATCGCGGCGATGGCTTCTACACCGTGCCCGAGGCCACGCGCGGCCCCAACGACGTGCGCGCACGCTATGCCAATGGCTCGCTGTCGGCGCAGGCGGTGATTCCAACCGGTGGGGAATCCGAGCTGCAGGCGCGCGCGCTCGTCTTTCGCGATGACCGCACGCTGCGCTACGCGGGCGCCGACAGCCGTAGCGAGGGCGTCGACACCAGCCTGCGTTTCGTCGCGCGCGGGCCATGGCAATTCGAGGCGCTCGCCTATGCGCAGGCGCGCAATTTCGCCAATGTCGTCGTCAGCTCGACGCGCTTCGTCCCCGTGCTCGACCAGCGCGCGACGCCCTCGACCGGTCTCGGCGGCAAGATCGAACTGCGCCCGCCGACGGGCAAAGCGGTAACGCTGCGCTTTGGCCTCGACGCGCGCCAGGCCGAGGGCGAGTTGCGCGAAAACGCGATCAGCGCATTTTCAGGGAGTATTACCGCGCGGCGGCAGGCGGGTGGGCGCAACCTGACCGCGGGGCTGTTCGGTGAAGGCGACTGGACGCTCGGCGACCTGACGCTGACCGGCGGCGCGCGGATCGACCGCTATAAGATCACGCGCGGCTTCTTCGCCGAGGCCAATGCCGCAGGCGTCCCGACGATCGACCAGGCCTACCCCGACCGCGCGGGCTGGGAGCCGAGCGTGCGTACCGGGCTGCGCTATCAGGTCGCACCCGCACTGGCGCTCCGCAGCGCCGCCTATACCGGCTTTCGCTTGCCGACATTGAACGAGCTTTACCGCCCCTTCACCGTCTTTCCCGTGGTCACGCGTGCCAATCCGGCGCTGTCGCCCGAACGACTGCGCGGGATCGAGGCGGGGTTCGACTGGGCGCCGCGCGAGGATGTCGGTGTATCGATCACGGGCTTTGCCAACCGGCTCGAGGACGCAATCGCCAACGTCACGATCGGGCCCAACCTGCGCGAGCGACAGAATATCGACGCGATCGTCGCTTATGGTGTCGAGTTCGACGTGCATGCCGCGCTCGGCGCGTTCGATCTCAGCGCATCCTACGCCTTCAGCGATGCGAAGGTGTCCGCGACTGGCGCAGCGGCAGCGATCGACGGACGTCCGCCCGCGCAAAGCCCGCGCCACGCCGCGAGCGCGACGATCGGCTGGAACCATGATGCGGCGCGCGCCTCGCTGACCGGACGCTATGTCGGACGCCAGTTCGAGGACGACCTAGGCGCCAATCCCCTGCCCGCAGCTTTCACGCTCGACGGTTTCGCCAGTGTCCCGCTCAGCCGCCGCGCATCGCTTGTCGCGCGGGTCGAGAACCTGTTCGACGCCGAAGTCGTGACGCGCCGCGTCGGCAACGACAGCGAGATCGGCGCGCCGCGCATCGTCTGGCTCGGACTGACGATCGATATTCGATAATATGCATCTTATTGCATAATTATCCATTTGCCTGCATAGGCCGCCGATGATTCGCACAACCATCCTTGGTGCCACCGGTTACGTCGGCGCGGAATTGCTCCGCCTGATCGCCGCGCACGGCAATATCGAGGTCGCCCACCTTTGCGGCGACAGCGAGAGCGGCAAGCCGTTATCGGCGGTTTTTCCGCACCTCGCGCTCGCCTATCCCGACCGCGACGTCGTCCGCTGGGATAGCGCGATGCTCGCCGACAGCGAACTCGTCCTTGCCGCATTGCCGCACGGCGCGTCGCAACGGCTCGCGCCCGAAATTCTCGCCAGCGGGACTAGGTTCGTCGACCTCGGCGCCGACTTCCGGCTCGATACGCCGCGCGATTATGCGCAATGGTATGGCGAAGCGCATGCCGCGCCCGAACTGCTCGACGCCTTTGTCTATGGCATTCCCGAACTCAACCGCAGCGCCATCGCTGGCGCACAGGCAGTCGCCGCGGCGGGATGTTTTCCCACCGCCGCTATCCTCGCGCTCGCGCCGCTGGCGCGCGCAGGACTGACCGATCCTGCCAGCATCGTCGTCGATGCCGCCTCGGGCGTCACCGGCGCGGGCAAGGCGCCCAAGCCCGAGACGCATTTCGATACCGTCGACGAGAATTTCGCCGCTTACGGCCTGCTGACGCATCGCCACACCGCCGAAATGGACATGGCGCTGGGCGGCCCCGTGCTGTTCACGCCGCATCTCGCGCCGATGAATCGCGGCATCCTGGCGACCTGCTATGCGACCGCGACCGGTGACGGCGATCCGCTCGCCATTCTGGCCGACGCCTATGCCGACGAGCCGTTCGTCCATGTGTCGGATACGCCGCCATCGACCAAATGGGTGATGGGATCGAATGCCGCGCACGTCACCGCGCGCCGCTGCGAGCGCACCGGGCGCATCCTCGCCATCGCCGCCATCGACAATCTGGGAAAAGGAGCCGCCGGTCAGATGATCCAGTGCGCCAATATCATGTTCGGCCTCGACGAAAGCGCCGGCCTGTCGACGATCGGGGTCTGGCCATGAGCGTCACCGCTGCGCCAGGCTTCATTGCCGCCGGCTGCAATGTCGGGATCAAGAAGGGCAAGCCAGACATGGCGATGGTCGCGACCGACGACGGCCAACCCGTCGCTGCGGTCGGCGTCTTCACGCAGAACAAGTTCGTCGCGCCGCCGGTCGTGCTGTCGCGCGGCACGCTCGAAGCCAATGGCGGCCAGGCGGCGGCGATCATCGTCAATTCGGGCAACGCCAATGCCGGGACGGGCGAACGCGGCATGGACGATGCGCGCGCGATGACCGCTGCGACCGCCGAGGCTCTCGGCATCGCGAGCAGCGACGTCCTCGTCTGTTCGACCGGGATCATCGGCGACCGCCTGCCGATGCAGAAAATCCTGCGCGGCATTCCGAAACTCGCCGATGCGCTCAGCGTCGAAGGCGGCGAGCAGGCGGCGCGCGGCATCCTCACCACCGACCATCATCCCAAGGAAGCGGTGATTATCGGCGACGGCTTCACGCTGGGCGGCATGGCCAAGGGGTGCGGCATGATCGCGCCCAACATGGCAACGATGCTCGCCTTCCTTACGACCGATGCCGACATCCCGGTTGCAGCGATGCAGGCGATGCTGCGCGAGGCGGTGGCGCAGACGTTCAACACGCTCAATGTCGATGGCGCGACGTCGACCAACGACACTGTTTTCCTGCTCGCCAACGGTCGTGCCGGACCGGTCGATCATGCAGCCTTTGCCGATGCGCTTTTTCGCCTGTGCGAGGATCTCACGCTGCAGATGGCGCGCGATGCCGAGGGTGTCACCAAGGTCGTCCGGCTGACGATCGACGGCGCCGCCACCGACGCCGAAGCACGCGCCGCGGCGAAGGCGATCGCCGAGAACAACCTCGTCAAATGCAGCTGGTTCGGTAGCGATCCCTATTGGGGCCGGCTGCTCGCCGCCGCCGGATCATGCGGCGTCGCGTTCGATCCCGAAGCATCGAGCGTTGCCTATGGCGGCATCACCGTCTCTCGCGGCGGGATCGGTATCGGCCATGACAGCGCCGCGGTTGCCGCGCACATGGCGGGCGGCGAGATCGCGATTCGGCGTCACGATCGGATCGGGCAGCGGCTCGGCCAGCGCGATCGGCATCGATCTGGGCCCCGGCTATATCAAGGAAAACAGCGTCACATCATGACCGACCCCGTCCCCCTTCCGCAGACCATCTCGGGCCTGTCGCCGAGCGAAACCGCGCGTGTCCTCGTCGAGGCCTTGCCCTATATCCGCAAGTTCGCGGGCAAGACCGTCATCGTCAAACTCGGCGGCAACGCAATCGACAAATCGGTCGACAAGGCGCTCGCCCAGGACGTCCTGTTGCTGCGCAGTGTCGGCGTGCGCTGCGTCGTGATCCATGGCGGCGGGCCGCAGGTCGACCGGACGATGGCGGCGATGGGCAAGACCCCTGAATTCCGCGACGGGCTGCGCGTTACCGATGCCGAAACGCTCGCGATCGTCCGCATGGTGCTGGTCGGCCAGGTCAATCGCGAGCTCGTCGCGACGATCAATCGCGAGGCGCTCGACGATCCTGTCGCGGTCGGCGTTGCGGGCGAGGACGGCGGCCTGCTCGTCGCCAGCCCGCGCGACCCCGCACTTGGCTTCGTCGGCGACGTCGTCGAGGTCCGCGCTTCGGTCCTGCACCGCCTGCTCGACGAAGGCCTGACCCCCGTCGTCTCGACCGTCGGCGCCGACCGGTCGGGCCAGCCGTATAATATCAATGCCGACGAGGCGGCGCGCGCGATCGCGGTGGCGATGCACGCCGAGAAGATCGTCTATCTTACCGCCGCGCCGGGCCTGCTCGCCGATCCCGACGATCCGGCGAGCCTGATCGCGCGGCTTTCCTCGGCCGAACTGCGCGAACGCCTCAGCCACCCGAGCGTCGGCCAGGGCATGATCCCCAAGCTCCGCGCCAGCGCCGATGCGGTCGATGGCGGCGTGCCGACCGCGCACATTATCGACGGACGGCTTGCCCACGCATTGCTGATCGAACTGCTGACCGACCGCGGGATCGGCACGATGGTAACCAGGGACACCGCAACATGACCAATTTGCTGACCATTGCCGACCTCTCGCGTGAGGATTTGCTCGCCATCCTCGCCCTGTCCGAATCCTCGGGACTCGGTCGCCCGCTCGCCGACAAGGGCGTCGCTCTGGTGTTCGAAAAGCCCAGTGCGCGGACGCGCAACTCGACCGAAATGGCGGTCGTCCAGCTCGGCGGCCACCCGATCGTCCTGCGCCAGGACGAAATCGGCATCGGCAGCCGCGAAACCCCCGAGGACGTCGCGCGTACACTTGCCTGCTATCACGCCGTGATCGCGGCGCGCGTGTTCGACCACGCGATCCTCGATGCGATGGCCGCGGCCACGCCGACGCCGATCCTCAACATGCTGTCGAACCGCGCGCATCCGTTGCAGGCATTCGCCGACCTGCTCACCGTCCGCCAGCTCCACGGCAGCCTGGTGGGGGTCAAGATCGCCTATGTCGGCGATGCCAACAATGTCGCGCGCAGCCTGGCCGAGGCCTGTTCGAAGCTCGACGTCGCGATGACGATCGCCAGCCCCGACGGCTATGGCTTTGACGCAGACGAACTCGCCGCGCTGCCCGGCATCACGCAGCTCAGCGATCCTTATGAAGCGGTCGATGGCGCGCAGTTTGTCTATACCGACGTCTGGGTCTCGATGGGACAGGACGCCGAGACCGCGACGCGGGCCGCAGCCTTTGCCGATTACGGTGTTACCGCCGACCTGATGGCGCATGCCGACGGCGCCTATTTCCTCCATTGCCTCCCCGCGATCCGCGACGGAGAGGTCGCCGCAGAAGTGATCGACGGCCCCGCCAGCGCGGTCTGGCGTCAGGCCGAAAACCGGATGCATTCGGCGCGCGGCGCGCTCGCCTGGATGGTCGGCATCCGCCCGTGACCCGCCCCGTCGCCCATCGACGCCAGGCGATCGCAAGCCTGATCAGCAGCGAAGAGATTGCCAGCCAGGACGATCTCGCACGGCGCCTGGCCGACGCCGGATTGAAGGCGACCCAGGCGACCTTGTCGCGCGATCTCGATGCGCTCGGCGCGGTCAAGGTCAAGCGCGGCGGGCAACTTGCATATGCCCTGCCCGACGTCAGCGGCAGCGACTGGGCCGACGGGCGGCTGACCGCGATCCTGGCCGAATGGGTCGTCGGCGCCGAGGCGGCGGGAAACCTGATCGTCCTGCGCGCACGGCCCGGATCGGCACATATTGTCGGCGCTGCCTTCGACCAGGCCCAGATGCCCGAAATCGCGGGTACGATCGCCGGTGACGATACGTTGTTCCTCGCCGTGCGCGACGGGTTCGACGCGGCCGCGCTGTGCCAGCGGCTGATTGCGCCCTAAGCGTCGGTCCTAGGCGTCGGCAACATCGTCGATGAACAGCACCGGGATGACCGGCGCGGTCCGCATGATCGTGGCGATATCGGTGGTCATATCCGTATGCTCCCGGACCGCTTTACGGTGCCCAGTGAATGTCGATCGGCACCGTCGCTGCCGCCAACACCTTGCCGATCGGGTGCGGTGATTTGGCCCCGTCCTCGATCGCCTGTTCGATCAGGTCGCGCTTGGCCTGACCGGTCACCGCGATCGTCAGCGTCCGCGCCGCGGCGATCGCCGGAAGCGTCAGCGTGACGCGCGCGACCGGCGCATTGGCGGGCATCGGGTCGGGGCTTACCCCGACGACGCGGGCGTCGCTCTTGGCATCGGTCGCTGCGGCGAGATCGTCGCCTGGAAAGATCGAGGCGGTGTGGCCGTCTTCGCCAACCCCGAGCAGGACGAGGTCGAGCGGCCAGCCGAGATCACGCAGCCGTGCATCGGCCGCCTGCCCTGCGGCGCGATAATCCTCCGCCGCGTCGCTGGTGATCGGATAGACGCGCGCGCCGCGCGCCATGAACGCCTTGGCGATCGCGGTGATATTCGACAGTTCGTCGCCCATCGGCACGAGCCGGTCATCGGTCGGGATAATCGTCACGCGCTTCCAGGCGAGTTCCGATTCGGCGAGCGCGGTATAGATCGGCAGCGGGGTCGATCCGCCCGGCAGCGCGATGATCGCGTCGCCGCGCGCGTCGAGCGCGCTCTGGATCACGAAGCGCAGGTCGCCCGCGACGGCAGCGGCCATTTCCTCGGCGTCGTCATAGTCCCACCATTCGATCTCGGTCATCAACTCTTCCCGTATTGCTGTTCGTGGCGCCGTTCTAGGGATGTCGGGCGCCGCATTCCACCCTTTGCGTCGTGGATATTTGTACCGCGACGAAGCGCTGGCGCGAGCGGTCCGATGGCATTAGGTCGAGGCGTAAGTATCAGGGAGACGGTAATGGCCTATCAGACGATCGTCGCCGCGCGCGAGGGCGATGTCGCCACGATCACGCTCAACCGGCCCGACCGGCTCAACGCCTGCTCGCTGGCGATGGCCGACGAATTGCTTGCCGCCATCGATGACCTCGGCAAAGCGCGCGCCTTGCTGGTCACCGGGGCGGGCCGTGCCTTCTGCTCGGGCGCCGATCTGCAGGGCGGCGGCGCGGGCGAACACGCGACGATGGGCGATGCATCGCACGCCGCGCTGACGCTTCATTACAATCCGCTGATCACCCGCCTCGCCGAACTGCCGATCCCGGTCGTCTGCGCGGTCAATGGTCCGGCGGCAGGGATCGGATCGTCGATCGCGCTGGCGGGCGATTTCGTCATCGCGGGTGAGACCGCCTATTTCCTCCAGGCGTTCGTCAATATCGGGCTCATCCCGGACGGCGGCGCGAGCTGGCTGTTGCCACGCCTGATCGGCAAGGCGCGCGCGACCGAACTGATGATGCTCGGCGAAAAGCTGTCGGCCGATAAGGCCGCCGAATGGGGTCTGATCTACCGCTGCGTCGCCGACGCCACGTTGGCTCACGAAGCGCGCGCGCTCGCGGCCCGCCTGGCTGCGCTGCCGACGGTGGCGCTCGGCGTGATGCGAGCCAATCTGCGCCGGGCGATGGGATGCGATTTCGCCGCGACACTCGCAGACGAGGCCGACGGTCAGAAACGCGCTGCCAACAGCGCCGACGCGATGATTGGCGCGAGCGCGTTCCTGACGAAGCAAAAGCCCGACTTCACGGGACGTTAGGCCCAAAAGGGCAGCGTCGTGCAAGCCGTTCGATCCTATCGATTTGGTAAGTATTGCCCACTATCGCGGCAATATGTCGCGATTTTCCCTCAGCAGCGAGTTTTTGCTCACGAGACGGAAGCAGTCGCGCGAACAAATCGCGCAGGACCGCGAACGCTATTCGAGCCTCAAGCAGCAGATACCGTTCATCTATGCTGTTGCGCTGGCGAATTTCTTTGGTTTGAAAATCGTCGCCAGCGGTGATTTTGAATCGATCGTTAGCCCGATCCTGATCCTCGTCGCGGTGATCCTGTGGCGGCTGACGCATTGGTTAAAGGTGCGCGGGCAAGCGCTGACGCCCAAGGGGATGCGGACCGAGTTGAAAAAGGCGCTGCTCTTTACGGCGTTGCTGAGCATCGGGTTTTCGGTGTGGGCGCAGATGTTGCTGACGAGCCACCCTGCCCAGATTCAGTCGATCGTCCTTTTCAGCAGCCTCGCTGCGATCGGCTGCACCTATGGCCTGAGCAATTATCCACCTGCTGCGTGCCTGCCGCTGCTCCTATTGGGACTTCCGCTCGGATTGCGACTGATCCTTTCGGGTCATACGACGCAGATCGGCATGGGGGTCAGCCTGCTCCTGACCATCTTCCTCGTTTCGCGCCTTTTGCGCGTGCAGAACCGCCGGACCGTCGAAATGGTCGCGTCGCGCTCACGCCTCGACCAGGAACAGACGCGCGCACGAGAAGCCGAACGGCAGGCCAATCTGCTCGCTGCGACCAACTCGCTGACGGGCATTGCGAACCGTCGCGCGCTGGTGGCGGCAATGACCGCCGCCGCCGCTGCCGACCCGCGAGCGCACCCCGCCGCCATCGTGCTGATCGACCTCGATGGCTTCAAACCGATAAACGATGCCTTCGGTCACCCGACCGGCGATGCGGTGCTGGTCTGCGTCGCCGAGCGTCTCAAAATGGCATTCGGCAGAGATGCCATCATCGCCCGGATGGGCGGCGACGAATTCGCGATGTTCTGGACCGGAGAGCGGAAGGCAAGCAGTGCGGCAAAGCGCGTGGCGGAAATCTGCGCACTTATCGAACAGCCAATGACGATCGAACATCGCGTCGTCCA
Source organism: uncultured Alphaproteobacteria bacterium (assembly GCA_963800335.1). Classification (GTDB taxonomy): domain Bacteria; phylum Pseudomonadota; class Alphaproteobacteria; order Sphingomonadales; family Sphingomonadaceae; genus Flavisphingopyxis. Next base: position 266,964 of record CAWDAN010000002.1, on the reverse strand, counting down.
GGTCCAGTGTTGTTGCGGATTCGCGCAAACCGATACCGAAGCCTGGGACCCCGAGACGTTGTTGAACCAGTCCGACACCGCGCTCTATGCCGCCAAGCGTCGCGGCACGGGCCGGTTTGCGGCGTTTTCACGCGTGCTGATGGAAGGCCAGAAACGCGCCGCAGCGATCGAACGAAAGATATCCGCGGGCGATGCCGTCGCCAATATCGAGATGGTGTTCCAGCCGATCAGCGCGCTCGATAGCGGCGAGATCGTCGCCTATGAAGCGCTCGCGCGCTGGCACGACACCGATCTCGGGACGATATCGCCTGACGAATTTATTCGCGCCGCCGAGCAGATGAACCTGATCGCCCCGATCGGCGAGCGCACGCTGATGCTGGCAGTCCAGGCTGCGGCCGACTGGCCCGACCATGTCCGCCTGTCATTCAACGTCAGCGCGGTGCAATTGTGCACCGCCGGCGCCGCCGAGCGGTTGCTCGCGATCATGCAGCGTTTCGACTTCGACCCTCGACGCCTGCTCGTCGAAGTCACCGAGACCGCGCTGTTGTCCGACATCGCGCTTGCCAGCACCAACCTCGCGCTGTTGCGACAGGCGGGGGCGGCAGTCGCGCTTGACGATTTCGGCGCCGGCAACGCGTCGATATCCTATCTGCGCGAGATGAGCTTCGACGTCGTCAAGCTCGACGGATCGCTCGTGACGAGCCTCAGTCAATCGCCGCGCAACCGGAACCTGATGCGCGGGCTGATCGAATTGTGCCGCGCCCTGGGCGTGGTCTGCATCGCCGAGCACGTGGAAAATGCAACACAGTTCGACATCCTGCGAGAAATGGGCTGCGACCAGGTGCAAGGTTTCCTGATCGGGGAGCCCATGAGCGAGGTCGGCGATCAGGCGCTTCCCGGCAAGAATGCCGGCCGCTTTGCCGCGTAATCAGAGATCCTAGAAAATATCCCTGCCTCGCGCTGCGGCTCCAAGCGCACCCATAGCGGCAATCATGCTACGGGTCGCATCGCGATCGAATGCTAAACCAGCGTGGAGGCCCGAGCCGGAATCGAACCGGCGTGCAAGGATTTGCAGTCCTCTGCGTAACCACTCCGCCATCGGGCCCCGGAACGCGGACCCGAGCATCTGTGAGCCGCGCGGCGCAAAGTCAACCGCGTTTCGCGCGTTCCGCGCCATCGGCGGTTGGCGTTCGCATCGCCACCCTGTAACGCGCCCGATAGTGCGCCGAGGACCGATTGATTCGTCGCAGTGTATTGGCCTTGCAATACAGTCAAGAGGAAGGTACAGAGTCCCCATGCCGACACCGAACCCCGCCCTGGAAGCCGAAAGTTTCACCGCCATGCGCCGGGCGATGGTCGACAGCCAGCTGCGCCCATCCGACGTCACCGATCGCGCGATCGTCGCGGCGATGGCCAATGTCGCGCGCGAAGAATTCGTTCCCGCCGATCGCGCCCGCGTTGCCTATACCGACCGCGCAATTCCATTGGGCAACGGCCGCAGCCTCAATCCGCCGCTGACCACCGGGCAGATGCTCGTCGCCGCAGACGTACGAATCGACGATCATGTCCTGATCGTCGGCGCGGCAACGGGCTATCTTGCCACGATCCTTGCGCGGCTCGCGACCAGCGTCGTGGCGCTCGAAAGCGAGGACATGCTCGCCGATCGTGCCGCCGAAACGCTCGGCGAACTGGCCAATGTCACGCTCGTGCGCGGGCCGCTTGCGGCGGGCTGGGCCAAGGCGGCGCCCTATTCGCTGATCATCGTCGACGGCGCGGTCCAACATATTCCTGACACGTTTGCCAAGCAGTTGGCACCGGGCGGTCGCCTGGTGACCGCGCTCGACGACCGCGGCGTTGCCCGTATCGCACGCGGTGAAGCAAGCGACGGCGCGATTGCGCTGATGCCGCTGAGCGATGTCGAGGCGGTATCGTTACCCGGGTTCGACCGCGCCCGCCATTTTACTTTTAGCTGAGCGAGACACTATCCCATGCGCTTTCCCCTTTTTGTCGGCACTGCCCTTGTCGCGCTCTCCCTGCCCGCCGCCGCCAGCGCCGACACTCTGCGCGATGCGCTCGCCAAAGCGTATGAGAACAACCCGACGCTGACCGGTGCGCGCGCCGGCCAGCGCGTAACCGACGAGACCGTGCCGCTGGCGCGCGCCAATGGCCTGCCCAATGTCGGCGTCCAGGGCAGCTACACCGAATATCTGCTGCAATCGTCGAACAGTTTCTCATCGCCTGACCGCGCATTATCGATCGGACCACAGATAAGCATCCCGATCTATCAGGGCGGCGCGGTCAAGAACGCGATCAATGCCGCCGAAAAGCGCGTCGAAGCTGGCCAGGCCAATCTCCGCGCGACCGAATCGAGCGTCTTCAGCCAGGCGGTCGCCGCCTATATGGACGTCATCCGCGACCAGGCGCTCGTCGCCCTCAACCGCAGCAACGTCGAGGTCCTCGGCGTCAATCGCCAGGCAACCGGCGATCGGTTCGAGATCGGCGATCTGACGCGGACCGACGTCGCTCAGTCCAAATCGCGCCTCGCCACCGCACGCAGCCAGTTGCAGACCGCCGAATCGCGCCTGATTTCGAGCCGCGAGCGCTATATCCAGATTATCGGCGACGCGCCGACCGACCTCCAGCCACCCCCGCCGCTGCCCAATCTCCCCGCGTCACCGCAGGAGGCAGTCGCGGTCTCACTCGCCGACAATCCCGATATCGAGGCGGCGCAGATCACCGTCGACGCGACGCGTTATGATATTCGCGTCGCGCAGGCGGCAAAGTTGCCGCAGGTCGCGCTGACGGGCCAGACGGGTTACGTAAACTATCTCGGCACGATCGGCAGCAATACCCCGGGGGTCAGCTTTGCGCAAAGCCAGACGACGGGTTCGGCGGGCGTGACCGCGACGATCCCGATCTTCCAGGGCGGGCGCCCCGCCGCGCAGGTCCGCCAGGCGCAAGCCCGTTCGTCGCAATCGATGGAACGGCTGGTCGAGACCGAGCGCTCGGTCGTCGCACAGGTGCGTTCGGCCTATGCCAGCTGGCAGGCATCGCTGCAGGTGATCCAGTCGGCGCAGGTCGCCTCCGATGCCGCCCAGCTGAGCCTCGAAGGCGTCCGCGCCGAAAACAGCGTCGGCAACCGGACGATCCTCGACATCCTCAATGCCGAACAGGAATATCTCAACGCACAGGTGACGCTGGTCAGCGCGCGGCGCGACGCCTACGTCGCCGCCTTCACATTGCTCGCGGCAATGGGCAAGGCCGAAGCGCAGGATCTCGGCCTCGACGGCGGTGCGCTTTACGACCCGCAGCTCAATTACGATCGCGTCCGCAACAAGATCTGGGACTGGGGCCAGGATCCCGCGCCCGCGCCGCAGGCGACCACAACGGTCAACACGCCGGCGCAGGACGCCCATGTGGCCGGCGACGCTGCCTCGCCGGAGCGCACGACACCCTCGCCACAATAGGCTTCCCTCCCCATGGCGCTCGCGCTAACAGGCGTTAACCATAGGGGAGTATCATGGGCGATATGTCCAAAGAGCCGTCAATGGAGGACATCTTGTCCTCGATCCGCCGCGTCATCGAACGCGAGGATGCGACGCGTGTGATAGACGATAGCCCGACCTCCGCCGACGACGATGGCGAAGAGCCGCTCGAGCTGACGCAGGCGTCCGAATTCCACGAACAGGACCAACGACCCGCGCCGCAAGCCGAGACAATCAGCCAGCACGCGGCCGATCCGCTCGAGGATGATGCGACGATCCTGTCGCCTGACGCGCTCGCCGCCAGCCGCCAGACACTTGCTTCCCTGCTGCAGACCGGCACCGACACGAACGCCGCCCCGACCACCGCTCCGACGACGATCGACGATCTCGTTCGCGAAAGCCTGAAGCCGATGCTCAAGGCGTGGCTCGACGAACATCTGCCCAGCCTCGTCGAACGGATCGTCACGCGCGAAGTCGAACGGCTGACAAAACGCGACGACTGATTGGGACATGGCCCGCGCATCGCGCTTGCGCTGCGTGGCCTGCGTGACCAGATAGGAGCGATGCCGCTCCACATGACCAAGATCGCCTTTGGCTGCGACAGCTTCCAGTATCTCGCCGATCGCATTGCCTTGCGCGGACGCGAAGCACCCGACGGCAAAATGCGCATGACGACGCGCTATCGCCCGACGCGCCATGCCGAGATGATAGGCGGCTCGCTTTATTGGATCCTCGCGCACCAGATCGTCGGACGCAGCGAGATTACCGCTTTCGAGGATGCCCCCGACGGGCGCATCGAAATCGTCCTCGATCCGCGCGTCATCCCCGTCCAGCCCAAGCCCAAGCGAGCCCACCAAGGCTGGCGCTATCTGACGGCGACCGACGCGCCCAAGGACTTCGACGGCGACCTCGACGACATCGCCGCAATCCCCGCCCATGTGCTCAAGGAGCTGAGCAAGCTCGCGTTGGTTTAGCCAGCGTTCTGACAAAATGGTCCAGCATTGGCATGTTTAGGGTGGGAAGTAGGCTGCGACCTAATCTTTACTATCAAGGGTGATCTGCGCGTACCGCAGACTAGCCCACCCAAGCCTCGAGCAAGGTTCGCGCGATCGCGATGGGCGGTGGTGCGAGGAAGCGGGCGTCCTCCTCGCCCGCCAATGCCGCGGCGACCTCTTCGCGCATGACCCAGATCGCCGCGTCGACTTCTTTGGTGTCGAGCGTCAGCGCCGGATCGGCGACATCGGCGATGCAGCCGATCATCAGCGACGATGCGAACGGCCAGGGCTGGCTGGCGATATACTCGACCGTCTCGGCGACGATCCCCGCCTCTTCGAACAGTTCGCGCCGGACCGCTTCCTCGATGCTCTCGCCCGGCTCGATGAAGCCCGCCAGCGCCGACATTCGCCCCGGGGGAAAGCCGACGCCGTGACCGACAAGGACGCGCTCGACCCCGTTCGCGTCGCTATGGCGCGCAAGCATGATAACGACGGGGTCTGTGCGCGGAAAATGCTGGGCTCCGCAACCGTCGCAATCGCGTTGCCAGCCGCCCTTGGCGATAGCGGTCCCGCTGCCGCAATTGGCGCAAAAGCGATACGAAGCATGCCAGGCGACGAGGCTGCGCGCGCTGGCATAAAGCGCCGCCTCGTCGGGTGCGAGCAGCGTCAGCGCGGCCCACGCGCTGCGCGATCGCCCGTCGATCCGCGAAACATCGGCGGGCAAAGGCGCGAAATGCGGGATATCGTCGAGCAGCCCGAGGAACAACGGCTCGGCGCCCTCGTCGATCAGGCCGAGGCTGGTCCAGCCGAGCAGCCCATCCTCGACCACCGGATCGAGCGCGTCGAGCAGCAACAACCGCGCACGCCGGTCGCCGAGCGCCGCGGCGAGCCGGTCGGCATCGCCACGGACATGATCGGCGCGGTCGATCCGCGCGCCGGTCAGTGCGGGGGTGCGAGTACGAGTCACAGGCTTGCGATCAGAACCAATAATCAGACCTAATAATCAGACTAGGTCCCTGGCGATCGCTTCGGGTAGGCCCGACTGGAACGGCATCGCTTCGGCGGGCATATATTGCGCATAGCCGCCGACGCGCATCTTGCGCGTCGTGTCGACCCAGGCGATCGTGCCTGCCGCGCCGCCCCAGCCGTAAACGCCCGGTCCGCGCGGCGAATTGGGCAGGCTGACGCGCCCGCCCGCGCCGAAGCCCTCGCCACCGGCAAAGGTGCCCGTGGTCGAGACGCCCGGTGGAAGCAGGTTCGACATGCCGAGCCGCGCAGTCGCGGGCGCCATAATGCGTACGTCGCCGATCGCGCCTTCGCCGAGCAACATCATCAGGAAGCGGTCATAATCGCGCGCCGATGTCACCAGCCCCGCCCCGCCAAAGGGGAAAGCGGGCGCATCGAGATAGATCGAATTGCTCGCCACATCGACCGGCAGCAGGACCGGTCCTAGCGGCAGGTAATTGGTCGTCAATCGCCCGATTTCGCTCTGCGGCACCCGGAAATAGGTGCTCTTCATGCCCAGCGGCGCAAAAATGCGCTCGGACAGGAACAGGTCGAAAGGCTTGCCTGAAATAACCTCGATGACGCGCCCCATCAGGTCGAGTGCGACCGAATAGCTCCATTTGGTGCCGGGCTCGTAGACAAGCGGCAGCCTGGCCAGCCGGTCGGCAAATTCCTTCAGGCTCGGCGCGGGCTTGGGATTGGGAATGCCGGGCAGCGACATGCGGCTCAGCTGCGCGGGGACGATGCCGTTGCTTTCATACGCCGCCTTGATCGGCCCCGACTGGATGATGTTGTAGCCTAGCCCGGCGGTATGCGTCAGCAAATGGCGGATCGTGATCGGTGTCTTCGCGGGCACCGCGTCCGCGATCGGACCGTCGGCCGATTTGAGCACCTTCATGTTGGCAAAGACGGGCAATATGTCGGCGAGCGGCTGGTCGAGCTTGAGCTTGCCCTCGCCGATCAGGATCATCGCCGCCATGCCGGTGATCGGCTTGGTCATCGAATAAATCCGCCACAGGCTGTCGATATCGACCGGCTTGTTGCTGTCGTTGGCGAGCGTGCCCGCCGACAGGACTGTCGGCGCGGCAAATCCCTTGCCGACCGTCGCGAGCGTCCCGGCAAGCTGCTTGCGCGTGACGAAACCGCGGATAAACGCGTCGAGCGCCGGATAGGCATTGGCTTCGCGCAAGAAAGCGTGCGCGGGCGTGGCGCCAAGTAGCGCGCCCGATGCCAGGGCGCCGCCGAGAAAGGCGCGTCGGGCGATGATCGTTTCGTGCAGCATTCAGGATCCTTCCACTGGTCCGGCAGCCGCGATCGCGCGTGCCGCCTTGGCGTATAACGTAGGCAATCCAGCCGCGTCGAGGCTTTCGATGGGCCACCATTCGCCGGCAAGCTCCCCTGCCAGCCGCGATTGGGCGGGCAAGCGGGCGAGATGCAGTTCAAGCGCGAAATGGGTGAAGACATGCTGAACGGCGATGCTGGTGGGGTTGGCTTCGATGGGCGCCGGTCCGAGTTCGTCGTCCCACGCGCCCCCGGGCAAGGCACGCATCCCGCCGAGCATCCCCTTGCCAGGCCGCCGGACGAGCAGGATCGCGCCGTCGCGTTCGACCCAGTATGCCCAGCCGCGCCGCTGCGGACGGACGCGCCTGGCAGGTTTGACCGGTAGCTCGGCGGCGATGCCGAGGCGATGGCCCGCGCAGTGTTCGGCCAAGGGACAGGCGGAGCAATCGGGGTTGCGCGGCGTGCAGATCCGCGAGCCAAGATCCATCATCGCCTGGGCGAAATCGCCCGGTCGCCGCTCGGGCGTGATGCTTGCCGCCGCCGTGCGGATCGCGCGCCTGGCTTGTGGCAAAGCCTCGCGAATCGCGAACAGCCTCGCCACAACGCGCTCGACATTGGCATCGACCACCGTCGCCGGGTGGTCGAAGGCAATCGCCGCGATTGCCGCCGCGGTATAGTCACCGATCCCCGGCAGGCTGCGCAGCGCCGTCTCGCTGTCGGGAAAGACGCCGCCATGTTCATCGCGAACGCGCCGCGCGCAGGCGATCAGGTTGCGCGCACGAGCGTAATAGCCAAGCCCTGCCCAGGCCGCCATGACCTCGCCCTCATCGGCGCCGGCGAGTGCCACGACATTGGGCCAGCGCGCAACGAACCGTTGCGAAATAGGGAATCACCGCTGCAACCGTCGTCTGCTGCAGCATGATCTCGGACAGCCAGATGCGATAGGGGTCACCGCGTTTCGCGCTGCCGGGCGCGACGCGCCACGGCAGGTCACGCGCCGAGTCATCGTACCAGGCGAGCAATCGGACCGCGATATCGCCCCGCTTCGGATCTGGCTGCTCGACTGTCATGGGTTGGCTATGGCATGATGCACCGCATGGCGAAACGACCCGCAGACCCCACGAAGGCGAAAGCAGCGGCGCCGGCGAAAAGGCCGCGCGCCAAAGCCGCGCCCAAGCTCGTCCGCCAGGAACGGCCGCGCGGCGGACCGGCGCGCAATATCGCCGATCTGATGCCCGAAATCGGCCGCGCCGCCTTTCGCCGTTTCGGCTTCGTGCAAAGCTCGATCGTCACGCGCTGGCCCGATATCGTCGGCGACCGCTATGCCGAAGTGACCGCGCCCGAATCGCTGCGCTTTCCGCACGGCAAGCGCGAAGGCGGCACGCTCCACCTCACCGTATCGGGTGCCCACGCGCCGATGCTCCAGCATATCGAGCCCGAGCTGATCGAGCGGGTGAACCGCTTTTTCGGCTATGCCGCGGTCGAACGCATCCGCATGTCGCAGGGTCGCGTGACGCCGACCCGCGCCGCACCGAACCGCCCGCCACCGTCGCTCAAGCCGATCCCGGTCGAAATTGGCGACAGTTTGCGCGACATCGGCGATCCCGAACTCAAAAAGGTTCTCGAAGGATTGGCCAGCGGCCTTGTCAACAGCAGCGGGCCGCCTAAAATCAGCTGAGACTTTGCTCAAAGGACGCTTTCCATTTCAATCTCGCGTATCCTCTTCGCCACCCCGCTGTGCGTTCTTGCCCTGGTGGCAGTCGCGGCAACGGCAACACCTGAGGCGGCAAACGCGCAGGCCCGGGTCGACTGGTCGAAAAACATTGTCACCGCGCCTGCGGGAGGCGTGCTCATCGGCAATCCCGATGCGCCCAACAAGCTGGTCGAATATATCAGCTACACCTGTCCGCACTGCGCCCATTTCGCGGGCGAATCGGCCAAGCCGCTCGCCAGTGGATTCATTGCCGACGGATCGACTTCGGTCGAGATCCGGCCCTATCTGCGCACGACGATCGACTACGCGATTTCGCTCGCGGTGACCTGCGGCACGCCCGACCAAGTCTTTGGCAATCACCTGGCGGTCCTCGCCGCACAACCTGACTGGCTCGTCAGGCTCGAGACGGCACCGCCCGAACGGCAAGCCCAGAGAGATGCGCTTGGCGCAACGGGCGGAATGGCGATGGTCATCGCCGACAGCGGGCTTCAACCGCTGCTCGCGAAGCGCGGCATCAAAGCCGAAAAGCTTTCCGCCTGCCTCGCCGATACCGTCAAACTTCAGGCGATCGCCGACAGCACCAACTATGCCAGCCACGTGACCGGCGTCGAAAGCACGCCGAGCTTCACGCTCAACGGTCATTTGCTCTACGACGTTTTCGATTGGGCCGGAGTGCAAAGTGCACTTGTCGCCGCGCGTTCCGCCCACACCTGATTCATCGCTTAACCGGAGAACATCATGCGCAAACTTTCCACCCTCACCCTGATTGGCCTCGGCAGCGCACTCGCGCTAGGTGCGTGCGGCAAGTCCGACACCGTCGGCAATGAAACGCAGCAGGACGCCGTAGCCAAGGTCGCTGCGCCGCAGGGTCAGAAATGGTCCGACGTCATTACCGCGACCGCAGATGGTGGCTTTGTGATGGGCAACCCAGACGCGAAGATCAAACTGGTCGAATACGGTTCGCTGACCTGCAGCCACTGCGCCGACTTCGCGCAGCAGGCCGAACCCAAGATTGTCAGCGAATTCGTCGACAGCGGCCAGGTTGCGTATGAATTCAGCAATTTCCTGCGCAACCCGCTCGACGCTCTTGCCGCCGCTGCCCTGCAGTGCGCGGGCAAGGATCGTTATTATCCGTTGATGCACAACATCTATGTCAGCCAGGAAGAGCTGTTCAACGGTGCCCAGAACATGGAGCAGGCCGCACAGACGATGCAGTCGCTACCCGACAACAAGAAATTCATCACCTACGCCAAGGGTGTGGGACTCTATGATTTCTACAAGGCACGCGGACTGAGCGAGCAGCAGCTCGACCAGTGCTATGGCGACCCGGCCAACGTCCTCGGCGTCCAGTCGCGGTCCGATGCGGCCGGCAAGCAGTTCGATATTCAGGGCACACCGACTTTCGTCCTCAACGGCGAAGCCTTCTCGCTCGTCCAGGGCGTCGATCCCGTCGTGACGGTAAGCGAGAAATTGCGCGCTGCGGGTGCCCGCTGATTGAGCCGATGACCATCCCCAGGCGCCAGCGCCCTCTTGTCCGTCGGCTCCGGTAACCGCCCGGTGAAGATCAAGCGCCTGCGCCTGACGGGCTTCAAGAGCTTCGTCGAACCCGCCGAACTGCGGATCGAGCCGGGGCTGACCGGCGTCGTCGGCCCCAATGGCTGCGGCAAGTCGAACCTGCTCGAGGCGATCCGCTGGGTGATGGGCGAATCGAGCCCGAAATCGATGCGCAGCGGCGGGATGGACGACGTCATCTTCGCCGGCACCTCGTCGCGGCCGGCGCGCGATTTCGCCGAGGTCGCGCTCGTCGCCGATCTCGAAGGTGCAGCGCTGACCAGCATCGGCGATGGCGACAGCGACGGCGAGCTCGAGGTCATCCGGCGGATCGAACGCGGCCAGGGATCGGCCTATCGCGCCAATGGCCGCGACGTCCGCGCCAAGGACATTTCGCTGATCTTCGCCGACGCCGCGACCGGCGCGCACAGCCCCGCGCTGGTCAGCCAGGGAAAGATCGCCGCGGTCATCTCGGCCAAACCCGCCGAGCGGCGCCAGATGCTCGAGGAAGCCGCGGGGATTGCGGGCCTCCACGTCCGCCGCAAGGACGCCGAACAGAAACTGCGCGCGACCGAGGCCAATCTCGAACGGCTCGATACGATCATCGGCGACATGGCACAGCGCGCCGGGCAATTGCGCCGCCAGGCGCGCGCCGCCGAACGCTATACCAGGCTCTCCGAACAGATCCGCATTGCCGAAGCGCGGATGATCTATGCGCGCTGGCGCGATGCCGCCGCCGCCGCCGACACCGCGCGCGAGGAAGCGGAGGCGGCGAGCCTTGCGGTGCGCGCGGCTCAAGAGGCGCAGGAGGCGGCGAGCGCCTATCGCGTCCAGGCCGCCCAGACGCTCGACAGCCGCCGCACCGCATCGCGCGAAGCCAACGACGCCGCCTCGGCGGTTGCGCAGCGGCTCGCGCGCCTCACCGCCGAGGCCGAAGCGCACGACCGCCGTGCCGCCGATCTCGCCGAGCAATTGCAACGGATCGCCGACGACCGCGCGCGCGAAGGATCGCTCGCCGAAGACGCCGCCGAGTCGATCGCGCGGCTTGATCGCGAGGGCGAGGAACTCGGCGAGCAGCACGCGGCGGCCGAAGCGCGCCTGCCCGAATTGACCCAGGCCATTGCGACCTCCGCCGCGACGCTGCGCGATGCCGAGGTCGAACTCGCGCAGCTCCGCGCCGATCTCGCCGGACAGGCCGCCGACCGACGGATCGCCGAAGCGAGCGCGGCAAGCGCGCGCGACGCGCTGGCGCGAATCGAGAGCGAACGCGATGCCGTTGCGGCGCGCATCGCGGCGCTCGGAGACGAGGCTGCGCTGATCGACGCGCAGCAGGACGCAAGCGCGCGCGTCATGGCAGCGGCCGCGGCGGCCGAGACCTCCGAAACCGCGCTCACCGACGCGCAGGCCGCGCTCGACGCGGCGCTTGCCAGCAAGGCCGAGAGCGAGCAGGCGCTCGCCGCCGCACGCACCGCGTTGGCGACGATCGAAAGCGAACACGGCGCACTCGCCACTGCGCTCGCCACGCCCGGCGACACGACGCGCGCGATCGACCGAGTCACCGCTGCCAAGGGCTATGAACACGCGCTCGCCGCCGCGCTTGGCGACGATCTCGACGCGCCGGTCGGCGGCGAGAGCGGCTGGCTCGGCGCAGCGATGTCTGCGAGCGATCCCAACCTCCCCGCCGGAACCGAGCGGCTCGCCGACCATGTCGATGCGCCGCCCGAACTGGCGCGCCGGCTCGCGCAGGTCGCGGTCGCCCAGACGCGACGAGGGGCAAGCGCTCGCGATCGGGCAGCGGCTGGTCACCCGCGACGGCGCGATGCGCCGCTGGGACGGTTTCGTTGCCAAAAGCGGCGGCGCGGTCGGTGCCGAACGGCTTGTCCGGCGCAACCGGTTGAACGACATCGAGCGCGAACTGCCGGCGTTGAAGGCCGCGCTCGACACCGCAACCGCGCGTCGCACCGCTATCGTCGCGGAGGCAGATGCCGCCCAACAGGCGCTCGTCGAAGCGCGCGCCGCGCGCTCGCACAGCGACGAGGAACAACGCACCGCCCTGCGCGACGCCGACCGCGCGCAGGCCGCGCTCGATCGCTGGCGCGAAGGCGTCGAAGCGCTCGGCGGCCGCCGCGCCGAACTCGACACGCGCCTCGCCGACGCGCGCGCCACGCTCACCGAAGCCGAGGCGGCACTCGCCGCCCTCCCCGCTGCCGATGCATCGTCCGAGCGCCTCGCCGCCAGCGAAGCGCGGACCGATGCGGGGCGCCGCGCAGCGAGCGACGCGCGCGAAGCCGAACAGGCGCTGCAGGGCAAACTCGCCGCGCTGCGCGAGCGTCGCGCAGGCATCGCGGCCGAAGCCGAAGCGTGGCGCGCGCGCTCGGGCGAAGCGGCAACCCGAATCGCCAAGCTGGCCGAACGCCAGGCGAGCCTCGCAGCCGCAACAGGCCAAGGCGAACGACACCCCCGCCACGCTGCGCGACGATATCGCCAGGCTCGAGGCGGGCCGCGACGAGCTCGCCGCACGGCGCGACGCGATGCAGGCCGAGGAAGAGGCCGCGACGCTTGCGCTCGCCGAGCGCGAGGACCGGCTCGCCGCCGCGCGCGAAACGCTATCGAGCGCGCGCGAAGCCCGCGCCGGCGCCGATGCGCGCGCCGAGGCGCAGGATCTGCGCCGCGTCGAAATGGGCCGCGTGTCGAACGAGCGCTTCGAATGTCCGCCGCCGCTGCTCCCGCGCGTCGCCGAATTCGATGCCGACGACGTCGCCGACCCCGGCGAGGAATCGCGCCTGCACGAGAAGCTCACCGCCGATCGCGAACGGATCGGGCCGGTCAATCTCGTCGCCGCGCAGGAACTCGACGAGCTCGACACCGAACACGCGCCAATCGCTCACCGAGGCCGAGGAACTGCGCCAGGCGGTCGCGCGGCTGCGCGGCTCGATCGGCAGCCTCAACCGCGAGGGCCGCATCCGCCTCAAGGCCGCGTTCGAGGCGGTCGATACGCATTTCCAGCGCCTCTTCACGACCCTGTTCAACGGCGGCGCGGCGCATCTCGAGCTGGTCGATTCGGACGACCCGCTCGAGGCGGGGCTGGAGATCATGGCGCAACCGCCGGGCAAGAAGCTCGCCTCGCTGACGCTGCTGTCGGGCGGCGAACAGGCGCTGACCGCGATCGCGCTGATCTTCGGCCTGTTCCTCACCAACCCCGCGCCGATCTGCGTCCTCGACGAGGTCGACGCGCCGCTCGACGACGCCAATATCGAACGCTTCTGCGACCTGCTCGACAAGATGGTCGCCGAAACGCGCACGCGTTACCTCATCGTCACGCACAACGCCGTGACGATGAGCCGCATGCACCGCCTGTTCGGCGTGACGATGGTCGAACAGGGCGTCAGCCGGCTGGTCTCGGTCGATCTGGAAGCGGCGGAGGAATTGGTCGCGGCGTGAGGGCGTTAGCGTGAGTGAAGCTCAAATGTCCGCTTTTGGGTGGTAAGCTGACAATGCTCTTATCTCTGCGTTGAAACTGGGCCTTACGGTGATATGCCAGTCCAATGGAAACGGAAGAACCGAAAAAGTCCAAGCCGACCGTTCGTAAGCGGGCCGAAGCAATCAAGCCATTCATCTGCAAGAACCTGATCGCTGTAATCGAAAGTCCCTCGGACATTCAAAATATTGGGACGGTAATTCGCAACGTGAACGCGCTGGGGGTCGAGAAGGTCTATGTCGTCGATCCTCGAAAGGCGCTGCCTGACGATTGGCAAGAGATGCGTGAACGAAAGTCATTGGCACGGACTTCTGTTTCAGCGGTGAAATGGAGCTTTGTGAAGAGGTTCGACAGCACCGACGATTGCTTTGAGCATTTGGAGAAGAACAACTTCCACTCGGTAGTCACATCCCCTCATATCAAGGGTCAAAGAAACGACTGGCTACACGAAGCAAACTTCACCGAACACACGAAACTGGCCGTGTGGTTTGGAAATGAAAAGCGCGGGATCAGTGACCGCGCAGTTGAACGTAGCGATGCATGCATTGCCATACCGATGTTTGGGATGATCGAGAGTCTTAACCTCGGCACATCATCGGGAATTGTGTTGTATGAGGTGACTAAGCAACGTCGAGATTACCAGAGCCGTTACCGCAAGGGCAGGCGGAAAGGGAAACGCGCTGACCCTCTGCCTACCGTCATGGCTAAGGAAACTGATTGACCGAGTTCAATGTCCGCAACTGGGTCGATAGCGGTCACCCGCACAGCCAAGATATAAAATTTCGCGTGGTTGAAATTTTCGGCTGACCATGCTACACAATGGCCATGACCAAACTCGACAACACCAAATTCTACATTTTCGACAAGTCGCAGGAAACCGCTCTGCGCGGCGGACTGCTCGACGACATCAAGACCGCCGGTCCCGTCGTCCCGACCGATTGCGGCCCGATGGTCCGCATCGAGGACGAGGCCGACGCGGCCTTCCTCGAAAAAGCGCTCGCTTAAGCGCTTCCCACCGCAAGGCAGGCCAATGCGATCAGCAGGCCCGCCGTCCGGTTCGAGCGAAATTTGGCCAAGGCATCGTCCCCGCTTGCGGGGTCGAGCGACGCTGTCTGCCACAAAAGGTGCAGCGCGGCGGGGATGAGCGCGACGAGTGCGATCCAATCGCTGCGAATCTGCCAGAACGCCAACAGCCAGAACGCCAGCGCGGCGGCGTAGCACGATGTGACGCCGAAACGGACGTTGTCGCCCAGCGCGCGCGCGCTCGACCGGATGCCGACCAGCGCGTCGTCTTCGCGGTCCTGCAGGGCATAGATCGTGTCGTAACCGATGACCCAGAAGATGCTGCCGGCATAAAGCAGGATCGCCGCGCGCGGCACGCTGCCCGTGATCGCCGCCCAGCCGACCAGCGCCCCCCAGGAAAACACCAGCCCGAGCCACGCCTGCGGCCACCATGTAATCCGTTTCATGAACGGATAGGCGGCCACGAGCGCAAGGCTGCCCAGCGCGACGATCTGGGCAAAGCCGCGCAATTGCAGCAGCACGACGAGGCCGATCGCGCACAATAACGCGAGCCAGATCCACGCATTCCTGACCCGCACCGCACCGCTCGCCAGCGGCCGGTTCGCGGTGCGCGCAACGCGCGCGTCGAGGTCGCGATCGACGATATCGTTATAGACGCAGCCCGCGCCGCGCATCGCGATTGCGCCAAGCAGCATCCAACCGAACAGCGGCCAATGGTCGCGCACGCCGCCCGCCAGCGCCAGCCCCCAGGCACACGGCCAATAAAGCAGCCACCAGCCGATCGGCCGGTCGAACCGCGCGAGCGAGGCATAGGGACGCGCGGCGCGCGGCAACAGGCCGATCAGCCCCTTGTGCTCGCTGTCGGGAAGGTCGGTATCGGCTGCCATGTCCGCCTTCGTAGCCGCGCGCGCGACCTTGTCCAGCGTGGCATGTCCTGCACGCCCTATCGAGCGCGCTTGGATCGCGCGCGCCGCCGCGTTAGAGCGTCGCCATGCCCGCAACCCCCGCCTGGCCCCCGCTCAGCGCCCCGCGCCTGTTCGTCGATTCGGACCTGTCGTCGACGGCGAGCCTGACGATCGACGGCGCGCAGGCGCATTATCTGGTCAACGTCATGCGCGTGAAGGCGGGCGATGCGATCAAGCTGTTCGACGATATTTCGGGCGAATATGCCGCGCGCGTCGTCGCCACCGGCCGGCGCGACCTGTCGCTCGCCATCGAGAGCAAATTGCGGACCCGCGAACCCGTCCCCGACCTGTGGCTGTGCGCTGCGCCGATCAAGCGCGCGCGTTTCGATTCGATGGCGGAGAAGGCGTGCGAGCTTGGCGTCGCGCGCTTCGTCCCCGTCGCGACCGCGCGCGCCGTCGTCGACAAGATCAAGCCCGACCGGCTGCGCGCACGGATGATCGAGGCGGCCGAGCAATGCGAGCGCACCGCGCTGCCCGCACTCGACGACCTGACGAAGCTCGACGCGCTGCTCGCCGGCTGGCCAGCCGGCGCGAACACTGTTCTTCGCCGACGAACGCGGCGGTGCGAACTTTGCCGACGCCCTCGCCGCCCATCCCGGCCCCGCGGCGATCCTGATCGGCCCCGAAGGTGGCTTTACCGACGAAGAGAACGCCGCGATCCGTGCCTGTTCGGCAGCAGTGCCGATCTCGCTCGGCCCGCGCATCCTGCGCGCCGAAACCGCCGCGATCGCCGCGATCGCAGTATGGATGGCGCACGCCGGCGACTGGTGAGCCCGCCAGTCCTTGCACGCGAATGGGGCTGGTCGTCACCCGTGGCGCATCCTAAAGCCTCGCCATGAGCACACGTGGCGCAGCAAGCGAATCCGACCCCGTCATCGAAACGCGCGAGCAACTGCTGGCGCCAATGATCGGCGGCGAAAAGCCCCCGATCGACTGGCGCATCGGCACCGAGCACGAGAAGTTCGTCTATGACGTGAAGACGCATGCCGCGCCGAGCCACGGCGAGCCCGGCGGGATCCGCGACCTGCTCGTGGCGCTGACCGATTTCGGCTGGCAGCCGGTCGAGGAACGCGGCCCCGATGGCGCGTTCAACATCATCGCGATGAGCGGCCCCGACGGCACCGTCAGCCTTGAACCCGCAGGGCAACTCGAGCTGTCGGGCGCACCGCTCGAAACGCTGCACCAGACGTGCGCCGAGACGGGCCGCCATCTCGACCAGGTCAAGACGATCGGCGCGGCGACGGGCAAGGGCTTTCTCGGCCTCGGCATGTGGCCCGACAAGGCGCGCAGCGACCTGCCGATGATGCCCAAGGGGCGCTACAAGATCATGGCCGATCACATGCCGCGCGTCGGCACGCTCGGCCTCGACATGATGCTCAGGACCTGCACGATCCAGGTCAATCTCGACTATCAGTCCGAAGCCGACATGGTGAAGAAATTCCGCGTCGGCCTCGCGCTGCAGCCGCTCGCGACAGCATTGTTCGCCAATTCACCGTTCACCGAGGGCAAGCCCAACGGTTATCTCTCGTATCGCAGCCATATCTGGAGCGATACCGATCCGCAGCGCACCGGCATGCTGCCCTTCGTCTTCGAAGATGGGTTCGGTTACGATCGCTATGTCGACTACATGCTCGACGTGCCGATGTATTTCGTCTTTCGCGACGGCGTCTATCTCGATGCAGCGGGCCTTAGCTTCCGCGATTTCCTCGCCGGCAAGCTGTCGATCCTGCCCGGAGAATTGCCGACCGAGAGCGACTGGATCGACCATCTCTCGACCGCCTTCCCCGAGGTTCGCCTGAAGAGCTTCCTCGAAATGCGCGGCGCCGACGGCGGTCCGTGGAACAAGATCTGCGCGCTGCCCGCTTTGTGGGTAGGCCTGCTCTACGACCAGGGCGCGCTTGATGCGGCATGGGATCTCGTCAAGGACTGGACGATCGACGAGCGCGAGAACCTGCGCAACGCAGTGCCCAGGCTTGCGCTCGATGCCGACGTTCCGGGCGGGCGTAAGCTGGGAGAGCTGGCCCGCGAAGTGCTCGCCATCGCCGACCGCGGTCTTGCCGCACGCAATCGCCTCAATTCGATGGGCGACAACGAAACCGGCTTCCTCAATCCGTTGCACGAGATCGTCGCCAGCGGCAAAGTCCCCGCCCAGCGCCTGCTCGATCGCTACCACGGCGAATGGAATGGCGATGTTTCGCGGATCTATGCCGAGGAAAGCTTTTAGCGTTCGGGGATTGCGGGCACCGTCGGTGCCAGCGCGACCAGCGGGCGCGGACGCCGCGTAATCCATGCAAACAGCCGCGGGATCGCCCCGTGCGCCTGCATCCATTCGTAATATTCGCGGTAGACCGGGTCGCCGAGCAGGTGCTTTTCCTCGGTCTTGGCGCGCCAGTAATAGATCGCGTTGACGCCGAGCAGCAGCACCGCGTTGCGCGCGCCGTCTGCCCAGCTGCCCGTTACCGTCAGGAACGGGATCGTCGCCAGCCACCAGTACAGATTCTTCGACACGTAAGCGGGGTGGCGGCTGACGCTGTAGGGCCCGTGCGTCAAAATGCCGCGATGCGTCAGGTTCGAAAAGCGGATGCCGAAGGAGACCGTCGCCCAGCCGTAGATCCCCGTCAGGAAGACCAAAGCCGCGCCGACGCTCCACAGCAGGACGGGATAATTGGCGAACCAGAACGCCCAATCGCCGGTGTCATATTCGTAGAACAGCGGATCGGTCGTCGCGACCATGATCTGGAATGGCGGATAGCACATCAGCGCCGCGACCCAACCTGCCAGATAGGGGTTGGCGGTGCGGATATGCGCGTCAAGCGGGCGCATCGTCAGCAGATAGCCGACAGTGGCGAAGTGGACGTCGCACAGGAACATCAGCAGGATCGAATAATGCGCCAGCTCAACCGGGCCGCGCAGGACCTGGTCCATCGGCAGCTCGACGAGTTCCATGAAGCCCCACGGCACGATCGAAATCATGAAGGCGAGGAAGAAGCCCTTGACCGCCCAGGCACGCAGGTGCCGCGCGATCGCCTGACGGTCGGCACTGGTCGCCTGGCCGGTGAACAGCTGGCCGAACGACCATGCGCCGTCGCGGGGATGGACGAGATAACGGTCGAGCCAGATGACATAGGGGATCGATGCGATCAGCAGCACCGGCGCGAGATGCGCGAAAATTTCCATCGAGACGAGATAGGCGCCGCTCCAGTACCAGCGACCGATCGCATAAATCAGTGCGATGATCCCCCAGGTAGCCCACAGGCCGGCGAGCTTGACGATGCTGATGTCGAGGATTTCGTGAACCGGGCGCGGATTTGACCAGTCGATACCGGTCGAGGCTCGCAGATGCACTTTATCGACCAATAGTGACCACAAGATCATCGGCAAGCCGCAGGCGATCAGGCTCCAATAGGCCGCGACCATCGCCGGGTCGGCGTTTCCGATCGCCAGCATCGGCGCGATCGGCGACGTTGCGAGGTCGGTGCCGACGGTGCGCGCGAAGACGAGCCAGCCGAGCAGTCCGACCAATCCCGCAAGCCCGACGCCATGGCTCACCGCCGAGCGGGGTCGAGCGGGCGGAGCTATCGGCGGAGCGGTAGTTTCAGGGAGCTTCGAACGGGTCACGCCCGACGCCATAGCCAAAAATGGTAAGCGGGTCGTAAACTTTACTCAACCTGTTAAGACCGTATGGCGGCCCGACCGGCCCGAGACATCGGCCAATAAAATTGCGCCAAATTAACCCCCGGTAACGAAGCCAACTCACAATCGTTCCATCAACTCATCGCAAACTTGCTTCGACTCGTCATAATATTGCGGGTGCCGATTCGATATAGCCCCCTTCACCTGCTACCCCCGAGTCGAAATCAATCGGGTGGGTAGCAAAACGTGGCATTTTCCTTACGCGACACGGCGTTTCGCGACCGCTGGTCTGCGATGTTCCAAGATCGCGAGATTTTCGTTCGTACCGGCGGTCACGTCAAATTCGTCAAGCTGTCGGCAAGGCTGCAACGCAGCATCGCAATCGCGCTCGCAGCGGCATTTCTCGTCCTTCTGACGATCACCGGTGTTGCCGTCGTCCGCGACATGCTCGGAGCTTCCGAGCGCGCCGAGCTGGCGCAGCAGCAGGCGCAGGTCGACGCGGCACAGGCCCGGGTCGCGGCCTATCGTAACCGCGTCGGTGAAGTCGCTGCCGAACTCGATGCGCGCCAGACCTATCTCGAAACGCTGACCGGAGAAATTCGTGGCAAGGCGGTCGATGCTCCCAAATCGAATGCCGCTGCCGATGAGATCGCCCCGCGCAAGATCGGTGCGCTTGACGTGAAGGGCGTGCTCAGGAACCTCCTCGCGCTGCGTGGGCGGCAGGACGATCTGGCCGTCGCGCTGACCGCCACGGTCGATCGCCGCGCGGCGCGCGCCGAGGCGGCGATCCGCAATTTCGGTATCGATCCGAAAAGCCTGACTCAGCAACCCGCAGCACTTGGCGGTCCGTTCGTTGCGTTCCGTAGCGACGGTCGCACGATCGACCAGATGGGTGCTTCGATCGCCCGCCTCGACACTGCGCTGATCCGCATGGAACGGCTCGAACGTGCCCTCGTCGCGATGCCCTCGGCGCGCCCGGCCAATGTCGACATGGTCACGTCGAGCTACGGTTATCGTCGCGATCCCTTTACCGGCGCTGCCGCGTTCCATTCGGGGCTCGATTTCCGCGGCGCCCGCGGGACGCCGATCCACGCCGCCGCCGCCGGCCGCATCTCGTTCGTCGGAAGAAAGTCGGGCTATGGCAATGTCGTCGAGATCGACCACGGCCAGGGCATCATCACCCGCTACGCGCATTTGTCGCGCTTCGATGTTAAGGTGGGCCAGCGCGTCGCCACGGGCGTCACGATCGCGGCAATGGGATCGACCGGACGCTCGACCGGTCCGCACCTCCATTTCGAAGTCCGGATGAACGGAACTGCCATGAACCCCCGCATTTTCCTGGAGGCAAAAAAAGATGTTCTCGAAACCAAAGCCGTCGCCGCACGCAGGATCGCCGAGCGCGCCGGAACCCAGAGCGGACAATCGTAAGATGGCGAGCAACACCACCACCTTCTCGGTTCTCGGTGCCGACGTCATCGTCACCGGCAACATCGCCTCCACGGTCGACCTGCACATCGACGGTTGCGTCGAAGGCGACCTCAAATGCGCCAATTTCGTCCAGGGCGAAGGCAGCGCGATCAAGGGCGCGATCGTCGCCGAGACTGCACGGATCGCGGGTACGGTCGAGGGATCGATCGAGGCGCGTGACCTCGTCATCCAGCGCACCGCGCGGATTACCGGCGATGTTGTCTACCAGAACCTGACGATAGAAAACGGCGGCAAGGTCGAAGGCAAGTTCAGTCACAAGCGCAACGCCGGCGAACGCCGCGCCGAAAACCCAGCGGGCAAGACCCCGCTCGAACTCGTCGCCGCCGAGCCGCAGGGCATGGCCAGCTGACGCCAGACAGGGATACCGGACATCAGTTTCGGGAGAGGATGGGCGGCCTGCGGGTCGCCCTTTTTCTGTACGGAGGCATCGCAGATTCGCAGATCTACACGAAAAGTGTGACCTACGTGACCTATTCGCGTGGCTTTGTGGTGTAGTTGCCGGTGGCGCGCGGAGGCCGGTTAGCGCTGCCGCACGAGCGGGCGAAATTGTCGATGGAGCGATCATCGCGCGAAAAGGCTAGCGGCGAACGATAAAAGTAGGACAGCCCCAAATGGATAGGCGCGGTATAATTCGCGAGGAGATGCGTCCTATCGGCAACAGCGGCACCGGGCACGATCAGCGTTTCTTCTTCGCCGTCGTCGCGGTGAAATCGGGTTCCTTGTTGGCCACCCAGTCGACGAACTTGCGCACGTCGGGATTGGCCAGCAGCGCCTCGACGTCCATCGCGTGGCGCTGCAGCTCGGCATTGGTGAAATTGGCGATCAGCGTCTGCTGGCAGATCGGGTGCATCGGCACGACGTCGCGCCCGCCGCGACTCTTGGGGACGGGATGATGCCAGATGATCGTCTTGCCCGTCGGCCGCCCGCACAGCCAGCACGGCACCGCGACCTCCGCGGACTCATCGGCGGCATCGAGGTCTCGATAGGGATCACGTTTCTTGCGCGCCATGGGCCTGCCTGACTTGTTGGAACTTGCGCTGACCTCCGTAAAGCGGCGCGCACCGCAATGCCACAACGCGGTGATATTGTTGCGGGACGTTTGCGAAGCGGTTTGTCGATCGATCAGTCAGCCGCCAATTCATGCCGCGCGGCGCGCTCAAGAAAACCCGAGCGGTTATCGGTGACGGCGTCGATCGCGGCGAGCAGGCCTTCGTCGAGCGACACATTAACCCGGCGTTTCCTGCCGGGGAGCGTGACGGGGACCATGGCGACCGCCACGATCGCGGGATCGCGCTGCGCGGGAAGCTTGCTCGCGGGCGGGATGCGTTCCCCGTCCTCGATCATGCCTGAAATATGCAATGCCAGCGCCTCGCGTGCGGCCAACAGCGCATCGTCGATCGTCGTGCCCGCGCTGACGCAGCCGGACAGGTCAGGAAACCAGACGCCGAAACCGGTTTCGCTGTTTTCAATCATCGCGGGGTAAAAACGTTCCTGCATATCAATATCCCAATGTCAGGCCGCTTTGGCGTTCGATGCTCTTGAGCGTGCCGGTCGGCAAATCGTGCTTCGGATGCGGAACGGTCACGCGGCCTTGGCGCGCCGGATGTTTGAATTGAACATGGCTACCCTTTTGGCCGACCTGTTCCCACCCTGCCGCTTTGAGCGCCTTGATAACGTCCCGACTTCTCATGCTTTATATACACACGGTTGTGTATATGTCAAGAATTTGCAAGTTCGCACGATCAATTCCGCGGCGCCTGCCTGCGATAGCTCAAGGCCTCGGCGACATGGATTCGACCGACGCATCCGGCACCGGCGAGGTCGGCGATGGTGCGGGCGACGCGCAGCACTCTTGTATAACCGCGCGCGCTGAGCCGCATTGCCTCGGCCGCCTGCGCGAGGAGCGCCCTGCCCGGCTCGTCGGGCGTCGCGTGCGCCTCGAGGACATCGCCGTCGATTTCGCTGTTGGTGCGCGGGCCACCGTCGCCATAGCGCTCGCTCTGCCGTTGGCGCGCCGCCGCGACGCGCGCGGCGACGTCGGCCGATCCTTCGGCGGGTGGCGGCAGCGACAGGTCCGACGCGCTGACCGCCTGGACCTCGACATGCAGGTCGATCCGGTCGAGTAGCGGTCCCGACACCTTTGCCTGGTAATCGGCGGCGCAGCGCGGCGCCCGGCTGCATGCCAGCGCGGGGTCGCCGAGATGCCCGCAGCGGCACGGGTTCATCGCGGCGATCAGCTGGACCCGCGCGGGAAAGGTAACGTGCGCATTGGCGCGCGCGACGCTGACCTCGCCGGTCTCGAGCGGTTGGCGAAGGCTGTCGAGCACCGGGCGCTGGAATTCGGGCAGCTCGTCGAGGAACAGGACGCCGAGATGCGCCAGGCTGATCTCGCCCGGGCGGACGCGCAGGCCGCCGCCGACGAGCGCGGGCATCGAGGCCGAATGGTGCGGATCGCGAAACGGGCGCGTGCGGATCAGCCGCCCGCCCTCGAGCTTACCCGCGACGCTCGCCACCATCGACACTTCGAGCGCCTCGCTCGGTGTCAGGTCGGGCAATATCCCCGGCAGGCAGCTAGCCAGCAGCGACTTGCCCGCACCCGGCGGCCCGATCATCAGCAGATTATGCCCGCCCGCTGCGGCGATTTCGAGCGCGCGCTTGGCGGTCTCCTGCCCCTTGACCATCCTCAGGTCGGTCGCTCTCGCGGGCTCGCTGACCTCGCCCGGCTTCGGCGGCGACAGCAGCGCGGTTCCCTTGAAGTGGTTGAGCAGCGCGAGCAGGTCGGGCGCGGCGATCACCTCGACGCTGCCCGCCCACGCCGCCTCTGGCCCCTGCGCGGCGGGGCAAACCAACCCTTTCCCCTCGCCGCCGGCATGGAGCGCGGCGAGCAGCACGCCGGGCGACGACGCGACGCGTCCGTCGAGCCCCAGCTCGCCGACGACGACGTACTCGCTCAGCGTCTCGGCATCGATCACCCCCATCGCGCCCAGCAAGGCGAGCGCGATCGGCAGGTCGTAATGCGATCCTTCCTTGGGCAAGTCGGCAGGCGACAGGTTGACCGTGATCCGCTTGGGCGGCAGCGACAGGCCGATCGCGGCAATCGCGGCGCGGACGCGCTCGCGGCTTTCAGCGACCGCCTTGTCGGGCAGGCCGACGACGATGAAGGCGGGCACGCCTGGCGCAACCTGGCACTGGACCTCGATGGCGCGCGCCTCGAGCCCGAGATAGGCCACCGTCGATACGATCGCGACCATGCCGCCCCCTTTCGCCCCGCCCCCCTTTTGTTCTGGACGAAAGCTTGCCGAATCAACGCGGAAGAGTCGAGCAGAGAATCCTCAGGCCGGTATTGTCGCCTTGGGCGGCAGGGTGAACAGGGCGCTGAACGCCGCGAACGCCTCGCGCGGTCCGGTCAGCGTCAGCAGCCCCGCAGCGGCGAGATCGTCGAGCGGCACGTCGCCATAGATCGCGGCGGCGAGGCCCGCGGGTTCTCCCGCAAGAACGATGTCGCCCGCGCCTGCATCGCCGCGCGCGATCTCGATCGCGCCATCGGCGACATGCGCGACATATTCGTCCTCACCGAAGCGGAACCCGACGCGCAGATCCATGTCCCTGGCCCGCGTGCGATCGATCATCGTGCGAAACGACAGCAGGATCGACACCCCCGATATCGGTAGCGTCGCGTCGTGCATTGGCGATCGTGCCGCCCAGCGGCCGAGCACCTGGACGATCTCCTCCGCCTCATACCCCCAGTCGGTCAGCTCATAGACCTGGACCGACGCAGGCGGCGCGAGCTTGCGCTTGACCAGCAATCCGCGCGCCTCGAGCTCGCCGAGCCGCTGAGTCAGGACATTCGCGCTGATCCCCGGCAGGTCGGTTCGCAATTGCGAAAATCGCCGCGGTCCGAGCATCAGCTCGCGCAGCACGAGCAGCGCCCAGCGGTCGCCGACGAGTTCGAGCCCATGGGCGGTTCCGCAAGCATCGTCATATCGTTTGGGGGTTGATCCGGCGACTGTTCATATTTTTTGTGACTGCATAGTTGTTTTTTCTAACTAATGACGGCAGGATTGTCAAATCCCGAGTCGCGGCAAGCGGCCAAACCCCAGGAGACGGTCCCGTGACCCAGATGATTTTCGTGAACCTGCCCGTTAACGACCTTGCTCGCTCGGTCGCCTTTTACGAAGCGATCGGTCTGCGCAAGGAAACCAAGTTCAGCGACGACACCGCCGCGGCGATGAAATTGTCAGATACCATCAGCGTGATGCTGCTGACCCACGACAAATGGCGCAGCTTCACCAGCAAGGCGATCGTCGATGCGAAGACTAGTGCCCAGGTGGCGCTGTGCATTTCGCGCGACAGCCGCGCCGACGTCGATGCCATCACCGAGGCGGCGGCCAGGGCGGGCGGCAGCGCCGACGTCAGCCCGCGACAGGACCATGGCTTCATGTACGGACGCAGCTTCGAGGATCCCGATGGCCATGTCTGGGAACCGATGTGGATGGACCCCGTCGCCGCCGAACAGGGGCCCGAAGCCTTCGCGCAGCAGGACGCCTGAGCGCGAACCAAGCTGCGCCAGCCGATCATCAAGGAGAATCGACATGAGCTATATCGACGGATTCCTGATCCCCGTGCCGCGCGACAAGCGGGCCGAGTACGAGGAACAGGCGCGCAAGGCCGCGCCGATCTTCATGGAGCTCGGCGCCACGCGCATCGTCGAGACGTGGAGCGACGATATCAAGCACGGCACCACCACCGACTTCTATCGCGCGGTCAAGGCCGAGGACGGCGAGGACGTCGTGTTCAGCTGGATCGAATATCCTGACAAGGCGACGCGCGATACGGCCAACGAAAAAATGATGAGTGATCCGCGTTTCGAGGAAATGGGTGAAATGCCGTTCGACGGCAAACGCATGATCTTTGGTGGTTTCTCGCCGATCCTCGACACGGCGAAGGACTGAACCCATGGCCCGCAACACGATCTGCCTGTGGTACGACGGCACCGCCGAAGACGCCGCGCAATTCTATGCCGCCACCTTCCCCAACAGCAGCGTCGAGGCGGTCCACCGCGCGCCGGGCGACTATCCCTCGGGCAAGAAGGGCGATGTCCTGACCGTCGCATTCACCGTCGTCGGCGTGCCGTGCCTCGGCCTCAATGGCGGGCCGGCCTTCCCGCAGACACAGGCGTTTTCGTTCCAGATCGAAACCGCCGACCAGGACGAGACCGATCGCTATTGGAATGCCATCCTGGACAATGGCGGCGAAGCGAGCGCGTGCGGCTGGTGTCGAGACAAATGGGGCGTCAATTGGCAGATCACGCCCAAACAGCTTACCGATGCGATCAGCGATCCCGATCCGGCGGCGGCCAGGCGCGCGTTCGAGGCGATGATGGACATGGTCAAGATCGACATCGCGGCAATCGAAGCCGCGCGGCGGGGAGGCTGATATGGCACGCAAGATTACCGGCGCCGCCTTCGTCTCGCTCGACGGCATCATGCAGGCGCCCGGCGGGCCGACAGAGGATCCGACCGGCGGTTTCGATCAGGGCGGCTGGATGTTCAAGATCTGGGACGAGGGTATCGAGCCGACGCTCGGCGCGCTCTTTTCAGGTGAGTACGACCTGCTGCTCGGCCGGCGGACCTACGACATTTTCGCTGCCTATTGGCCCTATGCCGAGGGTGACAACAAGCCGATGGGCGAAGCCTTCGACCGCGCAAACAAATACGTGCTCACGCGCGGTGATCAGCCCCTCGAATGGCAGAACAGCCATCGCCTTGCCGGTATCGGCGACGTCGCTGCGCTCAAGCAATCGAATGGTGCGGACATCATCATCCAGGGGTCGAGCACACTCTATCCCGATCTCCTTGCCGCGGGCCTGATCGACACGACTGATCACGATGACCTTTCCCGTAACGCTGGGGAACGGCAAGCGATTGTTCGGCAAGGGCACGCCCGTCGACCGGTTGGAGATGACCGACAACACGGTCACGCCCAAGGGCACGGTGATCGCGACCTACCGGCCAGGCGGCACACTGCCGCCTTACCCGCCAGAAGGCCCGATCCCGTCGACCAGCGATCGCGAGGTCGAACGGCAACGCAGGATCGAAGAGGGTAACTGGTGAGCAACCTCGACCTCTACGGCCATCCGTTCTCGTCGTACACGTGGAAGGCGCTGATCGCGCTCTACGCCAACGACACGCCGTTCACCTTCCATACGCTCGACGGCGACCAGCCCGAGGCGGCATCGATCGTCGCGGCGGCAAGCCCGCTCGGCAAATTCCCGTTGCTCGTCGATGGCGACATCAAGGTTTTCGAAGCAACCGCGATCATCGAATATCTCGCCGCACTCCATCCCGGCTCCGCGTCGCTGATCCCCGCCGATCCGCTGGCGGCCACGCAGGCGCGCATGTGGGACCGCGTGTTCGACAATTACGTCATGAACATCATGCAGATCGCAGTGAATGAGGCGATCCATTCGCCCGGCAATCTCGACGAAGTGCGGATTGCCGCGATGGAAGGCCAGCTCGACCGCGTCTACGACTGGCTCGAGGCCTGGCTCGCCGATTACGAGCGCCCCGATCACATCACGATCGTCGAATGCGCCGCCGCGCCGTCGCTGTTCTACGCCGACTGGGTCTATCCGATCGGCCCGACACGCCCGCGCCTCATGGCATGGCGCGCGCATCTTCTCGCGCTCCCCGAAGTCTCGCGCTGCGTCGAGGATGCGCGCCCGTTCCGCCATTATTTCCCGCTCGGCGCGCCCGACCGCGACTGAACCCCAGACAAGGTAAACGATTCCCTAACTGCATCCGAATACCGCTGCGAAAGGCGGCGACGCGCAAGACCGTCCCGGTATCTTCCGGAACGATCGGCATCGCATGGCCTTACGTCCTCAGTTTTCAACGATCATCGGCAGCGTCGCGACGCTGGCGCTGCTCTTCGCCGCGCCCGCCGGCGCCGAGACAAGCGTCGAAACCTATGTCGAAAACGGCGTTACCGTCACCGTCGAAACGACGTGGGAGACCGCCCCCGCAGCGACGGAACCCGAATTCGCGTCCGTTCCGAGCAACTATCTCGCCCGCTTCGGCCCGTTCTATGTCACCGCGCCCGATCGTGCCGCGATGGCCGGCATCGTCGATACGGCGACGCCGCGCCAGTTTGTGGCGATGCTGCGTGCCTATCCGGGCATCCACACGCTCGATCTCATCGACCTGCCGGGCACCTATGACAGCGACGCCAACCTCGCGCTCGCGCGGATGGTGCGCAAGGCGGGAATCGACACGCACGTGCCCGCCGGCGGATCGGTCCGTTCGGGCGGCGTCGAACTGTGGCTCGCGGGCGCGCACCGCAGCGCCGACGAAGGCGCCGAGTTCGCGGTCCATAGCTGGGAAGACGAGAACGGCCGCGAGGCGACCGACTATGCCGCCGACGCACCCGAGCATCAGCCCTTCCTCGCTTTCTATCGCGATGTCGGGATGAGCACGGCGGAGGCGAGCCAGTTCTACGCGCTGACCAACAGCGTGCCATTCGAACAGGCGCGCTATCTCGGCCGGTCAGACATGGCCGCACTGCACCTGCTCAACTGACCGCCCGCATCGCAAAAGACGCTGGCCGTCTTGCGGCTGCAATACAGTTTCCCCATATTGCTGGGATGGACGAACCGCCCAAGACGCAGTTGTGGAAGCACCCCGTTACGCGCGGCATCCTGGTCGCCACCGGGGTGTTGCTGATGATCGGCGGGGCCATCATCGGCCCGCTGCCCGGCCCCGGCTTCCTCGTCCTGTTCCCCATCGGTCTCGCGCTGGTCCTCAAGAACGCGACATGGAGCAAGCGCATTTACCTGCGCCTGCGCCGCCGCTATCCCGCTTACGGCCGCTGGACCGACTGGGCGCTGCGCCGACCACGCCATCGCGAGATGCCGCCGGCACCGCCGTGGCGCGAAGGCCTCGTTTCCCTGTGGCGCGGGATCAGGAATTCGCCCGAAAAACGCCCCCGCGATGATTGACATGCCGGCCCCCTTGGCCTATCGGGCCTGCCATACGGCGGCCGCCCAGCGATGGCGGCCCTTTTTATTCGAACCAGTTCATATTCGGGATATCAGCGATGAAGCGCACCTTCCAGCCAAGCAACCTCGTCCGCGCACGGCGCCACGGGTTTTTCGCCCGCAAGGCGACTCCGGGCGGCCGCAACATCCTGCGCGCCCGCCGCGCCCGCGGTCGCAAGAAGCTTTCGGCCTAACGCCGCCGCGCCCCATCACGGGCGCGTCCAGAGCCATGGCCGAAACCGAATCGGCATCCCCGACCCCCGCCCTTCGCAATCGAAGCGGCGGGGTTCGTGCGTCTGGATCCGAAGCTGCCTCGGTTTCGCCCGAGCTTCGAAAACTCCACGTCCGGCGCGAATTTCTCGCCGCCAATCGCGGCAAGCGCGCGCACGGCCCCGCTTTCGTCCTGCTCATCCATGACCGGCGCGACGGCGACCCGGCGATCGGCATCGGCATCACCGTGACCAAGAAGGTCGGCAACGCGGTCGTACGCAACCGGATCAAGCGCCGCTTTCGCGCGCTTGCGCGCGACATCCTTCCCGAGCACGGCATCGCCGGCGCGGATCACGTCTTGATCGGACGCAAGGACGCGTTGACGCGTGATTTCGCGCATCTGCGCACCGACCTCACAAAGGCGATCGCCAAGGCCAAGGGGCCGCGATGAAGCGCCTCCTGATCCTCGTCGCGCGCGGCTGGCAGCTCGGCCCGTCGCGCATCCTGCCGCCCAGCTGCCGCTATGCACCGAGCTGTTCGCAATATGCCATCGAGGCGATCGAACGGCATGGTGCGATGAAGGGTGGCTGGATCGCGGCAAAACGGCTAATGCGCTGCCATCCATGGGGTGGGCACGGATACGATCCGGTGCCCTGACGCGCTCCGACCTCCTCTTCACGCAGACAAACGGGAACTTTCAACGGTGGATGACAAACGCAATATGGTGCTGGCGGTGGTTTTCGCCGGCCTGATTCTGCTCGGCTGGCCGTACGTCGCCAACCATTTCTTTCCCACCGCGACCCCGCCATCGACCCAGATTTCGGGCGGCAAGCAGACCGCCCTGCCCGCGCCCGAAGCCGATCCCGCCGGCGACAGCCCGAAGGCGATCCGCGATCGCGCCATGGTCATCGCCGAAACGCCGCGCATCCCGATCCAGACGCCGCGCATGTCGGGATCGATCAATCTCAAGGGTGCGCGCATCGATGACGTTATCCTGACCGGCTACAAGGAAAGCATCGCCGCCGATTCGCCACCGATCCACCTGTTCTCGCCCGCCGGAACCAAGAACGCCTATTATGCCGGCCTCGGCTGGACCGGACAGGGACTCAACGCCCCCGACACCAACACCGTGTGGAAAGCGAGCGGCGCCAAGTTGACGCCCGGAACGCCGGTCACGCTGTTCCACGACAACGGCCAGGGGCAGACCTTCACGATCGAGCTGTCGATCGACGAGAACTACATGATCAGCGCCAAGCAGACCGTGACCAACCGCGGAGCCGGATCTGTCGGCGTGGCGCCCTATGGTCTCGTCAACCGGGTCGGCGTGCCAGCCGACAAATCGACCTGGACCAACCATGTCGGGCCGATGGGCGTTTTCGACGATACCGCCGATTACGACTGGGACTATAAGGACCTCGCCGAACAGATGGGCACGCCCGAAACGCGTGCGACGACCGGCGGCTGGGTCGGCTTTACCGACAAATACTGGCTGAGCGCGGTGATTCCCGATCAGCAGACTCGCGTTGATGCGACATTGCGCGCCGCCAAGGGCGATCTGTTCCAGGCCAACTGGGCGGGCAAACAGGAAGTCCTCGCGCCCGGCAAGGCGCTGACGACGACGAGCCGGGTTTTCGCCGGTGCCAAGGAAACGTCACTGCTCGAAAATTATGCCGATAGCGGCATTGCCAAGTTCGACCGCGCGATCGACTGGGGCTGGTTCCGCTGGTTCGAAAAGCCGATCTTCTACCTGCTCGACTGGTTGTTCAAACTGTTCGGCAATTTCGGCGTCGCGATCATCGCGCTGACCTTCATCATTCGCGGGCTGATGTTCCCGATTGCCCAGAAGGGCTTTCGCTCAATGGCGCAAATGCGCGTCGTCCAGCCCAAGATGAAGGCGATCCAGGACAAGCACAAGGACGACAAGCCGCGCATGCAGCAGGAGATCATGGAGCTCTACAAGCGCGAAAAGGTCAATCCGATGGCTGGCTGCCTGCCGATCTTCCTGCAGATCCCGGTCTTCTATGCGCTCTACAAGGTGCTGATGCTGACGATCGAAATGCGCCACCAGCCCTTTTATGGCTGGATCAAGGATCTGAGCGCGCCCGATCCCTTGCACGTGCTCAACCTGTTCGGCCTGTTGCCCTATGAAGTTCCGGGCTTCCTCGGCATCGGCGTGCTCGCGATCCTGCTCGGCGCCTCGATGTGGCTCCAGTTCCGCCTCAATCCACAGCCGATGGACGACGTCCAGAAACAGATTTTCGGCTTCATGCCGTGGGTCCTGATGTTCGTCATGGCGCCGTTCGCGGCCGGGCTGCTGCTCTACTGGATCACCTCGAACGTGCTGACGATCGCCCAGCAGAAGTTCCTCTACAGCCGCTATCCGGGGCTGAAGGCGGAACCCAAGACCGCAGACGCGAAGTGACCGACGAAGAAGTCCAGGCCGACCTGATCGAGCGCGCGCGCAAGCTGTTCGCGGGGCCGATGGCATTCCGGCTGTCGGCGCCCAAGCTCGAGTTCCTGCCCGAACCGACCGTCCCCGAGGTCGCCTTTGCCGGCCGCTCGAACGTCGGCAAGTCGTCGCTGCTCAACGCGCTGACCGGGCGCAAGTCGCTCGCACGCACCTCGGTCACGCCGGGACGCACCCAGGAATTGAACTTCTTCGACATCGGCGATCCGATATCGTGCCGCCTTGTCGATATGCCCGGCTACGGCTTTGCCAAGGCGCCCAAGGACGTCGTCAAGAAATGGCGTTTCCTGATCAACGATTACCTGCGCGGACGCGCGGTGCTCAAACGCTCGCTGGTGCTGATCGACGCGCGTCACGGGATCAAGGACATCGACCGCGAAGTGATGACGATGCTCGACGAGGCAGCGGTCGGCTATCGCCTCGTCATCACCAAGGCCGACAAGATCAAGGCGAGCGCGCTCGCCGAAGTCCAGGCACGCACCGAGGCCGAGGCGCGCAAGCACCCCGCCGCGCATCCCGAGATCCTCGTCACCTCGAGCGAAAAGGGCATGGGCATCGCGGAGCTGCGCGCGGTCGTCCTCGACGCCTTCGAAAGCTAGATCGCCCCCTTGCGCTCGCGTCCCGGCCCGAGCGGAAACAGGATGAGATGATACGATGAAACTGTTTATCGGCAACAAGGCCTATTCGAGCTGGTCGATGCGCGGCTGGCTGGCGTGCAAGCAATCGGGCCTGCCGTTCGAAGAGGTCGTCGTGCCGATGTATTCGGACGAATGGGACCGGCGCCGCGAAGGCAACGAGTTCGCGCCCGGCGGCGGCAAGGTGCCGATATTGTGGGATGGCGAGGACTGCGTCATCTGGGACAGCCTGGCGATCATCGAATATCTCAACGAAAAGACCGACAACGCGCTGTTCTGGCCCGACGACGTCCATGCCCGCGCGATGGCGCGCTCGATGGCCGCCGAAATGCATTCGAGCTACGCCGCGCTGCGCCGCGAATGCACGATGAACATCCGCCGTATCTATCCCGACGCGAAGATCGGACCCGAGGCGCAGGCCGACGTCGCGCGCATCCTGCAGATCTGGGCCGAGGCGCGCGCGCGTTTCGGCGGGCTGGGGGGCGGCGACGGCGAATTCCTGTTCGGCGCGTTCGGCGCAGTCGACATCATGTTCGCGCCGGTCGTCACGCGCTTCATCAGCTATTCGATCCCCGTCCCGCCCTTCGCCGCCGCCTACATGAAAGCGGTTATCGAACACCGTTTCGTCCAGGACTGGATCGCATCGGCGCAGGAAGAGGAATGGGTCATCGACCAGTATGAGAACGCGCCCGAGGGCTAACGCTGCGTTCCGAATGCCATCCACACGGCAACCCCTACGAGCATCAGCGCCAATAGCCGCCGAACCGTCCGCGTCCTCGCCGGATCGGCCAGCCATTGGTGCAGATGGCTGCCCGCCAGCACGATCGTCACGTGTACGGCGGTGGCGATCGCGATGCTGAGCCCCGCGAGTGCGATTGCCTGACCGAACGAGGGCAAGGCACCGCCATTGAAGCGCGGCAGGATCACGACAAAGAACAGCATTGCCTTGGGGTTGAAGACGTTAACGAGCAGCCCGGACAGGAAATTTCGCCGCGTCCTTAGAGTCTTGCCCGGCTTTCTGGCCAAACTCCGGCCTGCGTCATGCCAGCCTTCCCAGGCCAGCCACAGCATGAATGCCGACCCGCCCCAGCGCAGCACCTGCCACACTATCTCGTTGTCCGCCACGATCGAAGCCAGGCCGAATGCCGCGGCCAGCGCATTGATCATCAACCCGATCGCCGCGCCGAATGCCGCCTCGAGGCCTCCCTTGCGCCCTTCCCCCATGGCCAGCGATGCCAGCCAGGTCATGTTGGGCCCGGGGGTCAGTTCAATCAGCAGGACTGCAAGCGCGAAGCCGAGCCAATCGGGACCGTTCACGGGGTGCGCTGTGTCGGATAGGGCGTGCCATCATTGTGGATATAACCGTCCTTGGTGAAGCGCATGTCGATGTCCGAATAGCTGCCGCCGCCATCGCGGTCGCCCGCGCTGATCGCGACGAAGGCGCAGTCGGTCTCGCTGCGGTTGATCAGATGGTGGCCATTGGGCGCGCCCTTGGCCCAGGCGGCGATATCGCCCGCGCGCATGACAGTTTCGCCCGTATCCTCGACCAGCACCGCTTCGCCCGCGATCATGATCACCAGCTCGTCTTCGCCCTCGTGCCAGTGACGCTGCGACGACCATGCACCGGGCTTGAGCACAACGTGGCTCGCGCCCATTTCGCTGAGACCTGCTGCCGGGGCGAGGCGGCGATGCCAGCGTCCCTGCACCGGCCCGTCAAAGGGCGGCGGATAGCCCGTCGTGTTGGTCTGTTCGATAGCGTCCAGTTCGATCTTGGGCACGGCCATTCCCCTTTTCGTCGTCACCCTGAACTTGTTTCAGGGTCGATATCCTCATAGGTCCGCCTGAACGCGCGGCGCCAGTGTCTTTAGCGTCGAGACGCGCGCAGATTGACGAGATTAGTATGACCCAGAGCACCGACCCCACCGACCTCGCCACCCGCCTGATCGCCGCAAAAAGCGTCACCCCCGCGACCGGTGCGGTGTTCGATGCGATTACGCCGATGCTCGAAGCGGCGGGCTTTGCCGTGACGCGCTACATCGACGGCAGCGACGATCCCGATCCGGAAAACGGCGGCCCGGTCGAAAACCTGCTCGCCACGCGTGGCAGTGGCGGCCGCCATTTCGCCTTTGCCGGCCATCTCGACGTCGTTCCCCCGGGCGAAGGCTGGGAAAGCGACGCGTTCGCGCCCGAAATCCGCGGCGGCCTGCTCTATGGCCGCGGCGCGGTCGACATGAAGGGCGCGATCGCCTGTTTCATCGCCGCCACCCAGCGCATCCCCGCCGATGCCGGCACGATCAGCCTGATCATCACGGGTGACGAGGAAGGCGCGGCAATCCACGGTACACGCGCGCTGATGCAGCACATGGCCGAGAAGGGCTGCACGCCAGAGATGATCCTCGTCGGCGAACCGACCTCGGTCAACCGGCTCGGCGACACGATGAAGATCGGCCGGCGCGGATCGGTCAACATGTGGATCAAGGTCGACGGCACGCAGGGGCATGTCGCCTATCCGCACCTCGCCGACAATCCGATCGCGAAACTGGTGACGATCCTCAATGAGATCGCAGCGATCGATCTCGACCAGGGGACCGACTGGTTCCAGCCGAGCAATATCGAAACGACCGATATCGCGGTCGGCAATCCCGCTCACAACGTCATTCCCAAAGTCCGCATCGGCGCGGCTGTCGTGCCGCTTCAACGATCTCCACAAGGGCGCCGAAGTCGCCGACCGGTTGCGCGCCATCGCCGAAAAACACGGCGGCACGCTCAAGGCCGTCGTCTCGGGCGAGGCCTTCCTGACGCCGCCGGGCGAATTGTCGAACCTCGTCCAGGACGCGGTCGAAGCGGTCACCGGCCTCCGCCCCGAAGCATCGACCAGCGGCGGCACGTCCGACGCGCGCTTCCTCTCCGCCTTGTGCCCGGTGGTCGAATTCGGCCTGATCAACGCGACGATGCACAAGCTCGACGAGGCGGTCGCGGTCGCCGACCTCGAAAACCTCACCGATATCTACGAAGCGATGCTCAGCCGCGCCTTCGCCTGAGGATCAGGTAGACCGCGCCCGCCCCGCCATGGCGCGGGTGCGCGCCCCGGATCGAGGCAATCGACGATGCGTGGCGCGACGCGCCGATCCAGTCTTCGAGCTTGGCGCGGATCATTCCGCGCGGGCGGATGGCGCCCGCCGATGCCCGCCCCGCCGAAGGGTCGGCAGCGCCGCGCCCGGTGATGACGAGCATTACCCGCGTGCCGATCGCATTTGCCTCTTCGAGTGCAAAGTCGAGCCGCCGCCACGCCTGGTCGAGCGTCAGGCCGTGGAGGTCGATCGTGGCATCGGGCGACAACCGCCCGCGCGCGATTTGCCGCTCCCAGCTGCCGTCGAGACCGCCATTGGGCGGCGCAACCTTGGCGGGCGGCGCAGGGGGAGCGGGCGGCGGCACGCGGCCGATGCGCGGGCCAGCCTTGGCCTTGGGCAATGCGGTCGGCGGCGCAGGCGCAGGCGCGGGATCGGCAAAGATGTGGCGTCCCGGCAGCGGATCGACCGAGCGCGCGACGCGGTTCCACAGCGCGCGGCCATCGGCGTCGAGCGCGGCATCGCGCGATTTGCGGTTCATTGCGCCGGACGGGTGGCGAGCCGCTCGGCGGCAGCGCGCGGCAACAGGATCAGCGCGCTGCCATGGCCCGACATGCCGCCCGCGATCGTCCGCGCCTCGGCACCCGCCCCCCAGAAGGTATCGAAGCGGTTGGCACCCTTGATCGCGCCGCCGGTATCCTGAGCAATCCACAGGCCGTCGGCGATATCGGCATCGAGATCGAGCAGGACGGGCGCCCCCAACGGCACGAATTTCGGATCGGCGGCGACGGTAACGCGCGGCGTGACGGGCCGCCCGAGTGCGCCGAGCGGACCGGCACCGGTCAGTTCCTGGAAGAATATATAGCTGGGGTTTTCGCGCATCACTGCAGCACCCCGCGCCGGGTCGGCGCGGAGATATTCCATGATCCCCTGCATCGATCGCTTGTCCCTGGGCAGTACGCCGCGATCGGCGAGGAGTTTACCGATGCCGACATAA
This sequence comes from uncultured Alphaproteobacteria bacterium, assembly GCA_963800335.1. Lineage (GTDB taxonomy): Bacteria > Pseudomonadota > Alphaproteobacteria > Sphingomonadales > Sphingomonadaceae > Flavisphingopyxis. The sequence goes on along the minus strand of CAWDAN010000002.1, from coordinate 230,934 downwards.
TCGCGCCCGTTCTGCCCGGCATAGCCGATCCGGATCACCGACCCGTCGGGCGCTTGCAACCGCCCCGACCCCTGGACCTGGAGGAAAAACAGCTCGACCGCATCGGCAGCATAGCCGATCACCGGTGCATGACCCGCAAGCGCGCCCGCCTCAATCGCCGCGCGGTCGTAATAGGGAACGAGGCTGTCGCCCTCGACCCGGCCGCGGATGCGTTTGCCCTTGAGCGCGTCGCTGAACTGACCCAGATCGACGTCGATCAGGTCTGACGGCACGCCGTAAACGGGAATTTCGTAGCCCGGAGCCTTGCTCCGTTGCCCGGCGATCTGCGGTTCGAAATAACCCGTGGCAAAGGCGCTGCCGTCACCGATGCGGACGGCGCGAAAATAATCAGAGAAAAAAGCCCGCGACGAAGATGCCGTCGCCGCCGCCGCGCAGGCATCGTCCCAGTCGCCCGCGCCCGTCAGGCCGCTCGAATCGGTGCGTTTGACGAGCGACGGGCAGCTGATCCGGAATGCCGCCAGCGCGGCATCGAGCCGCGCATCGGACAGGCGCGAAAGATCGGATGAAGCAATTGCGGCACCGACATCGCTGGCCGTTCCAGCTTCGGCTTTGGCCGGTGTGGGGACGGGCTGGGCGGTAGCCGGCGGCTCGCTGCCCGCCTGGCGTTCGACCGTACACGATCCGAGCAGCATCAGTGCCGCAGCCGCAGTCGCGACCAGAGGACCCGGCGTTTGCCAATAGTGCGAACTTTTCGCGCGGCGGTGGCGGCGAACGGTCACCCCCCGCGCCCCGTCAGGCGACGTCGGTTTCGTCGAGCACCCAGTTGGGATCGTTGCTCGCAAGGTCGCGGGTGAAGGTCCAGATGTCATGCGTCTGGACGCCGTCGCTGAGCGATCCGGCGATAACCTGGTTATCGGCGTCGCGCGTCACTGCCGAGATATCGGCGTCGAAGCGGACGATGACATCGGCGATCGACCCGTTGAGGCTCGCCCCGACGATGGTCGCTTCCTCGATCGCGACAAGCCGGTTGTCGAGCGTCTCGCCCGCTGCCTCGCGCGCGGTAATCGCGCCGTCGAAGGCGGCATAGACATCGTCGTCGCACAGGTCGCGCAGCGTCTCGCGGTCGCCCGCCCAGAACGCTTCCAGGACCATGCGATAAGCGGCCTGTGCACCGCCAAGGAACTTGCCGACATCGAAGTTGCGATCGGCATTGAGGATCTTGCGGATGCCCGTCTCGGCAGCGGGGTGATAGACCGTATCGGGAATACCGACCGGATCGACCACGCGGCCTTCGATGACGTCGTCCTTGGGCGCCTTCGCGGCAGCGCGGGGATGCTCGTCGGGACGACGCAGCACGGGTTCCTGCTCGTGACCGGTCCGCTTGCCGAGCACCGAATAGAGCCTGAGGCCCAGAAAAGCGGCGATCATGGCCAGAAGGACGATGGTGATATTCACAGGCGGGCGTTCCTCATTGAATTGTGAGCCCCCAACATAGGCGATCATGGTCGCGCTTTCAAACCGATAGCGCTCGGTTCGCCCCGGCAACGAGGGCGCACCCACAGATTGTGCTTTGTCCGCAGGGCTGCTAATCGCGCCAGCCAACGCCTTCCCGCGCGTCGCCGATGACCTCGCCGTGCGCCGGGATCGCTCCATTCACTCAAGCGAAAGTACCGATAGCAATGGCTGAAGACGCACCCAAGCACGACAGCATCGAACCCATGGCCAATGGCGAAGACACGTCGCCCTCGGTCGGTTTGATCACGCAATATGTCAAAGACCTGTCGTTCGAGAACCCGAGCGCGCCCGCGGTATTCCAGTGGACCGGCCAGCCGCAGATCGACGTCCAGTTCAACATCGCCTCCGCCCAGCATGGCGAGGACATGCACGAGGTCATCCTCAAGATCGACGTCCGCGCGACGATGGACCAGGGGACGCAGTTTGTCGTCGACCTGAGCTATGCCGGCCTGTTCGGCGCGCGCAATGTCAGCGAAGACCAGATGCACCCGTTCCTGTTCGCCGAAGCCCCGCGGATACTGTTCCCCTTCGCTCGCCGCGTCCTTGCCGATGCCGTGCGCGACGGCGGCTATCCGCCGCTGCTGCTCGAACCGATCGATTTCGGCATGCTCTATGCACAACAGCGCGCCGCGCAGGCCGAAGCCGGCGAAACGCCGGGCGACCAGCCGGTCGGCACCGCCTAACCCTTAGGCAGAGACCGTCATGAAATTGGGGCGCGCATTCGGTTCGGTCGGGGGCCTCACCCTGATCAGCCGGGTGCTCGCGCTCGTTCGCGACACGCTCCAGGCGAGCTATGTCGGTGCGAATTTCGCGTCTGACGCGTTCCTTGTAGCCTTTCGCCTGCCCAACATGTTCCGCGCGCTGTTCGCCGAAGGCGCGTTCAGCGCGGCGTTCATCCCGATGTTCAACCGCCGGGTCGCCGAAGGCGGCGGCCTGGCGGCGGGCATCGATTTTGCCGAGCGCGCGCTGGCGATCCTGCTCCCGCTGCTGGTCGTCTTCACCGGCGCGATGATGATCGCGGCATGGCCGGTCACCTACCTGCTGTCAGGCGGGTTCAACGATCCGAGCGCCGACCAGTTCGCCTATGCGGTGACGCTGTCGCGGATTACCCTGCCCTATCTGCTCCTTATTTCGCTTGTGTCGCTGCTCGGCGGGATATTGAATTCGCTGCACAGGTTCTGGCTCAACGCCGCCGCGCCGATCCTGCTCAACGTTGCGATGGTCGGCGGGCTGTGGCTTCTTCCACGGCGCCAACCCGTACGAGACCGCGATGGTCCAGGCCGGATCGGTCACCGTCGGCGGCATCCTGCAACTGATGCTGATGGTCTGGGGCGTGCGCCGCGCGGGCGCGTCGTTGCGCCTGCGCCGGCCGCGCATCGACCCCGAGATCAAGCGCCTCGCCAAGCTCATCCTGCCCGCCGCGATCGGCGCCGGGGCGGTCCAGGTCAATTTGCTGATCTCGACCGCGCTCGCCGGCCGCCTGCTCGACGAGGGCGCGATCAGCTATATCTACTACGCCGACCGTCTCAACCAGCTGCCGCTCGGCCTGATCGGCATCAGCCTCGGCACGATCCTGCTGCCGACGCTGTCGCGCATGCTCGGCGAGCGCAAGGATGCCCAGGCGCTGCATCTGCAAAATCGCGGCGTCGAACTGGCGCTGCTGCTGACGCTGCCCGCCACCGTCGCGTTCATCAGCATCTCGCTGCCGATCGTCACCGGCATTTTCCAGCACGGCCAGTTCACCCGCGAAGCGGCGATCGCCACCGCCTGGACGCTGTCGGCCTTTTCGCTCGGCCTGCCCGCCTATGTCCTGATCAAGGTCCTGATCCCCGGCTATTACGCCCGCTCGGACACGCGCACGCCGCTCAATTTCGCGCTCGTCTCGGTAGCGGTCAACATCGTCGGCAACATCGTCCTCATCCCGACGATCGGCTATCTCGGCCCGCCCCTCGCAACGGCGGCATCGGCGCTGGTCAACCTCACCTTGCTGTGGCGCACGCTGTCCAGGCGCGGCCATTTTCATATCGATGCCAAGCTGGCACGCCGCCTCCCGCGGCTGACGCTCGCGGCGCTGGCGATGGGCGTCGCGCTCTATTTCCTCGCGCCCTATTTCGGCACCTTCACCGGACCGTTGGTCGGTCGCGCAGTATCGCTGGCCGGCCTTGTCGCTGTCGGTGTCGCGGTTTATGCCGATGGCTTGCGTCATGCTTGGCGCTGTCAGCCTGGCCGAGCTGCGCGCGTTGGTAAAACGCGCGCCGGTCGTGCCGACCGCAGATCCAGATACCCTCTGAAGGACATAGTCATGCGTACCGTCTCGGGCATCCAGCCCACCGGCAACCTTCACCTCGGCAACTATCTCGGCGCGATCGTGCAATGGGTAAAGATGCAGGACGATCCCGGCGACAGCCTGTTCTTCCTCGCCGATCTCCACGCCGTCACGGTGTACAACGAGCCCGCGCAGCTGCGCGCCAATGTCCGCGAGCTGACCGCCGCGCTGATCGCCAGCGGGCTCGACCCCGACAAGGCAATCCTGTTCAACCAGGCGCGCGTGCCCGAGCACGCCGAGCTCGCCTGGTTGCTGTTCTGCGTCGCGCGGATCGGCTGGCTCAACCGGATGACGCAGTTCAAGGAAAAGTCGGGCAAGAATCGCGAGGGCGCGAGCGTCGGCCTCTATGCCTATCCGGTGCTGCAGGCGGCCGACGTGCTGCTTTACAATGCGACGCACGTGCCCGTCGGCGATGACCAGAAACAGCATCTCGAGCTCGCCCGCGACATCGCCGCCAAGTTCAATGCCGATTACGGCGTCGACATCTTCGTCGCGCCCGAACCGCTGATCGCCGGGCCGATGCCGCGCGTGATGAGCCTGCGCGACGGCAGTGCCAAGATGTCGAAGTCCGACCCCAGCGACATGAGCCGGATCAACCTGACCGACAGCGACGACGCGATCGCGCAGAAGATCCGCAAGGCGCGCACCGATCCCGAACCGATTCCCGCCGAACTCCGAAGGACTCGACGGGCGGGCCGAGGCGAAGAACCTGATCGATATCCATGCCGCACTCGAAGGATGCGATCGCCAGGCGGTGCTCGACCAGTTCGCGGGACAAGGCTTCGGCGCGTTCAAGCCGGCGCTCGCCGATCGCATTATCGCGACGCTGTCGCCGATCCGCACGCGTTTCGAAGCGCTCAAGGACGACGCCGCAACGATCGACGCCGCGCTCGAGAAGGGCGCTGCACGCGCCCGCGAGCTTGCCCGGCCGCAGATTGCCGCGGCGACCGAGGCGATGGGCCTTTTCGGGCCCAAGACGGCCAGCTAGCCCGCTGTTCGCAAAGGCGTTTTTGGTTTCGTTCAAGCAATGTTCAGCGATCGCGCGATACTGTGCTGGCCTGTTATGGTATGAAAAGCGCCGTGCTGCGCTAACGAGGACCCCAGGATGACGATCAAGACCTTCCTTAAATCGGCGATGGTAGCGGGCGCGATGCTCGGCCTCGGCGCCTGCGTGCAAGGCTTTCAGGCCGACGTGTCGCGCTTCCAGCAGATGCCCGCGCCGCAGGGCCAGACCTTTGCGATCGTCGCCAGCGATCCGGCGCTGTCGAACAGCCTAGAGTTCGCCCAATATGCCAGCCTGGTCCGCGGCGAGCTAGCCCGGATCGGCTATATTCCCGCAACCAGCGACCAGGCCGACCTGGTCGTCCATCTCGACTACGGTGTCGATAACGGTCGCGAACGCATTCGCCGGTCGAACAATTTCTACGATCCGTTCGGTTACGATCCCTTTTATTTCGGCGCCTCGCGCGGATATTACCGGCCGCGCGTTGTCCGCACGCGCCACGGCTATCGCTATGTCGGCGGCTTCTATGATCCGTTCATGTGGGGTCCGGGCTATGGCGGCTTCAACGACGTCACCTCGTACACCGTCTATACCGGTCGGCTCGACATGACGATCGATCGTCGCGCCGACGGCCAGCGCGTGTTCGAAGGCGATGCGATGGCGCAGTCGCGCGACAACGACCTCACCTATCTCGTCCCCAACCTGGTCGATGCGCTGTTCACCGGATTTCCCGGCAACAATGGCGAGAAAGTCAGGATCACCCTGCCGCCGCGCGAATCGCGCTGACCGCCTGAACCAGAACAACGAAAAAGCCCGGCGTCCGATGGGGACGCCGGGCTTTTCCTTGCCCCCCGGCAATCTCGATCTAGCTTTCGAGCGCGCGGCGAATGCGCGCGATATCGGCGTCGATATCGGGGTCGCGCTGGCGCATCGCATCGATCGTGCGAAAAGCATGGATGACGGTCGAATGATCGCGCCCGCCGAACTTGCGCCCGATCTCGGGATACGAGCGCGGGGTCAGCGTCTTGGCGAGGTACATCGCGATCTGGCGCGGCCGGGCGACGACGCGCGTCCGGCGCTTAGAACTCATCTCGATCCGGTCGAGCTTGAAATGCGCGCAGACGGCCTGCTGGATATCGTCGATCGAAATGCGCGCGCGCGCGCCGCGCAGCGTCTCGGCGAGCCGGTCGCGCGCAAGGTCGAGCGTGATGTCGGTGCCGGTCAGCGAGGCGAAGGCGACGAGCTTGTTGAGCGCGCCCTCCAGTTCGCGGATGTTGCGCGTGAAGTTGCGTGCGAGGAAGTCGACGACATCGTCGGGCACCGCGACACGGTGGACCGAGTCGCGCCGATGTTCGAGGATCGCCTTGCGCAGCTCGAACGAGGGTGCGTCGATCTCTGCGACGAGGCCGCCCGACAGGCGCGACAACAGCCGCGGATCGATCCCGTCGAGCATGTGCGGGCTGCGGTCGGCGGCGACCACCAGCCGCTTGCCCGCGGTCAGGATGTAATCGATCGTGTGGAGCAGTTCTTCCTGCGTCGAGGCGCCCTTGCCGACGATGAACTGGAGATCGTCGATCATCAGCAGGTCGGCGACGCGCAGCCGCGCCTTCATCGCGAGCATGTCGTTCGACCGAATCGCATGGACGAATTCGAGCATGAACTTTTCGGCCGACATGATGACGACATTGGCGTTGGGCGCGACACGCAGGTGCGCATGGCCCATCGCGTGGAGCAGGTGCGTCTTGCCCTGGCCCGTGGCCGAGCGAAGGTAGAGCGGGTTGAATTCGGGGCTCTCTGCCGCCGCCATGCGGATCGCCGCACCGCGGGCAAGGACGTTCGACGGGCCGGCGATGAAATTGTCGAAGGTCAGCCGTTCGTCGAGCGTCGGCAGCGGCAGCGTGCGGACGGCTTCGGCCGGAGCATCGCCCGTCGCGGCATCGTTGGCGAACAGCGTCGTCGGCTGGATCGCGGCGCGCTCGGGATCGGCGATGACGCGGACCGCCTGGACGGAGCAGCGCGTCTTCCACGCGAGTTGCAGGCGATCGAGAAAGCGTTCGGAGATCCAGCTGGCGGAAAAATGCGTCGGCGCATGCAGCGTCAACGTCCCCGTCACCGCGCAATAGTCGCCAAAGCTTACGGGTTTCAGCCAGTGATCAAAGGCGCGCGCGCCGAGGTCCTTGCGCAGGCCGGCAGCAATCGCAGTCCACGCCGCAGCATCGGGCGTCATCGCCAACGCTGTGTCATCGCCCCCATCCTGCGCCATACCACCCCACCTTTTCACACGACCACCCGCAACGCCGCCCTGTTGAGCGTGCGCCGACCCTATGAACGTCGCCAGGACCCGAAACATGCCGCCCACCCAGGCCGCAAAAATCCCGTCTTCGGAAAAAGCGGTTTCCGGCACGAGAATTCGATTTTTTCAGGACACCAGCAGCGACAGCCACGGGTCGAAACACATGTCTAGGCAGTCGTACCCGAGTCGATCAACCCGACGACTGCAAAAAAACTGAAATAAACCGCCTTGACTCACGACGCGCTGGAGAAAAGCGTTAGCGACCTATTAATGCATTGGTTTTGTTATATTTATCTTGCCGCCAGCCTATTTGCCTGCGGGCGAATCGCGGACCTAGCGTCATTGCACCATATTGAACCCGACCGGGCGATTGCAGTGTTCGCGCGTCACGCCCGAGCCCGCACAGCAAAATGGCCCGCCGAACCGGCAGGCCATCTGGTATCGCTGATCGACCGGCAGCGCCGGCACGAAAATTCTACAGCGCGGCGACGCGCTTGGTCAGGCGCGAGAACTTGCGCGCTGCGGTGTTCTTGTGGAGCACGCCCTTGGCGACGCCCTTGGCCATTTCGGGCTGAACCGCCTTCAATGATTTGCTGGCCGCGGCCTTGTCACCGGCGAGCGCTGCGGCTTCGACCTTCTTGACGAGCGTGCGGATGCGCGAGGTACGCGCTCCGTTGACTACGGCGCGCGCATTGTTGCGGCGGATACGTTTCTTGGCTTGCGGCGTATTGGCCATGCGTCAGGGAACCTTCGGGTTGTTCTTTAAAAAAATGGGGCCCGGAATCACGTCCCGGCCCTCTTCGGAGGCGGCATATAAGGCTAACCGCGCGCGCGGTCAACTCACCGCTGGCAACTGGCGCAGTAAAAGGTCGAGCGGCCGCCGTCGACGCGGCGGCGGACGCGCCCCTCACCGCACGGGCAGACCTCGCCCTCGCGGCCATAGACGCGGAAGCTCTTCTTGAAATAGCCCAATTGTCCGTCGGGCGCGGCAAAATCGCGCAGGCTCGAGCCGCCCGCCGCGATCGCGTCGAGCAGCACCGCCTTGATCGCGGCAACGAGCCGTTCGAGCCGCGCCTGCGAGATCGATCCGGCGGCGCGGCCGGGATGGATGCGCGCAATGTTGAGCGCTTCGCAGACGTAGATATTGCCGAGGCCCGCGACGATTCGCTGGTCGAGCAGCAGCGGCTTGATCGGCGCCTTGCGGCCCGCCAGCGCGACCGCAAGCGCCGCCGGGTCGAAGGCATCGGACAAGGGTTCGGGGCCGAGACCGACAAAGCCGGCGAAGGTCGACCGCGGGATCGCCGTCGACGAGGTCGACCGAACCGAATCGACGCGGATCGTTGAGCGCGACCCGCCGCCCCTCGCCCGTCGTCAGGACGAGGTGGTCGTGCTTTTCGAGTGTGTCTGGATCGACTCGCCAGCGTCCCGACATGCCGAGATGGAAGATCATCGCGCAATCGCGATTTGTGTGGATCAGCCCGTATTTGGCGCGCCGCGAAAGGCCAGTCACCGTTGCGCCGGTCAGTCGCTGGACGAACCCTTGCGGAAACGGGCGGCGCAACCCTTCGCGGTGGAGTTCGATCCGCGCGAGGCGCTGCCCCTCGAGGACGGGCATCAGGCCGCGGACGGTGGTTTCGACTTCGGGAAGCTCTGGCATGGCGGAGGAGATGTGCGCGGCGCACACGACTTGCAACCATGGCCTTTGCGCGCGCCGCGCCAGCGGCTAAGGCGCATGCCATGAACGACACCGTATCTTTCGGCTATCAAGAGGTCGATCCCGCAGAGAAAACGCGCCGCGTCGGCGGCGTGTTCTCCAATGTCGCGCGTCGCTACGACGTCATGAACGATGCCATGTCGGGCGGCATGCACCGATTGTGGAAGAACCGCTTCGTCCGCCGGGTCAAGCCGCGCGCCGGCGAGGACATCCTCGATATGGCTGGCGGCACCGGCGACATCGCCTTTCGCATGGCCGATCTCGGTGCCAGCGTCACCGTTGCCGACATCAATCCCGACATGCTCGCCGTCGGCATGGAACGCGCCGCCGACCGGGCGCAGACCGGGCTCGTCTGGACCGAGCAGAATGCCGAAACGCTGAGCTTCGATGCGGCGATGTTCGACGCCTATACGATCGCCTTCGGCATCCGCAACGTCACCGACATTCCCGCCGCGCTCGCCGAGGCGCACCGCGTATTGCGCTATGGCGGGCGGTTCTTCTGCCTCGAATTCTCGACCACGCTGTGGCCGGGTTTCGGCGAGGTCTACGACGCCTATTCGCACAAGCTCGTCCCGCAGCTCGGCAAATGGATCGCCGACGACGAGGACAGCTATCGCTATCTGGTCGAATCGATCCGCCGCTTTCCCGACATGGCGCGCTTCGAGGCGATGATCGCCGAGGCGGGCTTCGTCCGCACCAAGGTCGAACCGATGCTCGGCGGGCTCGTCGCGATCCACAGCGGCTGGAAGGTCTGAGCGAACTTCATGGCACGGCCCAGAACCCACCTTTGGCGACTTCTCAAATGGGGCCGCACGCTCGCCCGTCACGGCGCGCTGCGCGGGATCGAGCGCGATCCGCTGACGCCGCCGCCGGTCGCGCGGCTGATCCGCATTGCGCGCTTCGGTACGATCCAGCCGCGCGAGCCCGATTACGCCGCCGCCTTCCAGGAGATCGGCCCCGCCGCGATCAAGCTCGGCCAGACGCTCGCAACGCGCCCCGACCTTGTCGGCGAAGTCGCCGCGCGCAACCTGCTGACGCTGCAGGACAGCCTGCCGCCGCTGCCCTATTCGGACATCGAGCCGCAGATCGAGCGCGGCCTCGGCCAGCCGATTGCGAACCTGTTCGCCTCGATCGACCCGGTGCCCGTCGCCGCGGCGTCGATCGCGCAGGTCCATCGCGGCATCACCACCGACGGCCGCGAAGTCGCGATCAAGGTCGTCCGTCCGGGCATCGCGACCAAGCTCGCCGCCGATATCGAGACCTATGAATGGGCCGCGGCACATGTCGAGGCGATGGGCGGCGAAGCGCATCGCCTGCGCCCCGCGCTCGTCATCGCCAATTTCAAACGCTGGACGATGCGCGAGGTCGACCTGCGGCGCGAGGCGGCGTCTGCATCCGAACTGGCCGAATCGATGGTCGCGACGCCCGATTACATCGTCCCTGCGATCGATTGGGACCGCACTTCGCGTTCGGTCATGACGATGGAGTGGATCGACGGGATCAAGATCTCCGACCGCGACGCGCTGATCGCCGCGGGCCACGACGTCAAGGGAATCGCCGGACGGCTGGTCAACGCCTTCCTGCGCCAGGCGATTTCGGAAGGATTCTTCCACGCCGACATGCACCAGGGCAATTTGTTCGTCTGTCCCGACGGCAAGATCGCGGCGATCGATTTCGGCATCATGGGACGGATCGACCGACGCGCGCGGACCTGGCTCGCCGAGATCCTCTACGGCCTCATCACCGGCAACTACCGCCGCGTCGCCGAAATCCATTTCGAGGCGCAATATGTCCCCGCGCACCACAATGTCGCCGAGTTCGCGACTGCGCTGCGCGCGGTCGGCGAGCCGATGCGCGGCAAGCCCGTCAGCGAGCTCAGCGTCGGCCAGATGCTCGACGGGCTGTTCGCGATCACGCGCGATTTCGACATGCAGACGCAGCCGCACCTGCTCCTGCTGCAAAAGACGATGGTGATGGTCGAAGGCGTCGCCACCGGGCTCGATCCCGATATCAACATGTGGGACACGTCGGGGCCCTTCATCCAGGAATGGATGCGCACCGAACTCGGCCCCGAGGCGCAGCTCGCCGACAAGATCGTCGAGAATGTGCGCACGCTGCGCCGCCTGCCCGACCTCGTCCGTCGAATCGAGGACGCCTTCCCCGCCAAGGGCGCCGCCCCGCCCCCGCCGCCGATCCCGACGATCCCGATCATCTGGGAGCGGCGCCGGCGCCCGTGGCTGGGCTATGCGGCGGTCGCGATCCTCGCTGCCGCGGCAGGCGGCGCAGGCATGTGGGCTATGCTGATCTATTGAGCGTAGTGCCGCGTTTGACGCGCGAACGATAATGCGCATATGATATGCGCATGAACCATAGCACCAAGCAGAGATGTCGCGCGTATCGGGCGCCATGAAGCGCGCCACCAACGTCTCGCTGAATGCGGATTTGATCGTCAAGGCCAAGGAGCTGGGCATCAACATCTCGCAAGCGTGCGAAGCCGGGCTTGAGCAAAGCATCCGGGCAACGACCGCCGAAGCCTGGTTGGCGGCCAATCGCGACGCGATCGAATCTTCGAACGATTTTGTCGCGCAGAACGGGCTTCCGCTGGCACGGCACCGCCAGTTCTGATGGCGCGATTCGACGTATTCGAGCGGCCAGGCGAGCCGGGCTATCTGCTCGACTGCCAGGCCGATATCCTGTCCCAGCTCTCGACCCGCTTCGTCGTTCCCCTGCTCCCGCCCGATCGCGCTCCGCATCCCGCCGAGCGTCTCAATCCGACCTTCGAGGTCGCAGGTGCGCCGATGGTCATGGTGACGCAATTCGCCGCAGCGGTGCCAATGCGCGAAATCGGAGAGTTAACGACTTCGCTCGACGATCAGCATATAACGATCATGAACGCGCTCGACATGCTGCTCACGGGATATTGATGACCAATAGACACATCCTCCTGATCGTCGGCGGCGGGATTGCCGCTTACAAGGCGTGCGAGCTCGTCCGGCTGATCCGCAAGGCGGGGATGAGCGTGCGCTGCGTCCTGACCGAGGGCGGATCGCATTTCGTCACGCCGATGACGCTCGCCGCCTTGTCCGAAAACGAGGTCTTCACCTCGCTCTGGGACCTCAAGGATGAGGTCGAGATGGGACATATCCAGCTGTCGCGCGAGGCCGACCTGATCGTCGTTGCGCCCGCCACCGCCGACCTCATCGCCAAGATGGCGGCGGGGCACGCCGACGACCTTGCCACCACGCTGCTGCTCGCGACCGACGCGCCGGTGCTCGCGGTGCCCGCGATGAACGTGCGCATGTGGCAGCACGCGGCGACGCAGCGCAATGTCGCGCAGCTGCGCCACGACGGCATTGATGTCATCAACCCCGACGAGGGCGAGATGGCGTGCGGCGAATACGGCCCCGGGCGCCTGCCCGAACCCGCCGCGATCTTTGCCGAGATCGAGAACGCGCTCGCCAATCGCGGCAAGGACGTGCTCGCCGGACAGCCTGATTTCGCGCCCGGCGAGCATCGCCCGCTGCACGGTCGCCGCGTCCTCGTCACCGCCGGACCGACGCACGAGCCGATCGATCCGGTGCGCTATATCGCCAACCGATCGTCGGGGCGGCAGGGCTTCGCGATCGCTGCCGAGGCCGCGCTGGCGGGCGCCGACGTCACGCTGATCGCGGGTCCGGTGCACTTGACCACACCTGCGGGCGTCACCCGGATCGATGTCGATACCGCCGAGGAGATGGCGCAAGCGGTCGAAGACGCGCTGCCCGCCGACATCGCCTTCATGGTCGCCGCGGTCGCCGACTGGCGCGCCGCCAGCGCCGATACGCAGAAGATCAAGAAGTCAGGCCAGAAGGATGGGGGGCCCTGCCCCGCTCGAGCTCACCGAGAACACCGACATATTGGCCAACCTTGCGACCTCGGATCGACGCCCTTCGCTGCTGATCGGCTTTGCCGCCGAAACGCAGAACGTCGTCGAGCACGCACAGGCCAAGCGCACGAAGAAAGGCGCCGACTGGATCGTCGCCAACGACGTTTCGGGCGGCAAGGGCAAGAGCGTGATGGGCGGCGCGACCAACGCGGTCCACCTCGTCACCCCCGACGGCGTCGAAAGCTGGGACAGCCTTCCCAAGATCGAGGTCGCGCGGCGGCTGGTGGCGCGCGCGGCGCAGGCATGGGACGACAAACATGGGGAACGCGGCGATGGCGAATAACGTGATGGTCAAAATCAAGCGCCTGTCGAACGGTGGTAACCTGCCGCTGCCGGCATACAAGACGCCGGGGGCCGCCGGGATGGACATCGTCGCGGCCGAATCGCTGACATTGAAGCCCGGCCGCCGCCACGCGGTCAGCACCGGCTTCGCGGTCGCGATCCCCGAAGGCTACGAAATCCAGGTCCGCCCGCGTTCGGGCCTCGCGATCGAGCATGGCATCACCTGCCTCAACACGCCCGGCACGATCGACAGCGACTATCGCGGCGAGGTGAAGATCATCCTCGCCAATCTCGGCGAGGAATATTTCGAGGTGAAACGCGGCGACCGCATCGCGCAACTGGTCGTGGCCCCGGTCACGCTGGCGCAATGGGACGAAGTCGACCAACTGTCCGATACCGAGCGCGGCAAGGACGGCTTCGGCTCGACGGGGCGCTGATGCCGCTCAGCGACGACGAGCTCGATCGCTACGCGCGCCAGATCGTCCTCAAGGAGATCGGCGGCGCGGGCCAGGTCGCGCTGACGGGCGCGCATGTCATCGTGATCGGCGCGGGCGGCATCGGCGGCCCGGTCCTGCTCTATCTTGCCGCTGCCGGGATCGGTCGGCTGACGGTGATCGACGACGACGCGATTTCGCTGAGCAACCTGCAGCGCCAGATCCTGTTCGACAGCGCCGAGGTCGGCGCGCCCAAGGTCGACGGCGCGGCCAAGGCGATCGCGCGGATCAATCCCGGCGTCGCGCTGATGCCCGTCGAAACGCGCGTGATGCGCGACAATGTCGATGCATTGCTGGCGGGCGCCGACGTCGTCGTCGACGGAAGCGACAATTTCGCCACGCGGCTGGTCGTGTCCGACGCGACCGTGCGCCTCGAAATCCCGCTCGTTTCTGCCGCGATCGGCCAGTTCCAGGGCCAGATCGGCACCTTTTCCGGCTGGCGTGAAGGCGCGCCCTGCTACCGCTGCTTTGTCGGTGATGCGCACGATGCCGACGATTGCGACAGCTGCTCCGAAGTCGGCGTGCTCGGCGCGCTGTGCGGCATGATGGGCAGCTGGGCGGCGATGGAAGCGATCCGCGTGATCGTCCCCTTCGGCGAGGAACAGGCGGGCAAGCTCCACATTTTCGACGGCCTCACCCCGACGATGCGCACGATGCGCATCCCCAAGGACGCCGATTGCAGAGCATGCGGTAAGGTAAGCTAGAAACTCGCCCCATCGACCTGCTCACGCGGCAGGGTTTCCCATATCTCGGGCGCGAACATGCGCATGTTGACCGCCATCCGGTCGTAATCGGGATCGATCGCGGTCCAGTGCGTCGTGCAGCCGCAGGTCGGGCAATGCCAGTTGGTCAGCATGCAGTCGCCCTGGACATAGCCCTTCGCCTCGCCCGTGACCGCAACCTCCGCCGGCGTCAGGTAATGCCACAATCCGCCGATCCTGCGGCACAGCGAACAGTTGCACTCGGACACCGATGTCGGCGCACGGGCGATACGGATCGTGATTGCGCCGCAATGGCAGCTGCCGTCGATCGTCGGTTCACTCATCGCAATATCTCCTCGACCCATTGGGGGACCAGCTGCGTTGCCGGGCCGTGGCGCGCGTCGTCGAACCAGTCGCTTCCCTGGCTCGGCTCCATGTTGAGCTCGAGCGTCGCCACGCCGAGCGCGCGCGCGTCGCGGACGAAGCCGGCGGCGGGATAGACCGCGCCCGAGGTGCCGATCGACACGAACAGGTCGGCGGCGCGCAACGCGTCGTAGATCCGCTCCATCTCGTACGGCATCTCGCCGAACCAGACGACGTCGGGTCGCAGCGCGCTCACGCCGCATTCGGGGCAAGGCGGCCGGTCGCTCAGCGGATCGCGCCACGCGGGCCGCGCGTCGCAGGCGGTGCACCAGGCGGTCAGGTGCTGGCCGTGCATGTGGAGGACGCGAGAGGCGCCCGCGCGCTCGTGCAAATCGTCGACATTCTGCGTGACGATGAGGAGTTCGCCCTTCCAGGCCGAATCAAGCTGCGCCAGCGCATCGTGCGCCGCATTGGGCTCGGCCTGCTGGATCGCCGCGCGGCGCATGTCGTAGAAGCGGTGGACGAGATCGGGATCGCGCGCGTAGGCCTCTGGCGTCGCGACGTCCTCGACACGGTGCTGTTCCCATAGTCCGCCGTTGTCGCGAAACGTGCCGATGCCGCTTTCGGCGCTGATCCCCGCGCCGGTCAGCACGACAATGTTGCGGATTGGGCGGTTGCGTATCGTGGCCATGAACGCCAACATGGCCGCAGCGCGCAGCGCGCTCAACAGGGAAAGCACGCGTCATGACGAGCATCGGCATTTTGGGCAGCGAAGGCCGCATGGGCCGCGCGATCGCGAGCCTGTGCGAAGACGCAGGCTTCAGCCTCGCGGGCGGGATCGATCGCGGCGGTGATGCGGCAGCGCTGGCCGAGAAAAGCCACGTGCTGATCGATTTTTCGACCCCCGATGCGCTCGAAGCACATCTTGCCGCCGCAGTGGCGAACGCCACGCCGATCATCATCGGCACCACCGGACTCGAGGAACGCCATCACTGGCTGATCGACGAGGCGGCGAGCGAGATCGCGGTGCTGCAGACGGGCAACACCTCGCTCGGCGTGACGATGCTTGCGCATCTCGTCCGCGACGCCGCCGCGCGGCTCGGCAACGACTGGGATATCGAGATCGTCGAAACGCACCATCGCGACAAGGTCGATGCGCCTTCGGGGACCGCGCTGCTGCTCGGCGAGGCCGCCGCCGCCGGGCGCGGCATCGCTCTTGCCGGCGCATCGGAACGGGGCCGCGACGGCCATACCGGCGCGCGCACGCGCGGCGACATCGGCTTCGCATCGCTGCGCGGCGGGAGCGTTGCAGGCGACCATAGCGTCGCATTGCTCGGCGAAGGCGAACGCCTCATCCTCAGCCATGTCGCCGAAAGCCGCGATATCTTCGCGCGCGGTGCGTTGCGCGCGGCGGCGTGGCTCGCCGAGCAAAAGCCCGGCCGCTATTCGATGAACGACGTGCTGGAGTTATGAAGAAGTCCGACATTTTCGAATTCTTCTCGCGCCTTGCCGAGGCCAATCCCGACCCGGTAACCGAGCTCGAATTTTCCAACCACTTCCAGCTTCTCGTCGCCGTCGTTCTGTCGGCGCAATCTACCGACGTGGGCGTCAACAAGGCGACGCGCGCGCTCTTCGCCGAGGTGAAAACGCCCGCCGAGATGGTCGCGCTCGGCGAGGCGGGGCTGAAAGAGCACATCAAGACAATCGGCCTGTTCAACACCAAGGCGAAGAACGTCATCGCACTGTCGCAGGCGCTGATCACCGATCATGACGGCGACGTACCGCACGATCGCGCCGCGCTCGTCGCGCTGCCCGGAGTCGGGCGAAAGACCGCCAATGTCGTGATGAACTGCGCTTTCGGGGCCGAAACCTTCGCCGTCGATACGCACGTCTTTCGCGTTGCCAACCGGACGAAGCTGGCGCCGGGCAAGACGCCCGAGGCGGTCGAGGCGAAGCTCGAAAAGGCTGTGCCGCCGCCGTTTCGCCGCGACGCGCACCACTGGCTGATCCTGCACGGTCGCTACACCTGCAAGGCGCGCACCCCCGAATGCTGGCGCTGTCCGGTCGCCGACCTGTGCCCCTATAAACCCAAGACGCCGCCACCAAAGACCAGGGCGGCCAGGGCGGGCGCCTAGCGGCCGGACGCACCGGCGTCCTACGTTCGGCCCAGTTGTGCGCGCAACCCCGCCGCCACGAAGTTCGCGATGAGATCGCCGTAATCGATCGGTTCCCCGACAAGCCGTCCCGCAAGCCATTGCCGCGTGATCGCTTCGGGCGGACCCAGCATCAGAGCCTGGAACAGCGAAGGCGCCAAGAGCGGCAATCTAGCCGCGGCGAAATGCGGCACGGCCCAGTCGACGACGGGCTGTTGCAGGTCGCCGGCCAATTCGATCCACAGCTCGGCATTATCGTGCATCCAGTCGGAAATATTGAACTCGACAATCAGCCGCTGATACCGCTGCCGGTGGTCGGTGTGATAGCGCAGCGCGGCGCGCGCACCTTCGCCGAACGCCCGCACGGGGTCGCCGTCATAGCCAAGGATCGCCTCCGCCACAGCGCCCAGATAGGCACGCCTTTCGGCGACGAACAGCTCTCGCAATATCCCGTCTTTCGAACCGAAATGATGGAAAATGCTGCCGTTAGAAACACCCGAGTGTTTTTCGATGTCCTTCAGCGACACCGCCGTGAAGCCGTGTTCAAGCGTCAGCTCAGTCGCCGAATCAATCACCTTCTGTCGAGTCGTACGGGCGCTTTTGGGTTGCATGAGAGCTCCATTCCAAGGGGTGGTCCAACCCCGGTGTTAGCAGAAAATTCACGTAGAACAACTCTCTAGATTATTGCTCTAGACTTCCACTCTAATACGCCATACCAAGAGGCTGTCAATGCATTTCGAAGGGAGAATGGTCATGAAGAATTTCGTTTATCTGTCTGCCGCCACAATTGCGCTGAGCCTCTCTGGCACCGCGCTAGCCAACGTCTCGCTGAGTTCGCACGGCACCGCCGGATCGCGCGCCGAGGGCATCGGCATCGCCGTCGATGCGGGCATCATCATCATCAATGTCGCCAATTCGTCGCAAAGCACCGACCCCGCCAAGCGCAAGCTGGCGCATGACAGCAAGGGCTTCGACATCGATGTCGAAGGCGGCGTGCGCTGCAAGTTCGGCAGCGGCATCACCCGCGCCGGTGCCTTTATCGGTGGTACCGACGCGGGGGCCCACACCCCGTCGGGCAAGCCGCGCGAGCGCTATTACGCCGACAACATACCAATCCCCGCCAAGGCGCTTCACGAAGGCACCGGCGGCATCGGCCTCGATCCGGTCGCCATCGTCGAGCGCGCGCTGAAGGACCATGTCGCAAAGGGCGGCGATGCCGCCGCGTTCCTGCGCCACGACCATGCGTTCAGCATCAACGTGCCCGCCGAGTTCAAGGGCGTGTGCCGCAAGAAGATCGGCGGGGGACCCGATACCGGCGGTTATTGGTACCAGGCGGCGACCGCCGCGACGACGTTCAAGGTGACCGTCAACTATGTCGGCGATCCCGATATCGGCAAGGCCAAGGGCGTCGCGGCCAGGCCATCGGCTGCGCCCAAGCCGGGTCAGCGCGTCGCGCCCCCCGCCAAGGAACCGCAGGCTGCCGTTTATATGAAGTACGACGGCATCAAGGGTGAGGCCGCAGCCGACGATCGCGACATCGACAGCAGGGACGACGGCGACGATGGCGACGTCGCAACCCGCCGCGTCATGCCGACCGAAAGCGACGCGGCGCAACCCGAGGCCGACGGCGGCCTGCTCCGCGGCGCCAAATCGCTGCTCGGCGGCATCCTCCGTGGCAAAAAGGTCAAGGACGCAGTGATCGACGCGGCACTCGGCGAAACCGAAAATTCCGACGGTTGATTGACCGATAGAATAGGGCGCGCTGCTTGCGGGCAGCGCGCCTTGTCATGTTCGGTGCAGCCCCCGGAGTGAGCGCGGCGAAACGTCCCGTGCGTGCACCCGCGAACGCGGACGCTGCCCCAGTCACCGATTCAAGGCCATACAAACCCCCGGCACCGCCGCCATAGACCGAGACGGAAGCAACCGCCAATTCGCGCTGGCGAACCGCCGCGCCCTTTGCTAAGCGCCGCGGCACGGATGCACCCGTAGCTCAGCTGGATAGAGTGCTGCCCTCCGAAGGCAGAGGCCACCCCGGCGCAGAAACCCCCGAAGCGATCGCGGCGAAACGCCCAATGCGCGCAGTCCCGAATGCGGACACTGCCGGGTCACTGACTTGTGCCCCTACAAACCCACGACACCGCCGCCAAAGACGCAAGCGCCCAAGCGCGGGGCTAAGAGCCTCTGAGCCGACAACTCAGGTTTCGGCGCTGAACATCTCTCCATAAACCTGACGCGCAATTTCGGGATCGATCAGCGAAACAGGCTCAGCCGGGTCGAGTTGTAGTGCCGCTTTGTATCGGTCGGCCCCGATGATCTCGGCTAGCAGTACCTGAAAGTTCTGCGCATTTTCATTGCTAAGCTCGATCCATGCCTGGGTCGGGATTTCCCGTTCAACGAAATCCGCGATAAGGTCGGCATCTCGGTCGAGATAATCTGCTCGTGTTTTGAGATCAGTCGCGCATCGATGCTACCTCTTGCTCTGGCATGGCACGCGTCACCATCAATTCGAACTCTTCGAAATTCATGTCACCGTCTCCAAGCTCGATCGCCTCGGCATAGAGCGCCAGGACGTCTTCGCGATACAAACTGTCCGAAATCAGTCGAGGGCGGCGGTTCCACGCCACCACCTGCTGGCATGCATTCGGCAAGGTCGCCAGCAACGTTGACGCATGCGTTGAGTTTGTTAACCCAATCCATCGTGCCGTACAAACGGACCGCCTGTCGTAAAGCCAGAAGAGCAGCAAAGCGCCCTTTCAGCGCAAGCCGCGCCCGGATGTTGCCGAGTTGCTCGCCGAAGCGTCCATACACTGCCGCCGATGCACGATAACCCCGCGCGCCGTTGACGATCTGATTGGCAGGAAACAAAATGCGGTTGGCCGCTTGGTGACAGACACCGGTAATCCCATACAGAATCCCCGCCAGATCGCGACTGCCTCGAACAAGAGCGGGGGTCGAAATGCACCCGGCCTGCTTGGTGCTCCCTGGACCGGTGCAAATAATCGGACCTGCGGGCGGTACGCCCCAGCAGACCCATAAGTGCCCCGGGTTGCCGCTGCACGATACGTTGGTGTGATCGGCAAATCGTCCTGCCTGCCCGACAATCGGCCGAGCGTGCCCATTTAACGTTCCCATGATCTATCCTCGCGTCAATCCCGCCAAGTAGTCATAGATCAATCATGCCAGAACCGCAAGTTCAACTATCCATTGATTGTTTAACGCACTGATGAACCAGAGTGTATTTTGACCACTACCCTTGCTCTATGCTCGATATTACTGATCTACACCGCAGCGTTAGAGCAGTTTGTTATATTATTTCGCGCAACGTTCTAACAGCCATTTCATATATTTAAATACATATACTTAGTTGCTCTAGTTTATTTATTTTCTAGATTGATCCCGCCGCTTCAGAGAAAAGCAACTCGGTCGTTCACTCCGCGAGATCAAATCCACTCTGGCGGCGCACCGCGCCCTTTGCTAAGCGCCGCACGGCACGGATGCACCCGTAGCTCAGCTGGATAGAGTGCTGCCCTCCGAAGGCAGAGGCCACTGGTTCGAATCCAGTCGGGTGCACCATTTTCTGCCCGGCCTGTGACGGCCGACAGCTTTCCCGACCTCGATCGCCCGCGCCCGCCGGCCCCATTCTGGACCGCGCGCGAACGTGCCGCGGTTTGCGCCGTGTTCCGCGCCAACTAGCGCTTTCGTTACATCTGCTTATTTGGCACAGTCGCCCGGGCGGGTTTGGCGAGTCCATCGCTGACCGCTTGGGGAGGGCTGATGCCAAGTTCTCAAAATGCGACCCATGGCGTTGTCGCCGCAGGTCCGCACCGATCATCGGGCGCCGGCTTCGCGGTGCGGGCAACGCGCGGGCAAACGCCCTGATGAACCTATCCACCCCGATCGCCAGCGACGCCAGGACGATCGCGCGCGAAGCGTCGGCGGGGCGGCATTTGCCCTATGCGCGCCATGTCGACGATGCGACGATCGCGACGCGCGACGGGCTTTTGATGCAGGTCATCCAGCTGCGCGGGTTGCTGTTCGAAACCGCCGACAGCGAGGAGCTCAATTACCGCAAGCGGCTGCGCGACGCGATGTTGCAGACGATCGGCACATCGCAGTTCGCGCTCTATCATCATATCATCCGGCGCGAAGTCTCTCCCGAACTGGGCGGCGACCATCGCGACGATTTTTCACGGCGGCTCGACACCGCATGGCAGGGACGGCTCGCGTCGAAGCGTCTCTATGTCAACGACCTCTATCTGACGCTGGTCCGCCGTCCAATGAAGGGCCGTGCCGGATGGCTCGACATGGCCCGCCAGCTCGTCGGGCGCGCAGGCGAGGACGATGCCGGCCACGCGGCGCATGACCTGCGCCAGCTCGATGTCGCGCGCGAGGCGCTGGTCGCATCGCTGGGCAGCTATGAGCCGCGCCTGCTGGGCGTTTACGAAACGCGCGACGGCGTCTGTTCCGAACCGCTCGAATTCCTCTCACGCCTGTACAATGGCGCATCGCGTCCGGTGCAGCTGCCGATGCAGGATCTCGGCGAATACCTGCCGTATCGCCGCGTCAGCTTTGGCCAGGAGACGGTCGAGCTCGGCGCGTCGGGCGACCTTCCGCGCAGCTTCAGCGCGATGATTTCGA
This sequence comes from uncultured Alphaproteobacteria bacterium, assembly GCA_963800335.1. Taxonomy (GTDB): domain Bacteria; phylum Pseudomonadota; class Alphaproteobacteria; order Sphingomonadales; family Sphingomonadaceae; genus Flavisphingopyxis. The sequence goes on along the minus strand of CAWDAN010000002.1, from coordinate 209,527 downwards.
TCAAGGACTATGCCGGGCAGACCAGCGCGGGCATGTTCGACGAGCTGCTGCGCCTGCCCTTTGAACTGACCGTCAGCCAGTCGTTCGGCTTCGTCGATCGCCAGGCAGCGCTCGGGCGGATGAACCTGGCGCTCAGGCGGATGCGCTCGGCCGAGGACGAGGCGCTCAGCCTGCGCGCCGAACTGGGCCAGGCAAAGGACGAGGTCGCCGCCGGGCGCGCGGGCTTCGGCGAACATCACATGAGCATCGCGGTTCATGGGACAAGCCCCGGCGAGGTCGACCAGGCGCCGCCGAGGTCCAGGCGACGCTGGCCGATCTCGGCATCGTCGCGGTGCGCGAAGAGATCGCGATCGAACCGACCTTCTGGGCGCAGTTTCCGGGCAATTTCAAATATATCGCGCGACGCGGCCTTGTTTCGACGGGCAATTTCGCAGGACTGGCGAGCGGCCACAATTTCCCCGTCGGCAAGCGCGACGACAATCACTGGGGCGACGCGGTGACGTTGCTCGAAACGACCGCCGCGGGCCCCTATCATCTTCAATTTCCACCAGGGCGATCTTGGCAACTTTACCGTCATCGGTCCGTCGGGGTCGGGCAAGACGGTGGTGCTCAACTTCCTGCTGGCCCAGGCGCGCAAGTTCGCACCGCGGATCATATTTTTCGACAAGGATCGCGGCGCCGAGCTGTTCATCCGCGCGATCGGCGGACGCTATGATGTCCTGCGACCGGGCGCGCCGTCGGGGCTCAACCCGCTGCTGTTGCCCGACAGCGCCGCCAACCGCCAGTTCCTGATCGACTGGCTGGCGCAGCTCGCCGGCGGCGCCGATGTCGAGGAGCTCGACCAGATCCGCGACGCGGTCGACGCCAGTTTCGCCCAGCCCGCCGAGCACCGGCAGCTGCGCCATCTCGTCGCGCTGTTCCGCGGTGGGCACAAGGCGCACCCGCGCGACCTGTGGTCGCGCATGGCTCCATGGTGGGGCGACGGCACGCGCGCCTGGCTGTTCGACAACGCGGCCGACCATACCGATCTCGAGGCCGAGACGGTCGGGTTCGACATGACCCAGCTGCTCGACGATCCGGTCCTGCGGACGCCCGCGATGATGTACCTCTTCCACCGCGTCGAGGAACGGCTCGACGGCAATCCCGCGATCATCGTCGTCGACGAGGGGTGGAAGGCGCTCGACGACGAGGTCTTCGTGACCCGGATCAAGGATGGGAAAAGACGATCCGCAAACGCAACGGCATCGTCGGCTTTGCGACGCAAAGTGCGCAGGACGCGCTCGAAAGCCGGATCGCCAGCGCGATCATCGAGCAGGCCGCGACGCAGATCTTCATGGCCAACCCCAAGGCGCGCGCGGTCGATTATATCGACGGCTTCGGCCTGTCCGAGCACGAATACGAACTCGTTCGCGCGCTGCCCGACAATGCGCATTGCTTCCTCATTCGCCACGGCAATGAAAGCGTCGTTGCGCGGCTCGATTTGTCGGGCGAGCGCGATCTGCTGACCGTCCTGTCGGGACGCGAATTCAGCGTCCGCCTGCTCGATGCGATCCGCGCCGAAACCGGCGACGATCCGGCCGACTGGCTGCCCGTGCTGCTCGAGCGCGGCTGATGTTCGCGGCGTGCCCGACGCTCGAAACCGGCAGCCCGTTCCTCGCGAACATGCTGGGCCAGGTCGATTGCCAGGCACAGAATCTCGGCAGCTTCGGCTATCAGGCGCTGGCCTCGCCGGGATCGCCCCTGTCGCCGCTGCTGACGCTGGCGCTGACGATCTTCGTCGCGCTGATCGGCTATCGCCTGCTGATCGGCAGTCCGCCGCAGGGGCGCGAGCTGGTGCCGACCGCGATCAAGGTCGGGATCGTCCTGTTGCTCGCGACCAGCTGGCCGGCGTTCAACATCGTCGTTTACGACGTCGCGATGCGCGGGCCTGCCGAGCTCGCCCAGTCGATCGGCGAACCGGCAGATTCCGGGCGCGACCGGCGGGCTCATCGACCGGCTGCAACGGGCCGACGATGCGATGGCCGAACTACTCGTGCGCGGCCCTGGCCAGATGAACGGGGTCGCCGGGGCCAACCCGTCGCCGACGGGCGCCTGGGTGCCGTTCGACAGCCTGCGCGCGGGCAACCGGCTCGAACAGAGCCGGACGCTGTTCCTGACATCGAGTATCGCGGCATTCGGTTCGGTCCGGCTGGTGGCCGGGCTGTTGCTGGCACTGGGGCCGCTGTTTGCGCTGTTCCTGCTGTTCGACGGTACGCGCGGCCTGTTCGAAGGCTGGCTGCGCGGGCTGGTCGGCGCCGCGCTGGGCGCGACCGGCACCGCGATCGTGCTCGGCATCGAGCTGTCGCTGATCGAACCCTTGCTCGCCGGTGCGCTGGCGCTGCGTCGCGCCAACGCCGTTGCGGCATCGGTTCCGGTCGAACTGCTGGTCCTGACTTTGGTCTTTGCGCTTTCCTGCTCGCGGTGCTGATCGCAAGCGCCAAGGTGGCCTATGGCCTGCGCTTGCCGGTGCGGTTCGCCCAGGTCGCCGATCGCTGGAGCCAGCCGCGCGCGTTTTCGCCGGAGCAACGCGAACGCATTGGAACCGGCGGCGCGGTCGCGCTCGACGATCGATCGCGCGCGCTCGCGGTTGCCGATGCGGTTTCCGCGACCCAGCGGCGCGAACAGCAAGCGACGACGGCTAGCGCGGCGAGCGGGGTGAGCCGCGCAACCATGGTTTCGTCGCGCCTGCAGCAGGGCGAGCGGCCAGCGGCGATGGCAGCGGGGCAATCAACGCAGCGCCGGACGCGCGGGCGCGTTTCGGCGAGTGCCAACCGCCGCAGCCTGCGATGACGGTCACATCTGCGCATCGCGCGACTGGCCTTGGCAAGCGGCGCGACGAGCGTATAGTTAAGAACGGTTAAGGGGAATTCTTGAGATGCGGGGATCAAGACTGAAAAAATTCTTTGGCGCAGGTGCGCTGATGACGCTCGTCTTGCCAGCGATCGCGCAAGCGCAGGATGCGTTCGGCGATCCCGAAGGATCGGGCGTGCTGGTCGGCGCAGTGCGCTGGGTGCAGGGCACGCTTGCTCGGCACCTTTGCCACCGTCGTCGCGGTCATTGCGGTTGCGGTCGTCGGGTTCATGATGCTGACCGGCCGGATCAACTGGCGCTATGGCGCAACGGTGATCCTCGGCTGCTTCATCCTGTTCGGCGCTGCCAGCATCGTCGCGGATCCAGTCCACCGCCGGCATGGGCTGACCGGCCATGGCGGGCATCGAGCGCGATCCATTGTTCGTGGCGCTGACGCGGCCGCAGATGTTCGCCGGCGTGACCTACAGCTATTTCATCGCCAACATGATCATCGCGACCGAACTGTTCCTGATCTTCCATTCGTTCTGGGCACTGGTCATCGCCGTCGTCATCCATGTCGTCGGCATGGCGCTATGCCTGCGCGAGCCGCGCTTTTTCGATCTCTGGCTGACGCGCGTCGGCCGCTGTCCGCGAGTTAAGAATTACGGCTTGTGGCAATGCAATTCGTACCGTCCGTGATGGTGCGGCATGGCTGAACGCGATCCCATCGGGGCCAAGAGCCGCAAGGCGCTCGACGCGCATTTCGCCGCGGCGGGGAGCTCGGCCTATGACCGCGACCAGGCGCTCATCCGCTCGCGCCGCATCGCCTGGATCGTCGCCGGCGTCGCGGTGGCCATCGCCTTTTTCGTCGCACTGGCACTGATCTTCGTCACGCCGCTCAAGACCGTCGTGCCGTACACGTTGATGGTCGACCGGCAGACCGGCTATGTCGAATTGCTCAAACCGCTCGAACCGCGCGCCGTGACCGCCGACAGCGCGCTGACGCAGTCGTTCCTCGTCCAGTATGTCATCGCGCGCGAAGGCTTCGACGTGAACTCGCTGCAGTCGGACTATCGCAAGGTCGCCTTGTGGTCGACCGGCGGTGCGCGCGCAGCCTATCTCGCCTCAGTCCCCGCGTCGAACCCGACGAGCTACCTCGCGACGATGCCGCGCAATAGCGTGATCGATGTCCAGGTGAAGAGCGTCACCCCGATGGCCGACGATGTCGCGATGGTGCGCTTCGATACCGTCCGGCGCGACGTCGGCGGGCAGGTTTCGGCGCCGCAGCCATGGGTCTCGGTGATCCGTTATCGCTATTCGGGCGAGCCGATGAAGATCGAGGACCGGTTCGTCAATCCGCTCGGCTTCCAGGTCGTCACATACCGCCGAAGCCAGGAGGCCTTGCCCGTCGTCGAGCCGGTACCTCTGCCGGTGGTCGAACCGGTAACCGGCGCGCGCCCCGGCGACAGCCGCCTGCGCCTGGACGACGCGGTGCAGTGGTCGCTCCCTCGGTCGAGGTTACGCTGTGACCCTGACTGCCGGCTGGGTCGCCGCGTTGGCGATCATGCTGCAGGGGCCGGTGCCGCCGGGCTATGGCGACACGCGGCTGCAAACGATCGACTATCGGGCCGATCAGGTGGTGCGGGTCGAAACCGCGCCGGGCTATCAGGTCACCGTCATGCTGTCGCCCGACGAACGGATTGAAAGCATCGCGGTCGGCGACGGCGGCGGCTGGCAGGTCACCGCCAGCAAGGGCGGCAACATCCTGTTCGTCAAGCTGACCCAGCCGGGACTTGCGACCAACATGACCGTCATCACCGATGTGCGCATCTACGCCTTCGACCTCGTGCCGCTCGATTACGCCTCGACGGCGATGCCCTATACGCTCGAGTTTTCCTATCCGCGTCCCATCGAGTATGGCGGCGAACCGCTCGCGATCGTCGCCGAATACCGCATGTCGGGAAGCAAGAGCCTGTGGCCCGACGCGATCGGCGACGATGGCGCGAAAACCTACATCGAATGGCCGCGAACGCGGACTTGCCCGCAGTTATGCGCTCGACCAGAGCGGCCATGAAGTCCTTGCCGACGGAATGATCCGCGACGATCGCTATGTCATCGACAGTGTCGCCGCGCGGCTCGTCTTCCGCATCGACAAGCGCGTCGCACGGGCGCAGCGGCGGCCGATCGCGCCGAGCGCGCCATGAGCGCCGCGACGGTCGCGCCCGCACCTGCCCCGCCGCCCGATCGGGACGGCGAGCAATCGGTCATGCCGCTCGTCACCCGGCCCCGTCGCGGTCTTTCGGGACTTGCCATCGCGATCATCGCGGTGGTTCTCGGCGCGATCCTGTTCGCCGCGCTCGACGCGCGTCGCCGGGCCTATCTGCACCAGCCGTATCGCCTCAGGCGCTCTCGTCGGCACGGATGCCGGGCGCCCCGCCTCCGCTCGACATTCCGCCGCCGCCCGAACCGATCCCTCCCGTCGTGATCGAACCCGTTAACCCGCCGCCGCCTGCCGCGATGTCCTATCCCCGCCAGCCGCCGCAACCGGTCCAGCAATATCCGTCGCCGCCGCAACAGGTCTATGCTCCACCCCCCGAGCCGGTCCGCGCGAGCAGCGGCCCCGCAGTGGTCTTCGACAGCAGCGCCAATAGCCCGGCCAACTCGCCGACCGCGATCGGCAACAGCAAGGCGACCACCGACAATACCGCGCGGCGCGCGCCGCGATGATTTCCAACCGCGCAACGACGGTGGCGCAAGGCACGATGATCCGCGCCGTGCTCGAAACTGCGCTCAATTCAACGCACCCCGGCTTCGCCCGTGCGATCGTGTCGCGCGACGTGATGGGATTTGATGGCACCCGCGTCCTTATTCCGCGCGGCAGCCGCCTGATCGGCGACTATTCCTCCGACATCGCGCAGGGGCAAAAGCGTGCGCTGATCAACTGGACGCGGCTATCCGTCCCGACGGCGCGACGATCGCGATCGGTTCACCCGCGACCGACCCGGTCAGCCGCGGCGGGTGAAGGCCGATGTCGACGGCCATTTCTGGCAACGGTTTTCCTCGTCGATCCTCCAGTCGGTGCTCGACCTCGGCGTCAATCTCGCGTCGCGCAAAGCAGGGGGAACGGTGATCTATTCGCTTCCCGGCAGCACGGTAAGCGGGGTTGGCGAACCCAGTGCGTCCGATCGGATCGTTCCGACACTCAAGGTCAAGCCGGGGCCAGCATCTCGATCTTCGTCGCGCGTGACCTCGATTTCTCGTCGGTCGAGACACGCCGGTGAGCCTGGCCCGGCAGCGCGACGACACCGTCTATCTGCTGAGCTACCTGGCCCCGCTTTCGCCATGGCTGACGCGCGACGACGTCACCGATATCTACGTCAATCGCCCCGGTGAACTGTGGGCCGAAACGCTGGCGGCGAAATCGAGCGGCACGAAGTCGGTGCGCTCGACGAAAAGCTCGTCATGCGGCTCGCGCGGCAGATCGCGGCATTCAGCCACCAGGGCGTCAGCCGCGAACACCCGTTGCTTTCGGCGACGCTGCCCGACGGTGCGCGCGTCCAGATCGTCGCCCCGCCGGCGACGCGCGATTTCCCTGCGCTGGCGATTCGCAAACACGTTTCGGCCGACCTGACGCTGGCCGACTACGCTGCCACCGGCGCGTTCGATGCCACTGCGGTCGGCGCGCTCGATGCCGCGCAAGGCACGCGCGACGCGCTGCGCAAGCAGCTCGAGGCAGGCGATATCACGGGCGCATTGTCGGCGGCGGTCCGCGCGCGCCTGACGATCCTCGTCTCGGGCGGGACGTCGAGCGGCAAGACGACCTTCCTCAACAGCCTGATCCGCGAAATCCCCGAGGACGAACGGCTGATCCTGATCGAGGACACGCCCGAGCTCAGATTCACCACGCCAACGTCGTCGGCCTGCTCGCCGCGCGGAGCGGCCTTGGCGAAGCGGAGGTCACCGCCAACGACCTTGTCGCCGCCTCGCTGCGCATGCGGCCCGACCGCATCATTCTCGGCGAGCTGCGCGGTGATGAGGCCTATGCCTTCCTGCGCGCGGTCAACACCGGCCATCCCGGATCGATGACGACGGTCCATGCCGACAGCCCGACCAGCGCGATCGAGCAGATCGTCCTGCTCGTCATGCAGGGCGGTACCCGGCTGAGCAGCGATGATGTGCGCAATTACGTGCGCAACGTCGTCGGGCTCTATGTCCAGCTGGGCCGAAAAGGCGGCAAGCGGATCATCGAAGAGGTACGATTGGCCGATTAGTCGGCCGGCGCGGCCAATCGGGCATTTGCGAAAAATGACGACCATTTCCCTTTCGTCGAAGATTACGACCCGGCCCTGTCCCATGGCCCGGCGCGCGCGTGATCGCGCGCTCAATCCGGCATTTGCGGAAAACGACGATTTGCTGGTAAGGGAGTGCAGCCCCCAGCTTCGTCAGGCGGGCTTCCTCGTTTTCTGCCGGAGAGTCCCGCCCTTGTTCGCCAACCTGCCCCTGTTGCCCGCCGATCCGATCCTCGATCTCGGCCGGGTCTTCGCGATCGACAATCGCCCGCACAAGATCAACCTCGGCATCGGCGTGTATCTCGACGAGCAGGGCGTCACGCCGATCATGGCGGCAGTGGCCGAGGCCGAGGCGCGCGTCGAGACCGACGAGGACACCAAGGCCTATCTGCCGCCGCGCAGCGTCCCGGGCTTTGTCGAAAAGATCGTGCGCCTTGCGCTCGGACAGGACAGCGACCTGCATGGTAGTGGCCGGCTCGGCGTCATCCAGACCCCGGGCGGCTGCGGCGCGCTCGGCGTGTCGGGCGGACTGATGCGGCGTTCGGGGATCAAGACCGTCGTCATGGGAACGCCGACATGGTCGAACCATCGGCCGGTCTATACCGCCGCTGGCCTTGCCGTGCGGATGATCCCCTATCTCGATCGCGCGACCGGGGGGGTCGATTTTGCCGGCTATCGCGCGGCGGTCGAACAGCTTGGCCCCGACGATGTCCTGCTGCTCCACGGCGCCTGCCACAACCCGACCGGCGTCGACCTGTCGCCCGAACAGATCGACATCATTGCCGACATCGCCGCCGCACGCGGTTTCCTGCCGATGATCGACACCGCCTATCACGGGCTGGCGCACGGTCTCGACGCCGATGCCTATATCCTGCGCAGCTTTGCCCAGCGCGTGCCCGAGTTGCTGATATCCTATTCGTGTTCGAAGAATTTCGGCCTGTATCGCGAACGGACCGGCGCGCTGATCGCGATCGGCAAGAGCCCCGACCGCGCCGCCGTGCTCGAATCGCACATGCTCGACCTCGCGCGCGAATTCTATTCGATGGCGCCCGCGCACGGCGCGCTGATCGTCGCCGATATCCTCGGCTCGCCCGAGCTCGAGGCGAACTGGCGCAGCGAACTGGCGACGATGCAGCGATCGATCCAGGCGCGCCGCAACCTGCTCGCCGACGCGCTCGAGAAAACCGAGGTCGGCGACAGCCTGTCGTACGTCCGCGACCAGAACGGCATGTTCTCGCTGCTGCCGTTGAGCCCCGAGCAGACGCAGCGGATGCGCGACACGCACGCGGTTCACATGGCCGCATCGGGCCGGATCAACGTCTGCGGTATTCGTGCCGACAATGTCGATTATCTTGCCGGCGCGCTCGCCAGCACGATGATCGAGGACCGCGAGATGCTCTCGGCCTGATCAGTCGCGCGGCCAGCCCTCGAGCACCTCGACGAAGCGCGCCAGCCAGCCGTTGGTCTGCGCGCCGTCGAGCACGCGGTGATCGATCGTCAGCGAAACGTACGCCATCGGCCGGATCAGCATCGCGTCCTGTCCCTCGACCGTCCGCACGACGACACGCTTTTCAAGCTTGCCGACGCCGAGGATCGCCGATTGCGGCTGGTTGATGATGATCGGGCTGGCGAGCAGCGATCCCGACGTGCCGTGGTTCGAAATCGTGAAGGTCCCGCCGCGCACCTCATGCGCGTCGAGCGCGTTGTCGCGCGCCTTGGCGACCAGTCCGTCGAGCCGCTGCGCGATACCGAACAGGTCGAGCGCCTGCGCCTTGTGGACGACGGGGACGATCAGGCCCCCATTACCGGAAGGCCCATCTCCAAGCGCCGTCCCCACGCCGATATTGACGTCGCCGAACAGGTCGAGCCGGTCGTCGTGCCAGCGGCTGTTGACGCTCGGCACCTCTTTCATCGCCTCGACGCACGCGGCAATCGAGATAGGCGGTATAGGTGAGCTTGACGCCCTTGCCGGCAAAGGCCTCCTTGTGGCGCTTGCGGTGGGCGATGATCGCGCTGAAATCGGCTTCGAACACCGCGGTGACGTGCGGCGCGGTGGCGACCGAATGGCTCATGTGCTCGGCAATGCGCAGCCGCATGCGGTCATGCGGGATGCTGCGATCGGATAGCACGCCATCGGATCGCGCCGGGGCCGACGCGGACCCGCCCGAAGCGACATGCGCCTCGACATCGGCCTTGGTCAGGCGGCCCGATTTGCCGCTGCCGGCGATATCCTCGACCGCGATGCCATGTTCGCGCACCAGCCGCCGCACCGCGGGCGAAAGGCGGCGCTCGGTCTGCTTGTCGGCGGGCTGCGCGCGCTTGGCGGTCACTTCGGGTTCGGCGACCGGCGTCGGCGCGGGGCGTTCGGTAGCGACTGCCGCGTCGGCCCCGCCTGCGCTGAGCCGCCCCAGCACCTCGCCGGGGATCGCCTCGCCATCGGCTGCGACGAGGATCTCGGTCAGCACGCCGCTCGCGGGCGCTGGCACCTCGACCGAGACCTTGTCGGTTTCGAGTTCGACCAGCGGGTCGCCTTCGTTCACCGATCCGCCGACCTCGACATACCAGGCAAGGACGACCGCCTTGGTCCCCTCCTGCTCGATCGGCGCGATTACGTCGGTCACTGTCTCGCTCATCAGAAATTCACCAGTTCGTCGATCTTCGCCGCGATTTCCTCGACGCTTGGCACCACCGCGTCAAGCAGCACCGCGTTATGCGGGCTCGGGATATCGGGCATGGTGAGCCGCGCGACGGGCGCGTCGAGGTCGAGGAACGCCTCGTCGGCGACCACCGCGGCGATCTCCGCGCCAAAGCCCGCGCTGCGCAAATCCTCATGGACGATGAGGCAGCGGTTGGTTTTGGCGACCGAGGCGAGCACGGCATCCTTGTCCCACGGCATCAGCGTGCGCAGGTCGATCACTTCGACGCTCTTGCCGGACATGTCGGCGGCCTCTTCGCAGCGTTCGACCATCGCGCCCCAGGTGACGATCGTCAGCTCGTCACCGTCGCGCGTCGTCTTCGCCTTGCCGAATTCGAGCACGTAATCGTCGCCCGGATAGGGCCGTCGCGCCCAGACCGCATCGAGCATCGCGCGATGCTCGAGGAACATCACCGGATCGTCGCCGCGCAGTGCCGCGCGCAGCAGGCCGACCGCATCCTCGGCATTCGACGGCACCGCGACCTTCCAGCCGGGCGAGTGGACGAACTGCACCTCGTTGGTCTGGCTGTGCCACGGATCGCCGCATTTGAAGAAGCCGACGGGCATCCGCACGACCATCGGCGCAGCGAAGCGGTTGTTGGTCCGCCAGCGCATCGTGCCGCAATCGTTGATCTGCTCCATCGCCGGATCGGCATATTTGCGGAACTGGATCTCGGGCACGGGGAGCAATCCGTTGACTGCCATGCCGACCGCGCGGCCGATAATGCCTTCTTCGGACAAGGACGTGTCGAACACGCGGTCGTCGCCGAATTTCTCCTGCAGGCCGAGCGTGACGGCGTGAACCCCGCCCTTGGGACCGATGTCCTCACCGAAAACCAGCATCTTGGGATTGATCTCGAGCTCGGCCTCGAGCGTGCGGCGGACCGCGGTGACCATGTTGATCCGGCTGCCCTCGGGCGAGGGCTCGCTCGATCCGCTCGGCAGGTCCACCGATCCGCGCACGCCGCCCATCGCCTGGGGCTGGTCGCCCGAAAAGACGTTGGTCGCGACGGTGGCGGGGTCGGCAATCGCGATCGCCTCGGCCTTTTCGCGCACGGCCTCGACCTCGGCGGCAGCGTCGGCTTCGATCGCCTCCCACTCGGCCTCGTCGAACAGCGCGGGGACGAGATGCGCCTTCAGCTTGGGCAGCGGATCGCGCGCCCATTCGCTGGCGACTTCGGCCTCGGACTTGTAGGTCTGCGTGTCCTGGAAACTATGCCCCTGGAGGCGCGGGACGGTCAGACGGATGAGGCACGGCCCCTGCCCGCTGCGCACATGCGCGACCGCGTCCTTGATCATCGCGGCGGCCTCGACCGGCTCGGTGCCGTCGCCGTTGAGGACCTTGAGCCCCGAGAAGCTGGCAAGGTTGGCGGCGATGTCTGCGCCGGGCGTCTGGAAGGTCGAGGGGACCGAAATGCCGTAGCCATTGTCCTCGACATAGAACAGCATCGGCAGCTGCTGCGTCGTCGCGATCGTCAGCGCCGACCAGAAACCGTTGGTCGCAACCGAGGCCTCGCCGCCCAGCACGACGCCGATCGCGCCGTCATAGTCGGGATCGCCCAGTGTCTCGGCACGATATTTGACCGCCTGCGCCCAGCCCGCGGTCGGCGTATATTGCGCGCCGACGCCGCCACACATCGGCAGCGCCGACGGTCCGTCGGGATTGGGGTAATTGAACACGACGCCGATATCGCGACCGTCCGAATAACCGCCCGATCGCGCCATCGACGATCGCAACGCCTCGACGAGGTCGACGCCGAGCGACAGCAGGATCGGGCGCGAGCGGTAATAGCCGCAGATCGCGTCGTGCTTGTGCGTCAGCTGCGATCCCAGCAGGACCTGCGCCATGTCGTGGCCGCGCGCGCTGAACTGGTAAAGCACCTTCTTTTCGGGGACGAGCCGCGTTTCCTCGAGATGGTCGAGCTGGCGCGACAGCTGGACGAAGCGCGCCACGTTGCGCCAGTCGATTGCGGTATCGATGTGGTTCTGACCCGCCTGATTCGGATCCTGCGTCTTGCTCTTCACGGCGGTTTCGCTTCCCATCATGTCCTCGTTCGTCATCGCCCTAGCATGGCATTATTACTGATCGTAATCGACCTTCACCGTGTCGGTCACCGGGTGCGCCTGGCAGGTCAGGATATAACCTGCGGCGACCTCGTAATCCTCAAGCGCGTAATTGGCCTCCATGTCGACCTCGCCTTCGATCAGCTTCGCCCGGCAGGTCGAACAGACGCCCGAGCGACAGGCATAGGGTGCCTCGATATTGGCGAGCCGCGCGGCCTCGAGGATCGATTGCCCGCTGCGCGGCATCGGGAAGCTGCGCGTGACGCCGTCGATGATCACGGTCGCTTCGACAACGTCGCCGGCGGCGATCTCCGCGTCGGACATTGCCTGTGGCTTGGGCGCGCCGCGCTGCGCCGACTTGAACAGCTCGAGCTTGATCTTCTTGTGGTCGAGACCGTGGTCCTGAAGCGATTCGGACACTGCGAGCATCATCGGCTCTGGGCCGCAGACAAAGGCGAAATCGGCGTTGTCGACGTCGATCCAGTTCGCGAACAGTGCCTCGCACTTGGCCTTGTCGACGCGGCCATGGAACAGCTCGATATCGGCGGCATCGCTTTCGAGAATATGCGTCACCGAAAATCGGCCCATATAGACGTTCTTGAGGTCGTCGAGCTCTTCGCGGAACATGATCGAGCTGGTCGAGCGGTTGCCGTAGATCAGCTGGAAGGTCGATTGTGGCTCGCGCGACAATACCGTCTTGGCGATCGAGATCATCGGCGTGATCCCGCTGCCCCCTGCGAACGCGAGGTAATTGCGCCCGCCCTCTTCGAGGATCGGCACGTGGAAATTGCCCATCGGGCGCATCGCCTCGATGGTGTCGCCGATCTCGATCTCGTCATTGGCATAGGTCGAGAACCAGCCGCCCTCGACCTTCTTGATCCCGACGCGCAGCACGCCTTCGTCCAGCCCGGCGCTGATCGAATAGGAGCGGCGCACTTCCTCGCCGTCGAAATCCCTGCGGAAGGTCAGGTACTGGCCCTGGACGAAGGCGAACTCGTCGGCGTGCTCGGCGGGCGGCTCGAGCGTCAGCACGACCGAATCGCGCGTGTCGCGACGGATGTCGACGACCGTCAGCGGCAGGAACTGCGATTTCGCCACCTGCGCGGGATCCTGTGCGATTGCCGCCCCCGTCATGCTTGAATTCCCCATCAGATGCTCTTGAAATAATCGAACGGCTCGAGACAGTCGGTGCAGCGATAGCTCGCCTTGCACGGCGTCGATCCGAACTGGCTGATCCGTTCGACCGCCTTCGATGCGCAGCGCGGGCACGCAATATCGGCCGCCGCCGCGCCGGTCATCTTGAGCGCGCCGACGCAGGCGCTGCCATCGACCGGCGGAACGATGCCGTAATCGTGCAACTTCTTACGGCCAGCTTCGCTGATCCAGTCGGTCGTCCAGGCGGGCGACAGCTGCGATTCAACGCGCACCTTTTCGATGCCCTTGTCGAGCAAAGTCGTTTCGACATCGATCGCGATCACCGCGGTCGCGGGACAGCCCGAATAGGTCGGCGTGACGGTGACGACCAGCGTGTCGTCTTCCCAGACAAACCCGCGCACGATGCCCAGATCAACGAGCGATACGACCGGAATCTCGGGGTCGGGCACGGTTTCGAGCCACGCCTGCACCTGCGCGTCGCTGGGCCGATCGAGAACCGCTGCCATCGCTACCATTTCACCCCGGGATGCGTGCGTTGCAGCACCTGCATCTCGGCGAGCATGAAGCCGAACGCCTCGCTGTGCACGCCCGCCTTGCCGCCCTTGCGCGGGACGGCGTCGGTCGGCGCGGTCAGCGTCGCCTGCGCCAATGCCTCGCTGCGATAGGCCAGCGCCTTGTCGGCAACGCTCGCGAGGTCTGGGCCCAAGCCGGCTGCGGCAATTGCGCGGTCGGCGTCGTCGGCGACGTCGAGTTCGAGTGCGAACGGCCAGAGATAGTCGAGCGCGTCCTGCATCCGCTTGTGGCTCTCGTCGGTGCCATCGCCCAGGCGAATAACGAGATCGGTCGAGCGTTCGAGATGATAGGCGACCTCCTTGGCCGATTTCTCGGCGATCTCGACGATGCGCTCGTCGCCCGATGCCTTGAGGCCTTCGAGCATGAAATGGTGCCAGCTGTCGTAAAGCCACTGGCGCATCGTCGTCTGGCCGAAATCGCCATTGGGCGTTTCGACGAGCAGGACATTCTGGAAGTCACGCCCGTCGCGCAGGAAGGCGAGATCGTCGGCGCTCCGGCCTTCGCCTTCAAGTTCACCGGCATAGCCGAGCCACAGCTTGGCCTGGCCGATCAGGTCGAGCGCGACATTGGCCAGCGCGATATCCTCTTCGAGCGCGGGCGCATGGCCGCACCAGGCGGCGTTGCGCTGCGCCAGGATCAGCGCATTGTCGCCCATGCGCAGCGCGAGATCGAACGCGGGCTTCACCGCGACGCGCGTATCGGCAGGTTTCCTGATCGTCTCGGCGCCCATCACATATGCCCGATTTCGTCTGGAATGTCGTAGAAGGTCGGGTGGCGATAGACCTTGTCGTTGGCGGGTTCGAACAACGGCTCCTTGTCGCCGGGCGACGGTGGCGGTGATCGCGTCGGCGGGCACGACCCAGATCGAAACCCCCTCGCTACGCCGCGTATAGACGTCGCGCGCGTTATTGATCGCCATTTCGGCGTCGGGCGCGTGCAGGCTGCCGACATGGCGGTGGCTGAGGCCGTGTTGCCCGCGCACGAACACCTCCCACAAAGGCCATTCCTTGCGTTTGTGCTCGCTCATGCCGCGATCTTCCTTGCTGCCTGCTTGTCGGCGTGCGCCATCAGCCCGTCGCGGAACCAGGCGCCGTCTTCCCATGCCTTGACCCGCGCGCCGAGGCGTTCGGCATTGCACGGGCCGTTGCCCGCGAGCACGTCGAAAAATTCGTCCCAGTTCACTTCGCCAAAGTCGTAGCCGCCCTTGCCGTCGTTTTTCGCCTCGTTCCAGACGATATCGTCGTCGGGCACTTTCAGCCCCAGATATTCGGCCTGCGGGACGGTCTGGTCGACGAATTTTTGCCTGAGGTCGTCGTTGCTGTCCTGCTTGATGCCCCATGCCATCGACTGCGCGCTGTGGACCGATTCAGCGTCCGACGGGCCGAACATCATCAGCGACGGCCACCACCAGCGGTTGAGCGCGTCCTGCGCCATCGCGCGCTGTTCTTCGCTGCCCTTCGAGAGCACCATCATGATGTCGTAGCCCTGGCGCTGGTGGAAGCTTTCCTCCTTGCAGACGCGGATCATCGCGCGGCTGTAGGGACCGTAGGAACAGCGCTGCAGCGGCACCTGGTTCATGATCGCCGCGCCATCGACGAGCCAGCCGATCGCGCCGATATCGGCCCAGGTCAGCGTCGGGTAATTGAAGATCGACGAATATTTGGCCTTGCCCGAAAGCAACTGCTCGGTGAGCTGGTCGCGCGTCACGCCGAGCGTTTCGGCGGCGCAATAGAGGTAGAGCCCGTGGCCCGCCTCGTCCTGCACCTTGGCGAGCAGGATCGCCTTGCGGTCGAGCGTCGGCGCGCGCGTGATCCAGTTGCCCTCGGGCAGCTGGCCGACGATTTCCGAATGCGCGTGCTGCGAAATCTGCCGGATCAAGCGTCTTGCGATAGCCCTCGGGCATCCATTCCTTCGGCTCGATCTTGATATTGGCGTCGATCCGCTCCTGGAAGGCGCGTTCCTGCGGATCCATCTCGTCGAGTGATTTGGGCCTGGCGCCGGTCGATTCGACCTTTTGTGCGTACATATCCGTCTCTCCGTTCTGCGTGCGCAGAATAGAATAAATTGACCGATCGGTCAATGAATTCTATTGTATGTATCAACCTCGGTCTATCCTCCATACCGATATCCGAAAGGCCTCCGAATGACCTTCGAAACGATCGAATATTCCAGCCAGAACGGTCTTGCGACGATCACGCTCAACCGGCCCGACCGGCTCAACAGTTTCAACGTCCGGATGCACGAAGAGGTCCGTGCCGCGTTCGACATGATCGAAGCCGACGACACCGTTCGCGCCGTTCTCCTGACCGGAGCCGGGCGCGGTTTCTGCGCCGGACAGGACCTCGGCGACCGCGCGGTTTCGGCCGATAATGCCGCGCCCGATCTCGGCCACTCGGTCGAAACCTACTACAACCCGCTGATCCGCCGCATCGCCGCATTGCCGATGCCCGTCGTCTGCGCGGTCAACGGCGTCGCCGCAGGCGCCGGTGCAAACATCGCGCTCGCCTGCGACATCGTCATCGCGGCCAAGTCGGCCAAGTTCATCCAGTCGTTTGCCAATATCGGCCTGATCCCCGATTCGGGCGGGACATGGATCCTGCCGCGGTTGATCGGCCAGGCGCGCGCGATGGGACTCGCGCTGACCGGCGAGCCGATCATGGCAGAGACCGCCGCCGAATGGGGACTGATCTGGAAATGCGTCGATGACGACGCGCTGGTCGCCGAGGCAACCGCGCTCGCCGCCAAGTTCGCCGCCGGTCCCGACGCGCGGCCTCGCCGAGACCAAGAAGCGTATTCGTGCCGCCTGGGCCAACGACCTCGACACCGAACTCGACGAAGAGCGCGATGCGATGCGGATGCTCGGCGGCACGCACGATTATGCCGAGGGCGTCGCCGCCTTCACCGAAAAACGCAAACCCAGCTTCACGGGACGCTAGATCATGAAAACGCAGGACCTCCTCAATTACGCGCGCGGCGAATGGATCGCCGGAACCGGCGACCGGCCCCAGCTCGTCAGCGCGATCGACGGCGCGCCGGTCGCGACGACCGGATCGGGCGGGATCGATTTCGGCGCGATGCTCGATCACGCCCGCACGGTCGGCGGCCCTGCCCTGCGCGCGATGACCTTCCACGAGCGCGCCCACATGGTAAAGGGCCTCGGCCTCGCGATCCTTGCCGCCAAGGAGGAGCTCTACGCGCTCAACTACCTGACCGGCGCGACGCGCAAGGACGGCTGGATCGACATCGAGGGCGGCGCGGGCACGATGCTGTCGATCAGCTCGAAGGCGCGGCGCGAGCTGCCCGACGCGCATGTCCTGCTCGATGGCGCGGTCGAACCGCTGAGCAAATCGGGCAGCTTCATCGGCCAGCATATCTATACGCCGCTGCAAGGCGCGGCGGTGATGATCAACGCGTTCAACTTTCCCGTCTGGGGCATGCTCGAAAAGCTCGCGCCGGCGCTGGTCGCGGGCGTTCCCGCGATCGTCAAGCCGGCCAGTTCGACGAGCTTATCTAACCGAGGCGGCGGTGCGCGTGATGATCGACAGCGGCCTGCTGCCCGATGGCGCGCTGCAGTTGATCGTCGGCGGCGTCGGCGATCTGTTCGACCATCTCACCGGCCAGGACATGGTGAGTTTCACCGGGTCGGCGGCGACCGCGCGCAAGCTGCGTTCGCATCCCTCGATCGCGCGGGAATCGGTCAGGTTCGTTGCCGAACAGGACAGCCTCAACGCCGCGATCCTCGGCCCCGATGCCGCGCCCGGAACGCCTGAATTCGACCTGTTCGTCGCCGAGGTCGTCAACGAGATCACGGTCAAGGCGGGACAGAAATGCACCGCGATCCGCCGCGCAATCGTCCCCGCAGAATATCTCGACGCGGCGCAGGCCGCGATCGCCGAGGCGCTCGAAGCCAAGACCGTCGGCGACCCGCGCGACAAGGCGAGCGGCATGGGCGCGCTGGTCAGCTGCGCGCAGCGCGACGATGTGCGCGCGCAGATCGCCAAGCTCGTCGCATCGGGCGCACGCGTCGTGTCGGGCGATCCCGCCGCGACGACCGGACCCGAAGGCGGCGCCTTCATGCCGCCGGTGCTGCTGCGCGCCGACGATCCCTGGGCCGCGACCGCGATCCACGATATCGAGGCATTCGGCCCGGTGGCGACGATCATGCCTTATTCCGACATTGCCGACGCGGTCGCGCTGGCCAATCGCGGCATGGGCAGCCTGGCGCTGTCGATGTTCACGCACGACGCGCGCGCCGCGCGCGACTTCGTCGTCGGCGCGGCGGCCTATCACGGCCGCATGCTCGTCATAAACCGCGACAATGCAACGGATTCGACCGGCCACGGCTCGCCGCTCCCCGTCCTTGTCCATGGTGGCCCAGGCCGCGCGGGCGGCAGCGAGGAACTGGGCGGCACGCGCGCGGTCAAACATTACATGCAGCGCACCGCGATCCAGTCGACGCCAGCGATGATCGCGGCGATATCGCAGCAATATATCCCCGATGCGCCGAAGCATTTCGTCGATGCCCATCCGTTCCGCAAACGCATGCGCGACCTGAATATCGGCGACACGCTCAAGACCGCGAGCCGCACCGTGACGATCGCCGATATCGAGCATTTCGCCGATTTTACCGGCGACAATTTCTACGCCCACATGGACGAGGAAGCGGCCAAGGCATCGCCGATCTTCGAAGGCCGCGTCGCGCACGGCTATCTCATCCTGAGCTTCGCCGCGGGCCTGTTCGTCGATCCCGATCCGGGTCCGGTACTCGCCAATACCGGGCTCGAAAACCTGCGTTTCCTGACCCCGCTCTATCCCGATGACAGCATGCGCGTCGAGCTGACGGTGCGGTCGAAATCCTTGAAGTCCGACGACGAGGGCGTCGTCAAATGGGCGGTCGAGATCTTCAACCAGAACGACGAGCTCGTCGCGACATACGACCTGCTCACCCAGAACGAGGCCTAGGCGGGAAGGACGAGCGATGGCGCGACTCCAGGCCGCCGATTACGATGCCAAGCGTGCGGCGATCACCGCGCATGCCGCGCATCTGTTTGCGGCGCGCGGGTTCGGCGGTGCCTCGATTGCCGATCTCGCGGCGGCCGGCGGCTTCTCCAAGTCGCTGATCTATCATTATTATGCCGCCAAGGAGGATATCCTCTACGACGTCATGCGCAGCCATATCGACGCGCTGCTTGCGGTAAAGGACGCCGTTGCCACAAGCGCAGAACCTCCCGAAGCGTGGCTGCGGCAATTGGCGCGCGCCTTGCTCGATCGCTATGTCGGCGCGTCGGACAGCCAGAAGGTACTGCTCTATGAACTCAACCATCTGACCGCGGCACAGCGCGACGATATCGTCGCCAAGCAGCGCGAAATCGTCGATTTCACCCAGTCGCTGTTCACCGCGATCGATCGCCGCGCCAGTGATCGCGATACGCTGCGGATCAAGGTCATGCTGTTCTACGGAATGCTCAACTGGACGCACAACTGGTTCCGACCCGAAGGCCCGATCGGCCGCGACCGGATTGCCGATCAGGCGGTCGACGCCATTCTCGGCGACCTTGGCCACCCCGGCACCTGATGCCTTGCACCCCCGCGCACTTGCGCTAAACCATGGAAACAGCGGCAAACACAGTCGCTGGTCGCAGGGGGCGGTGACGGCTGATGAGCGCTGATGGCGGAGCAATCGACGCAGCAACGCTGGCGCGCGCGCATGCCGAATTGATTGCCGATAGGTCGATCCAGTTCAGCCTCGCCCCGCCGCCCAAAATCGAGCCGTCGGGCCTCGCCAAGATGATCGCCGAATTCATCGCCGCGCTGGCACCCTTCGCAACCTATATCTTCTGGGCCGGGGTTGCGCTGATCGCCGCCTTCGTCGCCTATCTCGTGATTGCGCAACTCGGCGGATATGGCTGGGCATCGCGGTGGAAGCGCGAGCAGATCGATGATGACGATGCGGACTGGCGACCCGAAGCGCGCGTTGCGCGCACGCTGCTCGCCGAAGCCGATGCGCTGGCCGAAGCCGGCGATTACGAAGCGGCGGTCCATCTGCTGCTCGTGCGAAGTGTCGAGGACATTGCACGCCGCCTGCCCGATTTCCTACAACCCTCGCTGACCGCGCGCGATATCGCCGTCGACGCGCGCCTTCCGGCCCGGCCCCGCGATGCGTTTTCAAGAATTGCGGGCATCGTCGAACGCGCGCTCTTCGCCCGCCGCAGTGTTGGCAGTGACGGCTGGCACGAGGCGCGCCAAGCCTATGAAAGCTTCGCCTTCGCCGAAGGATGGCGCAGGCAGGTGGCATGAGCGAGCATCAGACATTCTCGCCCCGGGCGGTCGCCTGGGGCATCGCCGCGAGCATCATCGCGCTGGCCGGGTTTATCGTCCTGGCGACCTATGCCCCCGATTTCCGGTCGAGCCCGCCGGGCGCGGCAACTGCCGATGCCAAGGGCGGTAATGGCTATGCCGGAATCGTCAAACTGCTTGAGCTCGCGGGCGAAGATGTCGAACTGCGATCGATCCCGGCGACCGACGCCGATCTTCTCGTCGTTCCGATCGACGCCGGTTTCGATGTCGACCGGCTGGCCGAACTGGCCGAACTGCGCCGGTTCAAGTCGACCCTGTTCATCCTGCCCAAATGGCAGGTCGCACGCTATCCGAACAAGCCGGGCTTCGTCTACAAGGCCGGGCGGATCAACCGCAAGCCGCTTGAACGAATTCGCCGAGGCGCTCGACGCACCGCTCCCGACCGAAGGCGACGAGCGCGGCGGCGCAGCGGCCGATTGCCACCAAGGGCCAACCGCACTGGGTGCTGGTCGATGCCGACCTGCTCAACAACGCGGGCCTGGCAAAACGCGCCGACGCCGTCGCCGCGGTCGCGCTGCTGCGCGGCCTCAAGACCGACCCGAAGAGCAAGATCCTGTTCGATCTCAGCCTGGCGCGCGCGCCCGTCTCACGCAGCCTCGGCAAGCTGATGCTCGAACCGCCCTTCCTGGCCCTCACGCTCAGCCTCGTCTTTGCCGCCTTGCTCGCCTTTCTCGGGGGGCTGGGGCGTTTCGGCGAAGCCGCCCGGCCCGAACGCGTGCTGCGTTTCGGCAAGCGCGCGCTGGCCGATGCGACCGCACGGCTGATGCGGCGCGGCGGCAAGATCGGCGGGCTGGGCGACCATTACGCCGATATCGTCGAAATGCGCGCCGCGAGCCGTTTGCGCGCGCCCGCCGGCCTGCACGGCGAAGCGCTGTTACAGTGGCTCGACCGCCGTGATGAAGAGGGCGGACAAGGCTTCAGCGCCAAGCTGGCGTCGTTGCGCGCGACCACGAATGAACCGTCAATGCTCGCTGCGAGCGACGACCTGTATCGCTGGATAAAAGGGAAAACCCGTGAAAATTGAAGAGATCAAGCCGCTCGCCGATGCCATCCGGGGCGAGGTCGCGCGCGTCATCACCGGCCAGGACGACATGATCGACCTGATGCTGACAGCGCTGTTTGCCGGCGGGCACATCCTGCTCGAAGGCCCGCCGGGGACCGCCAAGACGATGACCGCGCGCGCGTTCGCCGCTTCGCTCGGCCTCGATTTCGGGCGCATCCAGTTCACCCCCGACCTGATGCCCGGCGACATCATCGGATCGAACATCTATAATTTCCAGTCGGGCGAATTCGCGATGACCAAGGGGCCGATCTTCTGCGATCTCCTGCTCGCCGACGAGATCAACCGGACGCCTGCTAAAACGCAGGCCGCGTTGCTCGAAGCGATGCAGGAACATGCGGTCACGTTCGATGGCGAGACGCATCGACTGGGTCGCACCTTCATGGTGGTGGCGACGCAGAACCCGATCGAACACCAAGGCGTCTATCCGCTGCCCGAAGCGCAGCTCGACCGCTTCCTGTTCAAGCACAGTGTAGATTATCCGACCGAGGCGCAGGAAGAGATGATCATCAAGACGCATGGCGGCGGGGCGATGCGCGACGATCCGGCGAAGTGGGAAATTACCCCGCAAGCATCGCGCGAGACGATCGAAGCGGCGATCGACGCGGCAAGTTCGGTGACGCTGGTCGATGAAATCGTCACCTATATCGCCAGCCTGGTGCGCGCGACGCGCATGAGCGGCGATCTCGAGGTTGGCGCCAGCCCGCGTGCGGGCGCGATGCTGGCGCGCGGCGCACGCGCTCGTGCCGCGCTCGACGGACGCGATTATGTCCTGCCCGACGACGTGAAGGCGCTCGCGGTGCCCGCGCTGCGCCACCGCGTCATCCTGTCGGCGACCGCGCAGATCGACGGGCGCGAGGTCGAACCGATCGTCGCCGCGCTGGTCGAAGCGGTCGAGGCGCCGCGGTGATCTATCCCGCGCGACGTGCGGCGTGGCTGGCTGCGGCCGCCGCCCTGCCCGCGCTTGGCGTCGCGCTCATGCTGCCGGCGTCATGGTATCTCGGCCTGTTGCCCTTGTGCCTGCTCGCCGCGTTCATCGTTGTCGATGCAGTCAGCGGCGTCGCCCCGGTCCAGCGTCGCGCCGCGCGTCGCCTTGCCCGCGATGATCGGTGTCGGAACGCACGGGCGCGTGATGCTGGGGGCCGATTTCGCCCGCAGCGTTCCGCGCCGGATCGAAGGGCGGATCGCGACCGACGCGCGCTTGCGCACTATCGGCGACAGCGACGCGATGACGATCGAAGATCGTTCGGCGACGCTGGCGATCCCGTTCGAGGCGGTACGGCGCGGACAGGCAGCGGTGGCGCGGCTGTGGCTGCGCTGGCCGGGCGCGTTCGGACTGGTGTGGAAGCAGACATCGGCACCCGTCGACCGCGCGATCGCGGTCATCCCCGATCTCGAGACATTGCGGTCGCAGGCGCTGCGCTACCTGCAGGAAGCAGCCCCGGGCGAGCAGGACCGCCGGCGGCGCGGCCAGGGACGCGAGTTCGAGGCGCTGCGCGAATATCAGCCGGGCATGGGCCGCCGCAGCATCGACTGGAAACGCAGCGCGCGCCACGGTGAGCTGCTCGCGCGCGAATATCGCACCGATCACAACCAGTCGGTCGTGCTGGCGATCGATAGCGGCCGACTGATGTGCGAACCCGTCGCGGGCATGCCCAAGGTCGACCGCGCGGTCGGCGCGGCGCTGCTGACCGCGTTCATGGCGCTGAAGGGCGGCGACAGCGTGCGGCTGTTCGGCTTCGATTCGCGCCCGCGCGTCGCCAGCGGGGCGATGAGCGGGGTCGCGGGATTTTCGTTGCTGCAAAAGCGCGCCGCCGAGATCGACTATTCGCCCGAGGAAACCAATTTCACGCTCGCGCTGACGACGCTCGGCGCCCGGCTCGAACGGCGATCGCTGGTCGTCGTCTTCACCGATTTCGTCGACAGCATCTCGGCCGAATTGATGCTCCGCAACGTCGGCGCGCTGACGCGCCGCCACCTCGTATTGTTCGTCCTGATGCGCGATGCCGAGCTCGAGGCGATGGCCGACGCCGAACCTGCAAGCGGCGAAGACGTCGCGCGCGCCGTCACCGCGGGCGCGCTGCTGCGCGAGCGCCAGCTGGTGATCGAACGCCTCCACCTGCTCGGCGTCGAGGTGATCGAGGCGACGCACGACGAGATCGGCCCGGCGCTGCTCGAACGCTACCTGACGCTCAAGCGCGAGGACCGATTGTGAGCGGCAGCGGCGAAATCAGAAGCAATGTCGGCGCAGTGCGCCAGTCGCTCGCCAGTTTTCGCGCCGAGCGCGAGGAGCAATGGCGCGGCATTCGAAACGCTGCTCGACAGGGCCGAAAGGAAATCGCCGCGCAAGCTGAGCGAAGAGGAGCTCGTCCAGCTGCCCTTGCTCTATCGCGCGACCTTGTCGTCGCTCGCGGTCGCACGCAGCGCGGTGCTCGACGCGCAATTGCTCGCCTATCTCGAGGCGCTGTCGCTGCGCGGCTATCATTATCTCTATGGCGCGCGCGGACAATTGGGGCCGCGGATCGGGCGTTTCTTCCTGACCGACTGGCCCGCCGCGATGCGCAGCCTGTGGAAAGAGACGCTGGTCATGTTCGCAGTGCTGGCGATCGGCATCGTCGCGGGATGGCGGCTGGTCGCGCTCGATCCGGTCTGGTTTGCCGCGATCGTCGGCGAGATGGCGCAGGGGCGCGGTCCCGAGGCGAGCGCGGCATCGCTGCGCGAGATTCTCTACGGCAGCGGCGACTTCCTGTCGGGTTTCGCAGCCTATCTGTTCGTCCACAATGCGCAGATCGCGATCCTCGCCTTTGCGCTTGGCTTCGCCTTTGCCGTCCCGACGGTGCTGCTCGTGGCGACCAACGGCGCGCTGATGGGGGCGATGGCACAGGTCTATTTCGCCAAGGGGCTCGGCTGGCAGTTCGTCGGCTGGCTGTCGATCCACGGGACGACCGAACTGTTCGCGATCGTGCTAGCGGGCGCCGCGGGGATGCGGATCGGCACCGCGGTCGCCTTTCCCGGCGAATCGAGCCGGATCGACGCGGCGGCGCGCGCAGGGCGCACCGCGGGCGTCGCGATGGTCGGGGTAATCATCATGCTGCTGGTCGCCGGGCTGATCGAAGGCATCGGACGCCAGACGATCACGAGCGATCTTGCCCGCTATGTGATCGGCGGCGGCATGCTCGCCGTGTGGTGCGGCTATTATTACGGCCTGCGCATCCGCCCCAAAGCCGAGGCGCCGCAATGAGCAGCGCGAGGGTCGCCACCACCGACGGCAAGCGCCGCCGTGCACTCGTCACGCCCGAGGGGTTCGACCTCGGCGTGACGATCGGCAGCGCCGGCGCGCGCCTCGCCGCGCTGACGGTCGATCTCGGCCTGTTGCTGCTGATGTTTATCGCGGTGATCCTGCTCGCGGTATTCGGCGTGATCTCGCTGGGGTTCGAACGCGGCGAGCCGCTGATGATCGGCGTGATGATCGCGATGTTCCTGCTGCGCAATTTGTGGTTCATCGGTTTCGAGGCGGGCAAGCGCGCGGCGACGCCGGGCAAGCGCCTGCTCGGCCTGCGCGTCGTCTCGCGCGACGGCGGCGCGCTCAATGTCGACCAGGTCATCGCGCGCAACCTGATGCGCGAGATCGAGCTGTTCCTGCCGCTGACGATGCTCAGCTTCGGCGGTGCAGGCGGCGGGCTCGACGGCTGGGTCGTCCTGTTCGGGGTCGGCTGGGCGCTGTTGTTCACGCTGTTCCTGCTGTTCAACCGCGACCGCATGCGCGTCGGCGACCTGCTCGCGGGGACGTGGGTGATCGAAACGGGCAAGCAGAAGCTCGGCGAGGACCTGTCGGCGCCGCAATATGATGCGCATCGCTATGCCTTCACCCGCGCGCAGCTGTCGGCCTATGGCGTCGCCGAACTGACCCGGCTCGAAGAGGTGCTGAGATTAAAGGACGATGCGCAGATGTGGGTCGTCACCGACGCGATCGTCGGGCGGATCGGCTGGGCCGAGCATGTCTCCGACGCCGAGGGGTTCCTCAGCGCCTATTATGCCGGGCCTGCGCGGCCATCTCGAGCGCGACCTGCTGTTCGGCTGGAAACGCGCCGACAAGCACGACAGCGCGGCGCCGGGGGTGGCGAGTATTGGGTAGCTAAGTTAGTGTAAAGCTGAGATTGCTTCGTTCGGCAAAGAAATCTCTCGTCTATGGTTCATGCAATCCTGAGTGGACTATTGGCCAGCGTCCGTAAGTTTATGTACGTTTGGCCATCGAGCATTCGATGGATGACATTTTGGAAGCCAAGTTAGCCTTTTTTCGATCCGCGGTTACAGAATCATCGGTACGGTTGCACCGTGATGCGCTTGAGCCGGACGCCCTTGCCGAAGCTCGCAGCAGAGAGTTGGAATCTCACGTACTCAACATTGTCTCGGATCCAAATGTGGCGAAAGTCACCAGCACGGATAAATATCAGGCCGGTACGACAGCTCGGCTTCTGAGCGCTATCTGGCGATGCGAGTCGGTGCAGCGCTTTCGACGACATCGTTGTTGATTGGCCGGATCGAGCGTCGTCATCGAAAGCCCAGCGAGGTCGCCGTGGATCGCCTGATGTTTTTAACAGCGCGAAAAGCGTATGACCATCGGGCATATCGACCGCCACGGCGTCACCCTGTACGTTCCATCCGCGCTTGCTCGCATCGGGCAGCATCGCGCCGGTGTTCCACGCCGAGATCTGATACACGCTCGATCCGGTCCGCAGTCCTTCGGGCGTTTCGACCTCGACCGTCATGCGGAAGCGGTATTCGGAATATCCTGCACGCTGCAGGCCGACAGAAGCGCAAGGATGAGCGAAGCCATGAAGACGCGAAGTTGGCGCGACGATGGTGCCGTTGAAATCATGGGCTATTATTGCGCGCGATGAATTAACAATCCGTCATGCCAGCCTGCGTCGTCAGTGCGAGCGTAGCGAAGCAATCCAAGGCGGATCGCGTTCCGCTCTGGATTGCCGCGGCGCTTCGCTCCTCGCAATGACGGGATTTATTGCCGTGTTCAGCCGATAAACGCGCGCAAGTCCGCCATGAACGCATCGAAGGCATCGTGGTGGAGCCAGTGGCCCGCGTCATCGTAGAGCGTCACGTGCGCATTGGTGAAATAGGCGTCGCGGCCGTCTTCGGCGGGGTTCGAGGCCCAGCTCTTGCCGCCATAGGCGAGCCAGGTCGGGCAAGCGATCTTGCCCCATAAAGCGTGGATCTCGTCCTGCGTGATGTCGAGCGGGCACCAAGCGCGGATCATCGGGTCGAACTTCCAGCGCCAGCCGCCCTCGCCTTCACTCATGTTTTCCTGGCGCAGCCCGTGCTCGGTCAGGTGGCGGACCTGGTCTTCGGACAAATGCGCGTTCGCCGCGCGCATCCGCGCCTCGGCATCGGCGATGCTGGCATAGGCACGGTGGGTTCGCCCCGAGGCGGTGCGGACATCGTCGAACCAGTCGCGCAGCCGGTTCTCGATGCCCTTTTCGACGCGCTTGGCGAGCATCTCGGGTGACGGGCCGAGCCCCTCGATCGAGACGAGGCGTTCGATCCGGTCGGGAAACAGCCCGGCATAGCGCAGCGCGATATTGCCGCCGAGCGAATGGCCGATCAGCGTGAAGCGATCCCAGCCGAGCTGGCGGACGATCTCGCCGAGATCATAGACGAAGTTCATCATCGGATAGCCGCTGCTGCTCGCCCAGTCGCTGTCGCCATGACCGCGCAGGTCGGGCGCGACGACGTGCCAGTCGGCGGCGAGTTCCTGCGCGATCCAGTCCCAGCTGCGCGCATGGTCGAGCCCGCCATGGACGAGCAGCAGCGGCGGGTTGGCGGGATCGCCCCAATGCCACGCATTGAGCGAGAGGGTCTGGGACGAATAGGTGGCGCGGGTTGGCTGGATCATGGTGCCACGCCTAACGCGCTTCGCTTGGCGGTGCCATCATGCAATAGATGCGCGCATGGAAAACGCGTTCGACCTGATCGTCATCGGCGGCGGCATCAACGGCGCAGGCGTGGCGCGCGATGCGGCGGGGCGCGGGCTCAAGGTGGCGTTGGTCGAGCGCGACGACCTTGCCGCGCATACCTCTTCGGCGAGTTCGAAGCTCGTCCATGGCGGTATTCGCTATCTCGAGCAGTACGAGTTCGGCCTCGTCCGCAAGGCACTGAAGGAACGCGAAGTGCTGATGCACATCGCGCCGCACATCGTCTGGCCGATGCGTTTCGTCCTGCCGCATGATGCGCGGCTGCGTCCGGCGTGGATGATCCGCATCGGACTGTTGCTCTACGACTGGCTCGATATGCGCCGCAGCCTGCCGGGATCGAAAGGCGTGCGGCTCGACCGCCCGCCGTTCGCGGGGCTGCTCGCGGGTGAATATGCGCGCGGCTTCGAATATTCGGATTGCTGGGTCGACGACGCGCGGCTCGTCGTGCTCAACGCGGTCGATGCCGAGGCGCACGGGGCGACAATCCTGACGCGGCACGCATGCGTCGGGATTGCGCGCGACGGCGATCTCTGGCGCGTTGCCGTGCGCGGCGATGGCGAAGACTTCACGCTGACCGCGCGCGCCGTCGTCAATGCGGCGGGGCCATGGGTCGAACAGGTCATGGCGCTGACCGGAAGCGCAATGGCATCAAGCGCGCCGGCTGGCCACGTCGTTCGGCTGGTCAAGGGCAGCCATATCGTCGTTCCGCGGATCCACGACCTCGACCGCGCCTTCATCTTCCAGAACGACGACCGGCGGATCGTCTTCGCCCTGCCCTATGAAAATGATTTCACGCTGATCGGGACCACCGATGCAGACCCGCCGCCGCTAAGCGAAATGGGCGAGGTCGCGATTTCGGATGGCGAGACCGACTATCTGATCGATGTCGCCAACCGCCATTTCGCCAAGGCGATCGATCGCAGCGACATCGTCTGGAGCTACGCCGGCGTGCGATCGCTCTACGACGATGGCAGCGCCGATGCCGCCGATGTAACGCGCAACTATGTCCTCAAGCATGACGGCGGCGGCGACGTTCCACAGGCAGTGCACATCATCGGCGGGAAGATCACCACCTATCGGCGTCTTGCCGAGGACGTGCTGGCGCTGCTGGCGCCCGAAATCGACGCAGGCCGCGGAGACTGGACCGCCGACGCGCCGCTGCCCGGCGGAACGATCGGGGCCGGTGGGCCCGGTGCCTATGCCGCGGTATTGGCGAGCCAGTACCCCGCCCTGCCGCCTGCGATGCTCGCCCGATATGCGCGCAGCTATGGTAGCGCGAGCATCGCGATCCTGGGCGATGCGAAACGGCCGTCCGACCTCGGCCAGCATTTCGGCGCCGACCTCTACGAGGCCGAGGTGCGGCACCTGATCGACAATGAATTCGCGCGCACCGCCGACGATGTCATCTGGCGGCGGACCAAGCTGGGCTTGCGATTGTCAGCGAATGAGGTCGAACGGCTCGGCGACCATATCGCCGGGGCATTGGCACAGATCAGGCGTCCTGCAGCGCCCTGACGGTATCGCGCAGCTTGGCGCAGGGCGTTGGCGCGGCCTTGCCCGCGCCCACCTTCATCCGCGACCAGCCGTCGGGTCCAAGCCGTTCGAGCGGCTGGAAGCGCGTCTTGTACTGCATGCGTGGGCTGCCCTCGACCCAATAGCCGAGATAGACGTAAGGCAGGCCGCCCTCGCGCGCCTTGGCGATGTGATCGAGGATGATGTACGTGCCCAGCCCGTCAAAGGCGGGATGGTCGGGTTCGAAGAAACTGTAGACCATCGACAGGCCGTCGGCCTGGCGGTCGGTCAGGCAGGCACCGATCAGCGCGCCCGGCACTTCGCCGACACCGGGTTCACGATATTCGATCATGAAGCTGTCGACCGGGCTCAGCTCGACCATGTCGGCGAAATCGCTTTCGTCCATCTCGGTCATCCCGCCGTCGGGATGGCGAGCGGCAAGATAGCGACGCAACAGCGCGAACTGTTCCTCGGTCGCCCATGGCTTGCACATCGTCGTGGTGATCGCCCGGTTGCGCTTGATCGTGCGCCGCTGACTGGATGAGGCGGTAAAATCGTCGGCAACGATGCGCACCGATACGCACGCGGTGCAATCGATGCAGCTCGGCCGGTAGGCGACGTTCTGGCTGCGGCGAAAACCGATCCGGCCCAGCGCGTCGTTCAAATCATGCGCCTGATCGCCACCCAGCTCGGTGAACACCTTCCGCTCGGTCTTGCCCGGCAGATAGGGGCACGGACCAGGCGTGGTGACGAAGAACCGGGGAAATTTAAAGGGCGCAGTCACCGCGTTTGTTAACCTCTTTGCATCGATCACCCTCTGGGCAGAGCCGGTGTTATGCACCCAGCGGCCCGTCGCGCAAACCCTCTTTACCACGAAATAGTGCAGTCTGCGCGCCCCGATCGGCTTTGACTCGCCAAGGTGAATCAGAACGGGACAGGCAAGGGTCAAACGTTAACGGCCCGGCGCGAAATCGACTCGCCTCGCCGCATTGTTCGCATCTCTGGCGTCGGGGCACCGGCTTGGCTAAAGACCCCCCATGGCAAAAATAGCATTTATCGGTACCGGCGTGATGGGCGCTCCCATGGCGCGGCACCTCGCGACCGCGGGCCACACGCTCGCCTTGTTCAATCGCTCGCGCGACAAGGCCGAACGCGCGGCGGGCACGTTCGCCGCAACCGTCCATGATAATCCGGCCGATGCGGCGCGCGGATGCGACATCGTCATCAGCTGCGTTGGCAATGACGACGATCTCGCCGAGGTCATGCTCGGCAGCGACGGCGCGCTCGGCGCAATGGCGAACGGCGCTCTCGCGATCGACCATACGACGGTCTCGGCCGATCTGGCGCGGCGGATCGAGCGCAAAGCCGGCGAACAGGGCGTGCTGGCACTCGACGCGCCCGGTATCGGGCGGCCAGGCGGGCGCCGAGAACGGCAGCCTTGCGATCATGTGCGGCGGCAGCGACGCCGCCTTCGCCGCCGCCGAACCGGTGATGGATGCCTATGCATCACGCATCGTCCATGTCGGCGCGGCGGGTGCGGGGCAGACCGCCAAGATGGTCAACCAGATCGCCATCGCCGGGGTAATCGAGGGCCTGTCGGAAGCGATCGCCTTCGCGCAGGCCGCGGGCCTCGACATGGACAAGACCTTCGAGGCGGTCTCGGGCGGCGCGGCCGGCAGCTGGCAGATGAGCAATCGCTGGGCAACGATGGCCAAGGACGAATTCGATTTCGGCTTCGCGGTCGACTGGATGCGCAAGGACCTCGGTCTCGCGCTCGACGAGGCGCGCCGCAATGGCGCCTCGGTCCCGGTCGCGGCGCTGGTCGACCAATTTTATGCCGACGTGCAGGCGATGGGCGGCGCGCGGCAGGACACAAGTTCGCTGATCCGGAGACTGAAACGATGACGATGACCCGTTTTGCCCGCGCCGCGCTGGTCGCGCTGCTTGTAACGACAAGCGCCCCCGCATTTGCCGACGGGCTGGTCGACAATGTCGATGGCTTCACGCTCGACGATGCCGGTCAGGTCGTCCGCTTCACCGGCATCGTCGTCAGCGACGACGGCCACGTCAAGAAGCTGCTGGCGAAAAAGGACAAGCGGCCCAAGGACGGGCTGACCTATCGCTATGACGGCGAAGGCCGCCACCTGATGCCGGGGCTTATCGACGCGCACGGCCATGTCATCGGGCTCGGATTCCAGGCCCTTCTACTCGACCTGTCGGACACCAGTTCGCTCGCCGAAGCGCTCGACCGGATCGCCAAATATTCGGCCGCAAATCCCGATGTGCCATGGATCCTCGGGCGCGGCTGGAACCAAGAGAAATGGGGCCTCGGCCGCTATCCGACCGCCGCCGAGCTCGACGCCGTGACGGGCAATCGTCCCGCCTTTCTCGAACGCGTCGACGGCCATGCCAGCTGGGCCAACAGCAAGGCAATCGCCGCCGCGCAGGTAACTGCCAAGACGCCGACGCCAGAGGGTGGCCGCGTCGAGATGGCGAACGGCAAGCCCGCCGGGGTGTTTGTCGACAATGCCCAGTCGCTGGTCCAGCGGGTCGTGCCACAGCCGCTGCCGCGCGATTACGACCGCGCGCTCGCCGCAGCGCAGGCGATCCTGCTCGAGAACGGCATCACGGCGATCGCCGACATGGGCACCGACATGCCCGCCTGGCAGGCATTCCGCCGCGCCGGCGATCTCAACCGGTTGAGCGTGCGGATCATTTCGTACGGCATGGGTATCGAGAACATGGTCGCGATCGCCGGGCCGCGCCCGACACCGTGGCTCTATGACGACCGCCTCAGGATGGTCGGGGTGAAGCTGTACCTCGACGGCGCGCTGGGATCGCGCGGAGCATGGCTCAAGGCGCCCTACGCCGACGCACCCGACCAGACCGGCCTGCCGATGCTGAGCTATTCGGAGCTGCGCAACAAGCTGGTGCGCGCCTCGATGGACGGGTTCCAGGTCGCGGTCCACGCGATCGGCGACCGTGCCAACCAGGAAGTGCTCGACGCGATCGACAGCGTCGTCGATCGCTTCGGCGGCGATCGCCGCTGGCGGATCGAACATGCCCAGATCGTCGATCCCGCCGACCTGCCGCGCTTCGGCAAGAACGGCATCGTCGCCTCGATGCAGCCCGTCCACCAGACCAGCGACTGGAAAATGGCGACGGTGCGGATGGGCCCCGACCTGTCGCCGACCGGGCGGCTTGGCGGAGCCTATGCCTGGGGTTCGATGCTGCGCAACGGCGCGCATCTCGCATTCGGCTCCGATGTGCCGGTCGAAAGCCCCAACCCCTTCCCCGGCATTGCCGTGGCGATGACGCGGCTCGACGCCGAAGGCCAGCCGCTCGGCGGCTGGATCCCGCGCGAACGCGTCACGCGCGAACAGGCGATCGCGGCGTTTACGACGGGCGGTGCCTATGCCGGCTTTGCCGAGGATCGGCTGGGATCGCTGACCCCGGGCAAGCGCGCCGATTTCGTCCTGCTCGACATCGACCCGCTGACCGCCGACCCCGAAACGATCCGCAATGCCAAGGTCGTCGAGACCTGGATCGGCGGACAGCGCGCATACGTTCGCGGCAACTCTCCGCAATCCGCCGAAGAAACCAAGGCGGTGCGCGGCGAGAACGCGGGCCCCGAGGGCCGCTGACTAACCGATTTCGCCGAGCAACCGCTCGACATCTTCCCTGTGGACCAACTCGGTCGCCGGGGTCAGCAACGCCGCCGAGCCGACGATCGTGCCGTAGTGCACTGCCTCGTCGATTCCCATGCCGCGCTGTGAGGCAAGGACGATACCCTGCGACCATCGCATCGCCCGCACCGACCGCGCTGTCAGCCTCGACCGGCGGCGCGGCGAAGCGTCGATGGCGATCGGCGGTGACAAGCAAGGCGCCGTCTGCGGCGAGCGAAACGACGACCATATCGCTGATGCCAGCTTCGATCAGGCAGGTGCGCGCCGCCGTCGCGATCGTTTCGTTCCCCGACCAGCTCGCGCCCGGCCATCGTTTCGAGCTCGAGCAGATTGGGCTTGGTCAGCCAGACGCCGCGGATCGCCTCGAGCGCGGCACCCGATGTGTCGGCGACGACGCGCACGCCCAGTTCCTTCGCCCGCGCCAGCAGCGGCCCAAGCAGCGCGGCATGCGCCTGGGGAACGCCGCCGCCGAGCACCAGCCAGCCGCCCGGTTCGAGCGCATCGACCGCCGCTGCGACGAGCGCCCCGGCTTCGCTCTCGCTGAGCACCGGCGCGGGCATGACGAAGCGGAACTGTTCGCCGCTTTCGGTCGCGTTGACGGTGATGTTTCGCCGCGTCCCTTCGCGCATGGCGATGGCGCGGCATTGCACGCCGCGTTGCTCGATCATTTCGATCAAGAGCTGTCCGGTCGGTCCACCGGCGGGGAAAACCGCGAGCGCCTCCCCGCCCAGTTCGGTGACGACGCGGGCAACGTTGATGCCGCCACCGCCGGGATCGCGCCGTGGCTTGGTGCAGCGCAGTTTGTCGGTCGGGACAACGCGCGGAGTTGTGGTCGTCATGTCGACGGCGGGTTCGAACGTCAGGGTGATGATGCGGTTCATCGCGCGGGGCTAGCCGATCCGGCGCCGTGTGGACAGATGGCGAAGACGCCATTGCGATTTGCTGCGCCGACAACCATCTGGTGGCCATGACCAAATTTGCCCTGCTCGACCTCGTCCCCGTCACCGAAGGCGGCAGCCTCGCCCAGGCCTTTGCCAATGCCGCCGATATCGCGCGCCATGTCGAGGATCTCGGCTTCAACCGCTACTGGGTGGCCGAGCATCACGGCATGGCGGGGATCGCGAGCGCGGCGACGAGCATCGTCATCGGCCATGTCGCCGCCGCGACCAAGACCATCCGCGTCGGCGCGGGCGGGATCATGCTGCCCAACCACAGCCCGCTGGTGATCGCCGAACAGTTCGGCACGCTCGACGCGCTCTACCCGGGCCGGATTGACCTCGGTCTCGGCCGCGCACCGGGCAGCGACCAGCGCGTTGCGCAGGCGCTCAGGCGCACGCTGGCAAGCGATGCCAATGAATTTCCACGCGATGTGCTCGAACTGCAATCCTATTTCGCCGACGATGGGCAGACCGGGATCAGCGCGACGCCGGGCGCGGGTGCCGATGTCCGGCTCTATATCCTGGGATCGAGCCTCTATGGCGCACAGGTCGCCGCCGCACTCGGCCTGCCTTATGCCTTTGCCAGCCATTTTGCACCGCAGGCGCTCGACGATGCGCTCAAGGTCTACCGCGACCAGTTCCGCCCCTCGGCGGTGCTCGACAAACCTTACGCAATGGCGGGGTTCAACATCATCGCCGCCGACACCGACGACGAGGCCGAATATCTGGCGACATCGATGCAACAAAGCTTCGTGCGGCTCCGGACCGGCAATCCGGGCAAGATGCCCCCGCCGGTGCGCGGCTATCGCGACACGTTGGGCGATCAGGGCAATGCGTTGCTCGACGGCGTGCTGTCGGCGAGCGCGATCGGTTCGCCCGACACGGTGCGTGAAAAAGTCGCGGCGTTCATCGCGCGAACCCAGGTCGATGAATTGATCGTCGCCAGCTCGATCTACGATCACGCGGCGCGCAAGCGAAGCCTGTCGATCGCGGCAGACGTCAACAAAATCGCGTAATCGGCGCTGCCCGTTTACAGATTCTTTCGGCTTTAACGCATAATCTGCACTTTATGGGCCTATCAGGCGTTTACTGGCACGCACTTGTTCGACAAAGACGTTAACATGGATAAACCTACATCTCCCGGTCGCGAAGCGCGGCTGCAGCCGCGATCGAGCATGTTCGTAAGTGCCGTTTTGCAAGCGGGCGGCGAACATGCCCCCGTCAAGGTGCGCAACATGTCGGCCAACGGCGCGATGATCGATTCGCCGATGGTCCCGAAGCCGGGCACCAATGCGCACCTCATCCGCGGCGGACTGCGGGCGCAAGGAACGGTGGTGTGGAGCGTCAACAACAAATGCGGGCTGCATTTCTCGTCCGAGCTTTCGGTGCGCGAGTGGCTTGCGCCTCCGTCGAACGTCGAACAGCAGCGGATCGACGACATCGTCGCGCTCGTCAAATCGGGCGCGTCGGTCCCTCCGACGCTGGGCGTCACGCCCGAGCCGGCGTTCCTGCCGCGAACGGATACCCCGCTGGTCGATGATCTCGAGACGGTGATCAAGTTGATGGACGATCTCGAGAGCGAGCTGATCTCGTCCGAAGAGACGGTCGCACGTCACGGGATGAAGCTGCAGAACCTCGACATCGCGATGCAGATGGTTCGCGCCATCGCGCGCGAACTCTTGCCCGCCGGCAGCGGCGATACCGCCAGCCTGGCCAAGCTGAAGGACCTGCGCGTCGCCTGCGCCCAGGCGCTGGGGACGTAAGAATACCTCGCAATGCCCGCTCAGCGAGCGATCAATACACCCGCTTCTTGGGCTCGATATACTTGATATCGTCGCTCAGCGTGTATTCGTGGACCGGGCGATAGTCGATCTTGACCGATCCGCCCTTGCCGCCCCAGCCTTCGAACCAGATCGCGGTGTGCTTCATCCAGTTGGCGTCGTCGCGCTCGGGATAATCCTCGTGCGCATGCGCGCCGCGGCTTTCCTTGCGATTGGCAGCGCCTTCGATCGTGCAGATCGCCTGGCCCATCAAATTGTCGAGCTCTAGCGTTTCGACGAGGTCGGTGTTCCAGATCAGGCTGCGATCGCTGACCGAGACGTCCTTGAGGCGATCGTTGACGCGCCTGCATCTGCGCCTTGCCCTCGGCGAGCGTAGCGGTGTCGCGGAAAACGGCGCAGTGTTTCTGCATCGTTTTCTGCATGTTGATGCGGATATCGGCGGTCGGCGATGCACCCTTGGCATAGCGGAAATGGTCGAGGCGACCGAGCGCAAGCTCTTCCGAACCCTTGGGCAGCGGCTTGTGCGGCGCGCCGGGCTTGTTGATCTCGGCAAGGCGATGACCGGTGGCGCGGCCGAATACGACGAGATCGATCAGGCTGTTCGAGCCGAGGCGGTTGGCGCCGTGAACCGAAACGCACGCCGCTTCGCCGACCGCGAACAGGCCGGGGACGACCGCATCGGGATCGCCGTCGCGGATCGTCACGACTTCGCCGTGATAATTGGTCGGGATACCGCCCATGTTGTAATGCACCGTCGGCGTGACCGGCAGCGGCTGGCGCGTCAGGTCGACACCGGCGAAGATCTTGCCGGTCTCGGTGATGCCGGGCAGGCGCTCGGCGAGCACTTCGGGCGCGATATGGTCGAGGTGGAGGAAGATGTGGTCGCCCTCCTTGCCGACGCCGCGGCCTTCGCGCATTTCGAGTGCCATCGCGCGGCTGACGACGTCGCGGCTGGCGAGGTCCTTGGCCGACGGGGCATAGCGTTCCATGAACCGCTCGCCTTCGGAATTGGTCAGGTAACCGCCCTCGCCGCGCGCACCCTCGGTGATGAGGACGCCGGCGCCATAGACGCCGGTCGGGTGGAACTGGACGAACTCCATGTCCTGCAGCGGCAGGCCGGCGCGCGACACCATACCGCCGCCGTCGCCGGTGACGGTGTGTGCCGAGGTCGCCGAGAAGAACGCGCGGCCGTAGCCGCCGGTGGCGAGGACGACCGCGTGGCTGCGGAAGCGGTGGATCGAACCATCGTCGAGGCACAGCGCAATGACGCCGCGGCACTCGCCGTTTTCCATGATCAGGTCGATCGCGAAATATTCGATGAAGAAATCGGCGTCGTATTTCAGGCTCTGCTGATAGAGCGCGTGGAGCATCGCGTGGCCGGTGCGGTCGGCCGCGGCGCAGGTGCGCTGCGCCGGCGGACCTTCGCCCATGTTCTGCATCATGCCGCCGAACGGACGCTGGTAGATCGTGCCTTCGTCGGTGCGGCTGAACGGCACGCCGGCATGCTCGAGCTCGTAGACGGCGGCAGGCGCTTCACGGCAGAGATATTCGATCGCGTCCTGGTCGCCGAGCCAGTCGGACCCTTTGACGGTATCGTACATGTGCCAGGTCCAATGGTCGGGACCCATGTTGCCGAGGCTGGCGGCAATACCGCCCTGTGCCGCGACAGTGTGGCTGCGCGTCGGGAACACCTTGGTGATGCACGCGGTCTTGAGACCCGATTCGGCGCTGCCCATCGTCGCGCGCAGGCCCGATCCGCCCGCGCCGACGACGACGGTGTCATAATCGTGGTCGATGATCTTGTAGGCGGGTTGGCTATTCGTATCGGCCATCAGGCTGGAACTCCGGTCACGGCGGCGGTGGCGGTAAAGGCGATCTTGGCGACCGAGAAGATGCCGAACGCAGCCCCGGCCACACAATAGAAATTGACGATGACGAGCGCGAGAATGCGCGGCGCGTCGCTATGGACGTAATCCTCGATCAGCGTCTGCAGGCCGAGGCGGATATGCCAGAAGACGCTGATGATCAGCAGGATCATCGGCACCGCGGCAAGTGGAGAGCCGAGCCATTCGCGCATCGTCGCAAAATCGGCGAGCGGCAGGCGCACGAGGCTGACGATCAGCCAGAGGAAAAGCGCGAGGTTGCCGACCGCGGTCAGCCGCTGGTGGATGAAATGGCCGGTGCCTTCACGCGCCGAGCCGAGCCCGCGGACGCGCCCCAATTCGGTCCCGCCCGAGGCGACTTTCGCAATGCCGGTACGCTGGCTCATCAGATCGTCTCCATGAAGATAAAGCCCCACAGCGCCGCGGTCGCGACGATCGCGGCGACGAAGACGAGGATCGAGAACATCTTGTTGGTCTTGAGCTCGTACCCCGCGCCGGTGTCGAGGACGAGGTGGCGCAGGCCCGAGAAGAGATGCTGGAAGAACGCCCAGCTGAGACCGATCAGGATCACCTTGCCGACGATGCCGCTGGCGCAGGCGATAAACGCCCCATAGGCGTCTGCACCGCTCGCCATCGCGCCGAGCCACCACAGCAATGCCAGCGTACCGACAATCGCCAGGCCATCGCCCGTTGCGCGA
The DNA here is from genome assembly GCA_963800335.1 of uncultured Alphaproteobacteria bacterium. GTDB lineage: Bacteria > Pseudomonadota > Alphaproteobacteria > Sphingomonadales > Sphingomonadaceae > Flavisphingopyxis. The sequence goes on along the minus strand of CAWDAN010000002.1, from coordinate 172,020 downwards.
TGGAATATCGAGACCGCCATGTGCGGCCCCCATTTGTAAACGCTCAAATGCGGTGAAAGCGGTCGATCGGGATGGTGCGCCATAAAGTGTCCAGTCAGGATGTCGGGGCCGCCGGGCGGCAGGTCCAGCGGTCGTTTAGCGCAAAGCGCCTGCCTTGCAAATGCGCCCGCGCGCTATTTTCGCCCGCTTTTGGCGTAAAGCAACGCGGCGATGATCGCCGCCGAACCGACGCCAAGGCCGGCCGCGGTCTTCCAGCTCATGCCACTGACCTTGTCAGCAGCAGCCTCGCGCAACGACGCCGCGAGGCGGCTCGCCCGGAGCACTTCATTCTCTTCGCCCCCGTTCTTCTCGCGACGCCCGGCGTCCTTTTCGAGTTCGGACACGGGGTCGGGAACGCGCAGTGGTTTGTCGGCCAATTCTACTTCCTCGTCGCTTGGGGCGCTCGTTCAGGCGAGCGCCTGTTCGATCGGAACATGCGGCAGATCGAGCGCTTCGGCAACCGGCGCGCAGGTGACGTGCCCGTCCCATACGTTCAAACCCGCGGCCAGGTGCGGGTCGCGACGCAGCGCCTCTTTCCATCCGAGCCGCGCGATCCGCAGCGCATGTGGCAGCGTGACGTTGTTGAGCGCGTAGGTCGAGGTGCGTGCGACCGCACCGGGCATGTTGGCGACGGCATAATGGACGATGCCATCGACGACATAGGTCGGATCGGCGTGCGTCGTCGCGTGGCTGGTCTCGAAACAGCCGCCCTGGTCGATCGCGACATCGACCAGCACCGCGCCCGGCGACATCGTCTTGAGCATTTCGCGCGTGATGAGCTTGGGCGCGGCAGCGCCGGGGATCAGCACCGCGCCGATGACGAGATCGGCCTCGGCAATCGCCTCGGCGAGATTGGCCTTGCTCGAAAAGCGTGTCGATGCGCGGTTCTCGAAATGGGTGCCGACGCGTTCGAGCACTTCGGGATTGCGGTCCATGATCGTGACGTGACCGCCGAGCCCGACCGCCATCTGTGCGGCATTGAACCCGACGACGCCGCCGCCGATGACGACGACCTTGCCCGGCATGACGCCCGGAACGCCGCCGAGCAGGACGCCGCGGCCGCCATGCGCCTTTTCCAGCGCCGAGGCGCCGGCCTGGATGCTCATCCGTCCGGCAACCTGGCTCATCGGCTTGAGCAATGGCAGGCCGCCATGCGCATCGGTGACGGTTTCATAGGCGATGCAGACCGCCTTTGACTTGATCAGGTCGCGCGTCTGTTCGGGATCGGGTGCGAGGTGGAGATAGGTATAGAGGATCTGCCCTTCGCGCAGCATCGCGCGCTCGCCGGCCTGCGGCTCCTTGACCTTGACGATCATGTCGGCGCGTTCGAACACCTCGGCCGCGGTATCGACGATCTCTGCACCCTGCGCGCGATAGTCGTCGTCGCTAGCGCTGATGCCTTCGCCCGCGCCGCTTTCAATGATCACCTGATGGCCGTGAGCGACGAGTTCGCAGGCGCTTTCGGGCGTCAGGCCGACGCGATATTCGTGATTCTTGATTTCCTTGGGGCTGCCGACCAGCATCATATTCTCCTGTGAGCCTCGAAAATATCCGCGCGCGGCACACGCCGTCGACGGCACTTCGTCGTTGGATCGTTCGATCCTAACGTAGGCGACGCCCCTGAACCAACGTCACGCGAAGGGCAAGGGGCTAACGCGCCGCTGCGGCGGACCGGAACAGGGTATAAAAATCCTTCCAAAAACTAACGCGCTTTTAACCAGTTTCCTTTTAGCACGGCAGCCTGAGCGTAAGCAGAAAAGGGTTTGATGCGTGTCGGCACAATCGCAATCACCGGCGTCGGCCGCAGAATCTCCGATCGATCTTCGTTCGCTTATCGACCTGCGCCAGCGGATCGCCGCGTTCGACGACCGCGACCAGCTGGTCGCCAACGCCAAGAAGCTTTGGATATTTATCGAACCGAATGCAGACCGCATCGCGACAATTTATCGCGATGCATGGCTCGCGCACCTCGAAGGTGCCGACCTCAGCGCTTATGGCGATACCGAGGGTGTGCACAAGATCGCCATGGTGTGTCTCGAACAGCTGCTCTCCAACATTGACGACTATCGCTGGGTCGAAAGCATGTATGCGGTGACCAGCTTTGGCTTCGCCCATGGCTGCAGTTCACACGAGGCGCTCGATCCAATTGCGAAACTGACCAGCGCGATGCTGGCCCTCGCCCGCGAACATCGCGACGATGATCGCGACCTGTTCGTCGATCTCGCCGAAACGATCTGCCGCGTTTCGATGCTGGCCGGTGACGTCACTTCGACGATCTACGCCGCGATGCTCGAAGATCGCGACAAGCGAGTCCGCCGCGATGCAGCAACCGCCTACCAGCGCCGCTTCGAAACGACGGTCAAGGCGATGGCTCGCGCCGGCGCACCGTTGCGTACAATCGCTGCTTCGGCCGCCCAATCGGCGCGCGGCATGATGGGCAAATCGTCCGAGGTCGCTGCTGCCGCCGAACAATCGGCGCTCGCGATGCGCGAAGCGGCATCGACCGCGGCCGGCCTGATCCGGACGATCGACGAAACCCGCAACGAAGTCGACGGAGCCGCCGACATTGCCGAACAGGCAGCGAGCCAGGCGACAGCTGCGGTCGCAACGTCGGAAAACCTGTCGCAGCACGCCGAATCGATCGAATCGATCCTCGGCCTGATTCGCGACATTGCCGGCCAGACCAATTTGCTCGCGCTGAACGCGACGATCGAGGCGGCGCGAGCGGGCGACGCGGGGCGCGGCTTCGCCGTCGTCGCGCAGGAGGTGAAGAGCCTCGCCAACCAGACCGCGCAGGCGACCGACGACATCGCCAACAAGATCGCGGCGATCCAGGCGGCAACGTCGGAAACGGTCGAAACCAACGGCTCGATTCGCGATACGATCGTGGCGGTGCAGGCGTCGGCCAATCGCATCCGCGACGCGATGGAGCGGCAGGCACAGACGGTGACGATGATCACCTCTGCGGTCGACGAGACCGCGCTGGCAGCCGACTCGATGGCCGCGACGATCGCTTCGATCAGCAGCGATACCGATCTGGTCACCAGCGAGATCGACGAACTCAACCATCATTACGACGAAGTTGAAAAGCAATTCACTGCACTGCGCGGCTCTAACGCCCGCTTTACCAGTGAGGTCGCATAATGACGCGACGCGAACACGGTGGAACACGACGATGAACGAACCTTTTGTAATCGACAAATATGCCGAAGTGCTGCGGATCAACGACAGCCACGGGACGCTGGCGGACAATTGTCGCGAGCTGTGGGAGGTTATCCAGGACCAGATCGACCGGGCCAACACGGTCTATTGGCAGGTTCTCGACAAGGAATATCTCCAGAAGCGCGGAGACGGCCTCGTCGTCAACGACGAGCTGATCGCCAAGTCCGCCGAGGTTATGCGGCAGCGCTATACCCAACTCGAATCGCCCGAATGGTTTGCCGGGATGCTGGACAATGCGCGCGGGAATCTTGGCTCGGGCGAGATGATCCTTGCGGTCATCGCGGCAAGTTCGGTCCGCACGCGAGAGCTTTCGCAGATCCTCGTCGAGACGCTGGGCGAAGATGCCGAACGCCTCGCCCGGATGATCGATACGTTGATCGCGCTCAGCAACGTCGAATCGAACATGATTACCTATTGCTACGAACGCGCACTGGCGGAACGGACCGAGGCCGCCAATCACGAACGGCGTGCGCAATTCGAAAACGACATTTCGAGCACGGTTTCACGCCTCAGCGATGAGGGTGGCTCGCTGCGCAGCCAGGCGGCTGCCGCATCGCAGTCGACCAGGGGCATGCTGGGCAAGACATCCGAAGTCGCCGCAGCGGCCGAACAGTCGGCGCTCGCGATGCGCGAAGCAGCATCGACCGCGGCCGGCCTGATCCGTGCGATCGAGGACGCGCGCGGCGAAGTCGACAAGGCCACCGAGGTGGCCGAACTTGCCGCCAACCAGGCGGGCGAGGCATCCGAAATGTCCGAAGCGCTGTCGCAACATGCGCAGTCGATCGAATCGATCCTCGGCCTGATTCGCGACATCGCCGGGCAGACCAACCTGCTCGCACTCAACGCGACGATCGAGGCGGCGCGCGCAGGCGATGCGGGGCGCGGCTTTGCCGTCGTCGCACAAGAGGTCAAGAGCCTCGCCAACCAGACCGCGCTCGCCACCGATGATATCGCGGCCAAGATCGGCGCGATCCAGTCCGCCACGCGCGGTGCGGTGTCGGCCAACGGATCGGTTCGCGAAACCGTCGCCGAAGTCCAGCAATCGGCGGCGCGAATCCGCGAGGCGATGGAGTTGCAGGCGCAAACCGTAACGATGATCACCGCAGCGGTCGACGAAACCGCGCTCGCAGCCGATTCGATGTCGTCGACGATCGCGTCGATCCGGCAGGATACCGGCGATGTCGCAAGCGAGATCGACCAGCTCGAAAAAGGCTTCCTCGACGTCGATTCGAGCCTTGGACAGCTGCGCGAGAAATCGATCGACTTCATCCAGGCCGTCGCCTGACCGCCGCCGCCCTGCGGCGCGGACATCAAATCGACCGTTTCCGGCGCGCGAAGCGTGCGCTAGAGGCGACGCATGACGATCAACATCCTGACCACCGGGGCGACCCGCGGCATTGGCCGCGCGATCGCCGACCTGTTTTCCGCATCGAGCGACGTCCGCCACTGGGGTAGCGGCAGCGCCGATGCCGACCTGTCGCAGCCCGACGGCGCCGACCGCCTGTGGCATGCGGCGCTCGAACGGCTCGACGGCCGGATCGACATATTGGTCAACAATGCCGGTGTGTTCGAAGCCGAGCCGCTCGATGGCGACGATGCCGACTGGCTCGCCGGATGGCAGCGGACGATGGCAATCAACCTCACTGCTTCGGCGCAATTGTGCCGTCACGCGGTGCTCCACTGGCAGCAGCGGCAATCGGGCGGCCGGATCGTCAACGTCGCCAGCCGCGCCGCGCATCGCGGTGACAGCCCGGCGCACTGGCATTACGCCGCGTCGAAGGGCGGCATGGTCGCGATGACAAAGACGATCGCTCGCGGCTATGCCGGCGAACGGATTTTGGCATTCGCGGTGAGCCCCGGCTTCACGATGACCGGCATGGCCGAAGATTATCTCGCCAGCCGCGGCGGCGACAAGCTGCTCGCCGACATCCCGCTCGGACGCGTCGCGAGCCCAGAGGAAATTGCGAAGATAGTCGGCTTTTGCGCGCTCGAGGCGCCGCCATCGATGACCGGCGCGGTGATCGACGCCAATGGCGCGAGCTATGTCCGCTAAACCATTCACGATGCTCGCCGCTGGCCCTGGCCGGATGCATCGCCGGCCTTCCCGAGCCCGTCTCGTTCGCCACACCTGCCCCCTTTTCTGCGCTTCAAGAGCAATGCGAGGGGAAGGACGGATGGAGCGATCCGGCGCCGCCAGTCCGGATCTATGGCAACGTCTATGATGTCGGCACGTGCGGAATCGTCGTATTACTCATCACGTCCCCCGACGGCCATGTCCTCATCGACGGCGCCACCGCCGAAGCCGCTCCCGCAATCGCCGCCAATATCGAGCGCCTGGGGTTCGCTTTGGGCGATGTGCGCTTCATCGCGGCGAGCCATGAGCATCTGGACCATGTCGGCGGGCTGGCTGATCTGCAGCGCCTGACCGGCGCTGAAGTCGTCGCGCGCGCACCGGCCAAGCGCGTGCTGGAGAGCGGCGTCGTCGCGCCCCAAGACCCGCAAGCTGGCCTCCATCCCCCCTTTACAGCGCTTCGCGTCGAACGCGTTATCGGCGATGGAGAGCAGGTCCGTCTGGGGTCGCTGGTCCTGACGGCACACGCGACGCCGGGCCATTCGCCGGGTAGCACCAGCTGGTCGTGGCGATCATGCGCCGACGCGGTTTGCCTGACGATCGTCTACGCCGATAGCATCAGCGCCGTATCGAGCGATGCATATCGCTTTCTCGACCATCCCGATTACGTCGCACCATTCCGTGCCAGCCTCGACAAGATCGCCGCGCTCGATTGCGACGTGCTGGTCACCCCGCACCCGGGTGCCAGCAATCTCTACGCGCGTCTGGCGGGCAAGGCGCCGCTGATCGACCGCTCCGCCTGCCGCAACTACGCTCAAAAGGCGCGCCAAAACCTCGACAGCCGACTGGCGACAGAAGCGGCCGATCGCCGATAGCTGGAAACTGACCCTGCCCTGCACGCGGCACGAGGCCGAGCGGATTGACGACGATCTCAGCGCGTTCGTCGCGCTCGATCCCGCTGCCGGTGCTGGTGACGAACGAAATCGATGAGGATCGCGAAGCGTGGCAGGTTGACGCCTATTTCGATAACAAACCCGATGAAGCGACGGTCGCCAGCCTCGTCGCACTGATCCCCAGTGCAAACGCTACCCAAGCGCAGGTCGAGCGGATCGCCGACGAGGACTGGGTGACGGTCAGCCAGCAAGGCATCGAACCGGTTCGCGCCGGACGCTTCTTCGTCCACACCGGCACCAACGCCGATCGCATCCCCGACGATGCAACCGCCTTCCGCATCGACGCCGGGCTCGCCTTCGGCACGGGCACGCACGAAACCACCGCCGGCTGCCTTGCCGCGCTCGACCGGCTCAAGCGCGCGGGTCGGCGCTATGACGCGATCGCCGATATTGGTACCGGCACCGGCCTGCTCGCCTTTGCTGCGCTTTCGCTGTGGCCGCGCGCCGATGCGCTGGCGAGCGATATCGATCCGGTCAGTATCGACGTCACGCGAGAAAACGCCGCGATCAACGGCGTGGCAGTGGGCCATGGCACCGGGCGCGCTGACGCTCGTCGTCGCGAGCGGCACCGACCATCCCGAGATCGCCGCGCGCGCGCCCTACGACCTCGTCATCGCCAACATCCTCGCGGGGCCGTTGATCGAACTTGCCCCCGCCTTCGCCGCGGTCAGCGCGCCGGGTGGCACGCTGATCCTCGCCGGGTTGCTCGACCACCAGGCGCGCCGCGTCGCCGCAACCTATCGTCGTCACGGCTATCGGCTCGACCGGCAGATCGACAACGGCGCCTGGCCGACGCTGATGCTGACGATGCGCCAGCGGCTCGGCTGGCGGCGACCCAGCCGCGGCAGCGGCGGCACGACGCAGCCGCCGGGCGATTTCGGTACGTGGTGAAAGCCCGACGCCTCGCGATCATGCGCGGCGTTCTGGGCTGGCTGGCGGCAGCGGTCGGCGCAGCATTTCTGATCGTTGCGGCGGGTGCGCTGATCCCCGTCAATCGCGACTGGGTCGAACCCGATCACGGCATTACGATCTACGTCGAGAGCAACGGTATCCACACCGGCCTCGTCCTGCCGATGCGCGCCGCCGGGGTCGACTGGAGCGAGCTCGTCCGCCCCGACGATCTTTCCGATCCGCGCTATTACGGCACGTACCTGCTGTTCGGCTGGGGCAATCGCGACGTCTATCTCAACGTACCGCGCTGGCGCGACATGACACCCGGCGTCGCGCTGTCGGCGGTGTTCGGCGGCGGCGATGGCCTGGTCCATGTCGATCACGAATATGATCCCGGGCCGACCGCGATGCGGCGGCCGATCATCGTCACCCCTGCGCAATATCGCATCATCGCCGATCATGTCCGTGCGAGCTTTGTGTTCGACGCGCAGGGACACGCCCAGCCACTGCGCGGACGCGGCTATGGCCCTGCCGACAGCTTCTACGAAGGCACCAGCGGCTATACGCTCGCCAACAGCTGCAACGAATGGACTGCGCGCGGCCTGCGCAAAGCGGGGATCCGCACGGGGCTGTGGACGCCGTTCGCCGACGGGGTCATGCGCTGGGTGCCTACCGAAGATTGAAGAGCAATACGCCTAGCCCGCCGCCGCGACGATTGCGGCCCATTCCTCTTCGGTCGCGGTACGCACGTCCAAGTTCGGCGGCTTTCTTGAGCTTCGATCCCGCGCCGGGCCCCGCGACGACGAGGTCGGTCTTGGCGCTGACCGATCCGGCAGCGCGCGCGCCGAGTCGTTCGGCCTGCGCCTTGGCCTCGTCGCGGCTCATCGTTTCCAGCTTGCCGGTGAAGACGATCGTCTTGCCGGTCCACTCGGTCTCGCGCGCGGTCGAAACATAGGGCGCGGGCGAGACTTCGCCGAGCAGGTCGTCCCATGCGACGCGGTTGTGCTCTTCATGGAAGAAATCGCCGAGCGCCTCTGCGACCGCACCGCCGATCCCGTCGATCGCGGTGACCTCGGCAAGCGCGTCTTCGTCGCCCGCGGCCAGCCGCTTGCCGATCTCGGCGACTGCCTCGATGGTCGTGAAGCGCTTCAGGAGATCGCGCGCGGTGACGCTGCCGATGTGGCGAATGCCGAGACCGAAGAGGAAGCGCGCCGGATCGGGCGTGCGCTTCGCGTCGATCGCCGCGAACAGATTGTCGACCGATTTGTCCTGCCAGCCCTCGCGTCCGATCAGCTCGGTGCGGTGCGTCTTCAGGCGGAAGATGTCGGCGGGCGAATGCAGCCAGCCGAGTTCGATAAACTCGGCGATGCTCTTTTCGCCGAGCCCGTCGATGTCGAGCGCGCCGCGCGAGACGAAATGCTTCAGCCGCTCGAAGCGCTGCGCCGGCAGACCAGCCCGCCGGTGCAGCGGACGTCGACCTCGCCCTCTTCGGCGACCGCCTCGCTGCCGCATTCGGGGCAGTGATCGGGGAACACATAGGGTCGCGCGGTCCTCGTCGCGGGTCAAATTCTCGACGATCTGCGGGATCACGTCGCCCGCGCGCTGGATCACCACGCGGTCTCCGGGTCGCACGCCAAGCCGCTGCGATCTCATCGCGATTGTGGATAGTTACATTTGAAACGATCACGCCGCCGACCGACACGGGGGTCAAGTCGACCGACCGGGGTCAGCTTGCCCGTGCGACCGACCTGGATGTCGATCCGCTCGAGCGTCGTCTCGCGCCCGCTCGGCGGGAAACTTGTGCGCGATCGCCCAGCGCGGCGCCTTGGCGACGAAGCCGAGCCGGTCCTGCCAGTCGAGCCGGTCGACCTTGTAGACGACGCCGTCGATGTCGAGGGCAGGTCGGCGCGCTCGGCCTCGATCCGCGCATACTGCGCGAGCGCCCCTCGAGCTCTCGCAGCGCACGAGCATATCGCTGACCGGCAGGCCCCATGATCGCGATCGCTGCCATCACGCCCGCCTGCGTCTCGGACGGCAGCTCGGTCACCTCGCCCCAGCCATGCGCGAGGAAGCGCAGCGGTCGCGCCGCTGTGATCGCTGGGATCCTTCTGCCGCAGCGATCCGGCGGCGGCGTTGCGCGGGTTGGCGAAGAGCTTGTCGCCCGCGCCGCCTGGCAGCATTCAGTGCGGCGAAATCGGCCTTTGCCATGTACACTTCGCCGCGGATTTCGAACACGGCGGGCGCGTCGACCCGCGCAGCCGCTGGAGATATCGCCGATCGTCGCGACGTTGGCGGTGACGTCCTCGCCGATCTGCCCGTCGCCGCGCGTCGCCGCCTGGACGAGCACACCGTTCTCGTAGCGCAGCGAGCATGACAGGCCGTCGATCTTGGCTCGGCGGTCAGCGCGACGGGCTGCGTCGTCGGCGAGCTCGAGGAAGCGCCGCACGCGCGCGACGAATTCGCGACCTCGTCGCCGGCGAACGCATTGTCGAGGCTCATCATCCGCAGCGCGTGCGTGACCTTGGCGAGATGGCCCGCAGGCGCCGCGCCGACCGCCGCATTCGGGGCTGTCGGCCCGGACGAGATGCGGGAAAGCCGCCTCGAGCGCGGCATTGCGGCGAACGAGCGCATCATATTCGGCATCCGAAATCTCCGGCGCGTCCTGCGTGTGATAGAGCCGGTTGTGCTGCGCGATCTTTTTCGCCAGCCGCATCAGCTCGTTCGCCGCTTCGGCCTCGGACAAATTGACAGGGGAATTCGACACGGGCAGAAACCTTTCCTGGGCGGGGCTGTCGTGACCGGCTATGCCGACCGGGCGGGAAGCGCAAGCTCCGGCATCCAGAGGGGTCAAGCGCTGCTGCGATCTCGCCCCAGCACCGTCAGCGTCATCTCGCGCCGTTCGACGAAGCCCAGCTTGCGATAGAGCGCAATGGCTCCGGCGTTGTCGGAATAGGTATGGAGATAGGGGCGATCACCCGCTGGCGGAATGTCGCCATCACATGACGGGTCAGGCGACCACCCAGCCCGGTCCCGCGAAATTCGGGCCAGGTGCACACGGCACTGACTTGGCAAGGCTAGGTGCAGGCAACATGCGCTCGCCCGCCATCGCCGCCAGCCTGCCCTCGCGAAAAATACCGTAAAACGGGCCATAACGATGGGTCAGCCGCGACCATGGGCCAGGCTTCGTGGCAAGGGCCAGGTCCGCCATGGCAGCGGCGTGCTCCTCACCGAGCAGGACCGCTTCGGCATCCTCGACCTCGTCGCCTGCCGGATGCTCGCCCGCGATCATCTGCATGAGTTGACGCTGCCTGAGAATGTGCAGCCCGCCGGCGGAACAGTCACTCCGGTTTCCACGAACCAGAATTCATCGTCCGGACCACGTAACATACCAAGCAGTTGCGCATGGGCTTCATCACTCCTGTCGCGCAGGACGGCAAACGGGCCATAATCGGGATCGATACGCTTCGCGCATCCCCGCCCTGCGCCAGATGCGCGAGGCGACCGGTCAGCATGTTCCAGACTTGCCGGTCGAGGATCTCGTCCATCACGCCGCCTTCAGCAGCCGGTTCGCCTGCGCGCGCGCCTCATCGGTCATGCCCGCGCCCGACAGCATGCGGGCGATTTCCTCGCGCCGGCCCTCGTCGAGCGGGCCGACGCCGGTGCGCGTCACGACGCCGTCGTGGCTCTTGGCGATCAGGTGATGGTGCGCCCGCGCGCGGCGACCTGCGGCGAATGGGTGACGACGAGCAACTGCTGCCGTCGCGCCAGCCGCGCGAGCCGTTCGCCGATCGCACTGGCCACCGCGCCGCCGACGCCGCGATCGATTTCGTCGAAGATGATCGTCGCGGCCCCGCCCTGTTCGGCGAGCGCGACCTTGAGCGCGAGGATGAACCGCGAGAGTTCGCCGCCGCTGGCGATCTTGGCGAGCGGCGCGAAATCGGCGCGCCGGGATTGGTTGCGATGTCGAATTCGACGCGGTCCATCCCCGCCGGCCCCCAGCGATCCTCTGGCAGCCGGTCGATCGCGGTGCGGAAGCGCGCCGCATCCAGTTTCAGTGGCGCCAATTCCCCCGCGACGCCGCGTCGAGCCGCGGGCCGCCTCGTTGCGCGCATCGCTGCAGCGCCTGGCAGCGCCGCGATAATGTCGCGACCGCGCCCTTTGCGGCAGCTTCGAGCGCCTCGAGTTCCGCCTCGCGCCCTGATCGACGCTCCAGCGCCTTGCGGACAGCGTCGCGCATCTTGTCGGGCAGTTCGTCGACCTCGCAGCGGTGCTTGCGCGCCAGCGCGCGCAGTTCGAACAGCCGCGTTTCGGCGGCATCGAGCAGCGGGATCGAAGCGCATCGCGTCCTTCGCGCGCGCTCAGTTTCCTCCTCGCCCTCGCTCGCCTCGATCACCGCGCGGTCGAGCGCCGCGAGCGCTTCGGCGAGCAGCGGGTGTTCCGCGGCGATCCGGTCGAGCCGCCGCGCCGCCCTGCGCAATTGCGCAGCGGCCGCCCTCGCTGCCGCCGAGCAGCCGGTCGAGTTCGGCGAGTCGTCGGCGAGCCTTTCGCCCTTCTGCATGTCGCAGCGCAGCCCCGCGAGCCGCTCTTCCTCGCCTCCTCGGGCGCGAGCGCCTCGATCTCGGCGATCGCATGGTCCAGCCACTCGCGGTCGGCCGCGTCGGCTTCGAGCGCGGCTCGTGCGGCCGATAGCGCCGCCTGTCAGTGGCCATCGCGGCATGCGCGTCGGCAACCGATCGGGTCTCGAGACCGCCGAAGCTGTCGAGCAAGCGCGGTGGCCGCGCGGATCGAGCAGGCCGCGGTCGTCATGCTGGCCGTGGATTTCGACGAGCCGGTGCCGATTTCGCGCAGCAGCCCGACGCGAGACCGGCTGGTCGTTGACGAACGCCCTGCTGCCGCCGCCGGCCTTGACCTGGCGGCGGACGACCAGCGGCTCGCCCGGCTCGACCACTACCCCGGCATCGTCGAGCGCGCTGCGCGCGGGATGGTCGGCGGGGAGCGAGGCGAAGCTCGCGGTGACGCGGGCGCGGTCCCCGCCCTGGCGAACGAGGCCGTATCGGCGCGAGCGCCGAGCGCGAGGCCGAGCGCGTCGAGCAGGATCGACTTGCCCGCGCCCGTCTCGCCGGTCAGCACGCCCAGCCCGCCCGAAAACTCGAGGTCGAGCGCCTCGATCAGCACGATGTCGCGGATGGAAAGCGCGGTCAGCATCGTGCGCGTCTTAACGCGAAACTTTGCGATTAAGAAGCACCGAGCAGATCAGCCCGCGCCGCGAAATGCGATCAGCCGTCGGGCGCGTGCTTTTGCATCAGTTCGTAGGCACGCTCGTACCATTTCGAACCGGGATAATTGGCGCCGAGGACCGCCGCCGAAGCCTTGGCCTGTTCCGGAATGCCGAGCGCGAGATAGCTTTCGGTCAGGCGGAACAATGCCTCTGCGGTGTGGCTCGTCGTCTGGTAGTTTTCGATGACCTCGCGGAAGCGCAGCGAGGCCGCGAGCCAGTCGCCGGCGCGCTCGTAATAGCGGCCGACTTCCATTTCCTTGCCCGCGAGATGGTCGTTGACGAGGTCGATCTTCAGCTTCGCATCGGCGGCGTAACGCGTGTCGGGATAGCGGCGCATGACCTCGCCGAGCGCGTTGAGCGCGTCGCGTGTCGTTTTCTGGTCGCGCTTGACGTCGCTGATCTGCTCGTAATAATTGAGCGCGACGAGATACGATGCATAGGGCGCATCGCGGTTGCCCGGATGGATCGAAAGGAAGCGGGTGGCCGCGTCGATCGACTTGGTGTGATCCTGCGCCAGCCAGTAGCTGTAGGCGCTCATCAGCTGGGCGCGGCGCGCCCAGGGCGAATAAGGATGCTGGCGCTCGACCTCGTCGAACAATCCCGCCGCCAGCTTGTACTGGCCGCGCTGGAGCCGGTTCTGCGCAGCGAGATAGAGTGTCTCGACGTCACGTGCGACATAGCTGGTATCTTTCACGCCGCCGCCTTTTGCGGCGCAACCGGCAAGCAGGCTGGGAACGAGGAGGACAGCCGCGGCGAGGCGAAGCGAACGGGTAAGGTGCATGGTCATGACGGTCGCTATAGACACCGGCAAATATGAACGCAAAGCGAATGATGCGGGCGCGTCCGCGTCTTATTCGGCCGCTTCGACAGCAGGCGTTACCCGCGCGCTGCGGATCTTGATCGTGGGCGCAAGCATCTGCCCGACCATGGCCCCCTCGCCCGCGGTGGGCGACGTCGGCGCGGCGAGGATGCGGTGGACGACGTCCATTCCGGCAACAACATGGCCGAACGCGGCGAAGCCCAGCGTATCGCCGGTGCCAGCGGTATCGGTCGGGCCGGCATCGAGGCTGGTGAGATCGCCGACGATGATGAAGAAATCCCCGGTCGCACTGCCCGGTGCGGCGCGCGCCATCGACAGCGTGCCATCGGTGTGCGTCAGGCCCGTCTGTGTCGTCGGTTCATGCGCGATCGGTGACAGCGTCTTTTTCGGATCGCCCTGCGTTCCGCCCTGGACCAGGCCATAGCCGTCGGCGACGTTGACCGCGCGATAGAAGCTCATTCCGTCGAAGCGCTTTTCCTTCACGTAGCGCAGGAAATTGCCCGCCGTGACAGGCGCGTGGACGGTATCGAGTTCGACGACGACAGGGCCGAGTTCGGTGTCGAGAGTCACCTGCGGCAGTTCGGCGGCAACGACAGGCGAAGGCGGTGCTTCGGCCTGGGCCTGGGAGGCAGAAGGCGCGACGGCGAGAAGCGCGGCGGCGATGGCGATCAAGGGGTGCAAGGTCATGCGCGCGTTATAGAAAGCCGTGTCGCGATGAAAAGGGCCGACGGCGCCGCTCCAAGAAAAAGGGGCCGCCGAAGCGACCCCTTTCCCGTATCGATTATCGGACGCGCCGATTATTCGGACTTGAGGAAGTCGGGCACATGGCCCTGGTCTTCGTTATTGTCCTTGGTACCACCGTCGGCGTTGCCGCTTTCGCGACGCGGGCCTCGGCCGCCCCCATCACGATCGCCGCGTCCGCCGCCGCCGTCACGGCGCGGGCCACGCCCCCGATCACCGCCGCCTTCACGACGCGGGCCGCGATCGGGACGATCGCCGCGCGGTTCGCGTGCGGGACGCGTGTCCTCGAGCTCTTCGCCGGTTTCCTGATCGACGACGCGCATTGACAGGCGAACCTTGCCGCGCTGATCGATCTCGAGAACCTTGACCTTCACTTCCTGCCCTTCGGACAGGACGTCGGAGACCTTCTCGACGCGCTCGTTCTTGATTTCGCTGACGTGGACGAGACCGTCCTTGCCGCCCATGAAATTCACGAACGCACCGAAATCGACGAGGTTGACGACCTTGCCGTTGTAGACCTTGCCGACCTCGGCCTCTTCGACGATGCCCTTGATCCAGTCGATCGCGGCAGCGATCTGGGCGCGGTCCGAAGACGACACCTTGATCATGCCTTCGTCGTCGATGTCGACCTTGGCGCCGGTCTCTGCGACGATCTCGCGGATCACCTTGCCGCCGGTGCCGATAACGTCGCGGATCTTCGACTTGTCGATCTGCAGCGTCTCGATGCGCGGCGCGTGGTCGCTGAGCTCGCCCGACACTTCGCCGAGTGCCTTGTGCATCTCGCCGAGGATGTGCGCGCGGCCTTCGCTCGCCTGGGAGAGCGCTTCACGCATGATTTCCTGCGTGATGCCGGCAACCTTGATGTCCATCTGCAGCGAGGTGATGCCTTCGCTCGTTCCGGCCACCTTGAAGTCCATGTCGCCAAGGTGATCCTCGTCGCCGAGGATGTCGGAAAGCACGGTATAGTCGTCACCTTCGAGGATCAGGCCCATCGCGATGCCCGAAACCGGACGCTTCAACGGAACGCCCGCATCCATCATCGACAGACAGCCGCCGCAGACGGTCGCCATCGACGACGAACCGTTCGATTCGGTGATGTCCGACAGAACGCGGATCGTGTACGGGAAATCTTCCTTGCTCGGCAGCATCGGACGCAGCGCACGATAGGCGAGCTTGCCGTGGCCGGTCTCACGGCGGCTGGTGAAGCCGAAGCGACCAACTTCGCCGACCGAATAGGGCGGGAAGTTATAGTGCAGCATGAAGGGCGTGTACGACAGGCCGTCGAGGCCGTCGATCATCTGCTCAGCGTCCTTGGTGCCCAGCGTGGTGGTGCAGATCGCCTGCGTCTCACCACGGGTGAACAGCGCCGAGCCATGCGTGCGCGGCAGGAAGCCGGTCATGCATTCGATCGGACGGATCTCGTTGGTCTTGCGACCGTCGATCCGCTGGCCGTCCTTGAGGATGGCGCCGCGAACGATTTCGGCTTCGAGCTTCTTGACGAGCTTCATGCCCGCCATCTGCGTCTGGCCGTCGGCGTCGGCGAAATGCTCTTTCGCCTTGGCGCGGACGAGGTTGAGTGCGTCCGAACGCTTCGACTTGTCGGTCAGCTTGTAGGCAGCGGCAATGTCGTCGCCGACGACGTCGCGCAGCTGCGCCTTCATCCCCGACAGATCGGCACCGGTGTCGACTTCCCAAGGATCCTTGGCAGCCTGTTCGGCCAGCTCGATGATCGCATCGACGACGGTGCGCGATGCATCGTGCGCGAACATGACGGCGCCGAGCATTTCTTCCTCGGAAAGCTCCTTGGCTTCCGATTCGACCATCATCACGGCATCGCGCGTGGCGGCGACGACGAGGTCGAGACGGCCTTCGGCGCACTCTTCCATGCTCGGGTTGAGGCTGTATTCGCCGTCCTTGAAGCCGACGCGCGCGGCGCCGATCGGACCCATGAAGGGCAGACCCGAAATGGTCAGCGCGGCCGATGCGGCGATCATCGCGAGGATATCGGGCTCGGTCTCGCCGTCATACGACAGCACCTGGCAGATCACGTTGATTTCGTTGTAGAAACCTTCGGGGAACAGCGGGCGAACGGGGCGATCGATCAGGCGGCTGGTCAGCGTTTCCTTTTCGGTCGCGCGGCCTTCGCGCTTGAAGAAGCCACCCGGAATGCGTCCGGCGGCCGAGAATTTTTCCTGGTAGTGGACGGTGAGCGGGAAGAAGTCCTGCCCCTCGCGGACCGACTTGGCAGCGGTCACGGCGCACAGCACCACGGTTTCGCCGAGCGTGGCGAGTACCGCGCCGTCGGCCTGGCGGGCGATACGCCCGGTTTCGAGCGTCAGCGTCTTGCCGCCGAGTTCGGTCGTTACAGTCTTGATATCGAACATTTGGTTTCCTTCCACCCGGCCGCCCAATGCGTGTCCGGGGTCGTGTCGGCAGGCGAGACCGGCCTGCGAGCGGTACGGGGCCGACTTGCCGGCCCCTTGAATGACGCCGACGCACCGGATTGTGCGTGGCATCGTTGATAAACGAACGGCCCCGGAAGCCCGGAGCCGTTCATTCGACGAAGCTTACTTGCGCAAGCCCAATTTGGCGATGAGGTCGGTATAGCGGCCCTCATCCTTTTTCTTGAGATAGTCGAGCAGCGAGCGACGCTTGTTGACCATCATCAGGAGACCACGGCGGCTGTGATTGTCCTTGTGGTTGTCCTTGAAATGGCCGGTCAGGTTGTTGATGCGCTCGGTGATGATCGCGACCTGGACTTCGGGAGATCCCGTATCGCCTTTTTCGCGGCCATGTTCCTTGATCAGCGCTTCCTTGCGCTCTGCGGTAATCGACATGCAATTCTTTCCTTCGACATCGAGTCAGTGATTGAAATTGAAGCCTCGAACGACACGGACATTTCCGTGGTCCAACTCGACCAACGCTACCGGACCGTTATCGTCCTTCGCGCAATAGAGCCCGTCTTCGGCTTGCATTCCGGCCAACACGCGACCCTGTCGGATCGCCCCTGCGTCGCCGGAAGAAAGGGAAAGGGCCGGGATGTCGTCCAGCCCCGCCTCGAACGGCAGGATAAGCGTGTCTAGGGCGCGCGCATTAGCGGCATCGGCCCAATTGTCCAGTGAAATCGCGTCGGCGAGGCCGAACGGACCCGCCTTCGTACGGCGTAACATGGTGACGTGACCGACGCTGTTCAAGGCAAGCGCGATGTCGCGCGCGAGGCTGCGGATATAGGTTCCCTTGGAAACGTGCGCGGTCAGCGTGACGCTATCGAGCGGTCCACCTGCCCCTTCCGGCGTGACGATATCGAGCGAATGGATCGTGACGCCGCGCGTCTTCATCTCGACGGCCTGGCCAGCGCGGGCGAGGTCGTAGGCGCGCTGGCCATCGACCTTGATCGCCGAATAGGCGGGCGGCGCCTGTTCGATCGGGCCGGTGAAGGATGGAAGGACCGCGGCGATGTCGACCAAACTCGGGCGAACGTCGCTGGTCGCGATCACCGCGCCCTCGAGGTCGAGCGTGTCGGTCTGCGTACCGAATTCTATCGTGAAATCGTAGGTCTTGCTCGCATCGAGCATCCGCCCGGTCAGCTTGGTCGCCTCGCCCAGCGCGATCGGCAGGACGCCGGTCGCGAGCGGGTCGAGTGTGCCGCCATGACCGACCTTGATCCGGTTCGCCTTCGATCCGCGCCCGCTCGCCATCAGCCCCGCTTCGCGCAGTCCGCGCTTGATCGCGCCGACCGCCTGCGTCGAGCCGAGGCCGAGCGGTTTGTCGAGGATGACCCAGCCATGCATGGAGGCGCGCTAGCCAGCGCAACGCCCAGCGGCAAGCCCTAGTCGAGCGTGACGACCGACTCGGAATCAACCTGCGGCGGCGCAGCGCTCCGCCGAATGCTGTCGATCAGGCAGGATCGGTTGACGTCGCCGTTGAACGCCACGCGGCTGGAACGGTCGACGCGTCCGGCGCCATCGGCATCGAATGAAATCGTCCCGGAACCCAGCGTTCTGCCGTTGAGGCACCCTCGGTTCAGGGCGATGCGATACCAGTCGTTGGTGCGGGTCCTGACGAACACCACGTCGCCCTTGCCGACGTAGAACTCCACGACGCTGCGGGGGCTGTCATAGAGGAATGTCGTTTCGGCGTCGCTGACACCAGGCAACGAATTGATCGCCGCCGATGCCGGGCCCGCCATACAGGCCATCGTCATGCCAATCAGGAACCGTTTCATCGCTGTCCTTTCCTTGCCGAATATTGTCGCCAGAATCCTCTATTCGCAATGAACTATCGCTGAATTTGGTCGCCAGCGCCCAGTTTTTCCATGAAATGGCGGCGGCACAGTGCCTCGTATCGATCGTTGCCGCCGATCTCGGTCTGCGCGCCCGCCTTGACCGCATTGCCCGCCTCATCAACGCGCAGGTTCATCGTCGACTTGCGCCCGCACGCGCACACCGCCTTCAGCTCGACGAGCGAATCGGCGATCCCCAGCAGGGCCGCCGACCCGGGAAACAGCTCGGCCTGGAAATCGGTGCGCAGGCCATAGCAGAGCACCGGAATGCCGAGATCGTCGGCGATCCGCGCCGCTGCAAACGCCTGCTCCTTCGACAGGAACTGTGCTTCGTCGATCAGCACGCAAGCCAGCGGGCGCTGGGCATGTTCGGCCGCAACATCGGCGAACAGGTCGGTTTCTGGGCGGAACTTGTGCGCCTCGGCGGTGAGGCCGATGCGGCTCGTCACGACACCCTCGTCGTAACGATCGTCGAGCGCGGCGGTCCACAGCATGGTTTCCATGCCGCGTTCGCGATAATTGAAATCCGCCTGGAGCAGCGTCGTCGACTTGCCGGCGTTCATGCTGGCATAATAGAAATAGAGCTTGGCCATGCGGCTGTCCTAGCGAGGCAGCGCAGCGCCTTCTAGTCCTCGCCGATATCCTGCGCGACCTTGGGGTCCTTGAGCAGCTTTTCGACGTGGCTCGCCTCGTCGAAGCTCTCGTCGGCGAGAAATTTCAATTTGGCGGCGTATTTCATCTGCACGCGGCTGTGCGACTTCGCGCTGGAGGAAGGCGGTGTTGGTCCGCAGCGCCTTCAGCACCGCTTCCTCGTTCTGGCCGAGCAGCGGTTTGACGAAGACGGTGGCGTGCCTGAGGTCGGGCGACATGCGCACCTCGGTCACGCTGACGAGATGCGATTGCAGCAAATCGTCATGAACGTCGCCGCGCATCAGGATTTCGGACAGGATATGGCGCATCTGCTCGCCAACGCGCAGCAGGCGGACCGAGCGTCCTTCGGACGAGGTGTCGTTGAATTTGGCCATGTCTGTTCCTCAACCGTAACCCGGTGAAAGCGCAGCTTTCACCGGTAATGTTACAGCGTGCGTTCGCGTTCCTCGACCTCGAACACCTCGAGCATGTCGCCCGCCTTGATGTCGTTGGTGTCTTCGAGGACCACACCGCATTCCATGCCGGCGCGCACTTCGGCGACGTCGTCCTTGAAGCGGCGCAGCGAGGCGATGACGGTCTTCGACACGATGACGTCGTCGCGGGTAAGACGGGCGTGGAGGCCCTTCTTGATGACGCCGTCGGAGACGAGCAGGCCGGCGGCCTTGTCCTTCTTGCCCGCGGGGAAGACTTCCTTGACCTCGGCGCGGCCGACGACGGTCTCGATGAATTCGGGACCAAGCTCGCCCGCCATTTCCTTGCGGATATCGTCGGTGAGATCGTAGATCACGTCGAAATACTTCAGGCGCGTCTTCTCGCGCGCGACAAGCTGGCGCGCCTTGGGGTTGGGACGGACGTTGAAGCCGATGATCGGCGCGTTCGACGCCGACGCCAGCGTGACGTCGCTTTCGGTGATCGCACCGACGCCCGAATGGAGCACGCGGACCTTGATGTCGTCGGTCGATATCTTGTTGAGCGCATTGACGATCGCTTCGACGCTGCCCTGGACATCGGCCTTCACGACGACCGGATATTCGATCACCTTGGCCTTGTCGGCCAGCGCGGAGAACATCGTGTCGAGGTTGGCGGGAGCGATCGCGGTGCGCGCCTTGGTCGCCAGTTCCTGGCGATAGGACGCGACTTCGCGGGCGCGCGCCTCGTTCTCGACGACGGCGAGCGTTTCGCCCGCCGAGGGAACGCCCGACAGGCCGAGCACTTCGACCGGCGATGCCGGGCCGGCGGTCTTCACCTGCTTGCCCTGATCGTCGATCAGCGCGCGGACCTTGCCCGATTCGCTGCCGACAACGAACACGTCGCCGACCTTCAATGTGCCGCGGTTGACGAGGATCGTCGCAACCGGTCCGCGCCCCTTGTCGAGCTTGGCCTCGACCACGGTGCCTTCGGCGGCGCGGTCGGGATTGGCCTTGAGTTCGAGCAGCTCGGCCTGCAGCGCGATGGCATCGAGCAGCTTGTCGAGATTGAGCTTCTTGAGCGCCGATACCTCGACGTCCTGGACGTCGCCCGACATCGCCTCGACGATGACTTCGTGTTCGAGCAGGCGTTCGCGGATCTTCTGCGGATTGGCGCCGTCCTTGTCGATCTTGTTGATCGCGACGATCATCGGAACGCCCGCCGCCTTGGTGTGATTGATCGCCTCGATCGTCTGCGGCATCAGCCCGTCGTCGGCCGCCACCACGAGGATGACGATGTCGGTGACGTTGGCGCCGCGGGCACGCATCTCGGTAAAGGCCTCATGGCCCGGCGTATCGAGGAAGGTGATTTCAGCGCCGTCCTTGGTCTTCACCTTGTAGGCGCCGATATGCTGGGTGATGCCGCCGGCTTCGCCCGAAACGACGCTCGTTCCGCGCAAAGCGTCGAGCAGGCTGGTCTTGCCGTGATCGACATGGCCCATGATCGTGACGACAGGAGCGCGCGGCTTGAGCGTCTCTTCGGGATCGACGTCCTTGTCGGTGTCGATCTCGATATCGGCTTCGCTGACGCGTTTGACGATGTGGCCGAATTCCTCGACCAGCAACTCTGCGGTGTCGGCGTCGATCGTCTGGTTGACCGTGACCATCATGTCCATCTTGAACAGCGTCTTGACCAGATCGGCGCCCTTTTCGCCCATCCGCTTCGACAGTTCCTGGACGGTGATCGCTTCGGGCACGACGACTTCGCGCGTCTGCTTGGGCTGCGCGGCGCGCGGGCCCATGTGCGAACGCTTTTCCTTTTCGCGGGCACGCTTGAGCGCTGCGAGGCTGCGTGCACGCGCACCGCCGTCGCCGCCTTCGAGCGCGCGCGTAACGGTCAGCTTGCCCGACTGGCGACGTTCGTTGCGATCCTTGGCGGGCCGTTCGGCGCGCTTGGGTTCGGGACGCTTGCTCTCGACGGGCGTGAACTTGCGCGCGGGCGGGAACTTGTCACCGGCAGGTTCTGCGGGCTTGCTGTCGTCACCCGAGATATCGGGTTCGGCGCGCTCTTCGACCTGTGGATTGGCTGCGGCGGCGGCTTCAGCGGCTGCCTGCGATTCCTCGGCCTTGCGGTTTTCCTCGGCGCGGCGCTTTTCCTCGTCGACAGCAGAGCTGCGCTCGCGATCCTCGCGGCGGCGCGCTTCTTCAAGCTGGCTAAGGCGGGCTTCTTCGGCCTCGCGGAGCAGCTTTTCCTGCAATTCCTTGCGCGTCAGCGTGGCGTCGGCCTCGCTCTGGCGGCGCGGCGCGGGCGCCGGCGTCGGCGCGGGTGCGGGTGCCTTGGCGACCGGCTCGGGGGTCGGCTCGGGCGCAGGTGCAGGCGCCGGCGGAGTCTCGCCGGGCTTGCCGATCATGCGACGGCGCTTGACCTCGACCACGACGGTGTTCTTGCGCCCGTGGCTGAAGCTCTGCTGGACCTGGCCGGCATCGACCGTGCGCTTAACGCCCAGTGGTTTGCGGGCCAAGGTCGGTTTTTTGTTATCGCTGTCGCTCATCTTTAGCTTCTATCGTCCTTAAAAAACTCATCGGCCCCGGGCGCATCAGCACCGGACGCATCAATCGGTCCGGCTCCGGCGATCTCCGGGGTCGGTCCCGAATTTGCCGTGTCCTTACCGCATCCTAGATATTTTCGCCAGCGATCGAGGATCGCCGCCACCCGTGCCGCCGCGCGATCGTCGACCAGGGCGACGTGCACGACATTATCGCGGCCCAATGCCATAGATAGGGCGTCTCGGTCCACCGGCAAGATTTGCCCGGCAAGCCCGCTGCCCTCCGCGCCGCGCCCGACGCGCCATGACTGGTCGCGTTTCGAGCGGCCATCGGGCGAGGCATCGGCGGCATGAAGCAGCATCGCCACCTGGCCGCCGCGCGCCGCGCCGTCGACGCGATCGGCGCCGGTCAGCAGCGTGCCGGCACGCGCTTCGAGCCCTAGCCGATCGAGCATTGCGGCCTGAAGGCGGGTGGCGATATCGTCGGCCAAACTCTCGGGAACGATCACCGGTTCGCCCTTGAAGGCGCGCGCGAGCGCACCCTTTAGCTTGCCGTTGAGGCGCGCGGTTTCAAGTTCGTCGCGCGTGACCGCGATCCACGCGCCGCGTCCGGGCGCCTTGGCCAGAACGTCGGGCGCAAGACGACCGTCGGGGCCGAGCGCGAGGCGAATCATCGCGCCGCGCTCGTCCCGTTCGCCGGTCAGGATGCAACGCCGCTCGGGCGGCGTCGCGATCTTGCCCTTACGCGTTACGCGTTGGGTGTCATTGGGAAGGGTCCGCAACCGCGTCCTCCCCTTCGGCCTTGGCGGGCGCTGCGTCCGACGACTCTTCGTCCTCGAACCAGTGCGCGCGCGCCGCCATGATCGTCTCGTTGCCCTGTTCTTCGGTCAGGCCGTACTCGCCGAGCACCCCGCCCTTGTCCTCGGGGCGCGAACGCTGGTCGGGACGGCGGCGCGGTTCGGCGCGCTT
Organism: uncultured Alphaproteobacteria bacterium; assembly: GCA_963800335.1. Taxonomy (GTDB): domain Bacteria; phylum Pseudomonadota; class Alphaproteobacteria; order Sphingomonadales; family Sphingomonadaceae; genus Flavisphingopyxis. The sequence goes on along the minus strand of CAWDAN010000002.1, from coordinate 149,150 downwards.
CTTCTGGACGAGTTCGTCGGTGGCAAGATCGGCGAGATCGTCGAGCGTCTTGATCCCTGCCTTGCCGAGCGTGACGAGCATCGCCTCGGTGAGGTGCGGCATGTCGGCGAGCGCGTCTTCCACGCCCAGCTCGCGGCGTTCGGCGCGGGCAGCCTCCTCGCGGCGGTCGAGCGCTTCCTTGGCGCGGCTCTGCAGCTCTTCGGCGAGCTCTTCGTCAAATCCTTCGATGCTGGCGATTTCGTCGGCACCGACATAGGCGACCTCTTCGAGTTCGACGAAGCCTTCGGCGACGAGCAGCTGCGACAGCGTCTCGTCGACGTCGAGCTCTTCCTGGAACATGCTGGTGCGTTCCATGAATTCGCGCTGGCGCTTCTCGCTGGCATCGTCTTCGGTCATGATATCGATCGCGTGGCCGGTCAGCTGGCTGGCGAGGCGAACATTCTGGCCGCGACGGCCGATCGCCAGGCTGAGCTGGTCTTCGGGCACGACGACTTCGATCCGCGTTTCTTCCTCGTCGATGACGACGCGGCTGACGGTCGCGGGCTGGAGTGCGTTGACCGCAAATGTCGCGGTGTCCTCGCTCCACGGGATGATGTCGATCTTCTCGCCCTGCATTTCCTGGACGACCGCCTGGACGCGGCTGCCCTTCATGCCGACGCAGGCACCGACCGGGTCGATGCTGCTGTCGTGGCTGATCACGCCGATCTTGGCGCGGCTGCCGGGATCGCGGGCCGAAGCCTTGATCTCGATGATGCCGTCATAGATTTCGGGGACTTCCTGCGCGAACAGCTTCTCCATGAAATCGGGATGCGCGCGGCTGAGGAAAATCTGCGGGCCGCGGTTTTCGCGGCGAACGCTGAGGATCAGCGCACGGACACGGTCGCCGACGCGGGCGACTTCGCGCGGGATCTGCTGGTCGCGGCGAATGACGCCCTCGGCGCGGCCGAGGTTGACCACGACATGGCCGAACTCGACCGACTTGACGACGCCGGTGATCAGCTCACCGCCGCGATCCTTGAATTCCTCGAACTGGCGTTCGCGCTCGGCGTCGCGGACCTTCTGGAAGATGACCTGCTTGGCCGACTGGGCGTCGATGCGGCCAAGGTCGATCGCGGGCAGCGGATCGACGATGAAGTCGCCAATGGCAGCATCGGCCTGGAGCTTCTGCGCCTGTTTCAGGTCAACCTGCTTGAAATGATCGTCGACCTCTTCGACGACCTCGACGACGCGCCACAGGCGAAGATCGCCGGTCTGCGGGTCAAGCTTGGCACGAATGTCGTTCTCCTGGCCGAAGCGCGCGCGCGCCGCGCGCTGGATCGCTTCTTCCATCGCCTCGATGACGATCGACTTGTCGATGAGCTTTTCGTTGGCGACCGAGGTCGCGATCGCGAGCAGTTCGGCCTTGTTGGCGGAAATGGCATTGGCCATGTCAGTCCTGTCCTTCTTCTTCGATGAATTCCGCGCCGTCCTGTGCGAGCGGAGCGGTGGAGGCGATCAGCGCATCGGTCAGCTTGAGCTTCGCGCTATGGATATTGTCGAACGCGATTTTCTGCGTTCCGTGCTTGTTGTCGGCGATCGTGACGATGTCGCCGTCGATCCCGACGATGTCGCCCTTGACGGTCTTGAGCCCGCCGACTGCCTCGACGACCGAGATGCGCGCCTCGTGGCCCGCCCAGTCGTTAAAATCGGCGCGCCGCGTCAACGGACGGTCGATCCCCGGCGAGCTGACTTCGAGTCGGTAGGTCCCGTCGATCGGGTCCTTGCCCGCCTCTTCGAGCGCGTCGAGCCGTTCGGAAATCGCGCGCGACAGCGCGCCGCAATCGTCGATCGTCAGCTGGCGCGTGTCGGGCCGTTCGGCCATCACCTGCAGCGTGCGATCATCACCGGCGAACAGCTTGACGCGCACAAGATCGAAACCGAGCGCTTGCGCCTCGGCGGCGATCATCGGGGTCAGGTCATCGGTCAGCGACAAATTGCGTCCTTTGCAGGGTCGATACGGTTCGAATGGCAGCGAGGCTCCCTGCCGGCCCCTTGCGGCGCCAGCCTGAAAAATCGTGACCATTTCAGGATGGCGCTTAGATAGGGCGCACGAGCGGCGTTGGCAAGCGGATTTGTCGGCAGGCGGGCTTGCCATGCGGGGCGCGGGGCGACAGGATCGCGGCATTGCCACGGCAGGAGGGACGATCGCATGACCGATGCCACGGCGAGCAGCGCCCCCGCCGCGAACACCGCGATCGAATTCCTCTGCGATCCCGCACTGATTGGCAAAATCCCTTCGCCCGAACGCGCGATCCGCTTCGCCCCCGACTGGTTCAAGCGGCTCGACCGCGAGATGGGCATGCCCGACGCGCACGGCCTGCCAGGACTGACCGTCAAGGCATGCCTGCCGATGACCGACGCGTTTTCGCTCGGCTTCGTCATTCCCCTGCCCTTCACCGTCCGGATCATGGTGCCCGAGGATCGCGTATCGATCCAGCTCGGCTGGGATCCCGCTGCGCCGTTCCAGCCGATCGAACAGCATCACCCGGGCCAAATCGGCGCACCCGCCGATCCGTTTGCGAGCACGATGCCATTGAAGTTCATCAACCCATGGCGGATCAAGGTGCCAGAGGGCTATTCGCTGCTGTTCACCCAACCGCTGAGCCGCCCCGACCTGCCCTTCACCTGCTTTTCGGGCGTCGTCGATGGCGACCGGTTCGATACCACGGTCAATCTGCCCTTCGTCTGGTCGGGCCCGACCGGGACCTTCGACCTGCCCGCCGGGACGCCGATCGCGCAGGTCGTGCCGATCGCGCGCGATACGCTGATCAAGCACGCCGTCGCGCGCGCCTCGACCGACGCCGAACTTGCCGAACAGGCCGCGGCGGCGGCGCGCAAATATGGCGAGGAATCGACCTACGCGCGCGAATGGCGGGTCAAGAAATGACGACTTATCTGCCATCGTCATGCAACCGTCTGGAGATAAAGTTCGTTCTCCTTCAAACCGTCTACGCGCCTTCGACCCCGCAGAATTCAGGAACCGCCTTATGAAGATCGCCACCCTCGTCGCCCTGCCCCCGCTCGCCATCGCGCTGGCTGCCTGCAACGGAAACTCGGCGACCGCCAATGGCGGCACCGCGAAAGCCTCGGGCGACCAGCCTTCGAGCGGCCAGCCGTTCGCGATTGCCGAACAGGCCGACTTCGACAATCCGTGGGCGATCGTCTTCCTCCCCGGCACCAGCCAGGCGCTGGTCACCGAAAAAACCGGGCATCTGCAACTCTATGACACCGCAACCAAGACCAAGCGCGAGGTCGCAGGCATCCCGGCGGTCGATTACGGCGGCCAGGGCGGCCTGCTCGATGTGGCGCTGGCCCCCGATTTCGTCAGCAGTCGCCGCGTCTATCTGAGCTATGCCGAACCCGGTGACGGCGGTTCCGGCCTCGCGCTGGCACGCGGAACGCTTGCCGCCGACGGATCGAAGCTGAGCGATGTCACTGTCGTCTGGCGACAGCTGCCCCGCGGCAAGGGCGGCCAGTTCGGTGGCGTCATCGCCTTCGCACCTGATGGCCAGTCGCTCTATCTGACCTCGGGTGAGCGCCAGCGCTTCACCCCGGCGCAGGATCCCGATCAGGCGCTCGGCAAGATCGTCCACCTGACGCTCGACGGCCAGCCGGCAGCGAATAATCCGATGGCTGGCAAGGTCGGCGCACAGAGCGTTACGATCACCGATCCGCCGCGCAATACCGGCGCAGCCACGACCGCCAAGGGGCGCAGCGTCGCCATGGCCGGGACCAACACTGTACCCGCCGAAACATGGTCGAGCGGCCATCGCAATCCCTATGGCCTGACCTTTTCGCCCGACGGCAGGCTGTGGGAAATCGAGATGGGTCCGCGGGGTGGCGACGAGCTCAACCAGATCGAGGCGGGCAGGAATTATGGCTGGCCCAACGTCTCGTTCGGCGACAATTACGACGGCAGCCCGATCCCCAGGCCGGCCGCCAATGACGGCTATGCCCTGCCCGCGCTTTATTGGGTCCCGTCAGTCTCACCCGCCGGGTTGCTCTATTATTCGGGCGACATGTTCCCCGCGTGGAAGGGCTCGCTGCTGCTCGGCGCGCTATCGGGCGAATCGCTGATCCGCGTGACGATCGATGGCGGCAAGCCGCAAAAAGCCGACCGCTGGGAACTCGGACGGCGGATTCGCGACGTCCAGCAGGGGCCCGACGGCGCAATCTGGCTGCTTGAGGACGGCGACGACGGAAAGCTGCTCAAGCTGACGCCGCGCTGATCCGCGGCTAGACGAAATCGGGTAGCATCGCGCCGTCAGCCTCGAGCCAGTCGGGCACCGGCAGGCCTTTTCCGTGCAGGAACTCTGGGTTGAACAGTCGCGACTGATAGCGCGTGCCGGGATCGCACAGGATCGTCACGATCGTATGACCTGGCCCCATCGCGCGTGCCATCCGGACCGCTCCGGCGACATTGACCCCCGACGAGCTGCCGAGACACAGGCCCTCGTCGCGCACCAGGTCGAACACCGTCGTGACCGTTTCGGCATCGGGTATGCGGAAGGCATGGTCGACGCTCAAACCTTCGAGGTTGGCGGTGATCCGGCCCTGGCCGATGCCCTCGGTGACCGAGCCGCCCTCGCTCGCCAGTTCGCCCGTCGTATAGTAGCTGAACAGCGCCGCGCCTGGCGGGTCGGCGAGCCCTATCGCGATGTCGGGATTGCGTTCGCGTAGCGCCATCGCGCAGCCGGCGAGCGTTCCGCCGGTGCCGACCGCGCAGATGAAACCATCGATATTGCCCCCGGTCTGCTCCCAGATTTCGGGGCCCGTCGTGGCGATATGCGCGGCACGGTTGGCGACGTTGTCGAACTGGTTGGCCCAGATCGCTCCCGCCGGGTTATCGCGCTTCAGGCGTTCGGCCATCCGCCCCGCGACCTTGATGTAATTATTGGGGTCGCGATACGGCACCGCCGGCACCTCGACCAGCTGCGCACCAAGAGCTCTCAGCGCATCCTTCTTCTCGCGCGTCTGCGTTTCGGGAATGACGATGACGCTCTTCATGCCGAGCGCGTTGCCGACGAGGGCGAGGCCGATGCCGGTATTGCCCGCGGTCCCCTCGACGATCGTCCCGCCGGGACGAAGGTCGCCGCGCGCCATCGCGTCGCGGACGATCGACAGCGCGGCGCGGTCCTTGACCGACTGGCCGGGATTGAGGAATTCAGCCTTGCCGAGGATTTCGCAGCCGGTGTCGTCGGACACACGGTTGAGGCGGATCAGCGGCGTGTTGCCGATGGTGTCGAGTACCGAGGATGTGATCGTCATCGCGCCAGACTAGGCGTCGAGCGGCGCTACGGCCAGCACCTATCGCTCGACGGGCCGGCCTAGCCTTCCATGACGAAGCGAAAGCTGGTGCCGTCCGGACCGCTCTCGCGTTCGACCTCGGCCCCTGCCTGCTTGGCCAGCGCGGTGATCAGCGACATGCCGAGGCCACCGGGCCGTTCGGTCTGCGTCATGCCGCTGCCATTGTCCGACACGCTAAGCACGATCTGGCTGTCGCGGTGGTCGAGCTTGACGCTGATCAGCCCTTCGCGCGACCGGCCGAAGGCGTGCTTGGCGCTGTTGGTCGCGACCTCGTTGACGATCAGCCCCAGCGTCACCGCCTGGTCGCGCGGCAAGGCGACGTCGTCGATCCAGCAGCGGATTGCGGCGCCCGATACTTCGGACAGCACCGATTCGAGCGCGGCACACAGGTCGCCGAGATAGCTCGGCATGTCGACGCGCTCGTCGCTTGCCCCGTCGCGATAGAGCGACTGGTGGGCGCGCGCATAGCTTTCGACGCGGCCACTGGCGGTATCGAGCGCATCGCGCACCGCGGCATCGTCGACCCGGCTGCGCTGGAGGCGGAGCATCGATAGGATCGAGGCGAAATTGTTGGCAACGCGATGGTCGATCTCGCGGATCAGCATCTCGCGATCTTCGACTGCTGCGCGAACGCTGCGACGAAACAGCTCACCCAGACCGACGATCGCCAGTCCGGCCACTACGTTGACCGCAATACGCGGGCCGTCGGCGGGATTCTCGAACGCGAAGCTGCCGGTGACGGGCAGGATATAATACCAGCTGTAGCCGACGAGGAACAAATGCGTTGCCAGCCCCGATTGCCAGCGACCGAACAGCGTAGCGACGAGGACGAAGGGCATGATCAGGCCGAACGGCCCTGCGCCGAGCGCAATCATATCTATCAACGTTCGCGCGACGACCGCGCTGATGCTGCACAGCACTGCGAACAACAGCTGCGTCAGCAGCGCCGGGACCAGCGGATGCAGCCGGTCGACGATATCGAGCTTAACCAGCTGGTTGCGAACGGAGGCGGGGCTGAAAGGGGCCAAATTCGGTTCCGATAGCAGAAAACGCATATCGTTGCGGCATCGCAACTAGCGACCGTTTATCAGTGCCTTGCCGCGAACGCTAGCAACTATCGACAGCCGCGCCAGCCGATCGCGCCCCGCGCCGCCTGATCGAGGTGAAGATGGTCGCGGTGCGCTGCATTATAATCGGGCGACAGGACGGTCGCAAACAGATCGCAGGCGCCGTTGCGCACCGCGTGCAGGAACGCAGCCTCATTGTCCTCGCCCGCCCAGTCGCCGATGACGCTGACGCGGCGTCCGTCGGTCAGGACGAAAGCGGCAACGTCGATCGCATCAGCGGAGGAGTGCTCGCTCCACGCGGCCTCGCTCCGGCCGTAGATGCGGCGGCAGGCGTAGCTGCCAAGATGCTCGATTCTGGCGACGCGCGATCCCAAATGCTCAAGCGCGGCGGGCTGGACGACGTTCCAGTTCCACATCGCCAGAGCGGCGGCGACGGGGCACGACGGCGCGACGTCGCGCGGGCTTAGCGCGACGGCGAGCGGCGGTCCTGCTTCAAGCTGCACCTGGTCGGGCGCGCGACATTGCCCCTGGCCCTTGGGAGCGAGCGTTTCGTAAGCGATACCCGCCCGGTCGAGCAATGCGAGGCAGGCATCGCGATCTTCGGTCAGCCCCGCGAGCTTGCGTCCGGTGAACATGCCGACCGGCTGGCCGAGGTCGAGCGCTGTGCCCGGCACGTCGCCCGGACGATTGCGTGCAACCCAGAACAACGTCACCGCAATCAGCGCAAGCACCGCCAGCCAGACCACCGCTTGCAATATTCGATGCAGCGCTCTGAAGACCCGCGTCATCGCTGTGTCGGAGAAGTCCCGGCGACCATTTCGGCAATCCGCTGTGCATAGCCGCTTTCGGCGAGCGCCATGATCTGGCGTGCCTGCGCCTCGACCTGCCCGGCGATCGCCGCATCGGTCAGCGGTGCGTCGGCTGCGCCGTCGGCATAGGGCCGCTGCGCCATCGCATTGACGTAGATGCCGAGCGGCGTGGGCCAGCCGCGCAGCGCATGGACAATGTCGCGAAACGCGCTCATCACGACGCCGGTCGCCTGCCAGCCCGCAGCGGTAACGACGAGCCCGACCGGGCAACCGTCGAAATAGGCGCGCGTGTCGGTGCGCGTGTCGTCGATCAGGTCGATCGCGTTCTTGACCAGCGCAGACACGCTGCCGTGATAGCCCGGCGTACCGAGGACGAAGCCGTCGGCGGCGCGCACCGCCTCGATGAAGTCGCGCTGCTGCGGCGACCGCTCGGCCGCCTCGGGGACGTAATGCGGCAGCGCGAGCAGGTCCGCACCGCCGAACATCCGGGTTGTCGCACCCATCGCGGCGCAGTCGGCCAGGACCGAGGCGACGAGCCGTTCGGTCGTCGATCCGGCGCGCGTCGTCCCGCCGATCCCGACGATCATCGGGCGCCGCTTCGTGCCTGGGGAAGATGGTGTCTCGTTCATAGGCAGACAGCGCTAGATGCCGCCACCGCGCCATGCAAGCTACACGCGCAAACTATCGCGACCAAGCCGCGATCGCCTCTGCGGCCGAAATCGAGCGCGCTTCGCCGGTCAGCCCCGGCGTCGCCGAAAATCGCGGTGCAGGCGCGCCATGGCTGACGCCGCCGGTCGAAACGAAGACGCCTCGCGCAACATTGGCGGGGTGATCGAATGCCTCGCCCAATGCCAGCACCGGCGTGACGCACGCGTCGGTGCCGGCGAAATGCGCTTCCCATTCGTCGCGCGAACGCGACCCGAACGCCTCGGCGAACACCTGCTCCATCGCCGGCCAGTCGGCGCGGTCGTTCTGCGCGAAGCGGTCGCTGGCAATGCCGAGACCGTCGAGCAGGGCGGCAAAGAATTGCGGCTCGAGCGCACCGACCGCGACATGGCCGCCGTCGGCGCACGCGTAACAGCGATAGAAGGGCGCGGCGCCGTCGAGCAGGTTCGCCCCGCGCTCGTCGCGCCACATGCCGTTGCCCAAAAAGGCGTGGAACAGGCCGAGCAGGCTGGCGACGCCGTCGACCATCGCGACATCGACGACCTGCCCCTGCCCGGTCGTGCGCGCCGACAGGATCGCCGAGACGAGGCCCAATGCTGCGAACATGCTGCCGCCGGCATAATCGCCGATGATGTTGAGCGGCACCGTCGGCGGATCGTCCGGCGAACCGATCGCGTGAAGCGCGCCGGTCAGCGCGATATAGTTGATGTCATGCCCGGCGCGGTCCGCCAGCGGCCCGTCCTGCCCCCAGCCGGTGACGCGCGCGAAGACGAGCCTGGGATTTCGCGCGAGGCAGACGTCGGGGGCGAGGCCGAGCCGCTCCATAACCCCGGGTCGGAACCCCTCGATCAGCGCATCGGCGCGGTCGACGAGCGAGAGCAGCGCATCGCGGTCGGCCGGATCCTTGAGGTCGAGCTCGATCCGCGCGCGCCCGCGGTTCATCACCGCGCCGCCGATCTCTCCCCACGTGCCGCCGCCCTTGCGTGCAACGCGAACAATATCGGCCCCGAGCCCGGCGAGGATGGCGCACGCCAGCGGCACCGGACCGATTGCATCAATCTCGATTATGCGAATGCCGCTCAGCGGTCCGGCGGATTTCCGGGAACTCTCGGTCATAGATCCCGATTGGACGATCGGTCCACCTGGAGCAAATATGTTTGACAGTTCGGCGGCGCTGCGCGATCTGCCGCCGCCTGACAGACGCGGGTGTAGCTCAATGGCAGAGCAGCAGCTTCCCAAGCTGACGACGAGGGTTCGATTCCCTTCACCCGCTCCACACTCGGCAGGTCATATCCCGTCAGCAACCGCTTCGAGTCCTGTCGCCTCGATCGCCTTGGCGAGATCGGCCGCACAGCCGCGAGCATGCTCCTCGCTGGTCGAGCGGACGACGAAATTGGCGCCCACCCTCCCCTCGCGAAAGAATGGATAGCTGCCGATCGCGCAATCGGGATGGTCGCGTTCGGCGATCCGCAATACGTCGGCAACCTCGCTTTCGGCGACCCATGCGCCGAGCGTGACCGAAACGAGCGGCGCGCCGCCTTCGAGGGTTCCGGTCAGCGCATCGAGCATCTGCGCGGTAATGTGCGGCACGCCGGCCATGATGAAGACATTGTCGATATGCATTCCCGGCGCGCCCGACATGCGGTTCTCGATCAGCCTGGCGCCCTCGGGCACGCGCGCCATGCGGAGGCGTGCCTCGGTGATCCCGCCCTTGTCGGCGTAATAGGCCTCTAGCACCGCGCGCGCCTTGGGATGGACGACGACCGGGACGCCGAGCGCGGCGGCGATCGCATCGACGGTAATGTCGTCATGCGTCGGGCCGATCCCGCCGGTGGTGAAGAGGTAGTCGTTGCGCGCGCGCAGGATGTTGACCGCTTCGGCAATCGCATCCGGATCATCGGCGACGACCCGGACCTCCCTGAGGCGGATACCCTGGACGTTGAGCCAGGTGGCGATCTGCGCGACGTTCCTGTCCTGCGTGCGACCCGACAGGATTTCATCGCCGATCACGACGATCGCTGCGGTCCAGATGCGTTCAGAGTCCATCGCCGCGTCCTGCCGCAAATCGGCGCGCGGCGAAAGGGTCAAGACTGGCGCAGGCGATGATCGTAGAGGATATTCGATCCGACCTGCGCCGCCATCCGCGCGGCGGTGCGTACGCGGTTGCCCGCGAGCGGTTGGCAGCGTTTCTGGCAGGAGACGAAGCGACCGGGATCGATCCCTGCGAAGCCGCGCGAGACGAGCGCGGGGTTGCGCGCGATCTCGGCGCACATCGCCTCGAAACGGCGGATCACCATCCGGTTGGGCCGGCTGCGCGCGCGATTGAGCATTTCGAAACTGTGCGTGACGATCGTCTGGGCGCTCATCGCCTGATCGGCGGCATGGCGCAGCATCGCGCGCATCTCCCACACCGACATTGCGCAGATCTGTGCGGGCCTCAGCGCGCCGCCCGCGCGACCGACAATCGACACCGGCATCTCGATAACACCTTTGTGAAGCAGCGGTTCGATCGTGTCGCCGGGCAGGTTGATGGCGCACACCGCATCGTCGATGACGCTGTTGAAGCTGCTGTCATAGGTAATATCGAGCGCCCTGAGCGCCGCCAGCGTCGCCTCGTTCGCCCCGAAATTGCCTGCGCGGAACGCGATCGGCCATGGCGCGCCTGCGGCGACGAGCAGCTTGACCGCGGTACCGAGCAGCTTTGCCTGATCAGCACGCGGATAGTCCCCGATATTGCGCCGGACTTCGCCCGATACCGGCGTCAGCCTGGCCCATTGCAGCCACTCGGTGTGGATATGCATCTGGACCTCATGGCCGCGCGCGACGATCGGCCCGACGATATCGGCAAGGAACTCGGCACCAAAGACAAGCGCGGGCATCGGATCGACGAAGAATACACCGGTCAGCCCGTATTCGTCGAACCGGTCCATCATCCAGCCGATGCCGTATTCACCGCCCGGCGTGCGCCCCAGGATCGACGAGGCAAAATTGTCGGTGAGCGAGACGCCCCGCTGGTGGAGCCCCGCCGACAGTTCGGTATCGATCGTGATCAGCACGCTGGTCATCGCGGGCGCCCCTTCCCCCTCGCACGAGAAGCTATCGCAGTAGCGCAAAAGAGTTAAGAGCGGGTTGGACCGGTGCCGCACACCCTCGCAATCGCCCGCCGGGCGCGCTATATGACGCTCCATGAACAAATATGTGACGATAACCGACGCCCACGCGCCCGTTCGCGACGGCGCGATCAAACTCTATGGCGAGGACGGCTTCGTCGGAATGCGCAAGGCCGGCCGGATCGCCGCCGAAGTGCTCGACGCGCTCGTCCCCCACGTCGTCCCCGGCGTGACGACGGGCGAGATCGACGATCTCGTCCGCGAACATTTCCTGCGCGAGGACGTGCTGCCGGCAACGCTGGGCTATCGCGGCTTCACACACAGTTGCTGCACCTCGATCAACCATGTCGTCTGCCACGGCATCCCCGGCGACCGCGTCCTCAAGGACGGCGATATCGTCAACATCGACGTCACCGGCATCGCCGACGGCTGGCACGGCGATACCAGCCGGATGTTCCTCGTCGGCGACGTCAGCGTGAAGGCGCGCCGTCTCGTCGATGTCACCTACGAATGCCTCATGCTCGGGATCGAACAGGCGCAGCCCGGCAATACGATGGGCGATGTCGCGCACGCGATCCAGCGCCACGCCGAAAAGCACCGCTATGGCATTGTTCGCGACTTCTGCGGTCACGGCCTCGGCCGCCTGTTCCACGATTCGCCCGAAGTCGTCCATGTCGGCGAACCCGGCACCGGGCCCGAATTGAAGCCGGGCATGTTCTTCACGATCGAACCGATGATCAATATCGGCAAGGCGGCGGTCAAGGTGCTCGACGACGGCTGGACCGCAGTCACGCGCGACCGCAGCCTGTCGGCGCAGTTCGAACATTCGATCGGCATCACCGAGACTGGCCACGAGATCTTCACCAAAAGCCCCAAGGGGCTCGACAACCCGCCCTACTGAAAATCCTGCGCGCGGGCTAAGCCGCTGCATTTGCCCTCACCGCCATGTCGCTCTATCGTCCGGGCGACGGACATGAGCAGCGGGAGCAAAGGGTGACGGGCAACGGCCAGCACGGCGGGCGGATCGATCGATGGGCGATGGCCGGCCTTGCCGCGTTCGCGCTGCTTGGCGCATGCAAGGACAAGCCCCCCGAGCCGCAGACCGTCAAGCAGGAAACGCGCCTCGCCGCGGGCGCCGCGCGGGTCGATGCCGACTATCTCGCCAGCGGCGGAGACGGGAGGGACTGGCCCGCCACCGGGTTCAGCTATGCCGGCCAGCGTTTCAGCCCGCTCGACGCGATCGATGCCCGCAACGTCAGCCGCCTCGGCATCACCTGGTATGCCGACCTGCCCGACCATATGGCGCAGGACGCCACCCCGGTGGTCGTCGACGGCATGATCTATGTCGCCGCCGCGCGATCGAAGGTTGCCGCTTTCGACGCCGCCAATGGCAAGTTGCTGTGGGATTACGATCCGCGCCTCGCCTCCGACTTTCCCGCGCTCGACCCGTGGCGGATCGCCAACAACGGGATCGCCCTGTGGAAAGGCAAGCTGTTCACCACGACGCTCGACGGGCGGCTGACCGCGCTCGATGCCAAGACCGGCATTCCGCTGTGGAGCATCCAGGCCGCCGAGCCGGGACAGCACGTTACGAGCGCGCCAGTGGCGGTCAAGAACCTCGTCATCATCGGCAGCGGCGGCGGCGGCACGCGCGGATCGATCGCCGCCTATGATATCGTCAACGGGACGCTTCGCTGGCGCTTCTTCACGACGCCCAATCCGACTGGCGAGGCCGACGGCGCGGCGAGCGACCCGATGCTCGCGGTGGCGACCGCGACCTGGTCGAAGGACGGCGACTGGCGGACCGGCGGCGGCGGCGGCGCGGTCGCCGACGCGATTGCCTATGACGCCGATCTCGACCAGCTCTATTTCGGCACCGGCCCTGGCGTGCCGAGCGATTACGCGCGCCGATCGGGCAGCAGCGGCGACAATCTGTTCGTCTCGTCGATTATTGCGGTCAAGCCAGAGACCGGCGAATATCTCTGGCATTTCCAGGAAACCCCCGCCGCCGCGCACGATTTCGGCGCGACCGATCCGATCATCCTCGCGTCGGTTCCGGTCGACGGGACGCCGCGCAAGCTGCTGCTCCACCCGTCGGACAACGGCTATCTCGTCGCGCTGGCGCGCGAGGACGGCGCGTTGGTTGCGGCCGTGCCATTGGCAAAGGACGTTGCTTGGGCAAATGGCTATAGCGCATCGGGGCGTCCGATCGCGCCCGACCAGGCCAAGCCCGACCTCAAGCCGAAAAAGAACCAGGCTCCGCTCACCCCGATCGTCGCGCAGCCGTCGCTCGGCTGGCGCGACGGCGCTGCGGCCAGCTTCGATCCCGCGACCGCGCTGGCCTATGTCCCGGTTCAGCGACCACAACCTGCGCCGCTGCCGATGGACAACGACAATGCTTTGCCAGCCCCGCTCTATGGCAAGGGCGGGCTGGTTGCCTTGTCGCCGCTTTCGGGTCGGGTCGCATGGTCGTCAAACCGCGCATTGGGCGGAGGCGTCCTGTCAACCGCAGGCGGGCTGGTATTCCAGGGGGCGCGCGACGGCAGCTTCGTCGCTTATGGCGCCGCCGACGGGAATGTCCTGTGGCAAAGCCGGCTGCGCGGCCAGATTACCGGTGCTCCTGCTACCTTCCTGTCGGGCGATACGCAGATGGTGGCCGTGCTGACCGGCGCGCCGGCGATCATGCCCGACGCGAAACGGGAGGCGACGAGCGACGACAGCGGGGACGCGATGCGCTCGCAAGGTCGCCGCTCACGCCTCGTCGTCTTCGCGCTGAATGGCAAGCGCCAGCTGCCCCCAGTTCCCGAACCCGCTCCCGAGCCATCCCCGGCGATAGTTCCCGGCGAGGCGCAGGCACGGACCAGGAACGATTAAAACTTAGGCAGTTGAAAGCTCTTCTGCCTTCGAATTAGGCAGCAGCTCGTGCTGCACCGACGCCGGTCCGCGCCGTGCGGCTTGGCATCGATCTTGCTCATCCGCGCACAAGGGCGCACGACGCACATCATCCGTTCGCGCGCCGAATGCGAAGCAAGGTAAGACCGAATGAAAAAGATCGAAGCGATCATCAAGCCGTTCAAGCTCGACGAGGTCAAGGAGGCGCTGCACGAGGTCGGCGTCAGCGGCATCACCGTCACCGAGGCCAAGGGCTTCGGTCGGCAAAAGGGCCATACCGAACTCTATCGCGGGGCCGAATATGTCGTCGACTTCCTGCCCAAGGTGAAGCTCGAGATCGTCGTCGAATCGGCGCTCGCCGAGCGTGTCGTCGAAGCGATCGCCGCCGCCGCGCAGACCGGCCGGATCGGTGACGGCAAGATTTTCGTCAGCAGCATCGAAAGCGCGCTCAGGATCCGCACCGGCGAAAAGAACGAAGAGGCGCTCTAACCGCTTTTCTACATCAATTCCAGACACTTCAAGAACCGAGGACAGCTCAATGGCCGATACCGCAAAACACATTCTCAAGCGCATCAAGGACGAGGAGATCGAGTGGGTCGACCTGCGCTTCACCGACCCCAAGGGCAAGTGGCAGCACCTGACGATGTGCGCGAGCGTGATCGACGAGGACAGCCTCGAGGACGGCCTGATGTTCGACGGATCTTCGATCGCCGGGTGGAAGGCGATCAACGAATCGGACATGATCCTGATGCCCGATACCGATGCCGTCTATATCGACCCGTTCAGCGCGACGCCGATGCTCGTCGTCATCTGCGACATCGTCGAACCCTCGACCGGCGAAGGCTATGCGCGCGATCCGCGCACCACCGCCAAGCGCGCCGAAAGCTACCTCGCCTCGACCGGCATCGGCGACACGATCTATGTCGGCCCAGAGGCCGAATTCTTCATGTTCGACGATGTCCGCTTCGAGGACGGCTATGCCGGTTCGGGCTACAAGATCGACGATATCGAACTGCCGACCAATTCGGGCCGCCAGTATGAAGGCGGCAACATGGGCCACCGCCCCGGGGTCAAGGGCGGTTATTTCCCCGTCGCGCCGGTCGACAGCGCGATCGACATCCGCGCCGAGATGGTCTCGACGATGATGGAAATGGGCCTGCCGATGGACAAGCACCATCACGAGGTCGCCCCCGCGCAGCACGAGCTTGGCCTGACCTACGGTACGCTGACGCAGACCGCCGACCGCATGCAGGTCTACAAATACGTCGTCCACCAGGTGGCGCATGCCTACGGCAAGACCGCGACCTTCATGCCCAAGCCGATCAAGGACGATAACGGCTCGGGCATGCACACCCACATGTCGATCTGGAAAAAGGGCGACCCGCTGTTCGCCGGCAACGGCTATGCCGGCCTCAGCGAGACGTGCCTGTTCTTCATCGGCGGCGTCATCAAGCACGCCAAGGCGCTCAATGCCTTCACCAACCCGTCGACCAACAGCTACAAGCGCCTCGTCCCGGGCTTCGAAGCGCCTGTCCTGCTCGCCTATTCGTCGCGCAACCGCTCGGCATCGTGCCGTATTCCCTATGGCACCGGGTCGAAGGCGAAACGGGTCGAGTTCCGTTTCCCCGACGCGATGGCCAACCCCTATCTGTGCTATGCCGCGCTGCTGATGGCTGGGCTCGACGGGATCCAGAACAAGATCCACCCCGGCGACGCGATGGACAAGAACCTCTACGACCTGCCGCCCGAGGAACTGACCAACGTCCCGACCGTCTGCTCGTCGCTCGCCGAAGCGCTCGACAGCCTCGACGCCGACTATGAGTTCCTGCTCAAGGGCGACGTCTTCTCGAAGGACCAGATCGACGCCTATGTCGATCTGAAGCGCGAAGAGGTCCAGCGGCTCAACGTGACCCCGAGCGCGGTCGAGTTCGAGATGTACTACAGCGCCTGAGCGCGAAGCTATTCGGACAAAGATAAAAGGCGTCCCGGCAACGGGGCGCCTTTTTCGCGTCCGGATATAAAACCGGCCTCGTCCGTTGGTCGCGCAGAGGAGTTTCCATGACCAAGCCGCTCAGCGCGATCGCGATCAACTGCACGCTCAAATCCGACCCAGAGACCAAATCATCGACCGACGCGATGATCGGCGTGCTTGCCGAACATTTTGCCGCGCACGACGTGACGCTGACCGAAACGATCCGGATCGCCGCGCACGATGTCAAATGGGGCGTCTCGTCGGACGAGGGTGATGGCGATGCCTGGCCCGAAATCCGCGCCAAGATCCTTGCCGCCGATATCCTGATCTTCGGCACGCCGATCTGGATGGGCCAGCCATCGTCGGTCGCCAAGCTGGCGCTCGAACGGATGGACGCCTTCCTCGGCGAGACCGACGATCAGGGCCGCATGCCGAGCTATTCGAAGGTCGCCGTCTTGGCGATCGTCGGCAATGAGGACGGCGCGCACAACGTCACCGCGCAGGTCGGCCAGAGCCTCAACGATACCGGCTGGACGATCCCCGCGGTCGCTGCCTGCTACTGGGTCGGCGAGGCGATGCACGGCATCGATTTCCAGGACCTCGAACACCGGCCGCAAAAGGTCACGCAAACCGCCAAGATGGTCGCAAGCAACGCGGCGCATCTTGCGCGCCTGCTCAAAAACGCGCCTTATCCGGGTTGAAGATAATACCGTCATCGCCAGATGGCCGGGAAACGGGAGACAGAGCATGCCGATCGAATTACGCCACCATTAATGCCCGCGCGCCGCGCGCTTCCCTTCGCGTTTGCTGCGTGCCTGGCGCTCGCGGGGTGCAATGGCGCCCCTGCCGATGGCAACGCCGCCGCAGCCAACGAGACCGTCGTCATCAACGACGAGCCCAATGAGATGGCGATGGCAGGCAAGGACGACATCGCGGTCTATTCGCCCGAGGAAATGCGCCGCTACCTGTCTGGCGACGAGGCCGTCGGCAAAAGGTTCGAGCTCGACCGCGTGACCTTCGCATCGGGTTCGGCCACGCTCGATGCCGCCGCCAAGGCGCAGATCGGCGATGTCGCGGGCGTGCTCAAGGATTTCCCAACCGCCGCGATCACCGTCACTGCGTTCGCCGATCCTGAAGGGACCGTCGAAGCCAATCGCAAGCTCGCCGCCGACCGCGCGCTCGCGGTGCAACAGGCGCTCGGCGCTGCGGGCATCCCCGACACCGCGGTCAACATGATCATCGGCGGCGAAATCGGCACCAGCGTCAGGCGCGAAAAGCGTCGCGTCGAATTCATGGTCGAGCGGCGCTGATCGCCGCACCGCCCCCTTCCCTTTCCCCTGACACCAAGGACCCAGTCATGCGCGAACAGCTCCAGAACTATATCGACGGCCAGTGGACCGACAGCGACGGCGGCGAGCGGATCGAGGTGATCAACCCGGCGACCGAAGAAGCTTGCGCGGTCATCACCGCAGGCACGGCGGCCGATGTCGACAAGGCGGTCGCCGCCGCGCGCAAGGCGTTCGAGACTTTCTCGCAGACGACGCCCGAAGAACGCGGCGAACTGCTCGGCCGGATTATCGAGGAATATAAGAAGCGCATGCCCGACATCGCCAAATCGGTGTCGGAGGAAATGGGCGCGCCGATCAGCTTTGCCTCGACCGCACAGGTCGGCGCCGGCCTGTCGCACTTCATCGGCGCGGCGAAAGCGCTCGCCGATTTCGAATTCGAAACCGACGTGCGCGGCAACACCATCCGCCACGAACCGATCGGCGTGGTCGGCATGATCACGCCGTGGAACTGGCCGCTCAACCAGATCACCGCAAAGGTCGGCCCGTGCATCGCCGCGGGCAACTGTATGGTTCTCAAGCCCTCGGAAGAATGCCCGACCAACGCCGCCATCCTCGCCGAGGTGATGGACGCCGCGGGCGTCCCGCCGGGCGTCTTCAACCTCGTCCAGGGTCGCGGACCCGAGGTCGGTGCGGCGATCTCGGCGCATCCCGATGTCGACATGGTCAGCTTCACCGGATCGACGCGCGCCGGCATCGAGGTCGCCAAGGCAGCGGCAACGACGGTCAAGCGCGTCCATCAGGAACTCGGTGGCAAGGCACCCAATTTCGTCCTCGAAGGCGCCGATATCGAGACCGTCCTGCCGCCGACGCTGCAGGGCGTCATCGCCAATTCGGGCCAGAGCTGCATCGCCCCCACCCGCCTGCTCGTCCACGCCAGCGACGCCGAGCGCGTCGAGGCATTCACCAAGCAGGTGTTCGAAAGCGTCAAGGTCGGCGACCCCGCCAGCGAGGGCGGCCATATCGGCCCGCTCGTCAACAAGGCGCAGTTCGACAAGGTTCAGGACCTGATCCAGTCGGCGATCGACGAAGGCGCGCGCGTCGTCACCGGCGGCACCGGCCTGCCCGAGGGTACCAACCGCGGATATTACATCCGCCCGACCGTCCTCGCCGACGTCACGCCCGGAATGCGCATCTGGCGCGAGGAAACCTTCGGTCCCGTCGCTACGCTGACCAGCTATGCCAACGTCGACGAAGGCGTGCGCCTCGCCAACGACACCGATTACGGCCTTTCGGCAACGATATCGGGCGACCACGAAGCTGCCCGCCCGATCGCCAAGCGACTGCGCGCGGGCAACGTCACGATCAATACCTGGGGTCCCGGCGCGGGCCTGCCCTTTGGCGGCTACAAGGCCAGCGGCAACGGCCGCGAAGGCGGCGGGTCGATAGGTCTCGACGAGTTCATGGAGGTGAAGGGCGTGACGTTCGCGTAACCGCCTTCCGCCTTCGTCAGGTCACCGCCGCGCGCTCGGCATATTCGGGCTTCCGCCACGTCTCGTTCGCCATGATATCGGCGAGCACATCGACCGCGCGCCAGACATCCTCGAAGCTCGTATAGAGCGGCGTCAGGCCGAGGCGCAGGACGTCGGGCGCGCGAAAGTCGCCGATCACTTGCGCATCGATCAATGCGCGGTTGATCGGCCAGGCGTCGGCGTGCGCGAAGCTCGCATGGCTGCCGCGGCGCTCAGCGTCGGTCGGGGTTACGAGGGTGAATTCGGGGCAGCGTTCGGCCATCAGGCCGGTCAGCAGGTCGAACAATGCCTGCGACTTGGCCCATAGCGCGTCGCGATCAGCGGCGAGCATTGCATCGACGCCGCATTCGAGCGCGAGCAGCGACAGGACCGGCGCGGTGCCGATCAGCATCCGGCCCATGCCCGGCGCGGGCTCGTAGGCGTCCTCGAATGCGAACGGGCGCGCATCGCCCATCCAGCCTTGCAAAGCGGGCCGCAGCGCCGCCTGCTGCGCGCGCGCGACATAGACGAACGCGGGCGCGCCGGGACCGCCGTTGAGATATTTGTAACCGCAGCCGACCGCATATTCGGCGCCCGCTGCAGCGAGGTCGAGCGGCACCGCGCCGGCGCTGTGCGACAGGTCCCAGATGACGGGCACGCCCTTCGCGCGAGCAGCTGCAGTCAGCGCCGCCATGTCGTAGCGCGCGCCGCTCTTGTAATGGACGTGGGTGAGCAGCAGCGCGGCGGTGTCTTCGGCGATCGCCTCGGCGATGTCCGTCGCGGGCCACCAGCCGCAAATCGATCCCCGCAGCGCGCGCGGCGCCGGCGGCGATATGGACATCGGTCGGGAAATTGCCGGCCTCGGACAGGATATGCGTCGCCTCGGGGCGCTGCGCGGTCAGCGCGGTGAGCAGCTTGAAGATGTTGATCGAGGTCGAATCGGCGACGATGACCTCGCCGTCCTTGGCTCCGACGATGCCCGCGATCTTGTCGCCGATCCGCTGCGGCGCGCCGATCCAGTCGGCCTCGTTCCAGCTGCGGATCAGCCGCTCGCCCCATTGCCGCGTCACCGCATCGTGCATGACCGCGACCGCCGCCCTGGGCAGCGCGCCGAGCGAATTGCCGTCGAGATAGATCGTGCCGGCGGGCAGCGCGAAAGCGTCGCGATGGTGGCGCAGCGGATCGGTTGGCATCCAGCGCGCGGGCTTCGTCGAGAGTGATCATTTCATCCCCAGCAGCCGCTTGATCAGCGCCTTTTGCAACGCCCAGGTCTTCCCCTCGGGCGCGATGTGTTCGACATGGCCTTCACCCGCGGTCTGCGCGAGGACGACGCTCTTGCCGCGCTTTGCCATCGCATCGCGATACGCCTCGCCATAGGCATAGGGCGCGACCCAGTCGGCGCTGGTGTTGAACAGATATTGCGGCGTGTCGGTCAGCGGCATTTCCTGCGGGGCCGTCGCGGCATAATGGCCCGCCGCCATCAATCGCGCGCCCTCGTCGCCGCACGGATGGTCGGGCAAGGTTTCGCCCTGGCGCAGGTCGGGGATGCCCGCCTGGCTGATCGCCGCATCGAGCGCGATCGGGTGCGCGCCGCGGATCGGCGAAGCGGTCGGCAGCGCGGGCCGCTGCGCGAGCCACAGCGCGAGATGCCCGCCCGCCGAATGGCCGATCGCGACGCGTTTGGTCGTATCGAACCCGAACTCGGCGCCGCGCGCGGCGAACAGGTCGGCGGCCTCGCCGACGTCCTGGTAGCTGCCGGGATAGCCGCCGCCGGCGCGATCGACGCCGCGATACTCGATGTTCCACACGCCGATGCCCTCGCTGCGCAGGTCGGCAGCGATGTAGTTCATGATGTCCCGCTGCGCGATGTCGGTTTTCCAGCAACCGCCGTGGATCATGATCACCGCGGGATGCGGCCCTTTGCCCGCCGGTTGCCAGATATCGACGACGTTGAGCGGATCGGTGCCGTAGCTGATCGTCGCGTCGGGCGCGGGCTTTGCGCGCCCGAGCAGGTCACCCCACTGCATCGGGGCAGCAGGCGCGGGTTCGGCGATCTGGTCGGTGGGCGTGGTGTCGGTCATCGGCGCGGTCTGGCATGCCGCGAGCGCGCCTGCCAAGGCCAGATGTGTCGCCAATATCACCGTGCGCATCAATAATCCTTCGAAACGCGCACGTTGGCGCTTTGCCGCCCGATCGTCGAAATCGTCGAGAGGATCGACAGCCAGCGGAAGATCTGGAACTCCGCGCGCGTCGCCGAATAGCCCTGCCCGTCGGTGATGACTTCGACATAGAGCCGCCGGGTGATGTATTTGCCCGCCGCAACCGCAGTCCCCTGCCCGATCGTCGCGTCGGCCGGGAGGATGCGCAGCCGGTCGAGCCCGACCGCCTTGCGCAGCGAGTTGATCGGGTCGAGCCCGCCGCTGCCGCCGCGCAGGCTGGCCAGCGCCGCACCAAGCTGCGCCGCCTCGGCAACCGAAATGTCGGTAATCGAGCTGCCGAACAGGATCCGGCTGAGCAATTCGTCCTCGGGCAATGCCGGCACGCTGGCAAAGCTGATCTCGGGCCGCTGGCCGGTGCCGCGGACGTTGATCGTCGCGTTGATCCCGCTGACTTCGCTGACCGCGACAATGTCGAGCACCGGATCGACCGGGCTGCGGCCGACGAAGCGGATGTCGCCGGTGTCGAGGCGGAAATTGCGCCCCGCAAAGCTGTAGACGCCGCGCACCAGCGTCGCGGTGCCGACGATCCGCGGATTGGTTACCGTCCCCGAAATCGCGAGGTCGGCGCCCCATTCGCTGTCGATGCCGAGGCCGGTGACGGCGAGCTGGTTGCGCGCTTTGGCCTTGAGGTCGAGCCGCCAGGGTGCCGCCGGGTTGCCGAAATCGGGCATGTCGGCGCGCCCGTTGATCTCGGTCACCTTGACCACCGGCAATGCTTCGGCAGCCGCCGCCTGGCCGAGCCTGAAGCGCGCCTTGTCGAGCGTCACCTCGCCCGAGATCAGCCCGCCGGCCTTGTTGTCATAGGTGATCCTGAGCGGGCCCGAGACGGTCGCGCCGATATCGTCGCGATTGAGCACCTCGGCGTTTTTCGCATCAAGCTTCATGTCCATGCCGAAGCCGCGCGCCGAGGCGAGATCGAGCGTGCCGCTGCCGGTCACCGTGCCGCCGCCGCGCGTCTTGCCCGATATGCCGCGCAGTTCGAGCCGCGAACCGTCGAAGCGGCCGACCGCCTTGGTCTCGGTCAGGACGATGCCGGCAAGGACGCTTTCGATCCGCGCGTTTTCGGTCCGCATCGTCCCGCGGATCAGCGGATCGGACAATTTGCCGCGAACGTCGGCGGCGAGCTGGATCGGCCCTGACACGTCGAGCGCATCGACCCCGGTCAGGCGCCACAAGGTGTCCGACGGACCGGCATAGCGCAGCTGCGCGAACAGCGGCGCGTTGGCGATCCGCTGGATGATGTCGCCGCCACTGGCGAGTGGGCTGACACGCCCCTGGATCCGCCCGACCGTCTTGCCGCTGCCGTCGCCGATGATGCCGCGCATCGCCGCGCTGCGTGCGCTCAAGGCGGCGGTGAAGGCGAGATCGATCGGTTGCGAACTCAGCGCGACGCCCGATCGACTGAGGCGACGGACGCGCAAATCGGCCTTGCCCGTCGGCAGTTCGCCGGCCCGCGAACGATACTGGATCGTGCCCGTCGCGCGCCCGCCCAGGCCGAGTTCGGGATAGCCGATATCGAGCAGCGCGAGCGGCAGGTTGTTGAGCCCAGCGTCAAACTCGATGTCGCGCCCGAACTGGCCGGCAAGGCGCAGCGTGCCGCCGTTATGCGCCAGCTCGGCGGCGCGCAGGCGCCAGCCGTCCTTGCCTTTGACAAGCAATGCGGGCCGCGTCAGGCGCAGCGCGCGGCCATCGACCGAACCGCTGCCCGAAATGCGGATGCGCTCGGGCGAAATCGCCGCCACGGTGTCGAACACGAACTCGCGTCCGCGTGCGCCCGATATCTTGGTCCGGACGGTGCCCGATCCGTCGACGAGCTTGGCCGATGCCGAGACGTTGGCGATCGACAGCGACCCGCGCCGGATTCCCTGCCCGTTCAGCCTGGCGTCGATGCTCGTGCCGGCGGGATCGAGCAGCGCGACGATGTCGAGCTTGCCGCGACGGATGGTGATCGCCGGCGGCCCCGGGAAGCTGGCATCGCGCGCCACCAGCGCCGCCGCGATCCGCTGGATGCCGCCGACCATGTCGAGATCGATCTCGCCGGTCAGGCCGCCGCCCGATACCGCCAGCGCCCCCACCAGCCCGCCGGTCACCGGGCGCAACCGGCCCTGTGCAACGGTGTTGGCGACGGTCAGCCGTGTGACCTGGATGATCGCATCGGCGCCCTTGGGCAGCAGCACCGCGCCTTCTGCGGTAAACGGTCCGAGCAGCGACTGGCCCCCTGCGACGAAGACGTAGCCCGAAGCAGTCGGGTCGAGCGAAACGCGGACGTCGGCGAGGCCGGCGGCGTCGAGCGGACTTGCGAAGACGAGCCGGACCTTGGGTCGATCGATCGCGCCGTCGAGTGTCAGCGTCACCGGGCCATAGCGCGCATGGCGACCACCGCCTTCGAAATGGAAGCTGCCGTCGGGACGGCGATAGCCGCTGGCGGTGAGGTTGAGATCGGGCGCCGACAGGCGCAGGTTGGTGAAGCTGATCCGTCCGCCGGGTTCGAGCGACAGGCTGGTCGTTATTTTAGGCAAGCCGCCGGCAAGGCCGCGCAGGAAGCCGTTGTCGAGCCGCCGAAGCGTAGCCGTCGCGGTTCCCCCGACGCCGGTGCTGCCGTCGCTGCGCGGCTGGATCTTGAGGTTGCTGACGAGGTCGACGCGACCGAGCCCCGGAATTTCATAGCCCGGCAGCGCGCCGTCGAAGCCGACGGTGAAATCGCCGGTTTTGAGGTTGGCGAGCAGGACGATCTTGCCCTGGACGCGGCGCGTGGTGACGCGAATGAGGTCGCTCGTCAGGATCGAGTCCTTGAGCTGCAATACGCCCTCGGCACGCAACCCATAGAGGATGTCGGCGCCCAATTTGCCCATGCCGGTCGCGCGCGCCGCGGTCAGCAGGACCGGGATCTGCGCCACGCTCTTGCCGATCCGGCCGCGTCCGCGCGCTTCGACCTGCTCGAAACCCGACTGGCCGAAAGCGATGGCGGGCGAGGTCAGGCGATATTCGAAGCGCGGCGCGGCCATTGGACCATCGAGCAGGAGCGATCCGCGAATATCGCGGCCGCGCATCGACTTGACCAGCGCGCTCGGCTGCAACAGCCGCGCATCGAGCCTGAGGTTGGAAAAGCTGTTGCGGCCAAGATCGACGCGCCCCTTGCCGTCGAGCGTCATTGCGGCCGAGCGCAGCGATATCGTGCCGTCGAGGCGGCGGTCGGCGAAGGTCGTCTTGCCCGTGACACGCAGCGCGGGACCGCCCAGCCGCGCGGGCAGCCCGCTCAGCAGGCGCTGCGCGTTGAGCGTTCCGTCAAAGCTGTACAGTCCGCGCCGTACGCCGAGCGACACGCGCGCAAGCTTGCTGCCCGCGCTGTCGGCCACGAGCCGGCCGTCCCATTTGTCGTAGTTGCCGTCGCCATCGAGCGTCGCGGTAAAGCCGTTCTTATAGCCGGTCATCGCGGCCAGAACGCCGCCCGCCGGCGCCGTCACCGCAAGGTCGATGTCGAACCGCCGGTTGGCCGGGATGCTGACGAGCTTGAGTCGTGCCTTGTCGTCACCGTCGCGCAGCGCGGCGGCAAGGTCGACCTCGGCCCGGCCCGAACGGATATCGACATTGCCCTTGAGCGACGCGACGTGGCGTTTGCCCGAAATCGCCTCGCCAAGGACCAGCTGCTCGACATCGAGCGAAGCGATGCGGATATCGAACCCGGGCAGGATCGGCTTTTCTTCCTTCGACGGGACGAGCGCCGGCAGCCGCCACAGCATCGCGCGCGGAATTTTGAGCCGGTCGATGTCGAGCCGGTTGGCGGTTAGATAGAGCAGCGGCGACCAGTCGAGTTCGGCGGTCGACGCGCGAAAGAACATGCCCTTTGTGTCGTACAATCGCACATCGTGCAGCACCGCCTCGCCATAGAGCGAACCGTCGATCCGCCCGATCTTGATCTTGAGCCCCGACGAGGGCGCCATCGCCTCGATCCGGTCGATCAGCGCGCGATGGCCGGCATCGGTGTCGATCGCGACGAGGGCGATCGTGACCAATGCGACGATCGCGGTCGCAATGCCGACCAACCAGGCGAGCGCCTTGCGGAAGCGCCAGCGACGGCGCGCAGCGGGCGGGTCCTCGCCGGTGTCGGCGGCTGCTGCCATCAGAATGCCTGGCCCAGCGAAACATAGACCGCGACGCGCGGATCGCCCTGGCGCGGATTGAGCGGGGTGCCGACATCGACCCGGATCGGGCCGAAATTGGTGTAATAGCGGATACCGACCCCGGCACCCAGGCGCAGTCCGGAGAAATCGGGGAACTGGCTGTCATAGACGTTGCCAGCATCGACGAACGGCACGACGCCGAAATTGCCGCCGAACATGTCGAGCCTGATGCGCGCCTCGCCGCTCAGTTCGATGAGGCCGCGTCCGCCGATCGGATCGTTGAAGGCATCGCGCGGACCGATCGCCTGATAGCCATAGCCGCGCACCGATCCGCCGCCGCCCGCGTAATTGCGGCGCGACGGGGCGATGTCGGTCGTGGCTGCACCGGCAATCGTCCCCAGACGGACGCGTGCCGCGAGCACGACCTTGTCGTTGACCGGTCGGTAATAGCTGCCGTCGAGCTGGACCCGTACATAGCCGACATTGTTGCTGGCGAGCGAGAATTCGGGCGACAGCCGTCCGCCGAGGCGAAAGCCGGTCTTGGGATCGAGCAGGTCGTCGCTGCCGTCATAATAGAGGCTGCCGGGCAAGGCAGCGATGTAATAGGTGGTGCGCGGCGGCGGATTGACCGCATTGGGCGACGGTCGCTCGGCGGTATAGACGATTTCACCGCCCAGGCTCCATGACCATTTCTTCTGGAAGATCAGCGTCGTCTTGCGTTCCAGCACGCCCGAAACCAGAGCGGTGCGTGCGTCATAGGCATCGAACTGCTGGTTGCTGGCGAGCGCCTGCGCCGTCAACACCTGGTCGCGGCGGAGGAAATTGTTGCGGCGATAGACGATGTGACCAAGTTGTTCGCGCGTGCCTGCCACTGCCCGCACCCGGACTAGGCCCTCGGGCGGGAAGAAATTGCGGTGCTCCCAGCTGACCTCGGCACGGAACCCCTCGCCGGTGCCATAGCCGATCTCGCCGGCGATCGTGCGCGGCGGCGCCGGGATCATCTTGACCGCGACATCGACATTCTTGCCGTCGCCGCTGTCGACTGGATCGATCGTCACCTGCGACACCAGGCTGGTCGCGATGATCGCGCGGCGCAGGTCTTCGATATCGGACGCCTTGTAGAGGTCGCCTGGCTCGAAGCGCGCGATCAGCTGCGTATGGCGGGCGTCGAACGGCTTGCCTCCCTCCACGACGATCTTGCCGAAATTGCGTTTGCCGCCCGGCGTGACGGGCATGGCAAGGACACCGCTGATCGCCTCGTGGTCGATCGTCAGCGCCGGATCGTCGACGCTGGCAAAGGGATAGCCGTTTTCCTGCAGCGCGGTCGACAGCTCCTCGCGCCCCGCAACGACATCGTCCTGGTCGGCCGGGTCGCCGATCGCGAGGGGGAAATCGGCACGGAACTTCGCGCTGTCGCCGTCGGCTGCCGCGTCGAGCCCGGCAAGGTCCACGTCGGACAAGGGATAGCGCTCGCCCGGCGTAACGGTGAAGACGACTTCTACCCGTTGGGCGGTGATATCGGGGACGAAATCAAATGCGACCAGCGCGTCGTAGAAACCGTCGATCTTGAGCAGGCGATAGAGCAGCTCGGCATCGGCTTCCGAACGGCGGTTGATCTGTGCGACCAATGCCGGATCACCATCGCGCGCATCGAGCTGCGACAGTTCGCCAAAGCGCCGGTTGACCGCGATCCCCTCGCTTTCCGAATCGTCGATGCCAACGACGCGCACCGAATAGGGACGCTCGACACCCGCTTCGCCGAGAAAGGCTTCGTCTTCCTGCTGGCGCGTGTCGAGCGTCAGGTCGACGTCGTCGATGATCTCGTCGCTGCTGTCGGCAAGGTCGGCAGCCGCGCCCGGATTGGCGGCGCGCGCGGCGTCGGCTTCGGCCTGTCGTGCCGCCGCATCGCTTGCCATCGCATCGTCGCTCAGCGTCGCCAGTGGCGGCGGGTCCTGGTCCAGCTCGGGCCAGTCAATCTCGAGATCGGGGAGCGGCGCCAGGTCCTGGTCGGGATCGATCGGCGCGAGGTCGTCGTTCGCGTCGGCTTGCGCCGGCACAGCCTCCTGACCGTGCGCGGCCACGCCATGGCCCAGCGTCAGGGCGACGAGCGCAGCGGGTAACAATCGGGCCCGACAACTGTTTGAAACTGCTCGCATCGCGCATATTCAGTAGCAAGTTGGCGGAGCATTGCCATAGCTTTCGCAGTAATGCTGGGATTGCGAGAGCTATCCCACCATCGCCTGGACCCGTTCGATCAGCGCGCGGGCCGGACCGCGATCAACCGGACGAGGTGACGCCAACGCGTCCTGCAGGCGCAGGGCACGGGCAAACAGCAGCTCGCTCGCCGCAATCAGCAGCCGTGCTTCGTCGGGCAGGCCGCGGCAAACGGCGTCATCCGACGGGATCGCCTCGCCCAGCATACGATCATGGAGCTTCGCCTGCGCCTCGGTCAGTTCACCGACATTGACCGCGCGCTGAGTCAGCAGCCATGCGATGACATGCATCAGCCGCGTCGTCGTCTTGAGCCATTCGCACGACATGCCGATCCGCGTGATCGCGTCGATCTCGCCCGGTGCGCGTTCGGGGTGCGTCTCGAAATAGTCGCGCGCCTCGTCGGCGAGCAGCATCGCTTCCGCGTACAGGCTCTCGACCAGCTTGCCGCGGATCATCGCGGTATTGCCGCGGCCCAGGTGGTCGATCTCGTCCATTGCGACCATGTTGCACGCGCGCTGCAAAACGCCAATCGCCGATCGCCCCAAAATCTGTGCCAATTCTGGATTGGGGCACGCCCGCCCGGCGAGTCGCGGGCGCCATGCCGTCAGGCAATGATGTCGGGGTGGAGGTGGTCTTCGAGCCAGCAGATATGGTCGCGCAGGAACAGCTTGCGCTTTTTCAGCCGCGCCATTTGCAGCTGGTCGGTGACCGTCCGCGCGCTCAGCGCCTCGATCGCGGCATCGAGATCGCGATGCTCGGTGCGCGCATGCTCGAGCCGTTGGACAATGTCGCTGAGCGTCATCGCGCTGCTATTCCACTCCCGCCGATGTCGCGCAAGTCACGCGCAGCAACGGTTCATCGCGCAAGGGGCGGCGACCGGCGCAGGACGGTGAACTCCGATGGAGACAAAAGGGTCATGCTGTGTTTTAATTTCACAGTCCACCAACCACAGCGAGGTTAGAATGACGCACCCTCATGTCGCAGCGCTCCAGGCAAGACATCATGAAATCGACGATCTGATCGCGACCGAGGAACGCCGTCCCGCGCCTGATACCGCGCGGATTGCCGAGCTCAAGAAACGCAAGCTCAAGGTGAAAGAGGAAATCGCCCTGCGATAGGCAGCTTGCGGCGGCGCTGGCCGCCCCCGCGCCCGGTCTGGCTTAACGCGTGCTCACACCGGGCCGCGCGTAATGCTCGACCTTGCGCAGCGTATAAGGCTTTTCAACCTCGGCCGCGCCGATCGGTCGACGGACTATCTTGGGATCGATCGGTGTATCGAAGGCGATGCCGAACTGGCGATCGTTGGCCCAGGCGACGCGTCCCGACACGAGGCCGAGGTTGCGCAGCTCGATCCGCACGATCTGGCCGTTGGCGACCGAGGTATTGGGCTCGGCCATCAGGCCGCCCGCCGACAGGTTGCGGATGCGCACGTCGATCGGCGTGGTCGATTCTTCGAGGTAAAGCTGCCCGGCCATGAACAGGCTGTCACGATCGACCTTCCGCGCGCCTTCGCCTTCTTGGGCAGGCGCCGACGGGGTCTCGATTTTGTCGTGAAAGCTCATGATTTATTCGGTGCCCTCATGCTCGTGCCACTCGGGTCTACGCCGCGTCTTTTTATAAATGGTAAACTCGCGGCGAATAAGCTCGGGTTTTGCGGTCGTCAGATGTCGCGCGAAACGCGCTCGTTGCGTTCGTGGCGCTCCTGTGCCTCGACCGTCATCGTCGCAATGGGTCGCGCGGTCAGGCGTGCGAGAGAGATCGGTTCGCCGGTCACTTCGCAATAGCCGAACTCGCCCTGATCGATGCGGCGCAAGGCAGAATCGATCTTGGCAATCAACTTGCGCTGGCGATCGCGGGTCCGCAATTCGATCGACCAGTCGGTCTCGCTCGACGCGCGATCGGCAAGGTCGGGTTCGCGCAGCGGTCCGTTCTGGAGCTCGGCAAGCGTCGATTCGGCTTCGATGAAAATCGATTTCTTCCACTCGGTCAGGAGCTTGCGGAAATATTCTAGCTGACGCGGCGACATGAACTCTTCGTCGGCCGACGGAACATAGTCGCCGCCGATATCGGTCGGCACTTCGGGCAATGTCGCGCCGTCCCTGTTCACCGCAAGTTCCGCTCCCATCTCGCTCTCCCCGATCGCACGCCACGCCGGTTTTCCGGTCGTGTAGTCCCTCTGCTGCGCGCCTATAGCCTTGTGATTCCAACAGTTCAACAGCCCACCGCGTTGATGTCCATAGACGAGCGAAATTGACGGCGCGATGAACGGACCGCGCGGGCGCGCAACTCGCGGCAAAAGGCAATCGAGACGTACGGGCTGAACCGTCAGCCCCTTGATCGGCGTGGATTTCGGGCAACATTTGCAGGTCTTGGCGTCCGGTTTTGGCACATTGGTTGCGGTCGATGCACTTGGTGGGTGCAATTGTTAGGGATTTCGAGCAACAAGACGGTTAATGACGTTGCAGTCATGATCCGGGGGGACCATCGTTTAGTCCCAATCAACCGCGGTGACGGTGATCTGACGTTCTTTTGGCGTCTTTGCGATTGCCCGATCCGCCAAAGCGAGTGGTGAACCATGTCAGTACGGATGGCCTTGGCGAAACTATGCGCCTGCACCTGCGGCGGCGCGCTGATCGGTGGCGGGGCGGTGCATGTCGCCGACACGCCCTCGGCGCAGGAACGCCCTTACAACACCAAGGCCTCAGTCAAGAAGGTCCGCGTCATTCGCAAAGGGGCACCGCCGCGCCAGGCCAAGCGGATCCGCCGCGTCATCGCGCGTCAGCCCGTTACGAGCTGCCCGGCGCCCAAGGTGACCGTCGTCACGACGGCACAGCCGCCCGCTCCCATTCCCTATGTCCCGCTGCCCCCGCCAGGCAATTTCGACTATAGCGGCGGCGGCACCCCGGTCGTCGTCGGCGGCAGCAGCGGCGGTTTCTTTGGCGGCGGTTTCTTTGGCGGCTTTTTCGGCGGATCGTCGAGCGGTGGCAACAGCGTCGTCATCTCTTCCTCGTCGACCGGCGGCGTCAGCACCTCGACCTCGGGCGGCAGCACGTCGACATCGGGTGGCAGCACCTCGACCTCGAGCGGTGTCAGCACGTCAACCGGCGGCGTTTCGACTTCAACCGGCGGTGTCAGCACCTCGACCGGTGGCGTTTCGACCTCTTCGGGCAACGTCAGCACCTCTTCGGGGGTGAGCACGTCGTCGGGCGTCAGCACCTCGTCGGGCAATGTCAGCACGTCGTCGGGCAACAATGCCTCAAGCTCTTCGGCCTCGTCGAGTTCGGCCTCGTCGGCCAGCTCGTCGTCGTCGAGCGGCAGTTCGTCGGGCGGCAAGC
Source organism: uncultured Alphaproteobacteria bacterium (assembly GCA_963800335.1). Classification (GTDB taxonomy): domain Bacteria; phylum Pseudomonadota; class Alphaproteobacteria; order Sphingomonadales; family Sphingomonadaceae; genus Flavisphingopyxis. The sequence continues at coordinate 118,602 of CAWDAN010000002.1, read as the reverse complement.
ACTGGCCTCCCCGTGGCGGATCGTCGAGCTTCGGTTCATCGGCCAGCTCGTCGGCGAGCAGCAGCGCCTCTTCGTCGGCGTCGTCGTCGGCCAGCTCATCGGCCTCGTCGTCTGCTTCGTCGTCATCGTCTTCGGGCGGCAGCTCTTCGTCGGGCGGCCCGCCGACCGACGTTCCCGCTCCGCCGATGGTCCTGCTGTTCGGCGCGGCGGCAGCGGCGTTGGTCGGGCGCCAGCGGCTCAAGGCACGCAAGGGTGCCCGGGGCGCCGTCGTCTAGGACACATCATAGCGTTTTCACGGCTCTTTCACTGGCAGCCGCGAATCGGAAGGGGAGCGACCGTCAGGCCGCTCCCCTTTTTTTGTCGGACGAACCTTCGATCAGCTCGCGACGATGATCTTCTCGATTTCGCCGAGCGGATGGCCGGTGAGATCCTTGTCGATTTCGCCGACAAGGCGCTTTTCGACCTCGCTGTGATAATGTTTGCGCAGTTCGCCCAGCGTGCGCGGCGGCGCGACGATGATCAGCTTTTCGAAATCATTGTTGAGCGCGCGCGTCTTGAGGAGGTCGGCGGTCTCGCTGGCGAACCGGTCCTCGGCGAGCTGATGGAAGTCGGTGTCTTCGTAGCTGCTGCCGCCGGGCGCACCCGAACTGCCGACATGGCCGCTGCGATTGGCCTTGAGTTCGCCGTTGGAGGGATTGTCCTGGCTGCGCTTGCGCTCGACCTGGAGGTTGGGATGTTCCGAATCGCCCTCGTTGCGCAGGAACAGCATCTTGGCGCCGTCGGCGACGACAACGAATCCGTCATGGGGTATGTGCATAGTGTTCTCCTTCTGAAACACCAACGCGCCGAAGGGGCAGCGGGTTGCACCCGCTCGCGTGCGCGGCCATAGGATTGGCCATGCATGACATCCGTTTCATCCGCGAAAACCCCGTAGCCTTCGACGCGGGCCTTGCCCGCCGCGGGGCCGATCCTGCCTCGGCCGCCATCGTCGAAATCGACGCCGCCTACCGCGCAGTGGTGACCGAAGCACAGGAAGCGCAGGCCGCGCGCAACGACGCGTCGAAAGCGATCGGCGCGGCCAAGGCAGCCCGCGACGAGAACAAGGCGAATGCGCTGATGGCCGAAGTCGCCGGGCTCAAGGACCGGCTCGCCGATCTCGACACACGCGAAAAGGAGCTTGGCGCCCGGCGCGACGCGGTGCTCGCCGCGCTGCCCAACCTGCCCGCCGACGACGTGCCGCAGGGCGCAGATGAAAGCGACAATGTCGAGGTCGACCGCTGGGGCACGCCACGGTCGTTCGATTTCACTGCGCGCGACCATGCCGATCTGGGCCCCGCGCTCGGTCTGGATTTCGAAACCGCCGTCGCAATATCGGGTTCGCGCTTCGCGCTGATGCGGGGCCAGATGGCGCGGCTCAACCGCGCGCTTGGCCAGTTCATGCTCGACCAGCAGACGCGCGAGCAGGGCTATACCGAGTGCGTCCCGCCGCTGCTGGTGCGCGACGAAGCCCTGTTCGGCACTGGCCAGCTGCCCAAGTTTGCCGAGGACCTGTTCCACACGACCGACGGCAAATGGTTGATCCCGACCGCAGAGGTCAGCCTGACCAATATTGTGCGCGAAAGCATCTTGGCCGATGTCGACCTGCCGCTGCGCTTCACCGCGCTGACCCCGTGCTTCCGCTCCGAGGCCGGCGCGGCGGGCAAGGACACCAAGGGCCTCATCCGCCAGCACCAGTTCGACAAGGTCGAACTCGTCAGCATCGCCCGGCCCGAGGACAGCGAGGCCGAGCACGAACGCATGACCGGCGCCGCCGAAGCGATCCTCCAGGCGCTCGAATTGCCCTATCGCAAGATGCTGCTGTGCACCGGCGACATGGGCTTTTCGGCGAAGAGGACCTACGACCTCGAAGTCTGGCTGCCCGGGCAGAATGCGTATCGCGAAATCTCGAGCTGCTCGAACTGCGGCGACTTCCAGGCGCGACGGATGAACGCGCGCTACCGGCCAGAGGGCGGCAAGGGCACCGCCTTCGTCCATACGCTCAACGGCTCGGGCCTCGCAGTCGGCCGCACGCTCGTCGCGGTGCTCGAAAACTACCAGCAGGCCGACGGCAGCGTCCTCGTCCCCGATGTCCTGATCCCCTACATGGGCGGCATCGACCGACTCGTCCCCGCCGCGAAGGCCGCTTGATGCGCATTCTCCTGACCAACGACGACGGCGTCCACGCTCCCGGCCTCAAGGTCCTCGAAAGCATTGCGCGCCAGCTGAGCGACGACATCTGGATCGTCGCGCCGGCCGAGGAACAGTCGGGCGCGGGCCATTCGCTCACGCTTTCCCACCCCTTGCGCGTACGCAAGCACGGCGAAAAGCATTTCTCCGTCACCGGCACGCCGACCGACGCGGTGATGCTCGCGCTCGGCGAGATCATGGACGAAAAGCCCGACCTCATCCTTTCGGGCGTCAACCGCGGCGCCAACCTCGGCGACGACGTGACCTATTCGGGCACCGTCTCGGCCGCGGTCGAAGGCAGCCTCGCCGGTATCCGCTCGATCGCGCTGAGCCAGGTCACCGCGCGCGAGAACATGGGCAATGACGTCCCTTTTGCCGCCGCCGAACATTGGGGCGCCGATGTCATCCGCAAGCTCGTCGACATGCCGTTCGCCAAGCGCACGCTGGTCAACGTCAACTTTCCCGCGCTCCCCGCTGCCGACGTCCAGGGGATCCGCGTCGCACGCCAGGGTTTCCACGATTACAGCCGCGGCAGCATCGTCAAGGGTCGCGACCCGCGCGGCTTTCGCTATTACTGGTTCGGCCTGCAGGCGGTCGAACATACGCCCGGCCGCGAAAGCGATCTCGAAGCGATCGCCGACGGCTATATCGCAGTCACCCCGCTCCATCTCGAACTGACGCATTATCCCTCGATGGACGCGCTCGCCGCGAGGTTTGCCGACTGATGCCGGCCCCGCGCAAACGACCGACGCAGGGGCAGTACGACACGCTGTCGCGCTCGTCGAACACGCCGGTATGGGTCGCGATCGGCTGGCGCATTCTCTCGGTCGTGGCGCTGATCAGCATCGCGATCGCGGTCCACTGGTTCGACAAGGAAGGCCTGCGCGACACTTATGACGGTCAGATAAGCTTTCTCGACGTCGTCTATTTCACGATGATCTCGATTACCACGACGGGCTATGGCGACATCGCCCCGGTCACCGAACAGGCGCGGATGTTCGATGCACTGGTGGTGACGCCGATCCGCATCTTCGTCGTGCTGATCTTCATCGGCAGCGCGTACAATTTCGTTTTCAAACGCACATGGGATAACTGGCGCATGCGCAATATTCAGAAACGTCTCGACGGCCATGTCGTCGTCGCCGGCTTCGGCACTTCGGGTTCGGAGGCGGTCAAGGAACTCATCGCGCGCGGCACGCCGGCGACCGATATCGTCGTCATCGACAGCGACGAGGACCGGCTCGCCGTAGCCGAGGCGATGGGCTGCAACGTCATATCGGCCGACGCGACGCGCGACGAAACGCTCAACAACGTGCGCATCCAGACGGCGCGCGCGGCGGTCGTCTCGGCGGGGCGCGACGATACCTCGATCCTGATCGTCCTGACGATCCGCCACCTCGCCGAGAAACTGCCGATCAGCGTCGTTGTCCGCTCGAGCGACAATGAACTCCTCGCGCGCCAGGCGGGCGCGACCAACGTCATCAACCCGGTCAATTTCGCCGGGCTGCTGCTCGCCGGGTCGGCGCATGGCGAACATATCGCCGAATACATGGCGGACCTCGCCAGCGTCACCGGCCGGGTCAAGCTGATCGAACGCGAAGTCACCGACGACGAAGTCGGAAAGTCGGTCAGCGACCTCAGGCGCAAGCTCGTCGCGCGTGTCTATCGCAACGGCGTGCCCTACGGCTTCTGGGAACAGGAATGCCACGCACTGCACCCCGGCGACCTGCTAGTCGAAATCGTCCCGGGCGAGGACTTCGAATAGAGTGGCATTGATCGTGCGATACATCGGCTCATCGCAAATATAGTTTCGTTGATCGCGCGATCGCGGCGAGGAAATTAACGAAGAGGCCGATTCTTCGAGTCGATAATGCGAGCGCGAACAGCCTGTTACCCCGCGCGTAATGAAGTTAACCGCCTCTTTGCGCTCGCCAAGAGGTTAATTCCCCGAAAGCTTTGGCGGATACTTTCGATGTTCTGGCCGTTTGTTTGCCGATCGAAAGGAATCATCCGATGTCCACCGATACCGCATTGCAGACGTCAGCAGTCCAGCCCGGGTTCTGGAGCGCGAGCGACATGTATCGGCATATTCGCTGGCTGATCGATGCGCAGGCGGTCGCCATCGTCTATCAGCCTATCCGCGCGTTGGCGACGGGCCGCGTCGTCGGCTATGAGGCGCTGTCTCGCTTCGGCGGCGCCGACCATGGCACGGTCGAAGAGATTTTCGCCTCTGCGCGCAGCCTTGGCCTGGGCCTCGAACTCGAACTCGCGGCAGCGGCCGAGGCACTATCGGACCTGCCCGACATTCCCGGCTATCTCGCCGTCAACCTTTCGCCCGCGACCTTGCTCGACGACAATGCGCTGTCTCTGCTCGAACGTGCGCCGCCCGAGCGGCTGGTGATCGAGCTGACCGAGCATGACCCCGTCGCCGACTATGCCCGGCTACGCGAACGGCTCAGAATCTTGCGCAGTCGCGGCGTCCGCGTCGCCGCCGACGATATCGGCGCCGGATTCGCCGGCCTGCACCACATTGCCGAACTCAAGCCCGACATCCTCAAGCTCGATCGCTCGATGGTCGGCGGGATCGTCTATGGCGACACGCACCGCCACCTTGTTTCGGCGATGGTCGCGTTTGCCGGCGACGAGGGCAGCCAGCTCGTCGCCGAAGGCATCGAAACACGCGAAGAACTCGCTATTCTCGCCGAACTCGGCGTCGAACTCGGTCAGGGTTATCTGCTCGGTCGCCCCCTGCCGCTCGACCGGCGCGCCGACGAGGCGGCGCGCGAAACGGGAAAGATCATCCGCTTCCCGCCGTGGCACAGCCGTCTCACCGCCTAGCGCGATCGTCGTCCTGACGCGGTCGGGACGCAGGCCGGTCCCCGCGCGGCGCGGATGGACAACGCGGGCCCGTTGGTCTAGAGGCGCTCGCCTCGCATTATGACAGACACCCTCACCCGCTTCCCGCCCGCCCCGCGCGTCGGCATGGTTTCGCTCGGCTGCCCCAAGGCGCTGGTCGATTCCGAACGCATCCTCACCAAGCTGAGGAGCGACGGCTATGCATTGTCGCCCGATTATGCCGGCGCCGACGTCGTGCTGGTCAACACCTGCGGCTTTCTCGATAGCGCCAAGGAGGAAAGCCTCGACGCGATCGGCGAAGCGATTGCCGAGAATGGCCGTGTCATCGTCACCGGCTGCATGGGCAGCGAAGCCGATCTGATCCGCGCGCGCCATCCCGGCGTTCTCGCGATCACCGGCGCGCACCAGTATGAGGACGTCGTCAACGCGGTTCATGAGGCGGCCCCGCCTGTACCAAATGCGTTCGTCGACCTCGTCCCCGAAGGCGGATTGAAGCTAACCCCGCGCCACTACAGCTACCTCAAGATCGCCGAGGGCTGTAACCACGCGTGCAGCTTCTGCATCATTCCCGACCTGCGCGGAAAGCTCGTCAGCCGCCGCATCGACGCGGTCCTGCGCGAGGCTGAAAAGCTCGTCTCGGCGGGAACCAGGGAACTGCTCGTCATCTCGCAGGATACGTCTGCTTATGGCGTCGATGTCCGCCACGAGGATCGCCAGTGGCATGGCAACAGTATCCGCACGCACATGACCGACCTTGCGCGCGAACTCGGCGGGTTGCGCACCCCCGAAGGCGCACCGCCCTGGGTCCGGCTGCACTACGTCTATCCCTATCCGCACGTCGACGCGGTCATCCCGCTGATGGCCGAAGGGCTGATCACGCCCTATCTCGATATCCCCTTCCAGCACGCCGCGCCCAGCGTTCTCAAAGCGCATGCGCCGACCCGCCGAACGACGCGAAAGTGCTCGAACGTGTCAAGGCATGGCGCGACATCTGCCCCGACCTCACCATCCGCTCGAGCTTCGTCGTCGGCTTCCCCGGCGAGACCGAGGAGGACTTCCAGTATCTGCTCGACTGGCTCGACGAGGCGCAGCTCGACCGAGTGGGCGGCTTCCGCTTCGAACCCGTCGAGGGCGCGCGCGCCAACGCGCTGCCCGATCCGGTGCCCGAGGAACTCAAGGAAGAACGCTTCGCCCGGCTGATGGAAAAGACCGCCGCGATCAGCGCCGCCAAGCTCCAGGCCAAGGTCGGCCGTACGCTGCCCGTCATCATCGACATCGTCGGCGACGCCGACGAGGACGGCGACATCGGCGCCACCGGCCGCAGCCAGGCCGACGCCCCCGAAATCGACGGCCACGTCTACCTCCGCAACGTCCCCGCGAGCCTGAAACAGGGCGACATCGTCAACGCGATCATCGAGGATGCCGACGAGCATGATCTGTTCGGGGCGATCGAGGGTTAAGCGGGAACGCGCAAGCACCTTTCAGAGCTGTGCAAGGACCTAATTAGAGTTTTGTCAGCTTGATTGCTCACGGTCTGAAATTTAGCCATATTCATCTAATGAATAAGATGGATTTTCGCACCGCGGAGAAAATGAGTCAGCAGCTCCTACGTCTGATGATGTCTGCCGTCGACTTTCGACACGCGCTCAGTGCTGCGACTTTTTTAGCGCAAGAAGTTGAATGGTCGAATGCAGTAAATAACGAGTCACTTCGACGGTTCAAATGCTACGAGACCACCATGGTGGTGGCTTATGGTCGTCCCTTTGCCCAGTCTAGAGGTCACGCCCCACCGTTCCGATGGCGCATGCTGAGTGCAGACTTTGAACTCAAATCAGACGAACTCTCTCTTCACGAAAAAATGATTGAGCACCGCAATAAATTGCATGCTCACTCCGACGGTGATTTTACTCACATCAGACCTGAAATTTGGCGATCCGAAATGCCAGACGGCGGAAATTTCGATTTTTTGGCGGTCAACGGAGGCGAGTCACTAAATTTTTCAGAGACCGAGATTGAATCGATGCACAAGTTCCTATGGAAAATCCGCCACCATATCGACGAAGCGGTCCAGTCCCATCCAGCCCCGCGCGAGGGAATTCCCGTGCGGCTGAGGCGAATTTCACGGACTGAGGATTAAGGCGACACGCATGTTGGAATGTCAGCGAAATGCTGATGCTAGTTATAATATTTCCACTTACCCCGCAGCCCGCTTCACCGCACTCACCCGCCACACTGCGTTACCAACATCATCGGCAATCAGCAGGTCGCCCTTGGCATCGAACGCGACGCCGACCGGGCGGCCGCGCGTGTGGTTGTCCTTGTCGAGGAAGCCGCCGACGAAGGTCTCGGCCTTGCCCGCGGGCTTGCCGCCCACGAACGGCACGAAGGCGACCTCGTAACCATTGGGCACATCGCGGTCCCAGCTGCCGTGCTCGCCGACAAAGGCGCCCCCGGCATAGCGCGCCGGGAATGTCGACGACTCACCAAAGGCGAGGCCAAGCGCCGCGACGTGCGGGCCAAGCGCGTAATCGGGCGCGATTGCTTTCGCCACCATCGCCGGATTGCGCGGCATCACGCGGACGTCGACATGCTGGCCATACCAGCTCCACGGCCAGCCATAGAAGGCGCCGGGTTTGACCGAGGTCATGTAATCGGGGACGAGGTTGTTGCCGATCTCGTCGCGCTCGTTGACCACCGCCCACAGCGTATTCGTCCCCGGCTGGAAGGTCAGCCCGTTGGGGTTGCGCAGCCCGGTCGCATAGGGCCGGTGCGCGCCCGTCGCGATATCGACCTCCCAGATTCGCGCGCGCTCGTACTCTGCGCCGATGCCGCGTTCGACGATGTTGCTGTTCGATCCGATGCCGACGTACAGCTTGGTCCCGTCGGGGCTCGCGGTCAGGCTCTTGGTCCAGTGATGGTCGATCGGCCCGGCAGGAAGCTGTGTCAGGATCGTTCCCGGCCCGGTGATTTTCGCCTGCCCCGGCGTGAAGGCGTAACGCACGATCTTGTCGGTCTCGGCGACGTAGAGATTGCCGCCGACCTGCGCGATGCCGAACGGCGAATTGAGCTTGTCGATCAGCACGCCACGCTGGTCGGCAACCCCGTCGCCGGTCGTGTCACGCAACAGGACGACCCGGTTGCCCGGCTTGACCGGACTGTGCGCCTTGCCCTTGACGATGCCGTAGATCAGGTCCTTGGGCCGCGTCACCGGCTCGCCGCCGGGCCCGCCCGCCTCGACCGCCAGGATATCGCCATTGGGCAGCGGCAGGATGTTGCGCGGCCCCCTGAGGTCTCGCGCGACCGCTACGATGCGGAAACCGGCGGGGACGGTCGGCGTCTCGTTCGCCTTGAACCCGACCGGCGTCGTGATTTTCATCGGCGGCAGCAGGTATTGTTCGGCCGCCGGGAGGCTGGGATCGGTTCCGACCTGCTGGTCGGGCGGAGGCGGCGAGCCACTGCATGCAGCAGCGAGTAGGCCCGCAGTCAATGCGGCGGCGAAACGGGCGGAGCGTCCATTGCGGGTCATCGTACAGTCCTCCCAACACGCGTGTAAGCCATGCGATGGCCGAGAAAGCCCGACACGGTGAGCAGCAGGACGGTGATCACCGACAGCGTCAGTCCGGTCGGCACAACCGACGTCCAGCCGTCGCGGGCATGAACGAAGCTGTTGATCAGGGCGAGCAGCAGGACGACGATGTTGATGATGCCGTGCCACAGGCCGATCGCGGGGCGCGCCGCCTTGGCATTGCCGAAATAGTCGATCAGCCCACCGAGCGCGGCGATGCCGCCCATGAAACAGCCAAAGGCGAGCAGCCACGCCGAAAAATTCGCCCACTGGATCTCGGCGGTCTGCGCGTAGATGATGTCGGTAATCATCGCGCCGACGAAACTCGCAATCGGAAAGGGCACGATCATCGCGTGCAACGGCACGCCCCCGATCGCCAATCTGGGTCGCATTGCCTGGTGCTCCATCGCATCCGCCTTTCGTTTCGATCGTTCCGGCTATGGTAACTATACGAATTGTGCCGTGAATGGTTGCGAGCGAGCGATTGCAATTTGCACCAGTGTCAATAAGCTCGCCGCCATGAACGCCCCGGCCCAAGCTCGCCCCTTGTCCCATACCGACTATGTCGACGTCCTGATCGTCGGCGCCGGTCTGTCGGGAATTGGCGCGGCGGTGCATCTGGGGCGCGATTGCCCGCAAAAAAGCTACGCGATCTGGGAAGCGCGCGATGCGATCGGGGGGACGTGGGACCTGTTCCGCTATCCCGGCGTCCGCTCGGACAGCGACATGCACACGCTCGGTTACGCCTTTCGCCCGTGGGTCGGCGACAAGGCGATCGCCGACGGCCCGTCGATCCGCGACTATGTCCGTGCCACCGCGCGCGACCATGGCATCGACCAACGCATTGCCTTCGATCGCAAGGTCGTCGCCGCCGACTGGTCGAGCGCCGAGGCGCTGTGGACCGTCACCGCGCGCGATGGCGACGGCGGCGAACATCGCATCCGCGCCAATTTCCTCTTCATGTGCTCGGGCTATTACGATTACGAAAATCCGTATGACGCGGGCTTTGCCGGGCGCGCCGATTTCGCCGGCCCGGTCGTCCACCCGCAATTCTGGCCCGAGGATCTGGATTACACCGGCAAGCGCGTCGTCGTCATCGGATCGGGCGCAACCGCGGTCACGATCGTCCCCGAAATGGCGAAGACCGCCGCCAGAGTGACGATGCTGCAACGCTCGCCGACCTATGTCGTCAGCCGCCCCGGCGCCGACGCGATCGCCAACGGATTGCGCAAGATCCTGCCCTCGCGCCTCGCCTACGCGCTGACACGGTGGAAGAATGTCACGCTCGGCCGCTTCTTCTTTCGCCGCGCGCGCGCCAGACCCGCCAAGGTCAAAGCCACCCTCGTCAAATGGGTCGGCGACGCGATCGGCCACGACACCGCCGCCGCGCACTTCACACCGACATACAATCCGTGGGACCAGCGATTGTGCCTGATCCCAGACGGCGACCTGTTCGAAGCGATCAAGGCGGGCAAGGCCGACGTCGTCACCGACACGATCGAGCGCTTCGAAAAGGACGGCATCCGGCTTAGTCCTCGGGCGACCTGCTGCCCGCCGACATCATCGTCACCGCGACGGGCCTCAGGCTCCAGGTCGGCGGCGGCGCAGACTTTTCGCTCGACGGCGAACGAATCGATTTCGCCAAGACCTTCAACTACAAGGGCGTGATGTTTTCGGGCGTGCCCAATTTCGCGATCACCTTCGGCTATACAAACGCCAGCTGGACGCTGAAGGCCGACCTCACGAGCGAATATATCGGTCGCCTGCTCAACTGTATGGACGCCAAGGGCGCGCGCGTCGCGACGCCGATCGCCAGCAGCGATATCGAACCCGAGGCGATGCTCGACTTTTCGAGCGGCTACGTCACCCGCGCGCTCGATTACCTCCCCAAACAGGGCGACCGCATGCCGTGGAAGCTCAACCAGAACTATCCGCTCGACCGCAAGATCCTGCGCAAGGACCCGGTCGAAGACGGCGTCATCGCCTTCACTTCACCGAAAACGCCGGTCGAAAACGCGGCTTGAGCGCAGCGATCAGCGCCGCCGTCACGGGCAAATCGACTTCGTACGTTCCTTCGGCATAGGGCCCCGCTTCATAAGGCGGCACCATCACGGTGATCCGGTCGAAGCTGCGCCTGTTCGATGAACCGAACAAAATCGAATAGGGCGACGGGTCGATGCACTCGTTGAACATCGCGGTCTCGTCGCCGATCGGACCGCCACGCTTCTTGATCCGCTGCGCATCGAGCGCCTTGCAAAACGGCGCCTTGATCGCCCCGTCGATCGCGGCTTTCGAAGTAAAGGCATCGGTTGGATCGATCGCCTCGCCCGCTGACTTGTCCCACAGCAGCGCGTCATAGACCGTCATGCCGTGCGCCCCGCCGGTGAAGGTGTAGATGCTCGCCGACAGGCTGAGCCAGCCGGGAATGTCGGCAACCCGCTGCCATTCCTTCTGATAGTCATAGGCGCGATAGGGAAAGTCGCCGCTCTGCGCTCCCTTGCGCGCGCTCGCGGTTTCGCGCTTGAGCTTGGCCAACGCGGTGTCGCGCTCGGCGTCGAGGCGTTTCGCAAGGGCCGGGATCGCCGCCGCCTCGGCGGGATAGCTGTAATCGAACTCGAAATCGTCGTTCGCAATCTTGACCGCGCTGGCGCCAGTCGCAGCAGGAGGATGCGGGGCGGGCGCGACTGGTTTGGCCGACGCCCCCGCCTGCGCATCTGCTTCGTTGGCCGAAACCCGCGCCGGCTCGGCATTGCATCCGGCCAGCAGAATGGCCAGCGACAGCGTAATAACGAACGGTCTCATCGCAAAAATCCTTTCAGGCCATGGTTCGCCATTAGACAAATCGGCGAGAATCCCTATCAGTTCCGAGCATGACCGAATTCAACGAACTCGTTCGCCCCGACAAGGGCGAAGACGCGCACCTGATCCACATCGTCGATGAAAAGACCTATGACGGCTGGCTCAAGGATCAGCCGCCGCGCGTCCGCGCCGCGCTCGCCGCGCAGCAATTGCAGCCCAAGGGCTATGCCAACGCGATCCTGCCTGGCGAAAAGCACGATGACTGGGCGGTCGTCACCGTCGTTGCCAATGTCGACAGCCTGTCGAGCTGGTGCCTGGCCAAGCTGCCGACCGCGCTGCCCGCGGGCACCTATCGTCTCGCCAACGGCACGCCCGGACCGGCCCCGTTCGGCTGGATGATCGCGCAGCATCGCTTCGACCGCTACAAGAAACCCGACGACAAGACCGATCTCGGCGCGCGCGTCCTGCTAACCTCCGAACCCGGCCAGATCCCCGGCATTGCCCGCGAGGTAAGGGCGACCGCGCTCGTCCGCGACCTCGTCAACACGCCCGCCGCCGACATGGGCCCCGCCGACCTCGAGGCGGTCGCGAGGCGGATCGCCGAGGCGCACGATGCCGATCTCACCATCACCGCCGACAGCGATCTCGCCAAACATTACCCGATGATCCACGCGGTCGGTCGCGCCGCGGGCAAAAGACACGCGCCGCGCCTGATCGAGATCGAATGGGGCAATCCCAAGCATCCGCGCGTCGCGATCGTCGGCAAGGGCGTGACCTTCGATTCTGGCGGGCTCGACATCAAGGGCGCAAGCGGCATGCGCCTGATGAAAAAGGACATGGGCGGCGCCGCCCACGCGCTCGCACTCGCCGAGATGATCATCGAGGCGCGCCTTCCCGTCCGCCTCCACATGCTCGTCGCGGCGGTCGAGAACGCGATCTCCGAAGACGCCTTCCGGCCTGGCGACATCCTATCCAGCCGCAAGGGACTGACCGTCGAGATCGGCAATACCGATGCCGAGGGACGCCTCGTGCTCGGCGATGCACTCGCCCGCGCGAGCGAAGACAGTCCCGAGCTGATGATCGATTTCGCGACGCTGACCGGCGCCGCACGCGTCGCGCTCGGCCCCGATCTGCCCAATCTTTTCTGCGATGATGACACGCTCGCCAACGACCTGCTCGCCGGCGGAACCGATCACGACGATCCGTGCTGGCGGATGCCATTGTGGGATGCTTATGCCGAGATGCTCTCGTCGGATATCGCCGACATCTCGAACGCCGCAGAAGGCGGTTTTGCCGGTTCGGTCACCGCCGCGCTGTTCCTCAAGAAGTTCGTCGGCGACGATATCGCGTGGGCGCATTTCGACACCTTCGCCTGGCAGCCGGTCGCAAAGCCGGGACGCCCCAAGGGCGGCGCGGCGCTCGGCCTGCGCGCAGCATGGGCGATGCTCAACGCGCGCTATCCGCGCGATTAGGGCCTAGCCGAGGACGCTCGCCAGCCGCGACAGCGCCTCGACGATCGCGGAAGCCGCGGCCGCCGCGCTGGTTACCAGCGCAACCGCCGCTTCGCCCGTCGATACCGCTGCATCGACGATGTTGACGATCCGCGTTCCCGCCGCATCGACCAGGCTGGCCGAGTGGCCGCCCGCGGCCTCGACGTTGCGCGCAACGCTATCGTCGGCAAACACCGTCCATCCGCAAACGCCCGCTGTCACGACCAGCGGCAGCGCCGAGCGCCACCGTGACGTCGTCGGGCGATCGTCTGATGAACCGGAATTGCGGATGTGGCGCTGCATGGCGTGATCCTATGGAACGCAGATCGGAGTGGCAAGTTCGTTTGCGCGGTGCAACTCAAAGCGGAGTTACGCGTTACCCCCAGAACAGGCGATCCTATCGCGACTTGCCCCGCGCACTGTCTGCTGAACGACTGTTTTTTCGAAAGGGAGCATTTGTGGCTCACGATTGGCTTGAAAAATGGATGGGTACGCTGGTCGGTTATGTCCGCTCGGGCGATCCCGATCTGACCAATCGCCAGATGGCCATACTCCTGCTCGTTGGGCAGACTCAGGGGCCGCATACCGTGCGCGGTCTTGCCTCGCGGCTGACCGTGTCGAAACCAGTCGTCACCCGCGCGCTCAATAAGCTCGCCTCGCTGGGCTTCCTGCGCCGTCAGCGCGACGAAGCCGACAAACGCAATATCTTCATCTCGGTGACAGAGCGCGGAGGGCGATTCCTCGAGCGCTTCCAGGCGCTGATCGAACGTAGCCAGCCCGATCCCGCTCCGCGCGCCGGCGCGCTGGCCAATCGGTCGCCAGCGTCGGGACCGATGCCCGCATCATCGTTCGAACGCCGCACCGCCTGATCGGTCAGCTTAGCTCCGAAGCCCGGTTTAGTGGATACGGCCGACCGTCTGGGTGTCGCCCAGCATGGCAATCACCCGCTCGACCTCGCGCCAGCGACAGAAATGGATGTGATTGCCCAGGTCGCGACTGCGCGCGGCGCGCGCGGCGGCCTCGTAAGCGGCATGGTCGCCGAACGTTTCGATCAGTTCGGACGCGGCATCGATCGCGCGCCGGTCGTGAATCGCGGCAAAGGTCACGCCATCAGGGCTCATCGGTTCACCTGGCAGGAGGGGCTGGACCACCCGAATAGCGCGGGGCGGTGACCAAGCCGTCTAGGGCCACGGTCAACGGTGCGTTAGGGATAACGTCGATTGGCCACCGCGACGCCAAATGGCCCTCTTCCCACGGCGACCGCGACCTGCCAAAACCGTGCGCATGATCGCAACGCCTCCTCCCCCGTCCCGTCGTCCCACGCCCAACCCGATGGCAGGCGGCATCTTCATCGCCCTGCTGCCGCTCGTCGGCGCCTGGATCGGCGGCGAAAAGGGCCAGCCTGTCATCGGGCTGCTCGCCGGCCTGGCGGCAGGCATCATCGCCGCACTGGTCGTCTGGAGCGTCGACCGCCTGTCCCACGACCGCGATTGAGCGCGCCAGTCTTCGGTTGCCAGCCGCGCGCCGCCTCGCCAAACTATGTAGACACCATGCAGTAAACGGGATCTTGACCCTATGAAAAAGCGCTGGCGCATCATTCTCGTCCTGGTCGTCCTCGGCCTTGTCCTGCTCGGCTGGTACCTGACGCGACCCGACGTCGCGCAATTTACCACCGATCAGCTGAGCGGACGCGTGCCCGCCGAAGCCGCGCTCAACGATCCGCGGCCAGAGACAATCCCGACGGTAAACATCGCCAAGGTTTCGGGCTGGCCCGACGGCGAAAGGCCCGCGGCGGCGCAAGGCCTGACGGTCAGCCGCTTTGCCGAGGGGCTCGACCATCCGCGCTCGATGCTCGTCCTGCCCAATGGCGACGTGCTCGTCGCCGAAACCAACAAGGCGCCCAGCGACACGTCGGGCATCACGGGCTGGATCATGTCGCGGCTGATGGCAAAGGCCGGCGCCGGCGTGCCGAGTGCCAACCGTATCATGCTGCTGCGCGACGTCGACGGCGATGGAGCGGCCGATCTCAAGGTGCCCTATATCACCGGGCTCAATTCGCCGTTCGGCATGGCGCTGGTCGACGACACGCTCTACGTCGCCAATACCGACGCGATCATCGCCTTTCCCTATGTCGCAGGCGAGACAAAGATCACCGCCAAGGGCCGGCGCGTCGTAGGCTTGCCCGCCAAGGCCCCCAATTACCACTGGACCAAGAACTTGCTCGCCAGCGCCGACGGGTCGAAGCTCTACGTTACCGTCGGATCGAACAGCAACTATGGCGAAGGCGGCGTCGAGAACGAGAAATGCATCTGGCAAAAGGGCTTCCCGCCGGTCTTCTGCCGCGCTGCAGTGCTTGAGGTCGACGTCGCGACGGGCAAATGGCGACCCTATGCCTCGGGCATGCGCAATCCCGTCGGCATCGCCTGGCTACCCGGAACCGACAACATGTGGGTCGTCGTCAACGAACGCGACCAGCTCGGCTCCGACCTCGTCCCCGACTATCTCACTGACGTCGTCGAGGGCGATTTCTACGGCTGGCCCTGGTATTTCTGGGGCGGTTACGAAGACAAGAGGATCAGCGACGAAGCTCCGTCGGACATGCGCCAGTACACCAAGCGCCCAGCCTATGGCCTTGGCAGCCATGTCGCGCCGCTTGGCCTGACCTTCGCACAGGGCGCGCAGCTCGGCGACAAGTGGACCAATGGCGCTTTCATCGCGCTGCATGGCTCATGGAACCGCGAACCCGCGGCCGGCTACAAGGTCGTGTTCGTCAAGTTCGGCGCCAACGGCCGCCCCGCCGAAGCCAAGCCGGTCGATGTCCTGACCGGATTTCTCGCCGACAAGGGGGGCGAGGCGCACGGTCGCCCGACCGATGTCAAGATCGCCAAGGACGGCAGCCTGCTCGTCACCGACGACGTCAGCAACATCGTCTGGCGAGTCAGCGCAGCGGCGGCGAAGTAAGTCAGGACACCGCGCGTGACGCCCTGGATTGCTTGGCTACGCTCGCAATGACAGGACCGATCTAACCTGCAACCTCGCCCGAGCTAACACTTCGGGCAAAGGCTGTTACACCCGCATCGGCATCAATACGTACAGCGCCGGGTTCTTGTCGCCTTCGCGGATCAGCGTCGGCGCGGCGGCATCGGCAAGATGCAGCTCGACCGTGTCGCCCTCGATCTGCGCGAGGATATCGAGCAGGTAGCGCGCGTTGAAACCGATCTCTATGCCATCGGACGTGTAATCGCCGGGGACCTCTTCGGATGCGGTGCCGTTCTCGGGGCTCGTCACCGACAATGTCACCTTGCCCTGGTCGACCGCCATCTTGACCGCGCGGGTCTTTTCCGACGCGATCGTGGCGACGCGATCGACGCCCTCCATGAACGCCTTGGGATCGATCTTGAGCAGCTTGTCGTTGCCCGTCGGGATGACGCGATTGTAATCGGGGAAGGTCCCGTCGATCAGCTTCGACGTCAGGATCGCATGGCCCAGCGTGAAGCGGATCTTCGATGCCGACAGGCTGACCTCGACATTGCCGTCACTCTCGTCGAGCAATTTGCGCAATTCGGCGACGCATTTGCGCGGCACGATGACGTCGGGCATGCCCTCGGCGCCATCGGGGCGCGGGACGGTGACGCGCGCCAGCCGGTGACCGTCGGTCGCCGCTGCCTTGAGCACCGGACCGGCGCTGTCGTCATCGGCGACGTGGAGGAAGATGCCGTTGAGGTAATAGCGCGTTTCCTCGGTCGAGATCGCGAACCTGGTCCGGTCGATGATCTGCACCAGCGTCTGCGCGGGCAGCTCGAAATTGGTACCGAGGTCGCCCTCGGCAATGACCGGGAAATCGTCGCGCGGCAGCGTCGGCAGGTTGAACCGCGACTGGCCCGACTGGACCAGCATCTTGCTATCGGCGGCCGACAGCAGAACCTGCGATCCGTCCTTCAGCTTGCGCGCGATTTCGAACAGCAGGTGCGCCGACACCGTGATCGTGCCCGGTGTTTCGACCTGCGCGGCGATCGTTTCGACGACCTGCAAATCGAGATCGGTCGCCATCAGCTTGATCGACCCGTCGGCATGCGCTTCGATCAGGACGTTCGACAGGATCGGAATGGTATTACGCCGCTCGACCACCGACTGGACATGGCCCAGGCTCTTCAGCAGTGTCGCACGCTCGATTGTCGCTTTCATAGACCCCATTCGCTCCCTCTTCGAACCTACTGCCGGTCGCTGCGCCGGTCCTCTTGCGAAGACCGGGAATCGCCAAGAAAATGCGCCGGAAATTCCCCTCCTTCCTTAACGAGAATCTCGGGTGCCGCAAGCGCGAGCGACTCTCTTCGCGGCGCGCCCGCTTGCCAAAGCACGCCATTTGCGCAAATCACCGCGCCATCGTGCCGATCCGTATCCTCTTCCTTGGCCTCAGCCTGTCACTCGTCGTCGTCCCCGTCGCCGCGGCGGAATCGCTTGGCATCTTCGACGGCTGGGGCGCGTTTCGCGATTCCGCCAAGGTTTCGCGCTGCTACGCGATCGCGCGGGCACAAGGACAGCGCGGCAAGGCCGAGCCCGCTTATGCCAGCATCGGCTATTGGCCCGGCTCGCGCATTCGCGGACAGTTCTACGCCCGGCTCGGCCGCGCCGCCGCGCCCGGTCGCGACATCGTGATCGGCATCGGCGCCGCGCGCTTCGCGCTGGTCGGCGAGGGTCGCAACGCCTGGGCACGCGACGCGCGCACCGATGCCGCGATCATCGCCGCGATCCGCTCGGCGAGCACGATGACGATCCGCACCAGCGACACGCGCGGCAACCGGTTCAGCGACCGCTATGCGCTCAAGGGCGCGGCCACCGCGATCGACGCCGCCGCTCTGGGTTGCGCCCGCGCACGCTGATCCGAACGCACGGGGTGACGGATCGCTCGGGCGCGCCTATATGCGCACCCATCATGCAGATTCCCGGCCATATCGACCCGGTGCCCGTTCCGCGCCCAGGGCTTGTAAACAACGTAACCCCGCGCGCAGGACGGTCGTATCGACCTGCTCGGCCTTTCGCGTACGCAGATCCAGGCGGTGCTCGCCGAAGCCGGACTCGATCCCAAGCAGGCGAAATTGCGCGCCAAGCAGCTGTTTCACTGGACCTACCATCGCGGCCTGACCGATTTCGAAGCGATGACCGATATCGCAAAGGCGATGCGCCCGTGGCTCGCGACACGCTTCGTCATCGGCCGGCCCGAGGTCGTCGAGGCGCAGGTCAGCGAAGACGGCACGCGCAAATGGCTGCTCCGTTCGGCCGACGCTCAGGACTACGAAATGGTCTTCATCCCCGACGAAAGCCGCGGCACCCTGTGCGTGTCGAGCCAGGTCGGCTGCACCTTGAACTGCACCTTCTGCCACACCGGCACGATGCGGCTCGTCCGCAACCTCACCCCGGGCGAGATCGTCGGCCAGGTGATGCTCGCGCGCGACGCGCTCGGCGAATGGCCCAAGGGCAACATGGCCGGCCTCGGCAGCGACCCCGAAGACGACCTCGCCCCCGACGATGACGCCGACGAGGACGATCAGCCGGTCGCCGAGTACAATTCCGAATACGGCACCGGCGGGCGCATGCTGACCAACATCGTCATGATGGGCATGGGCGAGCCGCTCTACAATTTCGACAATGTCCGCGACGCGCTCGGGATCGTCATGCACGGCGACGGGCTCGCGCTGTCAAAGCGCCGCATCACGCTCTCGACCAGCGGCGTCGTCCCGATGATGGCGCGCTGCGCCGAGGAAATCGGCGTCAACCTCGCAGTCTCGCTCCACGCGGTGACCAAGGAGGTCCGCGACGAGATCGTCCCGATCAACCGCAAATACGGCATCGAGGAATTGTTGCAGGCGTGCGCCGACTATCCGCGCGCCAACAACGCGAGGCGCATCACTTTCGAATACGTCATGCTCAAGGACAAGAACGACAGCGACGCCGACGCGCACGAACTCGTCCGGCTGATCAACCACTATCGCCTGCCCGCCAAGGTCAACCTGATCCCGTTCAACCCGTGGCCCGGTGCGCCCTACGAATGCTCGTCGCCCGCCCGCATCCGTGCGTTCAGCAAGATCGTCTTCGACGCAGGCATCTCCGCGCCCGTACGCACCCCGCGCGGCCGCGACATCGACGCCGCCTGCGGCCAGCTAAAGACCGCCGCGGTCAAGCAGACGCGCGCGGAGCGGGATCGCGCCGAGGCAGAGGAAGCCGCACCGCTTGGTTGATATCGCGACGCTCGCGCTGGCGGCAGCTGCGGGCCTGATCGGCGGCGCGATGAATGCGCTCGCGGGCGGCGGCACCTTTGCGACGCTGCCCGCGCTGATCGCGGTCGGCCTGCCCGCCAATGTCGCCAACGCGACGAGCAATTTCGCGCTGCTCCCCGGCGCGGCGACAAGCGCCTACGGATTTCGCGATGAACTCGGCCCGGTCGGCGGCATCGATATCCGCTGGCTCGGCGCGATCACCTTCGCTGCTGCGCTGATCGGCAGCACATTGCTCGTCCTGACGCCGAGCGCCGCGTTCGACCGCATCATTCCCTGGCTGCTGCTGTTCGCGCTGGTCGTCATGGCGTTCGGCCGCAGCGCGAGCGAATGGCTCCACAGCCGCGTCACGATCGGACGCCGCACGCTGTTCGTCACCCAGGGACTGCTCGGCATCTACGGCGGCTATTTCGGCGGCGGCGTCGGGCTGATGATGACCGCGCTTTACGGCCTGCTCGCCAACGTTACGCCGCGCAGGCTGTTCGCCCCGCGCACGCTGATGCTCGCGATCGCCAACAGCGCGGCGGCCTTCGTCTTCGTCGCGACGGGCCTCGTCTCATGGGCAGCGTGCCTGCCGATGCTCGCCGGCGCGGTCGTCGGCGGCTGGGTCGGCGTGCGCATCGGCAAGCGGCTCCCGCCACTCGGCGTACGTATCTGGACGCTCGCCGTCACCGCGGCGACGACGCTCGTCTTTTTCCTCCGCGCCTATAGCTGAGCGCGACGCCGCCGCTCGATGTCATGGATCGAAATCGCTGCAAGGAAGGTCAGGCAGAGCATTGCGAATTCGCCGCCATCCTCGATGAATGTCTCGACCTCGAGCAGCGTCGGCGTGTGATATCCCCAGACGACCATCAGGTCGACGATCACGCCGAAGAAAGCGGTTGCACCCACGCCCGCGGCAAGGATCAGCGAATAGATCGCCGGTCGCAGCTGCGCCTTGCGCAGGCTGAGCGCCAGCGCGACCAGCCAGACCAGGCCGACGCCGGCGAACAGCGACGCTTCGCCGATGTCGTTGGGCCTTACCGGCAAGGGCCAGTCGGCAAAGGCGTTGCCTACGGCATAGCCGAATTTCTCGTGTATCTGGAGGCTGTTGTCGAGCGTCAGATAGACGAATAGCGCTGCATTGGCGAGGTACACGCCGACCCGTTCGCGCCGCCACATCACGAACAGCAGCACCGCGATCGAGGCGGTCATCGCATATTCGAGCCATTCGCCGAAACCGCCGTCGGTTGCGAAAAAGAACTGGCGTGGCAGCGGCGCGTTGGTCAGCTCGCCGTAATGCGCCGCGATGCACAGGCCGGTCAGGAGGCCGGCATAGGGAAACAGGAACAGCGCCGCACGACGCCAGGCGGGCGACGCCCAGATCTCTCCGATAACGACCCAGAATTCGGCCAGCAGCGCTTTCGTACCGTACAGCATCGCCAAACGCCCTTTGAACAGTGAGCGCTCGATTTACCGTGCTTGCTCAAACCTGTCGCGCGACAAGATGCTTAACGCCCGCGCGTTCCGTCGATCATCCCGCGACGGGACAATTTGCCGCCCAAATGTTGTGTTGCGCCGCTCGGGACTTGCCATCGTTTTTTGGCGTGATGCGTACGGGCTTGGCCACCTACTTGGCGTAGCTGACGACCTCGAATTCGATCCCGTCGGCGTCGAGGAAATAGAACCGACGCCCCGGCTCGTAATCGCCGTGGTTGATGGGTTCGAACCCGGCGGCGACCACCCTCGCCTCGACGGCGTCGAGATCGTCAACCTCGATGCCGATATGCTGGAGCGGCTGTCCCTTGGGATAGCGCACGCCCCTATGCTGCCCGTCGGGCCCGGTGTAGAGCGCGATATAATCGCTCTGGCTGCCGACATGGACGGTATGACCGCCCGCCATCGCCGACCCCTGCCAGCGCACCTGCCAGCCGAAGATATCGCTCAGGCTGCGCGCCGAGGCGGCGGGATCGGAGACGCTGATGTTGACGTGTTCGATACGCATGACTTCGCCTCCCGTTACGATTTGAAGCTGAGCATGCGTGGCGAGCGCTTCGCCAAAGCCGATGATCGAGCGTTGGCGTGCGTCATGGCTCGCGTCCTTTTGCGGTCGTGACAGATCGGCACCGGAGTCGTTCGAAATCCTGGTCGTTGGCTTGGTCATCATGCTGTCCTTTTTCGCGTGCTCGCATCGCCATTTGCGACGGTCGGACAATCTGATACAACCTCAAGCTAAGTTGAGGTCAAGCTTATGCGTCACGGGAAAATTCGATGAGAGCAAGCGACGTACTGACGATCGGGCAACTGGCGGCGCGCACCGGCCTGTCGGTGTCGGCTATCCGCTTTTACGAAGAAAAGGGCCTCGTCCATCCGATCCGCAATGCGGGCAATCAGCGCCGCTTCCTGCGCGCCGATATTCGCCGCCTGTCGTTCGTGCTGATCGCGCAGCAGCTTGGTTTTACCGTGCGCGAAATCGCCGAAGAACTTGCCGCGCTGCCCAAGGACCGCGCACCGAGCCTGGCCGACTGGCAACGCAGCAGCACCCGGTTCCTCGCCGAAGTCGATCGGCGGATCGCGTCGCTGCAACGGCTGCGTGATAATCTGAATGGCTGTATCGGCTGCGGCTGCCTCAGCCTCGACAAGTGCGCGCTGTACAATCCACGCGACGCTGCTGCCGAGCTGGGACCCGGGCCGCGCGTTCTCAAATCTGTCGAATTGCCTTAGGCGGCGATCAGCAGGCGAAGCTGATCGTGAAGCTCGAACCCATTCCCTCGCCATCGACGCGCAGCTTGGTACCGCAATCGGCGTCGCCGGTGCGCGTGTCCTTGCCGACGCCCGCGACAGGGAAGCCCATCGCATCGAGCGTGCCGACGACCTGGCCCGGTGCATCGGCGAAGTGCAGGACATAGGATCCGACGCCGCTTTGCGGCATGCCGTTGAGGCTGAACCCCGTCATGCGAAGGCCATGCCAGTCGCCGCTGATCGGCACGTCGTTGGCGACCCAGCCATTACCCGCGGCGGTGGTCGAAACCTTGGTCAGGCCCACGCCGGGGACTGCGAGCTGCGTCGATGCCTTGGTCCAGACCGAGCTGAAGATGCGGTCGCTGGCTTCCGACAGCCACGGGTCCGACGGGTTGTCGAACGCGATGACCTTGTCGAGCGCGACGCTGGCGCGCGCTTCGGCAATGGCGGGCTGGACCGCGGTCGCGACGAGCGCGACGGCGGCAAGGGCATGAAGGGCGTGTGACTTGGTCATGCCGGTTCAATGCACAACCGCGGGTCAAGTTCCCGCAACCCATCGAATTGTCTGTTAGAATCCGATCGTCGCCGAAACCACGACACTGGGATCGTAGAGCCGGTCGACCGCCTTGACCCCCGTCTTGGCGAGGCTGGTGTCGACATATTTCGCGCCGAGCGTCAGCGGGCCGACGACATAATCGGCGCCGACCGACCAGTCGGTATAGCTGCCCGCGCCGGGTGCCAGCGATCCCTCGCTGCGGCCGAACTTGGCGTTGATCGTCAGCGGCGTCATCGGCACGCCCGCGCTCGCCTGGCCATAGAGATAGAGGTTGTCGCCGCCGATGCTGTCCTGCTTGGGCGCATAGGCCGCGCCGACCTTCGCCTGGACGGGGCCGAGCGTGTACGACAGCGCCGCATAGGGTTCGACATAGGAGCCGAGATCGCCGAGCCCGTCGATGCTGTGCGGCGCGCCATTGCCGTTGAAGGTGAAATAGGTCGCCCCGACATCGATGTTCACGCCCGACGCGATGGCCCCGTTATAGCCCGCGATGAGGTCGATCTCGATATCGCCCGCGCCCTGGTCGCCGCCGCCCAGCGTCGATCCGAACACCCCGCCGTACAGGCCGCCCGGCAGCTCGACATAGGCCTGTCCCTGGATCACCGGGTCGCCTTCGGACCGCGACAGGCCGCGATAGCGATAGTCGCTCGCCGCGGTCGCACTGGCCGAAAGTGTGACACCGTTGCCCGGCCCGTAGGTGGGGCCTTCGTCCTGCGCAAAAGCGGGTGAAGCGACGGCGAACGTGGCGATCAGCATCGCCGCTGGGATCATTCTGGTCATGATCGCGCTCATTGCTGCCGGTTCGCGCGCTTGGCAAGCACCGATGCGCCGACCCGTTGTCCGCCCGCCTTGGGTAACGGCCCGTTAACCATCATCGGCTACACACGATCGTCATGAGCCATGCTGCCCACATCTCGAGCGAAACGAGCGCGCCCGCCGCGTTCGATATGCTGCTCGGCCTTGCCGGCCCGGTCGAACTTGCCGCCAAATTCGCCGGCCGTTCGACCGACGATACCGGGCTCGAAGCGCTCGCGATGCGCGTTGTCGAAGCCGGGCGCGAACAGGATGAGGCGGTCGCCGAGCGCATCCGCGATCTCGTTTCGATTACCCAGGCGGGGCTTGAAATGGTGTCCAAGCTGCGCCGCGCCGACGCCCCGCCCGCGATGGTCCGCGCCGCGGGCAACGCGCTCGTCGACGAACTTGCCGACAGCATCGCGGTGATCGCTCGCCGGATCGCCTGACGCATTTCGGCGCTGGCACGTTGCCAGCCGCCCCCTAACACCCCTATATTCATGCCTCTGTCATGCGGCCCGCTTATAACGGCCGCTAACAAGGCGATTTCCTATGTCCATCCGCCCCTGGCGCGATATCGAACGGCGCGTCTCGCGCCAGATCATGGTCGGCAACGTTCCCGTCGGCGGCGATGCGCCGATCAGCGTCCAGACGATGACCAACACCCCGACCAGCGACGCCAAGGCGACGATCGACCAGATCCGCCGCTGCGAAGAGGCGGGCGCCGACATCATCCGCGTCTCGTGCCCCGACCAGGACAGCACTGCCGCGCTCAAGCAGATCGTCCGCGCCGCGCGCGTGCCGATCGTCGCCGACATCCATTTCCACTACAAGCGCGCGCTCGAGGCCGCCGATGCCGGCGCCGCGTGCCTGCGCATCAATCCGGGCAATATCGGTTCGGACGAGCGCGTCCGCGAGGTCGTCAACGCGGCCAAGGCGAATGGCTGCGCGATCCGCATCGGCGTCAACGCCGGCAGCCTCGAGCGCGACCTGCTCGAAAAATACGGCGAACCCTGCCCCGAAGCTTTGGTCGAAAGCGCGCTCGACCATATCCGCCTTTTGGAAGACCACGACTTTCGCGAATACAAGGTCGCGGTCAAGGCGAGCGACCTGTTCCTCGCGGTCGCCGCCTATCACCAGCTCGCCTCGGCGGTCGACTGCCCGCTCCACCTCGGCATTACCGAGGCGGGCGGGCTGATCGGCGGCACGGTCAAATCCTCGATCGGCATCGGCAGCCTGATCTGGGCGGGGATCGGCGACACGATCCGCGTCAGCCTCTCGGCCGAACCCGAGGAAGAGGTCCGCGTCGGCTATGAAATCCTGAAATCGATGGGCGTGCGAACGCGCGGCGTCCGCGTCGTCAGCTGCCCCAGCTGCGCGCGCCAGGGCTTCGACGTGATCCGCACCGTGCAGACGCTCGAGGAACGCCTCGCGCACATCGCCACCCCGCTCTCGCTCTCGGTCCTCGGCTGCGTCGTCAACGGCCCCGGCGAGGCGCGCGAGACCGATATCGGCATCACCGGCGGCGGCGCGGGCAAGCACATGGTCTATCTCTCGGGCGTCACCGACCACCACGTCGAGACGACAGCGACATGGTCGATCACATCGTCCGCCTCGTCGAAGCCAAGGCCGCCGAGATCGAAGCCGGCACGAGCACCAGCGCCGACACGCGCGAGGCAGCCGAATGATCCCACTTCATTTTGTCGCAGTCGTCGCGCTGCTCGCGGTCGGCGGGATCGAGGAATTTGCCCTGCCCGTGGTAGCACCTGTTGCCGCAGACGCGCGGGTCGCGGCGCTCGCAGTGCCCGAGGCGCGGCCCTATGACGAGACCGCCGACGCCAGCGAAGCGGTCGCCGCTGCGATGACCCGCGCGGCACTCGCCGACAAGCGCGTCATCGTCGTCATGGGCGCCAACTGGTGCCACGACAGCCGCGCGCTCGCCGGCTGGTTCGCCACCCCGCGCTTCGCCGCGATGCTCGATTCCCGATACGAGGTCGTCTTCGTCGATGCCGGCCATCCCGCCAGCGGCGACCTCCACAATGCCGCAATCGCGCGACGCTTCGGGTTGAAAAAGCTCGCGGGCACGCCGACCGTATTCGTCGCCGCCCCCGACGGCACGCGGCTCAACAGCAAGAAGGACGCGGCGAGCTGGCGTAATGCCGCGAGCCGGACGAAGACGCCATCTTCACCTATTTCGACAGCTTCGAATGATCGCCATCTTGGCGGCGATCTCGCTTGTCGTCGTCGTGATCGCCGGCCTGTGGATCGCCGCCATCGGCGTCGGCATGATGACCATGCCCGAGCGGATGCGCCGCGGCCTGGCGATGATGGCGAGTACGCAAAGGATCAACGTCGCCGAACTGTCGCTGCGGATCGTCGTCGGCATCGCCCTGATCGGACGCACGAACTTCGCCAAATTTCCCGATTTCTTTGCCTATGGCGGCGGGTTTCTCATCGTGTCCGCGATCATCCTGCTGGTCATCCCGCTGCGCTGGCATTCGGGCTATGCCGTCTGGTGGTCGGAAAGACTGAGCCTGTCGGCCATCCGCCTGCTCGGGCCCGTCGCGATCGCGATGGGTTGCGCGCTGATCTGGGCGGCGATCTGAATGCCTGCCTGGCTCCCGCGCAGCGTGCTTCCCTTCCTCGCCGCCTGCGCCGGGGTCGCGGTCTTCTCGATGATGGACGCCGCGATGAAGTCGCTTACCATCGCGCTCGGCACGTATAACGCCGTCCTGTGGCGCAACCTTGTCGGCAGCGCGATCGGCGGCGGCGCCTTCGTCCTCGGCAAGAGCGCATGGCCGACGCGCGCGGCGATGCGGCTCCACCTCGAACGCGGCGTGGTGATCGCCTTCATGGCGCTGCTGTTCTTCTACGGTCTCGCCCGGATCCCGATGGCAGAGGCGATCGCGCTGACCTTCATCGCGCCGCTCATCGCGCTCTACCTTGCCGCGCTGCTGCTCGGCGAGACGATCGGGCGCGCCGCGATCTTCGCCTCGTTGCTCGGCATCGCCGGGGTCGGCGTCATCGTCTGGGGCAAGTTCGGCGGCGGCGACTATGCTCCCGATGCGCCGCTCGGCGTCGCCGCATTGTTCGGTTCGTCGCTCCTGTTCGCGTACAACCTCATCCTAGCCCGGCGCCAGGCGCAGATCGCCCGTCCGGTCGAGATCGCCTTTTTCCAGTCGCTGATCGTCGCCGCCTGCCTCGCGCTCGCCGCCCCGTGGCTCGCGGTCCTGCCGCCGCCCGCGCAACTTCCCCTTGTCGCGCTCGCCGCCGCCTTCGCCTTCGTCTCGCTGCTACTCCTGTCATGGGCCTATGCGCGCGCCGAGGCGCAGGTGCTGATCCCGGTCGAATACACCGCCTTCGTCTGGGCCGCGCTGCTCGGCTGGTGGGTGTTCGCAGAGGCACTGACGCTCGACGTTCTGGTCGGCACCGTCCTCATCGTCGCCGGATCGTCGATCGCCTCCCGCGCCCGTCCGACACCCGTCCCGCAGGTCGAGCAGGCGGTCGCCTAGGCCAGCCGCCGCCCCGTCCAGACAACGCGCCCGACAATCCCGACATCGCTCAGCGCCACATCGTCGAAACGCGGATAGGCGGGGTTGTCGCTGACCACCGACACGCGCCCGCGCCCCGGCGCGCGGCTCAGCCGCTTGACCTTGATCGCGTCGTCGATGCGGATGACGTAGATGCCGTCGCGCAACCGCTCGGCCCTATCGCCGGTATCGACCATGATCTCGTCGCCGTCGGCCAGCGTCGGCATCATCGAATCGCCCTCGACGCGGACGACCGAGAGCCGCTCGGGGACCAGGCCTTCGCGCCGCAGCCAGCCGGGATCGAAGCCGATCGCGCCGACGCGGACCTCCTCGCCGGCCAGCGCGCCCGCCCCCGCCGACGCCCCGACGGCGAGCCGCGGCACGCCGAAAAACGCGCCCCCGCCACCGCCTGGCGGGACCGTCGCCACCGCCGAGCAAGGCTTCATCGACGCCGAAATAGCGCGCCAGCGTCGCGCGGTCGCGTTCGTCGAGGCGGCGCGGGCTGCCGCGCTTGATGAACTGCTGGACATAGGCCGGATTGCGCCGGATCAGCCGCGACAGCGCGGCGTAATCGTCGCCGCGCTCGTCGCGCCAGCCGGTCGAGCACGACGCGCGGATCGTCGGGGGAAAGGCGTTCGAAATCCATCTTTCGACTATACTATAGGATTTTTCCTAGACAAGTAGGAAATCACTTAGCATCGTGGCAGCCCCAACCGAATCGAACGACGCAACGGAGGCCGCGATGGACATGCCGATCACCCGTAAAATAGAACAATTCCTGCGCGATACGGGGATGCCGCCGACCGTTTTCGGGCGCCGTGCGCTGCACGATCCGCGCTTCGTCTTCGACCTGCGCCTCGGCCGCGAACCCGGCGTTCGGGTGCGGAACAGGGCGGAACATTTCATGAACAAATGGCATGCCAGCGGGGCCACCTACACTGCGCCGCCGCGCGGACGGCGCCTCCTGTGACCGTCATGCGCCCAATTGGCTTCCGTTCGGCGCGCCACGATGTCCGGCTGGCGACGCAGATCGCGGCGCGGCTCGGGGCGGGCTGGCAGTGTCTCGCGATGCGCCGTGAAGGCTGGGCGAGCGCAACCTTCACCGGCGCGCGCCACCATTTCGTCTTCGTAGGCTCGCCCGACGCCGACCGTCGCGGCGCCGATCGCCTGGCGCGCGACATCGCCGAGATCGATTTTGCCCTGCGCCACGCCTTTGTCGCCGATGCGGTGCTGAGCGACCGGCATCAGGATCCCGCCGGCTGGTGCCGGTTGCGCGTTGAATTGCTCGTGATCGACGACGCCTGAGCGCCGCCCGTCGTTGAGGCCGGTCAGCCCGCCGAGCGCTGCTGCATCCGCGCGAGCGTGCCGAGCGCCGCCTGCAACGCAGCATCCATGCCGTCGTCGCCGTCATCGTCGTTTATCGCCTGTTCGACCGGAGCTTCTACCGGCCTTCCACCGGAGCTTCGATCGCCGCTTCGAGCTTCGATCGGCGCAGCGTCCATTTCGGCGGGCGCGCGCTGGGCTGGCGTAGCCACACCCTGCCGCGCCGCCATCCGCCGCTCGAGCTCGTCGATCAGCTCGCTGGTGCTCAGCCGTGACAGGTCGCGCGGCGAACCCCCGGCGCGCGTCGTCGTCGCGATCGCCCGGTTCGAACATGTCGGCGAATCTGGCGCGCACGTCGACCAGCGCGTCGATCTCTTCGTCGGGTGCGACCAGCGGCGGCGTGTCGTCTTCCTCGACTGCGGCGGCAAATTTCGGGCGCGCGTCGAGCGGATCGATCGCGGCGACATCGAACACGCCCCGCTCGCCCGCATCCTCATCACCCTCATCGCCCGCCTCGAACCCGCCGAGGTCGAACATCTCGTCGTCGGCATCATCGTCGCTCATTGCGGCAGGATCGGAGCTGCTTTCGGCGCCGTAATCCTCGTGGTCGCGATTATCCTCGTCATACTCGGCGTCGAACCGGAACGGCGCGCGCGGCGGCGCGTCGGGATGGCTGTCGGCGCGGCGCAGGCGCGGTTCGGCGACCTCGCCGTCATGGCCCAGTTCGGGGGTGCGTTTGCGCCGGCTCAGCAACCGGCCGAAATCGACCAGCCGCGCGATGGCAAAGGCGACTATCGCGACAAGCGCCGCAGCGACGAGCGCGACGACCGCGTGGCCCATGTCGCCGATCGGTAGCTTGGCGGCGGGTATCACCGTGTCGACATAGAGTTCGAAGACCGCGCGCTCGACCCAGCTGCGCGGCATCGCCATCACCAGCGCAATCGTCGCCGCCGCCGCGACAGCCGCAGCAATCGGCGCCTTGCGCAGGCGGTGCACGGGCGCATCCTGATATTCGGCCTCTTCGAGCCAGACCTGTTCGTCGTCCATCACAGTCTTCCCGTCATGCGCACATTCGGCATCGTGTCCGCGGCTTTCGCCCCTGTTATCATTTCGCGTCTATCAGTTTTTGGTAAACAGGTTCGTAACGCAACACGTTTGCCGACCAGTCGCGCTCGCGCTCGACGAATGCGCGCCCCGCCGCGCGCATCGCCTCCCAGTCGCCGCGGCGCGCCAGCAGGTCGGCCAGGGTGGCGGCAATATCGGCGGGATTCGACGGCTTGAACAGCGTTCCGGTCACCCCGTCCCTGATCAGTTCGCGATGGCCGCCGATATCCGATGCCGCGACGATCCGCCGCTGCGCCATCGCCTCAAGCGGTTTCAATGGCGTCACCAGCTCGGTCAGCCGCATCTTCTTGCGCGGATAGGCGAGGACATCGATCAGCGCATAATAGCGTTCGACCTCGTCGTGCGGCACGCGCCCGGCAAAGACGATATGGTCGCGCACCGGCGACGCAGCCTGCGCCCTCAGCGCTTCCTCGCACGGCCCGCCACCGACGAGCAGCAGTTTCGCCTTGGGCCGCGCCGCGACGAGCGCGGGCATCGCCGCGATCAGGTCGTCGATCCCCTCGTAATCATAGAAGCTGCCGATAAATCCGATCACCTCGGCATCGTCGAGGCCGAGCGCGCTGCGCAGCGCCGGATCGGGCTGCGGCGGCGTCCCGAACAGCGACAGGTCGACGCCGTTGGGCGATACCGTGATCTTGTCCGCCGCGACGCCGCGCGCAATCAGGTCGTCGCGCAGGCCTTCGCAGATCACGACGACCGCATCGGCGGCATCGACCGCCCGGCGTTCGAGGGCGCGGATCAGGCGATATCTGATGCTGCCCTCGCGCCCCGTCCCGTTGCCGACCGCGGCATCCTCCCAGAAGGCTCGGATCTCGTAAACCAGCGGCAGGCCGCGTTTCTTGGCCACGCGCGCCGCCGCCAGCGCATCGAGCACCGGCGAATGCGCGTGGAGGATATCGGGCCGCTCGACCGCGCACAGTTCGTCGATCCGCGCGGCAAGCGCACCGATCTCGCGCCATTCGCGGATCGGGCTCGGCAGCTTGGAAACGGGCGGCGTGCGATAGAAATCGATCCCGTCGACCCGTCTCGTATGGCGGTCCCGGCAGCGCCCCCTTCAAAGGCTGGCGCACGCCGGTGACGCCGGCGACGTCCCAGCCGCGCGCCTGCTGCGCCTTCAGGATCGCGCGCGTGCGGAACGTATAGCCCGAATGCGCGGGCAGGCTGTGGTCGAGGATATGCAGGACGCGCGTCATTGGCGCAGGCCCTAGCGCAATTCGCTTAACGGCGCGTCAACCGAATGCCACTATGGCGGCGACATGGTCGACAATTTCTCCATCCTGCTGTCGCACGGCCTGATCGCCTTTGCGCTGTGGCGATTGCTCGGCCGACCCGACCTCGACCGGGAAAGCGGCAGCTGGGCCGACGCGCCAGATGCGACGCCCCCCGCGCCGACCAAGCCGACCGGTTGGGGCGCGCGCGATGCGTGACATCTTCTTCGTCCTGTTCCTCGCCGGCTTTCTCGGCCTCGGGCTCAAGCGCCCGTTCCTGCTCGTGCTCGCCTATTGCTATGTCGACATCGTCGCGCCGCAGAAACTGAGCTATTATCTCGTCAACGCGATCCCCGTCTCGCTGGTCTGCTTCGTCTTCGCGCTGCTCGGCTGGCTGATCGCCGATGCCAAGCGCGACGTTCGCATATCGGGGCGGCAGATGCTGCTCGTGCTGCTGCTGGTCTATTGCGGCCTGACCACGCTGCAGGCCGATTTCCCCGCCGAGGCGCTCGTCAAATGGGACTGGGTGTGGAAGGCGCTGCTATGGGCGATCTTCCTGCCGCTGACGTTGCGCACGCGGCTGCGGATCGAATCGCTCGCGCTGATCATGGTCCTGTCGGTCGCCTCGATCGCGATTTCCGGCGGCATCAAGACGCTGCTCTCGGGCGGCGGCTACGGCTCGCTGCAGCTGCTGCTCAACGAGAATTACGGTCTCTACGAAGGCAGCATCATGTCGACCGTCGGCATAGCCGTCATTCCGCTGATCGTCTGGCTCGCGCGCTTCGGCACGGTTTTTCCCAGGTCGAAATGGGTGACATTGTTCGCCGCCGGCCTCGTCTTCGCCTGCCTGCTCCTGCCGATCGGGACTCAGGCGCGCACCGGCCTCGTCTGCGCCGCGGTGCTCGGCATATTGATGCTGCGCACCGTACGCTATCGCCTGCTCTATCTCGGCGGCGCCGCGCTGCTCGTGCTTGTCGCGGTGCCGTTCCTGCCGGCGAGCTATACTGAGCGGATGGGGACGATCCAGAATTACGAGGCCGACCGCTCGGCCTCGACGCGCATCGCGGTGTGGCAGTGGACCTGGAACTACGCCAAGGATCATCCCTTCGGCGGCGGCTTCGACGCCTATCGCGGCAACCGGATCAGCTACGAGACCGAGGCGACGACCAGCGTCGGCAGCCAGACGACGGTCGAAAGCGACCGCGTCGTCGATCAGGCGCGCGCCTATCATTCGAGCTATTTCGAAATGCTCGGCGAACAGGGTTATCCCGGCCTTGCGCTGTGGCTGCTCCTCCACCTCACCGGCATCTGGCAGATGGAGCGGCTGCGCGCGCGCTATCGCAAGACGACCGACCCCGACAAGCTATGGGTCGCCCCGCTCGCCACCGCGCTCGAAAATGCGCAGATCGTCTACATGGTCGGCTCGCTGTTCGTCGGCATCGCCTTCCAGAGCTTCATCTACATGATGCTAGCGCTCCAGATCGGCCTCGCCACCTACATCAGGCGCCGCGAAAAAGAGGCAGAATGGCGACCGTTGCTAGGCAAGGCGAAGGCGGCGGCGGCGGAGCCGGTCGCGTCGGTGTAGGGTGAAGATGTGAGCGACCGCTCACGACCCAATTGCGGACATTCAGCCTACTGCGCGTCCCGTTGAATTCCATTTGTTGCACCAGCTTGCGTGCAACCGGGCGTAAGGCAGGATCAGTTTCAGCGAGATATAGCGGCGTTGCATGGGTTGGCATTGAACAACGGACCACAAATCCGTTCCTCGAGTTCATTCGGCTAACTCCTCCTCGGTGCCGTAGCGAGCCAAAACCCTGCGCCCTGACGAGGAACCTCGATTACTGGTAAACGTTCCAAACTCCTGTATGATGCGTGTCTGCACTCTCCGACGTGCCGTCCAGAATCGCAGTCATCTTCCCGTATTTTGGCGAGGATGCGTGCCGCAAGGTCAAGGTCGCGCCGGACTCGGGCTGGTTCCAGCTTGTAACTTCGGCATGGCAACTAAGATGGCTCAGGCAAACGCTCTAATAGCATATGTGCCGCTTTCCACCCAAGAACGGACCTTGGCGATCATAAAAGCCTGTGATCCAGCCCACGTCACCCCCTCACCTCGTCCCACCACAGACTGGGGCCCCGCCCGAGCATCGCTTGAGGGTGACAGTCGGGCTGGATACCAGGCTACGCCGGCATGACGGGAAACAACCTCAGACTCTAAGCGTCGACGTCCGCCTCGATCAGCGCATCCGATATCGCGCGATTGAACGCCGGGATGTCGTCGGGCTTGCGGCTGGTGATGAAATTGCCGTCGACGACGACTTCGCGGTCGACGACATCGGCGCCTGCATTCTCAAGATCGGTGCGCAGCGAGGGCCAGCTCGTCGCCTGGACGCCGTCGATCACGTCGGCCTCGACCAGCAGCCACGGCCCGTGGCAGATCGCAGCGACAGTCTTTTCTGCGGCGGCGAATTCGGCGACGATTTCGACCGCGCGCGCGTTCATCCTGAGCGCATCGGGATTGCTCACGCCGCCGGGAATGACGAGCGCGTCGTAATCGTCGCAATCGACGTCGTCGATCGTGATGTCGGGGGTCACCTTGCCCTGTTTCTCGCCGCCGCTTTCGCCCTGGATCGGGTCGCTCTTGGGCGACGCGAGCGTCACTTCGGCGCCTTCGCCGGTCAGGATAGTCGCGCGGCTCGGTCAGTTCGGAATATTCGAATCCGTCGGTCGCGATGAAAAGGATTTTCTTGCCGCTGAGGTCGGCCATGGTCAGCTCCTGTCGTGGTGTCGGGGGATAGGAGCGAAAACCATCGGCGGCGGATTTTGTTGCGCATTTTTTAATCGTCCCGCGCCCCTCAGCCGCGGGAACGAATGGCCGCCGCGAAGGTTTGGAATCGCACCGATTACGCGTGCGAAAGCAAACCGATGGCCGACAAGCTCATCTATATCGACGACGACCTGCCCGGCATCACGCGCAAGCGCGCCGGGACCGGCTGGGCCTATTACGATGCCAAGGGAAAGCATATCGACGACCGCGCGGAGATCGACCGGCTCAACGCCATCGCCCTGCCGCCCGCCTATGTCGACGCCTGGTTCTGCCCCGCGCCCAATGGCCACATCCTCGCCACCGGTTTCGACGACAAGGGACGCAAGCAGTACCGTTACCATCCCGACTTCCGCGCCGCGCGCGAGGCCGAGAAGTACGAGGCCTGCGCCGATTTCGGCCGCGCGCTGCCGCTGCTGCGCCAACGCCTCGAAAAGGACCTGCGCGCGCGCAGCCTGAGCCGCGAACGCTCGGTCGCCGCTGTCGTCCGCCTGCTCGACCTGTCGGCGCTGCGCGTCGGCAACGAAAGCTATGCCGTGCGCAACAAGAGCTTCGGCGCGACGACGCTGCGCCGCCGCCATGCCCGCCTCACCGGCACGACGATCAAGCTCAAGTTCCGCGCCAAGTCGGGCAAGCTGCGCGAAGTCGCGATCACCGACCGCAGCCTCGCGACGATCGTCAAGCGGATGCAGGACCTGCCCGGCCAGAAGCTGTTTCAGTATGTCGACGGCGACGGCGAGCCGCACCCCGTCACCTCGACCGACGTCAACGATTACATCCACGAAGCGATGGGCGACGATTTCACCGCCAAGAACTTCCGCACCTGGTCGGCGAGCCTCGCCGCCTTCAGCCGGCTGGTCGACGGCAACGGCGACGTCGCGATGAAGGACCTGCTCGATCACGTCTCGGGCTCGCTCGGCAACACTCCGGCGATCGCGCGCAAGTCCTACATCCATCCCGCGATGCTTGCCGTGTGCAAGGATGAACAGGCCGAATTCCGCAAGGGCTTGCGCCTCCCGCGTGCTACGCGCTACCTCAACCGCTACGAACGCGGCCTGATCGAGTATCTCGAAAACGCACCGTGCGCCGAGGAGCTCCTCGCCGCCGCCTGATCCGAACCCTGGGGGGCAATTTGACCACCGCAAACAGCGCCGCTGCGACTACCGGTTTCGGCGCCACAGTCACGCGCGGCTGGGATGCCGCGATCGCATGGATGTCGGCGCACACGACCGAGATACTGATCGCCTTCGCGGTCGGCACCGCGATCTATTTCGCGCTTCACGCGATCAAGCGCTTCGCCACCGCACGCGCGCGCAAGTCGCCCGACCCTTACCGGCTGAGCACGATCGTCTGGCGCGTCCTCGGCAAGACCAGCGAGCTGGTCATCCTGATCACTTCGATCCGGCTCGTCTCGAGCTACGCGCAGGCGCCAGCGCCGGTCGAACGCACGATCGCGGTGCTGTTCACCATCGCCGCGGTCCTGCAGGTCGCGATCTGGGCGCGCGAGGCGATCCTCGGCTTCATCCAGCGCCGCGCGGGCGAGCACGACACGCTCGAAAACGCGCTGACCCTGATCCGCCTGATCGTCAGCGTCGTCGTCTTCGCGATCGCTTTCATCGTCGTCCTCGACAATCTCGGCATCGACGTCACCGGCCTCGTCGCCGGCCTCGGCATCGGCGGCATCGCGATCGGGCTGGCCGCGCAGGGCATCTTCTCCGACCTGTTCGCCGCATTGGCGGTGATCTTCGACAAGCCGTTCCGCCGCGGCGACGTGATCCAGGTCGAAGGGATCGTTGCCACGGTCGAAACGATCGGCCTCAAATCGACGCGGTTGCGCGCGACGACGGGCGAAGAAGTGATCCTCGCCAATGCCAAGATGCTCGACCAGCGGATCGACAATTTCACGCGCCTCAACCGCCGCCGGACGCGCTTTGCCATCGGCGTCATCTACCAGACCAAGCCCGCTGAGGCGCGGCGCATTCCCGACATGCTCAAGGACATCGTCGAACGGCACCACGCCAGCTTCGTCCGCGCCGGCTTTACCGGCTTCGGCGACAGCTCGCTCAATTTCGAACTCGATTTCGACATCATGAGCACCGATTTCGAGGTCGTCTTTGCCGGCCGCCACGCGATCGGCCTCGCCATCGTCGAAGCGTTCAACGAGGCGGGTCTCGAATTCGCCTATCCGACGCAGACGACCTTCACCTCGGCCCCCGACGGCACGATGATCATGCCCTATCCGCATGTCATGCCGGTGGTGAACACGAAGGACTGATTGCCGCCGCGAACTTGCCCCTACGGCAACCGCGCCGGGCCATGCTCGCCCTTGCAAAGCGTGGCCGATCGCCGCAGATCGGGTGCCAACCAAAGGATCCGCGATGTCGCAAATCACCCCCGAAGACCTCAAGGCGAAGATCGGCGAGCATCTCGGCACGTCGGACTGGGTGCTGATAGACCAGCCGATGATCGACGCCTTTGCCGACGTGACCCGCGATCCGCAGTTCATCCATATCGACCCCGTCGCCGCCGCGCAGACGCCGTTCGGCGGCACCATCGCGCACGGCTTCCTCACCCTTTCGCTGCTCTCGCACATGGTCGCCGCGTCCGACCGGCCAGAGATCGCGGGGGTCAAGATGGGGGTCAATTACGGCTTCGAGCGTGTCCGCTTCCTCGCGCCTGTCCGCTCGGGCAAGCGCGTGCGCGGCCATTTCCTCCTCCGCGACCTCGTTGAAAAGCGCCCCGGCCAGTGGCAGCAATGCCTCGAATGCACCGTCGAGATCGAGGGCGAGGACAAGCCCGCGCTGATCGCCGACTGGATCGGCCAGTTTTTCGTGTAAGACAGCTTTAAAACCATCAGAGACTCACAAAGGAATTACCCCATGCGCGACGCCGTCATCGTATCCACCGCCCGCACCGGCCTCGCCAAGGCCGGACGCGGCGCGTTCAACGCCACCATGGCCCCGACGATGGGCAGCTTCGCGGTCAAGGCCGCGGTCGAGCGCGCCGGGATCGATCCTGCGAGCATCGACGACTGCATCATGGGCGCCGCGCTGCAACAGGGCACGCAGGCGCCCAATATCGCGCGCCTCGTCGCGCTGCGCTCGGGCCTGCCCGTCACCGTGCCCGGCATGTCGATCGACCGCCAGTGCTCTTCCGGCCTGATGACGATCGCCACCGCTGCGAAACAGATCATCGTCGATCGGATGGACACCGTCGTCGCCGGCGGGCTCGAACAGGTCTCGATGGTTCGCGGCGAGAAACTGTGGATCGAGTTCGACCGCGAACTCATCGCGATGCACAATGCGACCTACATGCCGATGATCCAGACCGCCGAAGTCGTCGCCAAGCGCTACGACATCAGCCGCGAAGCACAGGACGAATATTCGCTCCAGTCGCAGCAGCGCACCGCCGCCGCGCAGGCCGCCGGCAAGTTCGCCGACGAGATCGTCCCCGCCACCGTCATGATGAATGTCCAGGACAAGGCGACCGGCGAGATCTCCCAGAAAGAGGTCACGATCGACAGCGACGAATGCAACCGCCCGGGCACCACGCTCGAGGGGCTTGCCGGCCTGCCGCCGGTGCTCGGCCCGGGCAACTGCATCACCGCCGGCAACGCCAGCCAGCTTGCCGACGGTGCCTCGGCAGTCGTCGTGATGGAGGCCAAGTCGGCCGAAAAGGCGGGTCTCACCCCGCTCGGCCGCTATGTCGGCATGGCCGTCGCGGGCACCGAGCCCGACGAAATGGGCATCGGCCCGGTCTTCGCGATCCCCAAGCTGCTCGAACGCTTCAACCTCAAGATGGACGATATCGGCCTGTGGGAATTGAACGAGGCGTTCGCGGTCCAGGTCATCTACTGCCGCGACAAGCTCGGCATTCCCGGCGACATCCTCAACGTCAACGGCGGCTCGATCTCGATCGGCCATCCGTTCGGCATGACCGGCGCACGCTGCACCGGCCACGCGCTGATCGAAGGCAAGCGCCGCGGCGCGAAGTACGTCGTCGTGACCATGTGCATCGGCGGCGGCCAGGGCGCGGCCGGCCTGTTCGAGGTGCTGTAAATATCATGCAATAGCGAGGAGATCCCCCAATGACCGATGATCGCGTAGAGACTGCCCGCAGGCTGTACGATGCGTTTGCCGCCGGCGACAGGGCGGCATTGGGGGATCTGCTCGGCGAGACCGACTGGCACGAGGCCGAGGGCATGCCCTATGGCGGGCGCTACACCGGCCTCGCCGAGATCGCCGCCAATGTCTTCGGGCCGATCGCCAAGGATATCGAGGACTTCTCGGCTACCCCCGATGATATCGCGCTGCTCGGCAAGACGCGCGTCGCCGCCTTCGGTCATTATCGAGGCAAGGGCGCCAACGGCGTGATCGACGTCCCCTTCGCGCATATCTGGACGGTCATCGACGGCCGGATGGAGCGGCTGGTCCAGTATGCCGACACCTATCTCTTCCGCCAGGCCACGGGACTTTAGGCCCATCGCCCCGCGCCCCAGCCCCAGCCTCGCGCACCAGCTGCGCGTGAGCGCCCACACCGTCTGGCTCGCCGCCCGCGATCCGCGCTGCCCGTGGTCGGCGCGCATCGTCGGGCTGCTTATCGGTGCCTATGCGCTTTCGCCGATCGACCTCATCCCCGACTTCATCCCCGTCATCGGCCTGCTCGACGACGCGATCCTGGTGCCCGTAGGCCTGTGGATCATGGCCCGGCTGATCCCCGACGCGCTGTGGGCCGAACACCGCGCCGCCGCCGAGGCGGCATCGCAGCGACCCGTTTCGCGCGGCGGCATCGTCATCGTCATCGCCGTCTGGCTGACCGTGCTCGCCGCGTTCGGCTGGTGGATGTACGCACGCTACGACTGAGCGCGGAACCACGCGGGGCATCGGGGGGTTGGTCAGGCAAACCCCAAAAGGAGAACCCCGATGACCGACGACACCGAAATCAAGGCGAAATTCTGGAAAGCGCTCAGGGACGATCGCACCATCATGCTCGGCCTCGCCGACGAGCACGGCCACACGCGCCCGATGACCGCGCAGCTCGACGAAGAGGTCCATGGCGAGGAAAACGGCCCGCTCTACATCTTCACCTCGTCCGATAACGGCATCGTCGAAAAGCTCGGCAATGGTGACAGGCAAGGCAATCTCGACCTTCGCCAGCAAGGGCCACGACATCTTCGCGACGATCGACGGGACGCTCAGCATCGATACCGATCGCAGCAAGGTCGACCGCCTGTGGAACCGCTTCGTCGCCGCCTGGTACGAAGAGGGGAAAGACGATCCCAAGCTGCGCCTGCTGCGCTTCGACACGACCCACGCCGAAATCTGGGTCGACGCCAGCTCGACGATCGCCGGGATCAAGATGCTGATCGGCATCGATCCCAAACAGGATTACAAGGACAAGGTCGCCGACGTAGCGCTGTAACGTCCGTCACCCTCTCCCCTTTGGGAAGAGGTAGCGAGACTTGGCAGCTTGCTGACTTAGGCGAGCGGAGAGGGGCTGATCGCCACGCAACCTCACCCCCGGATAATCGCAAGGCCGCGCCCCTCCCCCGGGTCGCGGCCTTTTCGCTGCACCCTCGCAATCCTACGAACTTGCTGGCGCGGCGCTGCTGTTGCACAGTTTGCCGCGAGTGCGACAGGGAGGGCATCATGACCACGGTCACAAACGATCTTACGATCGGCGACCTGCGCGCGGCGATCGCTGCCGGATGGGCCGATTTCCGGGCCTGTCCCGCCTTCGGGCTGTTCTTCGCCGCGATCTACATCGCTGCGGGATTATTGCTGTATTACGCGCTGTTCGTCCGCGCCGAGGCCGCGTGGCTGGTCCCGGCCGCTGCGGGCTTCCCGCTCCTCGCCCCCTTTGCCGCCGTCGGCCTGTACGAAGTCAGCCGCCGCCGCGAGGCAGGCCTGCCGATGACATGGGGAGCGGTGCTCGGCGCATTGCGCGGGCATGACGACGGGCAGATATTGACCATGGGCGTCATCGTGTTCGTCGCCTTCGCCTTCTGGATCGGCATCGCGCACGGCATTTTCGCGATCTTCATGGCGCAATCGGGTGTCGGGTCGCAGTCGCTTGCGCTGTTCGGCACCGCCACGGGGATCGCGATGCTCGTCGTCGGCGGTGCCGCCGGGGCACTGATGGCGCTGGCGCTCTTTTCGATCACCGTCATCAGCCTGCCGATGCTGGTCGATCGCGAGGTCGATTTCATCACCGCGATCATCGCCAGCCTGGCGACGATACGATCGAACCGGTTCGTCCTGCTCGCCTGGGCGTTCATCGTCGCGGTTTCGCTGTTCGCCGCGATCGTCCCGCTCTTCCTGGGCCTGCTCGTCGTACTGCCGGTACTCGGCCACGCGACCTGGCACCTCTACCGCCGCTCGGTTCACTAGGGCGGCATTGCCCGGATAATCGAAAGGCCGCGTCCCTTACCGGGATCGCGGCCTTTCCATTGTCAGCCGGAGCTAACGGTATCTCAGGCGAGCGCCCCCCTGGAGGCCATGCTCAAACCCATACCGACCTGCGGCATTTGACAATGAGACATCGGACCACCTCCTTTCGCTTGTTGAACTTGGGATACAATGTGAATCGGTCGCGCCCGAAGGTCAATGAAAAATTTCATTGCGCGAAAAGTCGTTTGCATGATCGGCTTTCTGCAATAGCGGTCGACATATACCGCGCGCCCCGACATAATTCCGCGGAACGTGAGGACGTTGATCATGCGTTTTATTCCGATCTTTTTTATGACGTTGCTTGCGGTTGGGCCGGCTCACGCCCAGCCGCTGCAGCGAACTATTCAAGTCGGTGACGTCTATCAAATTACCAGACAGGCCGAGACCGCTAACCAGAGCAGCGACGGCTCTTCGGGAAGCTCGCACGACAATGACGCTCTGATGGAACGCGTAATCGCTGTCCGTGAGGATGGCGTTGAGCTCGAATATGACCTTGTCAGCGACATATCGGCGGAAGATAGAGCCCGCCAATGGGAATTCCCCGTTCAGGTTTTCAGACCGACCGATGGACCAATAGAGTTGCTCAACGAAGCAGAGCTTGAGGCCCGCGTCGAAAATTGGCTCAAGGCGGCGAACTGGACCCGCGAAGTATGCGGCCACTGGTACTTCACCTGGAACGCGTTTCGCATCGAGTGCGATCCAAAATCTGTGATCGAAACGATTGAAGCGTTCGACATCCAGATCAGCGATCTCCACGATGGGTCGCTGTATGAAGTGGATGGTTCACTCGCACCCGTTGTATTGTCGTTGCTTCCGGATCGTACCGACGTCGCGATTTACGAAGGTGAGACTCGCGTCGATCCTGACGCCGTGCATCGAGAGAATGCTAAGTCAGCCGTTGTTGTCGCGGAAATCATGGGAGAGGCGCTCACGCTCGACGACGCTCTCCTCGCGGAATCGGCCAAGGATATCTCCGGAACGATCCGCGTGTCCCTCGTAAGCGGACGAGACGGCCAAGTGCGTCAACGCACCACGGCTATCGAAATTAAAAACAACGGCCCGAATGATCGATCGGAAACCCGGACATCGACGGTTACTGTCGAGCGGCGCTTGATGTCGGACGGGGATGCGTGACAACCAATCGACACGTCTGATGCCAACCGCTCGCCGCCCGTTAGCCCCGCTTCCCAGCCACAAACCGGTCGATCACCCCGCCAAGCACCGTCATCGGCACCGCTCCGCCTAGCACGACGGCATCGTTGAACCCGCGGAAATCGAACTGCGCGCCCAGTTCGGCCTTGGCCTTCTGGCGCAGCGTGTTGATCGTCGTG
Organism: uncultured Alphaproteobacteria bacterium; assembly: GCA_963800335.1. Lineage (GTDB taxonomy): Bacteria > Pseudomonadota > Alphaproteobacteria > Sphingomonadales > Sphingomonadaceae > Flavisphingopyxis. The sequence goes on along the minus strand of CAWDAN010000002.1, from coordinate 77,538 downwards.
TGGCCGACCTTGTAGCCGCACGCCTGGCCTGGCCAGCTGCAATAGCGGTCGACCTCGCCCGACACTTCCTCGACCGTCGAACCGTTGTTGGTCGCGAACCAGTCGATCGCGTGTGCCGCGCGTCCAGCGCTTGGAATGAATGCCGGTATCGACGACCAGCCGGCACGCGCGGAACGCCAGGCTCTGCAGATAGCCCAGCCGCTCGACCGGATTGGCGTCGTACACGCCCAGCTCGTCGGCGAGCTGCTCGCCGTACAGCGCCCAGCCTTCCGAATAGGCGTTGAACGCGAGCAGGCTGCGCACCAGCGGCAGCTTGTGGGTATATTCGCCCTGCCAGACATGGCCCGGGATCGTCTCGTGATAGGCAAGATCGGGCAAGGCGTAGCGCGGCCAGATCTCGGTCGTGCGCAGGTTGATCCACAATCGCCCCGGCACCTTGCCGTCGATCGACCCCGAACCGCCATAGGCCCCCGGCGCGCCGGGCTCGACCTCGGGTGCCATCCGCTTCACCTCGGCATTGCCCGGCACCAGCGTATGGAACGCCTGCGGCATCCGCCCGCGAATGTCGGCGATCCGCTCGCTCAGGAAAGTCGATGATCTGCTTGCGGCCCTCGTCATTGTTGGGGAACAGGTATTTGGGATCCTTGCCGAGCGCGGCCATCCGCGCGCCGACGCTGCCCTTGCTATAGCCCTCGCCCTTCAGGATCGTGTCCATCCGCCCCTGCAGCTCGGCGAGCTGGTCGAGGCCCATCTGGTGCACTTCGTCGGGGGTCAGCGTCGTCGTCGTCCCCGCGCGCAGCGCCCAGGCGTAATAGGCATCGCCCTGCGGCAGGTCCCACACCCCGGCATTGCTGTTCGCCAGCGGGACGTGGCTGCTCGATCTCGGCGAGCTGGCGTGCCAGCGCCGGGGCGATCGCATCGCGCGCGATCTTCGCCGCCCGCGCCTGGTAATCGCCGCCCAGTTCCTTGGCGCGATCCGCGAGCGAGGAAACGATGCTCCAGCTTTCGGGCGCGCCCTTCTGCGCGATCGTCAGCTGGCCCACCGTCTTCTTGAGCAGGAAATCGGGCGCCACCACGCCCAGGCCGCGGTCATGGCGCAGCCGCTCGGTCTCGCCGTCGAGATTGCGCGCATAATCGCGCATCCGATCGAGATAGGCCTCGGCATCCTCGCTCGTCTCGACGGTATGCGAACTGTCGAGGAAGCTCGGCACGTCGAGGAACTGGCCGACATTCTGCGCGACGACATAGGGCGAGTTGCGATAGCTGCCGAAGGCGACGTCGCCATAGGGGAACTGCCAGCCGCCCAGCGCCAGCTCGTGCGCCGCGATCACAACCTCGGCGTCGAGCGCATCCTGCCCCGCGAGCGACGGCATCATCGCCTTGGTCGCCGCCAGCCGCGCCTTGGCCCCGGCAACCTGCGCCGCAACGCCGCTCGGCGTCAGGTCGGTGAGGCGATGCTTGAGCATGGCGCGCGCGCCATTGTCGATCCCCAGCCCCGTGGCCTGCTCGGGATATTGCCGCATGATCGCCTCGGCGAGCGGATCGAGCGGCGAGGGATTGGTGTAGGTGATCGGACCCGCCGCACCGGCCCCGACCGCGCCAACCGTCCGCGCGCACCCCGGCAGCAAGGCCACCCCTGCGCCGAGCGCGGTCGTGGCGAGAAACTTGCGGCGGTCGATCGGTGCGGTCATTGGGCGGAGCCTTTCGGAAAGAGCGTGGAGCCCTCACCTTAAGGCGGGATTTCTCCGCGCGCCACACCCTGTCTGGCGAAGCGCGTTTACCCTTCGTGTGCCGCGATCCAGTCCTCGACAACCGGCGCAATCTTGGTCCGCCATTTCGACCCGTTGAATATGCCGTAATGGCCGACATCCTTGGCCAGCAGGTATTTCTTCTGGTCGGCCTTCAACCCGTCGGCGATCGTCAGCGCCGCCCTGGTCTGGCCGATGCCCGAAATATCGTCGTGCTCGCCCTCGATCGCCAATAACGCGGTATCGGTGATGTCGCTCGCATCGACGACATGGTCGTTGTGGACGTACTCGCCCTTGGGCAACGCGTGCGTCTGGAACACGACCTCGATCGTCTGCAGGTAGAATTCGGCCGACATGTCGGCGACCGAGCGATATTCCTCGTAGAAATCCTTGGTCTTGTCGGCGCTGTCGCCGTCGCCTTCGACGAGATGCTTGAACATCTCCCAGTGGCTGGTGAGGTGGCTGCCGAGGTTCATCGTCATGAAACCGGCGAGCTGGAGGAAACCCGGATAGACCTGGCGACCCGAACCGGCATACTGGAACGGCACGGTCGCGATGACATTCTGTTCGAACCAGCTGTGCGGCCGCTCGGTCGCGACGGTGTTGACCGATGTCGGCGCTTCGCGCGTGTCGATCGGGCCGCCCATCATCGTCAGCGTCAGCGGGCGATGCGGGTTCTTGTCGCGCCCCATACACGCGGTCGCGGCAAAGCACGGCACCGACGGCTGGCAGACCGCAAGCATGTGCGCGCGCGGGTTGCTGTCCTTGCCTCCCGGCCCCTTCGAGTCAGCCTGGCCGATATGCTCGAGCCAGCCCATGACGTAATCGACATAGTCGTCGAGATCGAACTTGCCCTCGGAAAGCGGCACGTTCTTGGCGTCGCGCCAGTCGGTGACATAGACGTCGTGGCCGGGGATCATCCGCTCGACCGTGCCGCGCAGCAAGGTCGCGAAATGGCCCGACATCGGCGCGACGATCAGCAGCTTGGGGCCTTGGTCGGCAACACCTTGCTTGGTGAAATGCTTGAGCTGGCCGAACGCATGGCGCGCCTCGATCGCTTCTTCGACCGCGACCGGCTTGCCGTCGACTTCGACGCTGTCGATGCCGAATTCGGGCTTGCCGCGCGGAGCCGAGGCATGTGCGAACACCTCGAGCGCAGCCGACAGCACCGGGCCGCCGCCGATATAGCCGAACGGGTTGGCGGGATTGGCAAGGAACTGCGCGCCGATATCGGCAAACGCGCTCGCGCCCGCCAGCAGCGATCGCTGCACCTCATAGGCGCTGTACAACATTGGTGATGGCCCCCCAAACGGCATGAACTCTTGCACCGGGAAACTCGGTGCCGATCTGATCCAATCCACTCTACGGCCCTCCTGTCATGTTGCAATGCACTATGACGCCAAAGGTTGCATATTGAGACGCATTGCCGCGCCTGCTACGGCGCTGCATGGCCGACGCACCCCCTCCTTCCGCACCGATTTCCTCCACCGCCGCGCGTGACGAGGCCCCCCCGCGCCCGATCGGCAATCTGCGCATGGTGTGGGACTTTGCTTCGGCGTATCCGGGCCGGATCGCGATCGCGATGATCGCGCTTGCCACCGCCGCGGGCGCCACGCTCGCGATCCCCGCAGGCCTCAAGCGCATCGTCGATGACGGCTTCGAAGGCGGCAGCAGCGATATCGCGCCCTATTTCCATTACCTGTTCATGATCGTCGCTGTCCTCGCGCTCGCCACGGCGATCCGCTTCTACTTCGTCAGCTGGATCGGCGAACGCGTCGTCGCCGACATTCGCGAAGCGGTGCAGCGCAACCTGCTGCGCCTCGCCCCCGCCTTTTTCGAGGAAAACCGCCCGTCGGAAATCTCCTCGCGGATGACCTCGGACACGACGATCATCGAACAGGTCGTCGGCACGACGCTGTCGGTCGCCCTGCGCAACATCGTCATGGGAATCGGCGGCGTCGTCTATCTCTTCACGCTCGCGCCAAAGCTGACCGGCATGATGCTGCTTGGCATCCCGCTCGTCGTCGCGCCGATCGTCATCCTCGGGCGCAAGGTGCGGACGATCTCGCGCGACAGCCAGGACCGCGTCGCCGATGTCGGCTCGATGGCATCCGAAGTGCTCGGCGCGATGAAGATCGTCCAGGCGTTCGGCCAGGAGGATCGCGAGGCGACGCGCTTCGCCGGAGCGGTCGAGGCGACCTTTACCACCGCCAAGCGCCGCATCCTGATCCGCGCGCTGATGACCGCGATCGTCATCGGCCTGATCTTCGGCGCGATCACCTCGCTGATGTGGTACGGCGCGACCGAGGTCCGCGCCGGGCACATCTCGGGCGGGACGATCCTCGCCTTCCTCTTCACCGGGATCATCGTCGCGGGCGCGTTCGGCGCGCTGACCGAAGTCTATGGTGACCTGCTGCGCGGCTCGGGCGCGGCCGGGCGGCTCGGCGACCTGCTCTCCGAACAGCCCGCGATCGCGCCGCCGACCCACCCGACGCCGCTGCCCGAACCGGCGCAGGGCCAACTGTCGTTCGACCGCGTCACCTTCCGCTATCCGACCCGTCCCGAGGTTGCCGCGCTCGACGATTTCAGCCTCGACGTCCGCCCCAATGAACGGCTCGCCGTGGTCGGCCCGTCGGGCGCGGGCAAGACGACGCTGTTCCAGCTGATCCAGCGTTTCTACGACCCGCAAGGCGGCGAGCTGCGCCTCGACGGCGTGCCGCTGACCGCCGCCGACCCCGCCGACATTCGCGGCCGGATCGCGATGGTGCCGCAGGAAACGATCATCTTCGCCGCCAGCGCGCGCGACAACCTGCGCTACGGCAACTGGGCGGCAACCGACGAAGACCTGTGGGATGCCGCGCGCGCGGCCAATGCCGAGGGCTTCCTGCGCGCGCTGCCGCAGGGGCTCGATACGTTCATGGGGGAAGGCGGCGCGCGCCTGTCGGGCGGCCAGCGCCAGCGGCTCGCGATCGCTCGCGCATTGCTGCGCAAGGCACCGCTGCTGCTGCTCGACGAAGCGACCAGCGCGCTCGACGCCGAATCCGAAGCCAAGGTGCAGGACGCGCTCGATCACCTCATGGAAGGCCGCACGACGATCGTCATCGCGCACCGTCTCGCCACCGTCCGCGCCGCCGACCGCATCGTCGTGATGGACGCCGGACGCATCGTCGAACAGGGCGACCACGATGCCCTGATCGCAAAGAACGGCCTTTACGCGCGCCTCGCCCGGTTGCAATTCGAAGGCTGACCTGCCCAGCCAAAGGCCCGCCCATGTCGAGATCGCGTCCGCCCCTCGAATGCCTGCTCGCCACTGGCGTTGCGCTTGGCCTCGCCGCCTGCGGTCCCACGTCCGACGCCTCGAACGGCCAGGACGCAGCAGCACAGCGAGTCCCGGTCGCACCCGCGCCAACCGCCCGTCGCCACGGCCGCGCCATCGTCAACCGCCGCAACCAGGCATTTCACCGGCCCTTCCGGCATCGTGGCGCTCGATTATCCCGCCGACTGGAATCCGGGCACCGATTTCGCCGGGCGCGCAATGATGTCGGGCGGCTGGCGCGTGCGTTTCACCGGCACGGAAGATGCGAGTGGAAAGGGGATCGTCAGCTTCACCCGCAGCGCGCGCCCGACCGATGGTCCCGGCGAGGTGATCGCGATGCTGCGGATCGGCGCCAGCGATACCGCCTCGGCGACCAGCGACTGCGCGACCGCGGGCCTCTCGGCCGATTTCGGCCGCCGCCTGCCCGACCGCATGATCGGCGGACGAAGCTGGGCGGCGTGGCGCCAGTCCGATGCGGGGATGAGCCAGCAGGCCGACGTTCTCGCGCTGCGGAGCGTCGTCGGCGCAAGACTGCTATGCGGTCGACCGGATCGACTATGCGGTCAGGGCGAAGGATCCGGCCCCCGGCCTGCCCGCTCGGGCCGCCGTCGAGCGCCGACCTCGACGCGATCCTCGCCAGCCTCGTTATCGGTTCGAACGGCTAACCGGGCGAACTTGCCCGGGCGAACATCGGCAACGCTCAGGCGCGCCGCGCGAACCGGCTCTGCACTACCGGACCCTGGCTCGTCTCGGCCAGCTTGCAGCTTTCGACAAACCCGGCGCATTTCTCGATCGCGTCGTCGACCATCGCTTCGATCCGCGGCAGCGCGACCTGCTCTTCTCCGGCCGGGGCAAGCGCCGCGCCATAGGTCTGGCGGTTGCGCGTCAACGCCTCGATCGTCGCCAGCGTATGGCGTCCCCAGCCGATCCGGTGGAGCTGGAGCGCACGCGCGCGGCGCGACACGTCGTTGCCCATTGCGCGCACGGTCGGCGCATCGAAATCGCTCGCGAGCAAGGCCGCGCCCAGCGCGAGATCGACGCTGTGAAGGCAGAGCATCTCGTAAGGCGCGCGGGCGAGCTTGCTACCGCGACCGGGGCGCGTGCGCGCCGCAGCGGCGCGAAACCCCTGTGCTAGGTCGAGCAATGCGCCCGCTTCGTCGGCATTGGCCGGATCACGATGCTGAACTTTGGTCCTCATCACGCTGTTATTGACGAGAATAAGTTGAAAAACGGTCAACGCGCGCTGGCGAGGCCTAACGACGCATTACCTCTACCGCAGACAAACAAAAAGGGCGGCCCGCGAAGGCCGCCCTCTCGTTCATCGGTATCGCCGGGGCGATACGCGTGATGATTACATGCCCGAACCGGGACCGTAGGTGATTTCCACGCGACGGTTCTGGTCGTTGCGGACGCCGTCGAGCGTCTGAACGCGCAGCTGCGTTTCGCCGAAGGCTTCCGACGAAATCATGCCGTCGTTGATGCCACGCGACGTCAGGTACGAACGAACCGAGTCGTTGCGACGCTGCGACAGGCCGACGTTGTACTGCGCAGTACCCGACGTATCGGTGTGACCTGCGAGCATGACCTGCGTACCCGAACAACCGCTGTTGTAAGCCGAGACTGCGTTGTCGAGCGTCGACGCGGCGTCAGGCGTGATGTCCGACTTATCCCAGTCGAAGAACACGATGTACGGTCCAGGCGTGCAGACCGGCGGCGGCGGCGGTGCAACGACCGGCGGCGGCGGCGGTGCAACGACCGGCGGCGGTGCTACGACTGGCGGCGGCGGCGGAACCGGACGACCGAAGTTGTAGATCAGGCTGCCGAGGATCGAATGCGAACGGAAACGCGTTTCAACGTCGCGGCCGAGCGAGTCGACAAGGTCGACACCCGAAGCGTTGAAGAAACGATATTTCAGGCCGATGTCGATGTTGTCGGTCACCGGCGTGCGAACGCCCGCGAGTGCCTGCCATGCAAAGCCCGTGTCACTGTCGTTCGACGAAGTGGTTGGCCAGGATGTAGTCGGCCTTGACGCGCGAAATACCGGCACCGGCACCGATGAAGCCCTGGATACCATCGTCAGGACCGAAGTCGAGCAAGCCGTTGACCATGAAAGCCAGAGCCTGCGAGCTGCCGTTGATGTCATAAGTGCCCGTGATCGGCGAAACTCGGTCGAAGGAATGCCGGGCGTACCCGCGGTGATCTGTTCAGCGTCGGCACGACGATAGGAGGCTTCGGCTTCGAGACGGAATGCACCGAAATCGTAACCGATCAGGCCACCGAAATCGTAACCGTAATCATGGTCGACCGATGCGGCGTCCTTGGTGCCCGAGATATCGAGGCTGATGTCTTCGACGATCATCGGACCGCCCTCAAGACCTACGTACCACGCGCCGTCCGTCGCCAGGGCGGGGGACGCCATGGCGGTGGAAGCGAGTGCCACAGCGATGGCAAGCTTCTTCATATTATTTCCCCTTTCAAAAGAGACTGGAACTCTCGCTGAACAACCTAAACCCATGAAAGTTTCCATGCAACCCAGCAATTTTACCACTGTTGCACAAAAGCCGCACTCCTTCCGAGCGAAGAAGACATAGTTTAGTTCGCGATGATCTGTCCGGCCATAGCGAGGGCGGATGCCAGCGTCGAGAGCGCATTTCGCGCCTCGACGTCGACGACTGCCCCGCCGTCGGGAGCGGCGTAGGCCGGCGGCGCGCTCCAGGTGCCACGCGCCGAAGACCGCCCGCGCGCCCGACAGCCAAGCCTGCATGCCTTCGACCGGCGTGATAAAGCGCCAGCCGCCACCCGTCATCAGCGCGATCCGGCCGTCCTGCCCGGCCCATTCGCCGCTCGCGCCCGCCGCGACGATCCAGGCCTGGCCCGCTACGGCATCGACCGGCGGGACGCTTTCACCATCCGATTCGATCGCCGGATGGATGATCGCGTCGATCAGCGCGAGCGCTTCGTTATGCGTGATTTCCTTCTGCGCCTGCGCCGCGGCGAGCAACGGCAGCGCGAATCGCGCGCTGTTAAAGTCGCTGTCCATCATATTCTCCCGGTTGAATTATTTTCAGCTCGCGATCGATAGTTCGAGCGGTTCGGATGCCGCCAGGCTGCCGACCTGCCGGATTCGCAGCGTCATCGCCCCGCCCGCGGCGGCCAGGACCGCAGACGCAATCGTCGCCTCGGGCGAGTCGCATTCGTGCAGGACGGTTTCGCTGCCAGCCCCGCTCAGCTGCGCGATCCGGTACGCTTCGCGATCCTCGCCGATCGGCGCGTCGAGCCCGTCGCTCCACGCCCAGCCGGCGCGGCTGCGCCGCGTCCAGCCGATCGTCACGCTGCCATCTGCTGCGGGGCTCCACCAGCCATGGACCGGCGACAGCGGGCGGTCGGCGCGCAGCGGTGCGGGCGGCTCCATCGCGACGGGATCAGGATCGCCCAGCCCGGCGACCGCCACGCCACCGCCGCCGACGAGCATCGCAGGATCGATCACGCCAATCGCCGCCGGATCGACCAGCACGAACGCCTCGCCCGCCGCATGACCCGCGATCGCCGCCTCGCTGCCGCCGCGTCCGCGCAGCAGCCGCGAGAGCCGCCAGCGCGTCGGCGTCAGCTGCACCGCGCTGCCGAACTGCAACGCCTCGCCGCCGATCATCGCGATGTTGCGCCCTGCGAGCAGCGCGGCATCGTCGGCACCGTTCAGCGCCATCTCGGCGTGGAGCAGCTCGACCTCGACGCTGCTTGTCGTGTCGAACAGTGCGGCGCTCGCGGCGGGCAGCGCGCTCGCCGCCGTGCCGATCACGCTCTCGGCGCCGATCCGCGCCACCGCCGCGCCGTCATACGAACCGCCGACGATCGTGACGTCGGCGCCGCGCCAGCCGGCCGCTTCGCCCGCCGCCGCGATCCGCACCGGGCTCGGCGCGCTCGCGCTGCCGCTCGGTGGGAGATCGGCAAACAGCCAGCGCGTCGGCGGGATCGGCAGATCGCGCTCGATCACGGGCAGTCCCGGCGTCGCGCCCTGGCCGGGTGACAGCGGCGCGCCCGTCGCCAGCCGCGTCAGGCTCAGCACGACCCCGCTCGCGTCGATCTCGCTCGCCGCGATCGTCCATCCGCCGGCGAGGCCCGGCACGACCACCGCGTCGCCCGGTCGCAGCGCCAGTGCGCCCAGGCCGGTGCGCATCTCGCCATGGACGCCCTCGGACAACCGCGCGCGGACGATCCGCTCGGCCGCGCCCTGCGCCTGCGCGGCATCGAGCGCAGCGGGCAGGTCGATCGCGTATCCCCGCTCGGCATCGCCCGCGACGTTGGCGCTCTGCGCGCCGGTCTGGAAATCGCGCAGCGGATCGTAATACTGCAGCGTAACCGGTCGCGGCAGTCCGGCATCGGCGGCGCGCTCGACGACGACCGGGGTCGCGGGCGTCACGGTAACCGCACCCGTCGCCGTCGGCGCACCCAGCACCGGCGCCTCGGCGCTGCCGCCGCGCCCCAGCCCGCCGAGTGCAACCAGCGGACCGATCGCATCGGCAATGCTTGCCCCGCTCGCGGCATAGCCGACCAGTGCGACATCGCTCGCCGCGTCGAAGCGCGCGGGCAGCAGGTCGCGCGCGACCGACCCGACGGTCACCGCGCCCTCGTCGGCGACGATCTCGAAGGTCAGCGACGGGATGCGGTTGCCGTATTCTGCCAGCGCCATCTCCTCGAACACCGCATAGGCGACGTCGCGATGCGCCGGGCATTGCGCGATCCCGACGGCCGAGGCGACCAGCGGATCGACCGGCTGGTCGGCGTCGCCCGACCAGAAGCGGAACCCCGTCGCGGTCTTGAAATCGCCCGCGCTGCCGCGCAGCAACTTGCCGTCGGCCCAGATCCGCGCGATCCGTCCCGCGGCGCGCGACGACAGCGCCACCGCGAACGACGCCGAATAATTGTAGCTCACGCTCTTGGGCGCGCCCTTGCCGCCGCCGCTGGTGGTCTTGCTTTCCTTGAGGTCGGTCGCCCAGATCACCGTGCCCGCAACGCGCACGCGCCCGTAAATGCGCGGGATCGCGCTGCCATAGGTCGATGTCTGGAGCCTGAGGTCGGTCAGCCGCGGCCCCTCGCGCGGCTTGGGTGCGAATATCTGCCGGTCGATCACGCCGCCGACGACCGATCCGATCAGCCCGCCGACCGGTCCGCCGACCGCCGTCCCGACTGCGGTAAGCACCAAAGTCGCCATCGTTCAGCCTCCGAACATTCGCGCCGGCACGCGCCACACTCCCGCCACCGCCCCCTCGGGCAGGCCCGGCGTCTCGACGACGCGCCCCAGCCCGCGATGCGCGTGGACCGCGCTCGTTGTTCCCGCCACGGCGAGATGGAAGTGCCGCCGCCCACAATCGATCAGGACGATGTCGCCGATCGCGACCTTGGCAACGCGAACGAGCCCGCATCGCGCCAGCGCCGCATTCCAGCTCCTCGCCGCTGCCGCCGATCAGCGCATAGCGATCGGGCGCGGCGACCACCGCCCCCGCGCGCCGCGCCGCAACCAGTCCCACACCGACGCAATCGAGCCCGAGCGCGGGATCGCGCCCGTGCAGGCGAAAGCGGCAGCCGACGAGACTTCGCGCCTCGGCAAAGATCGCTACGCCGCGCTCATCCACCGGGATAGCGCGTCAGCAGGTCGTTGCCCGGCAAATAGGGCTCGCCGCGAAAATTGGCCGCATTGCCGAACCGCCCGCTGCACGTCGCCAGCGCACCGTCGCAGCCCTCGGTCAGCTCGACCGCGAGCGGCAGTGTCATTGTCTCGGTCGGCGGCGCGGCCAACTCGACCCGCGCGCCGTCGTCGCCCAGGACCGCCTCGCTCAGTCCCGCGCGCGGTCCTTCGATCCAGCGCAACTGCCCGCGCGCAAAACGCCCGACGGCAAATCCCTCGGCCAGCGTCACCAGCGCGCCGTCGATCGCCACCGCCTGCGTCGTCCAGCGCCTTCCCGCCAGGTCGACGCGGCACGCCTTGTCGCCCAACGTCGCGCGGCAGCGCGGCGAGGTCGCGGGCACGACGGTATCGCCGAGCCGCGCCTCGAACCCCGCCAGCTCGGCGGTGAACGCCGCCCCCTCGCGCCGCACCGCGCCCAATGTCCCGGCCGCGATCACGATCGGCAGCGCATCCGCATCGCTCCAGTCGAGCGCGCCGAGCGTCACCAGCGCGCCGTCCCAGCGTCCCGCGTCGAGATCGGCAGCGCTGATCGCCGCATCGCTGATCGCACCGCCGACATCCATTGTCGTGGCATCGAGCTTCGCGCTCAGCCGCACCGCCGACGGCATGATCCCCGGCGCCGCGCGATAGGTGACGCCGCCCCTGACCAGGTCGCAATCGTGCGTCGTGAACCCCAGCACCGCCCCGTCGCGGCGCGCCAGCGTCCACGTCCACGCCAGCGTCACGACTTCGCCCGCGAGCCACCCGGCGCTCATGATTGCGCCCCCCAGCACGGCCGGCACGGCGGTAAGCAAGTCATGCGCAGCATAGCCCTCACCCCTCGCGCACCTCGACCAGCGGCACGCTTGCCAGCTCGCCCGCGAGGAAGGTCGCGCGGCTTACCCCGAGCCGCTGTTCGGCAAAGCGCACCGGCACGTCGAAATCGAAACCGGCCGACAGCGCCGCGCCGATCGCGGGGGCCTCGTCGAACGCGATCCAGCCGCCCTCCTCGAGCGCCCAGCCATCCGCCAGCTCGACGCCGTCGACGAACACGCGCACGCTGCTCGCAACCGGCCGCGTGATCCGCCGCGTCTGCGCGTCCTCGCTCTCGCCGTAGCGCTTGACCAGCGCAAAGCGCGTCTCGACCCCGTCCCCGCTCCCGATCGCCTCGTCGCTGCCTTGATGATCGAACGGGTCCCTGAACCGGAAGCCGCGCACCGGTCCGCGCCGCGCCCGGAAAAACCCGACCAGCGCGACGACGTCGGCCTCCGATCGCAACCCCGCGCCGACATCGTAGCGCATCCGCGCGTCGGCCCAGTGGAGCACGCGCTGCTCGTGGCCCGATCCGGTCTCGATCACGTCGGCCGAAAACTCGGTCACCACCTCGGCCGCGCGGCCGATCGCGATCGGGAAATCGACCTCGTCAAAGCCCTGCATGTCCTCGTCCTCCTCCTGCCCCGCGGCGAAATGCGTGAAGCCGTCGCGCGCGACCTGCGGCAGCGCCCAGACATAGGTCGCCGCAACCCCGCGCCCGCGCGCCACCTCGGCCGCCGCGTCGATCCTCGCCCATTGCTCGCGTCTTCTCCGCTCGCCACAAAGCCCGAAAAATAGTGCTGGCGCTCCGCCGGATAGCCCAGCCGCGCCTCGATTTCCGCCACGCCGCGCGCGCTTTCGCCGACCCGCCCCTGCGTCACCCAGTCGTAATCCTCGATCTGGAGGACGTCGAACGCCGGATCGGCCCAGCCGGGCGGAACGTTGGCGCGCCTGGCCTCGGGCGCAGCGCGATCGAGCACCGTCGGCAAATAGGCCAGCAGGTGCGTCTCGACATCGGGATGGTCGGCGCGCACCGCGTCGCACAGGTCCCGCGTCGATGCCGCGAGCAGCGCCCCGGCCGCGTCGAGCATCGCGATCTGGGCAGGATCCTTCGGCCCGTCGATGCTCTCGATCGGCACCGACAGCGCGCCGAGCGTGGCCGTCGTGCGGTTGTCGTACAGGCAGATTTGCCGGTCGGGCGTGATCCACCACCACGGCTCGCCGACCTGGACCTTCGCCGCCAGCCCCGCCTCGACGCCGATCGCGACGAACGCGCAGGCGACGCTGCGCAGATAGCCCATCGCGCCATTATGCGCCGGGCTGACCAGCGTCGACGGCGGGTCCCATCCGGTCAGCGCGGTCGATCCGTCGGCGGCGCGCTGCTTCCATCCCGCGGTGCAGTGCGCATCGAGCAGTTCGTAACTGACCGACCAGATGATGCCGAACCCGTGCCGCGCGGCGGCGGCGGCAAAGCCCTGGTGCCACGCGCGGCACGGCGCGTTGAGCGGCACGCCCTGATCGACCAGCCCATCGCTTCCCAGCGCGAAATAATGGCTCATGCCGACATAGTGGACGATGTCGCCGCGATAGCCGAGCGCGGCGATGGCGGCGACGACGCGCGCGGGCGTCTGGTTGTAGAGGTCGTCATAGCCCGTCGCCATGCCGAGGCCGTGCGGCGCGATCATCGCATCGCCGCGGCGCAGCACCGATCCCGATCCGTCGCAGGCGAGTCCGCTCAACTCGGCCCAGCCCTCGACCGCCGCTGCCAGCGCGCCCTCGCCGCCGTCATAATCGGGCGGCACCAGCGAGATGAACATCCGGTCGATATCGCCCGCCCAGACCGGATCGGCCTCGCCCGGCAGCAAAAACCCGCCGTCGAGCGCGGCGAAATCGATCGTGATCTCGGCGTCATCGGGATCGCCCTCGGCATAGTTCCACAGCCGGACATACCAGGCGCGCGCGGCCCCGCCCGCGTCGCGCCCCTCGATCGTCAGCGTCGGCCCGTGCAGTGCATCGAGCGATTTGACGCCTGCCGAACGCCAGCGGAACGACAGCGTGCACCGCCGGAAATCGCGTGCGGTCTCATAGGCAAGCAGCGGATGCGACCAGCGATCGGCCGCCTCCCAGATGATCCCGGCCAGGTCCTGCCTGTTATGGAACACCGCATCGATCCGCAGCGTGTGCGCATCGGGGCACGTCGCCGACGCCATCATCGGGCGCGGAAAATCGACCGTCCAGTACGCCGGATCGAACCGCTTGAGCCAGGTCGTATCAACCGGCTCGGCGACCGCATCGGCCCGCGGCACGAGAGTATAAGGCATCGTGTTCTCCCATTATCCCTCTCCCCTTCGAGGGGAGAGGGTGTGAGACTTGGCAGCTTGCTGCCTAGTCGCAGCGGAGAGGGGCGCGTGCGCACGCTACGGGAAGTTTACCCCGCCTCGACCAGCGCAGACCTCACCGCGCGGGCAATCTGCCGCCCCGATCGCGCCATCCGCTCGGGGCTGGCATCGCGCCCGCCCTGCACGTTGACCGTGATCCTGATGTCGCGCGCGCCGCTCCCCGGATCACCGCCCGCCATGATCCGCCCCGCCGATGTCGGCACGAAGACCTCGGGTCCGCGCTCGCCGACAATATAGCCGCGCCCGCCCGACACCGGCCCGCCGGTCGCGCGGCCGGGCAGGCCGAGCAGCGAACCGATCAGGCTGCCGACGCCTTGCCCCGCCCCGCTGCCACCCCTGCCGCCGACCAGAGCATCGAGCCCCGCCGACACCGCCTGGCGGGCAATGTCGGCGATCACCGACAGTGCCACCCGGCGCAAATCCTCGAAGCCGAACTTGCCGCGCGTGATCGCGCGCGTCAGCGCGCCCTCGAGCGCGCGTCCGGCGCGGTCGAGCCCGTGCGCCAGCGGCCCTTCGAGCTCGGCACGCATGGCCGCAACATCGCGCGAAAACCGCGTCGTATCGGCACGCACGCCGATCACCAGCGTCTCGATCTCTTCATCCATCGGGAAACCGCTCCTGCAATGTCGCCAGGTCCGTGCGCGTCACTGCGGCCTCGCCGTCCTCGCCCGTCGCCGCGCGCAGCACCGTCGCCAGCTCGGCCGGCGTCGCCGCCCAGAAATCGTCGGGACGCCAGTGCAATAGCCACCCCGCCGCACCGGCAAGGCGCGACGCGGCCTCGACGAAGCGCTCGCTCACACCCTCACCGCCCCTGCAATATCTGCGACAAGATCGCGCCGACCGCGGGCGTCGTCGCCGCCAGCCCGCGCGTGGCAATTTCCTCGCCGACATCCTCGCGGCTCAGCCCTGCGGGGCGCGCGTCGATACAATGCCAGATCAGCGCCGCGGTTTCGGCCAGCGTCAGCCCGCCCGCCGCCGCGCGCTCGACCAGCGCGAACAGCGGCCCCAGCTCGACCTCGGCCGCCACCAGCGCGGCGAAGCTCGGCCGCAGGACGTAGACGGTCCCCGCAATCGCGAACTCCGCCTCGCCGCGCACCGCATTCGCTACCCGGCTCACAGGCTCGCCACCGCGCCGCTCGATTCGAGGCTCAGCGTGTAATTGCGCTCGCCATTGTAATCGCCGGCATAATCGAGTCGCGTGATCAGGAAGCGTCCCTGCATCCGCTCGCCGCCTTCGAAGCTCAGCTCGTAATCGTCGATCACGCCCGCCAGCGCGTTGCCCTTGATCCGTCCCTCGGCGGCCGAGCCGGTAAAGATTCCCGCGCCCGACACGCTGACCGATCGCACCCCGGCACCCGACAGCAGCTCGCGCCAGCCGCCCGAATCCTTGGTCGTCACGTTGACGCCCTCACCGTTGATGCTGAGCTGCGTCGTGCGCAGCCCGGCGATTGTCGCATAGGCGGGCGGCATCGCGCCGTCGCCGACCTTCAACAGGAATGCACTACCGCTTTCGATACCCATCTGCTATTCTCCTCGATGCTGATAAATCCCGTCAAAACGGGATGAAGGGAGTGGACATGGTCATCTCGCCGATCCTTCTGATGCTCGCCGCGGCGCAGGCCGGCGCGTCGGTTCCCGCGACCCGCGACCGCTTTGCCGCATGCCTCAACAAGGCGATGGTCGCCGGTCTCAAGGACCAGGTCGAACCCGACGCCTTCCGCACCGCTTTCGTCGAAAAATGCACCGCCGAGGAAAGCGATTACCGCGCCGCCATGGTCTCCGCCGACCTCAAGCGCGGCACCGCGAAAGCCGACGCCAACGAGGTTGCCGACGACGAGATCAGCTATTGGCGCGAGAAATACGAAGACGACTACCAGGACTATTTCGATAACAAGGAAATCCCGAACGGCTAACCGGGACAACCCGGTCACCCGCCGCCCGGCGCTGTTTGCTCAGCCCGCCAGCGCGCGCACCCGAAAATCCATCGTCGCGATCCACGCGCCGCCCTTCGCCCGGGCAATCGCGCTCTGGCGCAGCCGCAGGCTGCCGATCGCATAGCCGGACCCGACGCGCGGCATCGCCCCGATCGCCGCCGCGACCAGCGCCGCCAGCGCGCTGACGCCCTCGCCCTCGCGCGCGGCATCGTGGACGCGCAGCGTCGCGACGATCTCGCGCCCGGCGCAATCCTTGGTCCCCCAGTCGCGCGCGGTCATCGCACCGACCTCGACATACGGCGCATGCGGACCCGCTGCGCCGGGTTCGAACACGCCGTTGATCGCCGCGCCGAGCGCCGCATCGGCCTTCAGCGCGGCGATCATCGCGGCGCGCACCGCTGCCTCGATCCCCTCGCTCATCGCGCGCCTCCTTCCCCGTCGAGCCACAGCTCGGGCAGCCGCAACCGCACGTCGCGCCGCGCCAGCCCGCGCAGCGCCGCACCCGATACGCGCAGCGCCGCGATCTCGCGCTCGATCGTCAGCGCGGGATATTCCGCCCCGATCGCCGCGCCGATCGCATCGATCGCGCGCCGCGCCGCTGCATCGCCCGCCCCTGCGCGCCCGCGCTGCCAGCTTCGCTTCGTCGAGCATTTTCCGCTCGCCCTGGCCTGTCGAGCGTCACAGCCGCATCCGCCGCCATGGCCGCCACAACGCGATCACCGCCGCCGGCGGTGCGCTTTCGCCGCCGTCGCGCGTGCCATAAAGATGCGCGACGAGGCGCAGCAGCCCCTGGCGCAGCGCCTCGGGCAGCCCGCTCGCCTCGACCGCGAGACCGGCGCGATAGTCGACGCTCAGCCGCACCGACGCACCGCCGCCATGGCGCACCCAGCCCTCGCCATCGGCGGCAATGTCGCGTTCGTACGCCTCGTCGGTCAGCGCACTCGCGGTGCCATCGCGCGCGATCGCCTCGGCCGCGGTAATCGACCGCACCGGCGCCGCGCCCAGCCGTTGCCAGCGCCCGTCGGCGGCGACCACGCTGCGGCAGGCGCGCTCGACCAGGTACTGGCCGATGAACGCCTCGCACATGTCGCTTGCCGCACGGACCAGCGCGGCGATCGCCGCGTCGTCGTTCGGCGTCGTGATACGCAGCCAGTCCCTGGCCTCGTCGAGCGTCAGCGCGGGCGGACCCGGCTCGAGCGCATGCGTCTCGCTCGCCCCGCTCATCGCGCCACGCCCCGCAGCCGGTCGGCGAAATCCCGTTCGCTCATGCTTCACCTCGCAGTCGAATCAAAAGCCCGGTGCGCCAAGGGGAAGACGCACCGGGCCGCTTTCCCCCGCCGCACGCGGCCGGGGGTCAGGAGTAATGGACAGGCTTACGCCAGCCCGAACTTGAGCAGCTTGATCGCCTCGCTGTTGGTCACCGCGCCGCCGACGCGCTTGGTCGCATAGAAATGCACGAACGGCTTGTTGGTGAACGGATCGCGCAGGATCGCGGTCTCGCCGCGGTCGGCGACGACATAGCCCGCCGCGAAATTGCCGAACGCGATCGACAGGCTATCCGAACCGATGTCGGGCATCTCCTCGGCCTCGACGATGCGATAGCCGAGCAGCGTGTCGGGCCGCCCCTCGGCCAGGCTCGGCTGGAACAGGAACGCGCCGTCGGCGGTCTTGAGCTTGCGAATGACGCCGAGGCTCGCCGCATTCATCACGAACGCCGCGCCCTGGCGGTACGGCGCGCGAAGCGACTGGACGAGGTCGATCAGGTCGTCCGCTCCGCTGCCGAAATCGCCATCGACCCCCGTCGCGAGATGCTCGATCGTACCGAAGGCGCGCGTCGCATCGCCCTCGTCGGCGGTCGGGTAGGTGAGGAAACCCTTGGGCCGGTCGACGCCCGATCCGGCGACGAACGCCGCCCCCTCGGCGGCGGCGAACTCGCGCGCGATCTCGCCCGCCAGCCAGTCCTCGACGTCGAACATCGCGTCGTCGAGCATCGCCTGGCTCGCCGCCGGATTGGCGTACAGCTCGCCCATCGGCGGCGCGATCTCGGCGAAATCGGGCGTGTCGGTCTCGGCCCGCGCCGCGGTCTCGGCGACCCAGCCCGACGCCATCCCGCCCGTCGCGACGAGCTTGCGATAGCCGCTCGTCCCCGTCGCGACGACATTGGCAAGGCTGCGGATCGGCGAGATGTCCTTGAGGATCGCGTCGATCTTCGCATCGATCTCCTGCGGCACCGCATAGCCGCCCTCGGGTCCGGTCAGCGACGTCAGCGCCTTCATCTCGAACCCCGCGTCGATCCCCTTGCGCAGATAGCGCTCGGTAAAGGCACTGCGCGCCGGGACATGCGCCTTGACCCCCTCAAGCATCGGCCGCTCACCCACCGCGCCGCCCTCGCCCGCCGCGCCCGCAAACGCATCGAAACTCGCCACCAGCGGATCGCCCGCCCCGCCGTCCGCTGCCGTCTCCACCACCTGATCGCTCATCGCACCTTCTCCTTGCTGAAAAATTCCATAAAAAAAGCCGCCCCGAAGGACGGCCACTGAACTTGCTAATTATTGTCTTTCCCTAGGAAGTATGTAGATTATATTCTATCAAACACGGAGGGCAGAATGGCTAAAAAAACCTCAGGCGGCTCAAAGGCCAAAACCAGCGCCAAATCACATCGCAGTGCCATTACTGGTCGCTATGTAACTGCCAAAAAAGCTGCCGCAAATCCTAATACCACTGTCTCTGAGAAAAGAGGAAAGCCGAAACCTCCGAAACCTAACACCAAAGCTTAGTTACAAGCGCTGTTAGCAATCCAACAATTGGAGCAGTTACCGAAATAAAGAATGAAATCCTCATAGCGTTTTGATTTCCTCGCATGAAACGTTCATTCTCGTCTATCTCATATTGGCAGTTTTCCGCCGCTCCACCAATCATTCCGACATAGTCTTCTTTTCGGCTATCATACCACTGGTTGGGACGACTTCCTGCTGTGAAAAAGCTAATTGGGCGCGCCGCCCAAGATGCTGACGCAGCTGCGATAAGCAAGACGCCGCTGGTCACTATACCTGCCCAGAAGGTTTCGGTATCTATTTTGTCCCAAAGGCCAAGTGATGCGGCGAAGCGCGGTAGCGTGACACCGAAGGGTGGCATGGTGGTCGCCTTGATCTGCTGCCAAAGCACACTGTAGTTCAGAATCTCGGCATTTCTCTCCTTGATTTAAAATAGATAATGCCATCTTTTCACTGACGCCTGTCCAAGTAATATCACCTATCTCGTCCGGAAAAGGTCCGACCTCGGCTGGCCCCACAATTGTATCTTCAGATTGCTCGATCATACGTCACCCTGCTGAAATTATCGTTTGCTATCCCTCGATCCTGTGCACCCGCGCCAGTCGCTGCATCGGCACGCTGACCAGGCTCACCTCGACCAGGTCGAGCGCGACCAGCTCGCGCGTTCCGCGCCTCCCCGGCCCGCGCGTCCCTCACCCGGTATCCGAACGACAGCCCGTCGATCCGCCCCGCCCGAGCACGCGCGCCGCCTCGGCCCCCGCAGCCGTTTCCGACAGCCGCCCGATCACGCGCAGCCCGCGCGCATCCTCGGCCAGATACTCGATCCTCCCGATCGGCGCATCGCCGCGATGCTGCCACAGCAGCGGCAGCGCGGTCTTGCCCGCGACGGCGCCAAACGCTCCCGCGCGCACCACGTCGCCGCCGCGATCGGCCACCCCGAAAACCGCCGCATAGCCTGCAAACCTCAACACCAGATCCCCCAGTCCGAACCGCACCGCCAGCCCGACGAGCAGCAGCGCGAGCAACCCGTGCAGCACCCAGCCGATCGCCGACTTCACCGCGCTCTTCTTCGCCGCGCGCCATGCGCTCAGCAGCTCGCGCAGTTCCTCGATATCCTCGCCGGCATCGGCATCGCTCAAACCGATACTTTTAAGCGCGCGCTGCGCCCCCATCTCGCTCGCCTCCTCGATCACCGCGCGCAGCGTGACCATGTCCTGTACCGCCGAATTGGGCGGCCGCTCGGCCTGCGCGACCAAAGCCGCCAACACCCCCGCCCGATCCATATGCACCTCCCGAATTGCCCTCTCCCCTTCAGGGGAGAGGCAGTGCAGACTTGGCCCGCAGGGCCTAGTCGCAGCGGAGAGGGGCGGCGTGACACGCCACCCCTAGCCCACACCCAGCATCGCCCGCTTCTCCGCGCGCGTCAGGAACTCCGCCCCCGCGACCTGTCCCCACAGCCGCTCGCGGTCCTCCGACAGCGCCGGCACCTTGTCGAGATCGACGACCAGCTCACCGCCCAGCGCCTGCCCCAGCGCGCCCAGGATCTTCCCCGCCAGCGGCAGCACCGTCTGGCGCCACAGCGCCTTCGACGCCTCGCGATAATTGGCGTAGGTCGCGTCGCCGGGCAGCCCCATCAGCATCGGCGGCACCCCGAACGCCAGCGCGATCTCGCGCGCCGCCTGGTGCTTCAACTCGATGAAATCCATGTCGGCGGGCGTCAGGCTCATCGCCTGCCATTTGAGCCCGCCCTCGAGCAGCATCGGCCGCCCGGCATTGCCCGCCCCCGCGAACCCCGCCTCCATCTCGGCCTTCAATCGCGTGAACTGGTCGGCGCTCAGCGCGCTGCCGTCGCCCGCGTCGAACACCAGCGCCCCCGAAGGTCGCGCCGCATTGTCGAGCAACGCCTTGTTCCAGTGCGCCGCGGCATTGTGGATCGCGATCGCGCCTGCCGCCGCCCCCAGGCAGCCGAGCCCGTAATGATCGTCGATCGGATGCGTCAGCCGGATATGCACGATCCGCGGGTGCCCCGGCCCGCCTTCCGCCTCGAGCCGCGTCACCGACGGACCGACACGATAGAGATACGCCGCCGGCCAGCCCCGCGCATCGGCCTCGACCGACACCCGATCGGGCCGCAGCGCATAAAGCTCGCTCACCCCGCCCGCACCGTCGTCGAGCAGCTGCACATAGCCATTGCCATGCAACAACAGATGCACCGCCAATGTCTCGAGCAACGACTGCCCGCCTGAAGAAGCGCGAACGAGGCCAAGGAGGCGCGCAGTTGGAGAGGGGGCAGCGTCACCCGCCACCACCGTCACCGGCACCCCCGCGACCGCATCGGCCACCACGCGCACCGCGCGCTGCGCCACCGCATTGGCAAGATAGCCCTCGCGCAGCTGGCGCTCATAGCCTTGCGGGAACGCCCCCGCCTCGGCACCACAACCGATCACGCCCAGCCCGATCCGCGAGATTCTCCCCGCATACCCCGCCCGCGCCAAAACCGGCCGCGCAGCCTCGCGCGCAGCCTTCCAGCCGAATAATTTCATGTGATGCTCCGCAGATCCCTCCCCCCTTGTGCAGGAGAGGGTCTACGCAGACTTGGCCGCTTGTCGCCTTGTCGAAGCTGCTGAGGGGTATGCGCCTGGACGCTTCCGCCTGAATTGGAGATGGGGCCGCCCGACCTGCGTCTCCAGAGAAGGAGGGCCCTGACATGCCGAATGGCTATCGAGCGTGAAATGCCCGGCGTCGGCGGACTTGGAACCACCGAACTGAAAGCCGCTTCGGAACAGTCATGTACTGTGTTGCGCGATCTGGGACCCGAAATCCAATGGGTCCACAGCTATGTGACCGACGACAAGATTTACTGCGTCTATCGGGCGCCCGACGAAGACCTGATCCGGCGCCACGCCGAACAGGCGGGTTTCCCGGCAAACAAGATCTCCGAAGTGCGCGCGGTCATCGATCCGACGACCGCCGACTAACGCGACCTTGCACGTTCGTGATCGGCTTTCGTCGGCCTGACCGGTCGGCAAGCATCATCCGTGGCTTGCGCACCTGGCGCTCGCAGCCGTGCGGAAACGCGTCCTGCGCCCGCGCGCCATCGATCCCGCCCAGCCCGATCCGCGAGATCGCGCCCGCATAACCCGCCCGCGCCAAGACCGGCCGAATAATTTCATGTGATTGCTCCGCGCATATTGCCCTCTCCTTCTTCAGGGGAGAGGACACGAAGGCTCAGCCGCGCCAGCGGCCTAGCCGAAGTTGGATGTGGGGCCGCGCCAGCCGCAAAGACATATCTAACACCGTCACCCCAACGCAGGCTGGGGCCTATCCCGACCTTGCGTCGAACGCCACGCTACTCGCGAACAGTCGTGCCCTCGCCCTTGTCATACAGATACAAGGTCACGGCCGTGGATTCCCGCGACGCCCACTCAATCGCCTCGCCGACCGATATCCCGTTTCGTTCATCATAGGTGACATCGTCACCTGTCGGCTCTTGCTGATCCGAGTCCTTGCAAGCGTTGTCATGCGACGTCGCCTCGATAATCGCGTTAACCTCACGCCACCCATTAGCGGCCACTTCAAGGCTCGCAGCAATCGCTCGCTATCATCGGCCCTACATCTCCCGCTTCCCCTGCCACGGCCAGCGCCCGTCGATCTCGACCTCGAGACTGAAGCTCAAAAACGTCCGGATCAGCACGATCAGCCCGAGCACGAGGACGCTCTGCAGCGTCGGCTCGACCGCCACCGTGCGGATGATGTCCGCCGCGACCAGCAGTTCGAGGCCCGGTCAGGATCGACCGCCCCAGCGTCTTGCGAAACGCCGGCACGACATCGCGCTCGCCCGCATCGGCGCGCTCGCCCGCTTCGGTTCCTGCCGCGCCCAGCCCGCGCGCGACCATCGCGCCCGCCTTGGCAAAGGCGATCAGCGTGCCGATCACGATCACCGCGATCCCGGCGAATTCGAATCCCTTGGCAACCGCCTGCGCGATTGCCAGCATCGTCGCATCGGTCAGCATGACCGGCGCATCGCATCGTTCGGGGGGATCGCCTGGTTCACCCTGTTCGCTCCTGTGGCCGCGCCGCCGCCACGCTACCGTGCCGGACCGGTCGGCGCGAGGCCCCCTTGAAAAATGACTTAAAAGGGAACTATCTTCAGTAATGTAAGTTGTTTCAGTCCAAGTAACCACGCCGAACTAGATCGAAGGAGCCTGTCGTGCCTGTCCGTGTCCTGATCGTCGAAGACGAATGTTTCGTCGCCGCCGATATCTGTGAAACCATCGAAGACGGCGGCTATGTCTGCGCCGGAATCGCTGACGACACCGCTTCGGCGATGCAGCTGGCATCGCCCGAAGTCGATATCGCGCTCGTCGACGTCAACCTGTGCGACGGCGCGACCGGCCCGATGATCGGTGAACTCCTCTCGCGCGAATACGGTATCAAGGTGATCTTCGTGACCGCCAACCCGGCCCAGCTCGGCGGCGGCATTCCCGGCACGCTCGGCGTCGTGACCAAGCCTGCCGACGTCCGCCTGATCGACCAGGTGCTCGATTATGCGCTGCGCCGCGATTTCGACCCCGACGCCGACCCCGCCGCCAGGCTTCGTCGCCTTCGCCCACGCGGCCTGATCCGCCGGGCGGCATTTGCCCGCGCGAGATCGAACCTTACAAATATCTGGCCTTCAGGTCGTCAGGCGCACCCGCTTGGCGCGGATCGTCATGTGCAGCCCCTCGCGCGGCCATTCGCGTTCGAAACTTCCGCCAAGCTGCTGCTTGACCGCCAGCTCGGTCAGCTTCGATCCAAAGCCCTCGTGGCTGGGCGGCTGTTCGATTGGTGGCCCGCCGCGCTCGGTCCAGCTGCACACGACATCGTCGCCATCGCTCGCGACGGTAATCGCGACGCGCCCCTCGTCGTTCGACAGCGCGCCGTATTTCATCGAATTGGTCGCCAGCTCGTGGAACACGAGCGAGATCGGCGTCGCGCCGCGGTCGCTGATCTCGAAATCGTCGCCTTCGATGGCCATCCGCCCCTCGATGAACGCGGGATAGGCGGCGAAAATCTCGTTGAGCATGCCGTGCAGCGTCACCGCGACCATCTCGGGCCGCGAAAACTCGCTGTGCGGCCGGACGAACTCGTGTGCCCTGCCGAGTGCTGCAATCCGGCTCTGCAGGTCGCGCGCGGGTGCCTGAAATTCGGCGTTCGACCGCGCCGTCATGCCGATCAGCCCCGATATCACCGCAAAGATGTTCTTGATCCGGTGGCTCAGCTCGCGGCTCAGCACGTCGTTGTGCTGCGATATCGCCTTGGCCTCGTCGATATCGGTGCACGTCCCCATCCAGCGCAGGATCGTGCCCTCGGCATCGACGATCGGCGATGCCCGGCCGAGCACCCAGCGATATGTCCCGCTATGATGGCGCAGGCGATATTCGACCTCGTACGGCTCGCCCGTCGCCAGGCTGTGGCTCCATCGTTTCCACGCCTCGGCCTGGTCGTCCTCGTGGAACATCCCGGCCCAGCCTTCGCCGTCGTTCGAATCCATCGGCGCGCCGGTGAATTCGTACCAGCGCGCATTGTAATAATCGTGATGCCCGTCGGGCAGCGTCGACCAGACCATCTGCGGCATCGAATCGGCCAGCGCGCGAAACGCGTCGCCGCCTTCCTGCAATGCGCCGACCTCGCCGAGCCGGCGCGCGAACACGCCGTCGCCGAGCCGCTCGGCCCGCGTCGTCGTGTTGCTCGTGCCTTCGCCAGTCAATCCGTCCATCAATAGTCCTGCGGCAAAAAACGCCGCGAAATTCGCGGCGCCGCGATAACAAATACCGACAAACAGTTCGCCGCGATAGCAGAATAATCCCGGTTGATCTGGGTTAACCCTAGACCAGGCTGACCCGCGCCTCGGCCCTCCCGCTTCCCGCCAGCTCGCTGACCGCCCAGACGAGCGCGTCGGCGCGATCGGGCGATCGGCCCGGCCCGGCATAGCCGCCCGCGAACAGCATGCCGCACAATTGGTCCTCCAGATCGGCAAAACCGCCGACATGGACGACGCGCCCGGTTTCATACAGCGCCGATACCGGCTCGGCACGCGCCGCCTTGCCGCGGCTCGCATGGACCAGCCGCACCGGCAGGGTCCTGTGCACCGCCTGCAGGACCGACTTCACCATGTCGCCGCCCTGGTTCGCCTCGGCCACCACCCGGTCCGCGCCGTGCCGCGCCGCACAGCGCGCCACCGCATTGGCCCAGCCCTCGGGGCTCAGGCCGCTGACGCTCGCATCCTCGATCACCGCGATCCGTCCGTCGCGCAACAGCGCGGCGGCAACGATCCCGCAGGCATCGCCGCCTGCGCTTGCCGGTGGATCGACCGCCACGACGATCCGGGTTACATCTATTTCCTCATTTGAACCAATTCGGCATTTCTCGATCATTGCGCGCGTCCACAACGCGCCCTCGACGTCCTCGATCAGCTCGCCGTCCAGCTCCTGCCGCCCCAGCCGGGTGTCGCCATAGGTTGCCGCCATCGTTGCGACGAACGACGTCGGCAAATGCGGGTTTTCCGCCGTCCGCCCCGTCGTCTCGATACAGTCGGGCAAGGCGATGATCCGACGCATCAGCGCGATCGGTCGCGGCGTGGTCGTGACGATCGTCCGCGGCCACTCGCCCAGCCTCAGCCCGAGCATCAGATTGTCCCAGGCATCGTCGCCGCGCCGCCATTTGGCGAGCTCGTCGCACCACGCCGCCTCGTGCTCGGGCCCGCGCAGCGCGTCGGGCGTCTCGGCCGAATAGAGCGTCGCGATCGCGCCCGAATGAAAGCGGAACTCGCGCATACCGCGCCGCCAGCTCCATGTCTCGTGCCGCCGCGCCACCGCGATCAGCCCGCTCGGCCCCTCGATCATCACGCGCCGCGCATCGTCGGTGCTTGCCCCGACCAGCGCAAACCGGCCGTTGGGGATCCGCCGCGCCTGTTCGCTGATCCATTCGGCGCCCGCGCGAGTCTTGCCGAACCCACGCCCCGCGCGGATCAGCCAGACGCGCCAGCGCCCCGGCGGTTCGCGCTGCCCGTTATGTTCGAACCCGTACCAGCGCGTCTCGAGCTCGGCCTTCTGGCTGGACTTCAGTTCGGCGAGCACGCGCGCCTGGTCGGCGGGGGCGAGCGCGACGAGCGCGTTGATCGCCGCCAGCGGCTCCCACGGCTCCTCGTCCCTGGCTCGTTTGCGTCTGCCCTTCTTGCTCACGCCCCGCCCGATCCGTCCGATCCGCTCGTCCCCTCGCGTTGCCGCTTGAGGATCGCGATGCGTTTCAGGATCGCGCGATCGGTCTCCTCGGCGGTCGCGACCTGGCGTGCCTGCGGCCGGACGGTCTTGGCCGCTCCGCTGGCGACGCTGCGGCGGTGCTTGTCCATCACGTCGATCGCCTGCGCGACCGTCATCTTCTCGACCGGCTGCTCGTCCTCGACCAGCGCGAAACCGTCGACCACCTCGAGCGCGCGGCGCACCAGTGCCGCCTCGAGCCGCGCATAGCCGACCTCGAGCGCCGCCTGCCATTGCGCCGCGAACTCGGGGTCGCGCCGGCGCTTGCGATAGACGCTCGACCCCGCCTTGCCCGACGCCGCAATCGCGCGCGACACGTTGCACGTCGCCGACAGTTCCTTGAGGAACGCCTCGCGCCGCGCCTTGTTGAAACCGTTCGTCTTGGTCTTCTTGTCCTGCAACAGCCGTCCGCGATTGGCCTCGATCGTGCGCTCCTCGCTGCACGCCCGGTCCGCCCCGTCCGTTTCGTTCGTCTCGTTGTCCATAGGCCCCCGCCCGCTCCTGTCCCCGCGCCGTCGCCGCACAGCCAAACGCGAACGGGCCGGACGTTGCCGCCCGACCCGTTCATGCCAGTTCAAGTATTGCCCCCGGCGACTCGCACTTTCCCGATGTTCCTCTTATGTACCCAAACAGCGTGACGATGTCAACCTGTTTTTACCAGATGGGTTAATTACTATCCATCGTCGTCATCTCGGCCGGGGGCAGGCCGCCGCTGTCCGCCTGCTTCTGCAGCTCGGCCTTGCGCGCGAGCATCTTCTCGCCCAGCGCATCGAGGTCGACATTCGCCGCACGCGCCTGCTGGAACATGTTGTCGTGTTCCTTTTCCTCTTCCTTGACGTGATGCTCGATCTGCTCCTTGAGCACGGTCACCTTGGCATCGTAGAACGTCTCGTCGGGGCCGCCCGCCGCGATTTCGTTGATCAGCAGCTTGGCACCGTCGTGCTCGACATAGGCCTCGCGCAGCAGGTCGTCGTCGATCTTGCCCTTCAGCGCGGGATAGAAGATTTCTTCCTCGATCATCGCGTGGATTTTCAGCTCGTCGCAGATCTTCTCGGCGATCTCGCGCTTGGTCGAGGCGCCGCCGGCCTTTTCGTATTTCGCGAACAGGTCCTCGACCGTGCGGTGATCGGCGGTCAGGATATGCGTGGCGTCGGTATCGCGTGTCTCACTCATGATCGGTCTCCCTGATTGTTACCCCTCGATCAACCGCGCTGCGCGTTTCGGGTTCCGCGCCCTCTGGCATTTAACTGTATAACAAGGATTAAGTCGCCCTTGGTGTCACCCGGGCGCGCACCTTGGCCCCGCCGCCGCGCGCTGCTAAACCGGGCGCCATGGACAACCACGATGGCCAGAACGGGCAGGAACTCGCCGCCGAACGGACCGACCTTGCCGAGGACCGCACGATCCTCGCCAACGAGCGCACCTTTGCCGGCTGGATGCGCACCGGCCTCGCCTGCATCGGCATCGGCGTCGGCTTCAACGTCCTGTTCGACACGCTCGAGCCGACCTGGGTGCCAAAGGCGGTCGCGACCGCGTTCATCCTGATCGGCGTGTTCATCTTCTGGGCCGCCGAGCGCCGCGCCTGCAAGGTCCTCTCGCGCCTCGACACGCACCATGTCAGCAAGTTCGGCGGGATCGACCTGCGCCTCATCGCCACCGTCCTCAGCCCCGGCGCGCTCGTCGTCGCGATCGGCCTATGGCTGCTCAACTAGCGCGTTCGGGCAATTCGAGCCGCCGCCTGAAGGCGCCCTTGCGCGGCACCAGGTCGGCCAGCACATAGCTGTCGAGCCGCTTCAGGAAATCCCCGAGAGCGAGCGACAGCGCGCCCTGCAACCCGCACACCCCGGCGACCGGGCAGCCGTTTGCGCCCGCGTCGAAACATTCGACGAAGCCGCCCAGGCTCTCCATCTCGCGGACCAGCGCGCCGACGTTGATGCTCGCCGGCTCCTGCGCCAGAGATATCCCCCCGCCGCGCCCGCGCCGCGCCTCGACCAGCCCCAGCTCGCCCAGCCGCCGCGCCACCTTGACGAGGTGGTTGTGCGAAATCCCGTAGGCGCGCGCGATCTCGTCGACCGACGCCTGCCGCTCTTCGGCCGCCAGGAACATCAGCACGCGCAGCGCATAATCGGTGTGGAGGCTCAATCGCATAAAACATGCATATCACATATTGCTATTAACGCCAGCGCGGTTTAATTAGGTATCTCCAATACCACTTAACGAGTTGCCACGATGAACGCCCCCCTCCGCTCCCCCGACCCCGCCCAGACCGACGCGCAGCGCCACGCGCTCGCCGCCCGCGCCGCCAAGCGTGATGCCGCGCTCGCGATCGGCATCGACGCGGCCTTCATCTCCGACCTCGTCGATCGCTTCTACGCCGCCGTCCGCGACGACGCGCTGCTCGGCCCGATCTTCGCCGACACGGATCGCCGACTGGCCGATGCATCTCGGGCGGATGAAGGCGTTCTGGAGCTCGGTACTGCACAACAGCGGCACCTATTCGGGCAGCCCGATGCAAAAACACCTCGCCATCCCCGGCCTCGACGCGACGCATTTCGAACGCTGGCTCGCCCTGTTCCGCGCCACGCTCGACGATCTCGCGCGCGATCCCGCCGCCGCCCCGCATGTCGAGGAGCGCGCGCGGATGATCGCGACCAGCCTGCTCAACGCCATTGTCATCAACCGCGACGGACTGGCCGCCGCCCAAGGCCTGGAGGACTTCTGACATGCTCTACGAACACGATATCGCCGCGCTGACCCGCGACCATGGCGAGGTCGATTGCGCCCCGCCCGCCGACGCCGTCGCGCTCGTCGCGCCCGCCCCGCGCATGGGCGAAGGCAGCAGCTTCGGCCTGCCCGGCTGGATCTGGTTCCTGCTGCTGGGCGCCTACGCCACCTTCTTCGGCGCGCTCGCGCTCGCCACCGCGCACGACGGCAGCACGGTCTTCGCCGTCGTCGTCAGCGTCCTCTACACGGCGATGTTCTTCGGCACGGCTGCCGTGCTCCAGGGCCTCGGCAAGCGCGGTCGGCAGGGCTTCGAACGCGGCGATGCGGTGCTCGACACCTATACCGGCCCGATGGGCACCGCCAGCGTCGCGGCACAGGTGCTCACCGTCCCCCTGTTGTTCGCCGCCTTCGCCATCGCGCTCGTCGTGATGCGCGCCAGCATCGGCTTCTGATCGCCCCGCCCGCCCCCGTCCCGCCCGAAAGGCCCGTCATGACCAACCGCCTCGCCCCCGATCCCCGCGCGCCCGATCTTGCCGCACGCGCGCGCGAACGCCATGCGCAGCCGCACGTCCATCATCGTCCGCAGGGGATATCGGACCGTATCGCGCTCGGCTTTACCAAGGTCCTGCGCTTCTGCGCCGACACCTTCTTCGCCAAGCGCTACGGCCACCGCGCGATCGTCCTCGAAACCGTCGCCGCGGTGCCCGGCATGGTCGGCGCGATGATCACCCACCTCCATTCGCTGCGCCGCATGGTCGATGACGACGGCTGGATCCGCACGCTGATGGAAGAGGCGGAGAACGAGCGCATGCACCTGATGACCTTCATCGAGATCGCCAGGCCGACGCTGTTCGAACGCCTCGTCATCCTCGCCGTCCAGTGGGTCTTCTTCATCGCCTTCTTCACCCTCTACCTGGTCTCGCGAAAGACCGCGCACCGCATCGTCGGCTATTTCGAGGAAGAGGCGGTGCTGAGCTACACCTTCTATTTGAGGGAGATCGACGCGGGCCGTTCGGCCAACGTTCCCGCCCCCGCGATCGCGCGTCATTACTGGCAGCTGCCCGACGATGCGACGCTGCGCGACGTCGTCCTCGTCGTGCGCGCCGACGAGGCGCACCACCGCGACGTCAACCACGGCTTCGCCAGCCAGCTCGCCGGCCGGCCGGTCGATCGCGAGGCCCACGCGCCCTATCCGCCGCACGCCACCGACCTGCGCGTCGAGGCCGCGGCATGACCCGACCCGGCCAGCCCGCCCCCACGCCGCCGCCCTGCCAGCTCGCCCGCCCCCGTGCCTTATGCCAGCTCGCCCGTGTTCGACGAGAGCGACCTGCCCGCCAGCCTGCGCAGCGAACACCGGACAAAATCGGGCACCTGGGGCGTCGCGCGCGTCATCTCGGGCAGCGTCGTGATGGTCTATGACGACAGCGGCGATCGCCTCACCCTCACCCCCGGCACCCCCGCCCTGCTCGCCCCAGACCAGCCGCACCACGTCGAACTCACCGGCCCCATGCAGATGCAGATCGACTTCTACCGCGAGCGCCCGGAGCTTTAGCGGGGGGCGTCGGCAACCCCTTGCCCCCGCCCCCCGCCATCGGGCAGGAAGCGGGCAAGGGGAACACCATGAATATTAGCGGGTTATCTGGAACAGGTTTCGCGATAAATATGCCAGCGGACCGGCGCACCGAGCTTTTCTTTCGACGTCCATTGCGTGCCTGGAGGAACTGTTCCACTCAATCGATCCTTCGATTCAGGTCATCAACGAACCGAAACGTTCGAAAGGCGGCATGCCCGATTTCCTGTTTCAGCGAAACGGCGTCGCCTTCGGCTGGGCTGAAGCGAAGAACATCGACAAGGACGTCATCAAGCTCAAGGGCTATTCGATCGAACAGCGCAAACGCTATGAAAACGCCTTCATCCGAAATCGAGTGAATAGCGACCACGGACTGGACAGAAACTAGATTAAAAAAATATCGAATTGGAACAGGTAGTGAACATACCAGTGGGATTAGTGTTGAAATGAATAGTCAGTCTTCCAATTCCAAATCCGTAAATCGACACTTTCGAAAGCGAAAAGCGCGAAGCAGGATGAGTTTTATACCCAACTTGTCGATATCGAAAACGAGCTGAAGCACTATCGTGAACAACTACGCGGCAAGATCGTGCTGTGCAATTGCGATGACCCTTATGAGAGTAATTTTTTTCGCTATTTGCGCTCCATTTCAATGCTCTCGGCTTGAAGACGCTGATCGCCACCAGCTATGGCAAATCGTCGATAGCGGGCAGCTATCTGCCGCTCGTTGAAATGGCGGGACTTAAACCGGAAGGCAGAGAACCCTATGCCATCGAAATCAGCGAGGTGCCCGATGCCAATGGTGACGGCGCGATCGATTTGGCCGATGTCGAATATCTACTGCGCCACGATGCAATACGTCGCGCACACTAATGGCGACAGCGAATATTGCGCAGGCGATTTCAGGAGTGCGGAATGTTTCGAGTATCTGAAACAGGCCGATGTGGTGGTAACAAACCCGCCATTTTCGTTGTTTCGGGAGTATGTCGCTCAGTCTAGTAGAGCTATGACAAATCGCTTTGTTGTTAGTCGGCAGTCAAGATCGAGTCTTAGCGTACGAAGGAGATTGCTATCTCTAATAACGTACAGCAAAGCTATGGCGCGGCAATGGTATTGCGGCGAGCAATGGCGTATTCGCGAGACTTCCTAAAATCGAAGCGCGCGAATCTGCAGCCGGGAGTTGATGACCAAGATAGGCAGAAGTTTGGTGAAATTTCGTAAATGTTGGCTGGTTTACAAATTTAGACTTTGCCAAGGACGGCACGAAGAAATTCGCTCTGTTACAAGCGCTTCTAGTCTCCAGACCAGTACCCAAAATATGATAACTATGACGCTATTAGAAGTTTGCAAGATACGTCTGAAATTCCCAATGCGACTATGACGGCGTGATGGGAGTTACCAGTTACGTTCCTTGACATCTTTAAGCCTGAACAATCTGCAACAGTATCAATTACCGATGACCTGGTCTGGCCTTGCTTCAGAGAGATATCCTAGCGCGACACAGATTAGCGCGAACGTGTGCCGTTAGCGCAGTTTCGAAGTTGAACGATGGGCAGTTATCTAAGCTCAGATCCACCTCCTGTAGGGAAAACGTATTACAATAGTTGGCCAGGACGTTTTCATGTCACGACCTACCCTCTAATTAATCGTAGAAAAGAGCTTAGATCCATGAAGATTGAACTACAAAAAATTCCGATATCAGTGAACTGGTTCTACTGACCTATGCCGACAACGGCGAGCAGGGTGTCACCGGCGACGGCGGCAGAGCTCGATATCCGCCCCGCCTATCCAGCGCGAATTTGTTTACGGAGCTCAGGAACGCAATGCAGTGATCGACACCGTGCGCAAGGGGTTTCCGCTCAACACAATGTATTGGGCGGTCGCGGGTGACGGATTTGAACTGATGGATGGCCAGCAGCGCACAATCAGCATCTGCCAATATGTAAATGGCGATTATTCGGTCGAATTGACGGCAACCCCTTCGGCTTCAAAAATTTGCCCGCAGAACGGCAGCAACAGATCTCTGATTACGAGCTTTCGGTCTATGTTTGCGACGGCACCGACGGACAAACTCGACTGGTTCAAGGTGATCAACATCGCTGGCCTTGCCTTGACCGATCAGGAATTGCGCAACGCCATCGTATGCCGGGCCGTGGCTGGCCGATGCCAAGCGCTGGTTTTCAAAAAACGGCGGGCCAGCGGCGGGCATCGGCAGCAAGTTGCTCAATGGCGAAGTTAATCGTCAGAAATATCTCGAAACCGCGCTCGATTGGTTGTCTGATGGCAAGATTGAAGATTACATGCAAGTGCATCAGCAGGATCAGAATGCCAATGAATTGTTGACCTATTTTCAAATGTGATCAACTCGGTCAACCTGACCTTCCCCAATTACCGCAAGGAAATGAAAGGTGTGGCTTGGGGGCCGCTGTATAACCGCTTTGGGAAGGATAATCTCGATACTGCTGAGCTGGAGGCGCGCGTATCGGCATTGATGCAGGACGAGATATTACCAAAAAATCGGGCATTTTCGATTATGTGCTTAGCGGTAATGAGCGGGCGCTTTCGATCCGCTCTTTCACCGATAATATGAAGCGTGAAGCCTATGAACGGCAGGGCGGGCTTTGCCCTGCATGTGACGAGCCCAAGCAAAAATTCGATATTTCCGAGATGGAGGCGATCACATCACGCCGTGGAGCAAGGGCGGCAAAACCATCGCCGCCAATTGTCAACTGCTGTGCAAACCGCACAACCGGATAAAAAGCGGGAAGTAGCAACGCTCTACCTTTTCCTCGACCAAGTGGCGTCGAGCGCAAGGTGAAATGCAGGAAGAACACAT
This sequence comes from uncultured Alphaproteobacteria bacterium, assembly GCA_963800335.1. Taxonomy (GTDB): domain Bacteria; phylum Pseudomonadota; class Alphaproteobacteria; order Sphingomonadales; family Sphingomonadaceae; genus Flavisphingopyxis. The sequence continues at coordinate 44,464 of CAWDAN010000002.1, read as the reverse complement.
GACCGACTTACCCCGTCACACCGACCTTATGATGCCCACCCTCCGGCACTCGACATTCTGGGTGGTTCGGGTTCGCTCAGAAATCGATCTTGCTGTGATCGAGGCGGAAGCCATCACACAGGACGCGCTTGACGCGGTCTACGATAAAAGCGGCGCACCAGTCATTCCCGACCGCCTATCCTGGGCACGGTCTTATCTGAAATATGCTGGCGTCGTCGAAAATCCTAACAGGGGCGTTTGGACCCTCACGGAGCGTGGACGGGAGGCGTTCGGTTGGACCGAGGCGGAACTGCAAAAGCGGGTTAACGATGGCTATCGCGAGACTAAAAGCGCTTGGCGGCACAAAAAGCCGAAGAAGGCGACAATGACGAGATCGCGGGAAACGACGAACCGGATTGGACCGACCGCGCTCAAATCCGCTCCCTCTCGCCGGATGCATTCGAGCCGGCTAAGCCAGCGCATATTACGCGCCAGCGGCGTCACCAAGGTTGAGGTCAGCGGAAAATCGGGCGACGGCGGCATTGATGGTGTCGCGGAGCTCGAGGGTAAATCTCGTTTCATTCCACGTCTTTTTCCAGTGCAAACGATGGAAGACTTCTGTTGGGCCGGAGGTCGTTCGTGACTTCCGCGGGGCCATGGGGCGCAGACAAGGGTCTTATCATTACCACCGCGACGTTCACGCCATCGGCGCGACAGGAGGCGACGCGCGACGGAGCCCCCGCCATCGACTTGATCGACGGCGAAGCGTTGACGGGCTTGCTCAAAGATCTCAGCATTGGCGTGACAACCAAGGAGGTTGTCCACGAGTGAAGTCAACCTCGATTTGGATTTTTTCGCTACCGTTAATTCCCCCATCCCCCTCGACACGCGCGCCCTGACCCGCCACACACCTATGCGCGAAGCCCCTGACATACCCGTTTTCGCGCCCGAGACGGCGGGGCTCACTCCGGCCAACCTGCGCCGCGTTAGCCTGCCAGGATCGCATATTCCTTCGCGGTCCATTTGGCGAAGCTGGGGCGTTCGCGGATGCGCCGGGCATAGGCGTCGAAATGCGGCGCGCGGCTGGCGAGGTCGAGGCCGAGATGGTCGAAATTGACCGCGATCGATCCCACCGCGAGGTCGGCGATCGTAAGGCTGTCGCCGACGAGGAATTCGCGCCCGTCGCAAAGCTGGCTCTCGAGGTAGTCGCAGATCGGCGGCAGCGCCTCTGCCTCGGCCCTCGCCGCCGCCGCCTCGTCGCCCGCGCGGCGCAGGAATACGGGCGCGACGACGCGGTTGAAGAACATCGCGCCGCCGCATGCCATCATCACCGTGTCGGCATATTCCTCGAACCAGATCGTCCGGCCGCGCGCGCGCGCCTCGGTGGGGATCAGCGCGGCGCCGTGCTTCGCCTCGAGATAATGGATGATCGCGCTCGAATCGGCGAGGCGGTAGCCATCGTCCTCGATCGCGGGCATTTTCTTCAGCGGGCTCGCCGCGGCATAGCCCGGATCGGGGTCGCCGATGCCCACCGCCTTCAGCTCGAACCCAATCCCCCGCTCCTCGCAATAGGCCAGCAACTTGCGCACAAAAGGCGAAAAACTCGAACCGTATATGATCATGGCAATACTCCCCGATAAGCAGGCGAGGCTAGTGTGCAGGTTTTCTATTGCAACCCGATTTCAAGCGATTGCGCGCGCGGTGCGCGCCCTCTAATCCCGCGCGATGACCGAAGCGCCCTTCATCTCGCACAATCCGCCCGGCTTCCTGCGCCGCATCTACAACTGGACGCTCGAAAAGGCCGAACATCGCCACGCGGTGTGGTGGCTCGCGCTGATCAGCTTCGTCGAATTCGAGCTTCTTCCCGATCCCGCCGCACCCTTTGCTCGGCCTGATGTGCCTCGCGCGCCCCCAACGCGCGATCCGCTATGGTATCGTCTGCACGATCGCCTCGGTGCTCGGCGGGCTGTTCGGCTATGCCATCGGCTATTTCGTGTTCGAGGCGGTCGGCACGCAGATCCTGGGCGCGCTCGGCCTCGCGTCGAGCTTCCCGAGCGCAGCCTGCTATCTGCGCGAATATGGCTGGGAGCTCATCCTGATCAAGGGCGCGACGCCGATCCCGTTCAAGCTGATCACGCTGACCGCGGGCTTCATCCACCTCAACCTGTTCACCTTCCTGTGGGCGAGCATCGCCAGCCGCGGCTTCCAGTTCCTCCTCGTCGGCGTACTGTTCCGGCTGTTCGGCGCGCCGATCAAGACCTTCATCGACAGATATCTCGGCTGGGTCGCGGGCGGCTTCATCGTCATCGTCGTCGGCGGCTTCTTCCTCGCCAGCGCGCTTACCGGCGGCAGCGGCGCAGCCGACACATGCAGCCGCGTCACCAGCATCGAACAACTCGACGCGATGAAGTAGCGCGTTCTCCCGCCTGCGGGAAAGTTAGCACCCTTTGGCAGCGTGCAACCGGCAGCGCAGCTCGTCGCGCTCGACCTGCAGCGTCGCATGCGCGATGCCGAAACGGTCGTGCAGCATGTCGGATGCCGCGGACAGGAAGACATCGTCGCTCGCCCCAGCCCTCCGCCGGGCCGGACGAGATGCGCGGTCAGCGCGGTCTCGGTCGTGCTCATCGGCCAGATATGGAGGTCGTGGACGCGCGCGACGCCAGGCATGGCGAGCAACGCCGCCTCGACTTCGCCGGTGTCGATATCGGCGGGCACCGCGTCGAGCGACATCGTGATCGCATCGCGCAGCAGGCCCCAGGTGCTCCACAATATGACCGCGACGATCGCGAGGCTGGTCACCGGGTCGATCCACGTCGCGCCGGTATAGACGATCCCCAGTCCGGCAATCACCACGCCGGCCGACACCACCGCATCGGCGGCCATGTGGAGGAACGCGCCCTTGATGTTGATGTCGCTCTTGCGCCCGCGCACGAACAACAAGGCGGTCGCGGTGTTGATCGCGATACCGATCCCCGCGACGATCATGATTGTCGCTCCGGGCACCGGCTGCGGATCGCCGAAACGCTGCACCGCCTCGAGCGCGATCGCGCCCGCGGCAACGAGCAACAACACGCCGTTGAACAGCGCCGACAGGATCGAGCTGCGGCGATAGCCGTAGGTGAAGCGATCGGTCGCCGCCTTCCTGCCGAGCACTACCGCGCCCCAGGCGACAACCAGGCCGAGCACGTCGGACAGATTGTGCCCGGCATCGGCGAGCAGCGCGAGCGACCCGCTGAAGAATCCGTAGCCCGCCTCGATCGCGACGAAAACGACATTGAGCGCGATGCCCAGCGCAAAAGCGCGCCCGAAACTGTCGGGCGCGCCATGCGCGTGGCTATGTCCGTGGTTGCCGCTCATCGAGCGGGGTCTATCACGGCGCCTCGATGGCGATCCACACCTCATTACGGCGCAGCGGTCCAGGCACGATCGGCGCGTTGTAATAGGCGTATTCGGGATCGCCGATGCTCTTGTAACCGCGTTCGGCAACCCAGGCCTTGAGCTCGCTGCGCTTGGCCGAGACGAGCTCTGCGTCGGTGCCTCGCCCGGCGAACCGGATCGCCGCGATATGCCGCTTGGGCTGTTTGGCGATGGCAACGCCGGCCGCGGGCTGCGGCAGCGTTTCGCGTGTCTGCGCCTCGGGCATGACAAAGCGGATGCGCCATGACCCGCTGTTTTCGCCTGCTGCGCTCACCGGCACCGTCATCGCGATCTTTTCGTCGCTCTCTTCGCTCGGTGCGCGGCCGCCGGGCTTGGCGAAGATATAGTTGGCCAGCGCGCGAAAGCCTGAATCAAGCGCCTCGTCGCGACTGCCCGGCTGGACCGTCTCGGCAACGAGATGGGCCTTGTAGCGGCGCAGTTCGAAGTCACCGTCCTTGGCGAGCAGGTCGAAATCGGCCTCCTCCTGGTTGCGTTCGCGCCAGTAATACAGCGCGAAAGCGCCCGCCGCGATCGTTGCGGCACCGGCGAGAAACACGCCGGCTCCAACCCCGGTCTTGGCGGCCGGGCTGCGCGACGGGGACAGGCTCCCGGCCTTGACGCCCTTGGCCTTGGTGATCAGCCGGTCGGTGAACCCGTCGTCGATCTGGTTGAACAGCGTGCCGACCTTGTCGGCGGCGATCGCGGCATAGGCGCTCGCGGTTTCGCCGACCGCTCTCGGCAAGCTGGCCGGCGGTCTCGGTGGCGCTCTCGGTCAATTCGGATATCGTCTGTTTCGTGCTGCGGGTCATCGTCGCGCTCCTTGGGTTCGGTTGGAACAAATCCTTCACCTCACCAATGGTTTGACCCCGCTATTCGTTCCGTCGCCTGGCTTCAGTCTACGGCGAACAGCGCCGCATCGTCGGCGAACGCCTTGAACTCGAGCGCATTGCCCGCCGGATCGCGCAGGAACATCGTGTGCTGCTCGCCCGCCTTGCCGGCAAAGCGCACCGTCGGCGGGATGACAAAATCCAGCCCCGCCCCGACGAAGCGTTCGGCCAGCGCCGCGAAGTCGTCGAGCGTCAGCACCACCCCGAAATGCGGCACCGGCACATCGTGTCCGTCAACCGGGTTGGCGATGCGGTCTGCGGTGTCTCCCAGATGCGCGACGATCTGGTGGCCGAACATGTCGAAATCGATCCAGCGGTCGCTCGATCGTCCCTCGCCGCAGCCGATGACATCGCGATAGAAGCTTCGCGCAGCGTCGAGGTCGTCGACGATGAAGGCATAATGAAAAGGTCGCAGGGTCATGACGCGCCTATGCCACCGACGGCGCGTCTTCGCCACACCCTCATCGACACGAACACCTCCCCATTGCACCGCGCCCGCGAACCCGTCAAAAGCGCAGCGATGACCTCCCCGACAAGCCAGGCCGCCGGCCCCACTTTGCTGACCCGCGCCGCGACCGCCATCCTCGCCCGCGCGCGCAGCGCCGCGCTCGTCGCCGGCGTGATCTCGGCGACCGGCTTCGCGCCGCTGTCGCTCTGGCCGCTGACGATCGCGGCCTACGCCTTGCTGATTGCCCTGATCGCGGGCGCAACGAGCTGGAAACGCGCCGTGTTGATCGGCTGGCTGTTCGGTCTGGGCCAGTTCACCCTGGGCAACGCGTGGATCGCCACCGCCTTTACCTATCAGGCCGCGATGCCCGCCTGGCTCGGCTGGGTCGCGGTCGTCGCGCTCGCCATCTACCTTGCCGTCTATCCTGCGCTCGCCACGCTCGGCGCATGGTCGATCGCACGCCGGTTCGGCGGTCTGCGTGGTCGGCGCGGCTGGCCGCTGGTGTTCGCCTTTGCCGCGATGTGGATCATCACCGAATGGCTACGCAGCTGGGTGTTTACCGGCTTCGTCTGGAATCCGCTCGGCGTCGCGCTCGTCACGCCGGGACTTGCCGATGCCAGCGCGCTGCTCGGCACCTACGGGCTCGGCGGCGTCTTCGTCCTCGCCAGCGGCGCCTTCTGGCTGCTCGGTCGCGGTCGCGGACGCGATGCGCTCGCACCCGGGCTGCTCGCCGCCGCGCTCATGATTGGCGGCTTCGCCTACCGCGTCTCGGCGACTGACGTGCCGTCCCGCGCACCTGGCGGACGGCCCGTCGACCGTCACCGTCGTCCAGCCCGACATTCCTCAGGAAACCAAGGCGGACCAGAGATTCGACGCGCTCAACTGGAGCAAGCTGGCAGCGCTCAGCGTCCGAAACCCCGACGCGCCGCCGCGCCTCCTCCTGTGGCCCGAGGCCGCGATCCCCGACTTCCTCGAAGGCGGCTATCCCGCGCGCTATTACGACATGGTCAATCTCGGCGGGAGCAGCGCAGCGCAATCGCGCGACCGTCTCGCCGCGCTGCTCGGTCCCCAGGACCTGCTCGTCACCGGTAGCGAGGATCTCGAGATCGGCGGCGGCCCGGGCGGCGCGCATGCGATCGGCGCCCGCAACAGCGTCACCGTCCTGACCCCCGATGCGCGCGTCGTTGGCAGCTACGACAAGGCGCATCTCGTCCCCTATGGTGAGTATCTCCCGATTCGCCCGATCCTGTCGGCGATCGGCCTGTCGCGGCTCGTCCCCGGCGCGCTCGATTTCTGGCCGGGTCCCGGCGCGCGCACGCTCGACCTGCCCGGCTTCGGCCGCATGGGCGTCCAGATCTGCTACGAGATGATCTTCTCGGGCCGTGTCGTCGATCGCGCCAACCGTCCCGATTTCATCTTCAACCCGTCGAACGACGCCTGGTTCGGCGCCTCGGGCCCGCCGCAGCACTTCGCCCAAGCCCGCCTGCGCGCGATCGAAGAAGGCCTGCCTGTCATCCGCTCGACCCCGACCGGCATCAGCGGCATCATCGACGCTCATGGTCGGGTTGTTCACAAGCTCGCGATGGGCAATGCCGGCCGCATCGACGAGGTCATACCGCCCGCGCGCACCGCGACGCTGTTCGCCCTCTCCGGCAATATCATCCCGCTGCTGTTCGCCGGCGTGTTGCTGCTGCTCGCGCTCGTGCCGGCCGTGCGACGGACTGCGACAAAAAACCCCTAGCCGTCATATAAAGCTTTCTTTATATGACGCGTAAACGGCTCGCCGACGGGCCGCACGATCAGCCAGACAGGACGGTTTTTCCAGCATGCGCGACAATTATCTCTTCACCTCCGAATCGGTTTCCGAAGGCCATCCAGACAAGGTGTCGGACCAGATCAGCGACGCGATCGTCGACCTGATGCTCGCCAAGGATCCCGAATCGCGCATCGCCTGCGAAACCATGACCACCACCCAGCGCGTCGTGCTCGCCGGCGAAATCCGCTGCAAGCCGATCTACGACACCGCCCGCTGGCCCGAAACGCATGGCTGGGCGCCCGGAGCACGTGACGAGATCGAGGCGACGGTGCGCAACGTCGTGCGCGACATCGGCTACGAACAGAACGGCTTCCACTGGGAGACGCTGTCGTTCGAAAACCATCTCCACGGCCAGTCCGACCATATCGCCCAGGGCGTCGATGCGAGCGGCAACAAGGATGAAGGCGCGGGCGACCAGGGCATCATGTTCGGCTTCGCCTGCGACGAGACCGAGGAACTGATGCCCGCCGCGCTGCACTACAGCCACCGCATCCTCAAACGCCTCGCCGACGACCGAAAGTCGGGCGCCGCGCCCTTCCTAGAGCCCGATGCCAAGAGCCAGGTCTCGCTGCGCTACCAGGACGGCAAGCCCGCCGCGGCGACCGCGATCGTCGTCTCGACGCAGCACGCCAAGGGTTACGACACGGGCGCCAAGGAAACCGAACTCAAGGACTATGTGAAGCGTGTCGTCGGAGAGATCCTCCCCGATGGCCTGATCTCCGGCGAGACCGTCTGGCACATCAACCCGACGGGCAGCTTCGAAATCGGCGGCCCCGACGGCGACGCCGGCCTGACCGGGCGCAAGATCATCGTCGACACCTATGGCGGCGCCGCCCCGCACGGCGGCGGCGCATTCAGCGGCAAGGACCCGACCAAGGTCGACCGTTCGGCCGCTTACGCCTCGCGCTATCTCGCCAAGAACATCGTCGCCGCCGGCCTTGCCAAGCGCTGCACGATCCAGCTCAGCTACGCGATCGGCGTGTCCGAACCACTGTCGCTCTATGTCGATACGCACGGCACCGGCACCGTCGACGATGCCGAGCTCGAAGTCTGCAATCGGCAAGATTACCCGCCTCGGCGGCCTGACTCCGCGCGGCATCCGGACTTTGCTCGGCCTCAACAAGCCGATCTACCGCAAAACCGCCGCCTACGGCCATTTCGGTCGCAAGGCCGAGGGCGACTTCTTCCCGTGGGAGAGAACCGACCTGATCGACGATCTGAAAGCAGCCCTGGCATAAATTCCTCGCCCGCAAGCGGGAGGGGATAGGGAGCCTTGGCGCTGAAAGCGCTTATGCGAAGTTGGTGAGGGCAGCGAAACCCGAGCACATTGCCAACCACCGCTATCTCTTTCGTCGGCCGCCGCGCTTGTGCCCTGCGGTCATTGGATCGGGCTTCTTCGGCGGCGTCCAGTCATCGGGCGGGGTGCGTTTCGGCACTTGGCTCCCGATCCCCATCTTGCCCGGCTCCTGTCGACTGAGCCCGGCGAAATCGGCTTCACCTTCGGGCGCGCCCGCTAACCCGGCCTCAGCGGCGGCCATCCCCGCCTGTTTGGCGATCTGGATCGCGTTACGCAGCCGCGCAGCCTCCTCGTAATTTTCTGCCGCCGCGGCCTCGGCCATCGCGATCTCGAGATCGCTGAGCTGGCCGGGAAGCCCCGCGCTTGGGGGCGCCGCCTGCGGTGCTGGGGTCTTTGCCATAGGAATATCCTCTCGAACGATGGACTGCGCGGCGATCCGCCACGCGTCGCTTGGCCAACCATCGATGAGAGCGATTGGGTCCGTGCGCCCCCACCTTAATATGACACCCGCCGCCGTTATCGATGCGCGACGTCAGGCGACGGCGCGCAGTTCGAGCAAGCCATGGCGTCGCTCGACCTCGAAAGCGCAATTCCGTCCCGCAGCCTTGGCGTGGTACATCGCCAGATCGGCCGCGCGTAGCGTGTCAGAAAGCGGCTGGTCGATTTCGCGAAACGCCAGACCGACACTCGCAGTCACCTCGATCTGGTCGTGCGGATCGGGCAGGCGAATGCTGGCGATCGCCTGCCGTGCCGACAGGGCCAAAGCCGGTCCCGCCGCAACATTTTCATTCGTCAATAGCACCGCAAACTCTTCGCCGCCCATCCGCGTGACGGTGCCGAATCGTGACAGCTTGGCATCAAGCTCGCGCGCCGCGGCGATCAATATCTTGTCGCCGACATCGTGCCCGTGATGGTCGTTGATCCGCTTGAAATGGTCGAGATCGACGACCAGCACCGCGCCATATCCTCCGACGCTGTTAGCATCGGTCAACTGGCGGTTGAGCGCACGGCGATTGCGAATTCCGGTCAGCGCATCGATCTCGCTATCAAGCCGGTGCCGCTGGACGATATCGGTCCCGATCGCGAGCAGCAGAGCCATCGAGAATGCGACACCCAATATCCCGACCATCGTGAAGATCAGGAGCATATATTGCGACACCAGTTGGCCGCCCGGTGTCGCTTCGGGCGGGAACCAGAAATAGACGGCCATGCGAAACGGATAGAGCAACAGGACGACGACGATGATGCTCCGCATGATCTTGTCGAACGCGTCGATCGGTCCGCGCAAGCAGACGACCAGCGCTAAGGCAAAAATCGCAAACGCGCCCGAGTTGACCGCCAATATCCGCACCGGCGGCACATCACCGATCCAGATCGACCACAGATGGATCGGCACCAGCAGCGCGAAAATGGAGATCAGGGCGATGCGTGGCAGCGAACGCTGATTCCGGATGAGCATCGCCTGCAGCATGCAGCCCGCTGCGACCCAATGGCCAACACCTGCGACCCACAAGCTCAGTTCAGTCGAATCGGGTTTGGCGAGATCGGCGCTGATCGCGACAGCCAGCGCGACGACCCCTGCCGTCGCCCATCGCGGCGCGATCTCCGACTTGTACGCCATCGCAATCGTCGCGAAGGTAACCCCGAACAAAACGGAGAACGCGGGAATAAGCCACAAGATCGCCGAAACGCCCAACATCATCTCCTGCTAGAGTAAACAGACGAACTTTTGGTAAAAATTCGTCTGTTCTGTTCATTTTAGCCGCTGGCGGTCGCGCCTTCGGCCTTGCGCAAGTCATTATGGATTGTCGTTGCGGCGATGGCTGCCTGGCCCATCGCGACGCTGATCTGGTCAAGTGCGACGACGATGTCACCCGCGGCATAAAGCCCCTTCATCCCCAGCCGCTGATGCTTGTCGGTCATGAGGCAGCGATCATCGTCGAGGTCGAGGCCGAGCTGCTCGGCAAGCTCGCTGTTCGCGTTCGAACCCAGCGCGGGATAAAGCGTATCGAACCGCTGCTCTTCGCCGTCGTCGAGCGTCACGGTGACGCTTTGTTCTTCGAAGGCGAAGCCGGACGCGGGGCGCGTCTCCCACGTCACACCCGCATGACGGAGGTCGGCGCGATCATGTTCATCGAGGTCGCAGGCGATCAACGTCATCAGCGTCACCTGATCGGAATAGGTCTTGAGGAACAACGCTTCGGCGACCCCGTGGCCATCGGCGCCGACCACCGCGATGCGCCGCTCGCCGCCGCTCTCGCACTCCCAGCCGCCCGCCTCGTAGCCGTCGCAGATCGGGCAGTAGCGCAGCGTTCCCGCTGCCAACGCGGCGTCGTGCGCCTCATCGTCGATCGGCGGCCGGCGATTGACCACACCGGTGGCGATCAGAACGGCACGCGCCGCGACCGAGCCGCCTTCGGCCAGCGTCAGGACGAAGCCGCCGTCGTTGCCGTTGTCATCCCCGCGGGCAATCTTCGCGACGCACCCGTTACGCAATTCGGCACCGAACTGCGCCGCCTGCAGCGCCATGCGCCTGAGCAGTTCGACGCCTTCGATGCCGTCGGGATGGCCCGAATGGTTGTGGCTGCGCGGGATCATCGCTGCGCGGCTCTTGCCTGCATCGATCAGGAGGACGCGTCGGCGATAGCGCGCAAGGTAGGTCGCGGCGGTCAGCCCGGCCGGTCCGCCGCCGACAATGATGCAGTCATATGCCTGGGTCACACGGCCGTTATAGCTCACGCTCGCTTCGGCGACAGCGTTTTCGCCACCCGATCAGTCCTCGTCGCGATCCTCGTCTTCGCCGCCGACGAGGCGCTTGGCCAAGCGCTCGGCGAGCCAGCCGATCGCGGCCCCCATCAGGAAGTCGCTGATTGCGTTGGCCTTGCGCGGCGTGTTTTGCCCGGTGATCGCCAGGCCGGCGAGCCGCGCAGGGATATAGGGAATCGGCGTTGTCGCTGACACCGCGCGCGCCACCGCGACCGTCGCCGCCCCGCTCCCCGTTGCGACCCCCTCGTCGTCGTCTTTGGCAGGACCTTTGGCCGACTTGGCGCCATGCTGCGACGCCTCTTCGGCCGTCTCCTCGCCGTGCGCGTGCACGCCTTGCGAAAACAGCGTCCGCGCCCCGAACGCCAGGCCCTGCGCAATCACCATCCTGACGCCGGTGCGCGTCAGTTTCGCATTGCGCGTGACGAGCCCGAGGCCGAGCACCGCGCCATTGACCATCAGCAGCCGGGCGTGATCGCCGCCATCGGCTATGGCTTCGGCGGTCTCGCCGACATCGGTATCTTCGGGTTCCACGTGCGAAGTGGCGACGCGGCGGGGCGTCGCCGTCGTTGCTGCTCGGTTTTTGTGCGTGCGCGTTGCTGTCCTGGTCATGTATTCTCCTTACACGTTCAACGGATCGTCGTCCCGGCGCGTTCCCTTGCTATCCGTTTATTCCTCGACCTCGTCGCTGCGCCACGCTACCCGCGCGCCCCATGAGTGCAAACAAACCCGGCGATCCGACCACCCTGAGCCGCCTTTACGGGCGCGCCAAGGGAAAGAAGCTGCGCGACCGGCAGCAACAGCTGGTCGACGAGCTGCTTCCCGCGATCGCCGTTCCTGCCGATGGCCCCGTCACCGCGACCGCCTTGTTCGGGCGCGACTGCCCGCTCCATTTCGAAATCGGCTTCGGCGGCGGCGAGCATATGGCGGGACGCGCCGACCTGCTGCCCGATCACGGCTTTATCGGGGCGGAGCCCTTCATCAACGGCGTCGCGCAGGCGCTTGGCCATATCCGTGACGGCCGCGACGTCGGCACGCACGGCAACGTCCGCATCCATCACGGCGACGCGCTCGAAATACTCGCGCGCATCCCCGACGGCAGCTTGAGCTTCGTCTACCTGCTCCACCCCGACCCCTGGCCCAAGGCGCGCCACGCCAAGCGCCGGATGATGAACCCCGGCCCGCTCGACATGATCGCGCGCAAGCTCAGGCCCGGCGGCGAATTCCGTTTCGGCACCGATCATCCCGTCTATCTGCGCTGGGCGCTGATGCAGATGCAGCCGAGAATTGGCGAAGACGGCCCCTTCGAATGGCTGGCGAACACACCGCAGGATTTCCTGCGTCGCCCCGGCGGCTGGCCCGAAACCCGCTACGAAGCCAAGGCGCGGCGATTAGGCCACGAGGTCTGGTATTTCCGCTATCGGCGGCGTTGAGAGGGACTGGGCGGGGAAGCTGGGCCAAAAGGCTGACCGAACGAAAAGGGCCGGCCACCCTCTCGGATGACCGGCCCTCGCCCCCAAAAAGGCTATGGCTCGATGATGCAACGCGTCAGTTCGCCGCCTTGCTCATGTCGATCTTGTCGACCCAGGCGGGAAAGAAGGTGGGTTCGCGGTTCGACCAGCCGGGCGCGGTTGCGGCGGCCTCGCTGATCGACTGGAGCAGCGCGCGGCGCCGCTCGGGGTGGATGTGCGGCAATGCGGCGGCGGCGCAGAATGCTCCGGGCAACCATGGCCGTGCCGCGGCACCGATCAGGCGCTCGTAGAGAAAGCGGAATGCCGCGAAATTGTCGATCCGGTTCTGGCCGAGGTCGAACGCCGCCACTGACACCAACGGCGCCATGAAGGTCTCGACGGTCTCGATGCCGCTGTCGTCGGGGATCTCGCCGCGGATGCGGTCGAGCTTGCGATAGACGCGCGCCTGGACCTTGATGCTGGTTTCCTCGATGACGTCGCGCGACCACAAGGCGATCGCGTCGTCACGGTCGAGCCCGACGTCGAGCGCGCGGCGGATATAGCGCTGAGTTCCCTTCGAAAAACTCGCGAATTCCTTCATTTCCTCGAGGGCTCGGTTGCCCATCGCCGGCCTTGAACTGGTGGTCATCGTCGTACTCCCGCTCGTCTCACGTCCATCCCCATCGCCTAACAACCATGGCACGACGATGGTTAGCAAGCCGTTAACGCGATGTTTTCTGTCGGTTCAGGATAAGTTTGCGACATGTTGTTTCGATGCCACAGCGTTCCGACGCCTTGCATTGCCAGTGGCAGGCTGCACGGTTAACGCGGGCGCATGCCCCATTCGACTCCCCGCCCAGTGATCAGCGCGACCGGCCTGTTCACCCCGCCCGACAGCATTTCGAATGAAGAGCTGGTCGCCAGTTTCAACGCCTGGGTCGCAGCCGACAACGCCGCCCATGCCGACGCCATCGCGGCGGGCACGCGCCAGCCGCTCGCGCCAAGCTCGGTCGAGTTCATCGAGAAGGCGAGCGGGATCAAGGCGCGGCATGTCCTGTCGAAGGACGCGATCCTCGATCCCGAACGCATGTGTCCCGCGTTTCCCAAGCGTCCAGACGACGCGCTGTCGGTCCTCGCCGAGATCGGTGTCGCGGCAGCCCGCGATGCGCTCGCACGCGCCGGCCGCGACGCTGGCGACGTGGGCGCGGTATTGTGCGCCGCTTCGAACATGCAACGCGCCTACCCGGCGATGGCGGTCGAGATCCAGGACGCGCTCAAGATCGGCGAGAAGGTTGGCGGCGGTTTCGGCTTCGACATGAACGTCGCTTGCTCGTCGGCGACCTTCGCGATCCAGGTCGCGGCAGATTTCATCCGCGCCGGGACCGCGCGTTCGGTGCTGATCGTCAATCCCGAAATCTGCTCTGGCCATCTCAACTGGCGCGACCGCGACAGCCACTTCATCTTCGGCGACGTCGCCACCGCGATCCTCGTCGAGGCCGCCGACATCGCGCCAGCGAGTCACTGGGAGATCGTCGGGACCAAATTGGTCACGCAGTACTCGAACAACATTCGCAACAATTTCGGCTTCTTGAACCGTGCCGAACCACCTCAGGAGGACCGCGACGACGGCGTGACCGACCGGCTCTTCGTCCAGGAAGGGCGCAAGGTGTTCAAGGAAGTCGTCCCGATGGTCGCGCAGTTGATCGCCGACGAACTCGATGTCCACGGTCTCGCCGCGAACGATATTCGCCGGATGTGGCTCCATCAGGCCAATGCAGGGATGAATCGGCTGATCGCACAGCGCGTGCTCGGCCACGAGGCAAGCGACGATGAAAGCCCGACGGTGCTCGACCGTTATGCCAATACCAGTTCGGCGGGATCGATCATCGCCTTCCACGAACACAATGCCGATCTTGCGCCCGGCGACACCGGGATCATCTGTTCGTTCGGCGCGGGCTATTCAGCGGGTTGCGTCACACTGCGCAAGTCGGCCTGAACGGCCAGGCGCTTTACGATCCCTATTGTGGCACCGGCTCAGGGTGCGGATCGGTCATCATCACCGGCGGTGGCTCCCGCCCGGCCTTTCTTGCGGCCTCGGCAGCGCGCTCGGCCGGAGTCTTCGCCGGGCTGTCTACCGCCTGCTGATCGGCAGGCGTCGGAGCATCGTCGTCGGGTGTCGCCGCCCGATCGTCAGGTGTGGCGACCCGGGCCGCTGCTTGCGAATTCGAATCGGCGTCTTGCGGCGGCACCGTACCGCAGGCCGCCAGCGCGCCCGCCATTGTCAGCGCCGCCCAATAGTGAATCGTCGCCGCAGTACGCATCAATCGTCCTTCCGCTCGCTGTTATCATCGAGGAGCAACTGGCTGCCCTTGGCCGCGACCGCCTTTCGGATAATGTCACCGAAAAAGCCGAGCATCGGCGGCAAGTCGATCGTTACGTCGAGCGCATTGTCGAGTACGACGATCCGTGCCTTGACGTCCTGGCCCATCGCCGCGACGTTGAGCTGCATGACGTCTTCGCCGGGCCAGTCGCTCGATACCGTCGCCATACCACCAGGAATATGCCCCGGCAGTTCGCCGACGCGCGACTTTAAGCGGCGACGCGCCTCGTCCTTGCCCAGCGTGTGGGGGATCGCGACATGAACGGGGGCGCTCATCGGGCCACCTCGCGCTGCCGGGCAACGCCAGCGCGATCGAGCTCGGCCGCCAGCCGGCCAGTCAACCACAGCCCCCACATCCGGTAATCCGCCGCGAGCGACCACAAGGGATAGGTAAAAGTCGCCGGACGGTTCTTCTCGACGCCGAAATGAGCGCCCCAGGCAAAGCCGTAGCCGACGACGGGCAGCGCGATCAGCCACAGGTAATGCCCTGTCATCGCGACATAGACGATCAATGCCATCGTCAGCGTCGTACCCGCATAATGCAGCGCACGCGTTGCCGGGCGCGCATGCTCGCGCAGATAGAACGGCCAGAAATCGCTGAAACTCTCATATTCGCGCGCGCTCATCGCTTTCTCCCGACCTTTGGTGTCCGCAGGCTAGCCGCAAACGCCCCAGCGGGAAAGTCGCAGGGCAAATTCGTCAAAGCGAGGGGCCTCGCGGCCGCCGCACCGGTTGCAATGGCGATGAATGCCGTATCTAAGTCCTAAGGCTGGATCGATGAAGGCGGGTCCGATGCGTCCATCGAATCCTCGATGCCCTCTTCCAAGTTCTCCTCGTCGCGATCGGCGTCCTTGGCCTCGTCCGCCGATGTCTGCGCCATGCCGTCGTCGTCGGCGCGCGTCGGCGCTTCGCCTTTCTCGCGTCGCGTCGCGTCTTCACCGGGCGCGACAGCCATGTCGGCCATCCGTTTTTCTTCGATCAGTTGCGTGTCCTTGGACTGCGTTTTGTCGGTCATGCTCGTCTCCTCTTGCAGGTACAAACCCGCCAAAGGCACCGCAGTTCCGATTTTGCCCTGATGGCGGGTGTTGGGCGCTGCCCTTGCATCGCGACGTCAGTCCCCTTACCCCCGCGCTCCATGGAAAACGGTACACTCGTCTCGCTCATCGGCTATTTTGCGCTGATGCTCGCCATCGGCGTCTATGCCTGGCGCAAATCCACCGCCAACGCATCGGAATACATGTTGGGCGGGCGCAGCCTCGGCCCCGGCGTCGCAGCGTTAAGTGCGGGCGCCAGCGACATGTCGGGCTGGTTGCTCATGGGCTTGCCCGGCGCGATCTATCTTGCGGGCCTCAGCCAGGCGTGGATCGGCATCGGCCTCGTCATCGGCGCCTACGCCAATTACCGCCTCGTCGCACCGCGCCTCCGTACCTATACCGAGGTCGCCAACGACGCGATCACCATTCCCGATTTCCTTGAGGAACGCTTCGCCGACAAGAGCCACGCGCTGCGCATCCTCTCGGCGGTAGTCATCATCGTATTCTTCACGCTCTACACCTCGGCCGGCATGGTTTCGGGCGGCAAGCTCGCGGCATCGGCATTCGGCATGGATTACACTACCGGCGTCGCGATGACCGCGGCAGTGGTCGTCGCCTACACATTGTTCGGCGGATTTCTGGCGGTCAGCCTCACCGACTTCGTCCAGGGCTGTATCATGTTCGTCGCGCTGGTTCTCGTGCCGATCGTCGCCTTTGACCAGTTCGGGACGTTCGCCGACCTCGCTGCCTCGATCGGCCGGGTCGAAGCCGACAAGGGCATGGCGCCCGGCGATTTCTCGAGCCTGTTTACCGGGACGACGGTAGTCGGAATCATCAGCGCCGCCGCATGGGGGCTGGGTTATTTTGGCCAGCCACACATCATTGTGCGCTTCATGGCCGTCCGGTCAGTCCGCGACGTTCCGACGATGCGCCGGATCGGCATGGGCTGGATGATCGTCGCACTGTTCGGTGCACTTGGCACTGGCTTCGTCGGCGCCGCCTATGTTCGCAACACCGGCGGCAGCATCTTCGATTCCGAAACGATCTTCATCTATCTGAGCCAGGTATTGTTCAGCCCGCTCATCACCGGCTTCCTGCTCGCAGCGATCCTGGCG
Organism: uncultured Alphaproteobacteria bacterium; assembly: GCA_963800335.1. Lineage (GTDB taxonomy): Bacteria > Pseudomonadota > Alphaproteobacteria > Sphingomonadales > Sphingomonadaceae > Flavisphingopyxis. The sequence goes on along the minus strand of CAWDAN010000002.1, from coordinate 27,877 downwards.
GCGATCATGTCGACGATCTCGAGCCAGCTGCTCGTCTCGTCGAGTTCGCTGACCGAGGATATCTACACGCTGTTCAAGCACGATGTGGGCGACCGCGAGCTGGTAACCATTGGCCGGGGCGCGGTGTTTGTCGTAGCGGTCATCGCGGCCTTGCTCTCACTCGACCCCGAAAGCTCGATCCTGGGCCTCGTGTCGAATGCCTGGGCCGGCTTCGGCGCCGCCTTCGGTCCGCTGATCCTGGCCTGCTTGCTGTGGCGCCGCACGACGATAGCCGGCGCGATCGCGGGCATCGTCGTCGGCGCGATCGTCGTCATCGCGTGGATCGCGCTCGGCCTGAGCGACACGATGTACGAGATCGTTCCCGGCTTCATCGCCTCGGGCTTCGCCATCTGGCTCGTCAGCCGCACCACGCCTGCGCCATCGCCTGCGATCGACGCAACGTTCGACCGTGCGCGGCTCTATGCCGAAACCGGTGAACTGCCCCACCTGCCGGGCGTGCCGGAACATGCCGCAGTCCCCGCTCCGCCCGAGGCAACGAAGGACGCATGAAGAACCGTCCGCTGCATCATCGCACATTGTTCGGTATCGCCGGACTGTGCGATGGCTGGCGGCGCGAAAAGGCGTTCCGCAGCCAGGCGATTGCACTCGGCCTTGCCATCATCGTGCTGGTCTTCCTGCAACCTCCAGCCTGGGCGGCGGCGTTGCTGATCGCAGGGCTTGTCGTCGCGCTCGCGATGGAAACGATGAACGGCGCGGTCGAAGCGCTCGCCGATCGCCTTCATCCCGATCGTCATGAAGCGATCCGGATTGCGAAAGACATGTCGAGCGCTGCGGTGCTGATCCTTAATTTAGCGAATATTGTACTCGCTACCTGGATCGTTTTGGACAACGTTACAAATGGTTAACGGGTTAGACACACTTAGCAAATCCTGATAGCCCGCAACATTGCGATGACTAGAGACTCCTCCGCAAACGATTCGAACGTGGATTGCCGCGATGCTGCATGATCCGGTCTTGCGCCAGGTCATCGCCTATGTGCTGGTGGCGTTGGTCTTTGCCGGAATGATCGCCCCGCTCATTATCCACAATCGTCGGAAGCGTGTACGTCGTCGGTCGCGCCGTTTCTTCGACATGGATGACCGCTCCGGGGTTTAGCCGAAGATGGACCAGCCGGTCTTTTCGGCGATCAGCCTGAGCGCCGCCGATCCGAGCAGCGACGTTCCTGCATCGCCCAGCCCGGGCGACCAGACCGCGATCGATGCGCGGTTGGGCACCACCGCCAATATCCCGCCGCCGACGCCCGACTTGCCGCAGAAGCCGACCTCGTAGGCGAACTGGCCCGAATTGTCGTAATGGCCGCAGGTCAGCATCAGCGCGTTGATCCGGCGGCAGCGCTCGGATGACACGACCGTCTCGCCGGTCACCGGGTCGGTCCCGTCGCAGGCCAGGAACAGGCCCGCCTCGGCGAGGTTGCGGCAGCTCAGCGCCAGCGCGCACTGGCGGAAATAGCCGTTGAGGATATCGGGCACCGCGTTGTTGAGGACGTCGAAGCTGGCCATGAAATACGCAAGGGAGCGGTTGCGGTCGCCGGCGGTCGATTCGGACATCGCGACCTCGCCATCGATCATGATCGTGTCGTCGCGGGCGATCGTGCGCAGCAGGGCGAGCAACTCGGCGATCGCCTCGTCGACCGGGCGGTCGTCGATCAGGTGATCGGTGGTGACGATCGCGCCGGCGTTGATGAAGGGATTGCGCGGAATACCGTGATCGCGTTCGAGCTGGACGATCGAGTTGAACGGGTCGCCCGACGGTTCGCGGCCGACGCGCTCGAACAGTTTCGGGCCGTGCCGGTCGAGCGCCAGAGCGAGGACGAAGACCTTCGAAATGCTCTGGATCGAGAACGGCTCGGCGGCATCGCCGGCGCAGTGCGTCTGCCCGTCGGGGGTGGCGAGTGCGATGCCGAACTTGCTCGGGTCGACGCGGGCCAGCGCGGGAATATAGTCGGCGACCTGTCCGGCGCCGCGGCGCGCCGCCAGCTCGGCCCAGGTCTCGTGTACGATCGTGGCAAGGTCCATACCCGCCTGCTAGCCGTCCGCGACCCCCATTCCAACCCGTCGCCGCACCCGGTGAGGCGATGCGACGTGCCTCAGGCCGCCCGACCGGACCGTCCGACGATCCGAAACGGCGCGGTGCCGCGCGGCGGCGGCGCGTCGGCAACGAAGGGCGCACCGTCGATCCACTGTGCGGTCGCGACGACGAGCGCGGCACCCTCGCTCTTGGCCTGGTACATCAGCGTGTCGGCAATGCGCAGCTCGGCATCGAGCGCGACGGGTCCGGGCGGCAGCAGCAGCACGCCGAGGCTGCAACGCATCGCCCCGCTGTCCGCGCGCGGCACCGCGTTCATGCGCAGGTGGAGCCGCTGTGCGACCGATCGCGCGTCGGCCTCGCTGGCGGTCTGGAGATAGATGACGAACTCGTCGCCGCCGATCCGGGCGAACAGGTCGCCGTCGCGGATCGCGCGGCGGACATCGTCGGCAAACGCCTTGAGCACGGCGTCACCGGCGGCATGGCCGTGAATATCGTTGAGCGCCTTGAACCCGTCGATATCGGCATAGGCGAGCAGGCTCCAGCTATCGGTCCGCGCCACCTTGGGGACGATTTCGAAGAACGCCTGGCGGTTGAGCGCACCGGTCAGCGGGTCGGTCCGCGCGAGCAGCCATTCCTGGTCGTGCGATCGCCGCAACCGGACGAGCAGCAGGGTGATGAAACCGATCGCGAGGATACGCATCGCGACGTTCCAGGCCACCGTCATGTCGCCCGAAGGATAGATTTGACCGCCGTTGATGACGAAACCCGCGCCGAGGTAACCGAAGCCAAGGACGAACGCCTGGCGCCCGCCGATCGTCAGCGCGGCGATCCCGATCAGGACGAGGTAAATCGGCCCGAACCACACCTGCGTGCCGGTCAGCGCATCGGCGGCAAGGGCGAACACGCTGCCCGCAGCTGACGATCGTCCAGCCCTGCGAGCGCGTCAACCGGCCCGGCGAACCCAGCCGCGTCGCGAGCGCGTCGTGATGTCCGCTCCGTCGTTCGAATGTCTTGGTCATGGGGGGACGATAGCACGCCGTGACTAAACATGGGTTAATCGAGAGAGGGCCGATCTTGCCACGCGGAAGTTCGCAAAGTTCGCGATACGTCGCCGCCGAAACCGTCCCCGCGCAGGTCGCAGCTGGCCCCGCTTCGCACAACGATACGAAAAGCGTGACCCTGGCCGTGCCGCCATCGCATCCTGATCGTCGTACGCGCCCATCGCATCCTCTCCGCCTCTACGGCCCGAAAGGACGGTATAACCGATCGGGAAATTTGTAGGAAAGCGCTAAGTCGAAGGTGCGGCGCGCTCGCTGCGGTAATAGGCGAACAGCAGCCACAGCGACGTTCGCGCCGAGCAGGTGCCAGACGGCATGGCCCTGGAAAAGGCTGTGCGGCGCGCACAGCGTCCCGTTCTGGTCGAGGATCCAGATGACGAAGGCGACCGCCATCGTCGCCAGCCCGGCGAGGAACAGCCGCACGCGCACGCCGGGGCGCAGCGGCCGCGCAAAGACCAGCTCGACGAATATCGCGACGAGCAGCAGCACCGCGAACAGCCAGCGGCGCACTTCGGGCGCAACAATCAGCAGCGCGATCAGCACGACGCACAGCGAAGCGAACAAGGCTATCGCGCGCCCCTCGCGAATCCGCCGCCAGCGCGCCAGCGCCCAGACCAGCTCGAACGACCCGATCAGGTACATGCCGACGACGTCGAGGAACTGCCCCCACAAGGTCAGCGTCGCGTGCATCAGCGCCGACCCGACCCCGACGATGATCGCGGTCACGCCCAAGGTCCGCATCGCCAGCGGCGGCATCGCCGAAGCCGTCCCCGCACGCCAGCCGCGCGCGCCCCCGCCGGCCCGATCATCAGCCAGCCGACCAGCACATAGGCAAACGACGACCACGTCGCCGCCGGCTGGACGACGAGCGCGCCGGGCCGCGGGAATTCACAGAAACAATGCGTCGCGGTGCACGAGGCGGGAAGATAGCGCGCCCAGTCGGGGCCGAGCGCGAGGAGCGCGGCGTATGTGGCGAGGGCCTGAGGGCGGTGAGGATGAGGGCGATTGCCAACGACCGCACTGTTATTCCCTGCATCATACCCACGCCCCCTGTTGTGCGAAAAGCTAGCGCCATGACAGCGACTTGCCAACGGGGCGATAGTAACGTGAGTTCTTAACTGACCGGTGGCCAAGGCGATGAACTGGTTGGGCCCGGACACCGTTATGACGACTTTTGGGCCGGAAGTGGACCGTCCGCTCTTGGCCTCACCTTCGGCAATATAGACATCCACGGGCCCATAAGTCGGTGTGAGACGTTACCCCTCCATGACCATGCACTACACGCGCACGGGGCGCGGAAAACCCCTCCTCCTGGTCCATGGACTGGGTGCTTCCTGCGGTTCGTGGGACACGATCTCGCCTGCGCTTTCTCAAGTCAGGGAGGTAATTGCCGTAGACCTGCCCGGCCATGGGCAGACACGCCGAAGAGGCCGACAGCGGCACGTTCGACGGTCTCGCGCGCAGTCTGGACGACTGGCTCGGCGAGGAGAATCTCACAGGTATTGATATGGTTGGCAGTTCGTTGGGTGCTCGCCTAGTGCTCGAGATGGCGCGGCGCGGCCATTCGGGCGCGGTCGTCGCACTGGATCCGGGCGGCTTCTGGCAGGGGTGGGAGCGCACCTTCTTCAAAGCCACCTTAACGCCATCGATTGCTCTGGTTCGCGCGCTGCGACCGGCGCTTTCTGCTATCACCGGAAATGTCGCAGGCCGGACCGCGCTCATGGCCCAGCTCTCTGCAAGGCCGTGGGCGCTCGATCCGGCATTCGTTGCGCGTGAACTGAAGTCATTGGCTAATACGCGCACCGTCAATTCGCTTGTGAAGGATCTCGCCAACGGCGCAATGCAGGAGGGCCCTGCGGAAACGGCTGCGCCCGTTGTCATCGGCTGGGGACGCAAGGATCGGCTGTGTCTACCGCAGCAGGCGGATCGCGCGATCAAAGCCTTCCCTGATGCGACGATGCACTGGTTCGAGCGTAGCGGACACTTCCCGATGTGGGATCAGCCAGAGGAGACCGTTCGCGTGATTCTGGATGCAACGAGCGTCTCGGAATCGAAATAATCCTGCAACTGGGCGGTTAGCAAAACGAGGGCCTATGCAGGGGCTGGTCCCATTGCAAGGTCCTTTGTTGGGCCGCCACCAGCCGGTTCGGTTTGTGATAATTAATGCGCCTTTCTTGCCGTTGGATTTCGCTTCCCGGGCGGGACTTGCGCGATCTGCCAAGGCAAAGCTGAAGCTATGAACTAGCAGGGTCGCAGCTCGCCAGCATCAGTTCGAATTTCAATAGCGCTTCATGGCATCTTCAAACGCTTTGCGATCAACTTCGGCCGCGTCGGACGCCTCACTGCGAACCTTCAAAAGCTGTGCGGCACGAATCCGGATGGAATCTGAAAAGCGGGCCGTCATCGATGCGTAAAGACCGTCTGAAACGCATGCCTTGGTCTTCACGCGCGTGCAGATATAACCAGAGTAGGCCTGCTGAATTCCGTCGAGTTCTTCGAGCTTGGCTATTGCGCTGATTGTCGAACGCTCGTCCATTATATCCTCCGCTCCTTGGATACCAACGAGGCATCCATAATAGCGTCCATGCCGGTTGGTGCCTGACATTGCTCCGCCGGCTTTATAGCTCGCGATATTGCGTTGGGCTTCGGCTTGCATCGCTGCCACTTCGGCATGATTGGCGGGGGGGCTTACCCGCAAGCGACCGCACTGCTGTTCAAAAGTGGGGAAGCTGCCGGTTCGGATCCGCTCGCTCCAATCACGCACATTTTTTACGGTGAAGTCTTCGACTGCATCGGAGTAGTGCTCTGCCACGTTTGCCGCGAACGCAGTTTGTTGCGCCTGATCCATCGCGTTGACCAGCGCGTCGTCCGGCGTCCGCGCAGCAAGTGCCCTTTGCGCTTCATAATCATTCTGAATACGAACGGCGGAAGGTCGTTGGCGCGCGCAGATCTCCTTGACTTCCGCGATCTCGGCCGCGGCACAGCCGCGAATGAATGCTTGGATGATTTTTGATGAATGCTCTGCACGATCAAGTTCTACGCGACGTCTCCCGAGACAAGTGATCAAGTCCTGCCGTAGACTTGCGCGATAGGAATTCATGTCTTCGCCGTCTCTAAGCTTAGCGGCATATTCATATCCCCGGTTGGGGTCCATGCAATTACCATCTTTGCCAGCCAGTCGGCTTGAAACGTCAGCCATTGGCTTTTTCACAAGGCTCTCAACCCCCTCCTTAGCATCCAATTTGGCCTTCGCGCTCGACTGATCGGTCGGAACAAGCGCAATCGCCCGGATGCCATCATCCATAGCGGGAACGATCATCATCGCTTCGGTCCGCAATTCCAAACGGAACCTATATGCGCTGAATTCTTTAGGATAACGGCTGACTAGTTGATCGGCTTCGGCGAGCGCGCGAACGTTATCTTTCTTGAAACGATACGCGCTGGCGAGGATGGCGTTGCCTGCGAAGTCGGTAGCCAGCGAAGATGCCCGGCGGCATGTCGATTCCCAATCCGCTCGCTTCTCATTGAGCGCGGAGATGCATAGGTTTTTAGCCGCATTTGCCTCGGGAGTCTGCGCCAAGACTGTGGGCCCTGACCCAAATATCATTGTCACGAGAGCTGCGATCCACAGCAAGATACGGGAGGTGCTACGAAGGATTGTTATCCTATGAGGCCTTACCGCAAAAGAACTCTTCATTGCTTAACCCTTCTGCTTTCGAAACAACGCCAGAACGCATGCCGTTTGAACAACTAAAAGAGGCTCTATGTCCTCGCCCTTCGGAGCATTGCTGCCAAATCGGAATTTGGAACCCATTTCGGATCCTGACACAGTGGCACTAGCCAGATAAAGGCATCCCTCAGATCAGCTCAGCTTTTCACATCGAACATGACGTGCCCGCTAATCAAATTTATATCGTTGCGCATAAGCAACATCAAGGCGGGAGAATGCAATGAAATGGTTCGGACGCAAAATCCGCGCGCTGAGTGCGGCTGCCGCTCAGGCGTGGGGCCGGGGCGCTGGACAGCGTGAGGATGGGCGCGCAATTATGAAGCCTCGTTGCGCGAGACTATTGCCGCTTCTAGCCGAGCTTGTAACGGTCACTATGTCTCGTAAACAGACGTTTAGTCAGACCAGGCATCGCGCATCACCAAGGGTATATTTATGACCCCCGAACTTAGACTAAAGCTAGAGACGCGACGCCAGCTAGCGGCACGACATCCTGCAGAATTAGCGCTCGATGAACTGCGCGATCAATTCATCAAGGCCGGAATCGCGTGTGAGCGCATCAGCCCCTCTACTACACAGGCGCTGACAGACTTCGCCGCAGATCTACCTTGCCGGGATGAGCGGATTGACTGGAGTAAGATCATCTCAGGCAGTTGTGGGTCATGGGAGACCGACGAGGAATGTCGCACGCTGATAAAACACGCGCTGGACGAATGCGCGAGCACCTCGGCCATCGCCCTAATAGGGAACCCACATCATGGCGGACTGCAAATGGTCTTTGGTGATGCGGCTCATGCATTTGAGCTGCTGAAAAATTACATGAGCGAATGCTGGTTGGTCAGTGCATCTGGCGGCAAATGGCTCGTCGAATGGTCATTTTATGACCGGCAGGTGTGCTACTTAAGAGCACCGAACACCCAATTATAGCTCACTTAGGATAGCGGTGCTCTTCCGTCTTCGGAGTTTTAGCTGAAACGCTGCCGACCGAAAGCCTGATTGCAAGCATAACCATAGCGCGGCGCCGGTGCATCATAGAAGTATCCTCACATAATGGAGTCTGAATTCAGAGCTCTGTATTGGCCGCATACCAAACGCTAAATGTTATCCTGCAGACAGTTCAATGGGCGCGCGTTGTCTGTTTCGCAGGAGGATCGCAGCGAGTTATTCGACCACTTCGACGCTCTTTAAAAGCCGACATCAAAACACATATGCGCACCCGTCCGCTCCCGCCGGCGCGCCCCCGCCGCCGAAATCGAACCCGTCGAAACGCCAGTCGCCCTCGATCCGCGTCGCGGTGCCGTCGAGGTCGAGCGACGGGGGAATTTCATTACCGCCGGTGACCGTCATCGTCAGCCGCCCGCTCTCGGAGTCGTAGGTGTAGATCCCCCAGTAATCGACATAGCTCTCGAACGGATTGAAGGTGACGCCAAAGCTACCATGGACGTCGAGCTTGAACTCGCCGATGCTCTTGCGCTCGCAGCGCGCGATCGACTTTTGCGACGCCTTCAGGGTGATCGTCGCGACCGCCGGATCGGCCACCGTCACTGCGCGGTCCAGCCGCTCGCCGCCCGCCTCGACCGAGACGGTAAATTCGCTCCCCGGCAGAGCATTGTCTGCGATCGTGACCTTCGCGCCGTCGCCCGACAGCCGCGCGATCGCCGTATTCGACACCGCCCAGTTGCGCAGGCAGGCATCGGGCACTGGCTCGTCGCCGCTCCATGGCGATCCCTGGCGCGCCGCGAGGCCCAGCGTCGCGCCCGGCACCGCGCGCTTCTCCTCGACGCGGATGAAGCGGACCTCATGGGGTTCCACGAGGCATTCGACCATCAGCGCCGGATCGCCGCGTGCCATCTCGCTCTGCCCGGCGCCGATGCCCGGCCCGCCCGCACAGCCGACCAGCAACAGCGCCGTCAACGCGATCAATCCCCTGCTCATCATCATCCATTCCCCCCTGCGCCGGTTGCACGCGCTCACGACGTCAGCGTCGTCTCACAGCCCAGCAATCGCCATGCGCCATCCACGCGCGCCAGCACGCACGACGCATCGCGCGCCTGCGAATTGGAATAGCCATAGCTGATATCGACCATCGCATAATCGCCGCGGTCGACGCGGACCGGTCGTGCAAACACCAGCCATTGGTTTACGTCGCTTTCGGGCGAGGGGACGAACGTCACGCCCGCTGCGCTCCAGTCGCAGACAATGCGATAGGCGGGGCGCGCCCAACCATTGGCCGTCACCGCCTCGCCGATCAGGAAGTCGGGAAAGTCCTCGACCGCGCGCAGCCGGTCGGCTTCGGTGATGATCCACTGGTCATAGCTGTTGATGCTGCTCGGATCCCAGCCTTTCAGCTTTTCGGCATAGGTCATCCAGCGCTCGGCCCGCGAAGGCAACGCGGAGATGTCGCGGCGCGGCGAGGGCAGCCGCACGACCCCTGGTTCGGCTGGGCGGGCGATCTCGTCCCGCACGATCGCCGTGAAGATTGCGCAATCTTCTTTCGATGCGACCTCGCGCCTAGAGTCTCCATCATCGGAAATCGCGATAACCGCAGCCAGCGAGGGCGCTTGCTCGGCAGCCTGTGCGGATGCGACCGAAGCGATCGCCGCCATCGCACTAAATCTCGATATCGACTTGCCTACCATAAGACGTTCGCCCTCTTGCCAAAGGTCTCATACAATGACCGATAACCCGAGTATGGTCTAACCGACAATTGGTTTTTTACACCGACCCACTCGCTGTTTTGACCTCGCGAACGATTTTCGGTTACCGTATCCGAGCAGGACGGGGTCGTCCGCAATTGAGAGGAGATTCCCTTTGGGCCTGAATAGCAAACTCGCACTTTCCCTTCTTCTCACCGGAGTGCTCGCTTGGCCGTTGGGCGCTTGCGCTACGACGTCCTCCGAAGCCGATCATCCGGCGGTCAAAGCTTCCACCCCACTGCTCGCCTGCACCTCACTACGGCAATTTCAAATTCAGCTGTCGTTCCCGCTCGGCGAAAGTGAAACGACGAGGCTTGTCCCGCAGATTGTCGGCGGGCTTACCCCCGAGGTTCGTTCTAATGAACGCGTGACCTATCTGGATGTCATCATGCCCACTCCGGAGGATGATGAGCCGTCATCGCTCGAAGCCGGTCCGGACGTTGTCGGAGCCCGTATCAAGGCTATCGTTGCCGTTCTCGAAACGCTCCCCGAGTGGCTACGTGGCCGCGTCAATGCGGACAATACCGCGGACCAAGGCACGCTCGGCCCCGACGCCGCACTGCTGATCGCCACGATCGCGCCCGACCGGTCCGGCGAGGCCGGGGCGAACGGGCAGAGCAAGGGCTGCGGCTGACGATATAGAAAGATCCAGCCTATGCACGGTCGTCTCAGCATTGCGCAGCGAGACGCCAAGCCAGGGCAGCAGCAGCGGACACCGCAAAAAGCCCGCTTTTGCCCCAATTCAGCTCCTTTCAATGGAAGGCGAAGCTATACTTGCCCACAATAGAGTGAACGAATGCGCGATTGCCAGCCGCTGCAATCATAGCTACAGCAAAAACATGTTTGGTAAGCATAGACTGGATCACTCCATGGTGTCACTTAACGCTTGGCGCAGCTGCTGGGATCATATCCTTAGAATAATGTTAATATTCTCGTGCAGCGTCTTGATGGCGTCAGGTGCGAATGCGCAGACTATCAGCAAAGAGGATTATGAGACCCATAAGGGTATGTCGAATCACCCCGTCAAGCAAATGGCTATCAGCGATGAGGATCAGGCTGCGAAACTTGTCGCGTGCCGCGGCGGTGACGGCAATGCCTGCGCAGACTATGCCGGCACCGCTCTTCTCCTGGGCAAGACTGACGCGGAAAGCGACCGGGCCCTCGTTCGCGCTTGCGAACTGACTGGCAAGTCGAACATGTGCTCGAAAGCTGCGTATGCGCTGGTGAGCAGCGAGCATATTCCGTCCGATTACGGGCGGGCATACGAGCTGATTACCAAATATTGCCCGCAAAGCGAAAACAGCATGGCTTGTATGAATGCGGATCGCGTCATGATAGCGTTGTTGGACGATGAGAACAGCACGCTTACGCCACCACAGAAGGTCATTGTCGCAAAGTGGCTGTGCGACAAGGGCTTTCGGGCCCACTGCGCCCGCTAATCCCATCGTGAGCATGGCGGCCAACTACACGCGTTCGGCAATTCGCGCTGTCTTGCGCGATGCTACGGCGCCTTCTTCCCGCAGTGCCAGAGCATGAGGCAGTCAAGTGGCATCTGCCGCTAAGAGAGGCAGCGGGACATCGGTTTGTCCATTGCAGAAACTGTAAGTGGACAAGCCGTAATCAACCCAGCTCCGGTCTGTCCGCCTTTAGTGAGCCGAAATGGCATATCTGCTTGTCGCCAAGTGCCCTAATCCTAGTCGTTGAGGATCTCGCAGCGGCGGCTACGAACCGACGGCTGAGTTGCCTCCAACCGCGACTTTAAGCGGATACTTTGAATATTTCGACCTTCAAAATTGAACCCATAGTCGAGATTATTATCTTGCCATAATTGCGGCAAGCAACCAGAATATTCGAAGTGCAGACAGCAGGCATGGCTGTTAATCCGCAGGGGGTGGTAATGTTTCGTCAGCTCTTAATTGGTCTCGCTATCGCATCTATATCGACCGCTGCGATTGCGGGGGACCCATTCGACGACGCGCGCTATTATTTGCAGATAAAACAAACAGCCGACGCGCTGAGAATCATCGATAGCGGGCAATTCGAGGTCAACATGCAGACGGCAGAGGGCTACACCTTGCTGCACTATGCAGCGGAAGCAGGCAACCTGGAGATGGTAAAAGCGCTGCTAGCACGAGGCGCCGATCCCAGTCTGAAAGCCAAGACGGGAACCACAGCCTATCAAATGGCGACAAACACATTGGTTCAGGCAGAGATACGCAGGGCAATAGCTCAAGGCATGCCCGACCGGGGGGCTCCGATTGACGGTGCCGAAAACCAGTCTAATGCCACCACGTCATTGGGGAACGGAATGTGCGCAATGGTTCGCGCAGAGCCTGTCAATGACGGGCGATCGCCGACCATGCGGCCGTTCTTGAGGGCGAAGGATGCGATCTGGTATAACCATCCCGACCAACTTATCGGACTGATCGAAGATTGTGTCGGCGTTGATACTCAGGATCAATATGGCTGGACGTTGCTACATCACGCTGGGATCGCGATCGTGTCGCATTAGCTAAAATATTGCTGGACCACGGGGCCAAGGGCACCATCGCCAATAAAGATAACCAAACCGCGCAAGCGCTCGCGACCTCGCCGGAAATGAAGGCGCTTTTGGGCGGTGCATCTTTAATTCCGGGACCGGATCTAAATCCCGTCCCCAGCGACCGCAAGGTCGAATGCCAGCAAAAATACCGCGCCGATGTTGCGCTGACCGACAACTCAACGGCCAAAATGCGCGCTATGAGACGTTGGTCTCAATGTCTGAAGACGGGCCGCTATTGGTAGAAAATAAGGCGTCATCGTGGAGAATGTGCCATTAACTTGATCCGCGTAAGCAGCGCCTTTAGCCGCTCTGCTCGACCGGCGAGGGCTCCATGTTAAATACCGATTTGGCCGGCTCAACCCCGAGGCTGCAATGTTCGTCGCGCAAAGCAACATTCAAGGCTTGAGTAACACAATTTCCGGGATCAACAGCTTGGTGCAGTTTGTCACCGATGCTGGGCTCCCTGCGCAACCTAAGTAAATGGGGTATTCGGGCTCGAGCGCGGGCGCGCGGAATGGCTGACACTCATCGCCAAACGGGCCCCGACCAGAGCTTGGCTCGATGTTCACAGATGGGTCGTTAGACGAGCTGCATCAAACGTATCCCAATCTTCGAACAGCGGAACGGCAGCTGACGGCCCAATTGCTGATCTTCTCAGGTTCGATTGCGGCAATTAAAGGCGGTCATCCGTGGCTCTCGAACGACCGCCTCTGTTTCAAATTTCAGTCCGCTCAGCGAGCAATAAGGCGTCTTCGACGTCGACCCCTAAATAGCGAACGGTGTTCTCGATCTTGGAGTGGCCGAGCAGAATCTGGATCGCGCGGATGTTCCCGGTCGCCCGATAGATCATCGCAGCCTTCGTGCGGCGCAGTGAATGCGTGCCGTATTCGGCTTTGCGCAAACCAATTGCTGTCACCCATTCGTCAACGAGGCGCGCATACTGGCGCGTGCTCATATGATTAGAATGGTCGATCCGGCTTGGAAAAAGATGGTCGATTATCGAACCACCGCGCCTTTCAAGCCAGGATAAAAGGCTCGCACGCACGTCGCTCGTGAGTTCGAACTGAACCGGCCGGCGAGTTTTCTGCTGGATTACAATGGCTCGGGTGCGGATGTCCTCCCCAGCAACAACGTCGCCGATCTTGATCCTCACCAGATCACAGCCTCGCAACTTGCTGTCGATTGCCAAGTCGAAAAGCGCTCGGTCTCGCATGCGCCCCTCTCGATCCAGAAAAAAGCGGATCGCCCAAATCTGCTTTTGGGTGAGAGGCCGCTTGGCGCCGACCGTCTTACCAGCATTCCATGCAGCGCGGCCGTCCATCGCGGGATCAAATTGTGAGTAACCCATTTTCGTTCTCCGTGGCCGGGATTGGCCGACGAATTAAACGAATGGATGTGGGGCGAGTGCTGGGCCGGTTGCAGAAATTCCGCTTCAATCCTCGATTAAGCCATTCCGGTCATAGCGAAGTTCGTATTTCAATCTATCATCAAGCGTTACGATCAAAGTTGCAGCCACTTCTTGACCTTCGCGAATGCCAATTTGCACGGTAGCTAAGATTACGTCCGCATCTGCAGGAATTTGGATAGCTCCGCGCTGACGCGATCGATTGCTGGACGCACTAACGACTTCCAATTCGTAATGACCGCTCAGCTGGCGCTCGGCATGACCGAGCACCTGTATACGCAACGTTTCACCATGAGGCGCGACATCAAGATAAACTGGCGGTGGCGAAGTGGACGAGTTTCCGCCCAAAGCTGCGCAAGCGGCGAGCATCAAACCTACCTTGCGAAGTTTAGACATCTTGGCTTCCTTCACTATTGAGGTGGCGGCGAAGCCCCGGCAGCGACACCAATCGCAGTGATCAGGTCAGCCAAGGCCGCGGCATCACTATCGACAGGCAGGTCCTCGGTCGGAACTGGGCGGTCCACAGGACTTCCGGGCAAAACCAAAGAAGCGATTTCCTGCGTCTCTCGCGCGTCGGCATCGGCGTTTCGACCGATCCGTCGAATTAATGAACCCTTATCGTCGACAGATGAATTGCGCTGGCTCTGGTCCGCCAGAAGCCTTTGTTCGGGTGAAAGAGTGGCGCGCTGCCGAGCGAATTCCTCAGCCCGCTGTTCAATTACTTTTTTGCATAGGGCGATCGTCATCACGCTATTTGACTGCGGATCACATCGGTCGTTACCTTCCAGCCGAGCGACTGCCCCGGGAGCGCTTTGTCCTGTGTTGCTAAGCGGAGCCGAGGACACGGCACTTCGTTCCGCTGGGGCTAGCTGAGTGAAGCCGCCTGCACTCGCTCGTTCGGCCGTAAGTTGAGAGGACGGCGTGAAATCCTGATCTTTATTGCCGGCTTGTTGTGGCGAAATGTTCGCTCGCGCTTCAGTGTTCACTTGGCTCGCTACGTCGCCGTTCTCTGAGGTAATTTGTCTTACCGGCTCATCGTTCCCAATCGGCCCGATCTGATCGATCGTCAGGCCATCGGTCGAATCAGAATTGCTATCTTGCGCCAGCGAACCATAGGTGCCGACCTGCAAAAATAGGGACAGGATGCCAAGGCCGATCATCGTGTTTGAGTTACCGAGATCGCCTGCCCGCCGCTCTGCGTAATATTGAGGTTGGAAATGTCGTTGCCCAGCTGATTCCAGATCAATCGGTTGCCTTCACCAGTTTGAACCGCCGTCATTTCATTGCCATTTCCCTCTTGCGTTAAAAGCGCCTGATTGTCGCTCCCGTCCTGAAATAGGCCTAGCAGGTTATCTTGGCCCGTTTGTTGCGCCAACACACCGTTGGGCTGATCCCCATTGCGCTGGTCGGTCGCAGCCATATTGCCGTCGCCGCGCTGAACGATAATCGACACCTGGCCTACTGCTCCACCCTGATAGGCAGTGATAATATTGTCGTCGCCTGACTGGGTGGCAGCCAGGTAATGGTCGCCCCCGGATCTCTGGTCGCTTGTGCCGCGATTGCGATCTCCTGCCTGATCGAACCGTGCATATGCGGATGATGACTGCTGACGTATGAGCGCATTATTCAGATCACCGATTTGGTTGACGTATGCTCCGCTGCCGACACCTTCCGGGCGATCAACGCTGAACGGTGCTGGCGTGGTGTAAACCACTTTCGGTCTTGCATTGCCGTTTGCCCCGTCGTTGCCATTATTGCCGTTGCAGGGATTGCCCGCGCCGACACCAGGGCCCGATCCGCACGGGTCGCCTGGGGGCACTGGGTTGTCATTCGCAAGCACCGGACCAGACACCAGCACTGTGAAACAGCACGCTAATAGGTTCAACTTTCTGAACAGGATTTTCATCGTTACCTACCCCTGCGTCGTTTAATATCGTCGTTTGATGGCTAGATCTAGGTCGGCACAGCCGAGTTCAGAACTTAGACTATCGCGGGCTAGAACCGGTTCGCGCAACACTAACGCCTCACAATACCATCATATGCTCACTACCATTGAAAAAATGCCGGCCCTGGCACGTCCAGGGCCGGCATTCGTCAGTTAGCTACCCGAAGGACCCTGGTTGACGGTCGCAGTGTTGCCGCTGCCGCCCTGGGTGATCATTGAGTCGTTGCTGTCGCCCCACTGGTTGACGTCAGCAGTGTTGTTTGCCCCTCCTTGCAGGACGGTTGACACGTTATCGTCACCACTCTGAATGACCGAGATCATTCCGTCGGCACCCGACTGGTCAATCACCGAGCTGTTCCGATCGCCGGTCTGCAGGACGTCCGACATATTGGTAACACCAAAGTTGCTAGACCCGCCGCTCTGCGAAATGCTCGAGAAGTTGTCGTCACCATACTGACGCGAGCCGATACCCGCAGACAATGGTTCGCTGGTGCTGATGTTGGTCCACGTGCCCGACTGATCGAATTCAGCGCGGTTACCCGAGCCGGCCTGATCGGCAAACGCCGTCGTGCCGTTACCCGACGCTTTGGCATCGACCTGGTTGTCCGAGCCTACCTGATTGATAAACGCGTAGTTGGACTGGCCGGTAGCCTCGACACTGGATTTCAGTTCAGAACCGATTTGGCTGACGCTGACGTAGCTGCTCAGGCTCGGATTGGGTAGCACTTCGCCACCAAATTCGTCGCCGTAATAATACATCGACCCAGGTGTAGACGATTGGGTAATCGTCGAATCGTTATCCGAGCCGTTCTGAACAACACGTGCGCCTACCCCTGCAGTGTTCTGCGTAATCGTCGAGGTAAAGTCGTTGCCCGTCTGGTCGACCTTCGCAACCGAACCATCGGCATATTGGAAGACGTCGGAGATCAACGTGTTGCCGTCCTGCGTGACACGCGCGTCGTTGCCGTCACCCTGCTGGTCAATCATCGAGCTGTTCATATCGCCAACCTGTGAAAGAGAGGCGTAACCATTTGAACCCGTTTGCTGGATGTTGCTGTCGCCCGAAGTTCCAGTCTGATCGACATCGGCCTCGTTGAAACCGAAACCTGCCTGGTTGACGGTCGACATGTTGCCCCAGCTGTTGTCGGCACCGTTGTCGATACCCTGCACAACATTGGCTTTGTTGTCGCCTGACGACTGCGTGATGCCCGAATTGTTGTGGTCGTCATACTGCGTCAGATCGGCTTGGTTGCCGTTCCCGCCCTGGTCAATGTCCGAAATATTGGGCAGCGAGGAGGTAGCGGTCTTCTGCTCTACCGTCGCCTGATTGCCGTCGCCCGACTGTTTGATATCCGACACGCTGATCGGCGCGGAGCCGGGCGGATATGTATTCCCGTCGGTCGCCAGTCCACCTGGATAGGTGCTTCCATCGTCGCTCTGGCTCGTGACCTTCGCATCATTGTTGCTGCCCGACTGATCGATCGTCGACTTTCCGCCAACGGTCCCGATTTGAGTAACTTCGGCGTTGTTGTGGTCGTTCGACTGAGTGATCTCCGAAACGTCGTTGGCGCCGTTCTGATTAACCGTCGCGGTCGAGTTCGTGCCCGACTGATTGACAATGGAATCGTTAGCTTGGGCGAATGCGGGTGCCGCAGTAAATAGAGCGACAGCCGAAACGGTAGTCATCATAAGCTTTTTCATCGTTCAGACTCCTTTTAGTGGTTAAACAAAGCGTGTCGCTTCGCCGCTACAGGCCGAAGCTTGCGAGACGCGGCGACACTGCCCGATAAACCGGGCAAGAGACTGGCGAAGACAGAGATGGAGAACCGGTCGTTATCAAACGAGCACGGCGGACCGTGCGTTTGCACGGGATAGTCAGGATTTGGATTAGTCCCGGCCATGGTTGTCAACTCCCTCTCGGAGGTTCATAATCATGGCGGCCCCGTCACCGGGGTCCGACATGGTTGTGACACACGCAACTTCGTCAATCGGGGCACGTCGGAGCTGCAACTCCGGCGTGCCTTTTTCACCGACCAATTGCGGAAACTACAATTTCCGCACTCGCCCCCCGATAAGTCCTCCCCGCGGCGGTTATCGGGTCCCGCCACATCGTTTCTTTCCGCCCCTAGTCGCGCTTTGCGTCCGAGCGGCCTGGATTAACCGGCCTCTCGCCTGACTCCATTGAGCGGCGTGGCGGTGTAGTCTCATCTTTCCTTGCAATAATCTTGGCCGGAGGCGTTGCTGCCGACTCTTTCATGGCGTCCTGCACTTGGCGGGCATCAAGCATGCCGTCGCGTTCCTGACGATATCGCCACAAGAGCGGCCAACCGGCATTAATGTCGGCGAATTGCCATAGCTTGAGATCAACGCCCTCCATGACAAGGCCGTAAACAGCTTTTTCTATCGCCTGTTGGAGAGCCAGTTGGTCAGGCTCATTGGTCGTGTATCCGACTTCTGCCTGGAGCAGTTCTTTGAACCCGACAAATCGGAATGCGCTCGCACCAATCGCTTGTGAAGCAATCGTTTTCGACGCAGTCACCGTCGTCAGAACCTCGCCCGTTCGAACGGACACGGCACGCAAATAGACCGTGACTGTGTCCTGCCGATATTCGGAGTGAGCGCCGATCCCTAAAAAGGCCGCACCGGCCCCGCCGGTCAGAGTATTGGTATCGTAACCGACGATGCCGCCTTCAAGCAGGACGCCTGCAAAGAGGAGTGCTGGCAATGCCTGCGCATTGACCTCTTGCTCGCCCAGGTAACGCTCTCGCATCTCGCGAATGATTTGGCGCTCGCTCAGAAGGTTCTTCAGGGATTCCCGCTCGACGATCGTAAACCATTGGCGATTGCCCGCGTCTTGAAGTGCCTTGACGAGGATTGAGCTCCCCCCTTGAGACACTGCGCGTGACAAGGTCTGGCCTTGTTCGGTTGGTTTGAACTGACCAGTCTGATCGTTAAATCCATAGACCGCAATCGCAACGGGCCGAGACGGCGCGGGGATTGACTGAAGCAATCGTTGAGTCTGGGTCCGCTCGGGTATCACCGCTAGCGATGACGTTTCCGGAAGCGAGCTACGCCCATCGGTGCCGACCGACATACAGCCCTGCAACGCGAACGCCGCGGCGAAAACGCTTAGCCCCTTCAACATATCAGTTGATTTCCACAAAGGTAGGAATCACGATTGTCGTGACCTCGCCAGAAGAGTTGTCCGTGATCGTCAGGGTGACGTCGTCCAGTCCCCGAACGAAGTTGATTGTCTGCCCTCCGAAACGAATAGTGCCACGCTCTTGTGGGTTTTCGCCGAAGATCGCGTCTACGATTTGCGATGACAACGCCGACAGCAACCGAGACTGCAACTGTCGAGCGAATACATCTGCCTGCGAGTTAGGTTGTTTTGCCGACGGGTCCTTATAGGTGTTCTGGGCACCGGCAATGCCAAGAAGGTGGGCCGAGTTGAATGGATTGCCACCGAAGCTGGGATCAACAGGCTGATACGTAATGTCTTGAGCCGCACTTGGCGCGGCAGTGCAAACCAAGAGCGCCCCTGCGATTGAAGAAAGTCTTGCGCTCCGCATAGTGCGCAAAAAGCCACATTGCCCTAGCATCGTCCCACCCCAATCGTTTCATCGAGCCCCACCGACTCGTCATATTCGAAACGTTAATTGGATATTAAGGTCGGAATTATTGCGTAAGCATCTACCAAATGAGGTATATGCCAAAAGATATATGGCTTGTTCCAACGGTGTATCAAAAATGGACAGCGCTCCAGTCATCGTTCCGCGAATACACCAAACCCAAAATGCCCTATCCGAATAGGCTAGCACGCAAGAATAAATCTGGGTTTAAAATTTAGGTGTGTCTGGTGATAAGAATGGGCGGATTTAGGCGGCTAATCCGACGCTGCCAAACCTATAAATAGGCCGAGAGCTTTGCAACCAATCCAGCCTGGCCGCGGGCACCGCTCTTGTCGAAAATGTGCCTCAGATGGGTCCGGACCGTTCCAACGGTGATTTCGCATTGTTCGGCAATTTGCTTCGGCCCAAGTCCTGAACAAACGTAAGCCGCGACCTGAGCCTCCGTAGGCGTTAATCCGTATAGCACCCTCGCCAAGCGCGATATGTGTTCTTCTCGCTGGTTAGGTGCATGAACGACTACGATCGAGTGCGCGAGCATAGGCAGATCGGAGGTGAACGCAAAACGCGAGCATTCAATCATAATCGGAAACCCCGATTTGTCGTGAGCAACGATAGCCTTTAATTTTGCCGTGCTTTCTAGGTCGTTTGTAGAAAGGAGGCATAGTTCGCGTTTCAGAGAATTATTAGCGGCCGGATCCGTTAAAACGAGTTGCCCTTTGCATACCGATAGATGCCGTGCTGAACGAACTAGCTCTTCAGCTTGGCTAGACATCGCCACCACATAACCATCGGCACTGCAGACGAAGATGGCACGATCTATGGCGTCGAATGCTTGGGCGATAAGGGCCGCTTGACGCCCCTCGATGTTCATCTGCAGACGGACTGCACGACGCAAAGCAGGCGCTAACAATGAAAGAGATCTACGGTCCTTATCATTCATCGGCGCTTGGTTAGAATCGTTAATCGCGGCGAGCCCGACAATGTAGCGGTCATGCCTTATAAGTGTGGTCAGGCACGTGTAGCCGACACGATGGTCTTCCTGCCACTTCGCAAATTCTGGTGAACGTGACTTGTCTAACTCAACCGTAAAATCTCGATCGTCCCGTAATGCCAATTCTGGCGCCGCTGTTCCGACTCGGACGCGCGAGTTTATAAGGGGATTAGCACCACCACATTGCGCAAATTCTTGCGCCGCTGTTTCGGCCATTTCAGTCATAACATTGAATGGAAGGCTCTCATATGAGCCGAAGCCGATAAGCTGACCGGTTCTGCTATTGACCACCTGCGCCAACGAAAACAAAGCATCGGTCCAGTTGGCCAAGCCAAGAGCAGCCTCAGTGAACAAATCTGCGGCCTTTTGCAGGCCGAGCTCGCGATCCTTCATGTAAGTCCCCCCGTGAGTTCAATACACGAGCGGCATGATTTGGCAAACGTTCTGTTAATTGTTCTAATTACCCAGGCCGTTTCACGTTACAATATGCCGGCCATACACATTCACGTGATGCGCGAAATCGTCTGTCCAATAATCAGCGCTAAATGTCTCCTTCTAGCGCTGAAAAGATGCCGATCTAGCCCTCCGCAACTGGGCTCGTATCCGCCATTCGTCCAATCATGAACGAAGGGCAGCTTCTAGGCTCTTGGAGCGACTTGCCCCACGTCCGAAGTTGGGCCGGCAGCTGCCGTTCCGGTTTCCGCCGCCAGTATTATGTTTCCTGCCGCTCACCTCACGAACCAAAAGCTTTCTAATGGCGATGGTTTGCGGGCAGGCTGGGCATTGTTAGGCAACGACCATTACTTGGAAAGCGAGCCCAAAACCAAACCTGTCGGGACCCTTCGATCCCCCGATCCGGCAGTATGGGTACACTCAATTTTAATCCTTAACGCATATCGCCGGATGCTAAGGAGAATGTGATGTTTCGCTACCTTGCGATAATCGCTGCTGTCGCTGTTCCGTCGGCGGCACACGCTGCAACCGACGCGTCGGCTGGCTTTCGAATTTCGCTCGAGATTCCCGAAGTCTGCGAAATCGAATCATCGGCTATTACCGTCGATGCGGGCGGTGCCTCGGCAAGCGGCTCGGTATTCGAAATGTGCAACAGCGGTCGCGGCTTTCGCATTATGGCGTCTCATCGAGCGCTGGGCGATAACGAACAAGCCGAGATCAACTACGGTGGACAAATTCATCAGCTCGATAGTTCGGGCTTGAGCGATGTCGCGCTTCGCAGTGGTCCATCGGTGGCAAATGTGCCGGTGATGATCCGCACCAGCGGTCTCGTTCAGAACCTGACCATCAGTCTTGGGCTTGCGATTATCTGATTTACAATGCCGTCACGGTGATCGTGATCCGGTCAGAATATCGGCCTGCAAGAACGACAACCGGTGGTACGACGACGCTCATCGGGCGATAATCCCCCTCTTGAGGCGTTCCGCGCGGCTGAATAAATTCACCGCCGCCGGCAAGGTCAACCATAACGCCGTCAAAAAACATGGTATATGGAATTTGCTCGCTGCCTTGTTGGCGCAGTAAATTGCCCAGATTGATCGAACTGATGCTGACGACATAGGGTGACGTGCTGAAGATGCGGACACCAAAGGGTTCCGACCGTGTTTCTTTCGTGCTCGACAGGTTTCCCAAATCAACCTGAGCAGGCTGGTTTCCACCACCTCCTGTAATCGCGCCTACCAGGCGCAACGATACCGTGGCTGGGATTACGACTGTCACGGTCAGGGGCGTACGATCGACGATGTTGCCATCGCGGTCGACCAGCAATAGCTCCAGCAATTCAGTATAAGTGCCCGCTGATAATCCCCACTCGGTGGCGACCCCAATCTGGAACGGAACGGCCCGCCCCTGCGGACCTGGAGGCGCATTGGCGACCCTAACGTCGCTATCGGTCGTTCCGGGGGATGTGGGATCAATCAGAATTTCGATTTGGCGATTGCCAGGCGCGCTAAGAGAGAACGGAGGATAATCGGAGCCCGGTAAACTGCCGAGCCTGGCAACGCGGATCGTGGCTTCGCAGGGGCTGCCCCCGGGCGTGCCGACGATGCCAGGTGCTCCGCCAGCGGGCGCGGTAGGAGCGCCGGCTTCATTCTTGACGCGAACATCGAAATTCTGTGTGGCGCGGCCGCCAGGTTCGATCGCGACATTGTTGATGACGATCGTCTGGGCGCCATTTGCGAAAACGGGCTGACATTCGGTCGCATGGGCCGCTGCCGAGGAGGCCATCAGGAAAATCGAGGCGATAATTGTCGAGTAGCGCATAAAATTTCCTAATCGATTTGAGTCGCGAGATTGATCGTCTCGACCCGATAGAGCCCGGTATTGTTCGCAGGAACTTTGACGGTGAATGTCTGTCCGCTCGAGTTCAGTTTGATGGTATAGCTCCGTCCGGGAGCCAGCCCAATTATGCCAAAGCGGCCGGCCGAGTTGGTGAAGAATGGCTCGGGCTTATATCCTTCATCATCGTCGGACGTGATAAGTCCGGCGACGAGCGCTGCTGGCGCGCCACCGATTTGCAGGAAGCCGACGGCACTGACGAACCTGTCGGTTCCGACAAGCAGCGTATAGCCACTGCGATACGGGGGCGATACGTGAACTACGCCCGCTCCGATGTCATATCCCGAGGCCAGGGTATCGATGTCGTACTGGACGTCCTGTGCGTTGTAAGACGTCAGCTGGTTGACGACAGCCGCGCCTAAGGGTCCGCTGGCCGCCTCGTATTTTCCTCCACTCAGGCTGCGTCCGGCGATGACATCGGTGCCTTTGAGCGTCTTGTGAGGATGTGCCAGCAGGAAGGAATTCTGGATCGGCCGACCTATGCCGAACGTGCCATCGGCGAATGCGAACGACGTGCTGATCTGTAACCTTGCCGTCTGGTCGTTGGTGATGCCGCCAAGGCTCGTTCCCGAGGTAGCAAGCGACGCGCGGGCCTCGAAACGGTTGGCAATATAATCCACCACGCCGTCAACCGACGCATTGCCGGAAGAATCCTGCACGTTCACCGCGTAGCCGAGCGAGCCGACAGTGTTACCCGAACCACGCGAAACAGAGGCACGCGCCAACTGGTTACGGCTTTGATAGGCTGCATCAGCCCGGTGTCCGCCGCCAAACAAAACCGAAATGCCGGCGCGCACGCCGAAATTGGCACCAAAGGTTGATCCAGTACCGTATTCAACTCCCAGCGTACCGCGCACATTGTCGGCCAGGCGATGATTAACATCGACAAACACGTTGGTCCGGTCCTTGAAGCCCGAGCGCGAAAAATAGTTGGCGCCAGCGACCACAGACGTCCGTTCGGACAGTGCCTGACTGTAGCTAGCGCTAACGGTAAGGTTTTCGAGCCGGAAGCCTGACAGATCGCTAACCGTCCGAAAGTTTTTGCTTTCATAATTGACCGTCGCCGACAGTCGTTTCGCATAAGGACCGCCGCCCAGTGTTACACGATATCCACTGCGAAACGTGAAACCCGTGCCGTCGCCGATACTGACGGCACCCTGAAAATCGAAGCTTCCAGGGATCACCTGCGGTACCACTTGAACCTCGCCGGCGATAACCTGGAGATCCTTCGCAATCTGCAAACCGCCGCCCAGGACGAGGATATTGGATAACGCTTTTCTGTAGTTGCCGATGAATACCGGGTCGCTCGAATACTTCGGTTGAAGATTGAACTGTGTCGCCGTCAGGCCGAATGCAATAGTGTATTCGTCTTCGCCGGCTTCCAGGTCGATAGGGTCGAAGAAATAGTCGAAGCGCGTCACCTGTTCCCGACCGGAAGCATCGCGGACGACAAGTTGTACGTCGTTGGACCCGATCTGGATGGGTAGATCGTCGAGGCTATAGGTCCCCGGTTGAAGGTCCAGCGTTTGGTACGACGCGCCATTGACGATGACTTCGACGGTCGACGGCGAGGCGACGAAGATCTGACGCCCGCCAAGGTTGAACGTCGGGCTAAGTGGGTCGAACGTGTTGCGGCTCTTCTCCAGGGCGAAGCCTCCGATGAAAGGTGTCCGCAGGAGCCCGGTGCCGGTGAGCTGCAGATCGCCCGCGCTCCACCTGCGGAATTTTTCGGGTTGATCGTAAACGGCCCGGACGGCGCGCCTGTAGAACTGGTAGTTATCACCTGAATTTTCTGTAAAGCCCCCGTCGAATTCCAGCACGACGTCGCGATAGCGGGCAGCGCCCGACAGAAAGATATCCGGGGCTACGACGCCTTCCTGATCACGATAAAGCAGGTTCAGGTTCGTGTTGAGATAGGCGCTGAAGCCCGCCGGTTTTATCGACGGCAGTTGCGGTTCGCGATTTTCTCTGCGGCCAGTCAAGGGTGCGGTGGGGCGAAATTTCGGATCGATCGATTCGACGTTGAGTTCGAGCCGCGCGAGATCGAAGACGACCGTAAAGCCTGCCGCCTTCAACTCTTCCGGGCTCACGAAAGGATCACCGGCGATCGTTTCATCGAGGCGCACGATTCCCGCATCGGTCAAAAGACGGCTTAGTTCCTCGCGGAGCGACTGGCTCTCGATCGCGAGCGATCCGTCACCATCGACCTGGACGATCACATCGCGCAAAACCTGCCCATTCCAAACCAATGGAACCGACATGGTAACGCTTCGCGAAGTTGGCTTTACAGCTTCGACAGGACCAACTTGCGCAGGCTGTTCCTCCGCGCGCGCAACCGTTGAAACGCTCAGCATTGCCGTCGCGATGGCAAGCTTGCTGATCCCTGTGGTTAGAATGCCGGCCCCCGCCCGTCTCACGATCAGGACGCTATCTTTGCCTGAATAGTGCCCTCGACGAGGGCCTTTTCAGTCGGAATGAAGAATATGCGAGCGCGACCAGGCGCCACGACGCCAACCCCGATGAGCTTGGCCATTACCTCGGGCGAAAACTTGAGATCGACCGGCCTGCCGTCCTCGGCCGTGCCGCTGACCTGCCATGGAAGGTTTGCGGCAGTGAAATAGCGCGTGCCGCGGTTGCTGATGCGCACCTCGATGCCGGCCACGTCGTCACGGACCACTGGACGAATGGACTCGACTACCGGTTGGGGCACTGCGTCGTCGGGGATCACGTTGACCAGGATATTGAAATTCACGACGACCTGGACCTGCAACTCACCGGGATTTATCTCAACGGGAATCTGCCTGATCTGCATATAGTATATTTCGGACGCCGCGAGCTCGGGTTCGCCGATGTATTGGACGCGAAACACCTGTTGTGACCGCGCCGGGACAATCCTTTGCGCTGGAAATAGCAGGAATTGATCGTCAGCAGGCGTCAGTTCAAGTTGCGCCGGCCTCGGAAATGACGCCGCGGAACATCTGGACTTCGACAGGGAATTCTTTCTGGCCCGGGTTGGTGAGCTCGACGCGCGCAATCGAACCACGCCCCATCGGCTTCACATCCACCATCATCGGAGACACCGCAGCCGCGTCGACGGCCACCGGCGCAAGGGCAAGCACGGCGGCTCCCCAAATGAGCAAAAATTTCCTAAACATCGATTGCCCCTTGGCCATTGTAATCACGCTATTTTCATCAATCCGTATCAGGCAGCTTTGCGATCCGCGGGTAAGACGAAGGGGGAAACCGAAGTTCCCCCCTTACTGTCATTCATATGCCACGTGACTTAGACGGTGCCGATGGTGATCGTGGCCGTATCGGTGTAGAGGCCCGAGACGGGGCGCTTGGCCGTATCGTCGCGATCGATGTACACTTTCAGCGCAGCGTTATCATGGAACGCACCAGCCGCATTGACGGACTTCGAAGTGCCGGCCTGGATCGTCCGGAAATCGAGCACAGGGAAGCTGCCGTCGCTCGACGTCAGCTTGACGCGATAGTTAATGACGTTGGTGAAGTCGTTCGGGTCATTTGCCGCGACCGTAGCGCCTGCTGCGTTGAGCAGGCCGTCATTGGCCGACTCGACCGTCAGTGACGTGGCGTAGTTGCAGCTCACGTAGATGTCGTCAGCCGGTGCAGACTGCGATCCGTTCTTGAGCAGCAGCGCACCCGAGCCGGCGCCCTGGTTGATGTTGACGCTGGCGAACGTGACGTCGGCAGGATCTTCGATGCTGCATTCGGGTACGACGGTCGCATTGAAAGTCAGGCTCTGCAAATCCTGGCTGCTCTGTGCGAATGCCGTCGAGGACATGAATGCAGTCGATGCGACCGCGACCATAAGTAGCTTCTTCATATTGATATTCCTTCCAAGCGCCCCCCACCATATTTTTATTGAGCGGCGTTATTTCTGCACCGGTGAGCGGGAACAAGAAGAGCAGCGGTGCCTGCTCTTCTTGGTGACATTCGCGAACCGAGCCCGCGAATGAAATTTTATGCAGAGAGTGCGGCGAGCGAATTCGCCTGGCCGGTTCACTGCTATGCTTCGTCGAGCACGTGGAGATTTTTCTCAGGGCCCACCCCTAAATTTCACGGCGCCCCACCGACTCGTCGTTTTCAAACGTTAACGAGATATTAGGGATAAGGATGTTGCGCTCGCATCCCCCCGTTGAGGTATGCGACCACCCAAATGGGAAACAAACCAACGGTGTATCGAAAAAGGACAGTGTGGCGGCGATGTCTTTCGCCAATGGCCCGTAACACAATCAGTCGACTTGACTATACGAACCGGAAGACCCTGAATTTCATCATTAATTCAAATAACGAAGACACTTCTGCCTTGGCATATATGCGACGAACATGCGTTCTAACGGTATGCTGCGACAGGCTGTGATTGGCCGCGATTTCCGGGATTTTCTTACCCGATGTGACGCCCTTCAAAATACGGTGCTCAGCGGGGGTAAGGTTTAGAACCTTCTCAAGGCCGTCGTAACTCACTGACTGCAGGGGCGCTGGACAGAGGATTTCGAGCATCGCCAGATTGCGGCGGTTGCTTGGCCATCCGCGGATGAGATATATCGCATCCCCATCACTCGAAGTAACCGGCAGAGAACGGCTGTCATGCTCGCTCAATGACGCCACAAGATCCTTGAGATCTTTGCTCACGCCTTCGCATTGGAATAGAATTCGGCCACTCTGAACTTGAAATCCGATAGATGGGTCCAGCGTATGGACCGCATCATTATTCCAATGGACAGCAAGATTCTGATCCACAACCATACGGGGGCGGCCGTCGGATTCCAGCCATGTTGTGGCGATGTCACTTATTTGGCCTACTGCGCTAGATCCATCACTCACATTTGGCCCCCTGCCAATATCGTATAGTTATTAATATATTAACGCTAACCTTAATCTAGGCGCATCCCCCATTTGAGGTATGCCCACAAGGCGTGAAGCAGAATTATGTGCCGAGGCAGGGTGCCGCAGACGTAGTCGCAGGCATATCTTCAGACGCGCTGGCGCGAATGATTGCTTTTGTTCAGCTAAACGGAAGTACAGCATTCGGGCCAAATGCTGGCATAAATAAATGGCTTCTCGCTTGGATGCGTGGGGCGTGGAGGCCGTGAATCCTCGGTCAGTCGGTTACGCCCATCCCATCCGTGTCGGCCTAAGTGTTAAAGGTCCAGCAAAGGAAGGCCAAATTCGGCACTTGGATCGTCCGGCACGATTTGTGGCTAGGGCGTGGACCTTGATATCATAGACCCTGCCGAAAACCGGCCTATGCTGAATTACCTTTATCACTAACGCGATCGTTGTTTCGATGGTGCGTCCGGTCAAGGTTATCAAGCGGAACGAGCTGTTTACCGTACCCAACGTGCCCCAAGCAGGACCCAAACGAGCCCCAGCCGAACGGGCCTTGGCCAGCAAGGTTCGGTATTGCCTAGTGGAAGGGA
>CAWDAN010000001.1:0-990713 GCA_963800335.1 uncultured Alphaproteobacteria bacterium | reverse complement strand
TCGTCGCCGCCGAGCGCGCATGTTTCGGAATGCAGCCGGCGTCGTTTGGCTTACCAATGC
This sequence comes from uncultured Alphaproteobacteria bacterium, assembly GCA_963800335.1. GTDB lineage: Bacteria > Pseudomonadota > Alphaproteobacteria > Sphingomonadales > Sphingomonadaceae > Flavisphingopyxis. Next base: position 990,653 of record CAWDAN010000001.1, on the reverse strand, counting down.
CGCTGCCTTACATTTGCGCACGGTCTATCGTGACGAACTGGATGGGCAACGGCTTGCGATCATCCCGACCTGTGCAGACCTGACGCGCTTTATCCGCCCACACCCCCGGTGACTGCGCGTCCACGGTTGCATCGGAACCGTAACGAGTGGCTGGTTCCGAACCGATTGGCTGGTCAGATGGTTTGCCTTGGTCAGCCAGGAAGACGCTTCGGCGACATTCGAAATCGTAACCCGTGACGACACCGCTCTGGTGCGCCGGACTGTCGATCCCTACGGAAACCGGGAAAGCGTCTTTTCGTACGATCCTGCTTTCCAGTAGGACATGCCGATTGCGTTGCAAGGACACGACGTCTCCGTCATGTTTTACGCTGGGGGAGAGATTTCAGAACTGGGTCGCTCTCCCACTCGTATGGCTGAAATTCTAGGCTGCGGCCTGCCAGTGGTTGCAAATGAAGGGGTCGGCGACGTTGCCGAAATTATCCGCGATCACAACGTCGGCGTGCTCGTGCGCAGCAGTTCGCCCGAAGACATGCGCGCCGCGTGGACCGAGCTTGAAACTTTGATGTCGGATCCGGATCTCGCGGCGCGTTGCCGCAAGGCGGCCGAAGACGTGTTTTCGCTCGAAGCGGGAACCGATTGTTATCGGGCTCTATACCGCACAATAATTGGGCAAAGAAATTGTGCGGCATAGCGGGAATTGCCGCGGGGGCCGGCACGCAACTCGACGTCGCCACGTTAGAATCCATGACCGCCCGGTTGACGCATCGCGGGCCCGATACCGGTGCCGTTTGGCACGAGCACCACATCGGTCTGGGTCATCGGCGACTAGCGATTCTAGAACTTTCAAATGCTGGTGCGCAGCCAATGCATTCGGACTGTGGCCGCTATGTCCTGGTGTTCAACGGCGAGATCTACAACCATCTCAATCTGCGCCGTGACTTAGAGTCGGTCGCAGAAGGCCGGACGTGGCGGGGACATTCGGACACCGAGACGCTGTTGGCGTCTATCGCGGCTTGGGGACTCGATGAAGCGCTTTGCCGGGCGTTGGGCATGTTTGCCCTGGGTCTGTGGGATCGCAAAGACAGGCGCATGACGCTGGCAAGAGATCGCGTCGGCGAAAAACCACTTTATTGGGGCTGGGCCGGGACCGATTTCGTTTTCGGATCCGAACTCAAGGCGCTTCGCGCCCACCCGGATTTTTCTTCCCAAATCTGCCGCACTGCGCTGACCCGCTACATGCGCCTTTCCTATGTGCCTGCCCCGTTCAGCATTTATCGTGGCACATATAAGCTCGAGCCGGGGTGCATACTGGAGCTTTGCGGCGATGCTCCGCGATCGGCTCCACCGGCACCGCTCCGCCCCGGCGACCGATACCAAAACCTGTCGATCCGCCGATATTGGCACGTGAATCAGGTTTTCGACCGGGATCCAACGCCAATCGATAGCGAGCAGGCCACCATCGACCGGCTTGAGCGCGTCTTCAATCACTCGGTGAAAGGCCAAATGCAAGCCGACGTGGCGGTCGGCGCCTTTCTTTCAGGCGGAGTCGACAGCTCGCTCATCGCCGCCGCCATGCAGGCACAGAGCGATAGGCCAATCGCTACTTTCACAATTGGCTTTGAAGTCGAACGATTTAACGAAGCCCTTCATGCGGCCAAGGTGGCCAGACATCTTGGAACCGACCATTGCGAAATGATCGTTACCGAGCGGGATGCGGGGCAAATACTGCCCGACATGCCGTCGCTCTATGACGAGCCCTTCGCCGAATTCCTCACAAATACCAACCTTCCTTCTCTGCCGCCTGGCGCGATCGAAAGTCAAAGTGGCCTTGTCAGGCGACGGTGGCGACGAACTGTTCGGCGGATATTACCGGTATCGATGGGCACCGCGTGTCTGGCGATTGCTGGGCAAGACGCCATTCGCATTGCGCAAGATCGCAGGTCGCGGCGTAATGGGCATTCCCGCAGCCGCCTGGGATCGGCTGGGCGATGCGATCGGGGTCGATCAGACTGGCAACAAGGCCCACAAGCTTGGTGAAAGACTGGATCGCGCCCATTCGTTCGAGGGACTCTATACCGGACTGATTACCGACTGGCCGATCAAGATCATGGCTGGCGAGCCAGGAGAGAACGACGATATCGAACTAGCGGACACCGGGGATGCGCGGTGCGGGAAAGCAGAGTCCGTTGAGTGGCTGATGCAACAGGACCTCCAAGGGTATCTTCCCGATGATCTCTTGTGCAAGATCGATCGCGCAGCAATGAGCGTCGGCCTTGAAGCCCGAGCACCCTTTCTCGACAGTGATGTCATCGCCGCCGCAGCGCGACTGCCAATACATATGAAAATTCGGGATAATCAAGGCAAGTGGATCCTTCGCCGGATTCTTGAAAAATATGTTCCTCGCAACTTGTTCGATCGGCCCGAAGCCGGCTTTGCAATTCCGGTGGGGGCTTGGCTAAAGGGTCCGCTCAAAGATTGGGCGGACGATTTGTTGTCGGACGAAAACCTGCGCTCGCATGGCTACTTCGATGAAACCGCGATACGGACAACCTGGATCGAACATCTCGACGGCCGGCGTGACTGGACCGTGCGCCTGTGGACGGTCCTGATGTTTCAATCCTGGTATCTGAGTCAGAAGTCCGCATGAAATTGACCATTCTCCCCAGACACGCGCGAACTCGGAGCGTCCAGCCGGCTACGTTTCATGCAATATCTTCCCGCGCTCGAAGCGGCAGGTATTCAATGCACGCTCAAGTCGTTCCTCGACGAAGACTATCTGATTAATCTGTATGGAGGCCGATCGGTTACAAAAGCCACGTTGCAAGGATACATCGCTCGTCTGCAGGATTTGCAGAAAAGCGAAAGAACCGATGGCATGTGGATTCAATCCGAAGCCCTACCGTGGGTCCCCTCCTTGATTGAGAAAATGGCGATACCGGCGGACAGCCGTTACGTCATCGACTGCGACGACGCCATTTTTCATCGATACGATATGCATCGATCACAATTGGTGCGTCGCGTGCTCGGGAGAAAGATCGACAATCTCATGGCGCGTTCGAGCATGGTAACCGCCGGCAACGAATATCTCGCGGAGCGCGCGCGCGCCGCGGGCGCTCCGCGAGTCGAAATCGTGCCTACTGTCGTCGACCTGGCGGTCTACACTCTGGCTCCGCCGAAAAGTCCCGAAACACCTCCGGTGATCGGCTGGATCGGAACGCCCAGCACGTGGCAGGAATATATGGAGCCCATGATCCCCTTGTTGACGGAAGTGGCAGCGGAAGAGGAGGCAAGGATCCACGCGGTAGGTGCGAGCAAGTCGAACCATCGTTTGCTCGATATCCTGGCGTGGACCGAAGACAGCGAAGTCAGTCGGATTCAGTCGATGGATATCGGGGTTATGCCGCTGTCCGATACACCATGGTCGCGTGGCAAATGCGGCTACAAACTCATCCAGTATATGGCTTGCGGGCTACCAGTCATCGCATCGCCTGTCGGAGTCAACGCCGACATCGTCGAGGACGGCGTCAATGGCTTCTTGGTGAGCACCCATCAGGACTGGCGCGATGCGCTGACAACTCTGCTCCGTGATCCCGACCTGCGCGCCCGCATGGGCGCTGCAGGCCGCGCAAAGGTCGAACGCGACTTCAGCCTAGAGGTCTGGGGACCGCGCGTGGCCACATTGCTCAGAGAGGCAATCGCTCCGCTCTCGTAATGGCCATCCAGCCTTTTGCGGATCCTGCATCGTAACCCGTATCGCCCGCCTGAGCGACCGGCACCTCATTCGAAGAGCATTCTCAGTTCACAAGCCTGAGCAGGTATTGGCCGTAATCGGTTTTGGCGAAAAACTCGCCGTGCGCGCGCAACTGCGCGTCATCGATGAACCGCTGGGACCAGGCTATTTCCTCGAGGCAGGCGATCTGGAACCCTTGGCGATGCTGGATGGTCCGGACAAATTCAGACGCTTCCAGCAGGCTTTCATGCGTACCGGTATCGAGCCAGGCGTAGCCGCGGCCCATGCGTTCGACGTGCAGCGCCCCTGCTTCCATGTAGAGACGATTAAGATCGGTGATTTCAAGCTCACCGCGCGCCGACGGACGCACCTGTTTGGCGAAATCTACAACCCGTTCGTCATAGAAATACAGACCAGTTACCGCCCAATTCGATTTGGGCTTTGCCGGTTTCTCCTCGATCGAAAGCGCACGGCCCTCGCCATCGAGTTCGACCACGCCGTAAGCAGTTGCGTCCGAAACATGATAACCGAACACCGTTGCTCCGCCCCGAGTGCTTCGCTCCTTCGCCGAATTTAGCAGTTCGGGAAGGTTGGCGCCGTAGAAGACGTTGTCGCCAAGGATCAGTGCCCCCGCCGCCCCGGCGAGAAACGCCTCGCCGATCAGGAACGCCTGTGCGAGACCTTCGGGCCTGGGCTGTTCGGCATATTCGATCGTAATTCCGAGTTTTTCCCCGGAGCCGAAAAGACGACGATAATTGTCGATATACTCTGGCGATGAGATGATCAGTATCTCGCGAATTCCAGCCAGCATCAGGATTGACAGCGGATAATAGATCATCGGCTTATCATAGACCGGCAGGAGCTGCTTGTTGATCGCCAGCGTCGCAGGATGAAGTCGCGTCCCCGAACCGCCGGCCAGAATAATGCCCTTCATACCGTTCGTCCTTTGCTCAATTTGTCGTAATATGCATCGACGACGTCGTCGACCGCGAGTCCCCAAGGTCGTGGTATGATCCCGAAATCCCGCTCGATACGGTCGGTGGCCAGCAGAGAATTGGCGGGTCGTCGCGCTGTTGTAGGATATTCGCTCGTCGCGATCGGTCTAACGACAGGGCTTTTCGATCCGTGCAAAGCTGCCCGCGCGAAAACTCGGTTCGCCACATCGTACCAGCTCGCCTCGCCTCTATTGGCGAAATGCCAGATCCCCGACTTTTGCCCATCTTGCCCAAAGGCCTTTGTGACAATTCCGAGTGCCGCAGCGAGATCACCGGCATGGGTCGGGGTACCGCGCTGATCCGCGACAACGTTCAACGTATCGCGCTCGGATGCCAACCGGATCATTGTCTTGACGAAATTCTGCCCATATGCGCTGACCACCCACGCAGTCCTGACGATAGCATAACGCGCGCCCGATGCGATAATTGCCTGTTCTCCGGCAAGCTTGGTACGTCCGTATACGCCCAAGGGTGCCGGTTCGTCCTCTTCGCGATATGCCCCCGTTTTGTCGCCGGCAAAGATATAATCGGTCGATACCTGGATAATCGGAATATCAGCCCCGGCTGCCGCGTGGGCAAGGATGCCGGGCGCGCGCCCGTTTATCGCCATTGCCAGATCAGCCTCGCCTTCGGCGCGATCAACCGCGGTATAGGCCCCGCAATTAACGATCGCGGTTATGCCTTCGCGCGCAATCAGCTCGGAAGCATCGAACGCCTCGGCAAGGTCGAAGTGTTCACGTGGCGGCGCCACGATGCGGACATCCACCGGCGGTGCGGCGACCAGCGCGCCCCCCACCTGCCCGGTAGCGCCCGTCACCAACCACGTCGCGCGGCCATCAGGCATCTACGCCGAGCCGCTCTCCGCGATAGGCTCCCGTCTGGATCGCCTGCCACCACGATTCATTATCGAGATACCACGAGACGGTCTTGCGCATGCCGGATTCGAAGCTTTCCATCGGCTCCCAACCGAGTTGATCGCGGATCTTCGAGGCGTCGATTGCATAACGAAAGTCGTGACCGGGTCGATCGGCAACGAAGGTAATTTGGTCTGCATAGGGCCTGCCGTCGTCGCGCGGCCTGAGTTCGTCGAGCAAGGCGCAGATCGTTTCGACGACCTGCAGATTGGAACGCTCGCAATTTCCGCCGATCATGTACGTCTCGCCCGGTTGGCCTTCGGTCGCCACGGTCCGCAATGCGCGTGCGTGATCATCGACATAGAGCCAGTCGCGAACGTTGCTGCCATCGCCATAAACGGGCAGCGCTTCGCCGGCCACGCACTTAAGGATGATTAGCGGAATGAGCTTTTCGGGAAAATGATAAGGCCCATAATTGTTCGAACAGTTCGTGATGAGCACCGGCAGGCCAAAGGTATGGTTCCATGCGCGGACGAGATGGTCCGAGCTAGCCTTCGATGCCGAATAGGGCGAGCGCGGATCGTAGCTGGTTTGTTCATCGAACAATCCGTGATCGCCGAGCGCGCCGAACACTTCGTCGGTCGAAATGTGGTGAAAGCGGAATGTGCCTCGTGCGTCCTCAGTCAGACCGCGCCAATAGCGCGTTACGCAATCGAGCAATGTGTAGGTACCAACGATATTGGTATGGATAAATTCGGCCGGACCGTCGATCGACCGATCGACGTGACTTTCAGCGGCAAGGTGCATGACGATGTCGGGGCGGCTGGTGTCGAGCAGCTTCGTGAGAGCCTCAGCATCACAAATATCTGCGCGAACGAAGTTATATCTGGCGCTCTCGGCCACGGGTGCCAACGAGTCCAGATTGCCTGCATAAGTCAGCTTGTCGACCACTGTTACGCGCGCATCGGTCTCGCCGATCCATTGTCGAACCAACGCAGATCCGATAAATCCGGCCCCACCGGTAACGAGTATATTCATGCTGTGATTGTCTGGCATTCCGGCAGTCCTTCGAATGGTATGCCGTCATAGGCAAATGGAGCGGCGGCGCGTGCCAGCGACGGCAGAGCCCGGTCCTTGTCAGACAGCTCGGGCAATACGCCATCGATCGGCCAGCTTATTCCGATTTCTGGATCATCCCATGCGATCCCTGCATCGTGGTCCGGCGCGTAGAACGCCGACGCCTTATATGTCACTTCGCAATTGTCTTCGAGCGTCAGAAATCCATGGGCGTAACCGGCAGGCACGAACATCTGGAGACCATTTTCGGCGCTCAATATATGAGCGCCCCACTTGCCGCGTGTCGGAGAATCTTGCCGAACATCGACGAGGACATCGAATATTGTTCCGCGAATGCAGCGCACGACCTTTGCCTGGCTGAACGGCGGCGTCTGATAATGCAGTCCACGCAACGTAAATCGGGAAGCTGAAAAGCTGTGATTGTCTTGCACGAAATCACATACAATGCCGAGCTTCGCAAAGCTCCGTCGGCTGTAGCTTTCGGTAAACCAACCTCGATCATCGCCAAACCGGGGCGTGGAAAATATGCTCGGGTGCACGAGAAGTTTCCTGGAATTTCGATCACGGCAAGGCTTCAGGCCGCAAGACAGCGCCTATGTCAGGATGAAGCCGATTGCAAGCCGAACGCTCCGCGTCGGCTTGCCTTCCCAAGCCAACACACTTAAGAGGCCGGCTCCCGTTGCGCGTGCTATCGATCTTGTTTATCACGGAGTTTATCCGGCGTGCTTTCAAAGCCTTCCGACCGTCAACGCGAGCAAAATAAGTTCTTCAGACTGGGCCGTTATCCCCTGCAATTTGTGCTCGGGATTCTGGTTTGTGTTGGCATCCCGGTTGGCGTTCAAGTGTTCATTCGCGACATTGCACTGGCCAACGACGAGCCCGGGATAAATTCTTTATTAGCCGCCACCATAGCGGTCGTTACGGGAATCTATTTCAGCCGTCGCCTCAACGGCTTTCCGGGCACGCGGCAACGCCAAAACACCTTGCCGTCTTTCCTGTTTTCGTTCGGGCTGGTTGCGGCCACGCTGCTTTTGGTCCGGATCGACTATAGCCGCGCGGTGCTCGCCGCGAGCTTCGTTCTTTCCGCGATCTTTTTCAGCCTTCCCGGCTTTGCCAGTCGCAAATGGTACGAAACCCTGTTTTATGTCATCCCGGTCGGATCAATCGAAGAGCTGGCAGAATTGAAGGGGGTTTCTCTCACCACTCTCAATACGACCGATCTTCCACCGCACAGCCGCGCTGCGATCGTTGCAGATTTCCGGGCCGATTTGCCGCCCGAATGGGAGCGGATGCTCGCGCACGCTGCACTGGAAAGCTACCCCGTCTATCATGTGAAGCAACTGGTGGAATCGCTGTCGGGCCGCGTCAAGATTGAGCATTTGTCAGAAAACAATCTCGGCTCGCTGATCCCGAATTTAGCTTATCGCAAGATTAAATCTCTGATTGATATCGTGGTTTCGATCATCTTTCTGCCAATCCTGTCACCGATATTGTTGATTAGCGCCGTCGCGATCAAACTCGATTCTCGCGGGCCCATCCTGTTTCGTCAAAAGCGCGTTGGCTATCGTGGCCGCGAATTCACCGTCTACAAGTTCCGGACGATGACATGGCGACCAGAATCCTCGTCCGATGACGACCAACTTCGGTCAGCTATGACGCAGGAATCGGACATCCGCATCACGCGTGTCGGCGCATTTCTGCGTAAATATCGGATCGATGAACTGACCCAGATCGTCAATATTTTGCGCGGCGAAATGAGCTGGATTGGTCCCCGCCCCGAAGCAGCGCAGTTATCGAACTGGTACGAGGATGAACTGCCATTCTATTCATACCGCCACATCGTCCTGCCCGGCATCACCGGCTGGGCGCAGGTCAACCAGGGGCATGTGGCTGATCTCGAAGCGGTTGGCACGAAGCTGCAGTTCGACTTTTATTACATAAAATATTTTTCGGCCTGGCTCGATATCCTGATCACGCTGAAGACCGTGCGTACGATGCTGACGGGGTTTGGCGCCAAATAGGCCCGGTCGCCTCTCGGCATCCGACCGGCCATCACGCGCTCGCTTCGTCGCGCGCCATATCCTATGGAACCCCGTGATGACCCAATCAATCGACGCGATGCTGGCGCGCCTCCTTGGCCCGCGCGGCTATACCACCGACGCCGACGCGATGGCGCCCTGGCTCACCGACTGGCGCGGGCGCTATCATGGTGCGGCCCGTGCCATGCTGAGTCCTGCCGACACGGGCGAACTGGCCGAAACGGTCCGCCTGTGCGCGGCGCATAGGATTGCGCTGGTCCCGCAAGGGGGCAACACCGGCATGGCGGCGGGCGCGACCCCGGACGACACGGGCAGCGCGATGCTGCTGTCGCTGCGTCGGCTCGACACGATCGATACCGACCGCATTGCCGACGGCTTCGTCGAATGCGGCGCGGGGGTCATTCTCGAGCGGCTGCACAATGTCCTGGCGGACCATGATGCGCGCTTCCCGCTCAGCCTTGGTGCCAAGGGATCGGCCACGATCGGCGGGCTCGTCGCGACCAATGCCGGGGGCACACAGGTGCTGCGTCACGGCAATATGCGCGCGCTCGTCGCGGGGATCGAGGCGGTGAAGGCCGACGGCACGGTACTCGACGAACGGGCCCCGCTCAAGAAGGACAATCGCGGCTATGCGCTGCGCGACCTGATCGTCGGCTCCGAAGGGACATTGGCGATCGTTTCGCGCGTGATCCTGCGAACCTCCCCGGCGATCATCGATCGCGCGACAGCCTGGGTCGGCGTCGCCAGCGCCGATGCCGCCTATCGCCTGCTCCGCGCGCTCGACGGACAGCGCGAGCAGCTCGAGCAGTTCGAAATCATCCCCGATCTCGCGCTCGACAGCGTCCTCGGCCATGTCGCGGGTACGCGCGCGCCGCTTGCCGGGCGTCATGCCTGGCATGTCATCGTCGAACTCGTGCGCGAACGGCCCGACCAACGCGAGCCGCGTGAGCAGCTCGAAAACGCGTTGGCAAAGTCGATCGAAGCGGGCTTGGTCGAGGACGCGGTAATCGCCTCCAGCGGCCGCGAAGAAGCCGAATTCTGGCGGATCCGCGAGTCGATTTCCGAGGCCGAACGCGCCCATGGCCCCGCCTTGCAGCACGACGTCAGCGTCCCGGTCGTCGACATGCCGCGATTCATCGCGGAAACTTCCGACCGCGTCGAAAACCAGTTCCCGGGGACCACCGCCCTGGCCTTCGGCCATCTCGGCGACGGCAACGTCCACTTTCATGTTCGCGCGCCCGAAGGCGCCGTCGCCGAGCGCTGGTACGACGAGAGCGGCGAGGCGATCAGCGACATGGTTTATGACATGGTCGAATTCCTTCGCCGGATCGATTTCGGCCGAACACGGCATCGGCCGGGCCAAGCTGCGCGACCTGTCGCGCCACGCCTCGCAGGCACGTCTCGCCAGCCTGGCGGCGATCAAGCGCGCACTTGATCCGCACAATATTTTTAACCCGGGCGTCCTGATTCCGGTGCAAAACAAGGCCAGCATATAGTGACTTCGATAACCGACAGCCTCGAACAATTCGGCACGAGGATCATCGGCAGCAAGGATGCGCTCGAGTTTCTCATCAGCCTGTCGCCCGATGCCTTGCACGTTCACATGTCGTTGTTCCTGTTGTTCGGCATCGCACTGATTGTGCGGCGACGACCCGACACCTGGATTCCATGGACAGCCTTGCTGCTTTTCGAATTGGGCAACGAAATAAATGACGTAATGCACCATTCGCTACTCACGCCGCTCAATGACCGCGCAGCCGCACTCCACGACCTCCTCAATACGATGTTCTGGCCAACGATACTCCTGATGTTCGGCCGGATCCTATTCCCGCGGTCGGCGCCGAAGGCCATCGAAGCGGAGGCGGAGAGAAGCGACGACGACGCAATCGATCCAGCTTCGAACGTCATCGAGCGAAAATGAAGCGCGCGCGGAACGCCCGATTTAAGGCCGCATCGCCTTGCATTGGACATGCCCGCCACCTACCAATCCGCGACACAACAACTGACGGACTGCAATTATGAAGATTACGATGATCGGTGCGGGCTATGTCGGCCTCGTTTCGGGCGCCTGCTTTGCCGATTTCGGCCACGATGTGACCTGCGTCGACAAGGACCCGGCGAAGATCGACGCGCTGCTCGGCGGAATCATGCCGATCTACGAGCCCGGGCTCGAAGCGCTCGTCGCGAGCAACGTCGCGGCCGGTCGACTGTCGTTTTCGACCGACGTGGCGGCAGGGATCGCCGGGGCTGATGCGGTGTTCATCGCGGTCGGCACACCCTCGCGACGCGGCGACGGCCATGCCGATCTCAGTTACGTCCACGCCGCTGCCAAGGAAGTCGGCGCAGCGATTGCGGGCGATTGCGTCATCGTCAACAAGTCGACCGTTCCCGTCGGCACCGGTGACGAGGTCGAACGCATCGTCCGCGAAGCCGTCGGCGACACGCACCGCGTCGCGGTCGTATCGAACCCGGAATTCCTGCGCGAAGGCGCGGCGATCGGCGATTTCAAACGTCCCGACCGGATCGTTATCGGGTCCGAAGACGCCTGGGCGAGCGACGTCATGCGGCAAGTCTATCGCCCGCTGTTCCTCAACGAAGCCCCAATCCTGTTTACCGGCCGACGCACCGCCGAGCTGATCAAATACGCCGCAAACGCATTCCTCGCGACCAAGATCACCTTCATCAACGAGATCGCCGACCTGTGCGAAGCGGTCGGCGCCGACGTCCAGGACGTCTCGCGCGGCATCGGCCTCGACAACCGGATCGGCGCCAAATTCCTCCACGCCGGTCCCGGCTATGGTGGCTCGTGCTTCCCCAAGGACACCCTGGCGCTGCTCAAGACCGCGCAGGACAACGACGTACCGATGCGGATCGTCGAATCGGTTGTCCAGGTGAACGACAATCGCAAGCGCGCGATGGGACGCAAGATCGTCAACGCGCTCGGCGGCGATGCGCGCGGCAAGAAGGTCGCGCTGCTCGGCCTGACCTTCAAGCCCAATACCGACGACATGCGCGACGCGCCAAGCCTCGCCATCGTCCAGTCGCTGATCGATGCGGGCGCCAGCGTCTCGGCATACGATCCCGAAGGCATGAAGGTCGCCGCCGATCTACTGCCCGATGTGACTATGGCCGATACCGCCTATGCCGCGGTCAAGGACAGCGACGCAGTCGCGATCGTCACCGAATGGGACGCCTTCCGCGCGCTCGACCTTGCCGAAATCGCGCGGCTGGTGCGCACCAGGACGCTGGTCGACCTGCGCAATATCTATCGCCGCGCCGACGTCGAGCGGCACGGATTTGACTATCACGGCATTGGAATGCCCTGACAATCGCAGCAGGGCCAGACGGCGGGGGCAGTCGATGAATGAAATGAAGAACGACGCCGAACGCATTGTTCCGGTTATCCTTTCGGGAGGGTCGGGGACGCGACTATGGCCGCTCTCGACCGTCGAACGGCCCAAGCAGTTCCTCGCGCTGACCGACCCGGTGCGAAGCATGTTTCAGCTGACGCTGGCGCGTTGCGCCGATCCAAACCTGTTCGCCGCGCCGATCATCGTCGCCAATGCGCGCCATGGCGCGATCATCGGCGAACAACTCGATGCGTGCGCCATCGCCCCGCGCGCGATCATCCTCGAGCCTGCACCGCGCAACACCGCGCCCGCGATAGCGCTGGCCGCGCTCGAAGCGGGCGACGACGCACTCCTGCTCGTAATGCCAAGCGATCACAGGATTGCCGACACCGCCGCCTTCGTTGCCGCTGTCACCAGCGCCGCACCCGCTGCGCGGCACGGTGCGCTCGTCACCTTCGGCATCGAACCGACGCATGCCGAAACCGGCTATGGCTATATCGCCAGGGGCGACGCGCTTGCCGACCACCCGGGCGTCTTCGCGGTCGATCGCTTCGTCGAAAAGCCCGATGCGAACCACGCCCAGGCGATGGTCGACAGCGGCGACTATCTCTGGAACGCAGGAATTTTCCTGTTTTCGGCGCGCCGCTACCTCGACGCGCTGGCGCACCACGAACCCGATATCGAACGCTGCGCGCGCTCCGCGGTCGACCGCGCAGAGCGCACCGGCGCGATCGTCACCCCCGATGCCGCGACCTTCGAGGCCAGCCCGGCGCAATCGATCGATTATGGCGTCATGGAGCGATCCGATAATGTCGTCACCGTACCGCTGTCGTGCGGCTGGTCCGACGTCGGCAGCTGGGATGCGATCGCCGATCTCGCTGGCGTCGACAGTGCGGGCAACTATGTCCATGCCGAGGGGCTGCGCGTGTCCCTCGCCGGCGTCAGCGACATGATCGTCGTCGCGACGGGCGACGAGGTGATGATTGTCCCGCGTGGCCAGTCTCAGCTTGTCCGGGGCCTGGCCGAAGCGTCTCGCGAAAAGACCGAATGATGACCGCGCTAGACCTCCTCGATACGCTTGAAGCCGAAGCGATCCATATCGTCCGCGAGGCTTTGACGAGCGCCAGCAACCCGCTGTTGCTGTTCTCGGCGGGCAAGGATTCGGCGGTCCTGCTCCATCTCGTTGTTAAAGCTTTCGCTCCCGCGCTGCCGCCGGTGCGGCTGCTCCACGTCGATACGACCTGGAAGTTCGCCGAGATGTATCGCTATCGCGACGCGGTCGTGCGCGCGAACGGGCTCGAGCTCATCGTCCACCGAAATCCGCAAGCCGTCGCGGAGGGGATCAATCCGTTCGATCACGGCGCGCTGCACACGACGATGTGGAAGACCGACGGCCTCAAACAGGCGCTCGACGCGCTCGAGTGCGATCTCGCGATCGGCGGCGCGCGGCGCGACGAGGAGCGGACCCGCGCCAAGGAGCGTATTTTCTCGCTGCGCGGTGCGCGCCATGGCTGGGACCCTCGCCGCCAGCGCCCCGAATTGTGGCACCTGTTCAACACCCAGGTCCAGGACGGCGAAAGCCTGCGCGTCTTCCCGCTGTCCGACTGGACCGAGATCGACGTCTGGCGATACATCGAACGCGAAGGCATCGCCCTGCCCGACCTCTATTTCGCCGCGCCGCGCCCGACGGTGATCCGCGACGGCAACCTGTTCGTCGTCGACGACGATCGCTTTCCGCTCGATGGGGAAACGCCGGTCGAGCGCGTCGTGCGGTTCCGCTCGCTCGGCTGCTACCCGCTGACCGCGGCGATCGAGAGCGACGCGCGCGACTGCGCCGCGATCATCACCGAACTCGCCGAGAGCGATGCGGGCGAACGCGCCGGACGGACGATCGACCGCGAGGATTCGACGCTCGAAGCGCAAGAAGACCGAGGGATATTTCTGATGAGCGCGACGCGCGTCAAAATCGTCGCGTGCGGCAGCATCGACAACGGCAAGTCGACGCTGATCGCGCGGCTGCTGCTCGATACCGGAAAACTGACCGCCGACGAACGCGAAGCCGCGCTGCGCGGCGGCGACGGCGCAGCGCTCGCCAGCCTGCTCGACGGCCTCGCCGCCGAACGCGAACAGGGCATCACGATCGACGTCGCCTACCGCTATTTCGCGACCCCACGTCGATCCGTCGTGCTGATCGACTGCCCCGGCCACGAACAATATACCCGCAACATGGTCACCGGCGCGTCGAACGCCGATCTCGCACTCGTCCTCGTCGACGCGACGAGCGGTGTGACGACGCAAACGCGTCGCCATTGCCGCATCGCGCATCTTCTCGGGATCGAGGATTACATTTTCGCGCTCAACAAGATCGACCTCGTCGCCGACCCTGCGACGATCTTTGCCGAGCACAGCCGGGCGATCGATGCCCTGGCGGGCGAGATCGGCCTGGCGCGCCACAACATCGTCCCCGTCGTCGCGACGAGCGGTGCCAATGTCGCATCGCGGGCACGCGGCATGCCGTTCTACACCGGGCCGAGCGTCCTTGAGCTGGTCGAGGATTTTGCCCCGGCCGAGGCCGCCGCAGCCGGCTTTCGCCTGCCGATTCAGACGGTCCTGCGCGGCGATGGTTCGGTGCGCCGCCTCGCGGGAACTGTTGCTTCGGGCGCGGTCGCGATCGGCGATGTCATCGTCGTGCTGCCCGGCGAGCAGCATGCAACGATCGCCGCGATCCATGTCGGCACGACGGCGATCGACCGCGCGGTCGCCGGACAGTCGATCGCGATCACGCTCGATCACCAGGTCGATTGCGCGCGCGGCGATGTCATCACCACCGCATCCGAACCGGCGATCGTCGCCGACCAGTTCAAGGCCGATATCGCCTGGCTCGGCGACAAGCCGATGCTCGCGGGCAGGGCCTACACGCTCAAGCTCGCGACGCAGAGCGTTTCGGCGACGGTCCACCAGCCCGATTACCGGCTCGATATCGAGACCGGCCAGCATCTCGCCGCGCGCACCTTGCGCAAGAACGACATCGGCACCGCGATCGTGACGACCGGCCGCGACATCGTCAGCGATCCCTATAACGACAATCGCATCATGGGCGGCTTCATCCTGATCGACCGCGAAACGGGCGATACCGTCGCCGCGGGGATGATCCGCCATGCGCTCAGCCGCTCGCAGAACATCGCCTGGCAACAGGCGGCGGTCGATCGCGACGCCCATGCGCGGCAAAAGGGGCAGCGAGCCAAGATCCTGTGGTTCACCGGCCTGTCGGGCGCGGGCAAGACCACGATCGCCAACCTCGTCGAACAGCGGCTCTATGCCGCTGGGCTGCACAGCTTCCTGCTCGATGGCGATAATGTCCGCATGGGCCTCAACAAGGATCTCGGTTTCACCCAGGCCGACCGGGTCGAGAATATCCGCCGCGTCGGCGAGGTCGCCCGGTTGATGACCGACGCCGGCCTGATCGTGCTCGCCACCTTCATCTCGCCCTTCCGGGCCGAGCGCGAGCTGGTCCGCGCGATGGTCGGCGACGGCGACTTCATCGAGATATTCATCGATACGCCGTTGGCGGTCGCAGAGGATCGCGACGTGAAGGGTCTCTATGCCAAGGCGCGGCGCGGCGAGATCAAGAACTTCACCGGCCTCGACAGCCCTTATGAGCCGCCTGAAGACCCGCAAATCCGCGTCGATACGACCGCAATGACCGCCGTCGAGGCAGCCGAGCAGATCGCGCGCTACCTGCTGCGCGAACTGGGTACGATCGATGACTGACCTTGCCGATTTCGCGGCGTCGGTCGCGCGCGCCGCGGGCGACTTGCTGCTCCGCATCCGCGAACGCGGCGACCTGGCCGGCCGCGCGCTCGGCGATCGCGGCGATGCAGAGGCCAACGCGCTGATCCTCGCGATGATCTCCGAACGTTATCCCGACGACGCGATCCTGTCCGAGGAATCGCGCGACGACCTCGCCCGGCTCGATTGCCAACGCCTGTGGATCATCGACCCGCTCGACGGCACGCGCGAATATCGCGAAGGACGCAACGACTGGGCGGTCCATATCGGTCTCGCGATCGACGGCGCCGCTGCGGTCGGCGCCGTTGCCCTGCCCGCTGAATCCTTGATTTTCGTTTCGAACAGCGATCTCCCTCGGCCCGATCCGAAAAAATCGTGCAATATCGTCGTCAGCCGGACGCGCCCGCCGGCGATCGCCACGACGATTGCCGACGCGCTTGGAGCAACGATCATCGCGATGGGATCGGCGGGTGCCAAGGCGATGGCGGTGGTCCGCGGCGATGCCGACATCTATCTCCACGAGGGCGGCCAGCACGAATGGGACAATTGCGCGCCGGTCGCGGTGGCGCAGGCGGCAGGGTTGCACTGCTCGACGCTGACCGGCGCGCCGCTCGCCTATAACCAGCGCGAGCCGACGACACCGACGCTGCTGATCTGCCGCGCCGAGCTCGCCCGCGAGGTGCTCGCGCTCATCGTTCGCGACGGCTCCCCGGAATGATCTCCCGACGCTTTTGCGCAATTCCTTAATCTGCTGGAAACCGCGCTGCGCTAGGCCTAGCACGGCCAATCACCAACGGGGGCAACAGGTGCGTGCGCAAGACTAGGATCATGACGGTGTTCGGCACGCGCCCCGAAGCGATCAAGATGGTGCCCGTGGTCCACGCCTTGCGCGCGCGAGAGGACCTCGACGTGTCGGTCTGCGTCACCGCACAGCACCGCGACATGCTCGATCAGGTGCTCGCGATCGGCGGCATCACCCCCGACATCGATCTCGACCTGATGCGTGATGGCCAGTCGCTCGACGAACTGGGATCACGGCTCCTGAGTGGTCTCGGCCCCGTCTTCGACGCCGAAAAGCCCGATCGCGTCCTCGTCCATGGCGACACGCTGACGACGATGATGACGAGCCTCGCCGCCTATTTCCGCAAGATCCCCGTCGGGCATGTCGAGGCGGGATTGCGCAGCGGCGACATCCACCATCCCTGGCCCGAAGAGGTCAATCGCCGGGTCACCGCGTGCATCGCCGACCTCAATTTCGCACCGACGCAGCGCGCCGCCGACGCCCTGCGCGCCGAAAACGTCGCCCCCTCCTCGATCCACGTCACCGGCAACACCGTCATCGACGCGCTGTTCGCGACCCGTGGGAAGGTTGCGGATGACCCCACGCTGGCCGCGTCGCTCGACCCTGTGCTGAAGCGCTTTGCGGGCAAGCGGATCATCGCGGTCACATCACACCGGCGCGAGAATTTCGGCGGCGGCATGGCGGCGATCGCCGACGCCGTCGCCCGCATCGCCGCACGCGAAGACGTCGCGATCATCTTCCCCGTCCACCCCAATCCGCAAGTGCGCGGCCCGATGGAAAGCGCCTTGGGCGGGCATGATCGCATCGCGCTGATCGATCCTTTGGATTATCCGGGGTTTGTGGCGTTGCTTGATGCGTCGCATATTGTCCTGACCGATTCGGGCGGGGTGCAGGAAGAGGCGCCGAGTTTCGGCAAGCCGGTGCTCGTCATGCGCGAGACGACCGAGCGGCCCGAGGGGGTCGAGGCAGGCACCGCCTTGCTCGTCGGGACCGATGCGACCCGCATCGTCGGCGAAACCTTTCGCCTGCTCGACGACGAAGAGGCCTATGCCGCGATGTCGCGCGCGCACAACCCGTTCGGCGACGGCCACGCCGCCACGCGCATTTCGGAGATCATTGCCAATGCCCATCGCTGAGGGTCAGAAAACCGTCGTCATGGGGTTGGGCTATATCGGCCTGCCGACCGCCGCGCTGATCGCGCGTTCCGGGATCGAGACGATTGGCGTCGATGTTAACGAACACGTCGTCGAAACGGTCAACAAGGGCCAGGTCCATCTCGAGGAGGTCGATCTCGACGGGCTGGTGCGCGGCGTCGTCGAGCGCGGCACGCTGCGCGCCTCGCTCGAGGTCGAACGGGCCGACAATTTCCTCATCGCGGTGCCGACCCCGCTCGGCGCCGATAACGATCCCGACATCAGCTACGTCCTCGACGCCGCCGCCCGGATCGCGCCGTTCCTCGAGCCGGGCAACCTGATCATCCTCGAATTGACCTCGCCGGTCGGCACGACCGAGCAAGTGTGCGCGGCGATCGCCGAAGCGCGCGGCGACCTCAAGGTGCCGGGCCATTGCGACGGCGCCGCCGACATCTTCATCGCCTATTGCCCCGAGCGCGTCCTGCCGGGCCGGATTCTCGCCGAGCTGGTCGCCAACGACCGCTGCATCGGCGGGATCACGCCGCGCTGCGCCCGCCGCGCGATGACATTCTATCGCAACTTCGTCCGCGGCGAATGCGTCACGACGACCGCGCGCGCCGCCGAACTCGTCAAGCTGGTCGAGAACAGCTTTCGCGACGTCAACATCGCGTTCGCCAACGAGCTGTCGATCATCGCCGACGGCATGGACATCGACGTGTGGGATGTCGTGAGGCTCGCCAACCGCCATCCGCGCGTCAACATCCTCCAGCCCGGTCCCGGCGTCGGCGGCCATTGCATCGCGGTCGATCCGTGGTTCATCGTCGCCGGCGACCCCGCCAACAGCCGCCTCATCCGCACCGCGCGCGAGGTCAACCTGGCCAAGACAGACCACGTCGTGGCGCGCGCCAAGGCGATGATTTCGGCCTTGCCGAACGATATGAAGGTCGCGCTATTCGGCCTTGCTTTCAAACCGAATATCGATGACTTTCGCGAAAGCCCTGCGCTCGATGTCGCGGTCGCGCTCGCGGCCGAGTTCGGCGATCGCATCGCCATCGTCGAACCCTTTGCCGAGGCACTGCCCAAGCCGCTGGCGGGGACCAAGGCGCATCTCGTCGCGCTCGACGATGCGCTCGACCAGTGCGGCGCGATCATCCTGCTGGTCGATCACGATGTCTTCAAATCGATCCCGCTCGGCGAACGTCGCGACAAGATCGTCTACGACACGCGCGGCCTGTGGCCCGACCAGCCGGTGCGAAGCAACTGGACCGAACGCCGCGCGCCGTCGTAGGGCTCGGCAAAGCCCATGAAACTGCGCCGTCACTTCGTCGAAAAAATTTGGGGTCGCACCGATATCGCGGCCCGGTTCGGCGCGCCCGATGGGCAGCGGATCGGCGAAATCTGGTACGAAGGCGCGCCCGACGATTTCGGCCTGCTCGCGAAATATCTCTTCACCAGCGAAAAGCTGTCGATCCAGGTCCATCCCGACGATGCCCAGGCCGCCGCACGCGGCCAGCCGTCGGGCAAGACCGAGTGCTGGTACATCGTCGCCGCCGATCGCGATGCGACGATCGGCATCGGCACGGTTGCGGCGGTTTCACCCGCCGAACTGCGCGCCGCCGCTTTGTCGGGCGCGATCGAAGACATGATCGACTGGCGCCCCGTCGCCGCCGGAGATTTCTATTACGTCCCGCCCGGCACGATCCATGCGATCGGACCCGGCGTGACGATGGTCGAGATCCAGCAGGCCGCCGATATCACCTATCGCCTTTACGACTACGGTCGACCGCGCGAATTGCACCTCGATGACGGCGTGGCAGTGTCGCAAGCAACGCCCTTCCCCGACGACCAGTTCAACCACGTGCCGCTCGAGCGCGATGCGATGCTGGTCGACGCCGCGCCCTTCGCGGTCGTGCTGTCGGGGGCCAGATCTTGCCGGCGTGCCCGACGATCGTCGCCTGCTCGTCGTGCCGCTCACCGGGACAATCGCGGTCGATGGTGAGAGTGGCGGCTGTGGCGATTGTTTTCATGTTGCCGATAGTGTGCAGATCGAGCCGTCGGCCGACGCGCGGATGCTCGTGGCCTGGCCGCGCGCCTAGCGCCATTGGCCGCGCTCGATGCGCCCGCTCGCCGGACAATCAAACAATCGCTAAACAAGAGGGCGTATCGCCTGCTAAAGAGCGAGCGGCGACCGGGGGCGCGGCATAAACGATATGGCTAAAGTGCAGCGAACAGACGCGGGGCCGGTCATGGCCGACGATGCCCCGACGCCAGTGACGGGCAAGCGCACCGCGCGTCATCGCCTGGCCGTCCTGCTGGTGCTTGCCGATATCGCCGCGATCAGCCTCGCCTTTTCGTTCGCTTGCCGGATCTGGCTCGGCGTGCTCGACCCCGGTGAGGTCGGCCCCGTGCTGGCGGCCTTGCTGCCGATCTACCTCGTCGTCGCGCTCAGCCGCGATGCCTTTTCGGCCGATGCGACGAACGATTTCCTGATCGGCTATCGCCGCGCTTTTTTCGCGCTCGTCGTCGCGACGGGATCGATCCTGCTGATCGCCTTTTTCCTCAAGGTCAGCATCGATTTTTCGCGCATGGTCATGGGCCTCGGCGCGATCGGCAGCACTGCGACGATCGCCGCCGCGCGCTATATCGTCGCCCGCTCGGGGCGCCGCCGCCTTGGCGACAGCCCTTATGCAACGCTGGTGATCGACGCGACGGGCGAGCGACCGGTTCGCCGCCGGGGCGATCGATGCCGGCTCGCTCGGCCTGTCGCCGACGCTCGACAGCGCCGACCAGGCCAGCCGCCTTGGCGATCTCGCGCGCGGCCATGATCGCATCATCGTCCGCTGCAACCCCGCCGATCGCGCGGCGTGGGCGGTGGCGCTCAAGTCGCTCGCGATTCATGGCGAAATCGTCATGCCCGAACTCGACGCACTGTCGCCGCTCGCGCTGACCCGGATCGACGGCAAGACCGGCCTGTTGCTCAGTTCGAACCCGCTGAGCATTTCGCAGCGCACGCTCAAACGCGGCTTCGACCTCGTCGTCGTCGCGCTGTTGCTGCCTGTCGCGCTGCCGATCGCGCTGCTCGTCGCGCTTGCTATCGTTCTCGACAGCCGCGGCCCCGTGCTGTTTCGCCAGCAGCGCATCGGCCTCGACAACCGGCCGTTCGACATCTTCAAGTTCCGCTCGATGCGCCACGAAGCGAGCGACGCAAAGGGCACGCGATCGACCGCGCGCGACGATGATCGCATCACCCGCGTCGGCCGCTTCATCCGGCGGACCAGCCTCGACGAGCTGCCCCAGCTCGCCAACGTCATCGCCGGCGACATGAGCATCGTCGGGCCGCGCCCGCATGCCGAAGGCTCGCGGGCGGGCGACGCGCTGTTCTGGGACGTCGATGCGCGCTACTGGCATCGCCATGCGGTCAAGCCGGGGCTGACCGGCCTCGCCCAGGTCCGCGGCCATCGCGGCGCGACGCATACATCGGGCGCGCTTTCCGACCGGCTCCAGGCCGATCTCGAATATGTCGCGAACTGGTCGCTGGCGCGCGATTTCGGCATCCTTGTCCGCACGCTGCGCATCCTGGTCCACGACAATGCCTATTGAACTGCGCCGACGATGAGCGTCGAACTCGACGAAGTGCCCGATCGCGACGCGATCAACCAGCGGGCGCTGGCGACCGATCACCTGATGGCCGATCTCGGCCAGCGGACGCGGCGCGGCGGGGCGATCGCGATCGGTGCCCAGGTCACGCGCCTCGCCATCCAGTTCGCCACGCTGGCCATCCTTGCACGGCTGCTGCTCCCCGACGATTTCGGCGTCATTGCGATGGCCGCGGCAATCACCGCATTCGTCGCGATGTTTTCCGAACTCGGGCTGGCGGCGGCGACGGTGCAACGGACCGAAATCGACCAGGACACCGTCAGCGGCCTGTTCCTGATCAACCTCGGCATGGGCCTTGCGGTGATGCTCGCGGTGATCGCGCTGGCGCCGCTGGCGGCGTGGTTTTTCGACGATCCGCGCGTGCTCAACGTCATCATCGCGATGGCGCTGCCGGTCCCGCTGCTCGCCGCCAGCCGCCAGCACGCCGCGCTGCTCCAGCGCGGCATGCGCTGGGCCGCGCTCGAAGTGACGACGATCGTCGCGCAGGCGGTCGCCGCGCTGGTCGCGATCGGCATCGCGTGGCAGACCGACCTCGGTTACTGGGCGCTGGTTGCGCAAAGCTGGACCGCGGGACTGCTGACCTTTGGCCTGCTGTGGCTGGCCTGCCCGTGGCGACCCAGCCGGGTGCGCGACTGGAGCCAGGTTCGCAGCGCGCTGGCGTTCGGCCTGCACCTGACCGGCTTCCAGTTCCTCAATTACTTCC
Source organism: uncultured Alphaproteobacteria bacterium (assembly GCA_963800335.1). Classification (GTDB taxonomy): domain Bacteria; phylum Pseudomonadota; class Alphaproteobacteria; order Sphingomonadales; family Sphingomonadaceae; genus Flavisphingopyxis. The sequence goes on along the minus strand of CAWDAN010000001.1, from coordinate 968,524 downwards.
ACCGCCAGTTCGACGACCTGCTGGTCGGGCATCGCTGGGGCTCGATCGAACTTGGCTTTTATAACCGCGCCTACATGCTCCTGCTGCTGCCGACGCACGTCATCAACGGGCCGATCGGATCTGCGGTCATTCCGGCGCTCAGCCGGATGCAGGACGATCCCGCGCGCTGGCGCCGAACCTATCTCGACGCCCTGGGGCTGATCACGATCATCGGCGTCGGCATTTCGGCGGTGTTCACCGCGACCGCCGAGCCTCTGGTTGCCTTCATATTCGGACCCGGATGGGAAAAGTCGGGCGAGATTTTCGCGCTGTTGTCGCTGTCGCTGTTCGTCGCGGCCCCGATGAACTCGGCCGGGTGGATCTACGTCTCGCTCGGCGAAACGCGCCGAATGATGCACTGGGCGCTGCTCACCACGCCGGTATGGATCGGCGCGTTCCTGCTCGGCCTGCCTTATGGTGCGAAGGGGGTCGCCGCGACCTACAGCGTCGCGGTCTGGTGCCTCGCCCTGCCCTGTTTTGCCTATGCCGCAGCCAAGGCGCCACTACGATTGCGCGAAATGACGGCGGTGCTGGTTCCGCTCATCGCCAGCGGCATCGTCGCGAGCGCGGCGATCTGGTGGACGATGAGCGACTGGATCGCAAGCCATGGCGCACTCGGCCTGATCGCCGGCGGCGCGGCGTGTTGCGCAATTTACGGCGGGCTCGTGGCCTTGCTCGTCGCCTCGCTCGATCGCTATTCGAGCTTGAAGCACAGGGTGCTTGCCCTCATCACACCATTCACCTCACGATTGCGCAGGAGCAGAACCCTTTGACCGTTCGCGAAACACTCGGCCGATTGCTGCGCAGGCGGCGCGAACCCGATTTCGTCCGTTCCGACCAGTATTGGCAGGATCGCTATGCCACCGGCGGCAAGTCGGGCGCGGGCTCGGTCGGGCGCCTTGCCCGGTTCAAGGCCGACGTGCTCAACCGGTTCGTCGCCGACCACGCGATTACCAGTGTGCTGGAACTCGGTTCGGGTGACGGCAGCCAGCTCGAGCTGGCGGCCTATCCCGATTATACCGGGATCGATATTTCCGAGGCGGCGGTCGCGATGTGTCGCAAGCGTTTTGCGGGCGATCCCGCCAAGCGCTTCCTGACCGCGATCCCCGAGGGACAGAGCTACGACCTGACGATGTCGCTCGACGTGATCTATCACCTGATCGAAGATTCGACCTTTGCCGACTATCTTGGCGCGCTGTTTGCCGCTTCGCGCGAGTGGGTGGTGATCTATTCGAGCAACATGACCCACGCCGAGGCGATCGAGCGCTTTCCCGAATTCGCCGCGACGCGCCACGTCACGCATCGGCGGTTTTCCGACTGGATCGATGAAAACCAGCCGGGCTGGACGTTGTTCGAACGGATTGCCAACCGCTTTCCGTACGACACCGCCAATCCCGACAAGACGTCGTTTGCCGACTTCTACGTCTATCGCAAGCGCCAGGATGGACCGGCCGGGGGCGACTGATGCTTGCGATCATCTCGCACGCGTTCGACCAGCCGTCGGAAACCTTCATCCGCGATCATGTTGCCTGCCTCGCGTCGGGCGATACCGCGCTGGTTGCGCGAAAAGGTCGCCCGCCGGCCGGGTTCGACGGGCCGTTCCTGGCGCTGGGCGGCAAGAAGCATTCGCCGCTCTATGTGCTCGACTATCTCGTGCGGCGCGCACTGGGCCTCGCTCGCAAACCGCGACCGGCGCGCATGACGCGGCGCGAAACGGCGCGGCTGCAAGCCTTTCTGCAGCGCCACGATGTGCACCACCGTGCTCGTCGAGCACGGCCATGTCGGGGCCGAATTCGCCGATGCGGTGTGCGCAGCGGGAATGCGGCTGTTCGTCCATTTTCACGGGCACGACGCCAATATCCTCGCGCGCTTTCCCGGCTTTGCCGAGCGCTATCGCGCGCTGTTCGCGCAGGCCGACGGGATCGTCGTGACCTCTGCGTTCATGGCCGATCGGCTGGTGGCGCTGGGCTGTCCCGAGGCGAAGCTGATCGTCTGTCCGGTCGGGATCGACACGCGCCGCTTTGTCCCCGCACACGGCCGGCCGGTCGCGAAACGGATCGTCGCGATTGGCCGGCTGATCCCGCTCAAGGGTCCAATCGAGGCGATCTCCGCCTTCGCCAGGGTTGTCGAGAGCCATCCCGACGCGCACTTCGACGTGATTGGCGACGGACCCTTGCGGCAGCGGTGCATCGATCATGCGCGCGAGCTCGGCGTGAGCGAGCGCGTACACTTTCACCTCGCCCAGCCGGTCGATCGTGTCGTCGAGCTGCTGCAGGGCGCTTCGGTCTTCATCCAGCACGGCATGACGCAGGCCGACGGCGCGGCCGAGGCGTTTGGCCTTGCCCCGCTCGAAGCCGGTGCGTGCGGCTTGCCGGTGGTCGTGACGCGCCACGGCGGCATGGCCGAAACCATCGTCGACGGGCGAACCGGGATGCTGGTCGCCGAGGGCGACATCGATGGCATGGCGCAGCAAATTGCAGGGCTGCTCGCCGATCCTGCGCGCGCGCAGGCGATGGGCGCGGCGGGGCGCGAACGGGTGCTGGCGCATTACGATCAGGGCGATTGCTGCCGCCGTCTGGCGCAAGCGATGAATCTCGCCGCGAAAAACGCCTAGGCCTGGCCGAGTAAAGTTCGCCACGCGCCGGCCAGCCGATCGGCGACTGCCTGCGCAGAGAAACGGTCGAGCACATGCGCATGGGCGGCCTCGCCCATCGCGGCGGCCGCATCGGGGTGGGTGACGAGATCGACGATCGCCTGTGCCAGCGCTGTGCGATCGCCGGGCGCGACCAGCCGGCCGGTCGTGCCGTCGATGATCGTTTCGAGATGGCCGCCCTGCGCGCTGGCGACGATCGGACGCCGCGCGATGGCCGCCTCGAGCGGTAACCTGCCGAAACCCTCGGGACCGATCGTCGGACCGACGACCACGCTCGCGCGCGCCAGCCGGCGGTAGATGTCGTCGCGCGGGGCAAAGCCGAGCATTTCGACATGGCCGGCCAAGGCCCATCGCCTGCGCGCGCGCAACGATAGCGTCATGGAGCGGTCCGCGCCCGGCAAAGACGAGTTTGAAGTTGCCGAGGGCTTGGGCAAGCTGCGGCAGGCAGTCGATCAGCACCATCGGCCCCTTGGCATCGCGCAGATGGCCGACGAACAGGATTTCGGGCGGATCGGCGCGTTCGATAGCGACGACCGCGCGCTCATAGTCGGCGATCGGGGGATGCGGGTTGCCCAGCGCCACGGCAGGCTGGCCAACGCCCGCGCGCGCCAGCTGGTCGACGAGATAGTCGCTCGTCGTCAGGACCGTGTCGATCCCGGCCAGCGCGGCGTGGCGCAGCGTGATCGCCTGCGCCATTTCGCGCTCGATCATGCCGCGCTGCGGTTGGCCGAGGTCGCCGACACAGCCAAAAGCGCAGGTCGCGCACGCACGCTCGCCGACCATCATGCGCTGGCGCGGATGGCCGCAGAAGAAGCGGTGGTCGCGCACCATCGCGACCGTCCTGGCAGGCCCGGTATCGAGCGTCGGCGACAGCATGATGCTGTCCTTGTTGTCGAAATGGACGATATCGGGATGCCAGTCGTCGATCGCCGCCTGGATCAGGCGCGAAGGCGGCGAGCGGCGGTCATAGGCTTCCTCGAGCCGACCGAAATGATCGCGATCGAATGCCGCCAGCCGGGCGAGCAGGACGACGCGCCCGAACCGCCGACCGAGGCCGGTGAAGGACTGCGCCAGATAGGCGGCAAGCAGGCCGAGCGCGACGAACGGGCCGACCAGCCGTTTTTGCCAGCGGCCCATCATCGACAGGCGCGCCTTGATCTGGCCGAGGCGGACGGGCCAGCCGTCCTCCGAGCCGACAAAGGTGACGGCAATCCCGTCGAACCGTTGTCCGGCGGACGCCGGTGCGATCGCTCAGCGCGATGACGCGGCACTCCCATTCTGCAGGATCGAGCGCCTTGAGCGTATCGTGCAGGCTTAGCTCGGCGCCGCCTGCGACCTCGGGCGGATAGCGATCGCTGACGACAAGGACGCGGCGAGGAACCGTCATTGCACCTTGGCCTGCAACAATGCGACGACAAGCTCGCGATAGGCCGCCTGCATGCCGGCTTCGGTGAAATGCTCGAGAACATGCGTCCGCGCCCGTTCGGCGAGATGCGCCGCCAGCGCGCGATCGGCGATCATTGTAGCAAGCGCCCCTGCGAGCGCCTGCGGGTCGCCGGGCGGCACCGTCAGCGCGGTCTGGCGGTCGATCGAAATGTCGCTGACACCGGTCGGCAGGTTGCTCGCGACGACGGGAGCGCCGAGCACCATCGCTTCGAGCTGGGCGATGCCGAATGCCTCGGTTATCTCGGTCGAGGGAAAGGCGAAGACATCGATCGTCGCGAGCAATCCGAGCTTTTCGTCGTGCGAGATGCGACCGATGAAATGGACGCGGGACCCGATACCGAGGTCGTGCGCGAGCGCCCGGGCAGCCTCGCTCTCGCTCCCCTCGCCAGCGACGATGGCGTGGACGCCGGGCATCAGCGCGAGCGCGCGCATCAGCACATCGAGGCCCTTGTAGCGCGCATGGCGCCCGACGAAACCGACCACCGGCGCGTCACCGGCGAGCGCCTGGCGCCGCGCCTGCGCGGCGCTGCGGGCGGCATCGGACACGACGCAATCGTCCGGGTCGATCCCGAGCGGGATCGCGACGATATCGCAGGCGACGCGGATATCGGCCGATACCTGCGCATTCTTCATCGAGGTCACGACGACGCGATCGGCGCGCGCGAGCAGCCGGTCGTAGAGCCAGCGCGACGGCGCGCGGAGCATCGGGCGGCCGTGCATGTCCATGTGGTGGACGACGACGAGCCGCGCGCGGTCGCCAAGGGTGAAGCGCCGCACCAGCCAGGCGAGATTGGCGAGGATGTTGGGCGCATGGACGATCAGCACGTCATAGCGGCCGCGCAGCACCGCGAGCGCATAGCCGAGGCTGATCGGTTGCGAGGCAAGCACGATTTGCGTGGCGAAGCGGCGTACCCGCACGCCTGCCCTCACCTCTTCGCTACCACCCCCGTCATGGGCGAAGGCGAACACTTCGACATCGGCGTCGGCGACCAGCGCCTCGGCAGCGATCCGCGTGACATGTTCGATGCCGCCTTCGAACGGGGCATAATATTTGCCGAGCACGCGCACTTTTGGCCTGGTGGCAGGCGGTACCGATCGGGAGGCGGCGGAATCGCGGCGGTCCATGACTGTTCGATTCCCCATCGGCCCGATTGTCGTTGCCCAGTTTATCATTGGCAAAGCGGCGGCGTGGCTTCAATCCTTGGCGCAAAGCTGGCAGATGGTCCAGCAGCCAGTCACCCCATGAGGACCCAATAGCGCATGGCCATCGACACGAGCGATACGCGATCGACGCATCCGGCGGTGCTCGTTACCGGCGGCGCGGGCTATATCGGCAGCCACGCGGTGCTCGCGCTGCGCGATGCGGGCTGGCCGGTCGTCGTGATCGACAACCTCGTCACCGGCTTCCGCTGGGCACTGCCCGACGATGTCCCGCTGGTCGAAGGCAACGTCGGCGATAGCGCGCTCGTCGCTCAGACGATCCGCAACCACGATGTCGGCGCGATCATGCATTTCGCCGGATCAGTCGTGGTGCCCGATTCGGTCGCCGATCCGCTGTCCTATTACGCCAACAACACGGTCAACAGCCGCGCGCTGATCGAAGTTGCTGTGGCGCAAGGCGTGCCGCATTTCATCTTTTCATCGACCGCCGCGACCTATGGCATTCCCGAGAGCATCCCGGCGCGCGAGGACGACCCGACGCGGCCGATCAATCCCTATGGCTGGTCGAAGCTGATGACCGAACAGATGCTGGCCGACACCGCCGCAGCGCATGCCTTGAACTATTGCGCGCTGCGCTACTTCAACGTCGCCGGGGCCGATCCGCAGGCCCGCACAGGCCAGTCGACGACGGGCGCGACGCACCTGATCAAGGTCGCCTGCGAGGCAGCGCTCGGCAAGCGTGCCGATGTCGCGGTGTTCGGCAGCGATTTTGCCACCCCCGACGGCACCGGCGTGCGCGACTATATCCACGTCAGCGACCTTGCTGCGGCGCACGTCGCCGCGCTCGACGCGCTGATCGCCGAACCGACCCGCAGCCTCGTGATGAACTGCGGCTATGGTCACGGCTATTCGGTGCTCGAAGTGCTCGACGCGGTCGATCGCGTCGCGGGCACGAAGGTCCCGCGCCGGTTCGAAGGCCGCCGCGCAGGCGATCCCGATGCCCTGACCGCCGACAATGCGCGCATCCTCGCGACGCTCGACTGGACGCCGCGCTACGACAATCTCGACACGATCGTCGCCGATGCGCTTGCCTGGGAAGCCGAACTCGCGCGGAGGGGCGTCAATTGAGCAGTCCTGCCGCCAGCGCCGCCGGCCCGATCGTCATCCACGGCGCGGGGTCGATCGGCGCCTATGTCGGTCTTTCATGGCAACTTGCCGGCGGCGACGTCCGCCTGCTCGGACGCCCGTGGCTCGCCGAGGCCGCGCAGGCGGCGGGCCATCTCGCTCTGTCCGATTATGCCGGGCACAGCGCCGAGATCGCCGCCGCAGAGCTCCACATCACGAGCGATCCCGCGGTGCTCGGCGAGGCCGGGCTCGTCGTGCTGGCGATCAAGGCGACCGCGCTTGACGGCGCGATAGCCGAACTCAAGGCGCATTGCCCATCCACAACGCCGATCGTCGCGTTACAGAACGGTATCGGCCCGCTCGAGGCGCTACGCGAAGCGCTGCCCGATCACCAGGTATTCGGCGGCATCGTGACGCACAATGTCGTCGTCATCGGCGGCGCGCGCTTTCACAAGGCAACCGCGGGCAATATCGTCGTCGAGGCATCCCCCGCGCTCGGCCTGCTCAAGACCGTCGCGCACAGCCGCTTTGCGCCGGTCGCGTTCAGCGATGATTTCGCCTCGGTCCGCTGGGGCAAGCTGCTGATCAATCTCAACAACGCGGTCAATGCGGCCTCTGGCATGGGCCTGCGCGCCCAGTTCCTCGATCCGAAATGGCGCGCAATGACCGTCGGCGCGATCCGCGAGGGAATGAAGGTCGCACGCGCCGAAGGAATCCGCCCAGCCCCGACGGGCGTCGTTTCGCCGCGACGCCTCGCGCTGATGCTGTCGCTGCCGCAATGGCTACTCGAACGACTGCCGTTGCTGGCGAAGATCGATGCCAAGGCGCGCTCTTCGATGGCCGACGACGTCGCCGCGGGCAAACCGACCGAGATCGCATTCTTGAACGGCGCGATCGCCGACCTCGGCCGCCGTCACGGCATCGCGACACCGGTCAACGACGATCTCGTCGCGCGGATCGGCGCGATGCGCGGGCTTGCATCGCCCGAGGGCTGACCCATATTCGCTGCCATGAGCAACGAACAACACGGCCTCGTCCAGTGGCATGGCACCACCATCCTTTCGGTCCGCAAGAACGGCAAGGTCGTCGTGATCGGCGACGGCCAGGTCTCGATGGGCCAGACGATCATGAAACCCAATGCGAGGAAGGTGCGCCGCCTCCACGACGGCAATGTCATCGGCGGGTTCGCCGGGGCGACCGCCGATGCCTTCACGCTGTTCGAACGGCTCGAGCGCAAGCTCGAACAGCATCACGGCCAGCTGATGCGCGCCGCGGTCGAACTCGCCAAGGACTGGCGGACCGACAAATATCTCCGCAACCTGGAAGCGCTGATGATCGTCGCCGACAAGGACATCACGCTGGTCCTCACCGGCAATGGCGATGTTCTCGAACCCTATGAAGGCGTGACCGCGATCGGATCGGGCGGCAATTATGCGCTGTCGGCGGCGCGCGCGCTGATGGATTACGAGGACGATGCCGAGGTGCTGGCGAACAAGGCGATGAAGATCGCCGCCGATATCTGCGTCTACACCAACGAAAACACGACGATCGAAACGATGGAGAGCGCGACGTGAGCGCCGAACCGACGGGCCGCGCCGGCCTGACCCCCAAGGCAATCGTTGCTGCGCTTGACCAGCATATCATCGGGCAGAGGGACGCCAAGCGCGCGGTTGCCGTTGCGCTGCGCAACCGCTGGCGGCGCCAGCATGTCGACGCCGAACTGCGCAACGAGGTGACGCCCAAGAACATCCTGATGATCGGCCCGACCGGCTGCGGCAAGACCGAGATTTCGCGTCGCCTCGCCAAGCTTGCCGATGCGCCCTTCGTCAAGGTCGAGGCGACCAAGTTCACCGAGGTCGGCTATGTCGGGCGCGACGTCGAACAGATCGCGCGCGACCTCGTCGAAGACGCGATCCGGCTCGAACGCGACCGGCGTCGCGAAGCGGTGCGCGAGGCCGCAACGAAGGCCGCGATGGAGCGATTGCTCGACGCGCTCACCGGCAAGGGATCGAGCGAGGCGACGCGGCTCAGTTTCCGCCAGCGGATCGAGGCCGACCAGATGAACGACGCCGAGGTCGAGATCGAGGTCACCGACGCACCCGCGATGCAGATGGACATGGGTGGCCTGGGCGGCAATGTCGGCATGATCAACCTGAGCGAAATGATGGGCAAGGCGATGGGCCAGAAACCCACCAAGCGCCGCAAGCTCAAGGTTCCCGAGGCGTGGGACCGGCTGGTCGAGGAAGAGCAGGACGCCCGGCTCGACCAGGACGACGTCGCGCGTGTCGCGTTGGCCGACGCCGAGCAGAACGGCATCGTCTTCCTCGACGAGATCGACAAGATCGCGGTCAGCGACGTGCGCGGCGGGTCGGTCAGCCGCGAAGGCGTCCAGCGCGACCTGTTGCCGCTGATCGAAGGTACGACCGTTGCGACCAAATACGGTCCGATCAAGACCGACCACATCCTGTTCATCGCCTCGGGCGCGTTTCATGTCGCCAAGCCGAGCGATTTGCTCCCCGAACTGCAGGGACGCCTCCCGATCCGCGTCGAGCTGCGCGCGCTAACCGAGGAGGATTTCGTCCGCATATTGAGCGAGACTCGTGCATCGTTGCCGCAGCAATATCTCGCGCTGCTCGGCACCGAAAACGTCACCGTGACGATGACCGACGATGCGATCGCAGCGGTCGCCAAGATTGCCGCCGAAGTGAACGAGAGCGTCGAGAATATCGGCGCGCGGCGGCTCCAGACGATCATGGAGAAGCTGTTCGAGGAATTGAGCTTCGAGGCTGAAGATCGCGGCGGCGAAAGCATCACCGTCGATGCCGCCTATGTCGATGCCCAGCTTGCCGAGATCGCGCGCGATACCGACCTCAGCAAATATATCCTCTAAGTCGCGGTGACGGCGCGCGCGATCACGATCGTCCCCTATGCTGGCTATCGCAGCGAGACGCGCCTGTTCGTGCGTGCGCGCATCCTGCGCCACGAGCCGGCGCGCGAGGTTCCCCGCACCGCGTGGCAGAAATTCCGGACAATGGCGCGGCTCTATGCCTCGCGCGAGGTCGCGGGGTGCGCCATCGGACTAGAGTTCGGCGCGCTCCGCGCGACCGCAGTCAGCGACGCCGAGGGCTATGTCGTGTTCGATATCACTTTCGAGAAGAATCTTGCGCTGCCGCGGCATAGCGACTGGGCGACAGCGACGCTCAGTGCACGCGACTGCGTGTGCCCTGACGGCCCCGCCGAAGCGCCGATCCTTGCCCCGGGGACCGACATTCATCACGGCGTGATTTCCGACCTCGACGATACCGTGCTCGAAACCGGCCTGTGGAACCTCGCGCGAAACTGGCGCCGCGTGCTGGCATCGAGCCCGGCCGACCGGATCGCGGTGCCCGGCGTCGAGGATTTGTTCTCGCATATCGGTGGCGGCGCGGGGGGCAAGGTCGACCCGGCCGGCAGCACGCCCGCACCGTCGCGGCCGTTCTTCTATATCTCGTCGAGCCCGTGGAATCTCTACGGGTTCCTCACCGAGTTCCTCACGCTCAACAATCTCCCGCTGGGTCCGATGATGCTCAAGGACTGGGGCTTCAACCGCGAGACGTTCGGCAGCAAGAGCCATGGCGCGCACAAGGCCGGCGCGATTGCGGCGCTGATCGAATTCTACCCGCGCCTCAAATTCATCCTTATCGGCGACGATAGCCAGGGCGACGTTGCCGCCTATGCCGACGCGGTCATGGCCTATCCCGGACGCGTTGCGGGGGTGCTGATCCGCAACGTCAACGCGACCTCGTTTTCCGACGAAGAGGTCACCGCGATTGCCGCGATCCGCGCGGCGGGCATTCCTGTCTGGACCGGATCGGCCTTCGATGCTGGCGAAGAGATGATCGCGGCGATGAAGCTGTCGACCAGCGACGAGGTCGAGCAAGTCGCGCGCAAGCTCGAAAAGGCCGAGATCGAGCACGATTGACCCGCGCGGTCAGCACATCGGCCTAGCCTTCCTGCCCTGCCCGTCGTTCGGCCCACCACGCCATGCGCTCGGCGATCCGCTTTTCGAAGCCCTGGTCCTTGGGCGCGTAATAGTCGCCAGGCTGCATCTCTTCTGGCCAGTAATTGGCGCCTGAAAATCCGCCGGCCTCGTTGTGGTCGTAGCGATAGCCCTCGCCATAGCCGAGCTCCTTCATCAGCTTGGTCGGCGCGTTGACGATGTTCATCGGCGGCATCAGCGATCCGGTCGTGCGGGCGTCCTTCCACGCAGCCTTTTGAGCGGCATAGGCGGCGTTGGACTTGGGCGCGGTGGCGCAATAGAGGCACGCCTGGACGATCGCCAGCTCGCCTTCGGGCGAGCCGAGAAACTCGTAGGCGTCCTTCGCGGCGAGGCATTGCACCAGCGCCTGCGGATCGGCGAGGCCGATATCCTCGCTGGCGAAACGGACGATCCGGCGCAGCACGTAGAGCGGCTCCTCGCCCGCGACGAGCATCCGCGCGAGCCAGTAGAGCGATGCCTGCGGATCGGACCCGCGCAGCGATTTGTGCAGCGCCGAAATGAGATTATAATGCCCCTCGCGATCCTTGTCGTAGACCGCGACGCGGCGCTGGAGAAACTTGGCCAGCCCGGCCGGATCGAGCGGCGCGTCGAAATCGACCGAGAACAGCGTCTCCGCCTGATTGAGCAGGAAGCGCCCGTCGCCGTCGGCCGAGGCAATCAACGCCTCGCGCGCGTCCTTGGTCACCGGCAGCTCACGCTCGACCAGCGCCTCGGCGCGCGCCAGCAGCGCATCGAGCGCGGCGGCATCGAGCCGGTGGAGGACGAGCACCTGCGCGCGGCTGAGCAAGGCGGCATTGAGTTCGAAGCTGGGATTTTCGGTTGTCGCGCCGACCAGGACGACGGTGCCGTCCTCGACATAAGGCAGGAAACCGTCCTGTTGCGAGCGATTGAAGCGGTGGATCTCGTCGACGAACAGCAATGTCTGCTGTCCGGTGCGGGCATATTCTCGCGCCTCGGCGAAGATCTTGCGCAGGTCGGCAACGCCCGAAAACACCGCCGACAGCGCGACGAAGCGTAGGCCCACTGCGTCGGCAAGCAACCGCGCGATGCTGGTCTTGCCCGTCCCCGGCGGTCCCCAGAAGACGATCGACGACAGCTTGCCGGCATCGACCATCCGGCTGATCGTCCCGCCCTCTCCGGTGAGATGGTCCTGGCCGACGATGTCGCCAAGCACCTCTGGCCGCAACCGGTCCGCAAGCGGCGCGCTGTCGGGGCGCGCGTCGGCGCGCTGCGGTTTGTCGGAAGCGAAGAGATCGGCCATCGCTGTGAAATAGGCGTTCGCGACCGATAGTTCCACTCGCAAGGTGTGACGGCGCGTTTGCAAGGCCGTTCGGTTGCGCTACGAGCGGCGCGCGGAGAGGAAATCCATGTCGACCGAGACGCCAACGACTGACCCGGCCAGCACCGCCGACAGCTTCATCTCGCGCTTGCTGCTGGCGAGCGCGGCGGCATTGGTCGTGCTGGTCCTTCTCGCGTCGGTCGGCCGCTTGCCGCTGTTGGCGCACGCCTTCCTGGTCCGCCAGGATATTGCGATCACGCTGACGCTCGCGGTGCTGTTCGTCGTCTTTGCCCCGCTGATAGCGCGTTCGCACGACCAAAACCCACTGTTCGCGCTCCAACGGCCCCAGATCGCGATCGCAGCGCTGATCGTCGTCATCGTCGGCGTGATCGGGTTCCGGACGGTGTTATGGGGCCACGACCTCAGCCGCGACGAACAGATGGCGATGTTCGACGCGCGGACCTTTGCCGCCGGCCACTGGATCGGCATCATCCCCGAGAAATGGGTCGGGTTCCGCCCCGCGCTCAACACGATATTCATGCAATCGGGCCTTGCCGGGTCGGCCTGGGCATCGGATTACCGGCCGATCAACTCGGCGCTGCACGCGATCGGACAGCTGCTCGGCTATGCGCACATCGTCGGGCCGCTGTTCGGTGCGCTCGGCCTGTGGGCGACGTGGCGCTGCGCCCGGCTCATGTGGCCGGACGGCAGCGGGTCCGAAGCCGTGACGGTCAGCGTCGTCACGCTGCTGCTCAGTGCGCAGTTCCTGCTCAACGCGATGACCGCCTATGCGATGGCGCCATTACTCGCGCTCAACATGGTCTGGCTGCTGCTTGTCTGGCGCGACGACAAGCCCAGTCATGCCGGCGCGTTGGCGATCGGTTTTTTCGCCACCGGCCTTCACCAGGTCCTTTATCATCCGCTGTTCGCCTTTCCCGTCGCGGCGGTGTTCCTGATCCAGCGTCGCTGGGGCCTCGCCGCAATCTATGCCCTCGCCTATCCCGCCTTCATCCTGTTCTGGGAGATGTTTTCAGGGCTGCGGGCCGACTGGGCCGGCGTATTGCCGATGGCAGGCGCTGCCGCCGCTCCTGCAACCGGCGCTGCCGGCGGATTGCTCGACCAGGCGCGCAACCTTGCGGGCGAATTCGGCTGGGGGTCGGTGACGATCCAGGCCGCCAACCTCGTCCGCTTGTTGAGCTGGCAGCATATCGCCTTCCTGCCGCTGCTGATCGCGGGGTGCGTACGCGCCTGGCGGACGCGCGACACCCGGCTGCTGACGCTGGTTGCGATCATCGTGCTGACCATCGCGATCAAGCTCGTCCTGCGGCCCTATCAGGGCCATGGCTGGGGCTATCGCTATCTCCACGGCGCGCTCGGCGCGATGTGCCTGTTGTGCGGGGCGGGCTGGATCGAGCTACGGCAACGCGGCGTCGCCCATGCGCGCGTGTTCATCACCGTGTCGCTGGTGACGCTGGTGACGATCATCCCGCTGCGCTTCTACCACGCATATGAGTTCGCCGGGGCGTTCGCGCGGCCTGCCCTTGCGGCGATCAAATCTGGCGCGGATATCGCGATCGTCGACAATCTCGCCGCGCCGTTTTCGCAGGACATCGTCATCAACGACCCGTTCGTCCGCAATCGCCCTGTCATGCTGCTCGCCTCCGGGATCAGCCCAGCACAGGTGGCCGCATTATGCCGCGATTATCGTATCACGACAGTCGACCGACGCGACCTTGCGGCGGTCAATGCGTTCTTCCAGCGACCCTTGGCCGCAAGGGAACCGAGCCGGAGCGACGCGACGATGGCGGCGGCGGCGCAATGCCGCGCCGATCAGCGTTTCCGTTCGGCGAGTTCGAGGTAAAGATCGACGATCCGCTGGTTGACCGCGTCCCAGCTGTACGCCTCGCTGCGCGCCTCGCCAGCAAGACCCGCCGCGGTCCGCGACGCCGTATCCTCACAATAGGACGCCAGCGCATCGGCATAGGCGGCGATATCGCGCGGCTCGACCAGCCGGCCGGTGACCCCGTCGACGACCAGGCTGGCGCTGCCCGTGGCGCGCGCGGCAACGACGGGTACGCAGCACGACATCGCCTCCAGCGTCACGTTGCCGAAGGTTTCGGTGACCGAGGGGTTGAGGAAGAGGTCGAGCGAGGCGACCGCGCGACCGAGATCGTCGCCCTTCTGGAAGCCCACGAAATGCGCGTCGGGGAGCAGTTCCTCGAACTTGGCGCGCGCCGGTCCGTCGCCGACGACGACCGTCGCGAAATCGGTCCCGCGTGCCTTGAGCGCATCGATCGCCGCGGCAAAGACGTCGAGCCCCTTTTCCATCACCAGCCGGCCGACAAAGCCGATCACGGGCGTCTCATCGGCAATGCCGAGCGACCGGCGCCACGCCATGTCGCGGCGTGCGGGATCGAACAGTTCCTTGTCGACGCCGCGGCTCCAGATGCCGATGCGGTCGTTCATCCGCTCCTCGCGTAGCACGTCGGCCATCGATTCGGACGGCGCGACGATCGCATCGCAGCGCCGATAGAGGTTGCGCTGGTAGATCGTCAGCAGCGGCTCGAGCGCGCCGAGATGATAATAGCGCAGATAGGTTTCGAAGCGCGTGTGGATCGACGCGAGCGTCGCGACATCGTGCTTGCGCGCCCACGAAACCGCTTTCTGCGCTAGAAAGTCGGGACTCGCGATCTGGACGACATTCGGCGCGAAATCGGCGAGGTCCTGCCGCACCGATGCGGGGATAGAATAGGGAAAGCGGTATTCCTCGCGCCCCGGGATCGCAAACGAGGGAACGCTGACGAGATCGCCGGTCGGTTCGAACGCCGGATGTTCGACCGTCGGTGAATAAACCCGCACCGCCGCGCCCTGCGCAAGCAGATAGCCGACCAGCCGGTTGAGCGCCTGGTTGGCGCCATCGCGGACGTAATTATAGTTGCCGCTGAACAGGGCTATTCGAAGGTCGGTCGCGCGCATCGCGCCTCGTTAAGGACAAAGCGGGTGCGAGGCAATCGAAGTTGGCGCGGCCCTGTCGGGGCGATTACCGACTTAAATCAGCACTAAGCCTCGACCTTCGCGGCGGGCGGATGCAGCCGAACGCGCGACACGCGGCGATAGTCGCTGGCCAGGATCTCAAGCCGCCAGCCGCTGTCGTGCTGGAGTATCTCGCCAGCCTTGGGCACGTGCCCGGCGAGCACGAAGGCCAGGCCGCCGAGCGTATCGACATCGCCTTCGACCTCGGCCAGGCGCGGCGAGACGGTGCGAGCAAGATCGTCGAGCTCGACGCGCGCATCGGCGTCCCACACGCCGTCGTCGCGCGCGACCAGCTCCTCGACCGGCTCGTCGTCATGCTCGTCCTCGATTTCGCCGACGATTTCCTCGACGAGGTCCTCGATCGTCACCAGACCTTCGGTGCCCGAATATTCATCGACGACGATCGCGAGGTGGGTGCGCTTGCTGCGCATCTCGGCGAGCAGGTCGAGCACGCCCATCGACACCGGCACGTACAGCGGCTGGCGGATCAGCGGCGACCAGTCCTCGTCGCCCGAATCCTCGGCCAAGCGCGCGAAGACGTCCTTGACGTGGAGCATGCCGACGATCGAATCGAGGCTGCCCTGATAGACCGGCAGGCGGCTGTGGCCCGCCTCGGCGAACTGCGCGACGATCTCGCCAAAGCTCGATGTTGCCGCGATGGCGATGATGTCGGCGCGCGGGACGGCGACGTCGTCGGCGGTCTCCTCGCCGAAATGCAGCATGTTGCGCAGCATCTGCCGCTCGAGCGGGGTAAGGTCGGTCGACGGCCCCTTGGCCGATGCAGTGCGCGCGTCGTCGTCATGCTCGTGATCGTCGATGACGTCCTCGAGCTGCTCGCGCAGCGACTGTTCTTCACCATCACCGAATAGCAGGGCCTTCAGGCCCCGCCATATTCGTCCCGAACCCTCGTCGGTATCGCCCGCATCGCTTGCGGGCAGGGAAACGTCATCGGCCATCGGCGTCAATCTCGTCCTGTTCATAGGGGTCATGCAAACCGAGACGGTGCATCACCCGGGCTTCGATCCGCTCCATCGTCTCGGCCTCTTCATCGTCCTGATGATCGTGGCCGAGCAGATGCAGCGCACCGTGGGCGACAAGATGGGTTACATGCGCATGCAATGCAATCCCGCGCGTTGCCGCCTCGGCGCTGCACACGCCGAGCGCGAGCGCGATGTCGCCGAGCAAAAGCGCAGGTGCGCGCGCCACGGCGGCGGCAATATCGCCGTCGACCTGCGGGAACGACAGGACGTTGGTCGCGCTGTCCTTGCCGCGATAGTCGCGGTTGAGCAGGCGGACCGCCGCGTCGTCGGTCAGCAGGACCGAGACCTCGACCGGCGTGTCGCCCGCGACGAGCTCGGCCAGCCCGGCTTCCTCTAACGCGGTTGCTACCGCCTCGCGCGCCAAAGCCGGCCAGTCGTGCGCCGGCCAGTCGGCAGCTGCCTCGACTTCTACCTCAAGCACGTCGCCGCTCAGGCATCGGGGCCTTCATAGGCCTCGACGATCTTGCCGACGATCGGATGACGGACGACGTCGCTGGCGTTGAAGCGCATCACCGAGATCCGTTCGATCCCCTCAAGCTTGCTGACCGCGTCGGCGAGACCCGACGAGCCCGGCAGCGGCAGATCGACCTGCTTGGGATCGCCGCAGACGACCATCCGGCTGTTCATGCCGAAACGCGTGAGGAACATCTTCATCTGCGCGGTCGTCGTGTTCTGTGCCTCGTCGAGGATGACGAAGGCGTCGCTCAGCGTCCGTCCGCGCATGAAGGCGAGCGGCGCGATCTCGATCTCGCCCGAGGCGATCCGGCGCTCGACCTGTTCGGCGGGAAGCGTGTCGTAAAGCGCGTCGTAAAGCGGGCGCAGATACGGATCGACCTTTTCCTTCATGTCGCCGGGAAGAAATCCCAGGCGTTCGCCCGCCTCGACCGCGGGGCGCGACAGGATCAGTCGCTGGACGCTGCCGGTGATCAGCTGTGCGACCGCCTGGGCGACCGCGAGATAGGTCTTGCCCGTGCCTGCGGGGCCGAGCGCGAAGATGATGTCGTCGCGCGCCAGCGCCTGCATATAGGGCACCTGCCCCGCCGAACGCGGCACGATCGTCTTCTTGCGCGTGCGGATGATGACCTGCGGCGGTTCGGCGGCATCGTTGCGGACGATGCCCTTCAGCGGCGCGGTTCCGGTCATCGCGATGATCGCCTCGACCATGCCGCTGTCGATGTCCTCGCCGCGCAGCAGCCGGCTGTAGAGACCTTCGAGCACTTCGCGCGCACGCGCACAGGCCGAGGCTTCGCCCTCGATCTGCAAGCGGTTGCCGCGTGCCGCGATATAGACGCCGAGCCGGTTTTCGATCGCGACGAGATTCTCGTCGAATTCGCCGAAGATGCGCCCGAGCAATTGCGGCTTGTCGAACTCGATTTCGATCCGTGCCCGATCGCCCGCCGCTGCCTGCACCGCCTTTTTGGTCATTAAGCCGCTACCTTCCGTAATTCGCGTCCCGCCAGGCTGTTGGGCCCGGCCGAGACCAGTTCGACTTCGACGAGATCGCCGATCGCAAGGCCCGTTCCGTCGAGATGGACCGATTGCAGCCACGGCGACTTGCCGATCAGCTGGCCCGGCTTGCGCCCGGTGCGTTCGAGCATGATCGCGCAGGTCCTGCCGACCGATGCGGCGTTGAACGCCTGCGACTGCTGTGCGAGCAGCGCCTGCAGACGCTGCAAGCGCTCGTCCATCACCTCGGGGGCGATCTGGTCGTCCATCTCGGCAGCGGGCGTGCCGGGACGCGGCGAATATTTGAAACTGAACGCGGCGGCGTAGCGCGTTTCGCGCACGATGCTCAGCGTGTCCTCGAAATCCTGGTCGGTCTCGCCCGGGAAGCCGACGATGAAGTCTCCCGAAATCGCGATGTCGGGACGGGCGACGCGCGCACGCTCGATGATCTCGAGATAGGATTCGCGGCTGTGGCTGCGGTTCATCGCCTTCAGGATCCGCGTGCTGCCCGACTGAACGGGCAGATGGAGGTAGGGCATCAGCGAGGACACGTCGCGGTGCGCGTCGATCAATCCCTGCGTCATGTCGTTGGGATGGCTCGTCATATAGCGGATGCGCGCGAGCCCGGGCAAAGCGTCGAGCGCGCGGATAAGCCCGTCGAGCCCCTGCCCGCGCCCGCGTTCGTCGTCACCGGTCCAGGCATTGACGTTCTGGCCGAGCAACGTGATCTCGCGAGCGCCGCCTTCGACCAGCGCGCGTGCCTCTTCGACGATGTCGCCGAACGGGCGCGAGATTTCGGCGCCGCGCGTATAGGGCACGACGCAATAGGTGCAGAACTTGTCGCAGCCTTCCTGGATCGAGAGGAAGGCGCTCGGTCGCGGCTGGACCGGACGGCGCGGCAGATGGTCGAACTTCGAGATCGCCGGCATGTCGGTATCGACCGCCGTCTCGCCTCGCGCCGCGCGCGCAACAAGATCGGGCAGCCGGTGATAGGCCTGCGGGCCGACGACGACTCCGACGGTCGGCGCACGGCGGGCGATTTCGCCGCCTTCGGCCTGGGCGACGCAGCCGGCGACCGCGATGATCGGCGTGCTGCCGTCGTCGCGCCGCTGGCGGCCAATGTCCGAATAGACCTTCTCGGCGGCTTTTTCGCGGATGTGGCAGGTGTTGAGGACGACGAGATCGGCGTCCTCGCCGTCGCCGGCGGCGGTCATGCCGCGCGCGCCAAGCAGCTCGCCGATGCGCTCGCCGTCATAGACGTTCATCTGGCAACCATAGGATTTTACGCGAAAAGTCTTGGGATCATGTGCGGGGCTTTAAGTCATGGGCTCGCTATAGGCGCATGGCGGACGGGGGAAAAGCACTGTCGCCGCGTCGGGGAAATAGCGCACGATCGATCGCGGCCTGCGCGGCGGCGGCGGCGGACTTGCGATCGCAAATTTTGTCGCCATCGAGCGGGTCGAGGAAACGGATGACCAGCTTCGCGCGGCCGCGCCGCGACAGCAGGCGCTTGGCGTTGTCGCCCGCGCTTTCGGGATCGAGCCAGGCGAACTCCTCAGCCTGCGCGCCATAATCGAGCGCGACCGGCTGGATCTGCAGTACCTCCGGCCCCGGAGCTGCAGCGGCGAGCAACGAGGCGCGAAACGGCAACAGCGCATCGCCCGGCCCCGTCGTGCCCTCGGGAAACAGCGCGACCGGATAGCCGCGCGCCAGCGCCTGGCCGAGCGCATCGGCCTGCTGCGTCACCTCGCGGCGATTCTGCCGCGCGACATAGACGGTGTGGTTCTGGTCGGCGAGCCAGCCGACGAGCGGCCAGTCGGCGACCTCGGACTTCGACACGAACGCGGTGCGCCCCGCCCCGCCGAGTGCCAATATGTCGAACCAGCTCAGGTGATTGGCAACAAACAGCACGTTGCGCCGGAGAGGACGACCAGCAATCTCGACATCGAGACCCGCGGCCCAGGCCGTCCAGCCGAGATAAAGATTGGGGATATGGGTGCGAAGCCCGACCCATTTGGTCAACAGGTGCGGGATGATGAAAATCAGCAGTACCGCTGCCATCAGCGCGATGCGCGCATAGCCGCGCACGCTCAGCCGGACGTCAGTCCTTGCGATCGATGGCGACGCCATAGAGCTCCATGCGATGATCGACGAGGCGATAGCCGAGCCGTTCTGCAATCTGCTTTTGCAGCGCCTCAAGCTCGGGATCGACGAATTCGACGACCTTGCCCGTTTCGACATCGATCAAATGGTCGTGGTGCGCCTCGGGCGCGGCTTCGTAGCGCGCGCGTCCGTCGCCGAAATCGTGGCGATCGAGAATCCCCGCCTCTTCGAACAGGCGCACCGTGCGATAAACCGTGGCGATCGAGATGCCCTTGTCGATCGCCGAAGCGCGCTGATAGAGTTTCTCGACGTCGGGATGATCCTCGGCCTCCGAAATCACGCGCGCGATGACGCGCCGTTGCTCGGTGATGCGCAGGCCTTTTTCGGCGCACAGGGTTTCAAGATCGATACTGCCGGTCATTATCATGAGATATAGACGCGGCCTGCAGCGCGGGCAAGGCGACCGAGCGTTCCGATTCTCGAGCATCAAGAAAACGGGGGCGCGATTCGCATCGCGCCCCCGTGAGATCATCTGGCCGTGTCGGTGGGCTTATTTGCCCTTGCCGCGCGCCTTGCCTGCGTTCTTGGTGCCGAGGCCGATTTTCATCGCAAGATCGCGGCGTTGGGCGGCATAATTCGGAGCGACCATCGGATAATCCGAGGGCAGGTCCCATTTCTGGCGATACTCTTCGGGAGTCATGTCGAAATTGGTGCGAAGATAGCGCTTGAGCATTTTCAGCTTCTTACCGTCTTCAAGACAAACGATATAATCGGGCTTGATCGACGAGCGGACCGAGACGGCCGGCGTCAGAGGTTCGGCCGGAGCCGAAGCACCGCCAGAAACCGAAGCAAATGCGCTGTGAACGCTGCTGATAAGCAACGGCAAATCAGAAACGGCGACGCTGTTATTGCTGACGTGGGCCGCGACGACATCTGCGGTAAGCGTTACAAGCATTTCATTCATATCACTATCTTCGGTCACAATATTTCCTTAAAAATTCGGGGAGAACTATTCCGCAATTAATCCTTGCGATATTTTCTTTGGGTTCATTAGCATGTTGCGGAGAGGCTGACAATACACCGATTTGGACTAATCGAGCCGCGACGTCATGGTGATTGCGTCGCTGCGTGCATTATCGGCGCCAGAATAATAGGCTTTGCGCCGACCGATTTCTTCAAACCCAAGCGCACGATAGAATTCGATCGCGCTATTCCCCTCGCGCACTTCGAGAAAGATGCGCTCGACTCCGCTTGCCCTGCATTCGTTCAACCAGAATTCGACCAAGGTGCGTCCGATACCTGCCCCACGCCAATGGCCGGATACAGCGAGCAACATCATCTCGCTTTCACTTGCCACCGTGCGCGAAAGAAGAAAGCCCACCGCCTTGCCTTCAGTACTCGCGACGAGCCAGCGATAACCGGGCAGTAACAGCGTCGCGCGGCACTGGTCGCCTGTCCACGCCTCGCCGTGCCGCGGATCGAACGCGTCGTCCATGATCCGCATGATGACATCGACTTCGCCACTCGATGCTTCGCCGATCTCGAGCGCGTGCGTCACAAGGATGACTCGCTGGTGCCTGTTGCGAGCGGGGCCATCGGCGTAGCGTCGGGCGCGCGCGCATAGATCGGTGCCAGCTTCGTCCCGAGCAACATGGCATCGATCGTATCGGCGTGCCGCGCCGTGGGATGGAGCGAATAGACCGTACCAGAACCGCGCAAGGCAACGAATTCGGCAGCGCGCGAACCAACGACCGCGTCCTGATCGCACGCGATCGCCTCCGCCGGGAGCAGCGAACGCGTCGCGGCGATCCGGGCGCCCGGCGCGATCGGGGTTACCAGCCATTCGCCGTGCCCGCCTTCCATCACGACAAGCAACGCCTGGTCGACAAGGTCGGGATGGAGCGCCCGCGCGGTCGCTGCTACCAGCGACGATGTTTCGAAGCCGAGTACCTTGGCGCCCCACGCGATCGCCAGCGCCCGAGCGGCAGCAATGCCGATGCGCACGCCGGTAAAGCTGCCCGGACCGAGGTCGACATGGATCTCGTCGGCCCGGCCGCCATCGGGCAGGTCGGCGATGCGCGGGACAAGCTGTTCGGCATGGCCGCGGCCGATAACCGCGTCGAAGCTGTCGAGCAGCACTCCGTCCTCGAACAGCGCGAGCGACAGGGCTTCGGTTGCGGTTTCGATGACGAGGCGGCGCATACGGGTCGCTCTAACGGTTTAGCGGATCGAATTGAACTCGGTGAAGTCGGGGCGCGGGCTGCGGTCGAAAATCGTATCGGGATCGCCATAGCCGAGCGTTGCGATGAAATTGGCCTTGTGATTGGTGCCGGCGAAGAATTCGGCATCGACCTTGTCGGCATCGAAACCCGACATCGGCCCGGTATCGAGGCCCAGCGCACGCGCCGCGATGATCAGATAGGCGCCCTGCAGCGAGCTGTTGCGAAACGCGGTATCGGCAATCATCTTCGGCTTGCCGACGAACCAGCTCTTGGCGTCGGCATGGGGGAAGAGACGCGGCAGTTCCTCGTAGAATTCCATGTCCATGCCGATGATCACGGCAACCGGCGCCTTGCGGATCTTCGCCGCGTTGGCTTCGGTCGCACAATCGGCGAGCGCGTCCCTGGCCGCCTGGCTGGTGCACCAGACGAGCCGCGCGGGGAGAGAATTGGCCGATGTCGGGCCCATTTTCATGAGGTCCCAGATCGCGGTCAGCTGATCTTCGGACACGGGCGTGTCGCGATAACCGTTATAGGTCCGGGCGGTACGGAATATCTGGTCGAGCGCCTCGGCGCCGAGCGGGTCGGTCATGGGAATCCTTGAAGGTTACGGTTTGGACGCGTCGCGGGCGATCAGACCGCGTGGACGTCGGTCACTTCGGGCACGTAATGTTTGAGCAGGCTCTCGATCCCGTGCTTGAGCGTCGCGGTCGATGACGGGCAGCCCGCGCAGGCGCCCTGCATCTTGAGATAGACATGGCCCTTGTCGAAACCGCGATAGACGATGTCGCCGCCGTCGCCGGCCACTGCCGGGCGAACGCGAGTTCTCGATCAGCTCGCGGATCTGCGCGACGATTGCGGCGTCGGCAGGATCGTCGTCGAGGCCGCCCTCATCGCCGGGCACCGCGATATCGGCCGCGCTACCGGGTCGGAACAACGGCATCTGTGCCGAGAAATGCTCGGCGAGCAGCGCCACGACTTCGGGCTTGAGTGGCGCCCAGTTGACCTCCGGGGCGACGGTGACCGAGACGAAGTCGCGACCGAAAAAGACGCCGGTGACGTCGCCGAGCATAAACAGCGCCTCGGCCAGCGGCGAGATTTCTGCCTCCTGCGCATCGGCGAAGTCGCGCGTGCCGCTTTCCATCACGGTCGTACCGGGAAGGAATTTGAGCGTCGCGGGATTGGGTGTGGTTTCGGTCTGGATCAACATGGCTGCCATGTGGCGAGCCGGACGCGACTAATCAAGACCGGGCCACCCTATCACGGTCGCTAACTATATTTCCCGTCGCCGCGACTCTCTGCTATAGTCGCCTGACAACAGAACAATAATGTTCGTCGCAAGGGGAAATGCCATGACAAATGCCGGATATCGATACGAGTTCGATTGGGAGCTCGCGCAAGCATGGGGCACCAAGCTGCTCATTATTCTCGCCATTCTCGTCGTCACCTGGGCACTCGCCAAAGCGGCCAAATGGGCAATCGAAAAGATTGCCGAAGCGCTCCCCGTTCTCCAGCGCCATGACGGCACCGGCCAGACCGTCGCATCATCGCTCGGCACGATCGCGGCATTGCTGATATGGCTCGTCGGGCTCGTCGCCGTGCTTCAACGCCTTGGCCTCGACGAAGCGCTTTTGCCGCTCCAGTCGATGCTCAACCAGATCGCCACCGCGATACCCGCAATCGTCGTCGCCGGTCTCGTCTTCGCGCTCGGGGTTATCCTTGCACGGATCGTTCGCCGCCTCGTCGTAACCGCGCTGACCGCGCTCAATCTCGATAGTTGGGCCGCGCGCGGCGGTGTCGAGAATGTCGTCGCGACATCGAACATCAGCAGGATCATCGGCACGATCTGCTACGCCGTGATCATCATCTTCTTCGCGATCATGGCGCTCGGGATCCTCGATATTCCCGTCATCTCCGATCCGCTGACGCGGATGCTCGAACTGATCTTCGCGGCGATTCCGCGGGTCATTGGCGCAGCATTGCTGCTCGGCATCGGCTACATGATCGCCCGCTGGGTCAGCGAAATGCTCGAGTCGCTCCTCGTCGACATGGGCTTTGATCGTGCGGTGCACGGGATGAGCCTGTTGCCCGCCGATCGTTCGCCGGCCCGGCTGGTCGGCAAGATCACGATGATCGCGATCATGATCAGCTTCGCCATCGCCGCCACCCGCCTGCTCGGCTTTCCCGAGCTTACGCAGATCCTCGACGAAGTGCTCGCGATCGGCGGCAACATCGTCTTCGGCGTCGCCATCATCGCGGTCGGGTTCCTCGTCGCCAACTTGCTCGCCAGCCTGGTGGCGGGCGCGACCGAAGGCGGACAACTTGCGGTCAACGTGGTGCGCTATGCGACGATCGGCCTGTTCATCGTCATGGGCCTGGCGCAAATGGGCCTCGGCGGACCGATCGTGGAGATCGCATTTACCGCGATCGCCATCGGAGTCGGCGTAGCGATCGCCCTCGCCTTCGGCCTTGGTGGCCGCGACGAGGCAGCCCGCATCCTGCGCGATGCACGCGACAAGGCCGATGAGATGCCGAGCGGCAGCGCGTCGGTCGCCGAGCGCCGGGTCCCGCCGCGCAAGACGCCCGCAGCGCGCAAATCGCCGCCGCAGGGCTGATCCTGCCACAACGCAACAAAGGGGCGGGTGTCGCTGGCACCCGCCCCTTTTGTTTGCCCGGCGCTGACGATGGCTCGCCAATACGCTAGGACACGACGATGCGCAGCTTCTCCCAATTCGCCTGTTTCGACTGGTCGGGCCAGGCCGTTGCCCGTCCAAAGGGGCTGGCGCTCGCCTCGATCGGGGCTGCGCCCGACGCGCGTCCGCAGCTGCATCGGCCCGATGGCGGCTGGTCGCGCGGCGCGGCGCTCGACTGGCTGATCGATCGCGCCGACGAGGGCAGCGACATGCTGATCGGGATCGACCTGTCACCGACATTCCCGTTTGTCGACGCTGGGGCCTATTTTCCCGGCTGGAGCGACAGTCCCGCCGATGCGCGGTCGCTGTGGGCGCTGGCCGACGATCTGTGCCGCGACGATCCCCATCTCGGGGCAAGCGGCTTTGTCGGGCACACCGAGGCACGGCGCTATTTCCGCCACGGCCGCGACGATGTCGGCGACCGGTTCGGATCGGCGGGGATCGGACGGCTGCGCGCGGTCGAGCACCACCAGCGCGCGACGCGCCAGGCCAACAGCGCAAGCTGCTTCAACCTTGTCGGGGCGGCGCAGGTCGGCAAGTCGAGCCTTACCGGGATGCGCGTCCTCCACCAGCTGGCGGGAAGAATACCGGTCTGGCCGTTCGACCCGGTCCCCGCGCACGGCCCGCTGATCGTCGAAATCTATACGTCGATGGCGGCGCGCGCTGCAGGGTTGCCGGCCAACCGCTCGAAAATTCGCGATCGGGCGACGCTGGAAACGGCGCTCCAGGCGTTCGATGCGCCGCCACCCGCGCGGCTAGCGCGCTATGACGACCATTCGACCGATGCGCTGCTCACCGCCGCATGGCTGCGCCACGTCCATCTCCGTCCCGAATTCTGGACCCCTGAAGCGCTCTCGCCGCACATTGCGCGCGTCGAGGGCTGGACCTTCGGCGTCGTTTGAAGCATGGGCGGACCACCGGCGCCGGATTAGCTCAGCTGGTAGAGCAACCGCCTTGTAAGCGGTAGGTCGTCCGTTCGAGTCGGACATCCGGCACCATCATCATAAACCCGTCCGGGGGACGGGATTATGATGATCCCGAGCGCAGCGAAGGGTCACACCGTCCGGGGTACGGTTCTGGTGTGATCCCGAACCCCGCCGCTTGGCCCCACTCTCACATCGCGCCGTTAACCCTTTTCTCGAGGCGCACATTAACCGCGATCGGCGATGCTGCGGCGATGATCCGGATAGTGTTGCCCACCGCGCTCGTTGCGCTCGCCGCCCTTGCCTCGGGACCTGCCGCTGTCGCGAGTTCGGCCGAAATCGCAGGCCGCGCGACGGTGATCGACGGCGACACGATCGAGCTGGGTTCGACCCGCATCCGCCTGTTCGGGATCGATGCGGTCGAGGCGGCCCAGACCTGCACCACCAATGGTCGCGCATGGCCCTGCGGCCAATATGCGACGGGAAAGATGAAGGCGCTGACGGGCACACGCGCGGTCATATGCGAAGCGCGCGACACCGATGCCTATGGCCGGACGGTCGCGCTATGCCGCGTCGACTCGGTCGATATCGCGGCGGCGATGGTCGAGGATGGCTGGGCGACCGCCCTGCCCCATTTCACGACCCAATATGTCGCGCTCGAAGGCCTTGCGAAGGCAGGGCACAAGGGGATCTGGAATTCGACGTTCGACCTTCCCGCAGCGTATCGCGCGGCTAATGCGCCGGCGGCGCCGCGCGTCACCCGTACCGCGACAACTGCACGCGCAGCGCCAGCGCGGCCCGCGCGTCAGGAATATGCATCGCGCGCCTGCGCCATCAAAGGCAACCACAGCCGCCGTGGCGAATGGATCTATCACCTGCCGGGGACCAAATATTACGATGTCACGCGCGCCGAGGAATTCTTCTGCACCGAGGCGCAAGCGCGTGCCGCCGGCTATCGCCGCGCGCGCAACAACTGACACGCCGGCCTGACCCGTCTTCGCAAATATCGGGAAAAGTCGAGGGATTCTGTTGCTCGGCTCCCGCGCCTATGATGGCACGGGCGCTGGCCTGACTCGTCTTCGCAATTATTGGATAAAGTCGAGGGATTCTGTTGCTCGGCTCCCTCGGGGCCGCCGGTTTCCGATCCTGTTGCCCGGCTCGGTCCAAGCCGCGTTCTGTTAGTGTAATATCAGGGCGTTAGCCCATCAATTACGCTGCAAGAGCAAGTGCTTCGTTATCGTTGGCACTTATGGGTTTTGAGCCTTTAACGGGTTACTCAGCCCGGGCAAAAACTGCGCTTTTCAACACACGTCGATCCTGGTTCGGCCCCATCGGGAACCCCGCTTTCGCGCGGTTTCTGGTGGAGCCGCCGGGTACTGCCCCCGGGTCCGCTGCGCCTATTGCACGCAACAATTTATCGCCATAGCCGGTCGAAACCGGCCCCACCGATATAGGGCGTTGCGATGAACGGCGCAATAACGCGCACGAAAAAGGGCCGCACCTTTCGGCACGGCCCTTTCGCAGTCCGAAGTCGTAAAGACTTACATGGTGTCTGCGCTGTTGTCAGCGGCGTCAGCCGGAGCAGCTTCGTTCATCGTGCCGTCGACCATCGCGTCGTTGGTCATGGCCGAACCGTCGGCATTCATGCCGGCGGTGTCGGTGGCCATCGCGTCATTGGTCATGACTTCGTTGGTCGCGGCTTCTTCCTTGGCCGAATCGCAAGCGGCGAGCGCCAGCGGTGCGAGGAGCGCTGCAATGATGATTTTTTTCATGGTAAAGGACCTGTACTTTCTGTCTTGTTATTTAGGGAATGATCGAACGGCCGGGAGGCCCCCCTGCCGGTTCGTAGCTCGCCATACGCGATATGACATATCGGTGACAAACTTATTCGCGTGGCGCGGCTATGGCCGCGCCTTCAGGGCGTCGCGTATTTCGGTCAGCAACTCGACCTCGCTCGGCCCCGACGGCTTTGCCTCGTCCTTGGTCGCCATCCGGTTCGCCGCGCGGACGATCAGGAAGATGATGAAGGCAAGGATGACGAAGTTGACCAGAACGGTGATGAACTGGCCATAACCAAGCAGCGGAACGCCCGCTTCCTTGAGCTCAGCATAATTGTCGAGCGATCCCTTATAGCCATCGGGAATCGCGCCAAGCCGGACGAAATAGCTCGAAAAATCGAGTCCGCCGAACAGCCAGCCGACAACCGGCATGATGATATCCTCGGTCAGCGACGTCGTGATCTTGGCAAACGCGGCGCCGATGATCACCGCAACGGCGAGATCGAGCACGTTGCCGCGCGCGATGAAATTCCTGAATTCGCTTACCATCTCTTCCCTCCTCGATTTCACCGCGACGATTGCAACCGCATCGCGCCTGTCCTATCATGGTGACACACGTCGCCCCCTAGCCCATCGGAGCTTTCCATGATTGCCAAATCGTTCAAACTCGCGCTTGCAGCCACGCTGCTCACGCCGCTTGCCGCGTGCGGCATCAACTCGGTACCTACCGCCGAAGAGAACGCCAAGGCGAAATGGGCCGATGTCCAGGCCGCGTTCCAGGAGCGCGCCAACCTGATCCCCAATCTCCAGGAAATCGTCCTGTCCTCGTCCGAGCAAGAACGCGAGACGCTCAACGACGTCATCAACGCGCGCGCCAAGGCCACCAGCCCGCAGATCCAGCTCAACCCCGACGACCTGTCCGATCCTGCCAAGGTCGCGGCATTCCAGGCGGCTCAGAGCCAGTTGTCGAGCTCGCTCGGCCGGTTGCTCGCAACGGTCGAGGCCTATCCCGAGCTCAAGAGCCAGGAAAATTACGGGCGTTTCATGAACCAGCTCGAAGGCAGCGAGAACCGGATCCGCGTTGCGCTGCGCGATTACAACGAGTCGGTGCGCAATTATAATACGACGATCCGCACCTTCCCCGACATCATCGGCGCCAAGGTCATCCACGGCGCCAAGCCGATGGTCACCTATGAAGCCCCGACCGAAGGCGCCGAAGTCGCACCAACGCTCGACATGCGCGAGAAGTGATCGCGGCGAAAATGGCTTCGCTGTCGCTACCGCGCCTTACTCCAAGGCTGGCGTTGCTCCTGATTGCCAGCGTTATGGCGCTGGGCATGTCGGCCACGGCGTGGGCGCAGGATTTCCCCCAGCGCGGCACGGCGCCGGTGGTCGATGCGGCGAACATCATCGATCCCGCCGCCGAAGCCGAGCTGACGGCAAAGCTCGACGCATTCGAGGAAAAGAACCAGCGCCAGTTCGTCGTCACGACGATCCCCGACCTGCAAGGTTACGACATCGCCGATTACGGCTATCAGCTTGGCCGCAACTGGGGACTTGGCGACAAGGAGCGCAACGACGGCATTATCCTGATCGTCGCACCCAACGAGCGCAAGGTCCGGATCGAAGTCGGCTACGGCCTCGAGGCGGTGATGCCCGACGGCCTCGCCTATGACATCATCGAGGGCGACATATTGCCGCGCTTTCGCGACGGCGACATGACCGGCGGCATCGTTGCTGGCGCAGATCGCATCATCACGCAGCTTGAGTTGCCACCCGAGGAAGCTGTCAAGGTCGCGCAGGGAGCGACGACGCGGCAGTCGTCGAAAGGCGGACTGCCGATCGGCATGATCATTTTCTGGGGCATCATTATCGTCTTTTTCGTCCTGCCTATGATCGGCGGCGGCAAGCGCGGCCGGCGCTATCGCCGCAGCGGCATCGGCGACGTCATATTGTGGTCGGCGCTCAACAGCATGGCCAATTCGGGACGTGGCGGCGGCTTCGGCGGCGGCAGCGGCGGATTCGGTGGCGGCGGCGGATTTTCGGGTGGCGGCGGCAGCTTCGGCGGCGGCGGCGCATCGGGAGGATGGTGACATGACCGACACGCACGAAACGACCGGCCTGAGCGCAAGCGCGCATAATGTCGTGACCGCGGCTGTGACCGCCGCAGAGCGCACCACCGACGGTGAAATCGTAACGATCATCGCCGAGCGATCGGACGGCTATAGCGATGTCGCGCTCGCCTGGGCGGCAGCCGTGGCGTTCGTCGCACTGGTCGTGCTGGCGATCTGGCCCGAAGACATGCTCGGCCTTTACGACCGGCTGACCAACGCCTGGACGCAAGATTGGACTCCGCGCGGGATTTTCGCGCTGGCGGCCACCGCCGCGGCGATGAAATTCCTGTTCATGCTGCTGATCCAGCTATGGCCGCCGCTCAAATACCTGCTCGTTCCCGCGCCGATCAAATCGAGGCGCGTGCGTGGCCGCGCGATCGACCTGTTCAGGGTCGGGGCAGAAAAGCGCACGGTCGGGCTGACCGGCGTGCTGATCTATTTGTCGATGCGCGAACACCGCGCCGAGATCGTCGCCGACGAGGCGATCGTTGCCAAGGTCGCGCCCGAAGTGTGGGGCGAGGCAATGGCGGCGATGCTGGCCGAGGTCAAAACCGGACAGGTCGCGACGGGCATGGCCGAGGCGGTCCGCCAGATCGGCATCATCCTCGCCGAGCATTTCCCCAAAAGCGATGCCAATCCCAACGAGCTGCCCGATCGGCTGATCGAGCTTTGATCGATGCCGACGCACCCGAAGAGGTGATGTGGGAGGGCCGTTTCGTCGCGGCCAAGCGGCGTGGACGCTGGGAATATGTGTCGCGCACGCGCGGCATATCGGCGGCGGTCATCCTTGCGATCGACGATGAGCATCACGTCCTGCTGGTCGAACAATATCGCGTCCCGCTGGGGCGGCGCTGTCTCGAACTGCCCGCCGGGCTGGTCGGGGACGACGGCGGCGGCGAGGCTCCCGAACGTGCCGCGGCGCGCGAGCTCGAGGAAGAGACCGGCTATCGCGCCGAACAAGTGACCTCGCTCGGCGATTATTTTTCCTCACCCGGGATGGTCTCGGAGAGCTTCACGCTGGTGCGCGCATCGGGCCTGACAAAAGTGTCCGACGGAGGCGGGGTCGACGGCGAGGATATCACCGTCCACCGCGTGCCGCTCTCCGATATCGCCGCATTCGTTGCGGACAAGCGCCGAGAGGGTGTCGCGATCGACGTCAGGATGTTGATGTTGCTCGGACCGGGTCTCACCGACCTCGCCTAGCGCATAGGCTCAGCGGAAATTGTCGGCGTAGGCCTGAAGCTTGAGCTTACGCTCGGGCGCCGGGATGACATGGAAGACGATGCCATATTTCTCGGCATAGGCTTTGGCCTCATCGCAGCTCGAAAAGCCCAGTCGGACCTGGCTCTGAGTATCACCGCTACCTGCCCAGCCGGTCAGCGGATCGGGCTTCTTCGCCTCGGCAGGCTCGAATTCGAGCATCCATTCGTCGGTCAGCGCACGGCCCGACTGCATCGCATTCTTGGGTCGCTGAAAGATCCGGGCCGCCATAGAGTGTTCCTGTACTGGGTCGCGTTGAGCGTCGCCGCGATGCCGCACCGCATTGCCCCCCGTCAAGACTTTCGACGCGCATCGGCGTTCTTGGTCCGCACCGTCGCGCGCGCGGAAGCCGGATCGTCGGGCCAGGGATGGCGCGGATAGCGCCCGCGCATGTCCTTGGCGACGTCGGCCCAGCTCCCCCTCCAGAAGGCAGGCAGGTCGCGCGTCGCCTGGATCGGGCGCCCCGCGGGCGAAGTCAGCTCGAGCAGCAACGGACGCGGCGGATCACCGACATGCGGATGGCTATCGAGCCCGAACACGGCCTGGGCGCGCACCGCGACCTTGGGATCGGCACCACCATAATCGATCTCGTGCCGCGTGCCCGCGGGCGTTTCGAACCAGCGCGGCGCGATGCGATCGATCCGTTGCATCGCATCCCAGCCGGCCAATCCCTGCAGCCCGCCGACCAGCGCATCGGGCGAAATATCGCGCAAGCGGCGCGCGCCATCGAGCGCGGGGGCGAGCCAGTCGTCGAGATTGGCGAGCATCTGCTCTTCGCCCAGCTCGGCCACTCCGGCATATGCCGCGCGCGACAGCAGCGCCTGCCCCGCCGCGCCCCATGGCAGGCAGGCGAGGCTGTTTGCGGCGACATGGGCGATCAGCGCCTGCGGCAGCCTGCGCGCGATCAGGGCTCTGCGCGGGCTCGCTCGCGAGGCGGATCGCGCCGAGGCGGCGTTCGCGCAGCGCCTGGACGCGATCTTCGGCGGCGTCGTAGCGCGTGACGATCCGCGTTTCGGCCTCGGCATCGATCAATGCCGCGACATCGGCATCGTCGAGCCGCGCTGCCGAAACGATCCGCGCGCCGCTCGCGCTGCCCTGGACATCGGCGACCGCAAGCCACGCCGCGCTGCGCGAGCGGCTGGTCGATGGGGAGCGTGAAGCCGCGCCCGCCGACGCTGGTCCAGCGGCTGCCGTCGCCGCCGCCACGCCGCGCGACGCGATCGGGAAAGGCGATCGCGACGAGCGCGCCGATCGACATGGGATCGCCACGCATCTCGCCTGCCCCCGCCAGTTTTTCGATCCGCCTAGCGAGCGCACGCGCGGCATCGGCGGCGCGTCCGCGTTCGCGGCGCCAGCGGGTAAGGCGTGTCTCGATATCGCAATCGCGCCCGCCGAGCCGCTGTTCGGCAAGCAATACCGCGAGCTCTGCGGCAAGCGCGCTTTGCCCCTGCCCCGCTGCGACGACGACCATGTGCGCGACCGCAGGCGGCAGCGGCAGGCGCGCGATGGAGCGACCGTGCGGCGTGATCCGTCCGTCGGCATCGAGCGCGCCGATCGCGACCAGCCGCTTGCGCGCCTCGGCGAGACCGGCGGTGGGCGGCGCGTCGATCCAGCGCAGGCTGGCAGGATCGCCGATCCCGCTTGCAGCACAATCGAGCAGCAGCGGGGCGAGGTCGCTTTCGAGGATTTCGGGCGGGTCATAGGCGGCAAGCCCGGCGGTCGCGGCCTCTTCCCACAAGCGGATCGCGATCCCCGGCGCCTGCCGCGCGGCGCGCCCCGCGCGCTGCGTCGCCGCTGCCGCGCTGACGCGTTCGGTGACGAGCCGGGTGACACCGGCGGCGCGATCGAAGCGTGCGCGCCGCGCGAGTCCGCTGTCGATGACGATGCGCAGGCCGTCGATCGTGATGCTCGTTTCGGCGATGCTGGTGGCGAGGACGATCTTGCGTGCGCCGTCGGGTGCCCGCCGGATCGCGGCGCGCTGCGCGGCGGGATCGCACTGGCCGTGGAGCGGGTGGATCGCGACGCCACCAACGCGTCCTGTGAGGCGTTCGGCGGTGCGATCGATTTCGCGCACGCCGGGCAGGAAGGCGAGGATGTCGCCGTCATGGTCGGCGAGCGCGTCGCGGACGGCGCGTGCGACCGCGTCCTCGATCCGCTCTTCGGCGCGGCGACCGGCATAGCGTGTCGTGAGCGGATGGCTGCGTCCTGCGCTCTCGATCAGCGGTGCGGGGCCGAACGCGTCCTCGGCCATCAGCGCGGCGAAGCGCGCGCCGTCGAGTGTCGCCGACATCGCGATCAGGCGCAGATCGGGGCGGAGGCCCGCCTGCGCGTCGAGCGCGAGCGCGAGGCCGAAATCGCCGTCGATGCTGCGTTCGTGGACTTCGTCGAACAGCACCGCCGACACGCCGGGCAATTCGGGGTCAGCCGCGACGCGGTTGCGGAAGATGCCCTGCGTCATCACGGTGAGGCGCGTCGCCGCGCTGCGCTTGCTGTCGAGGCGCGTGGCATAGCCGACCAGGTCGCCAAGCCGCGAACCGGCGAGGTCGGCGATGCGTTCGGCGGCGGCGCGCGCGGCCAGGCGGCGCGGGCTGAGCAGCAGCACTTCGCCGGTACACCAGGGCTCATCGAGCAAAGTCGGCGCAACCATCGTCGTCTTGCCCGCACCGGGCGGGGCGATAAGGACCGCGTTCGATCGTGCCGACAGGGTATCGAGCAGTCGTGGCAGCGCGTCTTCGACCGGCAGGCGGGTCATCGGTCGGCCATGAGCCCGAGCCGGTCGCGCAGCATCCAGCGACCGAGCAGGAGGACCGCAACCACGCCGAGCCCAGCGGCAAGGCCGATCCAGATGCCGACCCCGGCGAGCGGTGTGTGGAAGGCGAGAACGACGGCTACGCCGATCCCGACGACCCAGTAACCGAACAGCGCGATCAGCATCGGCCAGCGCGTATCCTGGACGCCGCGCAGCACCCCCGCACCGATCGCCTGGGTCGCGTCGACCAGCTGGAACACTGCCGCGACGAGGAGGAAGTCGACCGCCAGCGTAAATACGACGGGGTCGCCCTGCCCCGTGCCGCCGAGAAACTGACCGATGATCCACGGCGCGCCGAGCGCCATGCCGAGCGACAGCGCTATCGCCGCGGCAAGGCCGAGCGCAAACGATGTCCAGCCGGCACGCGCGACGCCCGCACGATCGCCGCGCCCGTAGAATAGGCCGACGCGCACGGTGGCGGCTTGCGAAATGCCGAACGGCACCTGGAAGGCGAGCGCCGCGACCTGGATCGCGATCGCGTGCGCGGCCAGCGAGGCAAGGTCGATCAGCCCCATCAGGAACACCGCGGCGTTGAAGATCGTGATCTCTAGCGCGAGCATCAGGCCGATCGGAACGCCGACCCTGACCAGTTCGCGAAACCGCTGCCAATCGGCGCGCCAGAAGCGCCCGAACAGATGATAGCGGCGAAAGCGCCGGACGCCCTGGACGACGGCAACCATGCCGAGAAACAGCACGAGATTGGCGAGCGCATTGGCGATCGCGGCGCCTTCGAGCCCCATTTCGGGCAGGCCGAGCCGTCCGAAGACGAGCGCCCAGCAGGCGATGGCGTTGAACACGACTGCACCCGCGGTGACGACGAGGCCCCAGATCGGCCGCTCGAGCGCGGTGACGTAAAACCGCAGGACGAGATGGAGGAGGAAGGGCAGCACGCCCCACATCGCGATCGAGACAAACCGCCCGGCATCGACCGCGAGCTGGTCCTGCTGGCCGAGCAGGCGGAACATCGCCTCGCTGTGCCACAGCAGCAGCCAGATCGGAACCGAGATGAACACTGCGACCCAGCCCGCCTGGCGCACCGTGCGGCGCACATCGCGCACCGCATGGCTGCGCCGCCCGCGCTCGGCCGCAATCAGCGGCGACGAGGCGGTGACCACCCCCATGCCGAAGATGCCGAACGCCCAGAACAGGTTGACGCCGAGCGCGGCGGCGCCGAGCGCCTCGACATCATAGCGCCCGAGGATCAGCACATCGGTCGTGTTGATCGCCATCTGCGCAAGGTTGCCGAGGATCAACGGCCAGGCGAGCGTCAACGTCGCACGCATCTCCGCCATCCGCGCGCCGGGCGCGATAGAGTCAATCAGGGCGGGGGCGGCGTCGGACATTGTCGGCGCGATAGGCGAAAGAAACCGCGATGCGAAGCGCGACGTCGCACAAATTGCGTCAGTAGGCGCGCGAGACCGCGAATTCGGCCGCTTCGACGAGCGCCGCCTTGGCGACTCCGGCGGGGAAAATGCCGAGCGCATCGATCGCGCGCTGGCCGTAATGGCGCGCATGTTCGAGCGTGTCGGCGATGCCGTTATGCTTGGCGAGCAGCGCGGTCGCATGGGCTGAGGTCGTCGTCCGAAATGCGCCGCCCCATCATCGCATCATGCCAGAAGGCGCGTTCGTCGGCGCTGCCGCGCGCATAGGCCAGGATGACGGGCAGCGTCACCTTGCCGTCGCGGAAGTCGTCGCCGACCCCCTTGCCCATCGTCGCTTCGTCGGAAACGTAGTCGATCGCGTCGTCGACGAGCTGGAAGGCGATGCCGAGATTGCGGCCATAGGCGTCGAGCGCATCCTCGACCTCGCCCTCACGCTCGGCGATCACCGCAGCGATGCGTGCCGCGGCGGCGAACAGGGCGGCGGTCTTGGCGCCGATGATCGCGAGATACTTGTCCTCGCTGGTCGAAACCTGGCGCTGCGCGGTAAGCTGGTCGACTTCGCCCTCGGCGATGACCGCCGACGCGTTCGACAGGATCTTGAGGACCTTCAATGACCCGTCCTCGACCATCAGTTCGAAGGCGCGGCTGAACAGGAAATCGCCGACCAGGACGCTCGCCGGATTGCCCCAGATGATGTTCGCGGTGCGCTTGCCGCGGCGCATGTCCGACCCGTCGACAACATCGTCGTGGAGCAAGGTTGCGGTATGGATGAACTCGACTGCGGCAGCGAGCTTGTGCTGGCGCGTGCCGGGATAATCGAGCAGCCGCGAAGCGGCGAGCGTGATCATCGGCCGCAGCCGCTTTCCGCCGCCCGAGATCAGGTGGCCGGCAAGCTCGGGAATCAGCGGGATCTGTGATTGCATGCGATCGAGAATGACCGCGTTGACCGCATTCATATCGCTCGCAACAAGGCGCATGATGGGGTCGAGCGAAGGCGCGGCGCCTTTGAGCCTGTGGATTTCGGCGGTCATGACCCGCCCCCGTTAGCCGAGCAGCCGCCTGCGCGAAAGGGCAATTGCATGCTAGTTTTCGCTGGCTTCGATTGGGGCCAACGGCAAGCGCAGCCGGACCAGCAGGCCGCCAAGGTCCTCGCTGTCTTCGAGCGTGACGCTGCCGCCATAGATCTGCGCGACGTCGCGCACGATCGCGAGACCCAAGCCAGTACCAGGTTTTTCGGTGTCGAGCCGCGCGCCGCGATCGAACAGCCGCAACCGGTCTGCGGGCGCAATGCCGGGGCCGTCATCCTCGGTCAGGATTTCGAGAAAACCGGCCTCGACCACCGATGTCACGAAGACGCTGCCGCCGCCGTATTTGGCGGCGTTCTCGATCACGTTGCCGAGCATCTCGTCAAGATCCTGGCGTTCGACCTGGACCATGACCTCGCGCGGGCCGTCACTGTCGAGTCGCGTATCGGGATAGAGCCGCCCGACCGCGCGCATCACTGCATCGACGCTGTCGGCGGCCTTGCACCGACTCTGCCCCGACACGCGCCGACCGACCGCGCGGGCGCGGGCGAGGTGATGGTCGATATGGCGGCGCATCGTTGCCGCCTCGCGCATCACCGTCTCGTCGATATCCTCGGCATGGCTCGCCGCAGCGTTGGTGATCACCGTCAACGGCGTCTTGAGCGCGTGCGCCAGATTGCCCGCGTGGCGGCGCGCTTCCTCAGCCTGCAATTCGTTGTGCGCGAGCAGTGCGTTCAATTCATCGACCATCGGCATGACTTCGTTGGGCAGCGGCGCGGTGACGCGGTTGCGCGTGCCCCGGCGCATCTGTGCGATCGAGGTCTGGATCCGCCGGAGCGGCCACAAGCCATAGAGCGTTTGCAACGCGGCCATGATGATCAGGCCGATCGCGAGCGCGGCGAAGCTGCGCACCAGCGTGCGGCGCAACGTGCGGATCTGTTCGTCAAGCGTCGCGCGATCCTGTGCGACCTGGAAGCGCCAGCGGACTTTCGAGCCTGGCAAGATGACGTCGCGTTCGGCAATGCGCAGCAACTCGCCGTCGAACTCACCGCTGTCATAGGTGCGCACCTCGTCGCCGCTCTGCGCTTTGCCCGCCTTGAGCTGGCGATCCCATAGCGAACGTGAGGGGAACGCCTCGTGCCCCTTGCCGCTGATCTGCCAATAGAGGCCGCTATAGGCTTCTAGGAAACGCTGGTCGCCGAGCGGCTCGACGAAACGCACCTCGCCGGTCGGGTCGATCTCGGCGGTGCGGATCATCGCATAGAGGATATACTCGAGGTTCGAATCGAAGTTGTTTGTCACCGCGTTGACCAGCACGCGGTCGAGCGCGCCGCCGCCACCGATCAGCAGGATCGCGATCCATAGCGTCGCGACGCCGATCATCCGCCGGCCGAGCGAGCCCGTCGTGCGCCGTTCGCCCGGAGCCGGAACGGGCGAGGCGATCGGCTCGGTCGGCGCATCGGTCAAGCGGGTTTATCCTAGGCTTGGGGGTCTTCGAGGCTGTAGCCGAGTCCGCGAATCGTCGTGATGACATCGGCGCCAAGCTTCTTGCGAATGCGCGTGACGAACACCTCGATCGTGTTCGAATCGCGATCGAAATCCTGATCGTAGATATGCTCGATCAGTTCGGTGCGTGACACGACCTTGCCTTTGTGATGCATCAGATAGCTGAGCAGCTTGTATTCCTGCGCGGTCAGCTTGACCGGTTCGCCGGCGCGCGTGACCTTGCCCGATCGCGTATCGAGCCGGACATCGCCGGCTTCGAGTTCGCTCGACGCATTGCCCGATGCGCGGCGGATCAGCGCGCGCAGGCGAGCGATCAGCTCCTCTGTCTGGAACGGCTTGGCGAGGTAATCGTCGGCCCCGGCATCGAGCCCGGCAACCTTGTCCGACCAGCTGTCGCGCGCAGTCAGGACGAGGACGGGAAAATCGCGATCCTCCTTGCGCCAGCGGTCGAGCACGGTGAGGCCATCGACGACCGGCAGGCCGAGATCGAGAATTGCGGCATCGTAATTTTCGGTCGAGCCGAGGAAATGTCCGTCCTCGCCGTCGGTCGCGAGATCGACCGCATAGCCCGCCGATTCGAGCGTCGCCTTGAGCTGCGGACCCAGGGTCGGCTCGTCTTCCACGATCAGGATACGCATCGCAGTCATTCTCCTTGCAGGCCGATCGCGCAGGCTCAGCGCGCGGCGTTAACCTTCATCTAGGGGCTGGGCTGTTCATGTAAAGGACCCGCAGCGGATCGACGGAGCGCGAACCAGTCGTTCGCGCGCCGGCAAGTCAGCGCGAGCTGCCGAGGACGCGACCGGTGCGCGCATCGACATAGACATAGACGACCTGGTCGCCGTCCATGAACTTGAGCTTGTAGCGCAGGCGCACGGCATCGAGGCCGACGACGCCGAGAAAGCGCATCTCGTCATAAGGCGGGGTCTGGCGCGCAATCTGGATGATCTCGCCAAGCCGCATCACCTTGCCGCTCGCCATGGCCTCGCGCACGGGCGAGAGATCGGCGCGGCGCGCCTGCAACTCCGCAACAGCCGGAACCGCCACGCAGGAAAGGACTGCGAGGGTGCCTGGCACGAGCCATTTGGCGGTTTTGGAAAAGACGGATGCGAATGCCATAGCGGTCCTTTTAACCGACAGCATTGAATGGCTTATGAATACGCTGGTCATTCTGTCGCAAGCCGTGCGGGACTGTGGCGCGCGGGACACACTCGCATCGCACGCAGGAGCCGGGATGGTGGGCGCGGCAAGGATTGAACTTGCGACCCCACCCGTGTGAAGGGTGTGCTCTACCACTGAGCTACGCGCCCCCGGCGGGCCTGCGACGCGCTCCCTAGGCAAGCGGTGCGCGAAAGGCAATCGGCGATTCCCATCCGTCGCCATCGGTCGCGCCATGGCGGTCGCCCAAACATGCCGAAGGCGGCGCGTTTCCGCGCCGCCTTTTCGCCGGGACCAGTCCGGGCAAAAGCGAGGAAGCCATGCCTCCCCGCCCAGCATGATGCTTACTTGTTGACCGAGTCCTTGAGACCCTTGCCGGCCTTGAACTTGGGCTGGGTCGATGCCTTGATCTGCATCGTTTCGCCGGTGCGCGGGTTGCGGCCGGTCGAAGCCTTGCGCTGCGAGGTCGAGAACGTGCCGAAGCCGACGAGACGGACTTCGCCGCCGCGGCCCAGCTCACCCGAGATGCTGTCGAAAACTGCTTCGACGGCGCGGCTCGCGTCGCTCTTGCTCAGACCGCTGCTGTCAGCGACCGACGAAATGAGATCTTGCTTGTTCATGCCTTGGGAACCCCTGTCTAAAGTTTATGTCGTTACCAAACTCGTTGCGTGGTGGCCGCAGTAAGGCCCGATTCCCCACCGATGTCAAAGCAAAAGCGGTAAAAAACGACGCAAATCGCCCAAAAAGAGTGGCGAAGTGCAACCTGATACCCCTTAGTGCGGCAATCGGACACTTCCATCGCCGCCCGGATGCGGTAATGGCTGCGCCGCCAGTTCGTCGGCTTCGGTCCACTCTATCGCATCGATCGTCGCGGTGAGCGCGATCTTGAGCACGTCATCGACATGCTCGGCGGTATGGATTTCGAGCGCATCGCGGATCGATTGCGGGATTTCGACGAGATCCTTTTCGTTCTCGGCCGGAATCACGACGGTCGTGATGCCGCCGCGCAACGCCGCGAGCAGCTTTTCCTTGAGCCCGCCGATCGGCAGGACATGGCCGCGCAGCGTGACTTCGCCGGTCATGGCGACATCCTTGCGGACCGCAACGCCGGTCAGCGTCGAGATCATCGCGGTGACCATGCCGACACCTGCGGACGGGCCGTCCTTGGGGACCGCGCCTTCGGGCAGATGGATGTGGATGTCCTTGCGCGCGAACAGGCTGGGGCGGATGCCGTACGACGGCGCGCGCGCCTTCACATAGCTCATCGCCGCCTGGATCGATTCGGTCATCACTTCGCCGAGCTTGCCCGTCGTCTTGACCTGGCCCTTGCCCGGAACGGTGACCGCCTCGATCGTCAGCAGCTCGCCGCCGACCTCGGTCCAGGCCAGCCCGGTCACTGCACCGATCTGGTCTTCCTTGTCGCCAACGCCGTGACGGAACTTGCGCACCCCGGCGAACTCGGCAAGATTTTCAGGCGTCACCGTGACGCTCTCGGTCTTTTTCTCGAGGATGCGGCGCAACGCCTTGCGGGCAAGACGCGCGATCTCGCGCTCGAGCGTGCGGACGCCTGCTTCGCGCGTGTAGAAACGGATGAGGTCGCGCAGGCCCTCTTCGGTTAGCGTGAACTCGCCGTCCTTGAGCCCGTGCATCTCGACCTGCTTGGCGATCAGGTGGCGCTTGGCGATCTCAACCTTTTCGTCCTCGGTATAGCCTTCGAGGCGGATGATCTCCATCCGGTCGAGCAGCGGCTGCGGCAGGTTGAGCGTGTTCGCGGTCGTGACGAACATCACGTCGCTGAGGTCGAGGTCGATCTCGAGATAATGGTCCTGGAACTTGTTGTTCTGTTCGGGATCGAGGACCTCGAGCAATGCGGAGGCGGGGTCGCCGCGGAAATCCTGGCCGAGCTTGTCGATCTCATCGAGCAGGAACAGCGGATTCGAGGTTCCGGCCTTTTTGAGGTTCGAGACGATCTTGCCCGGGAGCGAGCCGATATACGTGCGGCGATGGCCGCGAATTTCTGCTTCATCGCGCACACCGCCCAGTGACTGGCGGACGAATTCGCGCCCCGTCGCCTTGGCAATGCTGCGCCCGAGGCTGGTCTTGCCGACGCCCGGCGGGCCGACAAGGCACAGGATCGGGCCCTTGAGTTTGTTGGTGCGCGCCTGGACCGCGAGATATTCGATGATCCGGTCCTTGACCTTTTCAAGTGCATAATGGTCGTCGTCGAGCACCTTCTGGGCGACCGCGATGTCCTTCTTGAGCTTCGTCTTCTTGCCCCAGGGCAGGCCGAGCAGGATGTCGAGATAGTTGCGCACGACGGTCGCTTCGGCCGACATCGGCGCCATGCCGCGCAGCTTCTTGAGCTCGCCGAGCGCCTTGGTTTTGGCCTCTTTCGACATTTTCAGTTTTTCGATCTTGGTCGCCAGTTCGGCGAGCTCATCGCCGTCCTCGCCGCCCTCGCCGCTGCCAAGCTCCCGCTGGATCGCCTTCAACTGTTCGTTGAGGTAATATTCGCGCTGGGTCTTTTCCATCTGGCGTTTGACGCGCCCGCGTATCTTCTTCTCGACGTTGAGCACGCCGAGTTCGCCCTCCATGAAGGCGAAGACCATTTCGAGCCGTTTCAACGGATCGAATTCGCTAAGGATCGCCTGCTTGTCGGCCACCTTGACCGAGATGTTGGCGGCAACCGCATCGGCGAGCTGCGCCGGATCGTCGATCTCGCCGAGCTGGACCGCGGTCTCGGTCGGCAGTTTCTTGTTGAGCTTCGAATAGTTTTCGAACTGTTCGGTCACCGTGCGCATCAGCGCCTTGGCCTCGACGCTGTCGAGTTCGCGCTCGTCAAGCAGTTCGACTTCACCGACCTGATAATCGTCTTCGCGGATCAAGTCGGTCAGGCGCGCGCGCTGCTTGCCTTCGACAAGGACGCGGACGGTGCCGTCGGGAAGCTTGAGCATCTGCAGCACGGTGGCGAGCACGCCGAGGTCGTACATGTCGTCACGGCCGGGATCGTCCTCGGCCGGGTCGAGCT
This sequence comes from uncultured Alphaproteobacteria bacterium, assembly GCA_963800335.1. GTDB lineage: Bacteria > Pseudomonadota > Alphaproteobacteria > Sphingomonadales > Sphingomonadaceae > Flavisphingopyxis. The sequence goes on along the minus strand of CAWDAN010000001.1, from coordinate 927,268 downwards.
GTGCGACGAGGAAAATCTGCTTGTCCGATTCCATCGCGCGTTCGAGCGCGACGACCGAGGCGTCGCGGCCGACGAACAAAGGCACGATCATCTGCGGGAAGATGACGATGTCGCGCAACGGCAACAGGGGAAATTTCTGGTTCATTCTCACTCCGGACGTGAGAGCGCGAGAGGGCGCTCCGATCCACAATATGTGTGCGCGGTGCGGTCGGTTCAATGGCCGAACCCGGCGAATACGCCGCTGTAACACCGCAGGATTAACGTACTTGCTACATTAATGCCGCGAGGCTGTGGTTTATCAGAACGGCATCTTGAAGCCCGGCGGCAGCGGCATGCCCTGCGTCGCCTTGCCCATTTCCTCGTTGCTCGCGGTGTCGGCCTTGGCGCGGGCGTCGTTGAACGCGGCGGCGATCAGGTCTTCGAGCATCTGCTTGTCGGCGGGCACGATCAGGCTGTCGTCGATCGACACGCCCAATATCCGGCCCTTGGCGGTCGCGCGGACCTTGACGAGGCCGCCGCCGGCAGCGCCCTCGACCTCGATTGCGTCGAGCTTGCCCTGTGCTTCGGACATCTGTTCCTGGATCCGTTCGGCGGCTTCCTGGGCTGCCTTGAGCATCTCTTCCATCGATTTCATGATGCGCTTTTCCTGTCCTGGGGTTCGAGTGGGGGGAGGAGCTGGGCCTCGGGGAAATGGTCGAACGCCGCCTTGACGACGGGCAGCGCCTTGATCTCGGCCTCGCGGCGCGCCTTGGCCGCGTGTTCGCGTTCGAGCAGCGAGGGTTCGCCGTCACCGTCGCCGATCGTGACGGTCCAGCGATGCTGGCTGACCTTGCCCAGAGCGTCGACGAGATCGCGGCACAGTTCGTCGTCGATGCGATCGCCGCGCGCGATGACCAGCCGGTCGGTCGCGATCTCGATCGGCCGGACATGGTCGTGCGTCTGCTGCGCCAGCCGCCCCTTGCCCGCGCGCCACAGCATCTCGACGACATCGGGCAGCGAAGGCGCTTCGGGCGTGGCAGGTGTGACCGGCGCATCAGCCTCGGGCTCATCCCAGGGCGGGGTCTCGTCGACCGGTTGTTCCACCGGCGCTTCGACAGGCGCGGGAGCCGGTGGCGGTGCGCTTTGCGTCGCGGGCTGCGCCTGGGCGGTGCGATCATCGTTTGCCGGCGCTTCGGGCGTGGCAGCATCGGCTTGAACCAACTCCGGCGTGCTCGCCAACCCGCGCGCCAGTGCGCCTGGATCGGGCATCGTCGCGGCGTAGCAGATCCTGAGCGTCGCCATTTCGAGCGCCTCGAGCGGCATGGCCGCGCGCGCCACCTCGTCGTGCGCCTTGAGCAACAGCTGCCACAAGCGATGCAGCGCGGCATGGCCGATCTGGTTGGCCCAGCCGCGCATTGCTTCGCGATCGGCCTCGGGCAGGCCGGGATCGACCGCGCGGCCGACCTTGGCGAGCGTCACCGCGTGTGTCAGGTCGAGCAGCCCGCGAACGAGCGACAGCGGCTCGGCGCCCAGCGCGTAATGCTCGGCGAGGCCGTCGATCATCTCGCGCGTCTCGCCCGCGATCATGTGGCCGAACAGGCGCCGCACCGCGCCGCGATCGGACAGGCCGAGCATGACGCGGACCTGGGCCGCCGTGACCTTCCCCTCGCCGTCGAGATCGGCATGCGCGATCGCCTGGTCGAGGATCGACAGGCCGTCGCGGACCGACCCTTCGGCAGCCACCGCGATCAGGTGGAGCGCCTCTGGCTCGGCGGTGCAGCCTTCGAGTTCGATGATCCCGGCGAAATGCTTTTCGAGCATCTCGACGGTGATCCGCCTGAGGTCGAAGCGCTGGCAGCGCGACAGGACGGTCACCGGCAACTTGTTGACCTCGGTCGTCGCGAAGATGAACTTCACGTGCGGTGGCGGTTCCTCGAGCGTCTTGAGCAGGCCGTTGAATGCGGCCTTCGACAGCATGTGGACCTCATCGATGATGTACACCTTGTAGCGCGCCGACACCGCGGCATAGCGCGACGCATCGACGATCTCGCGGATGTCGTCGATGCCGGTGTGGCTCGCGGCATCCATCTCGATAACATCGATATGGCGGCCCTCGGCGATCGCCTTGCACGGTTCGCACACCCCGCACGGATCGATCGTCGGACCGCCGTCACCATCGGGACCGATGCAGTTCAAGGCCTTGGCGATCAGCCGCGCAGTCGTCGTCTTGCCGACTCCGCGCACGCCGGTCATCAGGAAAGCATGGGCGATGCGATCGCGCCGGATTGCGTTGGCCAAAGTCTGGACCATCGCGTCCTGGCCGATCAGCGCATCGAAGCTCTGCGGACGATATTTGCGCGCAAGCACGCGATAAGGCTGTGGGGATTCGGTCATTGCCGCAAAGGATAGGGGCAGCCGCGGGAGAATGCGAGAGCCACGATGCGAAACTTGGCATCGCACAGCCCGAACCGCTGGTGCTGCAGATTTCCGGGAGCTTGCCCGCCGAAGCCTCCGCTACCCTTCGCTTCGGGATCTCCCGAATTTCATCCCCCGGATGAAATTGGTGAGATGGTGAGAGCCGGAACGACCCGCGGCGAATTCGTTGCGGCTGCTTCCTTCCGGATCTGACCGGGTTGGCGAAGACCACGTCCGCCCGACTCTCGATCGGCCATATGGCGGCTGATCGGCCCGATGGCAAGATGGCGGTCGCTATCCCCCGCGCATGTCGCGCCGCGTCGGCGGGATGCTGACGGTCAGGCTGTCGAGACTTTCGGCAAGCTCGATCTGGCACGACAGGCGGCTGTGGCGCGTCACGCAGGCGGCCAGGTCGAGCATGTCGTCCTCCATTTCGCTCGCCGGCGGCAGCTTGGCAAAATCCTCGGCGGCGACGATGACGTGGCAGGTCGAACACGCCATCTGCCCCTCGCACGTGCCTTCGAGCGGCATGCCCTGCGCCTGTGCGAGCGCGAGCAGATTGGTTCCGGCGGGCGCTTCGGCGACGGTGCGCGCTTCGCCGTCGGCATGGATGAAGGTGACGCGGGTCATCGCATCATCCCTGCGCGTCTGCGGCGGCGTTGATGCGCTCGAGCGCGCCGACCAGTTCGTCTCGCGTCGTGTAGCGGCCGAAGCCGATGCGGATCGACGAGCGCGCCTCGCGCCCGGCCAGGCCCAGCGCGGCGAGCACGTGGCTCGGCCGGCCCGAACCGCTCGCGCAGGCACTGCCGAGCGAGAAGGCAATGTCTCGCAATTCGGAAACGAGACGCGCGGCATCGAGGCCGTCGCGGCGGATGTTGAGATTGCCGCAATAGCGGTGCTCGATCGATCCGTTGATCGTCCAGCCGGCGAGCAACGGCAGCGCCGCGCCCCACAGGTCGGCGACATGCGCCGCATCGCTATCGAAGCGGTCGTGCGCCAACCGTGCCGCCGCGCCAAAGCCAGCGCACAAAGCGGGCGAGAGCGTCCCCGATCGCAGCCCCAGCTCCTGCCCGCCGCCGTGGAACAGCGGGCTAAGGGCGACGCCGTCGCGCACCCACAATGCGCCGATCCCCTTGGGTCCGTGGACCTTGTGCGCAGAGATCGCGACGAGGTCGAGGGCGTCGGGGAATTGCGACGCGGCCATAACCCTGGACGCAATCGCTGAGCATCAGCGCGCCCGCGTTGCGCGCGAGCGCGGCGATATCGGCAACCGGCTGGATCACGCCGATCTCGTTGTTGACCAGCATCGCGGCGACCAGCGATGTACGCTCATCGATCGCCGCATCGGCGACCGCCAGATCGACGATCCCGTCGTTCGCCACGGGCAGCAGCACCGCTTCGTAGCCGCGCGCCTCGATATGCCGGACGGTGTCGAGCACCGCGGCATGTTCGGTCGCAATGGTGACGATGCGGTTGCGACCATCCTCGGGCCGGTCGGGCAACGCCCCGCTGATCGCGAGGTTGATCGCCTCGGTTGCACCGCTGGTAAAGATCGTCCGGCCGCCATCGGGGAGCAGCGCCGCTACCTGGTCGCGCGCGACCTCGACCGCGGCGGCGGCGGCGCGGCCCGGCGCATGCTTGCTGTGCGGATTGGCGTGCTGGTCGCGCAGCCACGGCTCCATCGCGGCAAAGGCCTCGGGCGCGAGCGGCGTCGTCGCCTGGTAATCGAGATAGGTCATTCCGCCGCCCTGGCGCGTTCAGCGATCGCGCGCCAGGCCTCGATGAAACGATAGACGTCCTCGCGCCGCGTCTGCGGGCCGAAGCTGACGCGGATCACCTCACCGACCGCGGTGTCGTCAAGGCCCATCGCTTTGAGGACATGGCTCGGCTTGAGCGTGCCCGACGAGCAGGCGCTACCAGCCGAAACCGCGATTCCCGCCATGTCGAACTGGATCAGCTGCGCAGTCGCGGGCGTTCCGGGCATCCGGTACGCGCCGATCGTCGCCAGCCGCTGTGCGCCGTCGGCGATCACCTCGCCCCCGCCCGCCGCAATCGCATGTTCAAGCTGGCGACGCAGGTCGGCGGCGCGGTCGATCCAGTTGCGCGATGCGGTGAGCGCGGTGGCGAATCCGATCACGCCGGGAAGGTTCTCGGTGCCGCCGCGATAGCCCTTTTCCTGTCCGCCCGCCGGGGTCAGCTCGGCCAGGTCGCGAACGAGCAGCGCACCGACGCCGGGCGGTCCGCCCAATTTGTGCGCGCTGACCGCGATGAAATCGGCTTGCGGCAATGGCAATTTGCCCGCGCTCTGCGACGCATCGGCGAGCATCAGCCCGCCAGCTTCGCGAATGAGCGCAAGCAATGCGGCGCTGTCCTGGACGACGCCGGTTTCGTTGTTGACCGTCTGGATCGCCACCAGCGGGCGCGTATCGCTCTCGCCGAGCGCGCCTTCGAGCGCGGCGGGAAAGACCCGCCCGCGCCGCCCGACCGGCACGCGCGGCGCATCGGGCACGGCCCGCAGAACCGCGTCGTGCTCGACCGCAGAAACGAGCACGCGGTCCGCCTTGGCACGCGCCAGGGCAATCGCGATCGCCTCGGTCGCGCCGCTCGTCAGGATGATCTCGCCGTCCCAGCCGAGCGCGTCGGCGATCGTCGCACGCGCGCCTTCGAACGCGCTGCGCGCGCGCCGCCCCTCGGCATGCGGCGACGACGGATTGGCCCATTGCCCCATCGCATCGGCCATCGCGGCGCGCACTTCGGGAAGGATCGGCGTCGTCGCGGCATGATCGAGATAAAGGCGATCCGACGGAACTGCGTTCGGGGGGGCGGTCATGCTGGCGACGAGCCATTCCTTCGGTTGCGAAACGGGGCTTAGCCTCTATATAGGCGCCACGCGCATCGCCACCAGAACTTCGCCGGACGCGCCGGCAAAACTGACTGTCGCTGCGACGATCCCATCACCTGATTCCAAGGTATCCGATGCCAGACGTCATTTTTCCCGGTCCCGAAGGCCGTCTCGAAGGGCGTTTCAGCCCGCCGCCGCGTCCGCGCGCACCGATCGCGATGATCCTCCACCCGCATCCGCAAAGCGGCGGGACGATGAACGATCGCGTCACGCTCGCGCTCTACAAGACGTTTGCGCGCCGCGGCTTTGGCGTCCTGCGTTTCAACTTTCGCGGTGTCGGACGCAGCCAGGGCACGTTCGACAACGGCATCGGCGAATTGAGCGATGCCGCATCGGCGCTCGACTGGGTGCAGAGCTTCCATCCCGAAGCTTCGACCACCTGGGTCGGCGGATTCGGCTTCGGCGCGTTGATCGGCATGCAGCTGCTGATGCGCCGTCCGGAAATTCGCGGCTTCATTTCGGTCGCGCCGCCCGCCAACATGTACGATTTCAGCTTCCTCGCCCCCTGCCCTGCATCGGGCATCATGGTCCAGGGCGCCGCCGACGAGGTGGTCACGCCGGGTTCGGTGGAGAAGCTGGTCGAGAAGCTGCGCACGCAAAAGCACATCACGATCCACCACGACGTGATCCCGCGCGCCAACCATTTCTTCGAGAACGAATTCGACGAGATGATGAAGTCGGTCGACAACTATCTCGACATGCGGCTCGACCCCAACTGCCCGATCAAATAGGCGGTTCAGCCCTATTCGACCTGTTGGTTGACCAGGCTTTCGCCGCGCTCGTTGGGGACCGTCCAGATCGCCAGATTGACCAGCATGACGAGCGCCGCGAGCGACCATCAGGCTGAGCTTCTTGACCGGCATGCCGCGCCGCCAGCCGACATAGGCGCCGATGCCGAGCGCGATGGCCGAGAGCATGATGAGCGATGGAATGAGACCGGCCATGCGCCTGCCCTAGCGCGATCCCGCGTCGGGGGTAAAGTGGCTCAGCTGGCGAGACGCACGACAAGCGCGAACGCGCACACGACCGCAGCGCGCAGGACGGGCTCGGCGTCGAAACTGGTGAGACGGGCAATTGCGTGGGCCATCCGCCGACCCTAGCGTCGGTCGCTTAGCAAAAGGTTACGCCTTATGGCGTTTGCCCGCGCCCTCGCCTAGATAGCGAGGACCGACAGGGCTGCGCCCGATTCACGACCGTCGAGACTGGGGAAACGCCATGAAGATCGCCATCGCCTCCGACCACGCCGCGTTGCGGCTCAAGGCGCGCCTTGCCGACTGGCTGCGCGAGGCAGGGCACGATGTCGCCGATCTCGGCCCCGACACGCCCGACAGCGTCGATTATCCCGATTACGGCTACAAGCTCGCGCAGCACGTCGCCGACGGCAAGGCGACACGCGGCGTCGCCTTGTGCGGATCGGGCATCGGCATTTCGATGTCGGTCAACCGCAATCCCGCCTGTCGCTGCGTGCTGGCATCCGAACCGCTGTCGGCGAAGCTCGGGCGCGAACACAATGACGCCAACGTCATCGCGATGGGCGAGCGATTGATCGGCGAAGACATGGCGATCGCCTGCCTCGAAACATTTCTCGCCACCGAATTTGCCGGTGGCCGCCACCAACGCCGGGTCGACAAACTGTCGGCTCCCGAGTGAAAGGATAGCCTGTGTCTCTCGATATCAAGGAAGCGCCGCAATATACCCGTCCCAAAGGGTTTTTCAGCGATTCGGTCGCGACGACCGACCCTGACGTCGATGCCGCGCTCAAGGATGAACTGCGCCGCGAGCGCCACCAGATCGAGCTGATCGCGAGCGAGAACATCGTGTCGAAGGCGGTGCTCGAAGCGCAGGGGTCGGTCCTGACCAACAAATATGCCGAGGGCTATCCCGGCCGCCGCTATTACCAGGGCTGCGCCCCCTCCGATGCCGTCGAAACGCTCGCAATAGAGCGCGCCAAGTCATTGTTCGATTGCGGCTTTGCCAACGTTCAGCCGCATTCGGGCGCGCAGGCCAACGGCGCCGTGATGCTCGCCCTGACCAAGCCCGGCGACACCATCCTCGGCATGAGCCTCGATGCCGGCGGCCACCTGACCCACGGCGCCAAGCCCGCGATGAGCGGCAAATGGTTCAACGCCGTCCAGTACGGCGTCCAGAAGGATTCCCACCTGATCGACTTCGACGAGGTCGAGCGGCTCGCCAAGGAGCATCGCCCCGGCCTCATCATCGCCGGCGGCTCGGCCTATCCGCGCCACATCGATTTCGCCGCCTTCCGTCGCATTGCCGACGATGTCGGCGCGCTGCTGATGGTCGACATGGCGCATTTCGCCGGCCTCGTCGCAGGCGGTTGCCATCCCAGCCCGCTGCCCCACGCGCACGTCGTCACGACGACAACGCACAAGACGTTGCGCGGGCCGCGCGGCGGCATGGTCCTGACCAACGACGAAAGCATCGCCAAGCGGATCAATTCGGCGGTTTTCCCGGGGCTGCAAGGCGGACCGCTGATGCACGTTATCGCCGCCAAGGCGGTCGCGTTCGGCGAGGCGCTCCAGCCGGAATTCAAGGACTATAGCGCCGCCGTCATTGCCAATGCGCAGGCGCTCGCGGCGCGATTGAAGGCGCGCGGCGCCGATGTCGTCTCGGGCGGCACCGACACGCATCTCGCGCTGATTGATCTCAGCCCGCTCGGCATCACCGGCAAGGACGCCGACGAGGCGCTCGAGCGCGCGAGCATCACCTGCAACAAGAACGGCATACCGTTCGACCCGCTGCCGCCGGTCAAGACCAGTGGTATCCGCGTCGGATCACCGGCGGGCACGACGCGCGGATTTGGCATCGCCGAGTTCGAGGCGATCGGCGACATGGTCGCCGACGTCCTCGACGGCCTGCAGAGCCAAGGGCGAAGGCGGCGACGCGAGCGTCGAAGCCGACGTCAAGGCGCGCGTCGAAGCCCTGTGCCTGCGTTTCCCCATTTATCAGGACTGACATCATGACCGATCCCTATAACGACGACAACCGTCCCGACCACGACCCCGAAGAAACCATGGCCGATCGCGCCACTGCCGAGATCAAGGGCATGGCGAAAGAGGGCATGTCGCACCCCGGCACCAAGCCCGTCCTGACGGGCATGGCGATCGGTGCCGTCGCCGCGGCCGTCCTGCCCGTGCTGACAATCCCCGTCGGCATCGTCGGCGGCGCCGCGATCGCGCTGTGGCAGCGCGTCAAGCGATAGACCATGCGCTGTCCCTATTGCGCCCATGAAGACAGCCAGGTGAAGGACAGCCGTCCCACCGAGGACGGCGCGGCAATCCGCCGACGGCGCCAGTGCGAAGGCTGTAGCGCGCGCTTCACCACCTTCGAGCGCATCCAGCTGCGTGACGTGACGATCCTCAAAAGCGAGGGGCGGCGCGAACTGTTCGACCGCGACAAACTGCTTCACTCGGTCTCGATCGCCTGCCGCAAGCGGCCGATCGACGGCGAGCGGATCGAGCGACTCGTCTCGAGCATCCAGCGCAGATTGGAAACCAGCGGCGATTCGGAGGTCGAATCGGCGCGCATCGGCGAGATGGTGATGGACGGATTGAAGGGCCTCGACAGCGTCGCCTACATCCGCTTCGCCAGCGTCTACAAGGACTTCACCGAGGCCAAGGATTTCGAGGAATTTGCCGGCAACATCCAGCATCTGGGCGAGGAATGAGCTTTTTCGTCTATATCCTGAAATGCGCCGACGGGAGCTACTATACCGGGCACACCGACGACCTCGAACGGCGGCTGGCCGAGCATCAGGCGGGGGAGATCGAGGGCTATACGCACGAGCGGCGTCCCGTCGATCTGATGTGGTCGGAGAGCGTCCCCGAGCGGATCGATGCGCTCGAAGCCGAGAAACGTATCAAGGGCTGGTCGCGCGCCAAGAAGGAAGCGCTGATCGCGGGCGATTGGGACAAGGTGTCGCAGCTGGCGCGCAAGCCGCGTGGCACGGCCCTTCGATACGCCGCTTCGACGAGCTCAGCGTCTACTCAGGACCGACGGGGCGGGGGTGTAGGCTGGTGCTCGGACTCGGGCTGAGTCCATATCAAAGGCTTCCCAAAATCCGTTCGCCCTGAGTAGTGGTGATGAGCCTGAGCCTGTCGAAGGCCATCGCCGCGTATCGAAGGGCGGGCCACGCCTGAAACCCGTCATCGTCCTCGTCCGGCCGCAGCTGGGCGAGAATATCGGCAAGGCGGCGCGAGCGATGCTCAATTTCGGGCTGACCGAACTGCGCCTCGTCGCGCCCCGCGATGGTTGGCCCAATCCCGACGCCGGTCCCGCCGCCGCCGGTGCCGATCGCGTGCTGGCCGAGGCCAGCGTTTACGACAGCCTGGCCGAAGCTGTGTTCGATTGCCCGCACGTCTATGCCACGACGGTGCGGCGCCGCGGTGTTACCAAGCCCGTCGTGACGCCGGCCATTGCGGCGGACGAAGTCCACGCCCAGTCGAGCCGGTCGGCCTTCGTCTTCGGGCCCGAACGCTCGGGCCTCGAGACCGACGACGTCGCGCTGGCGCGGACGATCGTCACGGTGCCGATCAATCCCGAGTTCGGTTCGCTCAATCTCGCACAGGCGGTGATGGTGCTGGCGTATGAATGGTCGAAGGGCGAGGCGCTCGCCAGTCCGCCGACGCGCGATCTCGATCCGCCAGCGCCGCAGGCCGAACTCGAGGGATTGTACGGCGAACTCGAAGAGATGCTCGCACCGACGAGCTATTTCTTTCCGCCGATCCGCGCTGCGGTGACCAAGCGGACGCTCCGCAGCATCCTGACCAAGCCCGGCTGGAACAGCGGCGAGGTGCGGACCTTGCGCGGAGTATTGTCGGCGCTCAAAAAGCCGATCCGCGACTAGTCGGTCGGTTGGCCGCGCGCTTCGTCCCAGCGTTCGGTCTCGTGCGCGATCGATTGCTCCATCAGCTCTTCCCACACCGCGCGAATCCGATCGACGGGCAGGCCGAGCGTGGCGGCGGTCGCGGCGACCTTGGCGTGGACGTCGTCCTTGCGATCCTGGTCGCGAACCGCCGCGCGCGTCGGCTTGATCCGCGCGGCGGCGTCCATATAGCCGAAGCGCCGGGCGAGCAGGCGAACCAGCGCCTGGTCGATCGCATCGACCCCGGCGCGCACTTCGGTCATGGTCTGGCATTCGGCGGACGGGACGATCGGTTGCATGGCGACACTGTAGCCAGACCGTTCGCCCGACGGAACCCGCCAATCGCCCTTCCCCGGCAATAGACAGGGCGCGGCAATTGACACGGCGCCGCGATCGACATGGCGCGGCGATTGACATGTCCGGCCCGTTCGCCTAGTCGCGCCCTCGCAAATTGACCCCGCACCCCGGTGAAGCGGAGGTCGCGCCCGACCTGATCGTCGGGTGGTGCGCCCCGGGAACACGCGAAATTCTTCGCACACAGCAAATGGAGACGATTATGTCTAAGCGCCATAGCGCCAAGTACAAGCTCGACCGCCGCATGGGCGAGAACATCTGGGGTCGCCCCAAGTCGCCCGTCAACCGCCGCGAATACGGCCCCGGACAGCACGGCCAGCGCCGCAAGGGCAAGGTCTCCGACTTCGGCCTGCAGCTGCGCGCCAAGCAGAAGCTCAAGGGCTATTACGGCGACGTCACCGAAAAGCAGTTCAAGCGCACTTACGCCGAAGCCGCCCGGATCAAGGGCGATACCGGCATGAACCTGATCGGCCTGCTCGAGCGTCGCCTCGACGCCGTCGTTTACCGCGCCAAGTTCGCACCGACGGTGTTCGCCGCGCGCCAGCTCGTCAGCCATGGCCACATCCTGGTCAACGGCGTGAAGTGCAACATCGCATCGCGTCGCATCTCGGTCGGCGACGAAATCTCGCTCGGCAAGAAGGCACAGGAAATGGCGCTGGTCGCCGAGGCGCAGAGCCTCGCCGAACGCGACATGCCCGATTACGTCGCGCCCGACGGCACCTCGAAGGTCACCTTCATGCGCGTATCCCGACGCTCGACGAGGTCCCCTACCCCGTTCGCATGGAACCCAATCTGGTCGTCGAATTCTATTCGCGCTGATCGGGCAACAGCACCGAAATCAAAAAGGGCGGCCCGTTTCGGGTCGCCCTTTTTCGTATCGTCAGTGCGGCAGGAACGCGGTGATCCGCGCCAGCATGTCGGCACGCGCATTCGCGCTCGCAAGACTGTGCGAGAGATCGGGATATTCGATCAGCTCGACCCGGCGCCCGGCATCGCTTAGCGCATCCTTCATCGTGCGCGCCTGCTCGATATCGACATTCTGGTCGAGCGTGCCGTGGAACATCAGGACCGGCGCGGTGATCACCGCCGCATTTCGGGCTGGCGATCCTTCGGTCATATGTGGCCCGTTGCCGACGAAATCGCGGACGATCCTGGCGGTGACGTAACGCTGACTTTCGGTCTTGAGCAAGGCGAGGTCAGTGACCGGCGCAATCGCCACGACCGCCTTGAACAGATCGGGCGCAAGCACCGCCGACTGAAGTGCCGCATAGCCACCATAGGACCAGCCGACGATCGACAGCTTGGCCGGATCGATGCCCTGCGCCGACACCAGCCAGCGACCGGCGTCGGCAACATCCCCGATCGCGGTGCGCCAAGACTGGAAGCCGTTATCGCGATACCAGCTGTCGCCATAGCCTGACGAGCCGCGGAAATTGGGCTGGATCACTGCATAGCCGCGGTTAGCGAAATATTGCGCCAGCCAGTCGAACCCCCATTCGTCGCGCGCCGAGGGTCCGCCGTGCGGCATGACGATCGCGGACAGGCCCTTGGCATCGGTCCGACCCGGCGGCAGCGTCAGATAGGCAGGGATCATCGTTCCGTCAGCCGCCGGATAGGATATCGCGCGAACTGGCGAGAGCGCGGTATCGGCGAGTTCTGGCCGGTCGCTGAGCAACGGCCGAAGCTGCTTTGCGGCAGGATTGAACAGAAAATATTGACCCGGATCGACATCGGACCCCGCCCAGACCAGCCATTCACTCTCGTCCGCCGAGGAATTGACAAAGTAGACCGACTTGCCGCCGAGCGCCTGCGAGAGGGCTGAAGCCATGGCCTTCAGCTTGGGATCGGTCATGACCGCGACGCGGCGATCGGTCGCATAGGAAAATCCGACGACCCGCCGATCGCGCCCGACACGCAACACGCCGTCGACATCGACATCGGGCCGTTCGAGCAGGATCGTCGGCTGCGCGTCGGTGGCGAGCGGCATGCGCGCCGCCGCGAGCCGTCCGTTCACCTTGACGAAACCGACCACCGAGTTGCTCGCGGCATCGACCGTGACGGGATTGAAGCCGGCATCGGTGCGCGTGTCGAGCGTGGCGAGCGGTTGCCAGTCGCCCGACCCGTCGGCCGCCCGAAAGAAATAGCGTATGACGGGATCGAGGCTGCTCGTGCTGCCGATCAGCCCTTCGACGCCCTTGATCCGCAACTGGCCATGACCGTCGGTGATATATTCGACCGAATCGTCGTGCGGCGGTTCGACCGGCGTAGCGCGGGCACTGGTAATGTCGATCCGGTCGACGCCGAGCCCTTCCTTGGTGCTGCCGAAGCGCGTTCCAACACGGGCTTCAGGGACGTAGCTGCGAGTTATCAACACGGCTTTGTCATCCGACGGCAACCAGTCGATCACCGATCCGCCACGCAAATCGAGATATAGCGAATTGTTGCCGCGACGCGCGCTGAGCTTGGTCACGTTCGCGCCGTCGGCATCGATCGCGACGACGTTCGAATAGCCGTAAATGTCGCCAGCCCCGCCGAGCTTGTCGCGCCCGTAGATATTACAAATGAGGCGCTTGTCATTGGCCCAATGGCACCAGTCGAGCCTGTCGGGATCGCCGTTCGAGGCGAGGATCCGGTGAGGTTCGCCCTCGCCTTCGACATCGGCGATATAGAGCGCATTGCCCCGGTCACCGAGCGGCGCGATGAAGGCGATGCGATGGCCGTCGGGCGACAGGCTGATATCCTCGACCGATTCGAGTGCCGCGAATGCCTTGCTGGCGTCGGCTGCGGCGGCGTTCTGCACGCCTAGGCTGCCCGCCACGCCGATCACCGCAATCAATGCAAATGTCTGGAAACGCTCCATAGTAATCCCCCCTTGATGAGCGCGACCGTCGCAAAACGAACTCTCCTGGATCAAGCGCAAATTGTGCACCGGCCTCGGCTGCCGCGTTGAACGTGCGCTGCATCTGGTCTATCCCGGCAACACTATTGACCGATCAATCGCCGACTCCGTCCGCCGGTCGGCGTCACGCAATTTCAGGAGCTGCCGATGTTGCCTCGTTTGTTTGCCCTTCCCCTTGCCGTCGGGGCGCTTGCCAGCCTCACCGCCTGCAACTTCGCCCAGAACGGCAACGAGGCTGGCAACGAAGCCGTCGGTCGAGACCAGCGCGCTGCCCGACGTCACCGTCCCCGACCTGTCGCTCGACACGATGAAGACGCTGGTTGGCGAACTTTCGAGCGACGAATTCGAGGGCCGCATGCCCGGCACTGTCGGCGAAGAGAAGACGATGGCGCTGCTGACGCGCGAATTCGCGGGCGCGGGATTGAAGCCCGGCAACAACGGCCAGTGGTTCCAGGACGTGCCGCTCGTCGAGATTACCGCGAAGAACGTCTCGCCGCTGAGGTTCACCGGTGGCAAGACCGACATGTCGCTCGACTACGGCTCCGATTTCGTTGCCGCGAGCTATCGCGTGACCGACAAGATATCGGTCGCCGACAGCGACGTCGTCTTCGTCGGCTATGGCATCAATGCGCCCGAGAAGAATTGGAACGACTATGCCGGGGTCGACGTCAAGGGCAAGACGGTCGTCATCCTCGTCAACGATCCCGACTGGGAAACCAAGGGCAATGAAGGCGAATTCAACGGTCGAGCGATGACATATTACGGTCGCTGGACCTACAAGTACGAGGAAGCCGCGCGGCAGGGTGCTGCTGCGGCGATCATCGTCCACGATACCGAGCCTGCCGCCTATGGCTGGAACGTCGTCGAATCGAGCTGGACCGGCCCGCAGAACGTCGCCGATGCCACCAACAACCACATGGACGCGACCGCCGCCAACGGCTGGATCCAGCTGGCCAAGGCGAAACAGCTGTTCGCCAGCGCGGGCCAGGACTTCGACAAGCTCCGTGGCGCCGCCAAGCAGCCCGGCTTCAAGGCCGTCCCGCTGGGGGTCAAGGCGTCGCTGTCGTTCGACAACACGATCAAGAAGACTCTGTCGAAGAACGTCATCGGCATCCTGCCGGGCAAGACGCGACCCAATGAGTATGTGCTTTACACCGCGCACTGGGATCATCTCGGTCGTTGTGGCGAGGACGACAGCGGGGACGGCATCTGCAACGGAGCGGTCGACAATGCGACGGGCACCGCCGCGCTGGTCGCGCTGGCCAAGGCGCATGTCTCGCAGGGTCCCGCCGACCGCACGATCGTCTTCATCGCGTTGACCGCAGAGGAATTGGGCCTGCTCGGATCCGAATATTATGCGGAGAACCCCGTCTTCCCGCTAGGCCAGACGGTCGGCGGCGTTAACATGGACGCGTTGTCCGTCGCCGGGCCGGCCAGGGACCTCGTCGTTATCGGTCGGGGGAAATCCGATCTTGACCGCTATCTGGAAAAGGCGGCGAAGATAAACGATCGCGTCCTGGTCGACGAACCGACCCCCGAAAAGGGCTATTATTATCGCTCCGACCATTTCAGCTTCGCCAAGCAAGGCGTGCCGATGCTTTATTTCGAAGCGGGTGAAGACCTCATCAAGGGCGGCGTCGCGGCCGGCAAGAAGGCGGCCGAGGACTATACCGAAAATCGGTATCACGCGCCGTCGGACGAAGTGACCGACGACTGGAACTGGGACGGCATGATGGCCGATCTCAAAGTCTATTTCGCGGTTGGCCGGATGCTCGCGATGACCGACGCGTGGCCCAACTGGAACAAGGGCGACGAGTTCCGCAAGACACGTGACGAAAGCCGCCCGACCAGCTGATCGGGAGCAGCTTGGGACTATCCAATATGACCAGGATGCAACCCGAATGGGCGCGCCACGAACGCGTCTGGATCGGCTTCCCCCACGACCGCGAAGAATGGCCCGAGGCTGACTTCGACGCGGCGCGTGCGCAGATCGCGGCGTTCGCCGCCGCGGTCGCCGACGACGGGCATGCCGAGCAGGTAGACCTGATCGTCAACGATGCCGAGTCCGAGGCGGCAGCGGACGCACTGCTTAAGGGCAGTCCTGTTGCGATCCGGCGTATGGCGCTCGGCGACGTCTGGCTGCGCGATACCGCGCCGATTATCAGCGGCGGCGGCGCTGCGCGCACGGCAAACGATTTCGCGTTCAACGGCTGGGGCGGCAAGTTCGCAATGGCCGGCGATGAAGACATCGGACAGCGCCTCGCCGCAGCCTTTGGCTTCGACCGCATCGCGCACGACTGGGTGCTCGAAGGCGGCGCGATCGATGTCGATGGCAGCGGCCTGGGCGTCACCACCGAACAGTGCCTGCGCAATCCCAACCGCAATGCCCCGCTGACCCGCCACGACATCGAGCAGCGATTGCGCGACACGCTCGGCATTACTTCGCTGCTATGGCTCGGTGACGGACTAGAGGGCGACCACACCGACGGGCATGTCGACAATCTTGCGCGTTTCGTCGGCAAGCGATTGTTGCTGCTCCCCATCCCGAATGGCGCCGACGATCCCAATGCGCAGGTCTATTCCGATGCCCGCGTGCGCGCCGACCAGTTCGGCGTCGAGGTCGTTACCATGCCTTCGCCCGGGCGGATCGTCGTCGAAGGCGAGGTAGTCCCCGCGTCATACATGAACTTCTATATCGGCAATTCGGTCGTCGTCGTGCCACAATACGGCGTCAGCGCCGACGGCATTGCGACCGACACGCTGGCCGAACTGTTTCCCGACCGGCGCATCATAGGCCTGCCGTCGAACGCGATCCTGGGCGGCGGTGGCAGCTTCCACTGTTGCAGCCAGCAGGTGCCGGAGTAGAAGGCCCGCCATGCGCACCCTCACCGTCGCTGCGATGCAGCTCGCCTTTTCGGATGATATCACCGCCAACATCGCGGCGGTAAGCGAGCGTGTTCGCGAGGCGGCGGCGAAGGGCGCAACGGTGATCCTGCCGCCCGAACTGTTCGAAGGCCCCTATTTCTGCAAGGTCGAGGACGAGGCGCTGTTCGCCAACGCGCGGCCCGTCGACGAACATGCTGCGGTGCTGGCGATGCAGGCGCTGGCGGACGAACTCGACGTGTTCATCCCGACCAGCTTCTTCGAGCGCGACGGCCATCATTATTACAACAGCCTGGCGATGATCGGCCCCGACGGCACGGTGCGCGGCGTCTATCGCAAGAGCCACATTCCCGACGGGCCGGGCTATGAGGAAAAATTCTATTTCCGTCCCGGTAATGGCGGGTTTCGCGTCTGGAATACGCCTGCAGCGCCCGTCGGCGTCGGCATCTGCTGGGACCAATGGTACCCCGAAAGCGCGCGCGTCATGGCGCTGATGGGCGCCGAGGCGCTGTTCTATCCGACCGCGATCGGCACCGAGCCGTATGACGACACGCTCGACACCAGCCGGATGTGGCGCCGCGCTATGCAGGGCCATGCGGTGTCGAACTGCATGCCGGTGATCGCATCGAACCGCATCGGCAACGAAGACGGCCAGCGATTCTACGGCCACAGCTTCATCTGCGACGAATGGGGCGACATCGTTGCCGAGTTCGGCGGTGAGGAGAGCGGCGTACTCGTCGCCACGCTCGATCTCGAGCGCGCGGCCAAGCACCGCGCCGGGCATGGGCTTCTTCCGCGACCGGCGGCCCGAACTGTACACGCGCATCGCCGAAGATATCTAACCGGCGCAGCGATTTTACCCGTCGGCTAGCCGTTGCGCTTATGGCGCGCTAAGAGGCTCGCCATGCCGCAACTTTCCCCCACCGAAACCGCTATGATCGACACGATCGACCAGGCCGCAATGCTGGCGCAGGTCGAACGCTGGGCGGCGATCAATTCGGGTTCGGCGAATCTTGCCGGGCTCGCCAATGTTGCGTCCGAACTCTCTGACGCTTTTGCGCGGCTACCCGGCGAAGTTCGGCTGGTCGATCCTGCGCCGGTCGAGACGGTCGATGCGGCGGGCAAGGTCAACGTGGTCGAGCATGGCCGTCATCTAGTCGTCAGCGTGCGTCCCGATGCGCCGCTCCGCATGCTGTTCACCGGGCATATGGACACTGTATTTGGCGTCAATCATCCCTTCCAGGCGTTGCGCTGGATCGATGATGCGACCTTGGGCGGCCCCGGCGTTGCCGACATGAAGGGCGGCATCGCGGTGATGCTCGCGGCGCTTGGCGCGGTCGAGGCGGCGGGCCATTGCGGAGGCTTCGGCTACGACATCCTGATAAATTCCGATGAAGAGGTCGGCTCCCCATCTTCGGCTGCACTGATCGCCGAGTTGGCGCGCGGCAAGGTTGCCGCCCTGACCTACGAGCCCTCGGCGCTGCCCGACGGCACGCTCGCCGGCGCGCGCGGCGGCAGCGGCAATTTCTCACTGACGGTGAGCGGCAAGAGCGCGCACGCCGGGCGCAACCCGGACGACGGCCGCAACGCGATCGTCGCCGCGGCCGACCTCGCGCTACGTTTGAAGGCGCTGCACCGCGCCGGGCTGTCGGTGAACCCCGCCCGCATCGACGGTGGCGGGCCCAACAACGTCGTGCCCGATGCCGCCATATTGCGCGTCAATTTCCGTCCCGCGACCCCCGCGGACGAGACCGCCGCCGATGCCGCGTTGTCGCGCATCATCACCGAGGTCGCCGAGCGCCACGACGTCACGATCGCCCGCCATGGCGGCTTCGGACGCCCGCCCAAGCCGATCGACGCGTCGGCCCAGCGCCTGTTCGACCTCGTCAGGGATTGCGGCACCGATCTCGGCCTCGACATCGGCTGGAAGGCGACCGGCGGCGTGTGCGACGGCAACAATATCGCTGTCTGCGGCGTGCCCGTCGTTGACACGATGGGCGTCCGCGGCGGCGCAATTCATTCGAGTGACGAGTTCATGATCGTCGCCAGCCTCGCCGAACGCGCCGCATTGTCGGCGCTCACCATACGGCGCATTGTCACCAAGGGACATTTATGAGCTTTTGCATTCGTACCGCGACGACCGCCGACCTCCAGCCGATCTACGAGATGGCCAAGCTTACTGGCGGGGGGTTCACCAACCTGCCCGCCGACCGGACGTCGCTCGCCGCCAAGCTGGAAAAAGCCGCCGCATCGTTCGCCAGCGACGCGACCGAGCCGCAGGACGACCTGTTCATCCTCGTGCTGGAGGATTGCGACAGCAAGCAGGTCATCGGCACATGCCAGCTGTTCGGCAAGGTCGGCAGCTCATGGCCGTTCTACAGCTATCGGCTGAGCTCCTACACGCAATCGAGCAAGGAGCTCGACCGGACCTTCAGCGCGCGAATCCTGTCGCTGACGACCGATCTGGAAGGCGCCAGCGAGGTCGGCGGCCTGTTCCTCCATCCCGGCCAGCGGGCCGGCGGCCTCGGCATGTTGCTCGCGCGATCGCGCTATCTGTTCATCGCCAGGCACCGTCGCCGCTTCGACGACCGGGTGCTGGCCGAACTGCGCGGCGTGATCGACGAGGCGGGCGGCTCCCCCTTCTGGGATGGCGTTGCCGGAAAATTCTTCGGCATGAGCTTCCAGGAAGCCGACGAGTTCAATGCGATCCACGGCAACCAGTTCATCGCCGACCTGATGCCCAAGCACCCTATCTATGTGGCGATGCTGTCCGAAGCGGCGCGCAGCGTCATGGGCGTGCCGCACACATCGGGCCGCGCGGCGATGCGCATGCTCGAGAACGAAGGTTTCGCCTATGAAAACTATATCGACATCTTCGACGGCGGCCCGACGATGATTGCGCGTACCGACCAGATTGAATCGGTGCGTAATGCCGAAGAGGCCTGGGTCAGCGGCATTGCCAAGGGCGACACGAAGGCGATGGTATCGGTCGGCAAGATGGCCGACTTCCGCTGCTGCTATGCCGATATCGGCATCACCGACCAGGGCATAACATTATCGCGCGGCGCCGCCGACCAGCTCCGGATCGAACCTGGCGCCTCGGTCCTGTGGGTGGCACGCTGATGCTGACCGAGATCAACTTCGACGGCATTATCGGCCCCAGCCACAATTATGCCGGTCTCAGCCCGGGCAACGTCGCCTCGGCCACCAACGCGCGCACCGCATCGCAGCCGCGCGAGGCCGCGTTGCAGGGTATTGAAAAGATGCGCGCCAACCTCGACCTCGGTCTCGCGCAGGGATTTTTCATGCCGCTCGACCGGCCGGACGATCGCTGGCTGGCGAGCCTCGGGACGAATTTCCCCGACGCCGATCCCTATCTGCAGGCAGCGGCGATGTCGGCATCGTCGATGTGGGCCGCCAATGCCGCGACGGTGTCCCCTGCACCCGATTGCGCCGATGGCAAATGCCACCTGACCGTCGCCAACCTGCAGGCGATGGCGCACCGCAGCCACGAATGGCCCGGGACGCTGGCGCAGCTCAAGCTCGCCTTTGCGCATGATGCGTTCCAGGTTCATCCCCCCGTCCCCTCGCCATTCGGCGACGAAGGCGCGGCCAACCACCTGCGCCTATGCTCCAGCCACGATGCACTGGGCCTCGAAATCTTCGTCTACGGTATTACCGGCGGCAAATACCCCGTTCGCCAGCATCTCGAGGCGTCGCGCGCGGTCGCGCGCTATCACCGGCTCGATCCCGCGCGGACGCTGTTCGTCGCACAGGCCGACGCGGCGATCGGCAGCGGCGCATTTCACAACGACGTCGTCGCGGTCGCCAACGAGAATGTCCTGTTCTGTCACCAGTTGGCCTTTGCCGATCCAGAGCTGACCTATGCGGCGATCCGCGCGATCATGCCCGAGGTCGAAATCATCGAGGTGCCGCGCAACATCGTCAGCCTGGATGACGCGATTGCGAGCTACCTGTTCAATGCGCAGCTGGTCACGATCCCCGCGGGCGACGGACCCGACGGCGGCATGGCGCTGATCATTCCGACCGAAGCGCGCGACAATGCCGCGGTGTGGAGCTGGCTCGAGGAAATGGTCCGCGGCAACGGCCCGATCCGCAAGCTTGTCCCCGTCGATGTGCGCCAGTCGATGGCCAATGGCGGCGGGCCGGCGTGCCTGCGCCTGCGCGTCGTCGCCGATCCGGCAACCGTCGATCCGCGCTTCATCGCCACCCCGGAAAAGCTCGACACCATCGCCGACGTGGTCACGAAGACCTGGCCCCAATCGGTCGCGCCCGACGAGATTGCCGAACCCAGCTTCGTCGCCGCGGTACACCAGGCGCGCAGCGCACTGCTCGACGCGCTCGATCTGTCGGAGCTTGCCTGACCTGTCGGGTTAATTGACAATTTACCCTGTGTCTTAATTCGGGAACCGCGGTTTCTTGCCATTGGCACGGCCATTGCTTAACGCTTGGCAGCATGTGGAAACGGATCAAGCGCCTCTTTATCATCAAGACACGCTTCGAAGCGTGCCTGATCGTTTATGCCCTCGGCCTCGGCGCGATCGAGCGGGGACTGCATTACCGAATCGATTATCCGGGCGTAGGCGGATGGCTCCTTTTGCTCGCCTGCACCGGGTCGGTATTCCTGGCGGGCGCGAAGATTTTCGATTGCATCCGCTATGAAGACGAACGCCACGCCGAAGCTCAGCCCGGTCGCGGCGTGAAGGGCAATATTCCGTCGTAACTCGCCAGCGGCGGCGCTCCGGGCACATGTGCGCCGCGCCGCATCAGGAACACGTGGCGGACGATCTCGGCCTGTTGCTCAAGCCCATAGCGTGAAAGGCGCCAGCCGGGGCGCAGCGCATAATCGTAGCGGCTCCATGGATGGCGCATCAGGACAAGATACCAGCGGCCCATTTTCTGCGCCTGCCAGACATGCGTCATTTCGTGGATGAAATGGCCCTGTAGCGACAATGAGCGGTCGCAGAAATCTTCGCAGTATAGGCCACCGCTGGGGCTGAAATGGATATGACCCATTGGCGCCATCGTCACGCGTGCGGGCTGGAAGAAGGCCCATTTCGCATTCCGGATCTCTACCGCATCGTAATCGATCGCATCGCCGAAGATCGATGCGGCGAGCGTCCGCTCGCCTGTCGTGAGGGGTCGCGCGGTCATGTTACCTCGATCGCGTCGCCCCGATCATTGGCTCTCGTTACCCATCGCCATTCCGTCGTTCGCGGTCGCCGCGGCCGCGTCTTCGCCGGGTTTGACGAACTGTGCGTCGAACACGATCCGGTCGCCGTTCTGGAAAACGAAGATCACCGGCAACTTGTTCGCTTCGATCGCGCTTTTCGATATGCCCCACACCATGACGTGTTTTCCGCCCGGCTTGAAAGCAACGTCCTTGCCGGCTGGAATGACCGCGTATTCGAGCGGCTTCATCTCGCTCATCCCGCCGGTGGTGACGCTTTCGTGCATCTCGTAGCGCAGCGCGTTGTCGATTAGCACGTTGAGCAATTTGGTATCGCGCGCGCCGCCATGAACGGTGAAATAGAGCGCCGAGGGCGCATCGGGATTGGCCGCCAGCTTGACGTATGCGCGATCGACGTGGAGTTCGGGCGGATTGAGCATGTCGGCCGCTTTGTTGCACCCGGCAAGGCCCGTTAGCGCGAGCGCTGCACTCGACAGGATCAGCAAACGGCGCGAGAACATGATGAATTCCTTTCCTTGTGCCTGGAACGACAGTCTCTGAAATGTAGGAGGCCGATGTCCTTGTGCCAAGCGAAAGCACACCTATATCGCGAGCCAGAGCCTGTGAACGTATCGCGCCCGAAACGGGTTGGATCGGTCGCCGGGCAAAACGAACAATTGCTTCAAGAGGGTAAAACATGGCCAAGGTAATCGGAATCGATCTGGGAACGACCAACAGCTGCGTCGCTGTCATGGACGGCGGCAAGCCGAAGGTTATCGAAAATGCCGAAGGCGCGCGCACGACGCCGTCGGTCGTCGCCTTCACCAAGGACAACGAGCGCCTGATCGGCCAGCCAGCCAAGCGCCAGGCCGTCACCAACGGCGACAACACGATTTTTGCGGTCAAGCGGCTGATCGGTCGCCGCTTCGATGATCCGGTGACCAAGAAGGACACCGAGCTGGTCCCCTATGACATCGTCAAGGGTTCGAACGGCGACGCCTGGGTCAAGGCCGGCGGCGAGGATTATTCGCCGAGCCAGATCAGCGCGTTCATCCTCCAGAAGATGAAGGAAACCGCTGAAGCGTTCCTCGGCGAAAAGGTGGAGCAGGCTGTCATCACCGTGCCGGCTTACTTCAACGACGCCCAGCGCCAGGCAACCAAGGACGCCGGCAAGATCGCCGGCCTTGAAGTCCTGCGCATCATCAATGAGCCGACCGCGGCGGCGCTTGCCTACGGGCTCGACAAGTCTGAAAACAAGACGATCGCGGTCTATGACCTCGGCGGCGGCACCTTCGACGTGTCGATCCTCGAAGTCGGCGACGGCGTGTTCGAGGTCAAGTCGACCAACGGCGACACTTTCCTGGGCGGTGAAGATTTCGACGCCAAGATCGTCGAATTCCTCGCCGACACCTTCAAGAAGTCGGAGGGCATCGACCTGCGCAGCGACAAGCTTGCGCTTCAGCGCCTCAAGGAAGCTGCCGAAAAGGCGAAGATCGAGCTGAGTTCGGCGCAGACGACCGAGGTCAACCTGCCCTTCATCACCGCCGACCAGAACGGACCCAAGCATCTCGTCAAGACGATCACGCGCTCGGACCTCGAGAAGCTGGTCGACGACCTGATCAAGCGTACGCTCGATCCGTGCAAGAAGGCGATGAAGGATGCCGGCATCGACAAGGTCGACGAAGTCGTCCTCGTCGGCGGCATGACGCGCATGCCCAAGGTCCGCGAGACGGTCGAGAAGTTCTTCGGCCGCGAGCCGCACACCGGCGTCAATCCTGACGAAGTCGTTGCGATGGGCGCGGCGATCCAGGCCGGCGTGCTCCAGGGCGACGTCAAGGACGTGCTGCTGCTCGACGTGACCCCGCTGAGCCTTGGCATCGAAACTTTGGGCGGCGTCTTCACGCGGATGATCGATCGCAACACGACGATCCCGACCAAGAAGAGCCAGACCTATTCGACCGCCGACGACAACCAGCAGGCGGTGACGATCCGCGTCTTCCAGGGCGAGCGCGAAATGGCCGCCGACAACAAGATGCTCGGCCAGTTCGACCTTGTCGGCATTCCTCCTGCGCCGCGCGGCGTGCCGCAGATCGAGGTCACTTTTGACATCGACGCCAACGGCATCGTCAACGTCCATGCCAAGGACAAGGGTACCGGCAAGGAACAGCAGATCAAGATCCAGGCGTCGGGCGGTCTCAACGACGCCGACATCGACCAGATGGTCAAGGATGCCGAGCAGTTCGCCGAAGAGGACAAGAAGCGCCGCGCAGCAGCCGAGGCGAAGAACAACGCCGAAAGCCTGGTGCACACGACCGAGAAGCAGCTCGAAGAGCATGGCGACAAGGTCGACGCGTCATTGAAGTCCGAGATCGAGGCCGCTGTGGCCGAGACCAAGACCGCAATCGAAAGCGGCGATTCCGATGCGATGACGACCAAGTCCGAAGCGCTGGCGCAGGTCGCAATGAAGCTTGGCCAGGCAATCTACGAGAAGGAACAGGCAGCGTCGGCCGCTACCGAAGGCTCCGCCGATGCGGGTGCAGACGCCGACGGCAAGAGCGACGAAGACGTCGTCGATGCCGAATTCTCCGAGGTCGACGAAGACTCGAAGGGTTGATCCCATGATGCGACGCGCCTGCCTGGCCTCTCGGGCCGGGCGGGCGCGCCTGCATCGGGACAATAGTTTATGACCAGCCAAACCGACTATTACGAAACACTCGGCCTGTCGCGCGATGCTGATGCGGCAAGCATCAAGGCTGCGTATCGCCGCCTCGCGATGCAATTCCATCCCGACAAGAACGGTGGTTGCACCGATTCCGAAGGCAAGTTCAAATCGGTCAGCGAGGCCTATGAGTGCCTCAAGGACCCGCAAAAGCGGGCGGCCTATGACCGCTTCGGCCATGCCGCCTTTCAAAATGGCGGGTTCGGCGGAGCACAGCAGGGCGGCGGCGACTTCGGCGATATTTCCGACCTGTTCGACACGATTTTCGGCGGTTCGTTCGGCGGCGGGCAGCGCCAGCGCGGTCCAGCGCGTGGGGCCGACCTGCGCTACGACCTTGAGATCAGCCTCGAGGACGCCTTCCACGGCAAGACGACCGAGGTTACGATCGACGTCGCGGTGGCGTGCGACAGCTGCGAAGGATCGGGTGCGACGCCCGGCACCGGCGTATCGAACTGCCGCACCTGCAATGGCCAGGGCAAGGTGCGCACCCAGCAGGGATTCTTCGCGGTCGAGCGGCCCTGCCCGTCCTGCCACGGCGCCGGCCGCAAGGTCGACGATCCCTGTCGCAAGTGCGGCGGCGAAGGCCGGATCGATAAGCGCCAGAACCTCACCGTCGAAATTCCTGCCGGTGTCGACGAGGGTACGCGCATCCGCCTGTCAGGCCGCGGCGAAGCGGGCGCCAACGGCGCCCCGGCAGGTGATCTCTACATATTTCTCCACATCGCACGTCACGCCGTTTTCCAGCGCGAAGGCACAGCCCTTTTCGCGCGCGTTCCGATCAGCTTTACCACCGCTGCACTGGGCGGGGAAATTGACGTCCCCGGACTTGACGGTGCCAGCCACGCAATCCGCATCCCCGCCGGCATCCAGTCGGGCAAGCAATTGCGCCAGCGCGGTGCCGGCATGCCGGTCCTTAACGGTCGCGGTCATGGCGACATGGTGATCCAGATCGAGGTCGAAACGCCGACCAAGCTCAGCGCCAAGCAGAAGGAACTGCTCGCCGCCTTTCGCGAGACCGAAACCGGCGACGAGTGCCCCGAAAGCCAGGGCTTCTTCACGCGGATTCGCGAGATGATCGGCGAACGGACGAACTAGCCGGACATTGCGTCAAAACGAACCGCCGCATAGGCTGACCTCCCGCCCGCAGCCCGAGGTTCGCATCATGCATAAGTTTGCCGTCGTACTAACCAGCATTGCCGCACTGACGTTGGGTGCGCCCGCGCAGGCACAGCGCGATTTTTCGACCGTCGAGATCCGCACCGAGATCGTCGCGCCCGGCATCGCGATCCTGTTCGGCGCGGGTGGCAATATCGGCGTTTCCTATGGTGCCGATGGGACCGTCCTGATCGACGATCAGTTCGCCCCGCTCACGCCGAAAATCGAAGCCGCGATCGCTGCGCTCGGCGCGAGCCCGGTGCGCTTCCTGATCAACACGCACTGGCACGGCGACCATAGCGGTGGAAACGCGAATTTCGGCAAGGCTGGCGCCCTGATCCTGGCGCAGGACCATGTCCGCGATCGCTTGCTCGCCGAGCAGGCCAAGGACGGCAATGAAGCGGCCCCGGCCGCGCTACCCGTCATTACATATCACGACGGCATCTCGCTTTTCCTCAACGGTGGCAGCGTGCGCACGATCCACGTCCCGCATGCGCACACAGACGGCGATAGCATCGTCGTCTGGAAGGATGCCAACGTCGTTCACATGGGCGATACGTTCTTCAACGCGATCAGCCTGCCCTATATCGACCTGAATTCGGGTGGGTCGGCGCAGGGGATGCTGGCCGCAGTCGATCGCGTGCTGGGCATGATCGACGACAAGACCGTGGTCATTCCCGGTCATGGCCCGGTGTCGAACAAGGCGGGCCTTGTCGCCTATCGTGCGATGCTTGCCGATGTCATCGGCCGCGTCGGGGCCGCGCGAAAGGCGGGCAAGACGCTTGAAGAAGTGGTCGCGATGAAACCGGCTGCGCAGTATGAAATTAAGGACGCCTTTATCTCGGGCGATGCGTTCACGACCGCCGTTTACAAAAGCTTCGACCCAGCCACCGGGCACGATCACAACGACATGGATCACGGCGACAAACCCGCCGAGCACCACCACTGACGGCAGCGCGGGTCAGTCGAAAAAGCGTTTCTTGATCTCGTCGGTCAGGCGCGACGGGCGCAGCGTTTCGGCATCGATGCAGCACCACGCCGACTTGACCTCGGCGAGGACTTCCTCGCCGCGATGGATGATCGTTTCGTAAAAGGCGCGCGCGCCATGGACCTTTTCAAGAACGACCGAGGCGATCACCTGATCGTCGAGAAAGGCGGGCTTGCGATAGGTGATCTCGTGCTTGAGCGCGACCCACAGCCGCCCCGCGACTTCCTTTGGCGGCGCCACCTCCCGCCAATGCGCGAGCACCGCTTCCTGGACCCACGTCAGATAGTTGGCATTGTTGACATGCCCCATGAAGTCGATTTCACGGGCCGATACGGCGATACAGTGGTCATGGCGTGCGGACATGAATTTACACTAGTGTAAATTGGGCGAAATGTCAGGCGATTTCTGCGCGTAGCTCGGCAAACAGGTCACCGATCCGCGTCAGGCGCGGCTCCTCCTCGTCGAGAATGGCGTGGAAGGCCCGCCGCTTGAGCTCGGTCAACGCGCCCGGCGGCGGACTCTTCCCCTCGGGCAGCGTACTCGCGACGATGTCGATCAGGCGGTCGGCACCGTGAAGGCGGCCCCACAGATAGTCGTTCTCGCGGTAGGCGCGGCTGAAAAATGCGCCGAAACTGTTGAACTGGATGCCCTTGAGGCTTTCGGCTGCGCCGCCGCCGCGGATCGCGGTGGCATCGTCGGGCGCGATCCGGTCGATCTTGATCGGATCGAATTCGTCATTTCCTTCGCCCTGCAGCAGCGGCAGCGTCGCGATATCGTAGAACGGGAAGCCGACATAGGCGAACAGCATGTCGCGCCGCTCGGCCTTGGGCAGCAAGGCGAGTGCGCTCGCAAGCCGTTCATCGACCTCGGCATCGACGGCAGTGAGATCGCGCAGCGCACCAATTCCCTCGAAGATCGCGCCGACGTGCTCGATCGCGTCGGCGCCTTGCGGCCAGCCAACATCGGACGCGCCGCGGGTTATATAAAATTGCGACGATTCGCGTTCGAGATAAGGCTCCAGCCCTTCGTAGATCGCCTTGTACATCGCGGTGACCGCGGCATCGGACACTTGCCCGGGCGCCTCAACGCGCTCGTCCAGGCGTCGCGCCAGGCTGCGCAGGCGACGGATGCGAAAGCGCAGGTCATGCATTCTGAAAAACGCGATCGCCTCCGGTGTCGCGCCGCCGCCCTTGGCCGGCGATATCCGATCGAGTCCGCGCTTGCGCACCTCATCCCACAGGGCCGACCGCAAGCGGCGGCGCAAATTCGCATTGTCGGCGCGGGTCAGCGTGGCGGCGAGGTTTGCGATATCCTCGACAATGTTCGCCAGCTTGAGATGGCCGTAAGCGGCGTAGGCAAACCCCGCGGTCTCGGCCGCCCTTGCCTGAGCCTTGGCGCGCCACGCGGCCAGGCGGGCAGCGGTCGGACGATCGAGGAAAAAAGTGCGCCCGAGCAATTTCTCGACGCGCTCCTCGACCTCGGCGCGCAAGGAATCGACGATGCGCTGGATACGACGGATGCGCTGCGACAGGCTGGCGATAGTTTCGACATTGTCGCGGATCGGTTGTTCGCGGGGAATGTCCGACAAGGCCTTGAAGATCGTCGCGAAGAAACCGGGAAGCGGCGGCACTTGGTCGGCGAGCACCGTTTCGTGGCGCGAAAAATGGATGCTGCGTAGCCCCGGCTTGGGGTCGATATAAACGAAGCGGCGGTCGATCTCGCGGCGGGCCGGTCGATGTTTGAGCGCCGCGATCGCCGGTTTGAACGGCGCGTTGGCGAGCACCGAGCCGTCGATCATGACGAGATCCTCGGCCCCGCCGATCGCTTCGGCATGCGGCAATTGCCGCTTGAGGAATGCCTCGCGCCCCGGCCAGTCGCGGCCGTCTTCGGCAAGGACGGCGTCGATTTCGCGCACGGTGAACGGTGGAAAGGCTCCCGGAAAACTGGCGGTGGCGCGCGCGGCGAAGGCAAGCGCGGGAAGCTCGTCGAGTGTGGCGCTCGCATCGCCAATTCCGCGAAATTTGAACACCAACCGATGCTCGGTCTCGACGACCTCGGGGGGGCTATTGAGCGTCAGTCGTTCGGGATAGCCGCGGTAATCGGTCACAGTGACGATCAAGTCGAGCGGTTGACCTGCCGGAATCAAAACCGGGCCCCGTTCCGACAGCTCCATCGCGTCCAGTGCGTCGAGCACCAGCCGAGTGAAGGTCGCGCCGCCGAACGGCGGTTCGAACCAGCGTGCGCGTACGAAATTCGACAGCTTGCGGCGGACCTCTTCACGTTGGCCGGCCTCGACCGTCTCGTCGATCGTGCTGCCGCGGCGCTTGCTTGCCATCCAGGCGATCGGCACCGCCCAGAATTTGGTGAAGCGCGACAGCGGCCGCGCGTCGGGATCCATCAGGTGTTCGACATCGGCGCATTCGAGCCACAGGTCGGTCAGCGGATCGAGCGACTGGCCGGTCAGCGCTGCCTGGGCCAGGAACACACCGTTGATACCGCCCGCGCTGGCACCTGCGATAATGTCGCTGAAAACGCGCAACCGTGTGCCCGAAGAGTCCTCGAGCAAGGCGAGCAATTCGCGATAGATCGCGGCGCTGCCGTCTAGAAGGTCGGTGCCGTCATGCCAGGCCCGGCTCGCCCGCGTGAGGTGCCAGACCTCCTTGGTGATGCCATGCATGTAGACTGCCAGGCTGATCCCGCCATAGCAAACCAGCGCCAGCCTGAGTTCCTTTTCCCGCATGGTTCAAGGCTAGGCAGCCGCGCCCGCCGTGTCGAGCATGATACGCATCATTTGGGGGTGCGCCGTGCGCGCGCACTGCTAAGGTCGCCCGACCACCTAAGCTGAGGATCGTCTACGCACCATGAAAACCGACAATACCCGCGTGCTGCTCCTCGCGCTTGGCGCGAATGTCGGGATCGGCATCGCCAAGTTCGTTGCCGCCGCGATTACCGGATCGTCGGCGATGCTGACCGAGGGGGTCCATTCGATGGTCGATTCGACCAACCAGTTGCTGCTGATGTACGGCCAGAAGCGCGCGAAAAAGACGCCCGATGCCCAGCATCCGATGGGCTATGGCCGCGAACTGTATTTCTGGAGCTTCGTCGTCGCCCTGCTCGTCTTTGCGCTCGGTGCGGGCATCTCGACCTATGAAGGCGTGCTGCACGTCATGGCGCCCGAGGAACCCGTTTCGCCGCTGATCGGCTATATCGTGTTGGGGTTCGCGTTCCTGCTCGAAGGCGGGTCGACGGCCGCCGCCTATCGCCAGTTCAACGCCGCGCGCGGTGACAAGTCGTGGTGGCGCGCGCTGGTCGATACCAAGGATGCGACGACGGTCATTGTCCTGCTCGAAAACGGCGCGGCAATGCTCGGCATCATCGTAGCCGCGATCGGTCTCGGCCTGACGCAGATCACCGGCGACCCACGCTTCGACGGGATGGCCTCGATCGTCATCGGCCTGCTGCTCGGCTGCGTGGCGATATTCCTCGCGCGCGAAGCCAAGGGTTTGCTGATCGGCGAGGCGGCTGATCCGCGCCTGATCGAAGGGCTGCGCCGCGCGGCGTCACGCGACGGCATCATGGGGATCGGCGAAATCCGCACGATCCACAACGGGCCCAACCAGATCGTTGCGGCGATGAACGTCGATTTCGACAACCGCCTGAGTGCTGCGGATGTCGAGCGACTGGTCGACGAGATCGAACGCGGTGTGTGCAGCGAATTCCCCGATGTCGAACGCATCTACGTCCGCCCGCACGAGGACGCCGGAATGGGCTTTGGCGACACCCGCGGACTTGCTCCCTCGAGCGCAGTAGGCGACCCGGCAGGCGACGCCGCCCTTTCGACCTGATGCATCGATGACACGCGCCCGCGTCGTTCTGCTTACCTCAGCGCTTGGTCCGCTCGATTACCGCATCCCGCACGGCATGATCGCGGGTCCCGGGTCGGTCGTCGAAGCACCCCTGGGCCCGCGCCGGATGGTCGGCGTGGTGTGGGACGAGGACAGCTTTCCCGGCATCGAAACGGTCGGCGACAACCGCCTTCGCCCGTTGCTCGACGTGTTCGACGTGCCTCCGCTATCACCGGCGCTGCGAAAGCTCGTGCTGTGGACCGCCGATTATTATCTCGCGCATCCTGCCGCGGTGCTGCGGATGGTGCTGCCGCACGCAGCCCTGGCCGGTGAAGGGCGTGCAATCGTCGAATATCGCGCTACGGGAGATCTGCCCAAACGCATGACCGCGCAGCGCGAACAGGCGATGGCGGCGATCGGCGAGAGCCTGGGCACGGTACGCGAGCTCGCTGAAAAGGCCGAGGTCAGCGACGCGGTGATCCGCGGTCTGATCAAGGCCGGCGCGCTCGAAGGCTTTGAAAGCTCGGCCGACGCCGCATTTCCGCTGCCCGACCCTGACGCGCCCGAACCGCAGCTGTCGGACGCGCAGACCGCAGCGTCGCGCGCACTCGTGCAATCGGTCGAGGCGCGCGCCTTTGCGCCCTTCCTGCTCGACGGCGTGACCGGATCGGGCAAGACCGAGGTCTATCTCGAGGCGGTAGCCGAAGCGCTCCGATCGGGCCGCCAGTCGCTGATCCTGATGCCCGAGATCGCGCTCACCCAGCCTTTCCTCAAGCGTTTTGCCGCGCGTTTCGGGTGCGCTCCCGCAGTGTGGCACAGCGGCATGCGGTCATCAGAGCGCCGCCGGACGTGGCGCGGCATTGCCTGCGGCGAAGCGAAGGTCGTCGTGGGGGCGCGATCGGCGCTGTTCCTGCCTTATGCCGATCTTGCCCTGATTGTCGTCGACGAGGCGCACGAGACGAGCTTCAAGCAGGAAGACGGCGTTCATTACCACGCACGCGACGTCGCGGTGATGCGCGGATTGTACGAGAATTGCCCCGTCGTCCTCGCCTCGGCGACCCCGGCGATCGAGAGCATCGCGCAGGCCGAGGCGGGGCGTTACGAGACGCTGACGCTGCCCGCGCGCTATGGCGGCGCGGCGATGCCCGATATCGCCGCGATCGATCTGCGCGAGGACCCGCCCGAGCGCGGCACCTGGCTCGCGCCGAAACTCGTCGCGGCGCTGGCTGACCGGCTCGACAAGAGCGAGCAGAGCCTGCTCTTCCTCAACCGCCGTGGCTTTGCCCCGCTAACGTTGTGCCGGACCTGCGGTCACCGTATCCAGTGCCCCAACTGCACCGCCTGGATGGTCGAACACCGGCTCGTCCGCCGGCTTGCATGCCACCATTGCGGCCACGTCATGCCGCCGCCGCGCGAATGTCCGGAATGCAAGGACGAGGACAGCCTGGTGCCGTGCGGCCCCGGCGTCGAACGGATTGCCGACGAGGTCGCGCTGCGCTTTCCAGAGGCGCGCACCGCGCTCGTCACCAGCGACACGATCTGGTCGCCGACCAAGGCCGCCGAGTTCGTCGAGCAGGTCGAGGCGGGGATGGTCGACATCATCATCGGCACGCAGCTCGTCACCAAGGGCTATCATTTCCCCGAACTGACGCTGGTCGGCGTGATCGACGCCGATATCGGCCTCGAAGGCGGCGATCTGCGCGCTGCCGAGCGCACCTTCCAGCAGATCCAGCAGGTCGCCGGGCGCGCCGGGCGCGGGACCAAGCCGGGCGAGGTGCTGATCCAGACGCGCGTCCCCGGCGCAGCGGTAATCGAGGCGCTCGTCGCCAACGATCGCGACGGCTTTTACGCCGCCGAGACGCAGGCACGAAAACACGCCAATGCCCCGCCGTTCGGCCGGCTGGCGGCGATCGTCGTCAGCAGCGAAGACGCCCAGCTGGCGCAGCGCACCGCGCGCGATCTCAGCAACGCCGCGCCCAAGGACGACGGCATGGCGGTCTATGGCCCCGCCCCCGCCCCGCTCGCCCAGTTGCGCGGTCGCCACCGCCACCGGCTGCTCGTCCACGCACCGCGCAGCTTCGCGCTACAGGACGCGATCCGGGCATGGCTGGGGTCGGTCGAATGGAGCCCTAAGGTCCGCGTCACGGTCGACGTCGATCCGTACAGCTTCATGTAGCGCCCCGGTCGCGTCGCTCCTTGTCGAGCAACGCGGCCTTGCGTTCGAGGCCGTAGGCATAGCCACCCAGGCTACCGTCCTTGCGGATCACGCGGTGGCACGGGATCAGCACCGCGACATGGTTGTCGGCATTGGCCGACCCCGCCGCGCGCGTTGCCTTGGGGCTGCCCGCGGCAGCGGCGATGTCGGCATAG
This sequence comes from uncultured Alphaproteobacteria bacterium, assembly GCA_963800335.1. Classification (GTDB taxonomy): domain Bacteria; phylum Pseudomonadota; class Alphaproteobacteria; order Sphingomonadales; family Sphingomonadaceae; genus Flavisphingopyxis. Next base: position 894,683 of record CAWDAN010000001.1, on the reverse strand, counting down.
CTGCGCGTCTCCCCAGGTGGGATAGCGCGCAGCGCGGCCCAGCACGCTTCCTGGAAGGCGGTGCCCTTCACGTCGAGCGGGATGTGGCCGAAGTCGCCCGGAGCCTCGACCGAGGCGACGACATCGGCGAGCAGCGCTTCGAACGCCGCGCCGCCCTCGACCAGCTTGGCGTTGGGAAAGCGTTTTGCCAGCGCTCTTGCATCCTCGTCGAACGACAGGCGGCAAACCCCCTTGTCGGTCGCCGCGACAAACATGTCGCCCAGGCTTGTTGCGACGACCGCCCAATGGATCGTCGCGTCCTTGCCGCCATCGGCCCAGATCGAAGCCGTCATGCCGAGTTTTCCTTTCGTCGAATCGTAGAATCGCGACGGCCCCGAAAAGCCCGCATCGTAGATCGCATCGGTGACGCGGCCCGCCTCGCTCAGCGCGGTGCGCGCGCGCTCGTCGCGCAATGCGCGGGCATAGGCCGCGGGCGACAGGCCGGTTTGAGCGGTAAAGATGCGCTGGAAATGGCTCGGCGAATAGCCGGTCCGCTGGGCCAGCGCCGCGAGCGCCAACGGCTCTTCTGCCTGCTTGATCGCGTCGATCGCTTCGAGCACCGCACGTTCGTCGCGCGCGACATCGTCGGGCGAGCAGCGCTTGCAGGGCCTGAGACCAGCCGCGCGTGCTGCGGCACCGTCAGCAAAAAAGCGCACGTTCCGGCGCAGCGGATGCCGCGCGGAGCACGACGGACGACAATAAATGCCCGTCGAAAGGACGCCGGTGACGAAACGCCCGTCGTGGCTGCGGTCACGCCGCAGCACGGCGCGCCATGCCTGTTCGCCATCGATCGGGACTGTCTGGGTCATGTTCGCCCTCCTTGTTGCGTGTGTCGTGATAGCGCGCAAGCATCGCTTCGACGTCCCGCGCCTTGCGTTCAAAGCGCGACGGGTTAGACACTGGCGGCCATGACCAGCCTTGCCCATCGCTTCGCCCGTTTCTGTGCGCTCATCGCCGCGCTTGCCGCTCTCGCGATCGCCGCGCCGACGCAGGCCGACGACGTCGCCGCCGCCGGGCGCGGGGTTGTGCGCGTCGTCACCGTCGCAATCGTCAATGGCGAGGTCGTCGGCTTCGGCCACGGATCGGGTTTCGCGGTCTCGCCGACGCGGATCGTCACCAACGCGCACGTCGTTGAATCGGCTGTCCGCTACCCGCAGAATGTCGCGCTCGGCGTTGTCCCGTCGGAGGGCAAGAAAAGCTATGAGGCGCGGCTTGTCGCGATCGACACCAAGCGCGACCTTGCCCTCATCGAAATGGTCGAAGGCCATATCCCGGTGACGGCGATCTATACCGGGCCATTCGAGGCCGGCGAAGAGGTCACCGCGCTGGGCTATCCGGGCAATGTCGATGCCGCCGCCGCGGTCGATGCCGCCGATTACATCACCCCGCGCACCCCCGTCCGGTCGAACGGCAACCTGTCGAACCAGCAGGTTATCAACGGCATTGCCGCGATGGTCCATACTGCGAGCATCGCGCGCGGCAATTCGGGCGGACCGCTGGTCGACGAATGCGGTCGCGTCGTCGGCGTAAACACATTCATCACCCGCGCCGACGACGGCGATTCGCCCTTCGCCTTTGCCATATCGAACCGCGAACTGACGCGCTTCCTTGGCGAATCGAACCAGAAATACACCGCCATATCGAACGCATGCCTGACGATGGCCGAAGCATCGAGCCGCGACAGCGCGCGGATGACGGCCGAGCAGCGAATCGCCGCGGCCGCGCGGGCCAAGCGCGACGCCGACGCTGCGGCCAGGCGGAGCGCGGCGCTCGAACAGGCGCATGCTGCCAACGAGACGAGTCGCGAGAACCGCATGGCGCTGGCGCTCGCGCTGTTCGTGTTCGGCGCGCTGGCGCTGGGTGCGGCAGGCCTGTTCACGACCAAAAACCGCGAACGCGATGCAAAGATTGCTGGCAGTGTCGGCGGAGTGCTGATGCTCGCCGCGCTGATCGTCTTTCTCACGCGCCCGTCGCCGACCGACATCACCGTCCCCGACATCGCGCGCGACGGCGGCGGATCAGGAACCGCCGGCCTTGCGGCAACGGGCAAGCTGCTCTGCACGATCGCGCCCGAGCAAAGCCGCATAACCGTTTCGCCGACAGACGACGTCGCGCTCGACTTTGACGAAGCCGGCTGCGTCAACGGACGAACCCAATATGCGCTGGGCAGCGACGGCCTGTGGAGTCGCGTCCTCGTCCCCAATGAAGAGGCGACCGTGTCGGTGCTGAGCTTCGATCCTGTCGACGCGACATATCGCAACCAGCGCTACCTGCTCGATGCCGAAACCATGGCCCGCGCTCGCGAATTGCGTGCCAACGTCTCGACCAAGCAATGCACTGCCGATCCGGCCGCGGTGCAGGCGCTCGGCGTCCAGCAGGACGCAATCCTCGCGATGCTCCCGGCCGACCCCAATGAGCGGCTCGTTTACGACTGCCGCAAGGCCCGCTAAATCGCCATCTGCTCGCAGGCGGGGCGCACGCACTTGCAAGCTGTAGAAGGCGATGCTAGGCGCGCCGCAACTCGCGATGCGGACTCCCCTCGGATGCCCGCATTTTTTGCGCGAATCACTTAATCGGGCTTCCAAAAAGGACATTGGGCGCGTGGATCATTCCGGCGGCATGCAGGCCAACATTCAAGCGAGCCTGGGCGGGCGTTACGCAATCGCCCTGTTCGATCTGGCGAACGAGCGCGGAGCGCTTGGCGCGGTCGAATCGAGTCTCGCCAAGCTGGGCGATGCGATCGCCCAGTCGAGCGACTTCAAGGCGCTGATCACCAATCCGATGCTGTCGCGCGCGCAGGCAGGCAAAGCCGTCGACGCTGTCGCCACTTCGCTCGGTCTCGATTCGCTGACCCGCGATTTTCTGGGCGTCGTCAGCGCCAATCATCGCCTCGCCGACCTCCCGGCCATGGCTCGCGCGTTCAAGTTGCTCGCCGCCGACCAGCGCGGCGAAGTCGATGCCGAAGTCGTTTCGGCGCGCCCGCTGTCGAGCGGCCAGGTAACCGCGCTCAAGGCCAAGCTCAAGACGCGCGTCGGCCGCGACGTCACGCTGACGCAAAAAACCGACCCCGAGATTCTCGGCGGACTGATCGTCAAGATCGGCAGCCAGATGATCGATTCCTCGATCCGCACCCGTTTGAACACCCTCGCCCTCGCGATGAAGGGCTGAAAGCCTCACCAGGCTTCGATGAAAGGCTAAACAATGGACATCCGCGCCGCAGAAATTTCCAAGGTCATCAAGGACCAGATCGCCAATTTCGGCAACGAAGCGCAGGTTTCGGAAACCGGAACCGTGCTTTCGGTCGGTGACGGCATCGCCCGCATCCACGGCCTCGACAAGGTCCAGGCCGGTGAAATGGTCGAGTTCGCTGGTGGCCTCAAGGGCATGGCGCTCAACCTCGAAGCCGACAATGTCGGCGTCGTGATCTTCGGCTCGGACGCCGCGATCAAGGAAGGCGACACCGTCAAGCGCACCGGCGACATCGTCGACGTGCCCGTCGGCAAGGGCCTGCTCGGCCGCGTCGTCGATGGTCTCGGCAACCCGATCGACGGCAAGGGTCCGCTCAAGGACGTCACGCGCACGCGCGTTGAAGTGAAGGCGCCGGGCATCATCCCGCGCCAGTCGGTCAACGAACCCGTCCAGACCGGCATCAAGGCGCTCGACGCGCTCGTCCCCGTCGGCCGCGGCCAGCGCGAGCTGATCATCGGCGATCGCCAGACCGGCAAGACTGCCGTCGCGATCGACACCTTCATCAACCAGAAGCAGGCCAACGCCGGCGACGACGAATCGAAGAAGCTCTATTGCATCTACGTTGCCGTCGGCCAGAAGCGTTCGACCGTCGCGCAGATCGTCCGCAGCCTCGAAGAAAACGGCGCGATGGAATATTCGATCGTCGTCGCCGCGACCGCGTCGGAGCCTGCCCCGCTGCAGTATCTCGCGCCGTACACCGGCACCGCGATGGGTGAATTCTTCCGCGACAACGGCATGCACGCCGTCATCGTGTTCGACGATCTCTCCAAGCAGGCCGTCGCCTATCGCCAGATGTCGCTGCTGCTGCGTCGCCCGCCGGGCCGCGAAGCCTATCCCGGCGACGTCTTCTACCTCCACAGCCGCCTGCTTGAGCGCGCGGCCAAGATGAACGCGGCCAATGGCGGCGGTTCGCTGACCGCACTGCCGATCATCGAGACGCAGGCTGGCGACGTGTCGGCCTATATCCCGACCAACGTGATTTCGATCACCGACGGCCAGATCTTCCTTGAAACCGACCTGTTCTTCGCCGGCATCCGCCCCGCGATCAACGTCGGCCTGTCGGTCAGCCGCGTTGGCTCGGCCGCCCAGACCAAGGCGATGAAAAAGGTCTCGGGCTCGATCAAGCTCGAGCTCGCGCAGTATCGCGAAATGGCGGCGTTCGCGCAGTTCGGTTCGGATCTCGACGCCTCGACGCAGAAGCTGCTCAATCGTGGTGCAAGGTTGACCGAGCTCCTCAAGCAGCCGCAATTCTCGCCGATGCCGTTCGAGGAACAGGCCGCGTCGATCTTTGCCGGCACCAACGGCTATCTCGACAGCGTCAAGGTCGAGGAAGTGACGCATTACGAAAGCGCGATGCTTTCCTTCCTGCGCAACGACCATCCCGAAGTGCTCGCCGAAATCCGCGACACCAAGGATCTTGGCGACGAGACCAAGAAAAAGCTCGTCGCCGCGCTCGACGCGTTCGCCAAGCAGTTCGGCTGAGCCGGATTTCATTTCACCGCTGGAGTGCCTTCAGCGCGACGATAACTAGGGATTGAAGACGGGATCACATGGCCAGTCTGAAAGAACTCAAAGGGCGGATCGGCTCGGTCAAATCGACCCAGAAGATCACCAAGGCCAAGCAGATGGTCGCCGCTGCCAAGCTGCGCAAGGCGCAGGCGGCAGCCGAAGCCGCGCGTCCGTATTCGGAGCGGCTCGAAGCTGTCGTCGCCAGCCTGGCGAGCCAGGTGTCGGGCGACGGTGCGCCGCCTTTGCTCGCCGGCAACGGCAAGGACCAGGTTCACCTGCTCCTCGTCGCGGCCGCCGATCGCGGTCTCGCCGGACCGTTCAACGCGAACATCGTCAAGGCCGCGCGCGAACGCGCCAAGGCGCTGCTCGAAGCTGGCAAGACGGTCAAGTTCATGGTCGTCGGGCGCAAGGCGCGCAGCGGCCTTTTGCGCCTCCACGGCGATGCGATCGTAGAATATTACGACACCACGCCGGTCAAGACTCCGGGCTTTCACGAAGCCAAGGAAATCGCCGAGAAGTTGCTCGCGATGTACGAAGCGGGCGATTTCGATGTCGCGACCTTGGTCTATTCGAAGTTCCGCTCGCCTTTGGTCCAGGAACCGACCGCGCAACAGATCATCCCCGTCGCGATGCCCGCAACCGCGACCGTCGGCGGCGATGCCGCTGTCGAATACGAACCCGACGAGGAGGAAATCCTCGAACAGCTGCTGCCGCGCAACATCACGATCCAGATATTCAAGGCGCTGCTCGAGAACGTCGCCGGCGAACAGGGCGCGTCGATGACCGCGATGGACAACGCCACGCGCAATGCGGGCGACCTCATCCAGAAGCTCACCATCCAGTATAACCGCAGCCGCCAGGCCGCGATCACCACCGAACTCGTCGAAATCATCTCGGGCGCCGAAGCGCTCTAAGACAGGCCAAGGAAGACAGACATGGCAACCGCAGCACCCAAAACCGCCAAGAAGGCGCCCGCCAAAAAGGCTCCCGCGAAGAAAACGCCGGTCGGCCAGACGCAGGGCGACGCCAACGGCAAGATCGCCCAGGTCATCGGCGCCGTCGTCGACGTCGTGTTCGACGGCGAACTGCCCGCGATTCTCTCGGCGCTCGAAACCGACAATAACGGCAACCGCCTCGTCCTCGAAGTCGCCCAGCATCTCGGCGAGAACACCGTCCGCACGATCGCCATGGACGCCACCGAGGGCCTGACCCGCGGCCAGCCCGTGCGCGACACCGGCAGCCAGATCTCGGTCCCCGTCGGCCCCGAAACGCTCGGCCGCATCATGAACGTCATCGGCGAGCCGATCGACGAGCGCGGCCCCGTTGGCGCGACCCGCTCCGCCCCGATCCATGCCGAGGCCCCCGCCTTCGTCGACCAGTCGACCGATGCCGCGATCCTCGTCACCGGCATCAAGGTCATCGATCTCCTCGCGCCGTACGCCAAGGGCGGCAAGATCGGCCTGTTCGGCGGCGCCGGCGTCGGCAAGACTGTGCTGATCCAGGAACTGATCAACAACATCGCCAAGGGTCACGGCGGCACCTCGGTGTTCGCCGGGGTCGGCGAGCGTACGCGCGAAGGCAACGACCTTTACCACGAATTCCTCGACGCCGGCGTTATCGCCAAGAACGAAGCGGGCGAAGCAATCTCCGAAGGTTCGAAGGTCGCGCTGGTATTCGGCCAGATGAACGAGCCCCCGGGCGCCCGCGCCCGCGTCGCCCTGTCGGGCCTGACGATGGCCGAATATTTCCGCGACGAGGAAGGCCAGGATGTCCTGTTCTTCGTCGACAACATCTTCCGCTTCACTCAGGCGGGTTCGGAAGTGTCGGCACTGCTGGGACGTATTCCCTCCGCGGTGGGTTATCAGCCGACGCTGTCGACAGACATGGGCGCGCTCCAGGAACGCATCACCTCGACCAACAAGGGGTCGATCACCTCGGTCCAGGCGATCTACGTTCCCGCCGACGATCTTACCGATCCCGCGCCGGCAACGTCGTTCGCGCATTTGGACGCGACCACCGTGCTTAACCGCGCGATTTCCGAGCTCGGCATCTACCCTGCGGTCGATCCGCTCGATTCGACCAGCCGCGTGCTCACCACCGCGGTCGTCGGCCAGGAGCATTACGAAACCGCTCGCCGTGTCCAGGAAACGCTGCAGAAGTACAAGTCGCTGCAGGACATCATCGCCATTCTCGGCATGGACGAGCTCAGCGAAGAAGATAAGCTGACCGTCGCACGCGCGCGCAAGCTGCAGAAGTTCCTGTCGCAGCCGTTCCACGTCGCCGAGGTCTTCACCGGCATCCCGGGCAAGTTCGTCGCGATCGAGGACACCGTCAAATCGTTCAAGGCAGTTGTCGACGGCGAATATGACTATCTGCCCGAAAACGCCTTCTACATGGTCGGCGGCATCGACGAAGCGATCGCCAAGGGCAAGAAGATGGCCGACGAGGCCTGATCGCTAGCGAACCGGAAAGACAGACATGGCACTCAAGTTCGAAATCGTAACGCCCGAAAAGCTGGTCCGCTCGGACGAGGCCTATATGGTCGTCGTGCCCGGCAGCGAGGGCGATTTCGGCGTGCTCGAGGGCCATGCCCCCTTCATGTCGACGATCCGCGACGGTGCGCTGACGATCTACAAGACCGAAGGCGGCGAACCCGAGACGCTGGTGATCGAAGGCGGCTTTGCCGAGGTCAGCGCCAACGGCCTGACCGTGCTGGCGGAGAAGATCGGCGAATAGACCGCTCCTTCTCGTTTCAGACGTTCAAAACCCCGGCCATTCGTGCCGGGGTTTTTCGTTTTGGCCCGATAAATTCGTCACAATCGCACGCTTCCGACTCTAAGTTTCCGATTGGTTTACCATTTCCCGCTAGCAATCGACCTCGACCACTGGCGCAAACCGGACTGTCGGCGCCGGGAAAGGGACGATTTCAATGAGTGCATTCGGGCGCAAACCTGGGGCCGGTGGGGCCAAGCCATCGTTCGGCGTCGCCAAGCCGATGCAGGGCGTCGGTCCGGTTCAGAAGAAATCCGAAGGCGGCGAGCAGTTCCCGCCGATCAACCCCGAAGTGCTGACCGGTGCGGTCGATGCCGATCCGCAAACCCCGCACGACGAAGCGATGTCGCGCCTCGCCTTGCGTTCGGCCGACATGGTCGAAGCCGAAAAGCCACAGGGCTTCGAAGCGTCGGTTCACAAGATCAAAGAACAGGTCCTGCCGCGCCTGCTCGAACGCGTCGATCCCGAAGCCGCCGCAACACTCAACAAGGAAGAGCTGACCGAGGAATTCCGTCCGATCGTGATGGAGGTGCTCGCCGAGCTCAAGCTGACGCTCAACCGGCGCGAACAGTTCGCGCTTGAAAAGGTCCTCGTCGACGAGCTGCTCGGTTTCGGGCCGCTCGAGGAGCTGCTGTCCGATCCCGACATTTCGGACATCATGGTCAATGGTCCCGACCAGACCTACATCGAAAAAGGTGGCAAGCTGACGCTCGCGCCGATCCAGTTCCGCGACGAGGAGCATCTGTTCCAGATCGCCCAGCGGATCGTCAACATGGTCGGTCGCCGCGTCGACCAGACCACCCCGCTCGCCGATGCCCGTCTCAAGGACGGCAGCCGCGTCAACGTCATCGTCCCGCCGCTGTCGCTGCGCGGCACCGCGATCTCGATTCGTAAATTCTCCGCCAAGCCGATCACGCTCGACAATCTCAAGGATTGGAACGCGATGAGCCCGAAGATGTGCACCGCTTTGAAGATCGCGGGCGCGTGCCGGTTCAACGTCGTCATCTCGGGCGGTACCGGCTCGGGCAAGACGACGATGCTCAACGCGCTGTCGAAGATGATCGATCCGGGCGAACGCGTCCTCACCATCGAGGATGCGGCCGAACTTCGCCTGCAGCAGCCGCACTGGCTGCCGCTCGAAACCCGCCCGCCCAACCTCGAAGGCCAGGGCGCGATCACCATCGGCGACCTCGTCAAGAACGCACTGCGTATGCGTCCCGACCGCATCATCCTCGGCGAAATTCGTGGCGCGGAATGTTTCGACCTGCTTGCCGCAATGAACACCGGCCATGACGGTTCGATGTGTACGCTTCACGCCAACAGTCCGCGCGAATGCCTCGGTCGTATGGAAAACATGATCCTGATGGGCGACATCAAGATCCCCAAGGAAGCCATTTCGCGCCAGATCGCCGAATCGGTCGACCTTATCGTCCAGGTGAAACGCCTGCGCGACGGCTCGCGCCGCGTCACCAACATCACCGAGGTCATCGGCATGGAAGGCGACGTCATCGTCACGCAGGAACTGTTCAAGTTCGAATATATTTCCGAGGACGCCGACGGCAAGATCGAGGGCGAATACCGCGCGATGGGCCTGCGTCCCTATACGCTCGACAAGGCGCGGATGTTCGGGTTCGACCAGCCCTTTTTAGAGGCCTGTCTCTAGGGCGACCTAGCCGCCGCGCACCGCCAGCCCGGCGAATACGGCAAACAAGAGCGTCGCCAGCACGGTGATCAGCGGCCACGGCATGAAGCCGACGCGTTCAAGGTTCTTGCGCCGCATACGTCGACGCTCGCCGAGCATCGCGACAACGAGAACGCCGAGCGCGATTCCCGCATAGCGCAGATAGTCGTTTGTCATCGTCGTCTTTCGTGGGCTAGGCTGCGGCGGAGCCCGCAGACGGGCCTATGTGGAGGATGCCATGACCCGCTTCAAGACACTGAGATACGCCGCCCTCGCTTCGACAATTGGCGCGGGCATCGTCCTCGCCGCCTGCATGCCGATCGACGGAGCGGCGAATGAAACCAACCCACAGGGCGACACCAGCACCGCGCTCGCGGCCGCGGTCGCGGCACCGTCGCGTACGCCCGCCAATGTCGCCCGTGACCGCTATCGCCACCCCGCCGAAACGCTCGCCTGGTTCGGCGTCAGACCGAGCGACACGGTGGTCGAGATCTGGCCTGGCGGTGGCTGGTACAGCGAAATCCTTGCGCCCTATTCGGCCGCAGGCGGCGGCAAGCTGACCGTCGTCGGTCCCTGGCCCAACGGCGTCAATTCGGTCCGCAAGCTCGAACAGGCCAACCCCGCCGCCTTTGGCACGATAAATTATGCCGCCTTCCCCGCCGCCGATGGCGCGCCCAAGGTGCCCGACGGCAGCGCCGACTTTGTCCTGACCTTCCGCAACGTCCACAACTGGCGCTTCGGCGGGATCGATGCGGCGCAGGCCAATTTCGATGCGATGTTCGCAATGCTCAAGCCCGGCGGGATTTTGGGGGTCGTCGAGCACCGCCTGCCCGAGGACATGGCATCGACGCTCGAGGAAAAGAGCGGCTATATGAAGAAATCCTCGGTCATCGCGTTCGCCCGCGCCGCCGGATTCGAATTCGCCGGAGAGAGCGACATCAACGCGAATGCGAGCGACACGCATGATTATCCCGACGGCGTCTGGACGTTGCCGCCGACCTATCAGCTCAAGGATGTCGATCGAGCCAAATACGCCGCGATCGGCGAAAGCGACCGCATGACGCTGAAGTTCAGAAAACCCAAGTAAAGATCCAAATCTCTCCCCAACTGGGGAGAGATACGAAGCCTTCGCCGAACGCCTAGGCGAAGTCGAGAGGGGCGGTGCCGGGCCCAGCCCCTCTCCGTTGCGAAGAGGCTCGGCTACGCCTCGTCCCAAGTTTCACTCCAATCCCGAGAAAGGAGAGGGAGAAAAAATCACAGCGTTTCGATGATTCCCGAAAAGTCGTGATGGCCTTCGTCGTTCGCGACGTAGTCCTCGTAGAGTTCGCGCGCGCGCGTGCCCATCGGGACGTTGGCACCGACCAATTCGGCGGCTTCCATCGCCAGGCGCAGGTCCTTGAGCATCAGCGCTGCGGCAAATCCGCCCTGATATTTATTATCGGCTGGGCTTTGCGGGCCGACGCCGGGCAGCGGGCAATAGCTCGTCAGCGACCAGCTCTGGCCCGAGCTGACCGCGGCGATGTCATAGAAGCTCTGCGGGTCGAGACCGAGCTTCTGCGCCATCGCCAGCGCCTCGCAGGTCGCCACCATCGTCGCCCCGAGGATCATGTTGTTACAGATCTTGGCCGCCTGCCCCGCGCCGTTGTCGCCGGCATGGATCACCGCCTTGCCCATGTCGGACAGGATCACCTTGGCGCGCACAAAACCCTCATCGCTGCCACCGACCATGAAGGTCAGCGTACCCGCATTGGCCGCCGCTATGCCGCCGGATACCGGCGCATCGACCGCGACGAGCCCCTGGTCCGCCGCCGCCGCGGCATTGCTTCGCGCGGTCGCGACGTCGATCGTCGAACAGTCGATAAGCAGCGTTCCCGCGGCCGCGTTGCCGAATACGTCGTTGGTGTAAACACTGGCGACATGTTTACCGGCCGGCAACATCGTAACGACCGCATCGACGCCCTTGATCGCCTCGGCGGCGCTGGCGGCGCGGGTGCAGCCTGCTTCGTCCGCCTTGGCCAGAGCGTCTTCGCTAAGGTCGAAAGCGCGCACCGTGTGTCCTGCTTTTGCCAGGTTGGCAGCCATGCCGCCGCCCATATTTCCTAGGCCGATGAATGCGATAATCGCCATGTTGTGTTCCGTTCACTTTAAATGTGCTAAAGGAGCAAAATGCTTCCATTCGTCGCGACCATAATCTCCGTCCTGCTGTTCGGCCAGCCCCAGCCTGCGGCCGCCAACGGTGCGCCCGCTCCGTCGAGCGCCGCGCCTACAAGCGCCTCGTCTGCGGGCGCGACAGCGATGGCGACACCGCCGCCAAGCTATCTCGCCTGGCTCGCCAAGGGCGACAATGCGCGCAATGTCGCCGCGTTCGAGCGCGAACTCGCGGCCCGCGACATCGCCGACATCGTCCCGACCTTCGAGATCCTGCGCACCGCGATCGACTGGCAGCGTTGTGGCGCAGAAGAATACGAGCTGCCCGATGCCAAGACCTGGCCTGGTGCATTCGCGTCGCTCAGCGTGATCAAGAACGAGCTGGTGCCGGTCGTCGGCCCGGTCGAGATCGTCTCGGGCTATCGCCACGCCTCGCTCAACAGCTGCGCCGGCGGCGCGCCCAGCAGCGTCCATCGCCAGTTCGGCGCGTTCGACGCCTTCGTTACCGGCCCCGAAACACGCGACGAGATGATCGCCCGCCTGTGCACCTGGCACCATCAGCGCGGCCCTGCCCTCCAGGCGGGACTCGGCATCTACCAGGGCAAGAAATTCCACATCGATGCGGGGCTCAAGGGCTATCGCACCTGGGGCAGCGATTATCACCGCGCCAGCTCGCCCTGCGCGGCGTAACCGGCTCTCTCCCTTCAGGGGAGAGCTACCGCAAGCTTGCCGCTTCAGCGGCTAGCGCGCTTGAGAGTGGCGCGCCAAATCGCAGCCCCTCTCCATTGCGACTAACTCGCTTCGCTCGTAAGTCTCGTTGCAGTGAAAAAAGCCTTACCGTCCCGACCATTTCCCGGCGCGCTTGTCGACGAACGCCGCCATGCCTTCGGACTGGTCCTGCGTCGCGAACAGGCCGTGGAACAGGCGTCGTTCGAACTGGACGCCTTGGCTCAGCGTCGTTTCGAATGCGGCGTTGACCATTTCCTTGTTCGCCATCACCGCGAGCGGCGCCATCGAGGCGATCGTCGCGGCGGTCTTGAGCGCCTCTTCGAGCAGGTCGGCGGCGGGCGCAATGCGTGCGACCAGGCCCGCGCGTTCGGCCTCCTCGGCATCGATCATCCGCCCGGTCAGGCACATGTCCATCGCCTTGGCCTTACCGACCGCGCGCGTCAGCCGCTGTGATCCGCCCATGCCCGGCGACACGCCGAGCTTGATCTCGGGCTGGCCGAACTTCGCATTGTCACCCGCGATGATGAAATCGCACATCATGGCAAGCTCGCAGCCGCCGCCGAGCGCATAGCCTGACACCGCCGCGATGATCGGCTTGCGCGTCGCGGCAAACCGCTCCCAGCCGGCGAAGAAATTGTGCGCGTACATGTCGGCAAAGCCCTGATCGGACATTTCCTTGATGTCAGCGCCTGCCGCGAACGCCTTTTCGCTGCCCGTCAGGACCGCGCAGCCGAGGCCGTCATCGGCGTCGAAGTCGGCCATCGCCGCCAGCAGCTCGTCGAGCACCTGCGAATTGAGCGCATTGAGCGCCTGCGGACGATTGAGTGTGACGAGCAGGACGCGGTCACGCGTCTCGGTGGTGATCGTTTCATAGTCGGCCATGTCGGCTCCCAGCTATCTGCGTTATTCGGGCGTCCACGCCTCGTCGTCGGGCAAGGGCGCGAAGATCGTGTCGATCATGTGCGCGGTGACCTCGTCGGGATGCGCCGGGTCCCATTCGGGCCGGTTGTCCTTGTCGATGATCAGCGCGCGAACGCCCTCGATGAAATCGTGCCGCTGGACGATGTGCGATGCGACCGCAAATTCCTGCCGCATCTCGTCGATGAAGAACGGCATCGTCGCGCCTTCGCGCAGCAACCGCAGCGAGACTTTACACGACAACGGGCTCTTGGTGCACAGCGTATCGAGCTCGCGCTGCGCCCATTCGCTCTCGTCATTGCCGAGCGCGTCCATCACCTCGGCGAGGTCGTCGGAGGCGAACAGCTTGTTGATCTTGTCGAGATTGGCGAGGATTCGCGCTTCGGGCGGGCTGACCGCGAGCTGGCCGAGGATGCCCTTGATCCGGCCCGGATCGGCGGCGATTCGCTCCTTGGCTTCCTCGAGATGCTCGCTCGGCAGATAGTGGGTGGCGATACCCAGTTCGACGCATTCGCCGCCGTCGAGCCGCGCGCCGGTCAGCGCGAGGAACTGGCCAACGCGCCCCGGCAGGCGCGAGAGATACCAGCCGCCCCCGACATCGGGAAACAGGCCGATGCCCGTTTCGGGCATGGCGAAACGCGTATTTTCGGTCGCGACGCGATATTCGCACGGCAGCGAAATGCCGACGCCGCCGCCCATCGTGACCCCGTCCATGAACGCGACGATCGGCTTGGCATAGCCGAACATCGTGTTGTTCATGCGGTATTCGTCGCGAAAGAACGCGCGCGCCTGGACGCCGTCATCGGCGCCGCTTTCGGCGATCATGCGGATGTCGCCGCCGGCGCAGAAGCCGCGCCCTTCGCTATGATCGAGCAGCACCGCCTCGATTGCCTGGTCGCCGCGCCACTCTTCGAGCGCGGCCGAAATTCCCCGGCACATATCGGTGTTGAGAGCGTGAATCGCCTTGGGGCGATTGAGGCTGATATGCCCTACGCGGCCATGCGAACGTACGATCAGATCGTCGGTCATCTTGTGTTCTTATCCTGTTCCGGGCGGCAGCCTTAGCGCGCTGGCGCTATTGCCGCAACATATCGCGCGCGACGATCATGCGCATGACCTGGTTGGTTCCTTCGAGAATCGAATGCACGCGCAGGTCGCGCCAGAAGCGTTCGATCGGATAGTCCTGAAGATAGCCATAGCCACCAAACAGTTGCAGCGCATCGTTGACGATCTTCGATCCGGAATCGGTGGCGAGACGCTTTGCCATCGCGGCAAAGCGCGTTTTGTCGGGCGCGTTCGCGGTCACCTTTGCCGCGGCGATATAGAGCAAGGCGCGCGCCGCCTCGAGATCGGTCGCCATGTCGGCGAGCATGAATTGCGTGTTCTGGAACTCGCTGATCGCCTGTCCGAACTGCTTGCGGTCCTTGGTATAGGCGAGCGCCTCGTCGAGGCAGCGCTGCGCGCCGCCAAGCGAACAGGCACCGATATTGAGCCGGCCGCCGTCGAGCCCGGCCATCGCGAAGCGAAAGCCCTCGCCTTCCTTGCCGACGCGATTTTCGACCGGCACGCGGACATCGTCGAAGGTCACCATCCGCGTCGGCTGCGAATGCCAGCCGAGCTTCTTCTCGTTCGCGCCGAACGACACGCCCGCCATGTCCTTGTCGATAACGAGGCACGATATGCCCTTGGGGCCATCCTCGCCGGTGCGGACCATCGTCACATAGACTTCGTTCTCGCCTGCGCCCGAGATGAACTGTTTCGATCCGTTGACGACGTAGTGATCGCCGTCGCAGCTTGGCCGATGTCTTGAGCGCGGCAGCATCGGATCCCGAACCCGGCTCGGTCAGGCAATAGCTGGCGATCTTGTCCATCGTCACGAGATCGGGGAGGTATTTCCCCTTCACCGCATCCGACCCATAGGTGTCGATCATCCAGCTCGCCATGTTGTGGATCGAGATGAACGCGCTAGTCGAGGGACAGCCATAGGCCATCGCCTCCATGATCAGCGCCGCCTCGAGCCGGCCAAGGCCGATGCCGCCCGATTCCTCGCTGACATAGATCGCGGCAAAGCCCAGCTCGGCCGCTTTCTTGATCGTCTCGCGCGGGAAGATATGGTCCTCGTCCCACTTGGCGGCATGCGGGGTGATCTCGTCGGCGGTAAAGCGTCGCGCCATTTCCTGGATCGCAAGCTGGTCTTCGCTAAGGGCAAATTGATCTGTCATGCCGGTCCCCTAGCACCGGCATCGGGGCTTATCCAGATTGCAATGAGCGGATAAGTGCGTCGGGCGAACCCGCCTCCATGAACCAAACGATGCGATCCAGAAAATTGCGGGACCAAGCAGCAGACCGCCGGTCAGCCGACCGATCCAATCAAGCTATTTGCATCGTGAATAGGTCATGTTGACGACAGGATTGATGTCGGCGCGGACGAGCGAATTGCCGCTATCCTCGAGGAACCAGTTGGTCCGGCGAAACCATTTCTCGCCGCGCCCGGTAAAATCGATCCGAGTCTTCACCTTTTCGGCCGATTTGGCAGTCATTTCGGTGACCTTGCCGACGCGGTCGTGGAAGGTCAGCGTGTCGCCCTTGATCACGACATACATTTCCGACGCGCCGCGCACCGGCGAAGTGCAATCGCTGTCGAGTACGCCCCAACGCCCGTCGAATCCTGACGGAAAATCGTTGCCCTGCTGAAACGCGACCGCTTCGTTGACGGGCGCAGCGGCATTGTCGACCACCGGTGCGCCGCTGTCGCAGCCGCCGAGCAGTGCCAGTCCCGTCAGCGCCAGTGTCGCGCGTAATGCGTTGCTTGGTGTGATCATCGTGATGTCCCCCTTGTCGTTGTCGTCGGTCGTTTCAGCCCTCAGCCGCAGCGCGTGTAGCGTTCTTCGTGCCGAGGATCATGGTCGATACGCACCATCGTTCGGCCGCCGTTGACGAGCGTATAATCGGTCGTCTGCTTCCATTCCTGTCCCTCGCCGGTGAAAGCCAGATCGGCAGTGATGCTGACCGGAGACTTGACCGTCAGGACCTTTACCGTCCCCGTCGATTCGTAGAACCGCAGCTGATCGCCAGTGATCGTCAGCAGGCCCTTGGCATCGCCGCGCGTCGAGGTGCAGTCGCCCGCCACGAGGCCCCAGCGCCCCTGGAAACTCTTGGGAAACGCCTTGCCCATCGGCTGCGCCATGGCGGCGTCGGTAGCTGCCTGCGCAGCGGTCGCCTCGTCCTTTTCGGGATCCGGCGAGATCACCGCATCGGTGCCCACCGGAACGCCATTCTCGTCGATCTGGCCCGACTGGCCATTGACCGGTTCGTCGGCCGGCGGTTGCGAAGGATTGCACCCGGCGAGCAAGCCAAGCGCGATCAGGGGAATATAATTACGCATCGAACCCGTTCCTCTCGGCTGGCTGCAGTCCGATCAGCCCATCGTCGGAATGACGAAGGCGTCCTTGTCATCGGCATCGGCGGTGCCGTCGGGCCAGCGCGCGGTGATCGTCTTGACCTTGGTCCAGAATTTGACGCCTTCCATGCCGTGCTGGTTGGTGTCGCCGAACGCGCTGCGCTTCCACCCGCCGAAGCTGTGATAGGCGACGGGAACCGGGATCGGCACGTTGATGCCGACCATGCCAACATTGACGCGGTGCGCGAATTCGCGCGCGGCGTGGCCGTTGCGCGTGAAAATAGCGACGCCGTTGCCGTACTGATGCTCGCTCGGCAGGCGCAATGCTTCCTCGAAATTCTTCGCCCGGACAATTTGCAGCACGGGGCCGAAGATTTCTTCCTTGTAGCTTTGCATGTCGGTGGTGACGTGATCGAACAGGCTGGGACCGATAAAGAAGCCTTTTTCGTGGCCCTGCAGCTCGAACCCGCGGCCGTCGACGACGAGCTCGGCGCCTTCGTCGACGCCGGTCTGGATCCAGTTCTCGACGCGCGTGCGGTGCGCCGCGTTGACCACCGGGCCATAATGCGCGTCGTCGTCGCTCGACACGCCAACGCGCAGCGCCGCGATCGCCGGGAGCAATTTTTCGCGCAGCCGTTCGGCAGTATCTTCGCCAACGGGAACGACCACGGGCAGCGCCATGCAGCGCTCGCCCGCCGAGCCGAAGGCGGCGCCCGACAGGTCGTTTACGACCTGGTCCATGTCGGCGTCGGGCATAACGATACCGTGGTTCTTCGCACCGCCCATCGCCTGGACGCGCTTGCCCGCGGCGACGCCGCGCTTGTAGACGTAATGCGCGATGTCCGATGACCCGACAAAGCTGACCGCGCCAATGTCTTCATGGTCGAGGATCGCGTCGACCATTTCCTTGTCGCCGTGGACGACCTGCAGAATGCCCTCGGGCAATCCCGCTTCGCGCATCAGCTCGGCGAGGCGAACGGGAACGCTGGGATCGCGCTCGGAGGGTTTGAGAATGAACGCGTTGCCGCACGCGATGGCGGGTCCGAACATCCACATCGGGATCATCGCGGGGAAATTGAACGGGGTAATGCCCGCGCCGATGCCGAGCGGCTGTCTCATCGAATAGACGTCGATGCCAGGTCCGGCGCCTTGCGTATATTCGCCCTTGAGGACGTGCGGGATGCCACAGCAGAATTCGATCACGTCGAGCCCGCGCTGGACGTCGCCGCGCGAGTCAGCAATGACCTTGCCGTGTTCACTCGAAAGCAGCCGGGCAAGTTCGTCGATGTTCGCCTCGACCAGTTCCTTGAACTTGAAGAACACGCGCGCGCGCCGCTGCGGATTGGTTGCCGCCCATTCGGGCTGCGCAGCCTTGGCCGCTTCGACCGCCTTGGCGAGCAGGGCGGCGTCTCCGAAAGCGACCCTTGCCTGCACTTCGCCGGCATTGGGATCGAAAATCTCGCCCGAACGTCCCCCTGCGGCGCTGCCGTGGGTGATGCTGTCGGCCAGGCAATGGTTTACTTCGCGCAACGTCTTTCTCCTGAACTGGATATTGGCAGGCTGCGTTGCCCCCGGCGGATCGCCGGTCGAACGCCCTGATTTGTCACAGACTTAGCGCGCCAGATGCACAGCCGTAAAGGCCCGTGAGCGCGATCATCGCACGCCCTGGCGAACGGTCAGGCAGACACGATTGAGACTCAAAGGTTTTCCGCGCACCGGATTGATCGCTCGTTAATTGCTTTGTGGCAAAGCGTTACGATGTCGCGATCCGACCCCGCTGTGGCGCATGAAGAACGCCGCCTTGCTGCCTTGCGCAAGCTCGACATTATCGATTCTCCGTCCAACGCCGAATTCACCGCGCTGACCGAACTCGCCGCGACCTATTTCTCCTGCCCGATCGCGCTCGTATCGATGGTCGACAAGGATGTTCAGCGGTTCAAGTCGCCAATCGGCCTGCCTGTTACCGAACTGCCGCGCGCCGGCACGTTCTGCGACGTCACAGTGTCCACCAATGGACCGCTAGTGGTCGAAGATGCTAGCCTCGACCCGCGCTTTTCGTCTGGCATGATGGTGGTCAACGCGCCGCATGTTCGGTTTTACGCGGGCATCCCTGTGCGCGAAAGCCACGGCTATGCAATCGGCAACCTGGCCATCGCCGATACCAAACCGCGCAACTTTGGCGACGCCGAGATGGATGCACTGGCCAAGCTGGCGAAGCTTGCTGAAAATATCATCCTGACCCACGAGCGCGAACTCGAGCTGATCGACCGTTCGAACCAGCTTGAGAAATGGAACACATTGTTCAGACAATCCGAGCGCATGGTTCGGCTGGGCACTTGGGAAGTCGACATCGACAAGGGATCGCTGACCTGGTCCGACGGCGTCTACAATGTTCACCAGTTGCCGATCGGGACGCCCGTAACCGTCGCCGAAGCGATCAATTTCTATGTTGCGGCAGACCGCCCGATGGTTGAGCAGGCAGTTGCAGATGCGATAGCGCACAATACGCCGTTCCGGTACGAAGCGAACATCGTTGCGGGCGACGAAATCCGGCGCATCCGTTCTGTTGGCGAAGTGATTGTCGACAGTGGCGGCGGGCGGCGAATGGTCGGCATGATCAAGGATATCGACGACCAACACAGCGCGACCGAGCAGCTCAGGACACTGGCCTTCAGCGACAGCCTGACGGGCGCGCTAAACCGGCTGGGCTTCGACCAGGATTTCGCGCGCCAGCTCGCGACATCCGAGTCGTCGGGCGCGTGCGTCCATCTTGCCATTCTCGACCTCGACGGGCTCAAGGCGATCAACGATGTCTATGGTCATCTGTCGGGTGACTTCGCAATCCGCAACACAGCCGCGATCGTATCTGGCCTGCTGCCCGAAGGTACGCAACTGGCCCGCCTGGGCGGCGACGAGTTCGCCATTTTCGGCGGCTCGTCGCTTTCATCGCGCGAATTCCTCGCCGCACTGGAAAAAATCCGGCGGGGGTTCGACAAGGGCGTCGTCCACGACGGCCATTATTTATCGATCGGCATATCGGGCGGCTATGCCGTCAGCCGACCCGGCGACCTGCCGAGCAACCTGTTGTCGCGCGCCGACGCCGCCTTGTACCATAGCAAGCGCGTCAGCCCCGGTACCATCAGCTCTTTCAGCAAGGAAATGGACGAGCAATCGCACGATCGCAATGCGTCGGTCGCACGGTTGCGCGGGGCAATCGCCAAGGAGCAGATCGTCGCGCATTACCAGCCGATCGTGCGCCTGTCCGACGGTGCCGTCCAGGCCTGCGAGGCGCTCATGCGCGTGCAGGATGAGAATGGCCTCGTTCACACCGCCGAGCACTTTGCGCTCGCCTTCGAGGATGCGAAGATTTCGCGCCAGATCGGCGCGTTCATGGTCAAACAGACGACGCACGACATGTCCGTGATGGCGCGGCAGCTAGAGTCCCCGCCGCGCATCAGCTTCAACGTGACCGCTGCCGATCTGCTGTCGCTTGGCGGCGTCGAATATTTTCACGGCCTAGTCGCCAAACACAAACTCGACCATTCACAGTTCTGCATCGAACTGACCGAATCCATGCTGCTGGTCAACGACCGTGGGGCCTTGAAAACGCTGCTCGTCGAACTGCGCAAGGCGGGGACGAAAATCGCGCTCGACGACTTCGGCACGGGCTATTCGTCGCTGACGCACCTGCGCGACTTCCCGATCGATTTCATCAAGATCGACAAGTCGTTCGTCGCCCGCCTGGAAAGCGAACACGAGTCGCGCCTGATCGTGCAGTCGCTGATCCAGATGGCAGCCAACCTTAACATCAAGACCGTCGCCGAAGGCATCGAGACGTCGGGCCAGGCCGACCTTCTGAGGCAGATCGGTTGCGAATTCGGTCAAGGCTTCCTGTTCGCCAAGGCGATGCCGATCGACCGATTGATCGCGCAGGTAAAAGCTGCCAACGCCATCCGTACCGCACAAATGTCCAAGGCGGGTTAGCAACGAAAAGGTCGGGGCCCCAATCCGATGTCGAACCGCCCCTTCGCCACCCTTCCATCGACTGGCGCATCGACCGACACGCCGACGCCCGATCGCCCGCTGGCCGGGATCGCGCTGCGCCTGCTCTCTGTGCTGTTGCTCGCGATAATGTTCGCCGGGGTCAAGCTCGCCGCAACGCGCGGTGTGCATATCGTCGAGAGCCTGTTCTATCGCCAGATCTGCTCGGCACTGTTCGCCGCCTTGTGGGTCCTCGCCGGACCCGGCCTCGCCAGCCTGAGGACGCAGCGCGTCGGCGCACACGTCACGCGGATGATGATAGGCCTCACCGCAATGGCGCTCAACTTCCTCGCGATGGTGCTGCTCCCGCTCGCCGAGGCGACGACGATCGGCTTTACCGTGCCGATCTTCGCGACGCTGCTTGCCGCGCTGCTTTTGCGCGAACCGACCGGCCGCTGGCGCTGGGGCGCGGTCGCCGCGGGCTTTGTCGGAGTGCTGGTCATCGTCCAGCCGGGCAGCGGCATGGTCGCACCGATCGGCGCGGCGGTCGCGCTCGCCGGCGCGCTGCTCACCGCCGCGGTCACGATCGTTATCCGCCGGCTCGGCGCGACCGAAGCGGCGACGACGACGGTGTTCTGGTTCGCCGCCAGCTCGCTCGCGCCGCTCGGCCTGCTGATGCTCCATTTCGGCCAGGCGCATGATGCCGCGACCTGGGGCATCGTCGCGGTGATGGGGATCGCCGGTGGCGCGGCGCAGCTGGCATTGACCGGCGCACTGCGCCTTGCCCCCGTCGCGGTGGTGATGCCGATGGACTATACCAGCCTGATCTGGGCGACGATGTTCGGCGCGATTCTGTTCGGGCAGTTGCCGGGCACATCGACCTGGATCGGCGCGCCGATCATCATCATCAGCGGCATCGTCATCGTCTGGCGCGAACACGCGCTTGGCCGCCGCGCGGTGCGCGAGGCGGTCAGCGACGGCGGAGAATGACCGACAGGTTGTTGGCCGGCATCGGCGCGACGCGATCCAGCACCAACCCGAGTGGCTGTGCCGCAGCGGTCACGTCCTCGATGCGCCGGATTCCCCATGCGGGATTGCGAGCGCGCAGGTTGGCGTCGAAATTCACGTTGCTCGGCGCCCGCTCGACCCCGTCCTGCCAATAGGCGCCGTAAAGATAGAGCGGTGCGCCCTTCGGCAGCAACCGCGACGCGCCGTCGAGCAGGCCCAGCGTCGCCTCCCACGGGCTGATATGGACCATGTTGATCGCGAGTATCGCGTCGGCTTGTGCAATCGGCCAGGCCGCGTCACGCACGTCGAGTGCGATTGGCGCAGCGAGATTGCCCAGCCCCGCCTCGGCGCGATGAGCCGCGATCGAGGTCATTGCCTGCGGATCGGGATCGCTCGGCTGGAAGGTCAGCGAGGGAAAGGCGCGCGCGAACGCAACGACATGCTCGCCCGACCCGCTGGCGATTTCAAGCACGGTGCCAGCATCGGGCAGGACGTCGTGCAACAGTGCGAGAATCGCATCGACATTGCGCTGCGTTGCGGGAGCATGGCGTTTTTCGCCCAGCGGCGCGTCGTCACCGGGCATCCACGGGCGCGGCCCCGAACGCGCTTCGCCAGTCATCAGCCTCCGCCGGGTTTTTCGTAATTGCCCGACCCGCTCGCAACTGCGGGTTCGGCCCAAGCGAGGATCGGCTTACGGGCGGCAAGCGTCTCATCGAGACGGCGGCGCGGCGCGTAATAGGGCGCACCCTTGAGCGCTTCGTCGCCAGCCTTCGCCTGCCCCGCGACATGGCGCATCGCGGCGATGAACTGGTCGAGCGCCGCCTTGCTCTCGGTCTCGGTCGGTTCGATCAGCATCGCGCCGTGGACGACGAGCGGGAAGTACATCGTCATCGGATGATAGCCCTCGTCGATCAGCCCCTTGGCAAGGTCGAGCGTGGTGAAGCCCTCGGCAAAGCCCTTATCGCTGAACAGCGCCTCGTGCATGCACGGACCCGATCCGCCGAACGGCGCGTCGAGCACGTCCTCGAGACTGCGCAGGACGTAATTGGCGTTGAGCACGGCGTCTTCGGCAACCTGTTTGAGGCCGTCGGTGCCGTGGCTCATGATGTACGCGAGCGCGCGGGTGAACATGCCCATCTGGCCGTGGAACGCGGTCATCCGGCCAAAGCTGTGCGGCAGGTCCTCGCCGACATTCTCTTCCTCGACCAGCCGCCACGCACCGCCGTCGCGATGGACGAAGGGGAGCGGCGCGAACGGCGCGAGCGCTTCTGACAGCACGACCGGGCCCGAGCCCGGACCGCCGCCGCCATGCGGGGTCGAAAACGTCTTGTGCAGGTTGATGTGCATCGCATCGACGCCAAGGTCGCCGGGGCGAACGCGCCCGACGATCGCGTTGAAGTTGGCACCGTCGCAATAGACGTATGCGCCGACCGCGTGGACCGCGTCCGAAATCGCCTTCATCTCGGGCTCGAACAGGCCGCAGGTATTCGGGTTGGTGATCATCACCGCGGCGATATCGGGGCCGAGCCGCGCCTTCAATGCGGCCAGGTCGACGCGCCCTTCGGGCGTCGCCGGGATGTTCTCGACCTTGTAGCCGGCAAAGGCGGCGGTCGCAGGGTTGGTGCCGTGCGCGCTTTCGGGGACGAGGACGACGGGGCGATCTTCGCCGCGCGCGTCGAGCGCCGCCTTGATGCACAGGATCCCGCACAGCTCGCCGTGCGCGCCCGCCTTGGGGCTCATCGCGACGCTCGTCATGCCGGTCAGCGTGATCAGCCAGTGCGCCAGCTGGTCGATGACGCCGAGCGCGCCCTGGACGGTGTCCTGCGGCTGGAGCGGATGGATGTCGGCAAAGCCCGGCATCCGCGCGATCTTTTCGTTCAATCGCGGATTGTGCTTCATCGTGCAGCTGCCGAGTGGGAACAGGCCGAGGTCGATGGCGTAGTTCTGCCGGCTGAGCCGTGTGTAATGGCGCACCGTCTCTGCCTCGCTGAGGCCGGGGATGCCCATTTCGGCGGTCCGTTCGAGCCCGCCGAGGCGCGAAGTGTGCGTCGGCGCATCGGCAAAATCGACCCCGGTGGTGTTGCTCGACCCGATCTCGAAGATCAGCGGCTCTTCGAGCATCAGCGCGCGGTTGCCCGTGCTGGTGGTCGGCGCGTCGCCTTCGATGCGCGCCATTTCGGGCTTCCAGCCGCTGGCGTTGATACCGCTCATGCCAGTGCCTCCTTGAGTGCGGAGGCCAGTGCCTCGATATCCTCTGCCGTCGTCGTCTCGGTCACCGCGACGATCAGGCCGTTCTGCAGATCGGCATTGTCGGCATAGAGCCGGCCGAGCGACACGCCGCCAAGCACGTCGCGTTCGGCCATCGCCTGGACGACCGGCCGCGCTTCCTTGGGCAGGCGCAGCGTGAATTCGTTGAAGAAGCTGTCGTTGATCAGCTCGACGCCAGGCAGCTGGGCCAGCCGGTCGGCGGCCTGGCACGCCAGCGCGTGGTTGAGCGCGGCGAGTTCGCGCAGGCCGCGCTCGCCGAGCAAGGTCATGTGAATGCTGAACGCCAGCGCACACAGCCCCGAGTTGGTGCAGATGTTGCTCGTCGCCTTCTCGCGGCGGATATGCTGTTCGCGAGTCGACAGCGTCAGGACGAAGCCGCGCTTGCCGGTCGCGTCGACCGTCTCGCCGCAGAGCCGCCCGGGCATCTGGCGGACGAACTTCGCCTGGCAGGCGAACAGCCCGACATAAGGTCCGCCGAACTGCAGCCCGACGCCGATCGACTGGCCCTCGCCAACGACGATGTCGGCGCCCATTTCGCCGGGCGATGTGATCGCGCCGAGCGCAACGGGCTCGGTCACCACCGCGACGAGCAGCGCGCCCTTGGCATGGACCGCCTCGGCAAGTTTCGACAGGTCGCCGATCCGGCCGAGGATGTCGGGATACTGGACGACGACGCAGCTTGTCTCGTCATCGACCGCATCGATCAGCGTCGTCGATATCGGTTGCGGCCGCGAGCGTCGGATCGCGATGGACGATCTGGTCGCGGGTGAATTTCGCCATCGTCCGCGTCACGCTGACATAATGGGGATGCAGCCCCGACGACAGGATCGCCTTGCGCTTCTTGGTCACGCGCGCGGCCATGCTGACCGCTTCCCAGCAGGCGGTCGAGCCGTCGTACATCGACGCGTTGGCGACGTCGCAGCCGAACAGGCGCGCGACTTGCGATTGGAATTCGAACAGCATCTGCAGCGTGCCCTGCGCGATTTCGGGTTGATAGGGCGTATAGGCGGTGAGGAACTCGCCGCGCTGGATCAGGTGATCGACGCTGGCGGGAACATGGTGGCGATAGGCGCCCGCGCCCGAGAAAGAACGGCACGTCGCCGGCGACGGTATTCTGCGCCGAAGAGTTTCTTGAAATGCCGCTCGACCGCAGATTTCGCTGGCGTGGTCGGGCAGGTCGCGGATCGGCCCGGTCAGCCGCGCGGCCTCGGGCACGTCGACGAACAGGTCGTCGATCGAAGCCGCGCCGATCTTGGCAAGCATCGCGCTGCGATCGTCGGGAGTCAGGGGAAGATAGCGCATTGATACTCCTTTACCCCCTCCTCTTCAGGGGAGGGGCAGTGAGACTGGGCGGCGCGCAGCGGCGCCTTAGTCGCAGCGGGGTGGGGATGATCAGGCGCGACGTCTTATGCACGCCCCCACCCCAACCCCTCCCCTGAAGAGGAGGGGCTTAGGCTTCACAGCCCCGCGACGAAGTCCTTGTAGGCGGCTTCATCCATCATCGCCGACACCTGCCCGGCATCGGACAGCGTCATCTTGAAAAACCAGCCCTCGCCCTCGGGATCGGTGTTGACCAGCGCCGGGTCGTCGGCGAGCGCGGCATTGCCTTCGCTGACCGTCCCGCTCGCGGGCGCATAGACGTCCGACGCTGCCTTGACCGATTCGACCACCGCGGCGTCATCTCCCTGGCTGACCGATTTGCCCGCTTCGGGCGTCTCGACGAAAACGATGTCGCCCAGCTGTTCCTGGGCGTAGCTGGTGATGCCGACCGTCGCGGTGTCGCCGTCGACATCGAGCCATTCGTGATCCTTGGTGAAATACCGCGCCATGTTCAGACTCCCTTGCGAACGTAATTGTGGGGGACGAACGGCATCGCGGTGACGATGCCGTGGAATATCTTCCCGCGCTGCGACAGCGTGATGCGGGTCCCAGCCTCGGCCATCGCGGTCGGCACATAGGCCATCGCGATCGGCACTTCGAGGCTTGGCGAGAAGCCGCCCGAGGTAACGCGGCCGATCTCGTCGCCTTCGTCGTCGAGCACCAGCCCGCCCTCACGGACCGGCTGACGCCCCTCGACAGTCAGGCCGATGCGTTTGACGATCGCGCCCTGTTCGCGCTCCATCAATATGCGCTCGGCCCCGGGAAAGCCGCCTTCTTCGCGGCGACGTTTCGAGATGGCGAAGCCGAGATCGGCGGCGATCGGCGTCGTCTCGGTATCGATGTCGTGGCCGTAGAGCGGCAATCCCGCCTCGAGCCGCAGCGAATCGCGCGCGCCAAGCCCGACGGGCTTGACCTCGGGCTGCGCAACAAGCGCGTCGGCAAAATCTGCGGCGATCTCGCCGGGCAGCGAAATCTCGAAACCGTCTTCGCCGGTATAGCCCTGCCGCCCGACGCCGAGCGTGTGGCCGTTCCAGTCGAAGGTCGCGCTCTGCATGAACACCATCGCCTCGACGCCGGGCAGAATGCGCGCCAGCGCATCGACCGCCTTGGGACCCTGCAACGCCAGCAACGCGCGGTCTTCCTGGTGGTTGAGCGTGATCTCGTCGGCGAGATGCTCGCGCAGATGGGCGATGTCGTCCCATTTGGTCGCGCCGTTGACGACGAGATACCAGTCGGGATCGACATTGGTGATCATCAGGTCGTCGAGGATGCCGCCATCTTCATCGAGCAGCAGCGAATAGCGTGTCCGGCCCGGCTTGAGCGCAGAGATGTCGCCCGGCACCAGCGCCTCAAGCGCCTCGGCGACGCCATCGCCGGAGATCAGCAGCTGACCCATGTGGCTGACGTCGAACAGGCCCGCGCTGTAACGCGTCCACAGATGTTCTGCGATAATGCCGTCATACTGGATCGGCATGCAATAGCCGGCGAATTCGACCATCCGCGCACCGTGCGTGCGATGCCACGCGTCGAGTGGCAACGTCTGGATTTCGGGTTCGCTCGGCTCGGCAACGTCGTCTTCGATTGGAGGGGTCATCGGGGCACTTTCAAAGGGGGCGGCGCGGGCGCACAATTCCGCCGGAGCGAAAACGTTTATCCGGCCCCCTCTGTCGCTGAAACCTGAGAGCTTGGCGAGTCGCAAAACCCGCTTACACCGTCGGTGGCCCGCCAAAGCCCGAAGGGCGAAGGAGGACGCTTTCCAGAGTGCCCGGCCGGTCAGGGCCATCGCGGCGCGGTCCTGGGACCTGAGAGTTTCCGGGGCGGTTGCTCCTTCGGTGAGGACGTCGCCGCCCTCTCTCCCGCGCCGCCAATCGCACGGGCGGACCCAGGCGAAGGCGAGGCTCCGCATTGGCCGTGCAAGCCTAATGAGTCAATCTGGGATGCGGGTTTCGGGGGCGGATTTAGCGAGGATTCGTCCGTCGCGGAGGCTTGGGCTCGCTGCGCTGGCCCGTCTGCGTGGCAGCGCCACTGCGAATCCGAACCCAGGCTTCTTTCCCCCGCCATCGGTGCCATGAAAAAGGCCGCCTTTCGGCGGCCTGTTCATGGCGGACACGGAGGGATTCGAACCCTCGGTACGGAATTAACCCGTACGGCGGTTTAGCAAACCGCTGGTTTCAGCCACTCACCCACGTGTCCATCGGTGCATACCGGACGGACCGGCAAGGCAGGCGGGCGCTATAACCAGCGCTCCCGATACTGGCAACGGCAAACCCGCCTGCGTTATCGATAGTCGCAGATCGGCCCGTTTTAGACTCGCCTCGCCGCATTGCAGACTCGAGTCACCGCGCATTCATTGTCGCAGGCGCAGCATCATGGCTTGATATTCCTTCGACCGAGAGCCTTTGGGGGGCTGATATGCGTGCACCACTAGTTTCCGCCGCCTTGCTGGCGTTATCGAGCATTGGCGTAGCCAGCGTTGCTACGCCCGCAGTTGCACAGATCACGACTGTCGATCCCAACAACGTGATCGACGCCGATCTCGACCAGCCGGGCCAGGCTCCGGTATCGCAGCAACCAACATACCCCGCACCGCCGACCAACTCGCAGGATACCTACTGGGATCAAGGTCAGGCTGCTGAACCGACGCAGAACGAAACGGCTACGAACGAGACGGAGACGGCGGAGTCGGATAGCTGGGTTTCGAGCGCACCCGCCGCCAATGCGCCAACCCCCGGCGATAGCGAAACCTATCAGGAAGACGATCTGATCGGTGCCGCCGAGGGCGTTTTCGGCAAGGGCGCGCAGGGTCTGGCGACGATGATTGAAGACATTTTAGCCAAACAGGGCCGTCCCAACGGATATATCGTAGGGCGCGAGGCGGCGGGCGCATTCGTCCTCGGCCTGCGGTACGGATCGGGCACGCTGTTCCACAAGGTCGAGGGCGAACGCACCGTCTACTGGACCGGCCCGTCGATCGGCTTCGACGCCGGTGGCAACGCGTCGCAGACCTTTACGCTGGTCTACAACCTCTACGACAGCCAGGACCTCTACAAGCGCTTCCCCGCAGGCGAAGGCGCGGCCTATCTGGTCGGTGGCTTCACCGCGAGCTACATGCGCCGCGGCGATGTCGTGCTGATCCCGATCCGCCTTGGCGTCGGTGCCCGTCTTGGCGTCAATGTCGGCTATATGCGCTTCAGCGAAAAGCAGAAGTGGCTGCCGTTCTGATCCAGCGACCGCTGCGGTTATTCAATCGCCGGCGAAAGCGATCAACGTCTCTACCGGGACGCCCGCATCGGCCAGGCGCTTCGCTCCGCCCAGATCAGGCAGGTCGATCACGCACAGCGCAGCGGCGGCGATCGCCCCCGTCCGGCCGACCAGCTCGGCCGCCGCAAGCAGCGTGCCGCCGGTCGCGAGCAGGTCATCGACCAGCACGGTACGCTGGCCAACGCTCAGCATCCCCTCATGCATCTCGAGCCGGTCGCTGCCATATTCGAGCGCGTAATCGACGCCGATCGCCGCCCCGGGCAGCTTGCCGGGCTTGCGCGCCAGCACCACGCCCAGTCCCATCACGCGCGCCATTGCGGCGGCAAAGATGAACCCGCGCGCTTCGACCGCGACGAGGATATCGGGCCGATAGCGTGCTGCACGGATCGCGAGCAGGTCGGTCGCCAGCGCGAAGCCGTGCTGATCGGCAATCAGCGTCGTGATGTCGCGAAACTGGATACCGGGCTGCGGAAAATCGGGAATCGTGCGGACCAGCGCGGCGAGTCGGGCGAGATCGTCGTCAGCCATCATTGCGGCAGCCGTCGTTGAACGTCGCGCCGCCCGTCACAGGCAGCGCGACCGATCAATGCTTCTTGTCGGCCCAGATCTGGCGATAGGACAGATAAGTCAGCACGGTGAAGATCAGCAGGAAGCCGAGCGCACCCCAGCCGACCGCGCGCCGGTTCTCGAGCTTCGGTTCGGCAGTCCAGACGAGGAACGCCGAAACGTCCTTGGCCATCTGGTCGACCGTAGGTTTCGGATTTTCGGGGCCATAGGTCACCTGGCCTTCGCTCGTCAGCGGCGGAGCCATAGCGAGGTTGAGGTTGGCGAACCACGGGTTGAAATGAAGGCCGGTGCCGGGCTTGTTGTCAGCCGGCAGCGCCTCGCCCTTTTCATTGCGATAGGTTTCCGGATTGCGGAAGCCGGTCAGCAGTGAATAGATGTAGGGAGCCCCACCTTCACGCGCCTTGGTGATCAGCGAAAGATCGGGCGGCAGCGCGTTGTTGTTGGCCGCCCGCGCGGCGACCTCGTTCGGATAGGGCGACGGGAAATGGTCCTTGGGCAGGCCCGGACGCGTCGATGCCTCACCGGTGTCGGGATCGATGCTCGGCACTTCGTGTGCCGCGGCAAAACTCTTCACCTGGCCTTCGTTATAGCCGAGCGCGGCAATATCGCGGAACGATACGAGGCGCAGCGAATGGCACGCCGAGCAGACCTCGTTATAGACCTGCAGGCCGCGCTGCAGTTGTTTGCGATCGAACTTGCCGAACGCGCCGTCGCTGGCAAGCGCAAGCGAGCGCGGCTCCTTGTGGAATTCCTCGACCGCCGAGCGCTCAGCCGCCTCGAAGGGAAGCGAACCGATGATCGAGAAGATCAGCGCGGAAACGAAGCCCAGGCCGACGATTATGCCAAAAAAACGAACCATGTGGAAAGCAGCTCCTGTCAGGCCTTAGCCGGCTCGGGATGGGCGGGGTTGGTCGCGCTGACGCCGACCGGATGGGCCTCGTCGGCTTCGCCCGACAACACCGCCTCGGTGATCGAATTGGGCATCGGCAAAGTCGTCTCGATGCGCGACAGGATCGGCACGATGATGAGGAAATGCGCGAAGTAATAGGCGGTGCAGATCTGGCTGGCGAGGACCGTCCAGTTCGACGGATGCGCCTGGCCGAGATAGCCCAGGATGATGACGTCGACGACGAGAACCCAGAAGAACGTCCGGTAGGTCGGCCGATACTTGGCCGAACGCACCGGCGACTTGTCGAGCCACGGCAGGAAGAACAGCAACAGGATCGAACCGAACATCGCCAGCACGCCCCACAGCTTTGCCGGGATCCACAGGAAGTTGCCGGTGAACGATTTGAGGATCGCGTAGAACGGCAGGAAATACCATTCGGGGACGATGTGCGCCGGCGTCGAAAGCGGGTTGGCCGGGATATAGTTGTCGGGATGCCCCATGAAATTGGGCAGGAAGAACGCCATGATGACGAACGCGATCAGGAACACGCCGAGTCCGAAGCCATCCTTGGCGGTATAATAGGGATGGAACGGGACGGTATCGCTCTCGCTCTTCACATCGACGCCGGTCGGGTTGTTCGATCCGGGGATATGCAGCGCCCAGATGTGCAGGATGATGACGCCCGCAATAACGAACGGCAGCAGGTAATGGAGCGAGAAAAAGCGGTTGAGCGCAGCGTTGTCGGGCGCAAAACCGCCCAGCAACAGCTGGCGAATCGGCTCGCCGACAATCGGGATCGCGCTGAAGAAGCCGGTGATCACCTGCGCACCCCAGAAGCTCATCTGGCCCCATGGCAGGACATAGCCCATGAATGCGGTGGCCATCATCAGCAGGAAGATGACGACGCCGAGCAGCCAGATCATCTCGCGCGGCGCCTTGTACGACCCGTAATAGAGGCCGCGGAACATGTGGATATAGACGACGATAAAGAAGAAGCTGGCGCCGTTCATGTGCATGTAGCGCAGCATCCAGCCCGAATTGACGTCGCGCATGATATGCTCGACGCTGTCGAAGGCGATACCGGCATTGGCGGCGTAATGCATCGCAAGGACGATGCCGGTGACGATCTGGATCGTCAGTGCGACACCGGCCAGAACGCCGAAATTCCAGAAATAGTTGAGGTTGCGCGGCACCGGATAGCCCGCGCCGACGGCGCCATAGACCAGCCGCGGCAGCGGCAGCCGCTCGTCCATCCACTGCGTGAAACCCGATTTCGGCTTGTATTCTTCAGCCCAGGGAAAACTCATAATGCCTGTCCTTAGCCGATCGTGATTTTGGTGTCGGTGTCGAAAACATATTCGGGCACCTGGAGATTGAGCGGCGCGGGGCCCTTGCGGATGCGCGCCGCGGTATCATAGGCCGATCCGTGACAGGGGCAGAAATAGCCGCCGTACGGGCCCTTGTCCTCGCCTTCGGCCGCGCCGAGCGGAATGCAGCCGAGATGGGTGCAGACGCCAAGCGTGATCAGCCAGTTTTCCTTGCCCGGCTTGGTCCGTTCGGCGAGCGTCTGCGGATCGCGCAGTTCGCTCAGCGGGACGGCGTTCGCTTCGGCCATTTCCTTGTCGGTCAGGTTGCGGATGAAGATCGGCTGCTTGCGCCAGCTGGTCTTGATCGCCTGGCCGCGCTCGATTGCCGAGATGTCGACGTCGATCGACGCTTCGGCGAGCACATCGGCGCTCGGGTTCATCTGGTTGACCAGCGGGAACACGACCGCAACGGCACCGACGCCGGCAAAGCTCACCGCGGCAATGTTTAAGAAGTCGCGGCGGCGCACGCCGTCTTCGGTCACGCCGCTGTCGTGCGGACTTTCTATCCCGGCGTTGGGTGCGGGTGCTGTCATCTAAGGGCCCTTGCCTTCGAAAATGCCGTCGAAAAATCGAGTCTAGCCATTGGTCGAACAGGGGGATCGTCCAGCGCGGCGCCGAAGCGCGTCCAAACCGCCCCCTGCGGTGGTTTGGCCGCGTGATAGCGACCGCACCCGCGGTTGCCAACTGCGAATTTGCCGTATCCGGCCTACCGCTTAGTCCTCTCGCACGTTAGCCCCCGTGGCGCTATGGCGACCATCATGGAAATTGCCCTTTATCAGCCCGACATCGCCGGCAATGTCGGCGCGATGCTGCGCACTGCCGCGTGTTTTTCGGCGCGAGTCCACATCATCGAACCGTGCGGCTTCCCCTTTTCGATGCACGCATTTCGGCGCACCGCGATGGATTATGCCGATGCGGTCGAGGTCATGCGTCATGCCGATTGGGCCGCATTCCACGGCTGGGCCGAGGCACAGGGTCGCCGGCTCGTCCTGTTGACGACACAGGGCGGCGAATCGCTCTATGCCAGCGCATTCGATTCCGCCGACGTGCTGTTGCTGGGGTCCGAAGGCGCCGGCGTACCGGCCAGCGTGCACGAGGAAGTCGCCTTGCAGGTGCGAATCCCGATGGCAGCGGGTATGCGTTCCTTGAATGTCGGCGTTGCCGCTGGCATCGCGCTCGCCGAAGCGCTTCGACAGACCGGAGGATTGCCAAAATGACGCTCACGCTCGACCCGCAACAGGCCAAGGCGCGCAGCTGGTTCGAATCGCTGCGCGACCGGATCTGCGCCGAGTTCGAGAGCATCGAACGCGAAGCCGGAAGCGATGCCGCGTTCGAATACGGCGCCTGGGACCGCGAGGCCGAGGGCATGGCCGCGGGTGACGGCGGCGGCGGCGTGCGCGGCGTGATGAAGGGCAAGGTGTTCGAAAAGGTCGGGGTCAACGTCTCGACCGTCGGCGGCGAGTTCGCCCCCGAATTTGCCGCCAGCATCAACGGCGCCGACGAAGATCCGCGCTTTTTCGCGACTGGCATCAGCCTCGTCGCTCACATGGCCAATCCGCACGTTCCCGCGGTGCACATGAATACGCGCTTCCTCGCTACGACCAAGCGCTGGTTCGGCGGCGGCGCCGACCTCAACCCGCCGATCCCCTACGAAGACGATACCGCCGCCTTTCATGCACGGCTGCGCGCAGCGTGCGCGCCGTTCGGCCCCGAGCTCTACGATCGCTATGCCAAATGGGCCGAAGACTATTTCTATATCCCGCATCGCGGCGTCCAGCGCGGCGTCGGAGGAATTTTCTACGACCATCTCGAATGCGCCGATGAGCCCGCATTCGATCGCAACCTCGCATTTTCCAAGGCGGTCGGCGAGGCATTTCTCGACGCCTATCCCGCGATCGTGCGACGCCGCATGGGGCAGGAGTTCACCCCCGAGGACCGACGCAGGATGCTCGTCTGGCGCGGTCGCTATGCCGAGTTCAACCTCGTCTATGATCGTGGAACGCTGTTCGGGCTCAAGACCGGCGGCAATATCGACGCGATCCTGATGAGCCTGCCGCCCGAGGCGATCTGGGAATGAGGCGGGCATGGGCCTGACGCCGGTCGCGCCGGGAATGCTCGCCGCGGTCGTCACCTCGCTCGAGATGACGAACGCCGCCACCGCAGCTGACGCCGCTGCCAAAGCGCTATCGCCGCTCACGCTCGTCCGGCTCGAATCGCCTACGCTCGACGACTATCGCGCGCTGTTTCGCCTCGTCGGGGCCGACTGGCTGTGGTTCTCGCGGCTCGTCCTCGACGACGCGGCGCTTGACGCGATCATCGGCAACCCGGCGGTCGAGATTTACGCGGTGCGCGATGCCGCGGGCGCCGACGTCGGCATGCTCGAACTCGATTTTCGAGAAGGCGCGACCGCCGAGCTCGCGTTTCTCGGTCTCGCCTCTAGCCTGACCGGCCAGGGGCACGGCCGCTGGCTGATGACGCGCGCGCTGGCGCTGTTGTGGCGGCCGGGCGTGTCGCGGGTCTGGGTCCATAGCTGCACGCTCGACCATCCGGCAGCGATCGCCTTTTACCGCGCCAGCGGCTTCACGGCGTTTGCCCGCGCGCTCGAAACCTTTGCCGACCCGCGGCTGACCGGCCACCTGCCGCGCGATGCCGCGCCGCAGGTGCCGATCATCACCTAGGCGCGCAGGCCGAAGGCGTCAGGCGAAGGTTTCGGCATCGTCGGCGGGAACGATCTCACGATAAATCGCAGGCGGGATCGCCATCCACACGATCAGCGCAGGCAGATAGACGAGCACCGCGACGGCGATCAGCGCGGCGGGCCCTTGGCCGACCAGCGTACCAACGATCCACGCGGCAACGACGACCGCGATGCCGATGACGATACTGATCAGGAGCGTGAAACCGACGATCCGCCATTGCGACGGTCCGGTCAGCCGCCAGGATTCGGTGATTCCGGTGATCGGGTTGAGCAGTCGGCGCGCGGCCATCACCGGCCCCGCGACCGACAGCCGCGCCTGGAACCACATGATAGCGAGAAGGAACAACAGGTAGATCGCCACCACCGCAACCAACACGCCGCCAGCAACCGCGCCGCTCTGGATTGCGGCGGGCGTGAAGGCCGCGCCGCCGGTAATCGCCGCGAAGATGAGTCCGAAGACGAGCAGCGCGATGATCAGCACGATATAAAGGACGATCATGAGAACGAAATACGCCAGCGCATAGAGTGCGCCCGCACCAATCGCCCAGCCGACATCGCCCGCCGCGCTGCCGGGGACGAGCCCGCCACGCCAGATCATCAATCCGGCAGCATAGAGCACCACCGTTGCAGCCAGGCCGAACAGTGCCATTCTGGCGAAAAGGCCGATGAACGAGCCCAGGTTGCCGGGCGAGGCTGCCATCGCGGTGAAAGCGTTGCCCATCGTCATCATGCCGAGCGCGATAATGAGCGCGAGCGCGCCCCCCATCCACAAGATGATGCTCAGCCAGTTCTGCGCCATGAAGGCAAAGGTGCGTGAAAATGCGCCGCCGATCGTTAGTCTTTCCATTTTGTTTCCCCCCTGTGTGCCGGATCGACCCGGCGTGTCGTTATCGGCCGTCCGATCTCACGAAAACTCTTCACTAAGCCCTGCGGTCCATCCCCCGCAAAGCTGGCGATAAATCGAAGCCCTAATTGCGAGGTTGATGACCGTGATTGCCGCTGCCGCAAAACCGACCGGGATCCACAGAAGCACTCCTCCTACAGCTGTTGGTAATACGGCAAGGATAAGGGCGATTATGAGGGCAGCTAATCCGAGCGTGAGCACAAGTAGAAACGTCGTGAGGATCACGAACAAAGCAACTCGCCAGCCGTTCGCATCGGTCACGTCCCAGCTCGCCTTGGAGCGCCCGCAATGGATTGCGAATTTCCTTCGCCGCGATTGCCGGAATGGCAGCGGCAAATCGACCAGAATTTAGGTACAGAGATAGCGCGAGCATAGTCAGGCCGATAATCAACGATACGACTGCATTATCAGGGAAGATCGTTTCCGCGAGCAATTGTCGGCAGCTGATACCGAGCGCAATGATGATATTTGCAGCGATGCTGATCAGGACGAGAATAAGTGCAAATTTTAGTGCTTCACCAACTGTTGTACCGCCCGAAGCGAGGAGCAATCGAGTGATCGCGAGCGATCCAATTTCCGCGATCAGATAGATTGCCAGACCGATCCATATCAGCGATCCAAGCACGCTAATGAGTTCCATAGCCGTCATTTCAGGTCGAAACTGAGACAGGAAATCCGACTGAGAAAACGTTACAAAAAGGAATGCGTACGGGACAGCCAGCAGCAGCCCACCGAGCACGAGCAACGATTCCTTGTTGGCAGAAAGCGATCAGCCACGGCGGCAGCATTCCACGCCGCGCCCATATCGAATTTGTTCAAAGCATATCCCCGATTGCCCCATTTTATTTCCCCGCACCATGGCTCGCCAGCGACGCACTGTCCAGATGCCGTGACGCTATGTCGCCCTTGCGGAATGCTGCGCCGATGGGCAGATCGCGGACATGACCGTGCCGATCCCGACCCAGTCTGCCGTGACGGGCCTTGCCGATCCCCACTGGACCGTTGCGCCCGGGCTGACCCCCTATCCTTTCGCGCTCGCCGAAATGGAACAGCGGGCGAGCGCGATCCGCGATGACAGCGCGGCCGAACGCGTCTGGCTGATCGAACATCCACCGCTTTATACCGCCGGGACAAGCGCGGTCGAAAGCGACCTGCGCGACCCGCGCTTTCCCGTGTTCGCGGCGGGACGCGGCGGCAAATACACCTATCACGGTCCCGGCCAACGGGTCGGCTATGTCCAGCTCGATCTCGCCCGCCGCGGTCGCGACATCCGCGCCTATGTCCACGCGCTCGAGGCGTGGGTCATCGCGACGCTCGCCGATTTCGGCGTCACGGCATTTGCTGTGCCCGAGCGGATCGGCATCTGGACCCGCCTTGCGAACGGCGAGGATGCCAAGATCGGCGCGATCGGGGTGCGCGTGCGCCGCTGGGTGACGATGCACGGTTTTTCGGTTAATATCGATCCCGACCTGTCGCATTTCGGCGGGATCGTGCCGTGCGGCATCGCCGATCACGGCGTCACCAGCCTCGCCGCGCTCGGCTGCACGGCAAGCATGGCCGATTTTGACGAGGCGTTGCAAAAACGCCTTGGAATCCTGATGAATTCGCTTGTTCATCGCTGATTACTCTCTAGGAATCCATAACCATGGTGAAACGAGTGGACTTCAACGGCAGCGGGCGGATCGAATGATCAGGAATTTCGGGCTTGGAGCGGGACTTGCGGCGATCGCCGCACTCACACTGGGCGGCTGCGGTGACAAGCAGGACGACGGCTCGGCGACGACGACGGTGACCCGGCTCGATGCGGTCGATGTCCCGCAAGGCACGATCAGCGACGAACTGATGCCGCTCGACACGCGCAACGAAAGCAGCGCGGTTGCCGCTTCGACCGCAACCAATGAAGCCGCCGCTCCGGCTGCTGTGGCGACGAAGCCCGCCGCCGAATACCAGCCCAGCGCGACCGACAGTGAAAGCGAGACCGACCAATGACCCTAGCCGACCGATGGCTCCCGACGATGATCAAGGCCTGCGCTGCAACGATGCTGGCGCTGGCCGCGGTATCGCCGGCGCACGCGCAATTCTTCTGGATTTCGCCCGACAATAGCGGCGCCCCCGTGACGGGGTCGGAAATCGACGTCGGCATTCCGCTGCCCGGCGCCAATCCGGCCGAGCAGGAAGCCGCGCTGACCTGGACGATGCGCACCGGCCTCAACACCGCCGCGCTGCAATGCCAGTTTGAACCTATGCTGCTCACCGTCGAAAACTATAACGGTGCGCTCGAAAAGCATGAGAGCGAGTTCGTCCGGGCCTATCAGACGGTCGAAAGCTATTTCAAACGCACGCAGGGTGCCAAGTGGCAAGCGCCGTTCGACACCTATCGTACGCGCCTCTACAACTATTTCGGCACCGTCACCGCGCAATATACCTTCTGCCAGACCGCCGGGAAAATCGGGCAAGAGGCACTCTTCGCACCGGCAGGCACGATGGCCCAGTTAGCGCGCCAGCGGATGCGCGAATTTCGCAACAGTTTGATCACGCGCGGCGACCAGCTGCGCGTGATCTATCGCCCGCAATGGTCACCGCTGGTCCTGCCGAGCCTCGATGACAAGTGCTGGGACCGCAAAAACCAGCTCAAGAAGAACTGCCTGCGCGATTACCAGCAGGCCAAGCAGCAGCCGCGCGGCCTCGTCTATGGATAACGCCGCTCGGCGCCGAGGCGCCTAGCGGATACCGAGCAGCTTGTGCGTTTGGAGCGATAGCCGCCAGTGGGGTCGGTCGATCACGAGGTCTACACACGCGCGAATGTTTTCCGCGCTCCGCGCATCGTCCATCGGCTGGATGAGGCGGTGGGCAAAGTCCCAGCCTTCCATCGTGTCGATATCGCTCCCCGGCTGGGGCCAGACCAGCTTGAGCTCATCACCCGATCGCTGGACGGTCGTACTCCCCGCCTTCGGGCTGACGCAGATCCAGTCGATGCTGCGCGGAACGCCCAGCGTCCCATTGGTCTCGATCGCGATCTCGAAGCCGCGATCGTGCAGCGCGTGGATCAAGGCATCGTCAACCTGGAGCATGGGTTCACCGCCGGTCAGCACGACATAGCGAAGCGCCTCATCGTCGCCCCAGAAGCCGGCGATCGCATCGGCTAACGCGGCGGCATCGGCGAACTTGCCGCCGCCCGCGCCATTGGTGCCGACGAAATCGGTATCGCAGAATTTGCAGGTTGCGCTTGCCCTGTCCTGCTCACGCCCCGACCACAGATTACACCCGGCAAAGCGACAGAAGACCGCGCGGCGACCGCTGCGGACACCCTCGCCCTGCAACGTCAGGAACAGCTCCTTGACTGCATAGGCCATCTCAGTCGGCGTCCTCGGCATAGATCGTCGGATCGGCGAGCCCGGCCGCGGCAAAACCTGCGCGGCGCAAGCGGCAGCTATCGCACAGGCCGCAATGCTTGAGGTCGGGCGTCGGATCGTAGCACGACCAGCTCATCGCCGGGTCGAGGCCGAGACGGACCGCTTCGGCGGCGATATCGGCCTTGGTCATGTGCTGAAGAGGGGTCTGGATAGCGAACCGCTCGCCGCCATCGCCAGCCTTGGTCGCCAGCGCGGCGAGATCGGCAAAGGCGGCGATGAATTCGGGGCGGCAGTCGGGATAGCCCGAATAATCCATGCTGTTGACGCCGATATAGATATCGCGCGCGCGCGCCGCCTCGGCCCAGGCGAGACACAGCGACAGGAACACGGTGTTGCGCGCGGGGACATAGGTGACGGGAATATCGTCGCCGACGCCCGATTTGGGCACCGCAATATCGGCGGTCAGCGCCGATCCGCCAAACGCGCTGAGGTCGAGCGGCAGGACGACGTGGCGCCGCGCGCCGACATGCGCGGCAATCCGCGCCGCGCTGTCGAGTTCGATCCGGTGGCGCTGGTTATAGTCGATCGTCAGGGCCAGGACGTCGCGCCCCGCCTCGCGCGCCAGCCCAGCACAGACCATTGAATCGAGCCCGCCCGAAAGCAGCACGACCGCCAGATTTTCATCAAGTGTGTTCATCGCGGGCGCGCTAGCGAGGAGAGCCGCGCTTCGCAAGCACCGCGCAGTTCGCGGTCAGTCGCAACTGCCGCTTTGCCGGGCCTCATAACTGTCTGAAAATGGCGATCCGTCGGCGATTCCCTGCGTATAAATCTGGACCAGCCGCGGCGTTTCGTAGCGCAGCGTCGTGCGGACATGGCCTGCCGCGCCGCACGTCATGTGGATCGTCAGCTCGCTCGCGACATTCTTGACGACATAGCGCGAACAGGAACGCGAAACGTGACGCAATGCAAGCAATTCCTCGCCGCTGCGAACGCAGATTTTGCGTGGCGCGCCTCCGCCGATGGGCTTGAGCAGCCATGCGCCCTTCTGGATCCGCTCGAGCAGGACGAAGCCCGGCGCCATTGCGGGTGCCGGTACCGCCAGCGCAATCAGTGCGAGCATCAGGCCGACCTTGCCGGTCGTGATCATCGGGCTTCGCATCGTACGCATCCCTCCATCCAGCCTTTATCGGGCAGAATAGCATAAATGGGACGCAAACGCGCCAGGACAATAACAGCTAGGCGGAATCGAGCCCGGCGGGGATCGCGAAGATCTTCGCGCAAAATGCGCAATCGACAGGAATCGTTCCGTTTTCGTCGGCCATATCGCGCCGTTCGTCTTCGGGAAAACGCGCGAGTACTCCCGCCAGATAGGCAGCGTCGCAGCGGCATCCGCGCGTCAGCGTCTCGCCGGCGAGGATGCGCACCTCATCCTCGTGAAACAGCCGCCAAGCGACCTCCTCAAGCGACAAAGCCGGGTCGAGCAGCTCTTCGGGTTTGATCGTCTCGGCGAGCGCGCGAACATGGTCCCATTCGGGATGGTCGAGCCGCGTGTGGAGTCGCTCGCGTCCTTCCTCCCCCTCGGGCAGATGCTGGATCATGATGCCGCCCGCAACATATTCGCCCGGCGTGTCGCAATCGGCCGAGATCCGCACCAGGCTGGGCAATTGTTCGGACTGGACGAGATACGACTGCGCCGCCTCGGCGATGCTGGCGCCGTCGAGCGGGACGATCCCCTGATAGCGCTCGCCATCGACCCCCTCGCCCGCCGGGCGATCGAAGGTGACCGCGAGATAGCCCTTGCCGAACAGCGCGAACAGCGACGGATCGGCGGGAACCTCGACGAAGCGCTCGATGTCGAACTTGACGTAGCCGCGCAGCTCGCCCTCGCGAAAATCGCACACCAGCAGCTCGATGATGCCCGCCTCGGTCTGCGCCTGGAGCGTCAGCTGGCCGCCCGCCTGTTTGAGCGTCGAACCGAGCAGCGCGGTCAGCACCAGTGCCTCGGCGAGGATCCGCGCAATCGGTTCGGGATAATCGTGCGCCGACAATATCGTGTCGAGCACCGGGCCCAGCCGGACGATCCGGCCGCGCGCGTGGCGCGCGGGGATCGTTACCGCTAGCGGGCGGTCGAAATAGGTCGCACTGCCGCCCGCTCCGTCGCTACCGACCTCGATCTCGTCGGTCATTTCGCGACCGGTGCCTTCACCATCGGCTTGCCTTCATAGTCGTAATCGCGCGCACCCGCCGAAAGCTTTTCGATGCATTCGTCGATATGGTGCTGTTCGATGTTGAGCGGCGGCAGGATGCGCACGACATTGTCGCCCGCAGCGACGGTCAGCAGGCCGTGTTTGTCGCGCAAGTGCGCGACAAACGGGCGGCTTTCGACCTTCATCTTGAGGCCGAGCATCAGCCCCTTGCCGCGGACATGGTCGAACAGGTCGTCGTGGTTGGGAATCAGCTGTTCGAGCGCGCCGCGCAGCCGTTCGCCGGTCGCCGCAACCTGATCCATGAAACCGTCTTCGAGAATCACGTCGAGTACTGCCGATCCTGCGGCCATCGCCAGAGGATTGCCGCCATAGGTCGATCCGTGCGTGCCGAACACCATCCCCTTGGCCGCTTCCTCGGTGGCGAGGCACGCGCCCAGCGGGAAGCCGCCGCCGATCCCCTTGGCGCTGGCGACGATATCGGGCGTCACGCCGTAATGTTCGTGCGCGTAGAGCGCGCCGGTCCGCGCGACGCCGCACTGAACCTCGTCGAGGACGAGGAGGAGGCCGTGCTCGTCGCAGATCGCGCGCAGGCCGGCGAGGAATTCCTGGCTCGCGGGGCGGATGCCGCCCTCGCCCTGGATCGGTTCGACGAGGAACCCGGCAGTATGCTCATCGACCAGCGCGCGCGCCGCTTCGAGGTCGTCGAACGGCGCATAGGCGAACCCGGGGAGCAGCGGCTCGAACCCGTCGCGCATTTTTTCCTGGTTGGTCGCGCTGATCGTCCCCAACGTCCGTCCGTGAAAGGCGTTGTTGAAGGTGATGATGTTGGTCCGCTCGGGGTTGCCGTTGACATAGTGGTAGCGGCGCGCGGTCTTGATCGCGCATTCGACCGCCTCGGCACCCGAATTGGTGAAGAACACCGTGTCGGCGAAGCTCGCATCGACCAGCCGCTGCGCGAGCGCTTCGCCCTGCGGGCTGCCGTACATGTTGCTGACGTGCATCAGCGTCGCCGCCTGCTGCTGGATCGCCTGGGTCAGGTGCGGATGGCCGTGGCCGAGCAGGTTGACCGCGATGCCGCTGGCAAAATCGAGCGCGCGGCTGCCGTCCTCGCCGATCAGATAGGCCCCCTCGCCCTTGACCGGCCGAAAGGCACAGCGGGGATAGACGGGCATCAACGGCGTGATCGACATAGAGACAAGACCTTTCGAGAGTACAAAGCGCCGCGCGTGCCCGAACGGCCTGCGGCAATGACGTCGCCGGCTTATAGCCAGCCAGCCGGAGGGCGGCAACCAGCCGCGCCGGGTGACGGAACCATATCGGCCGTCCGAATTCGAAAAGACCATGTTTGCCGGTGCACGCTCGCTCTGTCTGATCCTCGCTTTGGCGATTTCCGGCTGCGAGCCATGCCGCGCGACGTCGAAGGCACGACCGACGCGATCGGCACCGCCGTGACGATCCGGATCGGCCCCGCCGAAAATTCAGAAAGACCACGCAGGACGACGCGCAGCGGTGAGCCGACTGATCACCGCGGCTTAACGCAAGACCGGCGCGCATCGCACAGATTACGCGGGCGACGTCCGAACCGCTGCTGCCTCGACCTCGAAGCGGGCGAGCTCGATCTCGTTATCGGCAGCTTTGCCGCCAAGACCCCGTGGGTACAACCGCGTCTGCTTCGCCCCGCGCTCGGCCACCCATCCGCGAGGCGAGGCGACGAGCCCGAACTCAAGCGCTCGCCGGGCGCAATGGCGAAAATCGGTGGACATCGATGATCGAGCGCGAGAGCCGCGCGGTGGCAAAGGAGGCGGGCACGCCATGACCTATGACCATCTCCCCGACGAAATGCGCGCGCCGATGCATCGCGCGGTCA
The DNA here is from genome assembly GCA_963800335.1 of uncultured Alphaproteobacteria bacterium. Taxonomy (GTDB): domain Bacteria; phylum Pseudomonadota; class Alphaproteobacteria; order Sphingomonadales; family Sphingomonadaceae; genus Flavisphingopyxis. The sequence continues at coordinate 852,488 of CAWDAN010000001.1, read as the reverse complement.
GGCGCCTCGAATACTGGACATCTTCTGGTCGGCCTCGGTCGTGATCCTCATGGGTCTGGCGATGGGATCAGAGCCAGGCAATGAAGACCGCGATCTGGGTCGAGGACCTGCTGGCGCTCGTCCCGCCGATCGTCTTGCTCGTCGCCGCACGGCTCGAATCGACCGCACGACCATTCGCCCCGCTTTCCGTTCGGCATGCGGCGCGCCAACAGCCTGGGCTTTTTCGTCGCCGCGACCAGCCCTGTTCGCGATCGGCGCGCTGATGCTGTTCGAAATCGGCATGACCCTGCTCAAGCCGGAGCACGTCACGCTCGGCACGATCGAACTGTTCGGCCAGTCGATCTGGCTCGGCTGGCTGATGCTCGGGGCGCAGTCTCTATTCGCTGATTCCCGCCGATCTTCATCGGCAACCGCGAATTGCCGCTGTCGAACAGCTGCAAGACAAATTGCTCCACACCGACGCCTTGATGAACAAGGCCAACTGGATGACCGGCGCGGCCGGCATTGGCGGGCGTCGTCGGTCTCGGCCTGGGCTTTTGGTGGGCCGACTCGCTGCGCCGCCGCGCTCATCTCGCTCGACATCGTCCATGACGGGTTCAAGGCGATGAAGGCGTCGAGCGCCGAACTCGTCGACGGGGCGCCCGCGCGACTCGACAGCGACGGCATTGCCGAGGATGCCGCGATTGCCGCTGGCTTGCTTAGGATCGCCTTTCCCGACGCCGAGGTCCGGATGCGCGAGACCGGGCGCTTCATCAAGCTCGAGGTCAAGGGCGCGCACCCCGAAGATGCCAGGTCCCCGCTCGATATCGACCTGCCGCGGCCATGGCGGATCGACGACATCGCCTTCATTCCCGAAACGATACAGGGGCGTGGGCGACTGACGCCTATTCGACCGTCACCGATTTGGCGAGGTTGCGCGGCTGGTCGACGTCGGTGCCCTTGGCTACCGCAACGTGATAGGCGAGCAGCTGGACCGGCACCGCATAGACGAGCGGCTGGATCAGCGGGTGGCAGGTCGGCATCTCGATCGTCGCGACGCAACCGTCGCCCGCCGCGGCGATACCCGCAGCATCGGAAATCAGGATCACCTGCCCGCCGCGCGCGGCGACTTCGTGCATGTTGCTGACGGTTTTTTCGAACAGCTCGCCCGACGGCGCGATGACGATCACCGGCACGGCATCGTCGATCAGCGCGATCGGGCCGTGCTTCATCTCGCCCGCGGCATAGCCCTCGGCGTGGATATAGCTGATTTCCTTTAGTTTAAGCGCTCCTTCGAGCGCCATCGGATAATCTGGGCCGCGGCCCAGATAGAGTACGTCGCGCGCCGGCGAAACGAGCCCCGCCATCGCCGCGATATCATCGTCATGGTCGAGCGCTCGGCTCATCGCCTCGGGCGCTTCGGCGAGATGCTTGACGATCTCGGCCTCTTCGACGGCATCGATCTTGCCGTTGGCGCGCGCAAGGTTGGCGGCAAAGGCTGCGAGCACCGCGAGCTGGCAGGTGAAAGCCTTGGTCGATGCGACACCGATTTCCGGCCCGGCATTGGTCGGCAGCAGCAGGTCGGCCTCGCGCGCCATCGTGCTCGTCGGCACGTTGACGACGACGGCGATCTTCTGATCGTGGTGCTTGCAATGGCGCAGCGCGGCGAGCGTGTCGGCGGTCTCGCCCGATTGCGAGATGAACAGCGCGAGGCCGCCGGGCGCTAGGACGGGATCGCGATAGCGGAACTCGCTCGCGACATCGATATCGACGGGGACACGGGCGAATTTCTCGAACCAGTATTTGGCGACCATGCCGGCGTAGAAGCTCGTCCCGCAGGCGACGATCGTGATGCGGTCGATTGCCGACAGGTCGAAATCGGGAATCGGCAGTGCGACGCGCCCGTCAAGCGGCTTGAGATACGCCTGCAGCGTCTGCGCGACGACCACCGGCTGTTCGAAGATTTCCTTCTGCATGTAATGGCGATGATTGCCCTTTTCGACCGCCGCGGCCGACGCGCCCGACTGGGTGATCTCACGCTCGACCGGCGCATTATCGACGTCGAAAATCTCGACGCTGGTCCGGCTCAGCACCGCCCAGTCGCCCTCTTCGAGATAGGATATCCGCTGCGTCAGCGGGGCCAGCGCGATCGCGTCGGAGCCGAGATAATTCTCGCCATCGCCATAGCCGACGACGAGCGGCGAACCGAGCCGTGCGCCGATCAACAGGTCGTCATGTCCGGCGAACAGGATCGCCAGGCTGAACGCACCGTGCAGCTGTGGCAGGACGGCGGCGACCGCGTCTCGCGGGCTCGCCCCGCCTTCAAGTTCGCGGGCGATGAGATGGCCGACGACTTCGGTATCGGTCTGGCTCGAAAAACTGCGGCCATCGGCGATCAACGCATCGCGCAGTTCCTTGAAATTCTCGATGATGCCGTTGTGCACCAGGCTGACGTCGCCAACGATATGCGGATGGGCATTGTCCTCGGTCGGCGCGCCATGCGTCGCCCAGCGCGTGTGCGCGATGCCGGTCCGTCCGGGCAACGGATCGGCGGCGAGCCGCTCGGCGAGATTGACGAGCTTGCCCGGCGCGCGGCGACGGTCGAACCCGCCGTTGACCAGCGTGCAGATGCCGGCCGAATCATAGCCGCGATATTCGAGCCGCCTGAGCCCTTCGAGAAGCGGCCCGGCGACGTCGCCCTTGCCGAGAATGCCAAGGATTCCACACATTTATTTGCCGTCTTTCTCAGGAATATAGATGAACTCGCCAACCGGCATATAGGGGGTCGAGGCTTCGACGTTAAGATCGGCGTCGGTCGGCGCGGTGCAGATGCGCTCGACGACCGTCTTGTCGCCCTTGATCACCGCGACGCCCGCGCTGAACGCCGGATCATTGCCTTCGCCGTCGAAGCGCGTGCGCACCATGCGGCTGTAGGCGACATAGGTGAAGCCGCCATTGTCGAACTGGATCTGCGCCTCGCCGCCACCCGAATAGGGCGCGGTCGCGCTGCGCATCGTCCCGCTTCCCGGCGTACCGTCGGCGGGATAGGCCAGCTCGCGCGTTGCGCCGCGACTGGCGCGATATTGCGCGCCCTGCGCGGGATCGGCGGCGCCGCAGACCGACATCGTCCGCGCACCCGAGCCACAGGAAAAGAGGACAATTTCGCCCGGCCGGCACAGCGTCGGCACGCCCGCCACCGCGATCGTCGCGGCTGCGGCCGCGGCTAATTGTGTCGGCGTCTGTGCCACCGTCTCATTGTGAGCCACCGCCGCGCGGTCGGCTTCGTTTGGGGCGGCGATCTCGTTACCGCTGCTGTCGGCGCTCGAGCATGCCGCCAGCATGACCGCCATCGCCGCGCCGGCCACACCCGCAACGCGGCTCACGCGCTCTTGTCCTTGCGTGCCTGCATCGCTTCGCGGAAGCGCTTTGCCCAACCGGGCTTGGCGTCCTGCTTGCCGCGCGCCAGCGCCAGCGCATCGGGTTCGACATCGCGCGTGACGACGCTGCCCGCAGCCACGATCGCGCCCGCGCCGATCGATACCGGGGCGACCAAAGCCGAGTTGGACCCGATGAAAGCTCCGACTCCTATCACCGTGCGATACTTGAAAAATCCGTCATAATTGCACGTGATCGTGCCGGCCCCGATATTGGCCTCCGCGCCGACCTCGGCATCGCCGAGATAGGTCAGATGGCTGGCCTTGGCGCCCTTTCCGAGCGTCGTGTTCTTGACCTCGACGAAGTTGCCGACCTTGGCCCCCTTGCCAAGGACCGCGCCGGGACGCAGCCGCGCATAGGGACCGACTTCGCAATCCTCGCCGACACTCGCGCCTTCGAGGTGCGAGAAGCTCTTGATCCGGGCACCGCGCGCAATCTTGACGCCGCGGCCAAAGACGACGTGCGGTTCGATCACCGCGTCCTCGCCAATCGCGGTGTCGAACGAAAAGAAGACGCTGTCGGGATCGCGCAGCGTGACACCATTGCGCATCATCTCGGCGCGACGATCGGCCTGCCAGAGAGCTTCGGCGCGGGCGAGATCGGCGCGGTCGTTGACCCCGGTGACTTCGGCCTCGTTCGTCTCGACGACGGCTGAGGCACGCTCGTCGACGCTCGCCACCGTGACGAGGTCGGGAAGGTAATATTCGCCCTGCGCATTGGCGTTGCCGATCCGCGCCAGCAGATCGAAAATCTCGTCGCCGCGCGCCATGATTGGCCCGGCGTTGCACAAGGTTTCGGCGCGTTCGTCGTCGCTCGCGTCCTTGTATTCGACCATCTTGGCGATCCGCCCGCCCGGCCCGGCGATGACGCGGCCATAGGCCTTGGCGTCGGCGGGGCGGAAGCCGAGGACGACGCAGGCGGGGGCATCGTCGTCGTGCAGCCGTGCCTGCATTGCGGCGACGGTCGCCCGCCTCAACAACGGCACGTCACCGAAGCAGACGAGTACGTCGCCGGTAAAATCGGCCAGGGCATCGCGCGCCTGCAATGCGGCGTGCGCGGTGCCGAGCTGTTCGGTCTGCCGCGCGAAAACGACCGTCTCGCGCGAAGCCTCGGCCTCGACCGCTTCGCCGCCCGCGCCGGTGACGACGACGATCCGCGCTGCGCCGGCGCGCTCAAGCTCGTCGATCAGCCCGACCAGCATTGGCCGCCCGGCGATCGGGTGGAGGACCTTGTGCAACGCCGACTTCATTCGCGTCCCCTGCCCCGCGGCAAGGATGACAATGGCGATCGGTCGGGTGGATGCGGCTGAAACCATGAAACAAACCATCGCCTGAATGGGGTGGAAGAAGTCGTGCCGCGCGTTTGCCACGGCGCGGCGCGATTATCCAGCCCCGCCGAGCCCGCGCTTGCGCCATTTGGTCGCGAGATGCGGCAGCAACTGGCGCAGCGGCATGCGCAGCAGGTGCGAGCGGACGTAGAAGGCGAAACGGTTTACGCCGTGTGTTTCCTGACCCCAGCCGTTGCGTGCGAGCAGGCGGCGAACGAACACGGCATCGCTGCGCGCGCCTTTGTGCCAGTCGTTCGGGATCGGCGTCGCATAGATACGATGCGCCAGCCGCACGGCGCGCGCGACCGCAGAGCCGAGGTCGTGGTGATTGGCGCGGGTGGCGAGCCGATCCCAGACATCGGGCGCGTCAGACGCAAATTGCCGCAACAGCCGGTCGATATCCCACAGGTTGCGCAATCCGCCCGCAAGATCGCCGTCGGCGATGAGGTGCGCGGCCGCATGACAGATCATGTCCTCCCGCGACAGCATCATCAGGCCGCTGTCGCCGATCGGCACCGCATCGGCGATCATCGCCGCGGCATCGGGTGTCGGGCGCGCGGTGAGTGGCAGGATCGTGTGGTGGACGTCGATCATCCGGTCGCGCTCGCTATGCACCAAAGGCGGCAGTTCGTGCATCCAGCGGCGGTAATAGGCATCGTCGTAATCGTCCTGCTTGACCCATTCCCAGCCGTGGCCACGCAACGCGGCCTCAACCGCGTTGATCCGATCGCGCGGGACGAGGATGTCGAGGTCGCCGATCTGCCGCCCCGGCGCGGGGTCGAGCCCGGCAGCGGCATAAGCGGTGCCCTTCAACAGGATCACCGGCACGCCGAGCGGGGCGAGCGCGCGGCGCGTCATCTCGGCCTCCCACACGGCGCGTCGTGTCGCCGTCTCGCTCGCGCTACGGATATCGGCGAGCATCGCGGCAATCGGCACGGGCAGCGCCAGATTAGCGCAGCGATGGGCAAGCGTCCCGTCGAGCACCTCGGCGCGCGCGACACTGAGCAGGCAGGTCCAGCGCGCGCCCTCGAACGCCAGCGCCCGCGCCGGATCGCGCAGTACCGCGACGAGATCGCGCACCGCGCTCATCGGACGTGCTCGGTCCACAGCCGTTCGACCTCGGCGATGCCCGCTTCGCCATCGCTGTAATCGAGCGCGAGCGCCGGGATCGATTCGACAAAGCGCGACAAGGTGCGAAACCCGCGCTCGCCGAGCGCGACATAGTTGGTCGATGCCTGCGTCAGCCGCATGAAATTCTCGGACTTCGCCAATGGCCGCGTCGCCGCATCGAACCCGTAACGCGGATAAAGCAGCAGCGCGGGCGTCGCCGGTTCGTCCATCCGCGCGATCGCACCCTCGCGCGGGACAAGGTGCCGGATCGCGCCCTTGGGCGTAGCCTCAAGCCGCGGGCCAAAACGGGCGGGATCGGCGACCGCCTCGACCGCGGCGATGCCCGCATTCTTGAGGCTGACAAGCCGGGGAAAGCCGCGCACGCTATCGCGATCGAGGTCGAGCAGCGTGAACTCGTCACCTAGCAGGCGCCAGCCGCGTTCGCCGAGCATGGCGGCAAGTGTCGATTTTCCCGAGCCGCTTTCGCCCGTAAGGATCAGTGCGCGTCCATCCTTTTCGACCGCGCTGGCATGGATCAGCAGATGCCTCCGCCAGCCCAGCGCCATCTGCAGGTTCATCCCCATTTCGGCGGCAAGCAGTCCGTGCGCGAGCGAGAGCGGCAGCGCATCAGGCAGCATGTAATCGCCGCCGAGATGGACCGAGGGGCGCACGAAACGTCGCCACGGGCGCTTCGCCTCGAGCCGGACGGTGAAGTCGGCAAAGCCATCGGGCGCGGGCGGATAATCGGCATAGAGCGCGCGCAGGTCGGCGATCGGGGCGCGCCAGTCGCTGCCGATGCGAAACGCCGCTGGGCCGATCTTGAGCGTCAGACCATGCCGCATCAGCGCGCCCGCGCCTCGACCAGGCCGAGCGCTGCAAGCTCGGCGAGCCGCGCGCCCAGCGCTGCAAGCTCGCCTTCGATCGCATAGTCGTCAGCAAGCCGCTGCATCAGTTCGACAGCGCTGGCGGGGCCGGCGGCGAGCGCGTCGAGAATCGCGGGAACAGGCTCACCAACGAGATGCGTCAGGCCCGATCGCCGATCGTAGATCGCATCGAGGAGGTCGAGCGGCGTGCGCAGCAGCGTCGCGGCAGGCGGGGCGTGGTAAACCGGATCGGGCGCGGCGGCGGGCATCACGGCGCTCATAGCATGCGCCGCGCGCCTGTCAGCGCGGCATCTGGATCGAGGCGAAGCAGGTAAAGCCGCCGGTGCCCGAGCGCAGGCGGCGGATATAGTTCACATAGGCCTCGTTCTGTTCGGCCGTCGTGCCGGGCAGGCGGCCGCCGTGCGTCATGACGTTGCGCACGTCCTCGCCCTTGAACGGCATCGCCGCGCCGGGCACCGCGCCGGGCGTGCCGGGAGCAACGAGCGAACCGTCGGCGGCGACATACTGGCTCGCGCGCGACGGATCGGGGACGGGAATTTCGCAGGTCATTACCGAGACCGCGGTCTGGGCGAGCGCAGGACGCACGCTGATCACCGTCGCGGCACCGATCGCGCCGAGTTGCAGCACGCGGCGGCGCGATGCCGCGGGGCCTTGCCCGCTGTCGGCGGCAGTCTCTTGGTGATCGCTCATCACCGCTCCATACGACGAGCCACGCAAGACATAAAGTGCGCTGATATCGCGGTCGGCCCAAGTCCCCGATTGGCACATCGCCCGGCGCGCGTGTAAACGCCGGTCAGCGGCGCGGAGGAAACGACCCATGACGAGAATCGTGTTTGCGCTGGCCGCGGTCGGAATCGGATGTTTCGTCGCGATCACCGTCGGCGCGGCAACCAATATCGTCCTGATCGTCGCGGGTACCGGCCTTGCCGCCCTGCTGCTCGCGCTGTCGCCCGCCGAAACCCATGCGCCGCAACGTCTCGACGAGACTTCCGAGGTCACAACCTCGCCAATGCCGATCGAAGACCATCCCGCCTTTCGCGCGATCATCGCGGCAACCCCCGACCCGATCCTGATCGTGCGGAGCGGCCGGGTCACTGCGGCCAATGAGGCCGCGCGCGAATGGCTTGGCGATTATATCGTCGGCAGCGACGTACGCACCGCGATCCGCCATCCCGCCGCCGCCGAGCGGCTGGCCAACCCGCGCCCCGGATCACAGGGCGGGACAATCGACCTCGTCGGCCTCGGCAGGCTCAATCGCCGCGTCGAGATGCGCACGATCGCCCTGCCCGACGCCAGCCGTTTCGTCCTCCTGACCGACCGCACCGCAATCGACACCGCCGAAAAGAGCCGCGCCGATTTCGTCGCCAATGCGAGCCATGAACTGCGCACCCCGCTGGCGGCGATCCTGGGTTTTATCGAGACGTTGAGCGATCCCGAGACCGGCGGCGACCAGCCCACACGCCAACGCTTCCTCGCGGTGATGGACAAGGAAGCGCGCCGCATGCAGCGGCTGGTCGATGACCTGATGTCGCTGTCGCGAATCGAGGCGAGCAAGTTCCGCGCGCCCACCGACGCGATCGATCTTGCCGAACTGACCGCTCAGGTCGTCGGCGAAATCGCCAACGGCCAGGATCCTCGCGCTGCCGATATCGCGATCGACGCCGAACCAGCATTGCCGCTCGTGCTCGGCGATCGTGCGCAGTTGTCGCAATTGCTCCACAACATCGTCGGCAATGCGATGAAATACGGCCGGCCCGAGAGCCCGGTCGAGATTGCCATCGCCCGCGACGGCCATCACATGGTCCGGTTCCGCGTCAGCGACCATGGCGAAGGCATTGCGTCCGAACACCTGCCGCGCCTGACCGAACGCTTCTATCGCGTCGATTCGGCGCGCAGCCGAGCCGCCGGCGGGACCGGGCTGGGCCTCAGCCTCGCCAAGCATATCGTCGAACGCCATCGCGGGCGGATCGATATCGCGAGCCGCAGCGGGCACGGCACGCAGGTGACGATTGCGCTGCCATGCGCCGATGAAGACGACCGCGCGGCACCGCCGTCATAAAATTGTGACCCGCGAGTCACGAAATTGTCACTGGCGTGGCCGATTGGGCTGCATCGCACGATGGCATCGCCCGTCGCGCGCAGACATCCATCTGGGGTTAGGAATACAGCAATGAACAAGACTCTCGCTCTCATCGCCGTCTCGGCGATCGCGCTCGCCGGTTGCAACGACAAGGCCGGCAGCTCGGGCGCATCGCGCGATTACATTTCGGCGGTCGGATCTTCGACGGTCTATCCGTTCGCCACCACTGCGGCCGAAGAGTTCGTCCGCGCCAACGCCGGCATGAAAACGCCGAAGATCGAATTGACGGGTACCGGCGGCGGCATGGAGCGCTTCTGCCAGGGCGTCGGCGCCGCCTATCCCGATATCGAGGATGCATCGCGCCGGATGAAGAAGTCCGAATTCGACAAGTGCGTCGCCAACGGCGTGACCGACATCGTCGAAATCCAGGTCGGCATCGACGGCATCGCAGTGGCCCAGTCGGTCGACGGCACCAAGCTCTCGCTGACCCCGCAGGACCTTTACAAGGCGCTCGCCGCCAACGTCGACGGCAAGCCCAACACCGCCAAGACCTGGAAGGACGTCAACCCGTCGCTCCCCGCGATCGGCATCTCGGTCTATGGTCCGCCCTCGACGTCGGGCACCTATGACGCATTCAAGGAACTGATCCTTCTGAAGGGCTGCGAAGCCGACCCCCAGATGAAGGCGATGAAAGAGAGCGACAAGGACGGCTTCGAAAAGAGCTGCACCGACCTGCGCGGCGCGCCCTATTATGTCGAGCAGGGCGAAAACGATAACCTGATGATCGGCAAGCTGGCCAAGAACCCCAACAGCGTCGGCCTGTTCGGATACAGCTATCTCGAGGAAAACCAGGACAAGGTCCGCGGCATTCCGCTGAACGGCGTCGCGCCCGAATATGCCGCGATCGCCAGCGGCGAATATCCCGGCGCCCGCCCGCTCTACATCTACATCAAGAAAGCCCATGTCGGCGTCATTCCGGGCATCAAGGAATATGTCGCTGAATTCTTGAAGGGCGCGGGCGAAGGCGGCTATCTCAAGGCAAAGGGGCTGATCCTGTCGCCCGCCGATGTCGCGGCCAAGGCCAATGCAACCGCGGCGGCGATGACGACGCTTGACGGCGCCGATCTGAAGTAACACGGCCTGTTGCCGAAACCGAATTGCGATGGGGGTGCCGGGTTCCGGCATCCCCATTGGCGTTAGTAAAGAGGGGCGTGATTGGTGACGATATCCGGACCGGCACTGCTGTTCCTGATCGTCGGCCTGGGGGTCGTCGGCTGGCTTGCCGGACGCGCCAAGGCGCGCGGCTTTTCACGTGTTGGAGGCCCTCGAGCGCTCCATTCGCTGCCCAATTACCATGGCTGGTACGTGGCGCTTTGGGCAGTTGTCCCGCCGCTGATTTTCCTCGCTGTCTGGTCGGCCTTGTCGCCGTCGCTGGTGACCGATGCGGTCCTCGCGACGCCCGCTGCCGCCAGCCTGCCCGCCGACATGTTCTCGCGCGCGGCGATTCTCGGCGAGGCGCGCAGCATCGCGATGGGCCAGCTCGACGTAGGTTTCAATCCGCAGGCCGCCGCGCTGGTCGCGCCTTATCGCACCGCAATCTCCTATTATTCCTCGATCGGCGCGGTCGGGGCCGCGTTGCTGCTGTTTGCCGGCTGGGCCTATGGCTACACCCGGCTCAAGCAGGATTTCCGCGCCCGCACGCGGGTCGAACGAGTCGTCATGGGCACGCTGCTGATCGCCTCGCTGATCGCCATCCTGACGACGGTCGGCATCGTCCTGTCGCTGATCTTCGAATCGATCCGCTTTTTCGGCATGGTATCGCCCTTCGCCTTCCTGACCGGCACGCACTGGAGTCCCGCATCGGGGAGCGTCGATCCCGATCAGTTCGGCGCGATCCCGCTGTTCTGGGGGACGATCCTGATCGGCGCGATCATCGCCATGCTGGTCGCCATCCCGCTCGGCCTGATGAGCGCGATCTACCTCACCCAGTACGCCGCGCCCAAGGTGCGCCAGTGGATGAAGCCGATCCTCGAGATCCTCGCCGGCGTCCCAACCGTGGTTTACGGCTATTTCGCCGCGCTGACCGTCGCACCGGCGTTGCGCGACTTTGCCGTGATGATCGGCATCCCCAATGCCAGCGGCGAAAGCGCGATGGCCGCGGGCGTCGTAATGGGCGTGATGATCATCCCGTTCGTTTCCTCGATGGCCGACGACAGCATCAACGCGGTGCCGCAATCGATGCGCGACGGGTCGCTGGCGATGGGATCGACGACCAGCGAAACGATTCGCCAGGTGATCCTGCCCGCTGCGCTGCCCGGCGTCGTCGGCGGCGTCCTGCTCGCGGTCAGCCGCGCGATCGGCGAGACGATGATCGTCGTCATGGCCGCCGGACTTTCGGCGAGCATGACCGCCAACCCCTTTGCCAGCGTCACCACGGTGACCGCGCAGATCGTCAAGCTGCTGACCGGCGACCAGGAATTCGACAGCGCCAAGACGCTCGCCGCGTTCGCGCTCGGCCTCGTCCTGTTCATCGTCACGCTGCTGCTCAACATCGTCGCTTTGCGCGTCGTGAAGAAATATCGTGAAGCTTATGAATAGCCCCGACGCCCTCGACGCAGCGGTCGACCGCACGCCGACCGACTGGAACGCGCCCGACATGCAGGCGCGCATCCGGCGCCGCTACGCGTCCGAGCGCCGGTTCAAATATATCGGCCTTGCCGCGGTCGCCGCCTCGGCCGCATTCCTCGCCTTCCTGCTGATCGTCATGATCGGCAACGGGATCGGCGGCTTCACCCAGACGCGCATCGCGCTGCCGGTCGATTTCGAGACCGCACCGATCGGCCTCGATCCCGACCTGCTGCGCTCGGGCAGCGGCGAGGCAGCGCTCGCCAATGCCGATTTCCAGGGGCTCGTCGAATACGCCGCGACCGCGGCTTACGGACCCGGCGCGAAGCAATATTTCAGCGATGGCGCCTGGGTGCTGGTGCGCCGACAGATTGCCGCCAATCCCGACCTGTTGCTCGGAAAGACGGTATTCGACCTGCCCGCCGCATCGGACATCGACATCGCCAACAAGGACGATGGGCAGCGCCGAGGCCGAACGCGCGGTCAAACTGCTCGATAGCCGCCACGCGCTGTCGAAGAGCTTCAACATCGCCTTCCTGACCGGCGGCGATGCGACCGATCCGGCGCTTGCCGGGATCTGGGGCGCACTCAAGGGGTCGCTGCTGACGATGCTCGTCACGCTCGTCCTCGCCTTTCCCGTCGGCGTCCTCGCCTCGCTCTACCTTGAGGAATATGCCGCACGAAACCGGCTGACCGACATCATCGAAGTGTCGATCAACAACCTTGCCGCGGTCCCCTCGATCATCTTCGGCCTGCTTGCGCTCGCAGTGTTCATCAACCTGTTCGGCATGCCGACCTCATCGCCACTGGTCGGCGGCGTCACGCTGGCGTTGATGACGATGCCGGTGATCGTCATCGCCGGTCGCAACGCGATCAAGTCGGTCCCGCCGTCGATCCGCGATGCCGCGCTGGGTGTCGGCGCCAGTCGCGTCCAGGTCGTCTTTCACCACGTCCTGCCGCTCGCGCTGCCAGGCATCCTGACCGGCACGATCATCGGCATGGCGCGCGCGCTCGGCGAGACTGCGCCGTTGCTGCTGATCGGCATGCGCGCCTTCATCGCCGATCCGCCCGGTGGCATCACCGATCCCTCGACCGTCCTGCCGATGCAGATCTTCCTTTGGTCCGACGAAGTCGACAAGGGTTTCGTCGAAAAGACCTCGGCGGCGATCATCGTCCTGCTCGTCGTCCTGCTGTCGATGAACGCCTTTGCCGTCTATCTCCGCAACCGTTTCGAAAAGCGCTGGTAATTATGCCCGATTCCATCTCCCCCACCGGCACGCCCAATCCCAAGATGACGGCGCGCAACGTCAGCGTCTTTTACGGCGACAAGAAAGCGATCGATAACGTCTCGATCGATGTCGATCGCGACAACGTGACCGCCTTCATCGGCCCGTCGGGCTGCGGCAAATCGACCTTCCTGCGCACGCTCAACCGGATGAACGACACGATTCCCTCGGCCCGCGTCGAAGGCGATATCAAGCTCGACGGCGAAGACATCTATTCCTCGGCGATGGACGTCGTCCAGCTGCGCGCGCGCGTCGGCATGGTGTTCCAGAAGCCCAACCCGTTCCCCAAGTCGATTTACGACAATGTCGCTTACGGTCCCAAGATCCACGGCCTCGCCGAGGGCAAGGCCGAGCTCGACACGATCGTCGAACGCTCGCTGAAGCGCGCCGGCCTGTGGGAAGAGGTCAAGGACCGCCTGACCGACAGCGGCACCGCATTGTCGGGCGGACAGCAGCAGCGACTGTGCATCGCCCGCGCGATCGCGGTCGATCCCGAGGTGATCCTGATGGACGAGCCCTGCAGCGCGCTCGATCCGATCGCGACGGCCAAGATCGAGGAGCTGATCCACGAACTGCGCGGCCGCTATGCGATCGTCATCGTCACGCACAACATGCAGCAGGCCGCGCGCGTGTCGCAGCGCACCGCCTTCTTCCATCTCGGCAATCTCGTCGAATACGGCCAGACGACCGACATCTTCACCAATCCCCGCGAAACGCGGACCAAGGATTACATCACCGGCCGCTACGGCTGACGATTGAGCAGGAACGCGCTATGAACACGGGCATGGACCATACGGTAAAGGCTTTCGACGACGATCTTTCCGAATTGCGCGGGATGATTTCCGAAATGGGCGGGCGGTCCGAACTGGCGCTCGACCAGGCGATGCGCGCGCTGGCCAACCACGATCTCGAACTCGCCGAACAGGTCGTCGTCAGCGACAAGGTGATCGACGAGCTCGAGGCCGAAGTCGAAAAGCGCATCGTCCAGGTGATGGCGCTGCGCGCGCCGATGGCCGACGATCTGCGCGAGATGGTCGCGGCGATGAAGATCGCCGGCGTCGTCGAGCGGATCGGCGATTATGCCAAGAACATCGCCAAGCGCATCCCGCTGATGACCGACAGCCGCTCGATCGAGGCCGTCTCCTTGCTCGTCTCGATGGCCGATATCGCCAAGGAAATGGTCCACGACGTGCTCGACGCCTTTGCCGCGCGCGATTCCGATGTCGCGGTGCGCGTGTGCGAACGCGACCAGGCGGTCGACGATTTCTACAATTCGATCTTCCGCACGCTCGTCACCTTCATGATGGAAAACCCGCGCAATATCGGCGAATCGGCGCATCTCCTGTTCGTCGCCAAGAACATCGAGCGGATCGGCGATCACGCGACCAACGTCGCCGAGATGGTCTATTACGCGGTCACCGGCGATCGCCTGCCCGACCGCGAACGTGGAGAGAATCCCACCGACGAGCCGGTCGGCTGATCGGATCATGCCGCACGCCGACATGCTGCTCGTCGAAGACGACGCCGCGCTCGCCGAACTGCTGACCTTCCATTTCGCGCGCGAGGATTTCACCGTCCGCCATACGCCCGACGGCGAAGAAGCGCTGATCCTCGCCAAGGAAAAGGCGCCCGATATCGTCCTGCTCGACTGGATGGTCGAGAACCTTTCGGGGATCGAGGTCTGCCGCCGCCTGCGCCGCGATCCGGGCACCGCGAACGTGCCGATCATCATGCTGACCGCGCGCGGCGAAGAGGAAGACCGCATTCGCGGCCTCGACACCGGTGCCGACGATTACGTCACCAAGCCGTTCTCCCCGCGCGAACTGATTGCCCGCGTCCAGGCGGTGCTCCGCCGCGTCCGTCCCGCGCTGGCGGGCGAGATGCTGCGCTATGCCGATATCGAGATCGACACCGTTGCGCACCGCGTTCGCCGCGACGGCAACCCGATCGCACTCGGCCCGACGGAGTTTCGCCTGTTGCGCCACTTCCTCGAACATCCCGGTCACGTCTTTTCGCGCGAGCGGCTGCTCGACAGCGTCTGGGGCCAGAACAGCGATATCGAGCTGCGCACCGTCGACGTCCACATCCGCCGCTTGCGCAAGGCGATCAACGAAGGTGGCCGGACCGACCTCATTCGCACTGTCCGCTCGGCCGGTTACGCGCTCGACGCCGAAGGGCGCATCTGACGCCACTGCGGTCGTCTTGACCGAGGCCCAGCACCAACGAAAAACGCCGGAACCCGCGTTACGGATTCCGGCGTTCTGGCGTCGTCGGGAGGGGACGACGACGCGAGGCCTATGGCTGGTTAGAAGTCGATCTGGCTGCGCACGCCGAACACGTCGATGCCGTAGCTGCGATCGCCGCCTGCTGCGGGGACTGCCGCGTCATCATATTGCATGCGACCGTAATTGACGATGAAGCGGGTATAGGCGGTCGGCGTCCAGATGAGCGAGGCGGCATAGCCGTTCTGCTTGCCACCAACGATCGGACCGTCGTTGAGGTCGAGATAGTCGTAGCGCAGGTTGAGCTGTACCGCGCCCAGTCCGCCCTTTTCGACGCCGGTCTTCGGCTTCACGCGATCGAACGTGCCGTTCTTGTAGCCGCGCGTATCGCCCTTGGTCAGGAAATAGCCGACCTCGGCATAGCCGCCGAAGAAGGTGGGATCGGCCAGGCCGGGACGCGTCACGGTCTGCCAATAGGCTTCACCCGCGACATGGAACGACCCGTTGATAGCTGCGGCCTCCAGACCATAGCTCTTTTCGGCGCTCGCCGAGATCGTGCCGGTGTCGAGGAAGCGCGTGTCGCTGGTGTGGACGAACGGTCGCTGGCGATAACGCACTGACGCGGCGGCGTCGTTGAGGTCGCGATAATGCGCCGAGGCGCCCAGATGCAGCTGCGTGGCGCCGAGTTTGGGCATGTAGACGACGCGGCCGTCGAACCCGTAGCTGTTGTTTTCGTCGTTGTTCAGCGCGCTGATACCGTCGGTAAACACGCCACCCTGAACCAGGACCGGACCCGAGGTATAGTTCGCCGAGACACCCACGCGACGTTCGAAATTGAACGCGTCGGTAAACGCCGCACGCTCCATCGTCGTCAGGAAGCGGCTGCTGGTCAGCTCTTCAAGGCTCTGGAAGTTGTTGTGCTGGCCAATGGTGATGCCCAGCCCCTTGTCCTTGTAGGTCAGGACGGCATCGGTGATCTCGGTTTGGTTGCCGGCGAAATCGAGTTCGAACTTGTAGCCAAAGCCGCCCGGAATATCACCCTCGACGCCGAGCCGCGCGCGGCGCACTTCGTTGCTGAAGCCCAGGCCGCGATCATTCACCCCGGCGGGCGAACCAACCGACGCGGCATCATATTGCAGGCGCCCGCGCGGCTTGAAGCTCCAGCCTCCCTCACCTTCGAATTCGGGCGCGCCCTTCCACGCGATCGACGGCACGCTCTTGGCTGCAGTCGTCGCCTTGCTGGCCGCCTCGGCCGCGGCCTGCGCCTTGACGTCGGCGTTAGCGGCAGCCTGGCCCGCGTTCTGCGCAGTCTGATCGGTCGCGGCGATGCGCGCCTCGAGCGTGGCGAGTTGCGCCTTCATCGCGGCGAGCTGGGCGCGCAACTGTGCCGCTTCATCGGCGCTGATCTCCTGCGCATGGACGGGCGTAGCAAAAGCGGTAACGGCGCTGGCCGAAAGCAGCGCGGCGGCGAGAGTACGTGTCATGATGATCCCCGAATAAAATGAATGCCCGAAGGCGTCGATGACGCGGCTAGGACCAAGCTGTTACGATTCGAAGGCGGTTGTGTGACGGATATTTGACAACCGTCCGACCCAGGCGACCAAAGGGCTTGCCCCGCGCGCCTGCGACCGCCAATCGGTGCACCGAATAGTGCACATCATCAGCTCAGGGGATTTCGCCATGACGATCGACTTTACCGGACGCGTTGCCATCGTGACGGGCGCCGGCGGCGGCCTGGGCCGAGAATATGCGATTCAACTCGCCCGCCGCGGGGCGAAGGTCGTGGTCAACGACCTCGGTGGTTTTCGCGACGGCACCGGCCATTCGGATGCCGCCGCCAAGGTGGTCGCCGAAATCGAGGCGGCGGGCGGAGAAGCGATTGCCGATGGCGGCAGCGTCACCGAATATGCCCAGATGGAATCGATGGTCGCGCTGGCGAAAGACCGCTGGGGCCAGATCGACATCCTGATCAACAATGCCGGCGTCCTGCGCGACAAGAGCTTCGCGAAGATGAGCCCGGAGGATTTCGCCTTCGTCGTCGACGTCCACCTCAATGGATCGGCCAACGCGACCAAGGCGGTCTGGGAAGTGATGCGGCAGCAGGCCTATGGCCGCATCCTGATGACCGCCTCGTCGACCGGCCTGTTCGGCAATTTCGGCCAGGCCAATTACGGCGCCGCCAAGCTGGGCCTCGCCGGCCTGACCAAGACGCTCGCGATCGAGGGCGCAAAATACGACATTCGCGTCAACACGCTCGCGCCGACGGCGGCGACGCGGATGACCGAGGATATCTTTCCCGAGGCGCTGCAGGCGCTGTTCTCGCCCGAAAGCGTCGCACCCGCCGCGCTCTACCTCGTCAGTCACGACGCGCCGACCAACTTGATCATGGGCGCGGGCGCGGGCGTCTACCAGGCCGCCTATGTCACGCTGACGCAGGGCGTCGCGCTGCCCGCAGACCAGCAAACCCCCGAAGGCGTCGCCGCCGCAATCGACCGGATCACCGACCGAACGAGCGAAATCGTCCCGCAATCGGGTGCCGAACAGGCGGGCACGATCCTGAAACTGCTGCAAGGCGGCTAACTGTATTGCTAACCTAACACGCATATGTTAATCCCGTCCCGGGCAAGATCGTAACGATCAAAGAAAAGGACAGGGGATGTATAGCGAAACCGATATCCAGACGGCGGTTGCCGATGGCGCGATCAGCGCCGAGGCAGCGGCCGCATTGCGCGCGCACGTGGCAACATTGCGTGAAACACCGGCGGTCGACGAGGAGAGTTTTCGTCTCCTGACCGGCTTCAACGACATCTTCGTCAGCATCGCCGCTGCGATCCTGCTGGTCGCGGTCGGCTGGATCGGCCAGTCGATCTGGCCGGTCGAGGGACCATCGCCGCTGGCGGGCGCGCTGGTCGCTGCCTCGGCCTGGGCATTGGCCGAGTATTTCACGCGTCAGCGTCGAATGGCACTTCCCAGCATCCTGTTGCTGCTCGCCTTTTCGGGCGGTGTGTTCGCGATGCTCGGCGGCTTTATCGCGGTCGGCGGCGAGGAAATGTTCGGCAGGAACCCCGATCCGCGGCTGATGGCATCGCTGGTCGCCGGGGTCGCGCTGATCACCGCCGGCGCGACCTGGTTGCACTGGAAGCGCTTCATGGTGCCGATCACCGTCGCGGTCGGTGCTGCAGCGATCGCGGGTACCGTCATCGCGCTGATCCTTGCGGGCATCGGTCAGGTCGACGACATGCGCAATATCGTCCTCGGCCTCGTCCTCGTTGCAGGTCTCGGCGTCTTCGCCCTGGCGATGAACTGGGACACGTCGGACAAGCTCCGCCAGACGCGGCGCAGCGACGTCGCCTTCTGGCTCCACCTGCTTGCCGCGCCCATGATCGCGCACGCCTTGTTCAGCCTCTTGGGCGTGACCGAAGGCAATGCCATCTCGGCAGGCAGCGCGATCCTCGTCATCGCGATCTATGTCGCGATGGGCGTCGTTGCGCTGGCGATCGACCGGCGCGCGCTGCTCGTCTCGGCGCTGGCCTATGTGCTCTATGCGCTTACCGAGCTGTTCCGCGAATTTGGAGCAGTCGAACTCAACGTCGCACTCACCGCATTGGTGATCGGCTCGGCTTTGCTGCTGCTTTCGGCCTTCTGGCAGAACGCACGCGCGTTCGTCGTCGCCATGTTGCCCGATAGCGTGTCGGATCGCCTGCCGGTGATCGCCGCGCCCGCGACGGTGGCAACTCTTACGGCCTGAGCGGCCAATAACTTACGCGATGCGGCCGGTTCGGAAACGGACCGGCCGTTTCTATTCGCCGACCAGTTTCATCAGGCGCCGTTCGACCGGCGCGAGGACGCCCGACAGTTCGTGCCCGCGCTTGAGCACCGCCCCGCCCTCGCCGACCAGCGACCACATGCCCTGGCGCGCGCGCAAAGCGGGACGTTTCTCGACGCGGATCTCGGGGCGTTCGGTGGCCCGGCGAAAGGCGCTGAAAACCGCGACATCGCTTCCGAAGTACATCGCGTAATCGCGCCAGTGCCCCGCCGCGACCATGCGTCCGTACAGGTCCATAATGCGGGTAAGTTCGGCGCGCTCGTAACCGACCTGCGTCGTGCGACCGGGTCGCGACGAGGGAAACGGCGTAACGTTTCCGCTCAAGCCCGCTTGCCCTTGCGCGGCAGCGTGACGGGATCGGCGGGCGGAATCCCGATCGACGCAGCGTCGCGTTCGGCCTTGAGCGCCTCGACTTGCTTGGCGAGCACCGCGATCTGGCATTCGAGAATTTCAAGCTTTTGCGTTGCCGGATCGAACCGGTCGCCGCACGGCGTACCATACGGCATGAATTCGCGCGCGTAATCGTTGGCCTCGACGAGCATCTGGCGCGCAGGAATGCCGACCATCGTCGCCCCTTCGGGGACGTCCTTGGTGACGACCGCATTCGCCCCAACGCGTGCGCGCTCTCCGACCGTAATTGGGCCCAGTACCTGCGCGCCCGATCCGACGATGACGTTATCGGCCAGCGTCGGATGACGCTTGCCCGGAATGCCGTTGGCCGGATTGGTCCCGCCCAGCGTGACGCACTGGTACAACGTCACGTTGTCGCCGATCTCGGCAGTCTCTCCAATGACAGTAAAGCCATGGTCGATAAACAGGTGCTTGCCGATCTTCGCGCCGGGGTGGATGTCGATCGCGGTCAGCATCCGCGCGATATGGTTGACCAGCCGCGCGAGGAAGAACAATCCGCTCTCGAACAGCCAGTGCGAGACACGGTGAAAACCGACCGCCCAGAGCCCGGGATAGGTCAGCACCTCCCAGCGCGACCGCGGGCTTGGATCGCGCGCGACGATCGAATCGAGAGTGGCGATCAACCGATCGAACATAAAGATTTGCTCCGTTACCCAGAGACAATAGGTTCGCACTGCGCGCATTTCCAGTGACGAAGCGTTGACCGCGGCACGAATGCACGACAAAATCGATCAATGATGCATTATTGATCGAGGCCTTGTGCAAAATTACCTCCCGACGCTCAAGCAGCTGCAATATCTCGTCGCCTTGCAGGAACACGGCCATTTCGGTCGCGCCGCAGAGAGCTGCTTCGTCACCCAGTCGACGCTTTCCGCCGGGATTCGCGAGCTCGAATCGCTGCTCGGCACGATGCTGGTCGAACGCACCCGGCGCGTCGTCCGCTTCACCCCGCTCGGCGACAAGATCGCGGCCAAGGCCAACCGCGTATTGCGCGAGGCAGAGGATCTCGCCGCGCTCGCCGCCGCCTCGGGCAAGCCGCTGACGGGCGACCTCAGGATGAGCGTGATCCCGACGATCGCGCCCTTCCTGCTTCCCCGCCTGCTGCCCAAGCTGCGCGCCGAACGCCCGCAGCTCAAACTCTATCTGCGCGAAGAAACCAGCCAGGCGGCGTGCGATTCGCTCCACCACGGCCAGGTCGATTGCGTCCTGCTCGCATTACCCTATGCGTGCGGCGACATCGAACACCAGACGCTGTTTTCCGACCGGCTTTGCGTCGCCTTTCCCGCCGAGGCCGCGGGCGACCTGCCCGATGCGATCGCGCCCGATTCGATCGCGGCGTCGGACCTGTTGCTGCTCGAGGACGGCCACTGTCTCAAGGATCATGCGCTGGCGGCGTGCAACCGGCCCGAACTGCGCTCTGGCGCGGTGATGATGGGGACATCGCTCCACACGCTCGTCCAGATGGTCGAAAACGGGCTCGGCATCACGATGCTGCCGCAGATGGCGATTGATGCAGGCATCCTCGCCAACACCTCGATCGTCACACGGCCGATCGAATCGGACAATGACGCGCGCGACATCGCGCTGGTCTGGCGGCGCAACTCGCCGCGTCGCGACGAATTCGAGATGCTCGGAGAAATCCTCAAGACGCAGTTCGAAGCGGCGGCGTAAGGCGGCTTCAGCCTAGCCCCAACGCGCGGCGCTGGCGTGGTCGGCGGGGCGCGGCGCGACCCACGCGCTCTTGCCGTCGATGAAATGTTCGCGCTTCCAGAATGGCGCCGCGGTCTTGAGCCGGTCGATCGTGAACGCGACCGCATCGAGCGCGGCGGCGCGATGCACCGCCGAGGCGCCGACGAAGACGATCGGCGCGGCGAGATCGAGGCGGCCGAACCGGTGAACGATGGTCAGCGCGAGGAGCGGCCATCGCGTCGCCGCGTCCTGCGCGATCTGTTCGAGCGCGGCCTGCGTCATGCGCGGATGATGTTCGATCTCGAGCGCGCTGAATCCATTGCCGCCGCGCACGATCCCGGTGAAATTGGCGATGCCGCCGACGCCCGCCGCACGCAGCTGCGCCATCAGCGGTCCGGCGTCGAACGGCTCGGCCTGGACCGAAACCGATATGCGGGTATTGCTCATCCGCCGGTCATCGGCGGGAATAGCGCGACGCTGGTGGCGCCGTCGAGCGAGGTGTCTGGCCTGCGCCATCACGTCGTCGACCGCGATATGGACGCTGTCGTCGAAGGTCGCGCGGCCCGCTCCGTCGCGTTCGCGCAGCCATTCGACCAGCATGCCCGCCGAACCGATCGCAGTCGGCAGCGAGACGTCCTCGGCAGCGCGGCCCATGGCTTCACGAAACTTGGCGAAATATTCGATTCTGATCGGTCGGTGGTCGGACATGGCTCAGTCCATATGGCGCAGGCCGGAGCGCAGATAGTCCCATCCGGTGATCAGTGTCAGAACTGCGGCAGCCCACAGCGTGATCACCCCGACATCCTTGACGAACGGGTATTGCGGCAGGCCGCCGGCGAGGATCAGTGCGCCCAGTGCGATCATCTGGAACGCCGTCTTCCATTTCGCCAGACGCGTCACCGGCATCGAAACGCGCAGGTCGGCGAGGAATTCTCGCAAGCCCGACACGACGATCTCGCGAACCAGGATGACGATCGCTGCAATGACGTGCCAACCGGCGATGTCGCGCGTTGCGCACAGCATGACGATGACCGCGCCGACCATGATCTTGTCGGCGATCGGATCGAGGAAGATGCCGAGCTTCGACACCGTGCCCCGCGTCCGCGCGACATAGCCGTCGAAATAATCGGTGATGCCCATCAGGCAATACAGGACGAAGGCGACCAGATAGCCGAGGTGCCAGCCCGGCCACCACAACAGAGCGACGAGCAACGGCACCGCGAAGATCCGCGACAGGGTGAGGAGGTTGGGGAGGCTGAGCATGATCGGGCGAGACCTTAGACCGCCCTGCGCCCGCTTGAAAACCGTTTTGACCGCGCCAGCCTCAGTCTCTACACCCTCGCGATGCAAGGGGGCCGAACGCGGTCGCACTGTCGGGCGAGGATAGGGCTACCGTATTGATGCAAACATCGCTCGTATTGTTGAAACGCCGCCATTTCGGCCCGCTGTTCGCAACGCAGTTCCTCAACGCCTTCAACGACAACCTGTTCAAGATGGCGATGGTCGTCCTGGTCACCTACACGATCTATTCGAACCCGGCGACCGAGGCGCAGTTCAATGCGCTCGCCAGCGGCCTGTTCATCCTGCCGTTTTTCCTGTTTTCCGCGCTGGCCGGACAGATCGCCGATTCGAGCGACAAGGCGCGCGTCATCCGCTTCATCAAGTCGGCCGAAATCGGCATCATGATCGTCGGCAGTGCCGGCATTTATTTCGAACTCGTTCCCGTCATGCTCGCTGCACTGTTCGCGATGGGCGTTCATTCGACCTTTTTCGGACCGATAAAATACGCCATCCTGCCGCAGCATCTCGAACCAGAAAACGTGCTGGGCGGGACCGGGCTGGTCGAAGCGGGCACCTATCTCGCGATCCTTTCGGGCACCGTCGTCGGCGGCATCATCCCCCCCGCCTGGGCCGCGATCGCCGTAATCCTCGTCGCGATCGTCGGGCGGCTGACCGCGAGCGCGGTCCCCTATGCACCACCCGAGGCCGATGCCCCTCCGCTCAAGCTCGACTGGCACCTGATCCGCAACAGCTGGAATCTCGTCTCGGGGACGATGCACATTCCGCGCCTGTTCCTCGCGATCATGTCGATCAGCTTCTTCTGGGCAATCGGCGCGGTGATCATCGCGATCTTCCCGCCGCTGGTAAAAAACCTGCTGGGCGCCGACGAGAGCGTCGCGACCGTCTTCACAGCGGTCTTCTCGGTCGGGGTCGCTCTGGGTTCGATCGCAATCAACCGGATGCTCAAGGGCAAGGTATCGGCCAAGTTCGCGCCGGCATCGGTTATCGTCATGGGATTGTTCATTGTCGATTTGTGGTATTCGGTCGGTCACTGGGGGCCGGTCGGCGGTCAGCTGATCGACTGGCGCGATTTCCTTTCGCTTGCGAAAGGCGACCGCGTGTTCATCGACCTTTTGGGAATCTCGGTAGCAGGCGGCATGTTCGTCGTCCCGCTCTACGCGTTCCTGACGACGACCGTCGCCAAGTCGATGACAGCTCGGACGATCGCAGCGAACAACATCGTCAACTCGGCCTTCATGGTGCTCGGCACGCTGATCTACGGCACGCTCGTCTATTTCGGGGTGACGATCGACGACACCTTGCTGTTCGTCGCCGCCGCGTGCCTCGTTTCGGCGTGGCTGGCACAGAAACTCCACCGCGCCTGCGACTGAGGGGGTTCTGGCGTTAATTCGGGCCAGCAAAGCTGTCCCGCAAGCCAGAAAATTACGCGAGGAAGATCATCGCCGCGGTGAAGAAGGCAACAAAGCTCATCATGAACTGCCGGAGATCGTCGTTGGCGATCAGCGGTGCGCGCGTCGGGCGATAGTCTTGCCAGTCGATCTTATGTGCTTGCGAGACGATCGCACCGGCGGGTGCGCGGCGCACTCGGCGGCGATCGCGGATGCGGATTTGGCCAACCCCCGACGAGGCGGGTATCGTGATCGTGTTGCTCATGGGCCAAAGGTTAAGCCCGCGTTTACTATCTGACTAGGGGGCAAGATGGTAAATGTGTGGCTGTCCCTCGACGGGACGAGTCCGCGGCTCAGTCGGGCGAAAAGTCGAGCCCGATATCGGCCGCGGGTGCCGATTGCGTCAGCCGCCCGACCGAGATGAAATTAACCCCCGTCTCGGCAATCGCGCGAATGGTATCGAGCCGCACGCCGCCCGATGCCTCGGTCGGCACGCGACCGTCGACGAGCGCAACCGCCGCGCGCAGCGTATCGTTGGCCATGTTGTCGAGCAGCAGGTGCGTCGCCCCCGCATCGAGCGCTGGCGTAATCTGGTCGATCCGGTCGACCTCGACGATGATCCGTTCGATCCCCGCAGCCACCGCGCGACGGACCGCCTCGCCGACCGATCCGGCGACCGCGACATGATTGTCCTTGATCATCGCCGCATCGTCGAGCCGCATCCGGTGATTGGTCGCTCCGCCCATCCGCGTCGCGTATTTTTCGAGCACGCGCAAGTCCGGGGATCGTCTTGCGCGTATCGAGCAGCGTCGCACCCGTCCCCGCGATCGCATCGACATAGCGCCGCGTCATCGTCGCGATGCCGGTGAGATGCTGGACAGTGTTGAGCGCCGAACGTTCGGCGGTCAGCATCGCACGCGCAAGTCCGGTGAGGCGCATCAGGTCGCCGCCCGCGCCTGCGCGCGCGCCTTCGTCGGCGAGAATCTCGATTCCGACATTGCCGTCGAGCGTGCGAAAAAACGCCTCTGCAATCGGCAGGCCCGCGACGATGATGTCCTCGCGGCTGTCCATAACCCCCGTAAAGCGGGCATCGGCGGGAATCGTCGCGCGCGAGGTGATATCGCCATTGTCGCCTAGGTCCTCGGCAAGCGTGGCGGCGACGAAGGCATCGAGATCGAAACGGTCGAGGGTGAAGGTCATGTCGCTGCGCTACCGACCTCGAACCGACCCGGCAAGCCGTCGCGGCAGTCGATTTCGAAACGCACGCGGAACAATGGCCAGCACGGCGCATTGGTGAGGTTCTGTTCCTGGGGAGCCACCGAATGAACCGCCTGCGCCGCGTCGAAACCTTTGCCCGGCTGGGCTATCTTGCGCGCGGGATCGTTTATGTCCTGCTCGGCTATCTCGCCTTCGTCTCGTCGCGCGCGAAAAGCCCGACCAACGTGCTCGCCGAGATCAAGGACATGCCCGCAGGCGAACCGATCCTGCTGCTCGTCGGCGTCGGTCTCGCCTTTTACGGTCTGTTTCGCGTCTATGGCGCCGCACTCAACCTCGATGGCGAGGACGATGACGCGGTTGGAATCGGCAAGCGGATCGGCCATGTCGCCAGCGGACTTGGGCACATGGTCCTCGCCTATGTTGCGCTCAAGGCCGCATCAGGCAGCGAAACCCCTGCCAAGGAGGGTGGCGACCGCAGCGGCGAGGCCGCTTCGTTCCTGCTTTCGCTCCCCGCCGGCGAGATCATCCTCGCGTTGATCGGCCTCGGTTTTCTCGCCGCAGCGGCCGAGCAAGCGCACAAAGCCTGGACCGGCAAGTTCATCCACGAACTCGATGCCGACACGCCGCATTCGGCCAAATATCTCGGCCATGCCGGCTATGCCGCGCGCGCCGTGGTCTTTGCGGTGATCGGCTGGAACATCGCCTCCTCCGCGCTGGCGGGCAATGCCCGAGAGGTCGGCGGTGTCGGCATGGCGCTCGAAAAACTGCGCGAAAACCCGACGGTCTTCACGCTCGTCGCGATCGGCCTGTTCCTGTTCGGCCTGTTCAGCTTGGTGATGGCAAGGTTCGCGCGGATTTGCGACGAGGATGTCGTGGCCAGGCTCAAACAGTCGCTGCAGAGCTAAACGGCGAAGTCCCTGGATCGGGGACGGGCGACCGGACAGGCCAGGGGCCCGCACGGTTGGAAAATTTCTACGCGATCGTGTAGATAGCGAAACATTGAACCACGCTGCGCGGCACCGACCGTGTCGCAGGCGCAATCGACCTGGAGTTGCACCATGTCACAGATCTTCTTCGCCTCGATCGCCATCATCGCTGCCGCCGCGGGAATAACAGCCCAGAGCGAACCCATGCGCCATCAACCCGCAGCCCAGCAGGATGGCCCTTCAGCCAAGCAGTGCGAGCAAGCGAAAAAATGGCTCGTCGAAAGCGAAGGCCGTGCTGGCGATACGGCCGAAAACCAGAAACAATATGCCATCTGGTCGAGCCCGGCCTGCGTTGCCTATCGGCGACCGCATCAGTTCGACGTCACCCCGCAGATGCGCAAGACGATCGCCATGCTCAAGGAAAACGGCATCGATATCGAAGCGCGCATGCCGGCCAAGGCCGCCGAATGTCAGGCCAAGGCGCCGGGGGCCCTGCTCGCGCTGCCGGCGAGCGAACGTTCGACGATGACCGTCGAGGAAGTGGCCGCAACGTGCGTCCTGAATGCCCGCACCGATCTTTACGCCGAAGCACTCAATGAGCTGAATGCCCGGCGCCAAACCCAGTTCGACAAGAAAAAGGCCGAGTATGAGCGCCTGAAGCGGGAGCGCGAGCAAGTTCTCGCCGAGAACACCCGGATCAAGCAGGCCAACGCCGACAAGCTTGCCGCATATGAAGCGGAGAAGGCCAGGAAGATGGAGGAATGGCGCACCGCGGTCGCGCTGTGCAAAAAAGGCAAACGCGAATACTGCGCCAAATAGCGGGCCGGACGCGCCCGAGCCCGCGTCGCCGGTTCGTCATTTGCCGATTGACCGCCCCTGCCCCTCTCCATAGGTTGCAGCCATTGCCATGACCCGTCACCCCACCCCTTCGCTGACTTCGATCGCCGCCTTCGCGCAGCGCAATTGGTGGTGGACGCCCGCATTTTCCCGCTGGCGCGGCCGTATCGCATGATCCTCCCGGTCTCCTGAAAGAGACCATCCCGATCCAAGCTCCCGGCCCGCCTCAGGCGGGTTTTTTATTGCCTTTTTGCCGGAAGACCCAGTCCATGATCATCGTTCTCAGACCGCAAGCGACTGAAGCCGAAGCGCAGGATATCCTCGCGCGGATCGAACAGGCGGGGCTTCAACCGCTGCACATGCCCGGCTCCGAGCGCGTCGTCCTCGGCGCGCTCGGCGACGAGCGCGTGCTCGCCGGGCTCCACCTCGACAGCCACCCGATGGTCGAATCGGTCAAGCCGATCCTCACGCCGTACAAGCTGGTCAGCCGCGAGACGCATCCGCACGACACCGTCGTCCATATCGGCAGCGGAGAGTCGACGACGGCGATCGGCGGCACCGCGCTGGCGATCATCGCCGGCCCTTGCGCGGTCGAAACGCACGAGCAGGTGCTCAATACCGCCCGGGCAGTCAAAGCCGCGGGCGCCTCGGCGCTGCGCGCGGGCGCATTCAAGCCGCGCACCAGCCCCTATGGCTTTGCCGGCCATGGCGAGGAAGGCCTCAGGATCCTGCGCAGCGTCGGCGACGAAGTCGGCCTGCCCGTCGTCACCGAGGTGATGGACACCGCCGATATCGACACCGTCGCGCGATATGCCGATGCGCTCCAGATCGGCGCGCGCAACATGCACAATTTCGCGCTGCTCCGCGCGGTCGGCGCGGCGGGCAAGCCGGTGCTGCTCAAGCGCGGCATCGCGGCGAAAATCGACGAATGGTTGCTGGCCGCCGAATATATCCTCGCCGCGGGCAACCCCGACGTCGTCCTGGTCGAGCGCGGCATCCGCACTTTCGAGACAGCGACGCGCAACACGCTCGATCTCAACGCGGTGCCCTATGTCCGCCAGCGCACGCATCTGCCCGTACTGGTCGACCCGTCGCACGGCACCGGCATCCGCGATCTCGTCGCGCCGATGGCGCTGGCGAGCGTCGCGTGCGGCGCCGACGGCCTGCTGATCGAAGTCCACGAAGACCCCGAACAGGCGCTCTCCGACGGTGCGCAATCGCTCTATCCGGCGCAGTTCGACGGGCTGATGCGCGCGCTCGCGCCCGTCGCAGCCGCAGTCGGGCGCACATTGTGAGGCGCGATACCGCCGGCAGCACCGGGGATGCGATCGCGCTCCACCGGCGCCTGTCGCTCCCCGCCGACGCGCTCGCGCTCCACGCCGCGCTGACCGATCGTGGCGAGCGGTCCGATACGATGCTGTTCGAGCGGACCGCCGGGCCGACGCTGATCCTCGACGCTGCCGCGCTGCGCATCGTCGCGCGCGGGCAGCGCGTGACCGCCGAAGCGCTGTCGGCGAACGGCGAGAACCTGCTCGCGCTGCTCACCGATCGCCTCGCCGCCCATGTGACAGACTCCTCGCCGACTTCGGCGCGGTTCGAATTTCCGCGCCCGGTCGGCGACGATCCCGCCGCGCGGCTCGCCGCCCCCTCGCCGTTCGACGTACTGCGCGCCGCGCTCGCCCCTGCCTCGCGTTCGCCCGAGGAGCCGTTCACGCTCGCGCTGCCCGGTATCGTCGCGTTCGACCATGTCGACCTGTTCGAGGACCTGCCCGCCAACGCCGCCGACCCGCTCGATTTTCCCGACCTCGTCTTCTGGGTCGCCGAATCGCTGGTCGTGATCGATCCCGGTGCGCCGCCCCGGC
The DNA here is from genome assembly GCA_963800335.1 of uncultured Alphaproteobacteria bacterium. Classification (GTDB taxonomy): domain Bacteria; phylum Pseudomonadota; class Alphaproteobacteria; order Sphingomonadales; family Sphingomonadaceae; genus Flavisphingopyxis. Next base: position 824,081 of record CAWDAN010000001.1, on the reverse strand, counting down.
TGATCTGTACCGCCTTCGGATCGGACGATGCCGCGGCATCGGCGCGCGCGTTCAACGACGCATCGCAGCGCCTGACCGCGCTCGTCGCGCGCTGTAACAGCGCACCGCCGTTTGCCCCCGCCCCCGTCGCCGCGCTCAGCGATCACCGCGCCGAAACCGATCTCGACGACGCCGCCTATCGCGCGGTCGTCTCCGCGATGCGCGAGCATATCGCCGCCGGCGAGGTTTATCAGATCGTCCCGTCGCGCAGCTTTCGCCTGCCGTGCCGCGATCCCTATGCCGCCTATGCAGCGTTGCGCGCCTTCGATCCCAGCCCGTACCGCTATTACGTCACCGCGCCCGGACACACGTTGTTCGGCGCCTCGCCCGAAACATCGGTCCGCGTCTATCGCGAGCTCGGCGAGGCGATGGTCGAGGTCAAGCCGATCGCGGGCACGCGCCCGCGCGGCGCCACCCCCGACGAGGACGGTCGGCAGGAGGCGGACATGCGCCTCGACGCGAAGGAACTCGCCGAGCACATGATGCTCGTCGACCTCGCCCGCAACGACGTCGCGCGCGTCAGCACGAGCGGCACGCGGCGCGTCGCGCGGCTGATGACGACCGAACGCTATGCGCGCGTCATGCATCTCGTCTCGTCGGTCACGGGGCAGCTTCGCGAGGGCCATGACGGCCTCCACGCGCTCGTCGCCTGCCTCAATGTCGGAACGCTGAGCGGCGCGCCCAAGCTGCGCGCGACGCAGCTGCTCCGCGGCGTCGAGGCGACCAAGCGCGGCCCCTATGGCGGCGCGATCGGCTGGCTCAACGGCGATGGCGACATCGACACCGGTGTCGTCATCCGCACCGCGGTGGTGCAGGACGGGATCGCCTCGGTGCGCGCGGGCGCGGGCGTCGTCCATGATAGCGACCCGCACGCCGAGGCCGACGAGACGCGGCGCAAGGCCGATGCGGTGCTCGGCATCATCGCGGGCGTCGAAGCCGCCGGGGGCGCGAGCAATGCGTGACGTGCTCCTGATCGACAATCTCGACAGCTTCTCGTTCAACCTCGTCGAGGCGTTCGAGCGGCTCGGCTGCCGCGTCTCGGTCCGCCGCAACACGATTGCGGCGGGTGATACGATCGCACTTGCCGAGGCAAAAAATGCGCTGATCGTCCTGTCGCCCGGACCCGGCCGGCCAGAGTATGCGGGATCGTTGATGGACATCGTCGATGCCGCGATCGGCCGCTGCGACGTGCTCGGCATCTGTCTCGGCCAGCAGGCGATCGTCCTGCACGCGGGCGGCTGCGTCGATCGCGCGCCCGTCCCGGTTCACGGCAAGGCATGGCCGCTCGATCACGATGGCTCCGGTCCATTTACCGGCCTGCCCAGCCCGCTAAGCGTCGGGCGCTATCATTCGCTGTGCACGCCCAACCCGCCCGAGCGGTTCACCGTCCATGCGCGGATCGATACCATGGCGATGGCGATCAGCGATCGCGCCGCGCGCCAGACCGGGCTGCAATTCCACCCCGAATCGATCCTGACGCGCGACGGCGACGCTATGCTGGCAAACATCCTCGCCGGGAATCTGAAGCCTAGGCTGCAACCTGTTCGAGCTGTTCGCTGACCTCGAGCCAGCGCGCCTCGGCGGCGGCAAGCGCATCGGCGACCTGCGCGCGGCGCTGCGCCAGTTCTCCCATCGTCAGCTTCGCCAGCTCGGGCGCGGCGGCGTCGGGGTCGAACATCGCGTGGTCGATCGCCTTGCAATCGGCCTGTAGCCGCGCGCTTTCGGCCTCGGCAGCCTTCGCTTTCTGCCTGAGATCACGCGCATCTTCGCGCGCCTTGGCGGCTGCCTTGCGGTCCTTCTTGCGCCTGTTTCGGCTTGGCGTCGGCCTTGGGCTGGTTCCGGCCGAGGATGAAATCGATGTAATCGCTCATGCTGCCCGGATATTCGGTCGCGCGCCCGTCATCGACCAGCACCAGCCGGTCGGCAGTCAGTTCGACCATGTGGCGATCATGGCTAACGAGGATCACCGCGCCGTTATAGCCGTTGAGCGCCTGGACCAGCGCTTCGCGGGCGTCGACGTCGAGATGGTTGGTCGGCTCGTCGAGGATCAGCAAGTGCGGCGCATCGCGCGTCACCAGGGCAAGCGCGAGGCGCGCGCGTTCGCCGCCCGACATCTTCGCGACGCGCTGCGTCGCGCGCTCGCCCGAAAAGCCGAAGCGGCCCAGCTGCGCGCGCACCGCGCCGGGCGTCTTGCCCTTCATGGCGCGCGTCATGTGCTCGAGAGGGGTATCGTCGCCGGCCAGTTCCTCGACCTGATATTGGGTGAAATAACCCACCTGCATCTTGCCCGAGGCGTTCATTTCGCCTTCCATCGGGGTCAATTGCGCCGCCAGCAGCCGCGCCAGCGTCGTCTTGCCATTACCGTTGCGACCAAGCAGCGCGATCCGGTCGTCGGGATCGATCCGCAGGTTGAGCCGCTGGAGGATCGGCTTTTCGGGCACATAGCCGACCGCGGCGAGATCGAGCGTGATCAGCGGCGGGCGCAGCTCGGTTGGGTCGGGAAAATCGAAACTGAGGCTGGGATCGTCGACAAGCGCGGCGATCGGCTGCATCTTGGCGAGCATCTTGGCGCGCGACTGCGCCTGTTTCGCGGTCGAGGCGCGCGCCGAATTCTTCGCGACATATTCCTGCAAGCGCGCGCGCTGCGAATCCTGCGATGCCTTGGCCGCCTCGAGCTGTGCCGCGCGTTCGGCGCGCTGCGTTTCGAAACTGTCATAGCCGCCGGGATAGATCGTCAGCTGGCCGCCCTGAAGGTGGACGATCGTGTCGACGACGTTATTGAGCAGGTCGCGCTCATGGCTGATGACGACGAGCGTGCCCGGATAGGCCTTGAGGAAATTCTCGAGCCACAGAGTCGCTTCGAGATCGAGATGGTTCGACGGCTCGTCGAGCAGCAGCACGTCGGGCTCCGAAAACAGCAAGGCGGCGAGCGCCACGCGCATCTTCCACCCGCCCGAGAAACTGTCGAGCGGCTGGCCCTGCATGTCTTCGTCGAAGCCGAGGCCGATCAGGATCCGCGCGGCGCGCGCCGGGGCGCTGTAGGCGTCGATCGCGAGCAGCCGGTCGTGGAGGTCGCCAAGCCGGTGCGGATCCTCGCAATGCTCGGCTTCTTCCATCAGCGAGGCGCGCTCGATATCGGCGGCGAGCACGGTGTCGAACGGCGTCGCGGTGCCCGCCGGAGCTTCCTGCGCGATATAGCCGAGGCGCGTGTCGCGCGGCATCTCGATCTCGCCCTCGTCGGCTTCGAGTTCGCCGATCATGACCTTCATGAGCGTCGATTTGCCCGCGCCGTTGCGCCCGATCAGGCCGACGCGCGCGCCCGGCGGGATTGCCGCCGTGGCACGATCGAGGATCGTCCGCCCGCCAAGGCGCACCGTGATTGCATTGATTGTCAGCATGGGCGCGCGCTTAGCAGCGATTGCGCGAAAACCCAAGCGCGCTTTGCGAGGGGCTTGTCCTCGCGCGCGCTTTGCCGCAGCGGGGGCGACACAATCAAGACGGACACCGCCCGATGACCCCACGCGAACTGATCGACACGGCGCAGGTCGCCGACGGCGAGGAACTGCGCCTCTACCGGCGCGGCGGCGATTTCATGATCGTGCTCGACCGCAACGAGCTGATGAGCAGCCGGATGAGCGGCTCCGAAGAGGCGCTTGCAGTCCTCGCCTGCGAGCAGCTCACCGACCGGCCCGCGGCGCATGTGCTGATCGGCGGCTATGGCATGGGCTTCACGCTGCGCGCCGCGCTCGCCGAACTGGGCGATGCGGCCAGGGTCACCGTCGCCGAGCTGGTGCCAGAGATCATCGCATGGGCGCGCGGACCGATGGCCGATCTCGCCGCGGGCTGCCTCGACGATCCGCGCGTCGCGCTGGTCGAAGGCGATGTCGGCGCGCTCATCGGACGCGCCACCGGCGTTTACGATGCGATCCTGCTCGACGTCGACAACGGTCCCGACGGGCTGACCCGGATCGGCAACGACAGCCTCTATTCGCTACGCGGCCTCGCCGCCGCACGCCGCGCGCTGACGCCGGGCGGCATCCTCGCGATCTGGTCGGCAGCCCCCGACGACCGCTTTCGCCGCCGGCTGGGCGATGCGGGGTTTTCGGTCGAAGAAGTCTTCGTGCGCGCGCGCAGCAACGGCAAGGGCCCGCGCCACGTCATATGGTTCGCGACCAAGACGCGCTGAACCCGGCTCGTACGGAAGCCACGCCTGACGAACAGCGGCTTGGCGCAAGGTGTTCGCTGCCGATCAACGAACTCGTGTCGCCGATTTTTGCCGGCTTCGGCCAATTGCGAGACGGTCGCGCACATCCGCGAACAAAGTAATGGTGCCAGAAGAGGACTCGAACCTCCACGCCCTTGCGAGCGCCAGCACCTGAAGCTGGTGCGTCTACCAATTCCGCCATCTGGGCACGGGTATCGAGGTAGGAGCGGGCGCTTAGCGGGCTGGCGCGCGGTCTGTCAACTGATCTTGCCGACCGCACGCTTGCGCATCGCCGCCCCTTGTCACGCATGGCCGCTTCGCGCATGGACGCGGCAGACATTTCCACGACGACGACCGAGGCGAAAATGGCGCGAGCCCCGAAGGCAAACCCTGCAAAAACCCTTACCGAGCGGCGCGATGCGCTGGCCGGGCAGCTCGTCACGGTGATCGGCGGCGGCGGCTTCGTCGGCAAGTACGTCGCGCAGAAACTGCTCTCGGCGGGCGCGCGCGTCCGCATTGCCGAGCGTCACCCGCGCAAGGCATTCGCGATTCGCCCGCTCGGCGGGCTCGGCCAGACGCAGTTCGTCGCCGCCGACATCACCAACGCCGCCAGCATCGCCCGCGCGGTCCGCGGCTCGGACGCGGTGGTCAACCTGGTCGGCGTGTTTGCCGGCGATCTCCAGGCAATCCACGTCACCGGCGCGCGCGATGCCGCCGCCGCGGCACAGGCCGAGGGCGCATCGTTCGTCCATATCTCGGCGATCGGCGCCGATGCCGAGGCCGAGAGCCGCTACGCGCGGACCAAGGGCGAAGGCGAGGCCGCGGTCCGCGCCGCGCATCCCACCGCGACGATCCTGCGCCCGTCGATCGTGTTCGGTCCCGAGGACGATTTCATCAACCGCTTTGCCGGCCTGATCCGGATGCTGCCCGTCGTCCCCGTCATCGGTGCGAAAACGAAATTCCAGCCGATCTATGCCGGTGACGTCGCCGCCGCGGTGCTGGCCGCGCTCGCCGATCCTGCGCGCCACGGCGGCAAGACCTTCGAGCTCGGCGGTCCCGAGACGCTGACGATGCGCGCGCTCAACGAAAAGATCGCCGCCGCGACGGGGCGCAAGCGCGAGTTCGTCGATGTCCCGGGCTTCGCTGCGAAGCTGCTCGCGCGCACGACCGGCTGGGCGCCCGGCGCGCCGATCACCTATGACCAGTGGCTGATGCTACAGCACGACAGCGTCGTCGCTCCCGCTGCCAAGGGCCTCGCCGCGCTCGGCATCACACCGACCCCGCTCGACGTCGTTGCACGCGGCTGGCTCGTCAAATATCGCCGCCACGGCCGCTTCGGCGTCCGCGCCGCGTCCTGATCCCCGCGAAAGCCCGACTGTTATGCCGCTGTTTATCGTCGCCATCCTGCTCGGCATCGTCGAGGGGCTGACCGAGTTCATCCCGGTTTCATCGACGGGCCATCTGATCCTCGCGAGCGAACTGTTCGGCTATTCGGCCGATCAATGGGCGACCTTCAACATCGTCATCCAGCTGGGCGCGATCCTCGCGGTCATCGTGCTCTACTGGCGCACCTTCTGGGCGGTCATCACCGGCCTGTTCAAGAACGAGCCCGGCGCGTGGCGCTTCACGATCAACCTCTTGATCGCCTTCCTCCCCGCAGTCGCGATCGGCCTCGTCGCGCACAGCGCGATCGAGGCGATGCTCGGCGCGCCGAAGATCGTCGCGGTTGCCCTCATCGTCGGCGGCATCGCGATCCTCGTCATCGAGCGTTTGATCGGCTCGCAGCGCTTTCACGGCATCGCCGACATTCCCTATGGCCGCGCGCTGGCGATCGGCTTCATCCAGTGTTTCGCGATGGTGCCGGGCGTCAGCCGCTCGGGCGCGTCGATCATGGGCGCGCTCGCGCTCGGCGTCGAGCGGCGCACCGCGGCCGAGTTCAGCTTCTTCCTCGCAGTCCCGACGATGATCGGCGCGACCAGCCTCGAACTGTGGACCAACCGCGACACGCTCGGCAGCGCGAGCGTCGACTGGAGCCTGATCGGCATCGGCTTTGCCGTCTCGTTCATCGTCGCGATGCTCGTCATCCGCTGGTTCGTCGGCATCGTCTCGAAACACGGCTTCGCACCCTTCGCCTGGTACCGCATCCTTGCCGGCAGCGCCGCCTTGATCTGGCTGGTGATGCGCTAGTCCCGTTCACCGCAGCGACAGCGTCCTTTGGCTAGATCGAGCGATCATCGCCTTGATCGTCCAGAGGATTTGCTCATGCGCCGTCTCGTTACCGTTCTTTCGCTTGCCGCGCTCTCCGCGCCGGTTGCGGCGCATGCCCAGATCGCCGAGGTCGAGCTGCCGCCGAGCGACATTGCCGATGCGGGCTATGACACGGGCGATACCGGTTACGACGTTGCTGCTCCCGAAAGCGATTCCTCCGACCCGGGCTATGACGACGCATCGAACGACGATGGAAAAATTCCGATCATGCCGACGCTTCGGACCGCGTCGCCGACATCCTCGACGATCCCGCCCGCCAGGACGCGATCGCCGACGCGATGAGCGACATGATGCGCGCGCTGATGACGATCCGCGTCGGCCCGATCGTCGATGCCGCGCGGCGGATCGACCCCGATGCCGAGATCGCCGACGCCGACCCCGAAGCGACGATCGGCGACATCGCCAGCCGCGGCGATCCTGCCTATGAGGACCGGATCGAGGACGGCATCCGCAGCGGTACCGTGGTCTCGGGCGCGATGGTCCGCGAATTCGCCAGGATGTTGCCGGGGCTGATCGCGATCACCAAGGATCTTGGCGCGCAGGCCGAACGCGCAGTGCGCGAACCGCGCCGGCGCTGATCGCGGTCTTCGCAAGCGACAGCAATTTAGCGACAAAGCCGATTCACAGCGCGCGCGTCATGCCCTATGACGCGGCCCATGTGGCAACTCTTCCAATTCCCGCTCTGTCCGTTTTCGCGCAAGGTGCGCCTGCTGCTCGGCGAAAAGGGCGTCGGCTACGAGCTGGTGCGCGAATCGCCGTGGCAACGGCGCGACGAATATGTCGACCTCAACCCGACCGGGCGCACGCCGATCATTCGCGACGCCGCGCGCGACATTACGCTGATCGATTCGGCCGCGATCTGCGAATATTTCGAAGAGACGGTCGACGCCAAGCCGATGATTTCGGGCACCGCGGCGAACCGCGCCGAGATCCGCCGCCTCGTCGCCTGGTTCGATGAGCAGATGTACGCCGACGTCGTCGCGCCCGCTGCTCGACGAACGGATGAAAAAGCGCCTCATCCATCGCGCGCCGCCCGATGGCGGTGCGTTGCGAAACGCGATGCGCGCCGCCAACGACCATCTCGATTATATCGATTACCTGCTCGACCACCGCAGCTGGATCGCGGGCGCGACGCTGAGCCTCGCCGATCTCGCCGCCGCCGCGCATTTGTCGGTCGCCGATTATCTCGGCGGGATCGACTGGACCGGGCACGAACACGCCAAGGGCTGGTATGCCGGATTGAAGTCACGCCCCAGCTTCCGCCCGCTGCTATCCGAGCGGATGGAGGTCATCACCCCGCCGAAACATTACGAACTGCTCGATTTCTAGCGGAACAGGTCGGCGCCCATCAGCATCAGGCCGATCATGCTCGCCATCCAGATAAGCGTACGGATCTTGGGCGTGCCATTGGCATAGAGTGGCAGGTACAGGACCCGCATCGCGAGCCACAAGGCCGCACCGGCAATACCGAGCTTATCGGCCGTTCCCGTCGCGACCAGCGCCAGCGCCAGCGCGACGAAGATGACGAAATTCTCGTGATAGTTGACGCGCGCGCGTTCGAGCCGTCCGGCCAGCGCCGGGACGTCGCCGGGCGTATCGTCGCGCGGTCCCATGTTCCAGTCAGTGCCGAACTTTTTCGTCTTCACATGGCTGGGTGCAAGATTGTGGATCACCGCCAGCAGGCAGGCGAGGACCAGGATTATCAGCATCGGACTCATCGGAATTCCCCTATCGCCGCCGAGACTATCCCAACATTGATTAAGAAAAAAGCTGCTTAGCGGTACCGGGCGGTCAGCAGATAGTTGATCGCGGTGTTGTCGCCGAGGACGAAGCCGCGCCCCGGCATCGGCACCAGTCCGCGCAGGTCGCCGACGTTCAACCCCGCGTCTTCGAGCATCGTGGTCAATTCCTCCGGACGGACGAACTTGTCCCAATCGTGCGTGCCGCGTGGCACCTGGCCCAGCCGTTCGGCCGCCTCGACGAGCAGCAGCTTCGACGCGGCGGTGCGGTTGGGCGTCGACACGATCATTAGCCCGCCGGGCGCGAGCCGGTCGGCCAGCGTCTGGACGAAGGCGGCGGGATCGGCGACATGTTCGATCACCTCCATCGAGGTGACGAGGTCGAAGCGCCGCAGGTTCAGCGATGCCAGATCGCCGCTGCGATAGTCGATCTCCAGCCCCTGCCCCGCCGCGTGATCGCGCGCCGCGGCGATGTTCTCGGGCGCGGCATCGACCCCGGTGACGCTCGCCCCCAGCCGCGCGAGCGGCTCGGCCAGCAGTCCCGCGCCGCAGCCGACGTCGAGCGCCGAGCGACCGGCGAGCGGATGGCGCTCGGTGTCGTCGATCCCCCAATGGTGGTCGATCGCCTCGCGGATATAACGCAATCGCACCGGATTGAGCCGATGGAGCATCGCCGAGCTGCCCTTGGGATCCCACCAGTCGGCGGCGAGGCTGCCGAAATGTTCGGCTTCTGCGGGGACGATGCTGGTCATTGCGTTTCGCTTTCTCGCTCGCTTGCGTGTCGCAGGCGCTTTGCCTAACAGGCACAGCTTAGCCCAGAGCGGAGACCCGGCGAAACCCATGGCGCGCATCGTGATGAAATTCGGCGGCACGTCGATGGCGGGGACCGAGCGCATCCGCACCGTTGCGGGCCTCGTCAAGCGCGAGGTCGAGGCGGGCAACGAGGTCGCCGTCGTCGTCAGCGCCATGGCGGGGGAAACCGACCGGCTGGTCAATTTCTGCCGCGAGGCCGCACCCGATTCCGACGGCACCGAATATGATGTCGTCGTCGCCACCGGCGAACAGGTCACCGCCGGCCTGCTCGCCTTGTGCCTGCAGGGCATGGGCTGCCCGGCGCGCAGCTGGCTCGGCTGGCAATTGCCGATCGGCACGACCGGACGCCATGCGCGCGCGCGGATCGGCGAGATCGATACCGACGCCCTGACCGCCGCGATGGCGGGCGGCAGCGTCGCGGTCATCCCGGGCTTCCAGGGCATGATGGACACGGGCCGCGTCGCGACTTTGGGCCGCGGCGGCAGTGACACGTCGGCTGTTGCCGTCGCGGCCGCGATCCACGCCGACCGCTGCGATATCTATACCGACGTCGACGGCGTCTATACCACCGACCCCCGGATCGTCGCACGCGCGCGCAAGCTCGATTACGTCACTTATGAAGAGATGCTCGAACTCGCCAGCGTCGGGGCCAAGGTGCTGCAAACGCGCTCGGTCGGGCTCGCGATGAAGATGGGCGTGCGCATCCAGGTGCTGACCAGCTTCGTCGAATACGGCATGGCACCGACGCGCGGGACGATGATCGTCGGCGAAAGCGAAATCGAGGACCTCAAGATGGAACGCCATATCATTACCGGGATCGCGCCCGACAAGAACGAAGCGTTGGTCATGCTGATCGACATCCCCGAACGTGCGGGCAATGTCGCCGACATCTTCGGGCCATTGAGCGACGCGCACATCAACGTCGACATGATCGTCCAGACCCCGACGCGCGGCGACGACCTGATCGACCTAATGTTCACCGTCCCGCAGGCCGACCTCGCCCAGGCGATCGCGCTCGTCGAAGCCGCCAAGGACAAGATCGGCTACGACCGGATGACGCACAACACGCACGTCGCCAAGGTGTCGATCGTCGGCGTCGGGATGAAGAGCCATGCCGGCGTCGCGACGACGATGTTCGATGCGCTCGCCGCGCGCGGGATCGAAATCCTCGCGATCGCCACCAGCGAGATCAAGATCAGCGTGCTGATCGAGGAAGACTATACCGAGCTCGCCGTGCGCGTGCTTCACACCGCCTACGGCCTCGATGCCGAGGTCGAAGGGACAGAGTCATGAGCCACGAGAAACTCCACGCGTTGATGCAGCGCGGCACCGACTTCCTTGGCTGCCGCGTCGCGATCATGTGCGGCGCGATGAGCTGGGTGTCCGAACGCCACCTCGTCGCCGCGATTAGCAACGCCGGCGGCTTCGGCGTTATCGCCTGCGGCGCGATGACCCCCGCCCTGCTCGACACCGAGATCGCCGAGACCAAGAAGCGCACCGACAAGCCGTTCGGCGTCAACCTTATCACGATGCACCCCGACCTGTTCGCGCTGATCGACGTCTGCGAGAATCACGACGTCTCGCACATCGTCCTCGCCGGCGGCCTGCCTCCCAAGGGCAGCATCGATGCGATCAAGGCGACCGGTGCCAAGCTCATTGCCTTCGCCCCCGCCGTCAGCCTCGCCAAGAAGCTGATCCGTTCTGGGGTCGATGCGCTGGTGATCGAGGGCAGCGAGGCGGGCGGTCATATCGGCCCCGTCTCGACCAGCGTGCTGGCGCAGGAAATCCTGCCGCAGGTCGCGCACGAAGTGCCCGTTTTCGTCGCCGGCGGGATCGGCCGCGGCGAGGCAATTGCGAGCTATCTCGAAATGGGCGCGAGCGGTGTCCAGCTCGGCACGCGCTTCGTTTGCGCGCACGAATCGATCGCGCACCCCGCGTTCAAGAAGGCGTTCCTGCGGGCCAGCGCGCGCGACGCCGTTGCCAGCGTCCAGATTGACCCGCGACTGCCCGTCATCCCGGTCCGCGCGCTCAAGAACAAGGGCGGCGAGGAATTCAATGCCAAGCAGCGCGAGGTTGCCAATACGCTCGACCAGGGCGGCGTCGAAATGGCCGAGGCGCAGCTCCAGATCGAACATTACTGGGCGGGCGCGCTGCGCCGCGCAGTGATCGACGGCGATGTCGAGAATGGGTCGCTGATGGCGGGCCAGTCGGTCGGCATGGTGACGAGCGAACAGAGCGTTGCCGAAATCGTCTCCGAGCTGACCGAGCAGGCCGCCGTCGCGCTGAGCTATCGCGGCTGAGCGACGCGATTGTCGCTGCCCGCCGTCGTTTTTTTCACCCTGAACTGGTTTCAGCATAGCGGTACATTTCTGCTGTGCCGCCCCACTCCCTCAATGACAGCGCGCCTTCGCATCTGCTAGGCCCGCTGCCATGACCACTGCGCCGCCCCCGCCGACCTCCGCCGCCCAGTCCGCGCGGCAGATCCTGACGCGGTTGCACGATGTGATGGCGGCGCGGACCAACCCGCAATCCAAGCTCAACCAGGTCGTCGGGATCATTGCCGAAGAGCTGACCAGCGAGGTCTGTTCGATCTATCTGCTGCGCGAAGGCGTGCTCGAACTCTACGCGACGCACGGGCTCCAGCAATCGGCTGTCCACGTTACCCGGCTCGGCCTCGGCGAAGGTCTCGTCGGGACGATCGCGCGCGACATGGAAACGCTCAACCTCGATCAGGCCGCCGCCCATCCCGACTTCGTCTATCGCCCCGAGACGGGCGAGGACATGTTCCACAGTTTCGCCGGCGTGCCGATCGTCCGTTCCGAACGCGCGGTCGGCGTCGTCGCGGTCCAGCACGTCGATCCGCGCAAGTACGAGGAGGTCGAGATCGAGGCGTTGCAGACCGTCGCGATGGTCCTCGCCGAACTGCTCGCCAATGCCGGGCTGGTCGACGAGGCACAGCCCGGCGGGGCGCAGTTCGACACGACCTCGCAGCAGCTTTCCGGGCTCAAGCTGGTTGAAGGAATGGCGGCGGGCGAAGCCGTCTTCCATCAGCCGCGAGTCGTCATCGAGCACACCGTGGCCGACGATACCGAAGCCGAGCGCCACCGCGTCTATGCCGCGTTCGACAAGATGCGCGAACAGATCGACCGGATGGCGAGCCAGGCCGAATTCGGCGCCGGCGGCGAGCATGAAGAGGTCCTCGCGACCTACAAGATGTTCGCTTATGACGAAGGCTGGAGCCGCCGGATCAACGAGGCGATCGACAGCGGCCTGACCGCCGAGGCGGCGATCGAGCGCGTCCAGCAGCGCACGCGGATGCGCATGCGGCAGATCCACGATCCACTGCTCGCCGAGCGGATGCACGATCTAGAGGACCTCTCCAATCGCCTGCTGCGCATCGTCGCGGGCCGGATGGGGACCGCCGCCCAGGTCGGTTTGCGCGCCGATTCGATCCTCGTCGCGCGCAACCTCGGCCCGGCCGAACTGCTCGAATATGACCGCCGCCGGTTGAAGGGCGTGATCCTGGAGGAAGGATCGCTGACCGCGCACGTCATCATCGTGGCGCGCGCGATGGGCGTCCCCGTGCTCGGCCGCGTCACCGGGGTGCGCAGCCAGGTCCGCGAAGGCGACCGGTTGCTGTTCGACACTGCCGAAGGGACCGTCCACATTCGCCCCGGACAGGCGCTCGAGGACGCCTTCGACAGCAAGTTCGCCTTGTCGCAGAAACGCCGCGCCGCCTATGCCGCGCTGCGCGATACCGAACCGCGCGGGACCGACGGGACGCGCATCGACCTGATGATCAACGCTGGGCTCAAGGACGATCTTACCGCGCTCGACCTGACCGGCGCCGACGGCATCGGCCTGTTCCGAACCGAGTTCCAGTTCCTCGTCTCGGCAACGATGCCGCAGCGCGAACGCCAGCAGAAGCTCTACGAAGAGGTGCTCGATGCGGCGGGCGACCGCCCCGTCGTGTTCCGCACCGTCGATATCGGAGGCGACAAGGCGCTACCCTATATGCGCAGCGGCGATATCCTCGAGGAAAACCCGGCGATGGGCTGGCGCGCGCTGCGTCTCGCACTCGAACGTGGCGGCCTGATGAAGGCTCAGGCGCGGGCGCTGCTCCAGGCAAGCGCCGGCCGCCCGCTCAACGTCATGTTCCCGCTCGTTTCCGAACCGTGGGAGTTCGACGAGGCGCGCGCGATCTTCGCGCAACAGGCAGCCTGGATCAAACAGCAAGGCGGCCGCCTCCCCTCGCAGGTCCGCTACGGCGTCATGCTCGAAGTCCCGGCGCTCGCCGAAATGCTCGACACGATGCTCGATAGGATCGATTTCGTCTCGGTCGGGACCAACGACCTCACCCAGTTCCTGTTCGCCGCCGACCGCGCGCATCCCAAGCTGGCCGAACGCTACGACTGGCTCAGCCCCTCAGTGCTGCGGTTCCTCGGCCGCGTCGTCAGGATCATCGCCGACGGCCCGAAGAACGCTACCGGTGACGGCCCACGGGTGACGCTCGGCGTATGCGGCGAAATGGGCGGGCGGCCATTGGAGGCGATGGCGCTGATCGGCCTCGGCATCAACCGACTGTCGATCACGCCTGCCGGGGTCGGCCCCCTGAAGGCGATGATCCAGTCGCTCGACATCGGCGCGATCCGCCGCGACATGCCCGCACTGCTTGCCGGCTCGACGCGCAGCCTGCGCCAGCCGTTGACCGACTGGGCTTTGCAACGGGACGTCGATATTTCTGCATGAAATTGCCCTAAGCCCTGCGGAGGGTTTGACAATATGGTCACGTTGGTGTGACATCGGCAATAATAGAATAAGCTGGGGGCGGGATAGCGAAGCATGGGCGACGACGAATACCAGGATGATGCCATCGAAACGCCGACCGAGCGCCTCGGCGACCGGCTGCGCGCTGGCCGCGAAGCGATGAGCCTCTCGTTGCAGGACATCGCAAAGGAAACGCGGATCCCGATCCGCCATCTCGAATCGCTCGAAAATTCCGAATACGCCGCCTTGCCGGGCAAGACATACGCGATCGGCTTTGCCAAGGCCTATGCCCGTGCGATCGGCGGTGATGAAGCCGAGGTCAGCGACGCGGTTCGCAACGAATACGAATATATCGACAGCGATGATCGCCACGAATACCAGGCGTTCCAGCCCGCCGATCCGTCACGCGTGCCCTCGCGTTTCCTCGCCTGGACCGCAGGGATCGTAGCGCTGGCATTGTTCGGCGCCTATCTCATCTGGAAACCGTTTTCGGACGGCGGCGATCCCTATGCGACGGCCGAAACCGTCGACGCCGCGCCCGGCATTTCGGGCGAGGACCGCGCGCCGGCCGCAGCACCGACGACCGACACAGTTGCCGCCGATGCGCCGATCGTGCTGACCGCCAACGCGCTCGTCTGGTTCCGCGTCGACGATGCTCAGGGCAACCGCCTGCACGAACAGGAACTCTCTGCGGGCGACAGCTACACCGTGCCGCGCGATACGACCGGACTGCTGCTGCGCACTGCGCGTCCGCAGGCGCTCGACATCACTGTCGGCGGACGCAAGATCGCGACGCTGGGTCCACCCGATACGCTCGTCAGCAACGTGCCGCTCGACCCGCGTGCGCTCGTCGCACGGGCCAATACCGGCCCCTGACGATGGCCGGCGTCGCGGTTAAGCATCGCGAAAGCCCGCGCCCCATAGTTAAGCTCGACTTTACCCGGTGGTCCGCCGCGCTATGGTGGCCCCGGACCGAATGACGCGTTTGCGAGGGGACTTATGACACACCTATTCCATCACCGGCTGGTCGCAGCTGCACTCGCCGCGCTCATGGTCGGCGCCGCGCCGCAGGCCGCCGCACAGGATTCCGGCCTCACCCCGCGCGTCGACAAGCTCGAAAAGGAAATGCGCGCGGTTCAGCGCAAGGTTTTCCCCGGCGCCGACGGCACCTATTTCGAACCCGACATCACCCCGGCCCAGCCGGTCCGCACCGGCCAACCGTCAACTGCCCCGCTGACCGACGTGATGGCGCGCCTCGACGCGCTCGAGGCGCAGCTTGCCTCAATTACCGGCCAGGTCGAAAATCTCGGCAACCGCCAGCGGATCATGGCCGACGAGTTCGCCGCGTATAAGACCACCACCGATCGCAAGATCGCCGGCCTTTCGCCGGCTGCCGCACCGGCTCCGGTCGCATCGTCGAACGACAGCGCCACGCCGCCCGCTTCGACCAAGCCGCCGGCGACCAAGCCCGCAGCGAACGACGCGCGCGTCGCATTGGTCCGTGCGGTCGAGGTGCCCGACACCGGCGACAAGGGCGAGGACGCCTATCTCTACGGCTATCGCCTGTGGGATGCGCAGCTCTATCCCGAGGCGCAGATCCAGCTCAAAAAGGCGGTCGCGACCTATCCCAAGCATCGCCGCGTCAGCTTTGCCCAGAACCTGCTCGGCCGCGCCTATCTCGACAATGGCGAAAACGGCCTCGCTGCCAAGGCGTTCATGGCCAATTACCAAGAGCGGCCCGACAGCGCGCGCGCGCCCGACAGCCTGATGTATCTCGGCATCGCGCTGACCCGCCTCAAGCAGAAAGACGGCGCCTGCCGCGCGTTCAAGGAACTCGACCAGGTCTATGGCGCGACGATCTCGCCGTCGCTCAAGGCAGAGGCGGGCAAGGCACGCGCGACGGCGGGATGTAGCTGAGCGGGGTGACACAGGCCGCGCCTCGATCGGCGACCCGGCGCTTCCGCGACGATCTCGCCGCCATCGTCGGTGAGCAGGCGGCGAGCCAAGCGCGGTTCGGCATCGCGGTATCGGGTGGCCCCGACAGCCTCGCGCTGCTGCTCCTCGCGCACGCAGCGATTGGCCAGCGGATCGCAGCGGCGACGATCGATCACTGCCTGCGCCCCGAATCCGCCGACGAGGCGCGCTATGTTGCCGATGTCTGCGCCGAACGCGGCATCGCGCATACCATCATGACCCCCGATACGCCGATCTCGGGCAACATTCAGTCGAGTGCGCGCGCCACACGCTATCGCCTGCTCGACCGCTGGCGCACGGCCAATTCCCTCGATTACGTCCTCACTGCACACCATGCCGACGACCAGCTCGAAACGCTCGTCATGCGCCTCAACCGCAGCTCGGGCGTCGCCGGCCTCGCGGGCATTCGCGCGCGCAATGGGACAATCGTCCGCCCCCTGCTGCACTGGCGTCGCGACGAGCTCGGCGACGTTCTTGCCGAGGCCGAACTGCCCTTTGTCGACGACCCGTCGAACCGCGACCACCGCTACGACCGCGCGCGGTTGCGCGCCGCGCTCGCCGACGCCGACTGGCTCGATGCAAAAGCGGTGGCGAAAAGCGCGGCGTTGCTCGGCGAAGCGACCGAGGCGCTCGACTGGATGACCGCGCATGCGCTCGAAACCGCGCTGACGCCCGACGGCGATGCGCTGATCCTCGCCTATGACGATCAGCCGCGCGCGCTGTGGCACCGGATGCTCGTCACCGCGCTCGACCGCGCCGAACCGGGCATCACGATCGGCGAGATCGCCTTTCACCGCCTGTGGGACGCGATGCAGCGCGGCGACAAATCGTGCATCGGCGACCTGACCGTTAGCGCCCTGCCCGGACCGGCGCGCAGCTGGCGGATCGCCGCCGCTCCCGCCCGTCAGGGCACCTCGTCCCCGCCCAGGCCCTTGAACGCCGATAAGGCTGATCGAGATTGGTCGTGATTGAGGTCATTGCGCATTAATCATCGCACCTTATCTTGGGGGCGATGACAGGGGCGGAATGGCCGCATCCCTTCACTATGCGACAGGCTTGATGATGGACGACGACAAGACGCCGAAGAACGATCCCGAAGGCGGCGGCAACCCGTGGATGCGCAGCATCGCGATCTGGGCGGGAATCATCTTCGCCATGCTGCTCGTCGCATCGCTGTTCGGCGGCGGCGCGAAAACGGGTGATGCAATCGCCTATTCGGATTTCGTCGCCCAGGTGAAGGAGGGCCAGATCAAGAGCGTCGTCATCGGCCCCGAAACGATCGTCGCGACGACCGCCGACGGTGCCAAGATCTCGACCATCCCGACCAAGGACGCACAGCCGACCCAGCTGCTGATCGACAACAACGTCCAGGTGTCGAGCCAGGCAACCGGCTCGGGCAGCATCTGGCTGTACCTCCTGATCCAGGCGCTGCCCTTCCTGTTGATCCTCGGCGTCGCGTTTTTCGTCATCCGCCACATGCAGAAATCGGGCGGCACCGGCGGCGCGATGGGCTTCGGCAAGTCGAAAGCCAAGCTGCTCACCGAACGGCAGGGCAAGGTCACCTTCCAAGACGTTGCGGGCATCGACGAAGCGCGCGAGGAGCTCGAGGAAATCGTCGAGTTCCTCAAGGATCCCAAGAAATTCAGCCGTCTCGGCGGCAAGATTCCCAAGGGCGCCTTGCTGGTCGGCTCGCCCGGCACCGGCAAGACGCTGCTCGCCCGCGCCATCGCGGGTGAAGCAGGCGTGCCCTTCTTCACCATTTCGGGCTCGGACTTTGTCGAGATGTTCGTCGGCGTCGGCGCCAGCCGTGTCCGCGACATGTTCGAACAGGCCAAGAAGAACGCGCCGTGCATCGTCTTCATCGACGAAATCGACGCAGTCGGTCGCCATCGCGGTGCCGGCCTCGGCAACGGCAATGACGAGCGCGAGCAGACGCTCAACCAGCTGCTCGTCGAAATGGACGGCTTCGAGGCGAACGAAGGCATCATCATCATCGCCGCGACCAACCGTCCCGACGTGCTCGATCCCGCTTTGCTTCGCCCCGGTCGCTTCGATCGCCAGGTCGTCGTGCCGCGGCCCGATATCGACGGCCGTGTCAAGATACTCGAAGTCCACATGCGCAAGGTTCCCCTCGCCCCCGACGTCAACGCGCGCACGATCGCGCGCGGCACGCCGGGTTTCTCTGGTGCCGACCTTGCCAACCTCGTCAACGAGGCTGCCTTGCTCGCCGCACGCCGCGCCAAGCGCCTCGTCGCCGCGCAGGAGTTCGAAGACGCCAAGGACAAGGTGATGATGGGCTCCGAACGAAAATCGATGGTGATGACCGACGACGAGAAGAAGATGACCGCCTATCACGAGGCCGGCCACGCCATCGTCGCGGTCAACGAGCCAGCGTCGGACCCGATCCACAAGGCGACGATCATCCCGCGCGGCCGTGCGCTCGGCATGGTGATGCGCCTGCCCGAACGCGATTCGTACAGCTATCACCGCGACAAGATGCACGCTAACCTTGCCGTTTCGATGGGTGGCCGCGTCGCCGAGGAAGTCATCTTCGGCTACGACAAGGTCTCTTCGGGCGCGTCGAGCGACATCCAGTACGCGACCAAGCTGGCGCGCGACATGGTGACCCAATGGGGCATGTCCGACGCGATGGGTCCGCTGCAATATGAAGAACCGCAGGGCGAGACCTTCCTCGGCTATTCGCAGTCGCAGCGCAGCCACATGTCCGACGAGACGGCGAAAAAGATCGACAGCGAAATCCGCAAGATCGTCGACACGGGTTACGACCGCGCCAAGACGTTGCTCAAGAAGCACATCAAGCAGCTCCACCTGCTCGCCAACGCGTTGCTCGAATACGAGACGATGTCGGGCGACGAGATCAAGGAGCTGCTCAAGACGGGCAAGTTCCACCGCGACGATGGCGAGATCATCAAGCCATCGGCCACCCCGCAGGTCGGCACCGCGATCCCAAAGGCAGGCGGACGGCGCAAGAACCGCCCGTTCGGCGACGCCTCGCCGCAAGGCGCCTGATACCGCCCAGTCACACGGCCATCCAAGACTTTCGGGTTTTGCGGCCAAGGGCTTGATGCGCCAATGCGATTCGGTCATCCTCCGGGTTAAACGGGGGAGCGATAGAATGATTCGTAACGATTATCTGTATCTTGGCGTTGCGGTGGTCGCGCTCGTCGCAACGGGCGTGCCCGCCCATGCCGGCGACACGCCGGTCTATGCGCCCGCGCCCGCATGGGTCGATCGCAAGCCGGTTCCACAGGTCGCACCGGACGATGCCGACGCCGACTTCTCCTTCCTGCTCGCCGATCGCCAGACGCGAATGAAGGACGGCATCGTCGAAAGCTATTCGAACTACGCCTATCGCGTCAACGATGCCTCGTTGCTCGGCCAGCTCGGCAATCTTTCGGAAAGCTGGAACCCCGAAAACGGCGACTTCACCGTTCATCGCGTCGCTATCCTGCGCGATGGAAAGGTTATCGACCTTGTCGCCGACGGGCAGAAATTCACCGTCCTGCGTCGCGAGACCAACCTCGAGAAACTGTCGCTAGACGGAGTCCTGACCGCGACGATGCAGCTCGAAGGCATCAAGGTCGGCGACACGATCGCGTTCGAAAGCTCGACCAGTTACCGCGACCCCTCGCTCGAAGGCGAAGTCAACGATGTCGAGGCGTTGCTCGACGACAAGCTCGACGTGAAATCGGCCAGCTTGCGCGTCCTCTGGTCGAACGACGTCGCGATGCACTGGAAGGCGCCCGAAACTGCCGGCGCCAGGATATCCAAACAAGGCGCGATGACCGAACTCGTCGTGACCAAACCGTCGCTGGCCAAGGTCGACATGCCCGATGATGCGCCAACGCGCTATCGCATGGGGCCGCTCGTCGAGGTGTCGAGCTTCGCCGACTGGCAGGCGGTCAGCCGCACCGCCAGCAAGGCCTATGCGCCGCGCGCGAGCATTGCCGCCGACGGCGAACTTGCCGGCATCGTCGAGGAAATCGCCGCGAAAACCGCCGATCCGGTCGAACGGACCGCCGCCGCGCTGCGCGTCGTCCAGGACGATATCCGCTACCTGTTCCGGGGCATGGAGAACGGCAACTATACGCCGCAGACCCCCGACAAGACCTGGTCGTTGCGTTATGGCGACTGCAAGGCCAAGTCGCTCCTGCTTGCAACGATGCTTCGCGAGCTGGGCATCGAGGCCGATCTGATGCTGGTCAATTCGACCTATGGCGACGCGCTGCCCGGACGCCTGCCGAGCTTTGCCGTGTTCGACCATGTCATTGTCCGCGCGATGATCGACGGCAAGGATTACTGGCTCGACGGCACCCGCGTCGGCGACCGCATCGGCGACATCGCCGACACGCCCGACTTCGCTTACGCTCTCCCCGTCACCGCGACCGGCAGCGATCTCATCGCGATCCCGGTCCGACCACTCGGCCGCCCGGCATCGAAGGTCACGCTGCGTTACGATTCGAGCGCCGGCATCACCTTGCCGACGCTGTTCGACGTCACCGTCAGCTGGCGGACCTCGAACGACAACAAGCTCAAGACGTCGAAGGGCGCGGTGAGCGAAACCGAATATGCCAAGATGCTCGACGCGGTGATCGACAAATATGTCCAGAATACCGGGATATCCGAACGCTCGATCAACTTCGACGAGGCCGGCGACACGACGACGGTCAATGCCAGGGGTCTCACCTGGCTGTCGTGGGACCGGGTCGACGGACGCTATGAACGCGAATTCAATTCGGCGATCGGATCGAAGAATCTGTCTGCGAACCGTTCAAAGAGCGAATGGCGCAGACATCGCCTATGCGCTCGGCACGAAGACGCATGTCCGCTACGCCACGACGATGCGGCTGCCGTCCGCGGGCCAGGGTTTTGCGATGGTCGGGCGCGCCAAGATCGACGAGCGCGTGCTCGGCACCCATTTCGAACAGGCTGCGACGCTGGCCGATGGCCGCTTCGAGGCTGACGAGACATGGCGGACGGTGGCGCGCGAAATCCCCGCCGCGCAGATCGTCGCGCAACGCCGTGCGCTCGCCGCGGTCAAGGCCAATGCGCTGCGCATCGAGGCGCCGAGCGACTATCCCGGCACGCATGTCGAGGCGATGCTCGCGGCCAAGGCGAACCGGCTCGGGCCGATCATGGACGCGCTCGACAAGGCGGTGGAGAGCGCTCCCGAGGACGAAATCGCGCCTTTGCGAACGCGCGCCTATGTCTACGAACTGACCCAGCAATATGCCAAGGCGATCGCCGATCTCGATGCGATCATCGAAATCGACCCGACCGCGGGCAAATATCTCTGGCGTGCGGAACTCTATGCCCGCAGCGACAAGGACCGCGCCGAAGCCGATATCGAACAGGCATTCGAGACCGAACCAGGGTCGCTCGACGCGCTGGCGCAATTGGTCGAATTGCGGCTCGACCACGATGCCTATGACGATGCCCTGTCGGCGATCGCCGAGCGCGAAGGTCTTGGGATCGAGGACAAGCAGATCGCCGGGCTCAAGGCGCAGGTGCTCGCCGCCGCCGGTCGCGGCGATGAAGCGATGGCAGCGCTCGAAGCTGCCGGCCGCAGCGCGCAAAAGTCACCCGAGCTGATCTCGGCGCGCTGTTCGACCGAGGCACGCTACGCGCTTGGCGCCGATCGCGTGCTGGCCGACTGCACCCGCGCGATCCAGCTCAACGAACAGCCGTCGGGCCCGTTGATCGATCGCGGAATCGCCTATGCCAAGCTTGGCCGCACCGCCGAGGCGATCGAGGATATCGAAGCGGCGATCGAGATCGACCCCGATTCGGCCTGGGCCTATTATCTCCGCGCGGTCATCGCCAAGGGCCCCGATGCGGCGCGCGACCGCACCTACGCCGCCTATATCGACCCCGATGTCGCCAGGGACCTGGCGAAGATCGGCTTGGCGCGTTGATCGCACCGCGCCCCTGATCCGACATACAAAAAACCCGGCCACTGGCCGGGTTTTTCATGATCGCATGGGTGCCGAAGCTTAGCCCTTGTCGAAATCGGTCGCGATGTTGGTCGGCCGCGGCGGCGCGGCGGCGGTGAGGCGCAGCGCTTCGGCCGAGCGGCTCTGCGAACCGATTTCATCGGGCGTATCGTCGTCGTCGATCTGGACCTTCTGGAGGTTCTGGACGAGCGATTCTTCGAGGTGCTTGGGCTTGACCTTGCTCTCGGCGATCTCGCGCAGCGCAACGACCGGGTTCTTGTCGCGGTCGCGATCGAGGTGCAGCTCGGCGCCGCCCGAAATCTCGCGCGCACGCTGCGCGGCGAGCAGGACGAGGTCGAAACGGTTGGGAATCTTGTCGACGCAATCTTCGACGGTGACGCGAGCCATATGCCGCTTCCTTTGCAAAACTTACGCTAAATGCGGGGAAAATTCGAAGGGTTCGCTTAGCGCCACAGCCTCACGGAGTCAATGAAAACCGCCCGCGCCTCCGTCCGCGCATCGCTCACCGCAAGCTCCGCACCGGCCTTGCCAAGCGCCGTGCAGCGACTATCGCAGGCGGATGGCCGACGATCACTCCCCTGTCGACGACACGCGCGCGACGCACGAGGTCGACCTCTTCCGCGATGCGGTGCCGTTCGGCGCACGCGTCGGCGACGACGAATTCCGGGTCTTTCCCGCAGGAGAGGACCGGCTCGCGGCGCTGCTCGCGCTGATCGAAGAGGCTCGCGCCACGCTCGACCTGACCTTCTACATCTTCGAGAACGATACTGTCGGCGTACGCGTCCGCGATGCGCTCTCCGCCGCCGCCCGGCGCGGCGTCAAGGTCCGCCTCATCATCGACGGCTTCGGCTCTTCGGATACCGACGAGGCGTTCTTTGCCGACCTGGTCGAGGCCGGCGCCGGTTTCTGCCGATTTTCGGCCAAGCGCTCGGTGCGCTACCTGATCCGCAATCACCAGAAGATCGTCATCGCCGACGGGCGCCGCGCGATGATCGGCGGCTTCAACGTCGCCGAGGCCTATTTCGCGCCGCCCGCCGACAATGGCTGGCATGACCTGGGCATGACGATCGAGGGACCCGGCGGTGACGCCGCTGCAGCACTATTTCGACCGGCTCCACGCCTGGACACAGAACCCGCACGCGCAATGGCGCACGATCCGCCGCCTGATCCGCCAATGGGACCCGGGCGAAGGCAAGGTCGGGCTGTTGCTCGGCGGGCCGACCAGCCGGCTCAGCCCGTGGGCACGCAGCGTCAGTTTCGACCTCAAGCATGGCAAGCGGCTCGACATGATCATGGCGTATTTCTCACCCGCGCAGAGCCTGCTCAGGCGGATCGGCCGGATCGCGCGCAACGGCGACACGCGCCTCGTCATGGCGGGCAAATCGGACAATGGCGCGACGATCGGCGCGACCCGGCTGCTCTACGGCTATCTGCTCAAGCGCCGCGCGAAGATCTACGAATTCACGCCGTGCAAGCTGCACACCAAGCTGATCGTGCTCGACGACCGCGTCTATATCGGCTCGGCCAATTTCGACATGCGCAGCCTGTATATCAATGCCGAGATCATGCTGCGGATCGACGATGCCGCCTTTGCCAACCGCATGCGCGACTATGTCACGACGCACATCGCCTATTGCGAAGAGATCACCCCGGCGGTCCACCGCGCACGCGCGACCCCGCTCAACCGCATCCGCTGGGCGCTGAGCTGGTTCCTCGTCACCGTCGTCGACTATACCGTATCGCGCCGCCTCAATTTCGGACCTTGTAGGACCTCAGTCCTTGTGCGCCCAGAACAGGTGGCACGGCGGGATATTCCAGTATTCGATGGCATGGTCGATCGTGCCGAAACGGCCCTTGAGGAAATCGAGCACCTTGGCGCGGAACTGGTAGACCAGGAACGCGCCGCCGGGACGGATCGCGGCGGCGGTGGCATCGGCAATCGCGTCGCCGACGCCCTTGGGCAGCGTCGAGAACGGCAGGCCCGACAGCGCGTAATCGGCGTGGGCGTGGCCCAGCGCGGCGAGGATTTCCTGCACGTCGGCGGCCGATCCGTGGACCGGGACAAAGCGGCTGTCGCGGATTTCCCTGGTCAGGTAATCGACGAAGTCGCGGTTGGTATCGATCGCCACCAGTGTCGCATCGGGGCGCATTTTCTCGAGGATCGGGCGGCAGAAAGTACCGACGCCGGGGCCGTATTCGACGAACACCTTGCAGTTCGCCCAGTCGACAGGCCTCAACATGTGATCGATCAGCCTGGCCGAGGACGGGACGACCGAACCGACCATCACCGGGTTCTTGGCAAAACCCTTGAGGAACATGCCCCACGGCCCCAGAAAGTCGACAAATCGTTCGGCGGTGCTGCGCGAACGTGCGCGTTTCTCGGCCTTGGTGGTGGTCATCGCTCAATCCGCGCAGCTGAAGGGGAAGCCCGATCAGTCGCAAAATCGCCGCGTGTTTGCAACCGATATCGCTTTGGCCGCAGCGCTGCGCCGGGCGCATGCCCTGGCGCGGCAAAGCGAGCGTGCGTCCAAAAATCGCGCTTGCCGACCGCAGGGGCAGGTTTATTGTGGATGCCATGTCGAACGCCCCCGCCCCCGTTCCGACCGACGCGATCGCGGTCATCTTCTCGGCTCGGCGCCGTGACGGCGATGATTGGAATTACGCTGCGGCGGCCGACGAGATGGAAAAGCTCGCGGCGACGCAGCCGGGCTATCTCGGCATCGAAAGCGCACGCGGCAGCGAGGGTTTCGGCATTACCGTCAGCTACTGGGCCGACGACGAAGCGGCGCTGGCATGGCGCGACCATCCGCTCCACGCCGCGATCCGGCAGCGCGGTCGCGCCATGTGGTACGACGACTATCGTGTCACCGTCGCGCGCGTCGCGCGCGGCTACAGCTGGGCGCGCGAGTGACCGATGGCTCGGCGCCGGCCGTAGCATCGCCTGCGCTGTCGGCAATCGGCGGCGTGGCCCCGCCGCGCATGGCGGTTCTGTTCCTCGTCATGCTCGTCGCCGCCGCGGGCAACACCGCGATGCAGTCGATCCTGCCCGCGATCGGTACACGGCTGGGCGTGCCCGACTGGTGGGTCGCGCTCGCCTTCTCGTGGTCGGCCCTGCTGTGGGTCGTCAGCGCACCACGCTGGGCGGCGATGAGCGACCGGCGCGGCCGGCGCGCGCTGATGGCGCTCGGCCTGATCGGCTTCGCGTCGTCGATGCTGCTCTGCGGCATCGCGCTTTACGCCGGGCTCGCCGGATGGATCGGCGCGGGCGTTACCTTCATCGCCTTTGCCCTGTTCCGCAGCCTCTACGGCGCGCTCGGCTCGGCCGCACCGCCCGCGGTCCAGGCCTATGTCGCCGCGCGCACCCCGCGCATCCAGCGCACTGCGGCGATGGCGCTCATCGCATCTTCGTTCGGCCTCGGAACAGTGATCGGCCCCGCGGTCGCGCCGTTCCTCGTCTTTCCCGTCGTCGGCCTGGCCGGGCCGCTGTTCGCCTTTGCCGGTTTCGGCATCGCGGTGTTCGTTGCGCTGCGCATCGTCCTGCCCAATGACGATCCGCGTTTCGCCGCGCGCAGTGCAGTCGTCGGCTATCCCTCCAGCGGCGGCGGCGCGCTCGCGGTCGGGGACGACGACGAAGACGATGACAGCAACGAAGGACACGCGCCGAACGCCAGCCGTGCGCTCGGCTGGAATGATCCGCGCACGCGACCGTGGCTGCTCGCTGGCCTGCTCGGCGGGCATGCCCAGGCGATCGTCTTCGGCATCATCGGTTTCGTCGTGCTCGATCGGCTCGGTCTGCGCGGCGATCCGGGCGCCGCGGTGGCGCCGACCGGCATCGTCCTGCTCGCCGGGGCGGGGGCGACTTTGCTCGCGCAATGGGGGTTGATCCCGGCGCTGTCGATCGGTCCGCGCGCGTCGATCCTGTGGGGCGCCGCGCTCGCGCTCGCGGGGTCGATCGTCCTCACCTTTGCCGGCGGGTTGCTCGGCATGGTCAACGGCATCGCGATTGCCTCGCTCGGCTTCGGCCTGTTTCGCCCCGGATTTACTGCGGGCGTCTCGCTCGCGGTGCGCCGCAGCGAGCAGGACGCGGTCGCCGGACAGGTCGCCTCGACCAATGGCGCCGCCTATATTGTCGGCCCTACGCTCGGCATCGCACTCTACACGGTTTCGCGCGCACAGCACGGCTGGCTTGCCTTCGCGCTGATCGGCGGCATCGCCGCTTTCCTGCTCGCCTGGGGCTGGAAGGCGCTACGCATCGACGACTGAACACGCCGCCGACTTCGGTCGCCAATATAGCGCAACAATCGAATGCACTGCTGGCTTAATCCTCGTGCTTCTCGGAGTTAATTGGCTTGAGCATGCCTTCGTCGATAAAGCCGATCGTGCCGCCCATCCGCGCCGCCTGGCGCTTGAGCTGACCCTCGATGCTCTCATACTCGCGCTCCATCGCCTCGCTGACCGACGCGCGCGTGTCCTTGAGTGCGGCCTCGAAATCATCCTGGCCGACCTTGCGCACGTCGAGCGAACGCCTCAACGCATTCAGGCCGGCGCGGCGGACAAGGTCCTCGAGATCGGCGCCGGTAAAACGCACCGCCTCGTCGGCGATGGAATCGAGATCGACGTCCTTGGCGAGCGGCATTTTCGCCGTATGGATCGCCAGGATCCGTCGCCGCCCCGCCGCGTCGGGGACGGGCACATAGACGAGCTCGTCGAAGCGTCCCGGCCGGAGCAGCGCGGGATCGATCATGTTGGGCCGGTTGGTTGCGCCGATCACGACGACCGACTGCATGTCTTCCAGCCCGTCCATCTCGGCGAGGATCGTGTTGACGACGCGGTCGGTAACCGCCGGCTCGCCCGACTCTCCGCCGCGCGCGGGAACCAGGCTGTCGAGCTCGTCGATGAACACCACGGTCGGCGCGACCTGGCGCGCACGGGCGAACAGCCGCGCGATCTGTTGCTCGCTCTCACCATACCATTTCGACAATAGGTCGGACGACTTGGTCGCGATGAAATTGGCCTGTGCCTCGCGCGCGACCGCCTTGGCGAGCAGCGTCTTGCCCGTTCCCGGCGGCCCGTAGAGCAGGAACCCCTTGGCCGGACGGATACCGAGCCGGCGAAACGCCTCGGGGTCCTTCAACGGCAGTTCGATTCCCTCCCTGAGCCGCCGCTGCGCGTCGTCGAGCCCGCCGACATCGTCCCAGGTGACGTTGGGGACCTGGACCATAACCTCGCGCATTGCCGATGGCTGGACGCGTTTGAGCGCGGCGAGGAAATCGTCGCGCATGACGTGCAGCTCGTCGAGCAGCTCGGGCGGGATCGTCGCCTCTTCGAGGTCGAGCTTGGGCATCAGGCGGCGGACCGCCTCGATCCCCGCCTCGCGCACCAATGCGGCAAGGTCGGCCCCGACAAAACCAAATGTCGTGCCGGCCAGCTCGTCGAGATCGACGTCGTTGGCCAGCGGCATGCCGCGCGTATGGATGCCGACGATCTCGCGGCGGCCGCGCTGGTCGGGAACGCCGACGATGATCTCGCGATCGAACCTGCCGGGGCGGCGCAACGCCTCATCAAGCGCTTCTGGACGGTTTGTCGCAGCAATAACAACCAGGTTGGTTCGCGCCTCGAGCCCGTCCATCAGCGTCAGCAGCTGCGCGACAAGGCGCTTTTCGGCCTCGCCCTGGACTTGGCCGCGTTTCGGCGCGATCGAATCGATCTCGTCGATAAACAGGATCGAGGGCGCCGCCTTGGTCGCAGCCTCGAATATCTCGCGCAGCTGGCCTTCGGACTGGCCATAGGCGCTGCCCATGATCTCGGGCCCGTTGATCAGGAAAAACTCGGCGTCGCTTTCGTTGGCGACCGCACGCGCGAGGCGCGTCTTGCCCGTTCCCGGCGGGCCGTGGAGCAGGACGCCGCGCGGCGGGTCGATGCCCAGGCGGGCAAACAGTTCGGGATAGCGCAGCGGCAGCTCGACCATCTCGCGCAACTGGTCAATCGTCTCGCCCAATCCGCCGATATCGTCATAGGTCACGTCGGCGCGGCGCGCTTCCTTGGGTTCCTCGAACTCGGGGCGCAGCTCGACTTCGGTCGTCTCGTCGATATGGACGATCCCCGACGGCACCGTAGAGACGACGACGAGGCGAATCTCGGTCAGCGAATACGCCGGCGCGCCGAGCATCTGGCGCAGTTGCGGTGGCATGTCGTCGTTCTGCATGCGGTGATGGCCCGATGTCGCGACGACGTCGCCCGCGACCATCGGCCGCCCGGCAAAGTTGCGCTTGAGCGCCTGGCCCGATCCCTGGAGGCGCAGGTTCTGCTGCGCCGGCGCCAGAACGACGCGCTGCGCCGCGCGCGATGTCGCCTTGCGCACGGTAACGAAATCGCCCGCGCCCGCGCCGGCATTGGCGCGTTGCAGACCGTCGAGCCGGAGGCGATCGATGCCTTCATCCTCGGCATATGGGAACACAACGCGCGATGCGGTCGTGCGCTTGCCCATGATCTCGACGATGTCGCCCTCGGCAAGCGCGAGCTTGGCCATGATCTCGCGCGGCAGTCGCGCGAGGCCGCGCCCGCTGTCCTCGGGGCGCGCATTGGCGACCTGGATCTTGATCGTGTTGCTGTCGGTTGGCTGCGTTTCGGCATCGGCCATACGGGGAATCCTCGTGTTGCTTCGCCGCAGACCGGCTGATGGTGGAACGGTTAGATAGGGAGGAAAGTTGCGCGCGCCAGATGTGATCCTCGCCGCCGGCCGCTGGCATCGTGTGCGCCTGTGCCCGCACTGGTTTTGTGCACCTGCGAACAAACTCTTGCAGTTGCAGTTTTTGCAATGCTAGCGTGCGTCATGCGACGCCTGCCGCCCCTGACCGGTCTCGAAGCCTTTGCCGCGGTCGCGCGGCTTGGCTCGATCAAGGTCGCCGCGGGCGAACTGTCATTGAGCAACCCGGCACTGTCGCGGCGAATCCAGAATCTCGAGGCGCTCGTCGGCCGGCAGCTGTTCGACCGCCGCCACCAGGCGCTCCGGTTGACCGAGGCGGGCCGCCGCCTCCAGCACGAGCTTGCCCCCGCGCTCGACGATCTGGCCGCGGCGATCGACCGCGCCGTCGGCGAAACCCGCGAGCTACGCCTCAGGCTGAACGTCCTGCCGCTGTTCGCCTCGCAGCGCCTGTTCCCGCGCCTACCCGAGCTGCGCACGTTGCATCCCGAACTGCATCTCGATGTCGAAACCGGCGGCCATGGCGAACTGCGCCTCGGCGATGCGGTTGATGCCGCGATCATCCTGACGAAGTCGGTCGATCCCGACCTCTATTCGGTCCGCCTCGGTAGCGATCTTGTCTTTCCAATCGCCGCGCGTTCGCTCGTCGAGGGTGGGCAGCGCATCACCGCGCCCGAACAGTTGCAGCGGATGACCGTGCTGATCCATTCCGAAATGCCCGAGACCTTCGACGAATGGCGCCGCGCGATCGGCATGCCCTATCTCGAGCCTGCCGCGATCGACCATTTCGACAGCGGCCCGCTGATGCTCGAGGCCGCGGCCCAGGGCGTCGGTGTCGCCTTCATGCACAGCCACCATCTCGACGACGCGCACGACGACCGCCTCGTCCGCCTGTTCGATTTCGAGGTCGCCAGCCCCTACGCCTATTATTTCACCTGTCGCCCGCGCGCGCTCAGGACGCGGCCGGTCAAGCTGTTCCACGACTGGCTGGTCGAAGCGGGGCTATAAACAGAAACGGCGCCGACCCCGTGGGATCGACGCCGCCTGTAACCCGGGCAAACCCGGAAAAGTCGTAAGTCTTACTGCGTGTCGCCGACGCCGGTTTCCGACGGAGCGATTTCGCCGTTGTCGTCCATCGCGTTGGCTTTCTCTTCGCCCATCTCTTCGACGGCATCGGCCTTGTTCTCGAGCGCTTCTTCGGTCGCTTCGTTGGTGGCGTTGTCGGCCATGTCGTCGATCATGTCAGCCTGCGCTTCTGCGTTGTCTTCGACAGCGTCGGCTTCTTTGCTCTGGCAGCCAGCAAGCGCCAGGGCGGCGGTTGCAACGGCAGTCATCAAAATCGTCTTACGCATAAATCCTCCTGTTAAAATGCACGACAAATACGTTTCGCGGCTGGAATAGTTTCGTCGTCGCGAGATATTTCGCATATTGATCGGGCAAAAGCCACCCTCCAATATCGCGGGGTTCAACCCAGCTTGGCGCTGATGATCTTTCCCGGATTTGCGGGCGGCTCGCCCTTGGGCAGCGCGTCGACATGCTCCATGCCGCTCTCGACCTGGCCCCAGACGGTGTACTGGCCGTCGAGGAAGCGCGCGTCGTCGAAGCAGATGAAAAACTGGCTGTTGGCGCTGTTCGGATCCGACGAACGCGCCATCGAGCATGTCCCGCGGACATGCGGTTCCTTCGAGAACTCGGCCTTGAGGTGCGGCTTTTCGCTGCCACCCATGCCGGTGCCGGTAGGATCGCCGCCCTGCGCCATGAAGCCGGGAATGACACGGTGGAAGATGACGCCGTCGTAGAATCCCTCGCTTGCGAGTTCGGATATCTGCGTCACGTGGTCGGGCGCCAGATCGGGGCGCAGCTTGATGACAACGTCCTTCGGCGTGCCGTCACCGGTGTCGAGGGAAAGCGTCAGTGTATCGGCCATTGCGGCACCTCCTTGAATGAATTTGCCGTCATGTAGTGGGGTGGGCCGACGCTGGCTAGACCCGCCGAACCAATTATCACTCGCTCTTCATCTGTTGATCGGCGAGCGCCACCCAGTCGCGGACCTCGCCGAGCAACGCATCGAGCGCCGCGCGGTCGCGCATCCGGCCGCCCTGAATGACCGCGCTGATCTGCGTGGTATTGGCGATGGCGGCGGTCGGATCGGCATCGAGCAGCAGCAGGTCGGCGAGCTTGCCCGCCGATACGCCACCGAAATCGTCGCGACGGTCGAGATATTCGGCCGGCACGCTGGTCGCCGCCTGCAGCGCCTCCATCGGTGTCAGCCCCGCCGCGACGAGATGGGCAAGCTCGTCGTGCAGGCTGAACCCAGGAAAGACCATCGTGTCGTTGGCATCGGTGCCCGCCATGATCTTCACCCCCGCCTCGTACGCCATGTGCGTCGTCTTCAACCCGAGTGCGAAAAAGTCGGCCAGGTCGTGGACCAATTCGGGTGGCGCCTCGGCCGTGCGGTCGAGATCCTGGTTCCAACCCGCCTGCTGCATCGCCGGAATATACGCCTTGCGCGGATCGTTTCGATAATCTGCCTCGCCTGCGCGATAGTCCATCTCGCGCGTCAGATGCGTCGGCACGTAATAGGTGCCGGCGCGCACCATCGCGGCGATCTGGCGGTCGCAGGTCGGCTTGTCGAATGTCTCGCGCGCCTTGCCCGGCAAGGTCTTGCGATCGGGCCATGGCACGTCCTCGCCCATGATCTTGGCCATAACCTGGCCGCGATAGACCGTCCCATAGGCCGAACAATCGACCGGCAGGTCACGGGCGTGTTCGATCGACGTCAGTCCCATGTCGGCAACCTCCGCCACGCTCAGCATCGGTGGGATGTGGCCGCCGACCTTGATGCCGCGTTCGCGCGCCGCCGCAACCAGGGCGCGGAATGCCTCGGGGTGGAACTGGTCGCCGGTCTTGAGAATATCCGGATGACGCTCAGCCAGCACGGCCACCGTTTCGCGGGCCTGTTCGGCATTGGTCGGCTTGTATATCTTTTGCGTCGCATTGGCATCTTCAGGGCGATCGCTGTCGATCTTGCGCGTCGAAAGTTCGACGATCCGCGGGCCGACCATCTCGCCCGCCTCGATCCGTGCCTGGCTCGCACGCATTTCATCGATGCACATCGCGATGCCGCCGGGCTCGATACAGTCGCTGCCCATTTCCCGGATGCCGGTGACGCCGTTCGCCGCCATCAACTTGAGCGTCGAGACATGGACCGGCCGAAAGCTCGAATGGGCATGCATGTCGAACAGGCCGGGCATCAGGAATTTGCCGCTGCCGTCGACGCGCGTTGGTGCCGCGATGGCCCTGCTGCCCGTCGCCAGTACCGCCACGATCCGCCCGTCGCGCACGACGACATCCTGTCCGGCGGTCTTGGCAGCGCGCTCAGGATCGATCACGGTCACGTTCTCGATCACCAGATCGGCCGGCATCGCTGCGGCAGCGATCGTCGTCGGGGATGTTGTGACCGTCGTCGAACAGGCCGCCAGGGCCAGCGCCGATGATGCTGTCAGGATAGTGCGCATACTGATCTCCATGTTTGATCCAGCTTGGTCATAGACTGTATTACATCACTAACACAACCCCCTCGCCGCGGCCAGCTTTCCCGTTGCTTTTCCCTGTATCCTGTCTAGGAACGGCGGCGCGGCGTGTAGGCGCGAAGGGAAGGTAGCAGGCCGATGAGCGAACAAGTCGACATGCTCCGCGACGGCGATCCGCCGCCGGTTGAAACAAGCCTCGACGAAGACGATCGCCTCAAGCCCTCGTTCGTCCGCGCGGTCCTCGATCATGTCGAGGAAGGCGAGGCCGAAGCGGCGCGCGCGCTGGTCCGCCCGCTCCATCCCGCCGACATCGCCGACCTGTTCGAGCTCGCCGACCGCGACGAACGCGCCCCGCTCGCCGCCGCGCTGGGCGAGCTGCTGACCGCCGACGCCCTGTCCGAAATGAACGATTATGTCCGCGAGGACATCGTCGACGTGCTCGCGCCCGAACAGGTCGCAGTCTTCGCCAGCGCGCTCGATACCGACGATGCCGTCGCGATCATCGAGGACATGGACCGCGCCGACCAGCGCGCGGTGCTCGACGCACTCGATCCCGAGGACCGCGCCGCGATCGAGGAGGCCCTGTCCTACCCCGAGGAGACCGCCGGTCGCGTCATGCAGCGCGATCTCGTCGCGGTGCCCGAGCATTTCACCGTCGGCCAGGTCATCGACATGCTGCGCGACGACGGCGACCTGACGACCGATTTCTACGAGATTTTCATCGTCGATCCGCTCCACCGGCCGATCGGCACCTGCCAGCTGTCGTGGGTGCTGCGCACACCGCGCGACATCGCGATGGCCGACGTGATGCAGCGCGACCAGACGCTGATCCCGGTCGACATGGACCAGGAAGAGGTCGCGCTGCGCTTCCAGAAATATGCGCTGATCTCGGCCGCGGTGATCGACGGCGGCGGGCGGCTGGTCGGCATGATCACCGTCGATGACATCCTCCACATCGTCCAGGAAGAGGCCGGCGAGGATGCGCTGCTGCTGTCGGGCGCAGGCGACGGCGACATCAACGAACCGATCCGCGAATCGTACGCCGCGCGCGTCCGCTGGCTGATCGCCAACCTGTTCACCGCGCTTGTCGCCTCGACGATCATCTACGCGTTCGGCGCGGCGATCGAGAAGATGGTCGCGCTCGCCGTGCTGATGCCGATCGTCGCGGGTGTCGGCGGCAATGCCGGCACGCAGACGCTCGCGGTCACCGTCCGCGCGATCGCGACCAACCAGCTGACCAGTTCGAACACGCGCCGCGCGATCGTGCGCGAACTGCGCATCGCGCTGCTCAACGGCCTGACCATAGCGGTGATCGCGGGCGTCGGCGTGACCTTGTGGTTCGGCATCCTCCATCTCGGCTTCGTCATCGCCGCCGCGATGACCGCCAACATCGTCATTGCCGGGCTCGCCGGCGTTGCAATCCCGGTGACGCTCGACCGGCTCGACCAGGATCCCGCCGTCGCAAGCTCGGTGTTTGTCACGATGATCACCGATTCGATGGGCTTCCTCGCCTTCCTCGGCCTCGCCGTGGCGAGCGGGCTGGTGAGTCTTTAAAATGCGTTGATCCGGGATTGGCGGTGCCGACCCCTATGCGCGGCACCTGGCGCAAGCCGGAAAACGCCAACGCTTGAATCGCCCGCCCCCCGCTGGCAAAGCCGCCGACATGGATGACGCACCGCAGCAATCGCTCCCCAAGACCTTCGACCCCGCCCAGATCGAGGCGCGCTGGTACGCGCACTGGGAGGAGAACGGGCTCGTTTCGCCCCGACCGCCCCGATGCCGAGCCGTTCACGATCGTCAACCCGCCGCCCAACGTCACCGGCTCGCTCCACATCGGCCATGCGCTCGACAACACGTTGCAGGACATCCTCGTCCGCTACGAGCGGCTGCGCGGCAAGGATGCCCTGTGGGTCGTCGGCACCGATCACGCGGGCATTGCGACCCAGATGGTCGTCGAACGCCAGATGGCGCAGCACCAGCAAAAGCGCACCGACTTCACCCGCGAGGAATTCGTCGCCAAGGTGTGGGAATGGAAGCACGAAAGCGGCGGCACGATCACGCAGCAGCTGCGCCGGCTCGGCTGTTCGATGGACTGGTCGCGCGAACAGTTCACGATGGACCCGCACTTCACCGCCGCGGTCACGAAAGTCTTCGTCGACCTCCATGCCAAGGGGCTGATCTACCGCGACAAGCGGCTGGTGAACTGGGACCCCGGCCTCAAGACCGCGATTTCGGACCTCGAAGTCGAAACGCGCGAGACCAAGGGGCATTTCTGGCATTTCGAATACCCGCTCGCCGACGGCAGCGGCAGTATCAAGGTCGCGACGACGCGCCCTGAAACGATGCTCGCCGACATGGCAGTCGCGGTCCATCCCGACGATGATCGCTACAAGGCCTGGGTCGGCAAGACCGTCCGCCTGCCGATCACGGCACGCGATATCCCGATCGTCGCCGACGAACACGCCGATCCCGAACTCGGCAGCGGCGCGGTCAAGATCACCCCGGGCCACGACTTCAACGATTTCGAGGTCGGCAAGCGCGCGGGCATCGCGGCGGGCGACATGCTCAACATGCTCGATGGCGACGCCAACGTCGTCCAGACGAGCGACGGGCTGATCCCCGAAGCCTATCTCGGCCTGTCGCGCGAAGACGCGCGCACCAGGGTCGTCGCGCAGATGAAGGCTGAAGGCTTCCTCGTCGCGCACACCGACAAGGACGGCGCGCAGCACGACGCCGAACCGCGCACGATCCAGACGCCCTATGGCGACCGCTCGGGCCAGGTCATCGAACCGTGGCTGACCGACCAATGGTATGTCGATGCCGAAACCCTCGCCAGGCCCGCGATCGAAGCGGTCCAGTCGGGCGCGGTCGATATCGTGCCGAAGTCGTGGGAGAAGACCTTCTTCCACTGGATGGAGAACATCCAGCCCTGGTGCATCTCGCGCCAGTTCTGGTGGGGGCACCGGATTCCGGCGTGGTATGGTCGATAAAGGTGAGACGAAATTGTTCTCGACTGAGATAAGATTCTCGCTCACAACCCGCATACTTTGTCGCAACTGTCGAGATGCATTCCCGTGCGCGAATACTATTCGATTGCGCAAAGATCTGAAAGCATTTGAGAGCGTGAGGACCGAAAGAGCAACGAGATCGCTCGCTGGTCCAGGACGACGACGTCCTCGACACCTGGTTCTCCTCCGCCCTCTGGCCCTTCGCCACGCTCGGCTGGCCAGAGCAGACCGACCTCGTCCAGCGCCATTATCCCAATGACGTCCTCATCTCGGGCTTCGACATCCTGTTCTTCTGGGACGCGCGGATGCTGATGCAGGGGATCGAGCTGACCGGCACGCCGCCGTGGAAGACGCTCTACCTCCACGGCCTCGTCCGCGCCGCCGACGGGCAGAAGATGTCGAAATCGAAGGGCAACACCGTCGATCCGCTCGGCCTGATCGACCAGTACGGCGCCGATGCGCTGCGCTTCTTCATGGCGGCGATGGAAAGCCAGGGCCGCGACATCAAGATGGATGACGCGCGCCTCGCCGGCTATCGCAACTTCGCGACCAAGCTGTGGAATGCCGCGCGTTTCTGCGAATTCAACGGCATCGGCGCGAGCACCGACATCGCCGCGCCCGCCCGCCACGCTCGCGGTCAACAAGTGGATCATCGGCGAGGTCGCCCAGACCGCGACCAAGATCGAAACCGCGCTCGCCGCCTTCCGCTTCGACGACGCCGCCAACGCGATCTACCATTTCACCTGGGACCGCTTCTGCGACTGGTATCTCGAGCTGATCAAGGGCGCGATCGACGACGAAACCAAGGCCGTCGCCGGCTGGGCGTTCGACCAGATCCTCGTCATGCTCCACCCCTTCATGCCCTTCATCACCGAGGAATTGTGGCATGCGATGGGCGCCAAAATCGGAGGGCGCGATCACTATGACCTGATCACCGCCAAATGGGTCGCGCCCGACGCCAGCGTCGATGGCGCCGCCAGCGCCGAAATCGACTGGCTGATCGCGCTGACCCGCGAAATCCGCTCGGCAAAGACCGAACTCGGCCTCGCGCCGGGGGCCAGGCTGACCGCGCATTTCCCCGCGAGCCTGAAGGCGCGCGTCGAAACCTCGCGCCAGGCGCTGAGCGCGCGTTGCCCGCCTCGAAACGATCTCGTTCGATCCCGCCCCCGAAGGCGCGTCGATCCAGCTCGTCGTCGAGGGCGAAACGATCGTCATCCCCTTGGAAGGCGTCATCGACCTCGCCGCCGAACGCGACCGCCTGACCAAGGCACTCGCCGCCGCGACCAGGGACCGCGACGGCCTCGCCGGCCGCCTCGCCAACGCCAGCTTCGTCGAACGCGCCAAGCCCGAGGCAGTCGACAAGGCGCGCGCCGACCACGCCGAGAAATCGGCCGAGGCCGAACGCCTGCAAGCCGCGCTCGATCGGTTGGGTTGATCCATTCGACCCTCTCCCCTGAATGGGAGAGGAGCAAGGCCGCTCTCGACCGCCCGCCCCGCGCATTTGCAGCCCGTCGCACTGCCCCCCTTGACGGAACGGTAACGTTCCTCAGCCATTGTAAGACGCATGGCCAGCCGCTTCACCTTCGGACGGATCACCGCAATCGGGCTCGTCGCGGGCCTCGTCGCGGGCGGCGCAACCGCGAGCTATACGCTCTCGCGCGCCAATTTCGATCGGTCCCGGCAGCGAGGGCGATGCGGGCAGCTTTACCCGCTTCAGCGGCAATGCCGATGCGACTGGCGGCGGAATTGACATGGCGAACCGCTGCCCCGGCTGCCGCGACAGTTACGACATGGTCTATCTCAACGACCCGCGCCGGACGCGCTCGGACGTCCGCGTCGGTCGCGGCGATCGCGTTGTCGGTGGCGCGCCCGAAGCGGTCGAATATTCCGAAAGCCTCGATCGTCCGCCGCCCGAAACCGGCTGGGGCGACAAGCGCCCGCTCGAAAGCCCGCGCGCCGCGCCGCGCTTCTCGACCGCGCCGACGCCCGAGGAGATCGCCCGCGCAGAGGAAACCGCCGCGCGCGACGAACGCATGGCGCAGGCCGCGCGCGCAGATCGCGCGCACCGTCGTCCAGACGCAGGGCATGCAGAACCCGGTGACGATCCACCGCCCCGCACCGCCGCCCGAACCCGCGCGACCGGCTCCCAGCCCCCTGCCCCCGCCGCGAAACTGATAAGTCCAGCCGAGCGCCGCGCGATTTGACCGCGAGCGCCCGGGACGCCATCCTGCCGTCCTGACATCAGGGGGCAGGCTTGCACAGATCACTCAACCGACCGGTCTTTTTCGTGCCGCTCGCCGTGCTTGCCGCGACGCTCGCCGCCAGCCTGATCGGCGGCGATGCTTTCCTCGCGTTCGAAGGCGCGCTGCGCGACGGCATCGTCGGCGGCTTCGGCTGGCTGTTCACCGGCGCGGGCTCGCCTTCCTCGTCCTGTTAGGAGCAATTGCGCTCTCTCCGCTCGGCGGCAGGCGGATCGGCGGTGAGAATGCGCAGCCGATCCTGTCGCGCTGGCGCTGGTTTTCGGTCACCTTGTGCACCACGATCGCCACCGGCATCCTGTTCTGGGGCACCGCCGAGCCATTGTTCCATCTCAACGCGCCGCCGCCCGCGCTCGGCCTCGAACCGGGCAGCGCCGCCGCCGCGAGCTTCGCGATGGCGACGATGTTCCTCCACTGGACGCTGACGCCCTACGGCATCTACACCGTCGCCGGGCTCGCCTTTGCGCTCGTCTATTACAATCACGGCGAACCGTTCAGCCTGTCATCGCTGTTCGTCCCGCTGTTCGGTCAGCGCGCGCACGGACACATCGGCACCGGCATCGACATCGTCTGCCTCTACGCGCTCGTCGCAGGGATGGCCGCCGCGCTCGGCGCGGGCATTCTCGCGCTCGCCGGCGGGATCGAGGGGATCGGCGGGTTCGCTGGCGGCCATGCGCTGCGCTGGGGCCTCGCCGCCGCCATCGTCGGCACCTTCATCGTCTCGGCCGCGAGCGGGCTGCAGCGCGGCATCGCGCGCCTGTCGGCGATCAACATCTGGCTGTTCTTCGGATTGATCGCCTTCGTCTTTGTCGCCGGACCGAGCCTCGCGATGCTGCGCCTCGGCGGCAGCGGGCTTGGCGACTACGCCGCGCAATTCGTCCCGCGCAACCTGGCGCTGGGCGTCGATCGCGCGTGGGCGCAGGACTGGACGATCACCTATTGGGCCAACTGGTTCGCCTGGGCGCCGGTCACCGCCCTGTTCCTCGGTCGCCTCGCGGTGGGCTACACCGTGCGGGCCTTCATCGGCTTCAACCTGCTGCTGCCGTCATTGTTCGGCGGTGTCTGGATGGTCGTCTTTTCGGGCGCGACGATCGCGCTCGACCGGTCGAGCGGCGGCGCGCTCGATGCGGTCCTCACCAGCCAGGGTCCCGATCCGGTGCTCTACAATCTGTTTGCGCAGCTCCCCGGTGGCGCCATCGCCGCGGTATTCCTGATTGTCGCGATTTTCCTGAGCTACGTCACCGCTGCCGACAGCAACGTCTCGGCGATGAGCGCGCTGAGCACGCACGGTATCTCGCCCGACACGCCCGAGGCACCGCTCGGCGTCAAGATCGTCTGGGGCGTCGCGGTCGGCCTCGTCGCGGTGATCCTTGTCGGCGGCAAGGGCCTCGACGGCATCCGCATGATCAGCGTGCTCGGCGGTTTTCCCGCGCTGTTTGTCGTCATCGGCGCGGCACTGGCGCTCGCCCGGCTGGCCCTGTCGCCGCCGGGCGAGCGCGCCTAGCTCACTTGCTCTCGGCGCCCGGCGCGATGCCGTAGCCTTTCAGCAGCGGCGCGATGTCGGGGTCCTTGCCGTAAAAGGCGCGGAACATCTCGCCGTAATCGAGCTCATGCCCCTTCGACAGGATCATGTCGCGATAGCGCTGGCCGTTGGCGCGCGTCATCCCGCCATTGGCGACGAACCAGTCGTAGCTGTCCTCGTCGAGCATCTTGGTCCACAGATAGGCGTAATAGCCCGCTGCATAGCCATTGCCCCAGATGTGGAGGAAATAGCTCGACCGGTAGCGCGGCGGCACGTCGGCGGTATCGAGCGGCAGGCTGGCGAGCGCGGCCGCTTCGAAGCTGTCGGCGTCCTGCTTGCCCGCGCTGGCCGGCAGCGAGTGCCACTTCATGTCGAGCAACGCCGCCTCGAGCGTCTCGCCGACGCCATAGCCATTGCCGAAGTTCGCCGCCTTCTTGAGCTTGGCGACGAGCGGTGCGGGCATCGGTGCGCCGGTCTTGTAGTGCTTGGCGTAGTTGGCGAACACCTTGGGGTCGCTCGCCCAATGCTCGTTGAACTGCGACGGGAATTCGACGAAGTCGCGCGCGGTGTTGGTCCCCGAAACATAGGGATAGACCGAATCGGCGAACAGGCCGTGGAGCGCGTGGCCGAACTCGTGGAACATCGTCGTCGCGTCGTCGAAGGTGATCAGCGCGGGCTGGCCGTCGGCGGGCTTGGCGAAATTGCCGACGTTGTAGATCACCGGCTTGGTCCCGTTGAGGTCCGACTGGGTGACGAAATTGCTCATCCACGCGCCGCCCTGCTTGTTGTCGCGCTTCCAGTAATCGAAATACATCAGGCCGAGCTCGGACCCGTCGGCATCATAGACGGTGTAGGCCATCACGTCGGGCTGATAGACCGGCAGGTCGGTACGCTGCTTGAAGGTCAGGCCGTAAAGCTGGTTGGCGGCGTAGAACACGCCGTCCTCGAGCACCTTGTGGATCTCGAAATACGGCTTCACCTCGTCCTGGTTGATCGCGTATTTGGCCTGGTAGACCTTGTTGGCATAATACTGCCAGTCCCACGGCTGGAGGTCGCCCTTGACCCCGTCGGCCTTCATCGCCGCCTGGATCTCGGCGGCTTCGGCCTTTTGCGCGGCGGCGAGGCCCGGTGCGAGCTTTTCCATGAAGCTGATCGCCGCAGCGGGCGTCTTGGCCATCTGGTCGTTCAGCGTGTAGCTCGCATAATCGGGAAAGCCGAGCAGCTTGGCCTTCTGCGCGCGCAACAACGCGATCTGTTCGATCGTGTCGCGCGTGTCGTTGGCATCGCCATGCTCGGCACGGTTCCAGCTCGCTTCGAACAGCTTCTTGCGCGTCGCGCGGTTCTTGAGGCTGGTCTGGTAGGGCTGCTGCGTCGTGTTCTGCAGCGGCAGGACGTATTTGCCCGCCATGCCGCGGTCCTTGGCTTCGGACGCGGCCTGCGCGATCTGGCGGCGTCGAACCCGGCCAGCTCGGCCTTGTTGTCGATCACCAGCGCGCCATCCTTGGCGGCGGCGACGAGCTTCTGCGAAAACGCCGTCTCGAGGCTCGACAGCTTGCCGTTGAGGTCCTTCAGGATTTCCTTGTCGGGACCGCTCAGCTGCGTTCCGGCATGGACGAACTGGTCGTGATAGAGGCTCAGCACCTGCTTCTGCTCGGGCGTCAGGCCGAGCGCGTCACGCTGCTTGTAGAGCGCATCGACGCGCGCGAAGAGCTTTTCGTTGAGGTAGATCGCATCGTTGTGCGCGGCGAGCTTGGGGCTCATCTCGGTTGCCACCGCATCGAGCGTGTCGTTGGTGTTGGCGCCCTGGAGGTTGAAGAAGGTCAGCGCCACGCGCTCGAGCATCCGGCCCGATTTCTCCATCGCGGCGATCGTGTTGTCGAACGTCGGCGCCGCCGGGTTGTTGGCGATGTTCTGGATCTCGGCGAGGTTGATCGCCATGCCCTGCTCGAACGCCGGGGCGTAATCGGCGTCGCTGATCTTGTCGAACGGCGGGGCCTCGAACGGCAGCGTGCTGGCCTGCGCGAAGACGCCCGTGCCCTTGGGCACCGGGGTCATCCAGTCGGTCGATGTGCCGGTCGATGTGCCGGTCGATGTGGATGCTGTCGCGCCGCCCTCGACGCCGCCGTAAACGCCGGTGTCGCCCGTCGTCGTGCAGCCCGCTACTGCCAGCGCGGCCGTTGCCGCTCCCAGCCAAAGTGCCGTCTTCATCATGTTCGTCTCCCAATAGTTCATGAACCACCGCGCACGCCTGGGCGCGCGCCTTGCCGGCGGCATAAGAGGTTTCGTTGCGGGCGACAATAAGCCAGCCGGGCTGAAGCTGGGTTGAAACGGGTCCCCGGCTTCGCCACCTTGCCCCGCGCGGCCCGCTTCCTATCTAGCAATCAACCCCTTCGCGCCTTGCGCAAATAGAACAAATCTGGAACACGCCTCATGGCCCTCACCCACATCTCCGTCCGCGGCGCGCGCGAGCATAATCTCAAGGGCGTCGACATCGATCTGCCGCGCGACAAGCTGATCGTCATCACCGGCCTGTCCGGCTCGGGCAAATCCAGCCTCGCCTTCGACACCATCTATGCCGAGGGCCAGCGGCGCTATGTCGAGAGCCTCAGCGCCTATGCGCGCCAGTTCCTGGAGATGATGCAGAAGCCCGATGTCGAGCATATCGAGGGCCTGTCCCCGGCGATCTCGATCGAGCAGAAGACGACCAGCCGCAACCCGCGCTCGACCGTCGCCACCGTCACCGAGATCTACGATTACATGCGCCTGCTCTGGGCGCGCGTCGGCATTCCCTATTCGCCCGCGACCGGCCTGCCGATCAGCGCGCAGACGTCAGCCAGATGGTCGACCGCGTGATGGCGCTGCCCGAAGGCACGCGCGCTCTACCTGCTCGCCCCCGTCGTGCGCGGCCGCAAGGGCGAATATCGCAAGGAACTCGCCGAATGGCAGAAGGCCGGCTTCACCCGCGTGCGCATCGACGGCGAATTCTATGAGATCGAGGAAGCGCCCACGCTCGACAAGAAATACAAGCACGACATCGAGGTGGTGGTCGATCGCCTCGTCGTGCGCGACGATCTCGAGACGCGCCTCGCCGACAGTTTCGAGACCGCGCTGAAGCTCGCCGACGGCCTGGCCTATGTCGACCTCGCCGACGGCGACGGTGCCCGGCCGCGAGGATGAAGCGAGCGATCCGGCGGCAAGATGAAAGGCGCCGGCGTCCCGGCCAACCGGATCGTCTTCTCCGAACGCTTCGCCTGCCCCGTCTCCGGCTTCACCATCGCCGAGATCGAGCCGCGCCTGTTCAGCTTCAACGCGCCGCAAGGCGCCTGCCCGGCCTGCGACGGCCTCGGCGAGAAGCTGCTAGTTCGACGCGCAGCTCGTCGTCCCCAACGACGCACTCTGCTCAAGAAGGGCGCCGTCGTCCCCTGGGCCAAGTCCAACCCGCCCTCGCCCTATTACATGCAGGTGCTGGGCTCCCTCGCCCGCGGCCTTCGGCTTCGACCTCGACACGCCGTGGAAGGACCTGCCCGAGGACCAGCGACGTCATCCTCCACGGCACGCGGGGCAAGCCGGTCACGCTGCGCTTCGAGGACGGCCGCAAGTCCTACGCGGTCAAGAAGCCGTTCGAGGGCGTCATCGGCAACCTCAATCGCCGCATGCTGCAGACCGAGAGCGCCTGGATGCGCGAGGAGCTCTCCAAATTCCAGGCCGCGCAGCCCTGCGAGGCCTGCCACGGCGCCCGCCTCAACGCCCGAGGCGCTGGCGGTCAAGATCGCCGGCGAGGACATCGCCACCCCGACCGCCGTCGCGTCGTCGACGCGCTCGCCTTCTTCGCCGCGCTGCCGCCGCGCAGCTCACCGACCAGCAGAACGCAGATCGCCGCGCCGATCCTCAAGGAGATCGTCGAGCGCCTCGGCTTCCTCAACAATGTCGGCCTCGACTATCTCAACCTCGACCGCACCAGCGGGCACGCTGTCCGGCGGCGAGAGCCAGCGCATCCGCCTCGCCAGCCAGATCGGCTCGCGGCCTGTCGGGCGTGCTCTACGTCCTCGACGAGCCCTCCATCGGCCTGCACCAGCGCGACAATGACCGGCTGCTCGACACGCTCAAGCGGCTGCGCGATCTCGGCAACACCGTCCTCGTCGTCGAGCATGACGAGGACGCGATCCGCGCCGCCGACTATATCATCGACATGGGCCCCGGCGCCGGCGTCCATGGCGGCGAGATCGTCGCCCAGGGCACGCTCAAGCAGATCCTCAAGGCGAAGAACACGCTCACCGCCGATTATCTCAACGGCACGCGCGAGATCGAGTTCCCGGCCAAGCGCCGCAAGGGCACCGGCAAGAAGCTCACCGTCCACGGCGCCGCGGCCAACAATCTGCAGAACGTCACCGCCGTCGATCCCGCTCGGCACCTTCACCTGCATCACCGGCGTCTCGGGCTCGGGCAAGTCGAGCTTCACCATCGACACGCTCTACGCCGCCGCCGCGCGCACGCTCAACGGCGCCCGCATCATCGCCGGCAAGCACGACAAGATCACCGGCCTCCAATATCTCGACAAGGTGATCGACATCGACCAGTCGCCGATCGGCCGCACCCCGCGCTCCAACCCGGCGACCTATACCGGCGCCTTCACCAACATCCGCGACTGGTTCGCCGGCCTGCCCGAGAGCCAGGCGCGCGGCTACAAGCCCGGCCGCTTCAGCTTCAACGTCAAGGGCGGCCGCTGCGAGGCGTGCAAGGGCGACGGCGTGATCAAGATCGAGATGCACTTCCTGCCCGACGTCTATGTCACCTGCGACGTCTGCCA
This sequence comes from uncultured Alphaproteobacteria bacterium, assembly GCA_963800335.1. Classification (GTDB taxonomy): domain Bacteria; phylum Pseudomonadota; class Alphaproteobacteria; order Sphingomonadales; family Sphingomonadaceae; genus Flavisphingopyxis. The sequence goes on along the minus strand of CAWDAN010000001.1, from coordinate 780,471 downwards.
CGGCGAGCGCTACAATCGCGAGACGCTGGAGGTGAAGTTCAAGGGCCAAGTCGATCGCCGACGTGCTCGACATGACGGTCGAGGACGCCGCCGAATTCTTCAAGGCCGTGCCGCCGATCCGCGACAAGATGGCGATGCTGGCCGAGGTCGGCCTCGGCTACGTCAAGGTCGGCCAGCAGGCGACGACGCTCTCGGGCGGCGAGGCGCAGCGCGTCAAGCTCGCCAAGGAACTCAGCCGCCGCGCCACCGGCCACACGCTCTACATCCTCGACGAGCCCACCACCGGCCTGCATTTCGAGGACGTGCGCAAGCTGCTCGAAGTGCTCCACGCGCTGGTCGAGCAGGGCAACACCGTGGTGGTGATCGAGCACAATCTCGACGTCATCAAGACCGCCGACTGGATCATCGACCTCGGGCCGGAAGGCGGCGTCAAGGGCGGCGAGATCGTCGCGGAGGGCACGCCCGAAGCAGGTCGCCGCCAACGCGCAGCTACACCGGCGGGTATCTGAAGGATATGCTCGCCAAGCAGGGCGCAAGGCAGTTCGAAGCGGCGAAGTAATTCAACCCGTCATTGCAACGCCGCACAGGCGCCGAGGCCAAGCAGGTCATCGGCGTGGCTCAGATGCTTACGCGCCATAATAAAAATATCGCCTGACTGGCTTACGAGGGGTTCCCGACATCTTGCTCTAAATCATGCACTTCTTGGCCTACAAGACGACTAAATCGCCTTTCGATTGATCTCGGCGTCAAATGTCTGGGCTTCTATCAAGCTTATTCCGAGTAAAATGGCGACAACTTCGGTTTTTTGTCCCAAATCGTAATTATCGAAATTGGGTATGTAGGACGTTTCGTCAAGATTAAACCGAATTTCATGATAGCTCTTTATAAATTGCTTTATTGCTAACCTATTTTCAACAGGCAGATTTACTCTGGCAAGCTGTTCGCTAACAAAAGAGTCCAAGTGCGCCAGTTGGCGCATGTTCTCCGTTCTCGCGAAAAACATCATCCAACCTCGTCTTTTCGTCAACGAGACAGCCAGTGATTTTGAGGTTTAGCCTGAAAATTAGCCTGTCTACGTCGCGTCGGTAGCGATAATCTGTAACGACTTTAGAGATCATTAAACATGCGCCGAAAAGACGTCGACCTGACGGATATAAGCTCTCTACTTATATGATAGCCAAGAAACGCCCCAAATCTCTTGCTCGACATCACTTATCTCGGTCTTTCCTGACGTACCAACTGGATGAATCTTTAATCCAGAACACGCCTAAGGCTTTGCGCACGCTAACTAGCGTGCGCAAAGCGTTCGTTGATGTCTCAATCATTAGAATATCGTCGACGTATCGGTAGTATTTGTTAAATCGTCGAGTTTGGCGCTCATCAAATCGAAGCAGGTAAATACATGCCAAAGCTCCTGAGATACTAAGCCCTTGCGGAATGCCTATAGTAGAGGCTGAATCCCCGCAGCCAATACTCGTCCTTACGGCTTCCATACACAGCCGCCTCGTCAAATCATCGAGTTGAAATCGACCTAGTTCTTGATCCAACAAGTTATGGCGAACGGTTGGAAAAAACTCTTTAACGTCAATTCTGATGAAGGAACTGTCAGTAGGGCTAGACCGTAGATTGCTAGCCACCCTATCTATGACAGAATGAGGCGAATATCCGGGCCGATTGCGGATAGAGTTATGTAGAATTCGGCAGACAGTGCGAAGCACTAGACGATCACGAACGGTAGGAATGCAAATTTGTCTTGGCGGCTTTCACCTTAGATAAAGGCGTTCTTTAAATGCAGTGAACTTGTAGGTTCCGTTTAGGATTTTTCGATTTATAGTTTCGACATTATCCTGAATATTCGCTTCGAATACGCCTACCCTTATCCCATCCTTCCCTGTTGCTCTCGATCTTGCAATCTTTTCGACAAAAGTTCTACGCAAATTGCCATGATTAAAATACTGTTCTGGTGTAAAATTAGGAGTAAGTTCTAGTAGTTCTTGTAGTGTTAATACGGTCGCCATATTACAGAACGGCTGAACATATTTGGGTGAGTACCAAATTGGACCCATGAAAACAGCAGCGATAAGTAACCAAAATGCTACTTTTCGAATTATAGCGGGGCCAATAGTCAGAAGGGCAAAAGGCACTTGTCCTTGGGTGTCAAATAGCTCACCGTCTCGACGCCAAGCGGACAAGATAACGTCAGCATCGTCACGAGCAGTATGATTTGGATACCTTGGAAGCGCGGAGCTATAGCGCCTCATTTTCTCGCTGTCACTTATTGAGGAGTTCCAAATGTTCTGAAGCTCGAGATAGCACGCTCTGTGCGCATCCGCTTGCCTTTGCAGAATACCCGTTGCAGCAATATCGACGATGCAAATATTGCAATCGACGCAGATGCGAATATTACCTCAAAATAAGAAATTTCAATGACGTTTGACGATACAGCGATAGAAGCTACTATCATAAGAAATGAATACCAAATTATAAGTGCATTAGCAATTTTTGAGAACAGCCTGAACTTAGCCTCCGCTATTATACGCGACTTATATGTGAGGTATATTCTATTAGCAGGTGCAACCTTAGGCATTGGGTGGTGGGCGCATACAATGTAACACTAATTCCTCCTAAGAAGACAGCTATCGCTCAGACGAACTCAACTGTAAGGACAACCTCAAAAAGAGGCTAATGGCTTGCGCCATTCCGCCCACCACCGACTGTGTTAGATTGTAGATTGATCTTCTGCAGTGATCCGAGACACTTTAGGATCGGTAAGGTCATTTGCCCGACGCCTGACGCCTGACAAAACAGTCAACCACGGTGATGCTGCGCCACATGCCGTGAAAAAGGCATCTCAAATTTCCCCCCTTTCCTACAATTTACCACCTGGCATATATATCCGGTCCCCTTTTGTTCCTCAGCATAGCGAGGTGGATCGATGGACCACGAGACTTTCCCCCAGGGCGCGCCCGGCGCCGACACTCCCGACGCACTCCCCAACGACCGCGCGCCCGACGCCGCGCCGGCCCTCGCCGCGCTCCCCGCGCCCGATGCGCCCGACGCCATGGCCCCTGATGGCGCCGACCTCAGTCCGCCGAAGCCTCTGGCGAAGGAGGAGCCACCGACGCCTATGGCCGCACCCCGATCGCTGGGCCGGGTCGGGCGATCCCGACGATCCCACCGCGGGGCTGACCGACCGCGAATACGATATCTACTGGGCGGGCGTGCGCGACTCGATCCGCCTCAAAGCTACCCCCATCCCGGCGACCGCCCTGCCCGCGCGCGGCGCGACGCCATACGATCCTGCCTCCGATCGCCGATTACGATCCCCCCTCCGATGCCCGCTACGACCCCGACACCGACCCCGACGCGGCGCTCGTCCGTCCCTGGCTCAAGCAGTTCGATGCCGGGCTGCGCGATGCCGACGACGATGCCGCCACGCGCGACGGCGGCTGGAACCCGCGGCGCAAGCGCGTCTTCCTCGAACGCTCGCCGCCTCGGGCATCGTCACCGATGCCTGCCGCGCCGCCTCGATCAGCCCGCGCTCGGCCTACAACCTGCGCAACCGCGACGCGGTCTTTGCCGAGGCATGGGTCGCCGCGCAGGCGCTCGCCCGCCAACGGCTCGCCGACGACCTGCTCGAACGCGCGCTGCGCGGCCAGGCCGACCGCATCGTCAAGAACGGCGAGGTGATCGCCGAACGTCACCGCACCGACAACCGCCTCGCACTGGGCCTGCTCACCCGCCTCGATCGCCTCGCCGCGCCCGAGCTGCGCGACGCGCGCGGCCGCCCGCGCGGAGAGCCCGGCGCGCACAAGGTCCTGATGGCGCACTGGGACGCCTTCCTCGACACGATCGACGCGCCATCCGCCGAAGACCGACGCCATCCCCTCCCGCGCTCATCCTGAGCCTGTCGAAGGAGCCTCTGGCGAAACCCCCGAAGGTCACACCCAGGGCCACACCCGTGAACCCGTCCCTGGACGGTGTGAACTGCATGAACTTGTCAGGACTTTGGAGGCTTCGGGCGATCCGCCCCCGACCCCGCAACCGCCCCCGCTGCACCCGTCGAGGCCGAGGAGGAGGAGCACGAGATCTGGCAGGACAGCGACGGCCATTGGTGGACCGACTTCCCCCCGCCCGAGGACTTCGACGGCGAGCAGCAGGGCCAATACGGCGGCTGGGATTACCAGCGCGAGCTCGACGAGGACGAACAGTTCGCGGTCGAGGAAGAAGACGACGAAGACCGCGCCGAACGCGCCCGCCTCGAATCCCTCCGCCGCGCCGCCTTCGGCCTCCCCCCGGAAGACGAGGACGAGGACGAGGACGACGAAGAGGACGAGGACGAGACGACGGAGGACGACGAGGACGCAGCGATCAGTCTGGCGACACCGCGTCACATCAGCCGCCGCCCCCTATTGCCGACGGGCCAGAACCCGCCGCAGCTCAGCGTTTGGGCGAACCGTAATCGGGCTTGCCGCCGCCGCCCGATCCGGGGCCGGCATCCTCGTTGTCGGGATAGGCGTCGGGCGTCGTCGTGCCGACATCGGGGCGGTTCTCGACCGGCTCGATCCCGTGCGGCGTGGGGCTGGCGTCGGTATCTTTGGTCTTGGTCGGCTCGGTCATCGCGGGCGCTCCTGCGGGCTGGGGACAAGGATCACCGGGTCAACGCGGGCGGTGCGTGCGCGGTTCCTGCCGCCCGCATCCGCCCCGCATCCGGTCCCGCCCCTTGAACGTAGCTCGGCGGTAACCAGATGCTTACCCCGACGCTTTATCGGGGCAGCGAGGGAGGACATGGCATGCGGAAAATCAGCGGACTGACAGTCGGGCTCATCGCCTTTGCCGCGACCGGCGCCGCGATCGTCGTGCCCGTCCTCGGCCAGCCCGTTTCGCCCCGCACGCCAAGCGGCGCGAGCACGGCCGAAGCCGCCCCCGCCCCGCCGCTCGACACGCTTACCGCGGGCTAGGATACCCCCGGCGCGGCGCGCTCAATGCCGCGTCGTGAAGCCCTTCGGTCCGAAGAACTTCCCGAGCGCCGCATTCGCCAGCGCATTGAGCGCCTGGCCCAGTTCGTCGGCGCTCTTCGACACGTCGTCGGCCGCCGCCTCGACATCGGGCGCCTCGCCATCGCCATCGGCTTCGGGCGCTTTCTTCTTCTTGCTCGCCTTCGCCGCCATTGCCGCACCCGCCGCGATCAGTCCCGCCGCAGCCAGGTCGCGGACCAGCGGCCCGGTCACCGTCCGCGCAAACTCGCGGCCCTTGCGGCGCAGCTCTTCGGGGATCTCGAACTCCTTGAAACCGTCGTCCATCTCGATGCGGATATGCGGCCCGTTGCCGCGATGCGGCCGCGGACTGTCATCCTCGCCGCCGCGCGCGTTTCGCCGCGCAGCGCGCATCTCGGCCTTCGCCGCGCGCAGTTCGTCGCGCGCCTTGCGCATCTTTTTCGCCGCCTTGCGGGCTTTCTTGGCAATTTTTTCGGGGTCATCGCTCACGAGTTCGTCTCCTTCGCAACTGTATTACTCCTGTAAGGCAGTCAATGCAATCAGGAACGTTCGACGCTTCCGCTCGTTACCGTCACGCAACATTCAAAGGATCCCCGTCATGTCCGCAACCACCACCGCAAAAATCGCCATCCCCCTCATCGCCCTCGCCGGACTCACCGGCTGCGCGACGATTGCCGGCACTGTCGGCGAAAGCTGGAACACCGCCATGGTCGGCAACCAGGAAGTTCCCGGCCCGGGCGATCCCGACGGCACCGGCACTGCCAAGATCACCGCCGATGCAACGACCAACACCGTCTGCTACGACATTACCGTCCAGCGGATCGGCACGCCGACCGCGGCGCATCTCCATCGCGGCGCTGCCGGTGTTGCAGGCCCGCCCGTCGTCACCTTCAAGGCTCCGACTGCCGGCGCGGCGTCCGAGTGCCTGAGCGTCGACAAGGCGCTCGCCGCGTCGATCATCGCCGATCCGTCGAATTATTACGTCAACGTCCACACCGCCGATTACCCGGGCGGCGCTATCCGCGGCCAACTCGCACGATGAGCACGATCCATAAGAGCGGCTCGGCCCGATACGAAGGCCTCGGCAAGGACGGCAAGGGCCATGTCTCGACCCAGTCTGGCGCGCTCGATAACCAGCCTTATGGTTTCCAGACGCGCTTCGAGGACAAGCCCGGGACCAATCCCGAGGAGCTGATCGCAGCCGCGCATGCGAGCTGCTTCACGATGGCATTGAGCTTTGGCCTCGCCAAGGCGGGCCATAGCGACGGCACGCTCGAGACAAAGGCGGTCGTCAGTCTCGACAAGGACGGCGACGGGTTCAGCGTGACGAAATCGGCGCTGACCCTGAGCGCGACGATCGTGCGGCATTACGGCCGAGGATTTCGCCAAGGCGGCCGCCGAGGCGAAGGTCAACTGCCCCCTGTCGAAGCTGCTCAATTGCGAAATCACGCTCGAGCACAGCCTCAACGGCGGCTGACGTCGGCGGGTTAAACGCCCCGCAGCACGCTCGCTCAACGAAAAATGGGAGCCGACATTGCTGTCGGCTCCCACTGCGCCACGGATGGATTTGTTCTGATCCGAAGATCGTCGCATTTCCGTCGGGCGTCCGGTTTGATTTTTCTCCGAAGAGGTAAATCAGACCCGATATCGCGTCCTTCCGGTTCGAAACCTAGGCTCGCGCCGCGGATTCTACTTTGGTTTTCTTCGACATCCCGCGTCCGCATTTCGCTTCGTGCTCCACGAGGGAGCCTTCCGCGCCGTGCCTGGCGGTCATCCAGTGGAACCTTCATCATCCTTTCACCGCGCCTCCGAAGAGCCTTGGCGTCCGTCCGAAGGTTCGCCCTTCCGATGAATTCACAATGCATGGGCCGATCGAGTCGACACAAACGAAAAAAACCAAGTTATCCACAACGACGCAACTAAACTGTGGATAACCGGTCTTGGCCTAATATTATTGCGCGCTTCAGGGCTTTTTGCGCTCGGTCAGCGTTTGGTCGGTCGCGTCGTCGCCATCGATCGGTTCGCCGCGATCGGGGTTGAGGTCGGTTTCGACACCGTTCTTGATCGGGTGCTTACCTTCAACCTCAAGAATTTCGGCGCGCTGATCCTCGTCATAGTCGGACAGATCCTGTCCGCTCGTGTCGACCTGTCCGTCCATCGTACTTTCCTTTGTGGTTGCATCGTTCAAACGCCCAATCAACGCACCCGTTCCTCGCATATGCGCTAGACCGCCCGCGTCGCCATCGCCGCCATCGTCTCGCGGAAATTACCGTAGCGCTTTTCGAGCTCGTCGAGCGCGGGCCCACTCAGCGACCCGCGTGCCTGGCTGAGCAGCAGCGCGCCCTCCTTAGCGATCGCATCGCGCCGACGCTGTGACGACGATGCGGTCGCGCTCGCGTACAGGCAGTCGAGGAAATTCTTTGCCGCCAGAGGGCTGCCTGCTGCCGACGCGCGGATTCCGCCAAACCCGCGCTCAAGGAAATGTGTGAAATCGTCCGCCAACGGCATGACCCGGTCGCGCTTGTAGCCGCTCTGCTCGGGTCCGCGCGTCAGGTCGCGCCGCGCGATTTCGCCCGTCGCCGCGCCGAGCCAGTGCATCGCGGTGATCGCGGTGAACGGATCGTTGATCCCCGGCGATAACGCTCGCAACGCGATCTCGACCAGCTCGTCGATCAGAAATTCTAGGTCCTGCGTCGGCGTGCGCCGCCCGCCCATTGCGAAACAGTCGCGGATTTCGCCGATCGCTTCGTCGTCCCATTCGCCGCCGGCAACCTTGGCAAAGGTCATATCGGGATGGACGAAATCGCCAGTACGCACGTTGAGCACGATCGTGCCGCCGCACGCCTCGGCAATGTCGTCGAGCGACGAGAAATCGATGATCTGGACATAGCCGCTGTCGCGCGCGGTAATCGCATCGCCGTCGGGGCGCTCGCCAGGTTCGATTCCGTCGTCGTCGTCGGGAAAGCGGCGCTTGAGATCGTGGATCAGCCGTTCACCGATCCCTTCGAGGACCGTGTTGATGCGGATGCTCGATGGGATATGGTTGAGGAAATAAACCAGCACAGCCACCGCAATGCTGACCATCACCGTGGCGATCAGCAGACGACAACTGCGGCACGAAGCCGGGCGCGATCGTTGATACCGCATCAGCAACCGTTGTCGCCTGTTCGCCCTCGCTGCGCACGACGCGCAGAACCATTACCGCATAGACGAAGGTGGCGATAAAGGTTCCAAGCGAAAGCTGGTTGCCCCGGTCCTCCATAAAGTTGGTCAGCAGCCGCGGTCCGTAGGTCCCCGAAGCATAGGCGACCGCCGCAATGGTGATCGAGAAGACTGTCGAGGCGACGCCGATCATCGATCCCGCGATCACCGTCAATGTGTTGCGCGCGCCATCGGGCCGCGCCGGGCTCAGCCAGTTGACTTGGCTGAGATATTCGGCCGCCCAGGCGCGATCGATATAGACGGTAACGAACGCCAGGATCGCCGCCAGGCCAGAGAAGATCGCCGGATAGAACCAGTAGCTCGCGTTGACGCTAACCCACCAGCTGCGCAGCGTCGCGATCATGCGCCGGGCTTACCCAGATCGCCCTGCCCCAGTGTGCCGGCGGCCATTTCGAGCATACGATCGAGCGATTTCTTGGCCGCGACACGCACGTCCTCCTCGATCTCGATCCGCGGTTCGAGGTCGCGCAACGCGACATAGAGCTTCTCCATCGTATTCAGCGCCATGTACGGACAGATGTTGCAGTTGCAGTTGCCGTCGGCGCCGGGCGCGCCAATGAAAGTCTTCTCGGGCACAGCCTTTTCCATTTGGTGGATGATGTGCGGTTCGGTCGCGACGATCAGCGTGTCGCTCTCGCTGGTCTTGACGAACTGCAGAATCCCGCTGGTCGATCCGACGTAATCGGCATGGTCGATGATGTGCGGCGGGCATTCGGGGTGCGCCGCAACCGGCGCGTCCGGGTATTGCGCCTTGAGCTTGAGCAGCTCGGTTTCGCTGAACGCCTCATGGACGATGCACACGCCGGGCCAGAGCAGCATGTCGCGGTCGAACTTGCGCGCAAGATAGCCGCCCAGATGCTTGTCGGGGCCGAAGATGATCTTCTGGTCCTTGGGGATCTGGCTCAGGATCGTCTCGGCCGACGAACTGGTGACAATGATATCACTCAATGCTTTCACCGCCGCCGAACAGTTGATGTAGGTCAGCGCGATGTGATCGGGATGCTTGGCACGAAACGCCTTGAACTGTTCGGGCGGACAGCTGTCCTCCAGACTGCATCCCGCCGCCATGTCGGGGAGGATGACGATCTTTTCGGGACTTAGGATCTTGGCGGTTTCGGCCATGAACCGCACGCCGCAAAAGGCAATGACGTCGGCATCGGTATCGGCGGCTTTTTTCGACAGCTCCAGACTGTCGCCGACGAAATCGGCAAGGTCCTGAATCTCGGGCTTCTGGTAATAATGCGCCAGGATCACCGCGTTGCGATCCTTGCGCAGCCGGTCGATTTCGGCGCGCAGGTCGACGCCGGCAAGGCTGGCATTTGGTTGCGGCGGTCATTGCGAAGCGTCCTTTTCTCCGTCGAAGCGCACTTCGACCGTAACATTGTCATAGCCCGCCACTTGCAGCGGAATCGTGAGGTTTTGCTGTACCGCATCGCGCGCAGCCGTCCGCGCGAGGTTCATCAGCACCGGGTTTGCCGCCTGCTTGGCCGCCTGCTGTTCGGCGAGGCGCGTATTGTTGCGGTTGAGGCGTTCCTGCGCGTCGCGCGTAATCAACACGCCTTCGCGGATATATTGCGCGCGGGCTTCGTCGAGATTGGGGCGACTGACGGTCAGCGGTGGCAGCGTTACCGTCAGCGTACGGTTTGCATCGTTCCAGCGCATCCGCTGGCGGTCTATTTGCGACAGGTCGAGGCGATACTCAACGCGCGCCGGGATCACCGCGATCTGTTTCGATTTGAGCAATCCGAGCATGCGTTCATCGTCACTCGCCACGACCGGTGCGAGCTGCGCGCTGAACACCGTCAGGCTGTTCTGCTTTTCAAACGCCAGCAACGACGTTGCCAGCGGGTCGCCGAGTTGCTCGGGGCCAAAGGCACGCCACGCGAGCCAGACGGCGGCCGCAAGCGTCAGCGCGAACAGGACCCAGGGCGCGCGCCGAACAGGCGGCGCCATGGTCGGCGCGACCGTCCTTGGCTGCTCGCGGTCGGCAGTGGCCGTCATGTTGCGCGAAGTTTCCATTGTTCTCCTGAACGGGCGACACGCCCCTGACGTTCCAGTTCGATCAGATGCGCCAACACCGACCGCCCTGCCGCGCCGTATAGCCGCGGGTCGAGCCCCTTGTACATCGACGGCACCATCGCCTCGATCCGATCGGTGCCCTCGGCAATGCGGCGCAAGATCTGTCCTTCGCGTTGGCGGCGATGGCCCATCATGCCGCGCACCAGCTTGCGCGGCGTTTCGATAGCGCGTCCATGCGCAGGATAGTAAATCCGGTCTTCGCGATCGAGCAGCAATGCCATGCTCGCCATATAGTCTGCCATGTCGCCATCGGGCGGGCTGACCACGGTAGTCGACCAGCCCATGACGTGGTCGCCAGTAAACAGTGCGCCCGATTGATCGAGCGCGAAACACAAATGGTTCGACGTATGGCCAGGGGTTGCGACGGCAGTCAGCGTCCAGCCGTCGCCGGCGACCTGCTCACCGTCGGACAGGACACGGTCGGGCGCATAATCGACATCGAACGCGGCGTCGGCTCGCGGCCCGTCATCGTCGAGCGTCAGCGGCGCACAGCCGATGATCGGCGCGCCGACCAGCCGCGAAAGCGGCGCTGCCGCCGGACTGTGATCGCGGTGCGTGTGGGTGCACATGATCGCCCGCACAGGGCGATCCGCGATTCCGGCGATAATTGCAGCGATATGGTCCTCGTCGGCCGGGCCCGGATCGATCACTGCAAGGTCGGATCGGCCAACCAGATAGGTCTGCGTACCGGTATAAGTGTAGGGCGAAGGATTGGGCGCGAGAACCCGCGCGACGAAAGGCTCGATCTGCTCGGCAAAGCCGACGGGTCCTGGTGCGGGAATAGCCATTGCCCTCCATGTGGCATTGCCAAGAGCAAACGAAAAGGGGCGACGCTGCGCGCCGCCCCGATCACGATTGGCTGAACCGCTTAAATCAGTCGGATTGCGCCTGCATCTTTGCGATCTGCGCCTCGAGCTCGGCGAGAACCTGCGCCTTTACCGAAGCGGGCATATCGCTGTCCTGCGAGATTTCAGCGCGGGCCTCGCGCAATCCATCAATGGCACTGGCGCGCGCATTCCGCGCCATTTCGCGGTCACCGCACATGCGAATGATGATCTTTTCGCGTTTACCGTTCTCGCTCGCACTCGTCTCGGTGACGACTGGGTTGGTTACGTCACATTTCCCCTTCATTCGTGCGATATCGATTTCAGGGATCATGGCCCTGATTTCGGCCTCGCTCGGCATCGCCTCGCCGGGTCCGCCCCTGACGATCCGACGCTCGACCGTCCGCTTTCCATCTTCTTTACGGACGATCATGACATGGCGCTCACCCATATCGCCATCCTGCGCGGTCGGGGGTGCGGGCGGAGCGTTCGGTGCCGTTGGTACCGCAGGAGCCGTTGGTGCAGCCGGAGCCATCGGCGGTAACGGCGGCTGCGGGGGCTGAGGAATGGCGTCACTCTGCCCACCATCTTGTGCAGCAATTGCAGGAACAACGGTCGCCGTCGCGATCAGCCCCGTTGCAAGCAGGAGCCCGATTCCGAAAATTCCGGCGGCAGTTCGGGGGCGTGAAATGGCGCGTGCATCTTTCAACATGATCAGTCTCTCCTTGAGATCCTTCTGAACTATCATTGGTGCAACCAGGCGCAGAGTGCGCGTTCCCGGTCCAATCACTGCCTTGGCGAGGGTTGCGGCATAGAGCGCGCGGTCCTCGCCTTCGGCTTGTGCTGTCACCCGCGCATCGCAGCATTTTTCCTGGTCGAGCCGGAACGCACTCCACGACAGCCAGGCAAGCGGGTTGAACCAGTGGGCCGACAGGACACATGCGGCAGCGATATTCGCCCACAGGTCGCCATGGCGATGATGCTCGGCTTCGTGGCGCAGGATATGAAGCTTTTCCGTCGCGCCGAACTGCGACTCGAAATCGATCGGAACCACGATCAGCGGACGCCTTATCCCGATCGCAAGCGGTAAGGAGACCGCAGCCGACCGAACGACGCTAAAACCTTCGAACCGAGGCGCTTTGACCGCCCCGTCGAGAAGCCGCCGGCGAAAGCCCCAATGCGCGAAGCCGATCGCGGTGAGACACACGATCGCCCCGCCCAGCCAGATCATGGGCAGCGCTGACACGAGCAGGTCCACCGCAGAGGGTTCGGCGATTACGCCCGACGAAGCAGTCGAGGCGGCAACGCCATTGAGCGAAGAAATCGGGATCGAAAGGCTCGCGACGCTCTCCTGCGGCGGACCCGTGAGCGCTGGCATGACACAACGGGCCGCAGGGATCATCCACAACAAATAGGCGATGCGCGGTCCAAACGCGCGCGCCACGGGACGCCGGATCAGCAGCACCAGCGCCATCATGACGCTCGTCGCGAGCAATGTGTCGCTCAGCCACGCGATTGTGATCGGGCCGATCACGCGCGCAACTCCTTTAGCAGCGCCTCGATCTCGGCAATGTCGTCTTCGCTCAGCGCATCACGTTTGGCGAGCTGCGCAACAAGCGGACTGACCCGGCCGGCGAACAGCCGGTCAAGCAGACGCCGCGACTCAGCGACCGCATGATCGTTGCGCGCGATGAGCGGGCGATAGAGATAGCGACGTCCCTGCGTCTCGAACGCGACCGCGCCCTTGGCGACAAGCCGCGACAACAGCGTCTTGACGGTTTGCAGCGTCCAATCGTTGTCCTTGGCGACGCGATCGGCGATTTCGACCGCCGTCAGCGGCGCCTTGTCCCAGAGCGGTTCGATGACCGCATATTCCGAGTCGCTGATCCGTTCGATAGCCATAATGCCTCTTTCGCTTATGGCTACATTTGTAATCCTATCCAACTACGCATGTAAACATAAATCTTGATCTCTCGGCAGAGCGCCGTCGTGTCGGGATCTTTGACACTCTTTCATCCCGTCAACCTCTGGGTAACCATCGTCTCCCGCCAAACGGCTGGATAGCACCTGTTCTGGCATGGAGCATGCAACGTCATAATCGTATCTGAGTGTTTCGCTCTAGAGTGACGGGTCGGACTGGTTTGGTCCCTGGTTCGACCCGTCCTCACCCGAAATTCCATATCCTCGCAGAACGACCAAAAACGCCGCCACCGTAAGGTGCCGACGCCAGCTTGGTTGTCGTAAATTCAGTTATGCAGCGCGCGTAGCCCAATCGAGGCTATTCGGCCTTGGTCACAGCCTTGTCGGTCATCAACTGGGCGAGTTCGCCAGCTTCGAACATTTCCATCATGATATCCGATCCACCGACGAATTCGCCCTTTACGTAAAGCTGGGGAATCGTCGGCCAATCCGAATATTCCTTGATCGCCTGGCGGACTTCCATGTCCTGGAGAACATCGACGCTTTCATATCCAACGCCGAGATGATCGAGGATCGCGATGGCGCGGCTCGAAAATCCGCACTGGGGAAAGAGCGGCGAACCTTTCATGAAAAGCACGACATCGTGCTGGCCTACCAGGCTGTCGATGCGATCTTTGACGGGAGCGGTCATGATGATGTTCCTTCAGGTAATGCAGTCGTGAGTTGCAGCGCGTGGAGAGTCCCACCCATGCGGCCACCAAGCGCCTGATAGACCGCCTTGTGCTGGGCGACCCGGCTGGTCCCGCGAAAGCTTTCGGCGACGACGCGCGCTGCGTAATGGTCGCCGTCACCGGCAAGGTCGGTGATTTCCACCGTCGCGTCAGGAATGGCGGTCGCGATCATCGCTTCGATCTGCTCTGCGGTCATCGCCATGGAAAGTCAGCCCTTGTCGACGCTGTCGATAAACTGGCGGTGCGCCTCGACCGATTTTTGCTCAAGCGCGGCGCGAACGCCAGCGTCATCGATATCGCACTTGGCTGACATCATGTCGCCGAGCACCTTGCGAATGACGTCCTCGTCACCCGCTTCCTCGAAATCGGCCGCGATGACTTCCTTGGCATAAGCCTCGGTCTCTTCAGGCGTGAGTCCCATCTTTTCCGCCGCCCATTCGCCGAGCAGGCGATTGCGCCGCGCGGTTACGCGAAATAGCGCTTCGGCCTCGTGGGCGAATTTCGCCTCGAAGGCTTTTTCCCGGTCATTGAAATCTGTCATCGCGTCGCACCCCTCTGATTACTCATATGAGATAGGCAGGCCAGTGGTCTTTCGCAAGCGGTTGACGCCTTGCCCGTTTGGCGCGACAGACCGCGACGATGACGCCCGACACCCCATTGCGGCTGTTCGACAGCTTGACCCGATCGCTGGTCGATTTCACGCCGGTGCATCCCGGCGAGGCGCGCGTCTATTCGTGTGGTCCGACCGTCTATAATTACCCGCATATCGGCAATATGCGCGCCTATGTCTTTGCCGACACTTTGGGACGCACGTTGACGTGGCGCGGCTACAAGCTGACGCACATCATCAACATCACCGATGTCGGTCATTTGACCGACGATGCCGATGCGGGTGAGGACAAACTCGAAAAGGCCGCCGCGCAAAGCGCCCAATCGATCTGGGACATCGCGCGACACTATACCGAGGCCTACTGGCGCGATGTTCGCCGGCTCAATATCCGCCAGCCGGCGCACTGGACGATTGCGACCGAGCATATCGAGCCGATGATCGCGTTCGCCAAGAGCATCGCCGCCAAGCATTGCTACCAGCTCGACAGCGGCCTGTATTTCGACGTCACGACGGTGCCCGATTACGGACGTCTGGCGCGGGCGAAAACCGACGACGGCGAAAGTCGCATCGATCCCGTCGGCGGCAAGCGCAATCCGCAGGATTTCGCGATCTGGCGAACCACGCCAGCAGGCGAAACACGGCAGATGGAGTGGGATTCCCCATGGGGTCGCGGCGCGCCCGGTTGGCATCTCGAATGCTCGGTCATGGCGATGCAGTATCTTGGCCGACAGTTCGACATCCATACCGGCGGTATCGATCATCGCGAGATCCATCATCCGAACGAGATCGCCCAGAACCAGGCGATCACCTGCTCATCGGCGACGGGCGCCAATATCTGGATGCACAACAACTTTCTTGTTGAGCGCGCGGGCAAGATGTCGAAATCGTCGGGCGAGTTCCTGACGCTGCAACGGTTGGTCGATCGCGGCTATCATCCGATCGCGTATCGGATGATGTGCCTGCAGGCGCATTACCGCAGCGAACTCGAGTTCAGCTTCGACAATCTCGAGGCAGCCTCGACCCGGCTCAAGCGGCTGGTGATGACTATCGAGCGGCTGCGCGAGGCGGGTCCACCGATCCTCCCGAGCGATCCACACCCGCATATCGCCAAGGCCCTCGATGCCTTCGACCGCGCGATGTGCGACGATCTCAATACACCGCTGGCGCTCACCGCGCTCGAGGACATCGTCGGCAACAAGCAGCTGGAGCCAGGCGAACGGCTGGGCGCGGTCGAGCGCATGGATGCAGTGCTGGGCCTCGAGCTACTCGACCTCGAACGCACCGACCTGCGCGTGCGCCCAAAGGATTCGGACCTGTCCGAAGCGGACATCGCGATCCTGATGGCCGAACGCAAAACGGCGCGCAACGAAAAGGATTTTGCCCGGTCGGACGCAATCCGCGACGATCTTGCGGCGCGCGGAGTCATGCTGATGGACGGCGATCCGCTCGGCTGGGACTGGGTCGCGCGCCGGGGCGAAGCCTAAATCCCTTCGCTGCCTGCCATCAACGCGGTGTTGCCGCCCGCCGCGGTAATATCGGTCGAGATCGTCTTTTCCTCGGCGAAGCGCAGCAGATATTGCGGACCGCCCGCCTTTGGTCCGGTGCCTGACAATCCGCGGCCACCAAACGGTTGCGAACCGACGATTGCCCCGATCTGGTTGCGGTTGACGTAAACGTTGCCGACCTGCGCGCGCGCCGCAACATGCGCCGCGAACGCATCGATCCGGCTGTGAATGCCAAGCGTGAGGCCGTAACCGGTGGCGTTGATTGCATCGATCACGCGATCGAGATGCTTGGCTTTCCAGCGAACGATGTGGAGCACCGGGCCGAACACCTCACGCTCCATTTCGGCAATGTCATCTAGGCGGATAATCGTCGGCATGATGTAGCTGCCATTGTCGGCGATCGTCCCGGTTCGGATCGCTTGAAGAACAATCCGCCCCTTGGCGGCAAAGGTATCGATGTGATGCTGGATGCTCGCCTGCGCCTCGCCATCGATGATCGGCCCGACGTCGGTCGCGAGTTCGGACGGATCACCGATGGTAAGTTCAGCCGCCGCGCCGGCAATCATTTCGAGGATGTGATCGGCAACGTCGTCCTGAAGGTAGACAACGCGCAGCGCCGAACAGCGCTGACCCGCCGACTGGAACGCCGACGATACAACGTCGCGTGCAACCTGTTCGGGCAAGGCAGTCAAATCAACGATCATCGCGTTCATCCCACCAGTCTCGGCGATCAGCGTCGCAATTGGCGCGTTGCGCGAGGCGAGCTTGCGGTTGATCAGGTGCGCAACCTCGGTCGATCCGGTGAAGACGACACCGGCGATCTCGGCATGGCCAGTCAGCGCCGCACCGACGACTTCGCCACGCCCGGGGAGGAAATGGAGCACGTCGCCGGGCACGCCCGCAGCAAGCAGAGCACGCACGGCTTCATGCGCGATAACCGGGGTCTGTTCGGCGGGCTTGGCGAGCACCGCATTGCCGGCTGCCAGCGCAGCCCCGACCTGTCCGAGGAAGATGGCCAGCGGGAAGTTCCACGGGCTGATGCAGGTGAACAGGCCGCGCCCCTCAAGGATCAGCTCGTTACGCTCGCCGGTCGGTCCGGGAAGCACGACGGCGCGCTCGAAATGCTCGCGCGCTCCCGCGGCGTAATAGCGCAGGAAATCGACCGCTTCACGTAGTTCGGCGATCGCATCGGCCAACGTCTTGCCCGCCTCGTCCATCGCCAGCGCGAGAAACTTGGGTGTGTCGGCTTCGAGCAGGTCGGCGGCCTTTTCGAGCCGTGTCGCACGAAAATCACCGCCGGCCAGGCTCCATTCGCGCTGCGCGGCAAGCGAGAGCGCAATCGCATCGTCGATTTCGCTCAGGCTTGCCTCAACGCACTGGCCAATCGGATCGCCGGTTGCCGGATTGATCACCGCCAATGCGCTGTCGCCCTGCCCTTCACGTCCGCCGACGATCGGCCCGACATGCCAGTCGTGATGCCGATGCTTCGCCATGTCGGCCATCAGTGCTTCGGCCTGTCCGGGTTCGCCAAGGTCATAGCCTTGGCTGTTGCGCCGTTGCGGTAGGAACAATTCAGCCCCGGTTGCAATGCGCGGTGCGGCGACATCGACCTGCTCCCGAGCGTCGACCGACAGATCGTCGATCGTCACGTCGGGATCGCTGAACTGGTGGACGAACGAGCTGTTCGCGCCATTCTCGAGCAGGCGGCGAACGAGATAAGCGAGCAAGTCCTTGTGCGTGCCCACGGGAGCGTAGACCCGCACCGGGCGCGGTGGCGGCGCGATGTCGCGCATCGCATCGTGCGCGCCTTCGCCCATGCCGTGGAGACGCTGCAATTCATAGCCACGCTCGCCGGCAAACAACTTGGCGACAAAGGCGATCGTCATCGCATTGTGCGTCGCAAAGGCGGGGTAAATGTGGTCGGTCATGCCGCGCAGCAACTGGGCGCAGCGCAAATAGCATAGGTCGGTATGCGGCTTGGCAGTCCAGACGGGAAAATAATCGGTGCCCGCGACCTGCGAACGTTTGATCTCGGTATCCCAATAGGCGCCTTTGACGAGCCGCAGGGCGAGATGCACGTCGTGTTTCTGGGCGAGCGCGTAAACCAACTTCACCAATTCGGGTGCGCGCTTCGAATAGGCCTGGACGACAAGCCCCAGTCCGGTCCAGCCATCGGCCACGCCCGCTTCGACGAGACCGGTAACAATATCGAGATGCGGTTCGAGCCGGTCCGATTCCTCGGCGTCGAGCGTCATCGGGATGTTTGCCGCCCTTGCCTGCAAAGCCAGCTCGACGACACGCGGTAAAAGCTCTTCGCGCACGCGGTCCATCTGGAGATATTCGAAGCGCGGATGGAGCGCGGAAAGCTTGACCGAAATGCCGTGGTTGGCGTGCGGGTCGCCCGCCTCCGCAGTGCGACCGATGCGCGCAATCGCGGCTTCGTAGGAGCGGAAATAGCGCGCTGCATCGCTCGCAGTGCGTGCTGCTTCGCCGAGCATGTCGAACGAACACAGTTCGCCCTTTGCTACTTTCGCCGCGCGTTTGACCGCGCCGTCGATAGTCTCGCCCATGACGAACTGCTTGCCGAGCAGTTTCATCGCGGCCAGCGCCGCCTGGCGGATGACCGGTTCGCCCGACTTTCGGATCATCCGTTTGAGGATCGTTGCCGGATTGTCGCTGCTCCCGAAGGTGTCGAGAAGCAGGGTCGTGCTGCCAAGCGATAGGCCATAGGCCGAGAGGTCGACCAATCGCGAACCGCTGTCGCCGTTTTGGGATACCCAGTTTCGTCCGGTGATCTTGTCGCGGATCAGCGCATCAGCGGTCCCGGCATCGGGCACGCGCAGCAGCGCCTCGGCGAGGCACATCAGGACCACGCCCTCTTCGGTCGACAGGCGATACCGGTTCATGAAGGCGTCGATCAGCGTCTCGCTGTCGTCGGCCTTGGCATGCGCGACGAGCTTGCGACCCAGCGCCTTCACTTCGGCGACCGCCGGCGCGCCTTCGGCCATTTCGTCGACAAATTGTCGGATCAACGTGGCTTCGTCTGCGCGCAAGGCGGAGCGTAGGGCGGAGCGAGATTCGTGGGATAATGTCATGGTTGCGCCGCTAGACGAAAGCACCGCCCGCGGCCAGCATGGTTTTGCCTAGCCGACATCGCGGAGGCTGAAGCGTTGGAGCTTGCCCGTCGCGGTCTTGGGCAGGGCATCGACAAAGACGATCGCGCGCGGGTATTTGTAGGGCGCGATCGCCGCCTTCACGTGATGCTGGAGTTCGACGACGAGATCATTGCTTTCGACATGCCCATCTGCGAGCACCACGAACGCCTTGACGATCTGGCCACGCTCGGCGTCGGGTGCGCCGATGAACCGCACACTCCAGGACGGCGGGATGGGCATAAAGTGCGCCTTCGACTTCGGGCGCGGCAATGTTGTAGCCAGACGAAACGATCATGTCGTCCGACCGCGCGACAAACCAGAAATATCCGGTGGCATCGAGCCGGTAGGTGTCGCCGGTCACGTTCCAGCCGTTATCGACATAGTCCGATTGGCGCTCGTCGTCGAAATAGCGACAGCCGGTCGGCCCCTTGACCGCCAGCCGCCCGACTCCGCTGTCGAGCGGTTCGCCTGCGTCATCGAGGACCGTCGCGACATAGCCCGGCACAACCTTTCCTGTCGCACCGGGGCGAATGTCATCGCCGGCGGCCGAGATGAAAATATGCATCATCTCGGTCGCGCCGATGCCGTCGACAATGCCGAGCCCGGTCGCCTCGCGCCATGCCTGCCACGTTGCGGCGGGAAGGTGTTCGCCGGCCGAGACGCAGGCCCTGAGCGAAGAAAGGTCATGCCCATCGATCAGCGGGATAAGCGCTTTGTATGCGGTCGGCGCGGTCCCGAGAACGGTGACGCGGTGCCGCTCGATCGCTTCGATCAGCGCTACCGGTCCGGGCGTCTCTATCGTCACAGCGGCGCCGCCGAAGCGCCACGGAAATATCAGTTCCATGCCAAGGCCGAATGTGAAGGCCAGCGGTGCCGAGCACGCCCAGCGATCGCTAGAGCTTGGGGTGAGCAGATATCGCGCGAAACTGTCAGCGCAGGCGAGGACGTCGCGGTGGAATTGGACGCATGCCTTAGGCTTGCCGGTGGTGCCCGACGTGAAGGCAAGCAGAGCGACATCGTCGCGGCACGTGTCGCATGGCGCGAAATCCGTCGATAGGCTCGCAGTCATCCGCTCCATCTCGCCTGTTCCAGCGTCTCCTTCATAGCTCAAGGTTTTCGGCGCATTGTCCGCAAGCTTGCAGCCTATCTCGAAGTCCCTGGAGAAGCGCGCGTCGATGATCGCGTGGCTGATCTTTGCACAATCGAGGATCGTCGCGATTTCCTTGCCGCGCAGCATCGGCATGGTCGCGACGACGATACCGCCGGCCTTGATGACGCCGAGCCAGGCGGCGAACATCGTCGCCGTATTGGGCCCGCGCAACAGCACGCGATTGCCGGGAACCAGGCCCTCGCGCTCGACCAGCAAACGCGCGATGCGGTTCGACCAGTCGGACATCTCGCCATAGGTCCATCCGCCGCAATCGTTGACCAGGGCGAGATCGTCGCGCGGCGCGCGATCGATCAGCTCGACCGCGCAATTGAAGCGCTCGGGATAGCGGAGCTCGGGACGGACGAAGAGGAATTCGGGCTGGTCCTGCGGCGGCGGCAGGCCGTCGGCGATGAAACGGTCGATCTGGCCCGACTTCATGCGGGCACCACCGCGGTCGTTTCGATCTCCACCTTTGCGCGGTGTTCGACCAGGGCCGCGACCGCGACGACCGCCATCGCCGGATAGTTCTTGCCGATGATGTCGCGCCACGCCGCGCCGATTTCGGCGAGGCTGGCGACATAGGCATCGCGATCGGTGACGTAGCAGGTCATCCGCACGATATGTTCGGGAGCAGCGCCCCCTTCCGCCAGGATCGCGACGGTGTTGCGCAGCACCTGCGCGAATTGGCCGGCGAGATCATCGCAGACGATGCGTTCGTGCTCGTCCCAGCCGATCACGCCGGCGGTGTAGATCGTCCGCCCGCTTGCAGCGATGCCGTTGGCATAGCCCCTGGGGCGCGGCCAGCCGGGCGGCAGCAAGGTTTCATGCACCGTCATGCGGAAAATCCCCTAAGATGTTCGCGCGCGATCACCTGCCGCTGGACCTCGCTGGCACCTTCGTAGATGCGCAGCGCGCGGATTTCGCGGTAGAGGCTTTCGACCGCGACGCCGTGCGTCACCCCGAGACCGCCGAACAGCTGGACCGCCTTGTCGATCACCCGCTGCGCACCGTCGGTTGCATGGAGCTTGGCGAGCGCGGCCTCGCGCGTGTTGCGCACGCCTTCGACGTCGCGCAGCCAGCCCGCGCGATAGATCAGCAAGGCCGCGGTATCGATATCGAGCACCATGTCGGCAAGGTTCGCCTGCGTCACAGCATTGTCGGCGAGCAGTCCCGCGCCGAGCTTGCGGTCGAGCGCGCGCGCCGTCGCTTCATCGAGCGCGCGCCGGGCGAACCCCAGGGCCGCGGCACCCACGGTCGTACGGAAGATGTCGAGCGTCGCCATCGCCTGGGAAAAGCCGCGACCCGGCTCACCGAGCAGGCTGTCGGCGGGCACCACCATGTCGGTGAACTCGATCGTCGCGAGCGGATGCGGCGCGATGACGCGAATGCGTTCGGTGACCGCCAGCCCGGCGCTGTCGGCATCGACGACGAAGGCGCTGATCCCTTTCGCGCCCGGAGCTTCGCCGGTGCGCGCGAACAGGATGTAGTAATCGGCAATCCCGCCATTCGAAATGTAGGTCTTGGCCCCGTTGATCGTGAATCCGTCGCCCTGCGCCGTTGCGGTCGTTTCCATCGCGGCGACGTCGGAGCCCGAGCGCGGCTCGGTCAGGGCGAAGGCCGCTATCGTGTCGCCGCGCGCGACGGCGGGGAGATAGGTCGCCTTTTGCGCCTCGCTGCCGAACAGCGAGATCGTTCCCGAACCCAGCCCCTGCATCGCAAAGGCAAAGTCGGCGAGCCCGTCATGGCGCGCCAGCGTCTCGCGGATGATGCTGAGCGAGCGCACGTCGATGGCCTCGTGCACGCCGCCATGGCTGGCCGGCACGCAATAGCGCAGCCAGCCCCCGGCGCCGAGCTTGTCGACCAAATCGCGGCAGGCGGCATCGACATCGTTTTCGTCGTGACCGCCGGCCAGTTCGGTCTTGCACCATGCATCGAGGTCATCGGCGAGCGCGCGATGATGATCGGCGAAAAACGGCCAGTCGAGGAAAGTGCGGTCGGCCATCAATCGCCTTCGAACAGCGGCTTGCGCTTGGCGGCGAACGCCTCGTAGGCGCGGGTAAAGTCCCTGGTCGCCATGCAGATCGCCTGCGCCTGCGCCTCCATCTCGATCGCGGTTTCGATCGAGACCGACCATTCCTGTTCGAGCTGGCGCTTGGTCATCGCGTGCGCGAAATTGGGGCCGTCGGCGAGCGTGCGCGCCAGTGTTTGCGCCTCGTCGAGCAGCGCTTCGGGAGCGACAAGCCGGTTGTGGAACCCCCAGGCGAGGCCTTCCTGGGCGCTCATCGAGCGGCCGGTGTAGAGCAGTTCGGCAGCGCGCCCCTGACCGATAATCCGCGGCAGGATGGCACATGCCCCCATGTCGGCGCCGGCCAGTCCGACGCGGGTAAAGAGGAAGGCGGTCTTCGCTTCGGGTGTCGCCAGCCGCAGGTCCGATGCCATCGCCAGAATCGCGCCGGCACCCGCGCAGATCCCGTCGATCGCCGCGACGATCGGTTGCGGGCAGGCGCGCATCGCCTTGACCAGATCGCCCGTCATGCGGGTGAAATCGATCAGCTCGGGCATCGCCATCTTGGTCAGCGGCGCAATGATCTCGTGAACGTCGCCGCCCGAGCAGAAATTGCCGCCCGCCCCGGTGATGACGACCGCTTTGACGTCGCGCGCATAGACCAGCGCGCGGAACAGGTCGCGCAATTCGGCATAGCTGGCGAAGGTCAGCGGGTTCTTCTTCTCGGGCCGGTCGAGCGTGATCGTCGCGACGCGATCGGCGAAGGCCCAGCCGAAATGATCGGGCGCGAATGTTTCGGGATCGAACGTGCTGGTCATGCCTTGAGCGCTGCCTCCATCTCCGCCGCGCGCTTGAGATTGCGCGTCAACTGTTGCTGCCCGCCGAGATAGGGTTTGGGAACAGCGATACCGCGATAGTCGGCAGCGGCGGCGGCATGCAACGTCCAATAGGGTTCGACGAGGTGCGGACGCGCCATGGCAACGAGATCGGCACGGCCGGCGGCGAGGATCGAATTGACATGGTCGGTCTCGTAAATGTTGCCGACCGCCATCGTGCGCACCTCGCCTTCATTGCGGATGCGGTCGGAAAACGGGGTCTGGAACATGCGGCCATAGACGGGGTTGCCCTTTGCCCAGGTCTGCCCCGCCGACACGTCGATCAGGTCGGCCCCGGCGCGGGCGAAAGCCTCGCCGATCAGGACCGCCTCGTCGGGCGTGACGCCGTCGTCGCCCATCCAGTCGTTGGCGCTGATCCTGACCGACATCGGCCGGTTGATCGGCCAGACATCGCGCATCGCCGAGAACACCTCGAGCGGGAAGCGCAAGCGATTCTCGAGGCTGCCGCCATATTCGTCGCTGCGCCGGTTCATCAGCGGGGTGATGAAGCTCGACAGGAGATAGCCGTGCGCGGCGTGCAGTTCGACCATGTCGAACCCGGCATCGATCGCCCGGCGCGTCGCGGCGACGAACTGCGTCCTTCACCCGGTCCATGTCGGCGCGCGTCATCGGAGTAGGCGTCTGATTATGCTCTGACCAGGCGACGTCCGACGCCGCCATCACCGGCCAGTTGCCCGTGTCGAGCGGGACGTCATAGCCTTCCCAGCCGACCTTGGTCGAACCCTTGGGTCCCGAATGGCCGATCTGGAGACAGAATTTCGCATCGCTGTTGGCGTGGACGAAATCGACGATGCGGCGCCATGCCGATGCCTGTTCGTCGCTCCATATCCCGGCGCACCCCGGCGTGATCCGCCCTTCGGGCGACACGCAGGTCATCTCGGTAAAGACCAGCCCCGCCCCGCCCTGCGCCCGCGCACCGTAATGAACGAGGTGGAAATCGTCCGGCAGCCCGTCGCTGGCCGAATAGGTCGCCATCGGTGAAACGACGACGCGGTTGGCGAGCGCCATTTCGCGCAGCTTGAACGGCGCGAACATCGGCCAAACGGCTTTGTCGGCAGGCGCGCCTCCTGCATGAGTCTAGGAACCAGCGCTCGACCCCTTCGAGCCACGCCGGATCGCGCAGGCGCAGGTTTTCGTGGCTCACCCGCTGCGACCGCGTCAGCAGCGAATAGGCGAACTGGATCGGTGCGAAGCCGGCATAGCGTTCGATATTCTCGAACCACTCGGTCGAATTGCGCGCCGCATTCTGCAGCTTGAGCACTTCGAGATGCCGCTCTTCGCGATATTCGATCAGCGCATCGCCCAGCGCAAGGCCCGGGCGGTTGAGCACTTCGGCAAGCTTGATCGCGTCTTCGAGCGCGAGCTTGGTGCCCGAGCCGACCGAGAAATGCGCGGTGTGGGCGGCATCGCCGATCAGGATGAGCTTGTCGTGATGCCACGCGTCGCAAATGATCCGGGGAAAGCGCCGCCATGCCTCCGACCCAGCGAGATGCGCGGCGTTGGTCATCAGCGCGTTGCCGTCGAGATATCGCGCGAAGATCGCTTCGCATCTGGCGATGCTTTCGGCCTGGCTCATGTCCTCGAAACCGAGCGCGGCAAAGGTCTCGGGCGCCATTTCGACGATGAAGGTCGAAAGCCCTTCGCCATCATTGGCTTCGTCGAAGCGATAGGCGTGCGCCCAGACCCAGCCTTCGGGCAATTGCTCGAATGCGAAGGTGAAGGCGTCGAACAGCTTGTGCGTACCGAGCCAGATGAAGCGGTTGCGGCGCCAGTCGATATCGACGCCGAAATGCTCCTCGTAGCGGGTCCGCAGGCGACTGTTGGCGCCGTCGGCGGCGATGACGAGGTCGTAGTCGCCAAAGGCGGCAAGATCGTCGCTCGCCTCGTGTTCGAAGTGGAGTTTGACGCCGAGTTCGGATGCGCGGCTTTGCAATATCTCGAGCAGGCGCTTGCGGTCGATGCCGATGAAACCGTGGCCGGTCGAGGTGATCGTCTCGCCGCCGAAATGGACGTCGATGTCGTCCCAATGGGCGAACTCGTCGGCGATCGTCCGGCCCGAAACGGGATCGTTGGCCATCAGGTTCTCGACCGTCTGGTCGGAGAAGACGACGCCCCAGCCGAAGGTCGAATCGGCGGCGTTGCGTTCGAACAGGTCGATGTCGTGCGCGGAATCGCGCAACTTCATCGAAATCGCGAAATAGAGACCGGCCGGACCGCCGCCGATGATTGCGATGCGCATGGTCTGACTCGTCGCTCCCCTTGCCAACGGGATAGGGCAGCGCCGAGCCGCGGGCAAGGCGCTGCGGTCGGGGTCTATTGTGCTTGCCCGCAGTCGATTGGCGACATATTCTGCGCCAACAACGGGGCAAGGGGACAGATCATGAAAGCGATTATCACGGTTTTGACGGCAGCCGCGCTGGCGGCGGGGACGATGCCCGCGGCATGGGCGCAGGATGTCAAGGCGAGCGGCATCTTCAAGGACACCGACCAGATATACGATCTGTGCGTCGCCAAGGACGCCGCGTCGGTCGAGCAGTGTGAAACCTACCTGATGGGCGTGTACGACGCGATCAGCTATTTCGAGGATCTCGAGCAGATCGACAATTCCATCTGCGTCCCGTCGGGATCGAAGCCGCAGGTGCTGCGCAGCGCGTTCGTCGCCTATGTCGATGCCAAGCCCGAACGGCGCAAATACAGCGCGGTGAGCATTGCCTTCAACGCGTTTTTCACCGCGTCGTTCAACGCCTGCAAGTCGGGTAGCGCCTGGTACCTCTGGCCGGAGTCGAACCGGCACTCCTTTCGGAACTCGATTTTGAGTCGAGCGCGTCTACCAATTCCGCCACAGAGGCAGATACCAGAGCGGCGCTGCCTCTAGCCGAGCCGCGGCCCGGCTGCAACGCCCCTATTTCTTGAAATCGCGCGCGATCGTCCTGGCGGTGGTCTTGCCATAGGGCGGCTTCATGCCCGCAAGTTTGGCAATGTCGAGCTTCGGCTGGCGATAGATCGACTTGGCGTGGCTGACCGCGCGGAAGCCCTCGATGCCGTGATAGCTGCCGATCCCCGACGGGCCGACGCCGCCGAACGGCAGGTCTTCCATCGCGACGTGGAAGATGACGTCGTTTACCGTCACGCCGCCCGAGATCGTGGTGTCGAGCACGCGGCGTTCCTCGTCATTGTCCGACCCGAAATAATAGAGGCCGAGCGGGCGGTCGTGCGCGTTGACGTAATCGATCGCATCGTCGGTGCCCTGCGTCGCCTTGATCGGCAGCAGCGGGCCGAAGATTTCCTCCTGCATCACGGTCATCTCGTCGCGGACGTTGCGGATGATGTGGAGCGGCATCTTGCGCTTGTTCGAACTGGCAAAATCCTCGTTCGCCGGATTGACGACGATGACCTCTGCGCCCTTGGCGCGCGCGTCGTCGACATGGCCCTGCAGCCGGTCGTAATGGCGGTCGTTGACCACCGAGCTGTAGTCGTCGTTGTCGAGCAAGGTCGGGTAGAGCGCGCTCGCCGACGCCTTGATCTGATCGACCAGCTCGCCCTCCTTCGCCGCCGGGACGAGAAGGTAATCGGGCGCGAGGCAGATCTGGCCGGCGTTCATCATCTTGCCGAGAACGACGCGTTCGGCGGTTTGCGCGATGTTTGCGCTGTCGGAGACGATGACAGGCGACTTGCCGCCGAGTTCGAGGGTGACGGGGACGAGGTTCTTCGCCGCCGCCGCCATGACGTGGCGGCCGACATTGGTCGATCCGGTATAGATGAGGTGATCGAAGGCGAGTTCGGAAAATGCCTTGCCGACATCGGGTCCGCCGGTGACGACGGCAAGCTCGGTCGGGTCGAAATAGTCGGGCACGAGCTTCGCGATCAGGTCGCTGGTGACGGGGGTGAACTCGCTCGGCTTGAGCATCGCGCGGTTGCCCGCGGCGAAGACGCCGGCGAGCGGCGAAAAGGCGAGGACGATCGGGAAATTCCACGGCGCGATGATGCCGACGACGCCCTTGGGCTGATATTCGATGCGTCGCCCTCGCGCCGAGCAGGCCGAGCGGGAACTGGACCGGGCGGCGTTCGGATTTCATCCACGATTTGGTGTGCCGCCTCGCGTGCTTGAGCGCATTGATCGCGGCATTGACGTCGGTCAGCATCGATTGTTCGCGGCTGCGATGGCCGAAATCCTCGCTCATCGCATCGCACAACGCCGCGCCATGATCGACGAGCAGCGCGATCGCGCGCGTCAGCCGGTCTTGGCGGACCTCGAGGCTGACGGGCAGGTCGGCCATGAAGGCGGCGCGCTGGCGGTCGAGCAGGCCCTGCATCGAATCAGCGGAAATCTTCGGATCGGCATCGGCCATCAAAGCGGCTCCCAAGCTGAAAAGTTCACGGGTTCACACCGTCCAGGGACGGGTTCACGGGTGTGACCTTCTGTGTGACATTCGCGACGGGCCTGTCCCGCGCAATAAGTCGATCAGTGATCACTGTAGCAGACCCACGATAATGTAGGAAAGCGGGGAGTTTGCGGGTACCGTCATTGCGAGGTGCCGAAGGCGACGCGGCAATCTCCGCGAAGCTGAACCAGCCGTCAAGACCAACCTTGCGTGTCGGGCCACGTCATCCTCGTGATGGATTGCCGCGCGGCTGCGCCGCTCGCAATGACGATATCGGCTATTCCCCCGCTGCCTCGATCCGGACGAGCAGCGTGCCTTCGCTGACCTGCCCGCCGGGCCTGGCGTTGAGCTCGGCGACGGTGCCGTCGAACGGCGCGACGAGGCTGTGCTCCATCTTCATCGCTTCGAAGGTGACGAGCCGGTCGCCCTTGGCCACCGTCTGCCCCTCGGCGACCTCGACCGCGATGATCTTGCCCGGCATCGGGGAGAGGATGGCGCCGTCGGAGGCGGCACCTGCGCCCGAACCGCGCCAGCCACGATCAAACACGACGGCTCGGCCATGATCGAACAGCACCACCTTGTCGTCATCGAGGAATCCCCCAGCGCGCAGAGGTTCTTCGTCCGTTTCCAGCACGACAGTCCGGGCCTCGCCATCGTGGCTAAGGGCCGCACGTGGTGTGGCCGGGGCATTGAGACGGAATCCTGCCATCGCGTCGTCTTCGACGTCGACAAGCGCGGAAGCAGCGGTCTGCCACAACATATCCGGAACGTCTGCGTCGGGAATCAGCGCATCGCCTTCGCGCGCGATGAACCCGGTATCAAGCCGTGCCGCTGCGAAATCGGAATGGGTCAGCGCCAGATAGAGAAAACCGGCGTTGGTCTTGACCGGCCAGACTTCGGTTCCCTCGATCAGGTCGGCCAGCGCCTCGATAGCATCGTCACGCGTCTCGCCATGCGCCACCAGCTTGGCGATCATCGGGTCATAGTGCGGCGATATCTCGTCGCCTTCCTCGACCCCCGTCTCGACCCGGATGTCGCCGTCTCCGGCAGCTTCGAAATGCTCGAGCCGCCCGGTGCTCGGCAGGAAGCCGCTCGCGGGGTCCTCGGCATAGAGCCTTGCCTCGATCGCCCAGCCATTGATTGTCGAGTTCGTCCTGCTTTTTCGGCAGCGGCTCGCCGCTGGCGACGCGGAGTTGCCATTCGACCAGGTCCACGCCGGTGATTTCCTCGGTCACCGGATGCTCGACCTGGAGGCGCGTGTTCATTTCCATGAACCAGATCCGGTCGGCGCGCAGGCCTTCGGAGCCGTCGGCGATGAATTCGATCGTGCCGGCGCCTTCGTAGTTCGACCGCCTGTGCGGCGCGGACGGCGGCGCCGCAGACGGCTTCGCGCGTGGCTGCATCCATGCCCGGCGCGGGGGCTTCCTCGATCACCTTCTGGTGGCGGCGCTGGAGCGAGCAGTCGCGTTCGAACAGGTGGACGACGTTGCCGTGGCTGTCGCCGAACACCTGCACCTCGATATGGCGCGGGCTTTCGATCCATTTTTCGATGAGGACGATATCGTTGCCGAACGCGGCCTTGGCCTCGCGCTGGGCGGAGGCGAGGCCGTCGGCGAAACCGGCGGCGTCGTCGACCTTGCGCATCCCCTTGCCGCCGCCGCCCGCGACCGCCTTGATGAGGACGGGATAGCCGATCTTTTCGGCCTCGCTGGCGAGGTGCGCGGGGTCCTGGTTGTCGCCGATATAGCCGGGCGTGGTCGGCACGCCTGCCGCTTCCATCAGCTTCTTGGCGGCGTCCTTGAGGCCCATGGCGCGGATGCGGTCGGGCTTGGGGCCGACCCAGATCAGCCCGGCATCGATCACGCTCTGCGCGAAATCGGCGTTTTCGGAGAGGAAGCCATAGCCGGGGTGGATCGCCTCGGCGCCGGTTTCCTTCGCCGCGGCGATGATCTTTTCACCGACGAGATAGCTTTCGTTCGCGCGGGCTCGGGCCGATATGCACCGCCTCGTCGGCGGAGCGCACGTGCAGCGCCTTGGCATCGGCGTCGGAATAAACCGCGACGGTACGAATGCCCATCGCCCGCGCGGTGCGGATGATGCGGCACGCGATCTCGCCGCGATTGGCGATGAGGAGGGATTTGATCATAGCGACCGAGCGCCTGCGCTGGACTTGGCGTGTTCATGCGCCCTTCCCTAGCGGGCGGCACCGAATGTGAAAAGAGCGGCCATCGCCGCCCCTCTCTCGCTATCGACGGGCGCGCAAACCTACGCTGCGGAAGCGGTTTCGTCGCGGTTTGCGTCGGGCCGGCGCGAGCGCCGGGCGTTGAGCCATGTGCACAGTTCGTCGAACGACATCGGACAGTCGAACTGGACGCCGATGCGGCGACCGTCGGTCCAGCGGATCCACGCGCCCTTGGTCGGCAGCCCGTCGAACTGGACGGTGGCGTGATCGCCGCTCAGCCCGACCGGGCCGGTTTCGAGCTTGGCACCGCCGAGCGAGATATCGAGCACCCGGACGAGCTTCAATTCCATCGCGCAGACGAGCCGAGCGACGGTTTCGAAATGGATCCGCGGCGAGCGGCGCGGAGGGTCGTCGCTGGTCGGATGGAGCAAACGTTCGAGGTCGATCGGCTGGACAAAGCGAAAGCCTGCCTCGCCTTCGCGCGCCCAGACGAGTTTCGTGGCGATGCGTTGGCCATTGGGAAATTCGACGAGTGCCTCTTCATCGACGTGCAGGTCGCTGTAGATATTGGCCTTCATGCCTTCGGCCGAGATATCGCGGAGCAGGCAGAGCATTTCGCCACTGTGGTCGGTCAGCTTGGCGGTGAAGCGCACCGCGTGATGACGCTCCTGCCCCCGTCGCTCGCGCGTGTTTCCCGATCGGCCGGCAGCAGCAGGCTTTGCGACGTCGTCGGGACATTGTTCGCCATGATCGTGTCTTTCTGGCTTTCGCCGGATACGTAACCCCACTCATGTTTGATCCTGAAAGGTAACGGCACGCGATGCCCTTGCCCGTCGCCCCAAGTTCGCGTCATGCTGTTAACGAAGCGTTATCGTTACAGAACCGTAACAGAAGAAAGCAAGGCAAGTTCCGTCGGCTTGCGACTGTATTAAATCAAGAACATGCCGAGGATAAATAAAAACGGCAGGCGTTTTTTATTTAGGCGGCAGGTTTTATATGGAGTATTAGCAGCGTGTTTTGCGGAATCGATGCGCTGTCGACTTATTCAACTCATGATTTTCCGAAAATCACTAACGCCCATGTCGGGCGCACGGCAGGGACGATGCGGCAAGCGATCTCGCCGTGATGGGCGATATGGAGCGATTGGATCATGGGTGGTCCCGATACTGCAAGCGGCCCCTCCACTACCCTGCGGGCGGTCCCCCTCCCCGTGCTCCGCACAGGGAGGATTTGATCCTCCCCAAGCTTGTCTTGGGGAGGGGGACCATGCGAAGCATGGTGGAGGGGCGATTGAGATGCTCAAGAAACCAGCAAGAACGGTACGACGCGCGCGCAAGCTGCGTCGTGCGCTGTCATTGCCCGAGGTAATTCTGTGGCGCGAATTACGTGCCCGGCCCGGCGGAATCAAATTTCGTCGCCAACATCCGGCGGGGCCGTTCGTCCTCGATTTCTATTGCGCCGAGGCGCGTCTGTGCATCGAGATCGACGGTGAAGCGCATGATCGCGGTGATCGACCGGTTCGCGACGCGCGGCGCGATGCGGTGCTGATAGCGCACGGGATCGAGACGCTGCGCATTCCGGCGAGCGACGTGCTGGCCGATATGGCGAGTGTTGTGGCCGGGATTGTCGCCGCGGTCGAGGCGCGCAGGCCCCTCCACCACCCTGCGGGCGGTCCCCCTCCCCAAGCATAGCTTGGGGAGGATTTTGGGCTGCGATCAGCAAACATCATCACATCCTGAACACGCCGAACTGCGGCGCGCTCGGGTATCGGGGCGTTGAGCGTCGCGGCGAACGCCAGGCCGAGCACGTCGCGCGTCTGCGCGGGGTCGATGACGCCGTCGTCCCACAGCCGCGCGGTGGCGTGATAGGGGTTGCCTTCGTCTTCGTATTTCTGGCGGATCGGGGGCCTTGAAGGCTTCGGCCTCTTCGGGCGTCCAGCTGTCGGCGTCGCGGTGGACGGTGGCGAGCACGCTCGCCGCCTGTTCGCCGCCCATCACGCTGATCCGCGCATTGGGCCAGGTGAACAGGAAGCGCTGGGCTCGTAGGCGCGGCCGCACATGCCGTAATTGCCCGCGCCGAAGCTGCCGCCGATCAGCACGGTGACCTTGGGCACGCTCGCGGTCGCGACCGCGGTGACGAGCTTGGCGCCGTGCTTGGCGATCCCCTCGGCCTCGTACTTGCCGCCGACCATGAAGCCCGAGATGTTCTGCAGGAAGAGCAGCGGAATGCGGCGCTGGCAGGCGAGTTCGATGAAGTGCGCGCCCTTCACCGCGCTTTCGGAGAACAGCACGCCGTTATTGGCGAGGATCGCGACGGGCATGCCCCAGATATGCGCGAAACCGCAGACGAGCGTCGGGCCGTAGAGCGCCTTGAATTCGTGGAACTCGCTGCCGTCGACGATGCGCGCGATGACTTCGTGCACGTCGTAGGGCGCGCGGACGTCCTCGGGGATGATCGAATAGAGCTCCTCGGCGTCGAACTTCGGCGGGCGCGGGTCGCGCATCGCGATGTCGGGCTGGCGCGTCGTCGGGCCAGGTCGAGACGATGTCGCGGACGATGGTCAGCGCATGCTCGTCATTTTCGGCGAGGTGATCGACGACGCCCGAGTTGCGCGCGTGGAGATCGCCGCCGCCGAGATCCTCGGCGCTGATCTCCTCGCCCGTCGCGGCCTTCACCAGCGGCGGGCCGGCGAGGAAGATCGTGCCCTGTTCGCTGACGATGACGCTCTCGTCGGACATCGCCGGGACATAGGCGCCGCCCGCGGTGCAGCTGCCCATGACGCAGGCGATCTGCGGGATGCCCTGCGCCGACATGTTCGCCTGGTTGAAGAAGATGCGGCCGAAATGGTCGCGGTCGGGAAAGACCTCGGCCTGGTGCGGCAGGTTGGCGCCGCCGCTGTCGACGAGATAGATGCACGGCAGCCGGTTGGCCTGGGCAATCTCCTGCGCGCGCAGGTGCTTCTTGACCGTCATCGGGTAATAGGTGCCGCCCTTCACCGTGGCGTCGTTGCAGACGATCATCGTCGTGCGGCCCGAAACGCGGCCGATGCCGGCGATCATGCCCGCGCCGGGGATTTCGCCGCCGTACATGTCGCCTGCCGCCAGCTGGCCGATCTCGAGGAACGGGCTGCCCGGATCGAGCAGGCGCTCGACGCGGTCGCGCGGGAGCAGCTTGCCGCGCGCCATGTGGCGCTCGCGTGATTTTTCGCTGCCGCCCTCGGCCGCTTCGGCGACGCGCGCGCACATTTCGTCGCGAGCGCGCGATTGTGCGCGGCGTTGGCCTGGCCTGGTCGCTGGCGAGATCGAGTTTGGTATCGAGCATCGGGGCGCTCACCGCTGTGTCTCTCCGCTAGGTTGCCCGCTGTGCCTAGCGGGCGCGGGCGCGCAAGCCAAGCCGTCAGGCCGATCGCGCATATCGTCGCAGAGAGATTTGAAGATCGGCCGCGTTCGTGCGTTATGGCGGTTCACTTCCCTGCCCGAGTCTTTCCAGAAAGGTCCGCCATGTCCCGCCGCCTGTTTCCCGTCCTTCTCCTCGCCGCCACCGCGCTCGCCGGCCCGATCGGCTGCAAGCAGGTCGGCAGCGGCAACGAGGCCGCGGTCGAGCCCAAGCCGGCACCGCGATCGGCATCGATGTCGCGGCGATGGACAAGAGCGTCGATCCGGGCGACGATTTCTACGCCTATGCCAATGGCAACTGGGACAAGACGGTCCAGATCCCGGCCGACCGGTCGAGCGTCGGCGCGTTCTACGAGGCGTTCCTGAACACCGAGGCGCGCAACAACGCGCTGATCGACACTATCGTCAAGTCGAACCCCAAGCCAGGCACCGACGAGGCGCGGATCGCCAATTTCTACCAGGCCTATACCAATACCGATGCGATCGACGCGGCGGGGATGACGCCGGTCCAGGCCGATCTCGACCGGTTCGCGGCGATCCCGACACCAAGGACCTGTCGCGCGTGATCGGCGAGCAGCTGCGCGCCGATGTCGATCCGTTGAATGCGACCGATTTCGACGACCGAGAATCTGTTCGGCATCTTCGTCACCCAGGGGCTGGCGACGCCGGGCGAGACGCTGCCCTATATCCTGCAGGGCGGGCTCGGCCTGCCCGAGCGCGAATATTACCTGTCGACCGATCCCGAGATGGCGGCGATCCGGACCAAGTACAAAGCGTATATCGCGCAGCTGCTGACGATGCCGGGATCGACGACGCCAACGCCAAGGCGCCGCGCATCTTCGATCTCGAAATGAAGATCGCCCAGGCGCACCAGCCGCGCGAGCACAGCGAGGATTTCGCCAAGTCGGCGACGGTGTGGACCAGCGACGAGCTGAAGGCCAAGGCGCCGGGGATCGACTGGGACGCGCTGCTCGTCGCCGGCCTATGGGCATGCAGCACAAATTCGCCGCCTATCACCCCAAGGCGATCACCGCGCTGGCCGCGCTGGTCGCGTCGCAGCCGCTCGAGGCCTGGAAGGACTGGCTGGTCTTCCACCAGATCAACAGCCATGCCGACGTGCTGCCGACCAGGCTCGACCGCGACCATTTCAATTTCTACGGCACGACCCTGTCGGGCACGCCCGAACAGCGCGAGCGGTCGAAACGCGCGCTCGACGCGGTCAACGCCTATCTCGGCGATGCGGTCGGCAAGGCCTATGTCGAGAAATATTTCCCCGCATCGGCAAGGCCGAAGTCGAATAGATGGTCGGCAACATCAAGGAGGCGTTCGCTGCGCGGATGCAGAAGATCGACTGGATGCCCGGCGACCAAGCCGGAGGCGCTCAAGAAGGTCGAAACGATCCAGGTCAGCGTCGGCTATCCCGACAGCTGGCGCGACTATAGCAAGATCGAGATCGTGCCGACAACGCCTATGCCAACGAGATCGCGGCCGAAAAGGGCGAATATGCCCACCAGCTCGCCAAGATCGGCGGCAAGATCGACAAGGGCGAATGGTGGATGACGCCGCAGACGGTCAACGCGGTCAACCTGCCGCGTCCAGAACGCGCTCAATTTCCCCGCCGCGATCCTGCAGCCGCCCTTCTTCGATGCGCAAGGCCGACCCCGCCCACAATTACGGCTCGATCGGCGCGATCATCGGCCACGAGATCAGCCACAGCTTCGACAACAAGGCGCCAGTTCGATTCGACCGGCGCCGCTGCGCAACTGGTGGACCAAAGAGGATCTCGCGCATTTCAAGGCCGCAGGCGAGGCGCTCGCGGAGCAGTTTGACGCCTACAAGCCGTTTCCCGACCTTGCGGTCAACGGCCAGCAGACGCTCGGCGAGAACATCGCCGATGTCGCCGGCCTGCAGGCCGCCTACGACGCCTATCGGCTATCGCTGGGCGGCAAGCCGGCGCCGGTGATCGACGGCTTCACCGGCGACCAGCGCTTCTTCATCGCCTTCGCCCAGAGCTGGCGCGACCAAGATGCGCGATGCAGCGCTGCGCCAGCGCATCGCCACCGACGGCCACGCGCCCGGCCAGTACCGCGCGCTGACCGTCCGCAATCTCGACGCCTGGTACAAGGCCTTCGACGTCAAGCCGACCGATAAACTCTACCTCGCCCCCGACAAGCGCGTGCGGGTATGGTGAACGGCTAGGCCGGGTCGGCCTTTCGCCAGCCGCGTCCGGCCGACCCGCGCAAGGCCAGCAGCATGACACCCGCAAGCGCAGCGAACACCGCGCCCGCGACGAAGGTCATGCCCGAACCCAAGCGGTCCCAGATCACGCCCGCGACTACGCTGGCGATGAGCAGCGAAACGCCGGTGACGAGGCTGAACACGCCGAACGCCGAGCCGCGCAGCCGCGCCGGGGCGGTATCGGCAACGAGCTTGGCCAACAGCCCCTGGGTCAGCGCCATGTGGACGCCCCACAAAGCGATGCCGGCAAAGACCCCGACGAGGCCGACCGAGCGCGCCAGGACGACGTCGGCCGCGATCAGGCAGCCGACGCCGGCGAGCAACAGGCTGCGCCGGTCAGGCGGTCCGACAGGACGCCCGCGGGATAGGCGCCGAGCGCATAGACGAGGTTCATCGCGACGAGGACCATCGGGGCGAGCCACAGCGGCAGGCCTTCGCCCGTCGCCTTGAGGATCAGGAACGCCTCGCTGAAGCGCGCCGCGTGAACACGCCGCCGACCGCGACGACGCCCCAATAGGCGCTGCCGAGCTGCTCGAGATCGGCAAGGCGGATCGGTGCCTTTGCCGTCCCTGCGCGGCGGCCGGTTCCCGGACCCAGAAGACGACGAACAGCACCGCGAGGACCGCGGGGATGACCGCCACCCAGAACACCGCGCGCATGTCGTTGGCGAACGCGACCATCAGGCCGATCGCGAGGATCGGACCGACGAACGCACCGACGGTGTCCATCGACTGGCGCAGGCCAAAGGCCCTGCCGCGCAACGCGGCGGGGGTGACGTCGGCGATCAGCGCGTCGCGCGGCGCACCGCGCAGCCCCTTGCCGATCCGGTCGGCAAAGCGCGTGCCGAGCACGGAAACATTCCGGCAGCGAGCGGGAAGAGCGGCTTCAACGCCGCCGCCAGTCCATAGCCGAGCAGGATGAGCGGCTTTCGCTTGCCGAACCGGTCGGACAGATAGCCCGAAAAGACCTTCACGATGCTCGAGGTTGCCTCGGCGATGCCGTCGATCACGCCGACCACGGTGACGCTCAGCCCGAGCGTCGCGGTCATAATAACAGCAGGAGCGCGTGGATGATCTCGGACGACGTGTCCATCAGGAGGCTGACCATCCCGAGCGCGATCACGGTGGACGGTACTTTGAGGCGACGATCGGTCATCGCGCATATAACCAAGTCGCAGGGTCGAACGAAAGACCAATGCACGCTTGGCTGGGCCTGTCGAAGGTTCCGATCGAACGGCGCGATGCGTGCGCACCTGTCCTTTCGATACGCCATTTCGTTACGCGGCTTCGCCGCCACTCAATGGCGACTCAGGACGATCGGGCGGGCGGTGCCTCGTCCGCCTTGCTTCGCAAGTCTTCGGGGACGTCGCTTCCCTCGAGCCAGCGGCCCAGCATCCATTGCCGCGTCGCGGCGCGGGTGCGCTGGGCGTAGTCGGCGTGTCGAGGCCGATCAGCGGCAGGTCGAAATCGGCGGCGGTCTGCGCCAGGCCGGCGTCATCGAGGGAGCGACCCTGGCGCACCGCGTGGCGCGCGAGTTCGAGCTCCTGCCCCCAGAAATAGACCATGTCGGCGCGAACATTGGCCTGCATGTCGTGGACTTCCTCGGCCCGCTCCCAGCTGACCAGGTCGAGCCAGACATCGGGCATCAACAGGTCGACCGGGCGGTCGGGCTTCCATTCGAGCGCGTCGCCGTGGACGATGTGGACCTTTTCCCCGACATTGCCGGGCAATCGTTCGAACAATCGCAGTCGCTGGTGCATCTCGACCACCTCATCGTCGAGCTCGACGACGGTGACTCGCTCGACCTCGGGGCGCAGCGCGCTCATCGCTGCCGACCAGCCCATGCCGAGGCCGAACACCGCGACATGGCCGCGCGCGAAATCGATCCCGATCTGCTGGCTTTCGAATTCGAACGGCGTCAGCGACATCCAGGTCCGCGTCCGCCGCTGCAGGAGGACGAGCCCGTACATCGCCTGCAATCCGCTCCAGTAACCGGGCATCGCCATGAACGGTACGTGGCGCAGGCTCCACGCGCCCGCGTCGAGCGGCACGTAATAATCGCGCAGCGGATCGGGTGGAGTGACCGGCAGCGCCGAAATGTCGATACCGGCAAGCGCGACCCCGAGGTCATCCCCCTGGCGCAGATCGGCAAACGGGTTGGTGATATTCGGGTCCAGGTCGCTCGTCATGGTGTGCCCCAAAGCAAACTCGATTGCGACTGGAGGTACCGCAGACAATGCGGATTGCAAACCCGGTTGTTGATCAGCGATCTGCGGTCGATTTCGCGGACGCCCCCGGCACGTCCTTGACAACAAGATAGCGCCAGACGCCGACGCAGTTGATGATCAGCAGGGCGACGTTCTGCCAGCCGATGCCTTCACTGTCGTCCTGCCAGAAGCCCCAGGCGATCAGCGCCGCCGAGCTGGTGACGAAGACGACGAACGCCCAGCCGGTCCAGCGCCGCCCGAGGTTGAGCGAGACGATAAGCGCGGCGAGCGTCGCGGCAGCAGCGCCGTAATATTGCAGGCCATCGAGCAGCAGCTGGCTCATCTCCTATTCACCTATGTTAAACGTCAATAAACGGATTGTGTTAGAATTGCTTCACGAAATCGATCGTGTTTGATAAGCAATGGAGTGTGAGTCGGTTCATCGCAAGTAAGAAAGGCAGATAATGTCCAAACAATTGCTTGATAATACTGAATCCGCAGAAAGCAGCAGGGTCATTGCTTATGACAAAGCCGAAGTCGTACCCGGCTTCGTCAACAACACGTTCTTCCTGATCGTATCGGGCGAGGCACCCTGCGCGAACATGAACGTCCAACTCCAGCCGAGAATTTACGTTACATGCCCCAATTATTGGGCAATTGAAGTCGTTGGCACGCTGCCTGGAGGGTTTTGCCTCACCGCCATGAAGCCCTTCACCATCTCGATCCCGCTTTCGGGGATTACGGGCGCCAAGGGGATCGAAGTTGTCGGCGGCAATCGATCGGAGACGATCGGTGTCAGCGGCGGGTGCTTACGCTAAGCGACCTTATCGGGGCGCGATGGCGCCATCATCCCGCCCCGATGATCTCGCGCCCGATCAGCATGCGGCGGATCTCGTTGGTGCCGGCACCGATGTCGAGCAGCTTGGCGTCGCGGAAATAGCGTTCGACCGGCCAGTCCTTGGTATAGCCCGCGCCGCCGAGCGCCTGGATCGCCTCGCCCGCGACCTTCACCGCGTTTTCGGATGCGAGCAGGATCGCGGCGGCGGCGTCGAAGCGCGTCGTGCGCCCGGCATCGCAAGATTTGGCGACGGCATAGACATAGGCCCGGGCGGAGTTGAGCGCGAGGTACATGTCGGCGACCTTGGCCTGCATCAGCTGGAATGATCCGATCGGCTTGCCGAACTGCTTGCGCTCGCGAACATAGGGCACGACGATCCGGCGGATCTCGTTGGTGCCGGCACCGATGTCGAGCAGCTTTGCGTCGCGGAAATAGCGTTCGACCGGCCAGTCCTTGGTATAGCCCGCGCCGCCGAGCGCCTGGATCGCCTCGCCCGCGACCTTCACGGCGTTTTCGGATGCGAGCAGGATCGCGGCGGCGGCATCGAAGCGCGTCGTGCGGCCCGCATCGCACGCCCTTGCCACGGCATAGACATAGGCCCGCGCGGAGTTGAGCGCGAGGTACATGTCGGCGACCTTGGCCTGCATCAGCTGGAACGAGCCGATCGGCTTGCCGAACTGCTTGCGCTCACGAACATAGGGCACGACGACGTCGAGGCACGCCTGCATGATGCCCAATTGGATGCCGCTCAAGACGGTGCGCTCGTAATCGAGCCCGCTCATCAGCACGCCGACGCCGCCGTTTTCGGGGCCCATGATGTTCTCTTCGGGCACTTCGCAGTCGGTGAAGACGAGCTCGGCGGTCGGGCTGCCGCGCATCCCCATCTTGTCGATCTTCTGCCCGATCGAAAAGCCCGGCATGTCCTTTTCAATGAGGAAGGTGGTGATGCCGCGCGAGCCCTCTCCCGTCTTGGCATAGACGACGAGCGTGTCGGCATAGGCCGCGTTGGTGATCCAGAACTTGGTGCCGTTGAGAACGTAGCCGCGATCGGTTTTCTGCGCCTTGAGTTTCATCGAGACGACGTCGCTGCCCGCGGCGGCTTCGGACATGGCGAGGCTGCCGACATGTTCGCCCGAGATCAGCTTGGGGAGGTATTTCGCCTTCTGCTCTTCATTGGCCCAGCGCGCGATCTGGTTGACGCAGAGATTGGAATGCGCGCCGTAGCTGAGCCCGATCGAGGCCGATGCGCGGCTGACCTCCTCGCACGCGATGACGTGTTCGAGATAGCCGAGGCCGAGGCCGCCATCGGCTTCGGCAACGGTGATGCCGTGCAGGCCGAGCTCGCCCATCTGCGGCCACAGCTCGGTCGGGAACCAGTCGTCGGCGTCGATCTTCGCGGCGAGCGGTTCGATCTTGTCCTGCGCGAAACGGCGCGTCGTATCGCGGATCGCATCGGGCATCTCGCCGAGCGCGAAGTCGAAGGTGGCAAGGTCGGTCATCGGGTCGCTTTCTGGTTCGGGTTCGCGGCCTCGCTAGCAGCAAAGACGCCGTTTGAAAAAGGGGGGGCGAGACATTAGATGCGCTGCATACCTTCCCGTCCCGTTGGTGCTGAGTAGGGACCGAGCCTGTCGAGGGCCCGTATCGAAGCGCCCTTCGATACGCCATTTCGACACGCTCAATGGCTACTCAGGACGAACGGGTGAATTATCCGGAGCAGTTTCATGTCGAATACCACCCCCAAAACCGCTGGCGATCCCGTCGTCATCCTGTCGTATGCGCGCACCCCGATGGGCTCGATGCAGGGCGCGCTTGCCGATGCCAGCGCGACCGATCTCGGCGCGACCGCGGTCAAGGCGGCGGTCGAGCGCGCCGGGGTCAAGGGTGACGATATCGACCGCATCTACATGGGCTGCGTCCTGCCCGCCGGCCTCGGCCAGGCGCCCGCGCGCCAGGCGGCGATCAAGGCCGGCCTGCCCAAGTCGGTCCAGGCGACGACGGTCAACAAGGTATGCGGATCGGGCATGCAGACGGTGATCATGGGCGCCGAGGCCATCGCCGCGGGATCGGTCGACACGGTCGTTGCCGGCGGGATGGAATCGATGACCAACGCGCCGTACCTGCTCAAGAAGCACCGTTCGGGCGCGCGCATCGGCCACGACACCGCCTATGACCACATGTTCCTCGACGGGCTGGAAGATGCCTATGAAGAAGGCCGCGCGATGGGCAGCTTTGCCCAGTGCACCGCCGACGAATACCAGCTGACGCGCAAGGACATGGACGATTACGCGCTCGAATCGCTCAATCGCGCGAAATCCGCGATCGAGAGCGGCAAGTTCGACCGCGAGATTACCGCCGTCACAATGACGACGCGCAAGGGCGAGGTAACGGTCGATACCGACGAGGCGCCCGGCCGCGGCCAGCCCGACAAGATCCCGACGCTGCGCCCCGCCTTTGCCAAGGACGGCACGATCACCGCGGCAACGAGTTCATCGATTTCCGACGGCGCCGCCGCGGTGGTGCTGACGCGCGAATCGAATTCCGACGGCAAGGCGGTCGCGCGGATCGTCGCGCACGCCGCGCACGCACAGGAGCCAAGCGAGTTCACGATCGCCCCGATCGGCGCGATCGAAAAATGCCTCAAGAATGCGGGCTGGAATGTCGACGACGTCGACCTGTGGGAAATCAACGAGGCGTTCGCCTGCGTTGCGATGTTCGCGATGAAGGACCTCGGCATTCCGCACGACAAGATCAACGTCAACGGCGGCGGCACCGCGCTGGGCCACCCGATCGGCGCGTCGGGCACGCGGATCATCGCGACCCTGCTCGGCGCGCTCGAAAATCGCGGGCTGAAAAAGGGCATTGCCAGCCTGTGCATCGGCGGCGGCGAAGCCACCGCGGTGGCGGTCGAGCTGATCGACTGATCCTGATGTCGATAATGCCCTGGGAAAGCTGCGCGCCTCTAACGCGCTAAGATCTCGTGGGTTTGTCGTGGCACCCAAGACGTCGCGCGACGTCTACTGGTAATACCCAATAACAAACACAGCGGCCCGGTGGAAACACCGGGCCGTTTTGCTGTGACCCAGCCTTAATCAACCGAGTCTAGCGTGCATGGATTCCATGCTGAATTTGCGATTCGCCATGGCCTGCCAAGAAGTGGTAGCATTGCCGCGCTCAAACCAGGGAGAGATGCGATGAAAAAGTTTGTACTGATCGCCGGGATGACGGGTCTTGTGGCGCTAGCCGGCTGTTCCAAGACCGAAGAGGCTCCGCCGGTGGATAACAGCGCGGCGACGATGAACGAGATGGCGCCCGCCAACGAGATGGCGCCTGCCGATACGGCTTCGACCGAATCGCCGGTCGGAACCTATGATGTGAAAATGGCCGACGGCAAAATGGGCACCACGGTGATCAACGCCGACGGGACTTATACCGATACCGGACCCGACGGAAAGGTCATCAAGGGAACGTTCGTGCGCAAGGACGGCAAGGATTGCTTCGATCCCGAAGGCGATGAGGTCGAAGCATGCTGGACGATCGCGCCGCCAGCGGCCGACGGCAGCTTTACCGCAACGGCGCCCGACGGCACCGTCGTGACGGTGACCCGCAAGGCAGAGTGACCCGCGACGTTGCCCTGAAACGAATCCGTGGCATGGCCAGCGGTTCGTTTCAGGGCGCCTCGCCGCCCCAGACCTGGTCGGAGCGGATATAGCCGCGCTTGCCCTTCACGTCGAAATAGCACCAGCCGTTGGCGCAATCGCTGAGCCGACCGACAACGCCGGGTTCGACACGCCAGGCGATCGGCGAGCTGCCGTTGGGATCGACGTGCATAGCGCGGATGTCGCCGACGACATAACCGGTCCGCTGCGCCGACAGCAGTCGCGCCGCCATCCAGCCGACGGTCCCGTCGGGATCCTGGACCTTGCGCCACGTCTGATAGCGTTCGAGCACCTTGACCGGCAGATCCTCGCGCCGATACTCCCAGATCGCGGGCAGATCGGGCGACGGCCCCTTGCGCATCCGCGCGACCGACTGGCTGATCGAGGCCCAATAGGGCACGTCCTGCGCGCTCTGGGCGGAAACCGCCGACGGCAGCGCGGTCGAAACGAGGCCAGCGCCGACGGCGAGGACGGCAAGCAGACCGGTCAGCAATGGGCGATAACGCATCGGCGCAAATCCTTTCGCGAACACGTCGGTCGATACGGCATATCCTGTTCAATATCTTTTGCAAATGCGCCGCCCGCTGGCAAGCCGCGCCCGCTGGCCAATCATGCTTAGCCGTTTATAAAGGAGACGTCGGATAGGGCGGCGCGAACGACTTTCAGGGGAATCAGATGGGCAGACTGGCACGAGTGCGGACAATCGGAGCGGTCGCGGCGAGCGGCGCAGCGATCGCGCTGCCGACGATCGGCTCGGCGCAGGAGATCGGCAGCGGGATCGTCTCGGACAGCGGCGACACCGGCTTCCTGATCGCCGCCGCGCTGATCGGCTTGCTTGCCGCCCTGCCCGGCTGGGCGATGCTCCAGGCGGGCCAGCAACGCGCGATCCATGCGCCGCGCGCTGTCGGCATGATGTTCGGCATCGTCGCAGTCGTATCGACGCTGTGGCTCGCAATCGGCTACAGCCTCGCTTTCAACGGCGGCAGCCCGTGGCTCGGCTTCGGCCAGAATGCCTGGCTCGCCAATCTCGGCAATATTCGCGAGGGCACGACGGTGCCCGAATTGGCATTCGCGCTGATCAACCTCGTCTTTGCCCTGCTGCCCCCGCTGATCATCGCGGGCGCGCTGGCCGAGCGCGTCCGGATGGGCTGGATGCTCGCCTTTGCCGGGCTGTGGTCGCTGATCGTCTATGCGCCGATCGCGCACTGGCTGTGGGGCAGCGGCTGGCTGGCCAGGAACGGGGCGCTCGATTTCGCTGGCGGCCTGACCGTATTCCTCGCCGCGGGCGTTTCGGCGCTGGTCGCGGCGGTGATGCTCGGACGACGGACCGGCTGGCCCGAGACCGCGCTGCCCGGCCATGGACCGACGGTCTCGCTCGCCGGGGCGGGCCTGAGCTGGATCGGCTGGATGGCGCTCGCCGGCGGCGCCGCGCTCGCCGCGACCGACGACGCCTCTTCGGCGATCGTCAACCTGCAGGTCGCGGCGTGCGGCGGCGTTATTGCGTGGCTGGCGTGCAGCCGCGTCTTCGGCGGCACTGCCGACCTTAATGGATCGGGGCGCGGCGCGCTTGCCGGGATTGCCTCCAGTGCCGCGGCGTGCGGCTATGTCGCGCCCGGACCCGCCTTGCTGATCGGCCTCGCCGGTGCGGCCTTCGCCTGGCTCGCGGCACGGTCGATCGAGCGCACCTTCCGTATCGACGACGTCACCGGCAGCTTCGCGATCGGCGCGATTGCCGGCGGAACCGGCGCGCTGTTGCTCGCGGTGTTCCAGTCGCCCGCGCTCGGCGGCGTCGGCTATGGCGAGGGGCTCGACATGGGCGGCCAGCTGTTCGCGCAGATCGTCGCGATTGGTGCAGTCACCCTGTGGTCGATCATCGGCACGCTGATCGCCGGATACGGCATCGCGATGATCCTGCCGATGCGGGTCAGCGCCGAAGAGGAAGCGGCGCCCCCTGCCCCCTAGCCTGCGCGATCACAGGGGTGTCGAAGGATTGAGCGCGGCGCTCAGTCGCCCGTCTGGATCCGCTCGACCAGCTGCTTGACCGTCGGCACGAAGCCGTTCGAATAGAACGGGTCGCGACCGAATTCGAACGCGCTGTGCCCGGCGAACATCAGGTTCTCGTCAGTATCGCCGCCATGCGCGATGTCCTGCAGCGTTTTCTGGATGCAGAAGCTGCGCGGGTCGGCGAGGCGGCCGGTCGAGTTGGTCTCGGTATCCTTCCACGCCGAAAAGCCGCAGTGCGACAGGCAGCCCATGCAGTCGGCCTGGTCCTTGCGGATGATGTCGCGCTGTTCCGGCGTTTCGAACACGACGGTCGAATCGGGCGTCTTGAGCGCTTCGGTGTAGCCGGCCTCGAACCAGCCGCGCGCCTTTTGATAGGCCGCCTCGGACACCCAGTAGTTGCGGCCCTTCATGACGAAATCGAGCTGGCGAACATGCTCGCCGGTCTCGATCTTGGTGAAATCGACCTGGCGTTCGGAGCGCGCCTCGAGGCTGCGCAGGAAGGGGTTGCGCACCGCCGACGAATAAAAACCCGTCGGGGAGAACTGGTGGAGCAGGATGTCGCCTTCCTCGAGCGCGGTCAGCTTGTCCTTCCAGCCCTGCGGGATCGGGCTTTCCTGCGTCAGCAGCGGGCGCGTACCGAACTGGAAGGCGATGCTGCCAAGCTCGGGATTGTCGATCCAGTCGTTCCAGTCGCGCAAATACCAGACGCCGCCTGCCATCACGATCGGCACGTCGTCGGAAATGCCGCCGTCGCGCATGACGTCGCGCAGTTCCTTGACGCGCGGATAGGGATCCTGCGGCGCGCGCGGGTCCTCTGCGTTGGAAAGGCCGTTATGGCCGCCGGCGAGCCAGGGGTCTTCGTAGACCA
Organism: uncultured Alphaproteobacteria bacterium; assembly: GCA_963800335.1. Taxonomy (GTDB): domain Bacteria; phylum Pseudomonadota; class Alphaproteobacteria; order Sphingomonadales; family Sphingomonadaceae; genus Flavisphingopyxis. Next base: position 735,608 of record CAWDAN010000001.1, on the reverse strand, counting down.
CCGCGCCGAGCCATTCGGGCACCTTCGAATAGGCGCGTTTCCACAGCGCGCGAAAGGCGCGGCCCGAGGAGATGATCGGCAGGTAATGGACGCCGTATGACGCCGCGATCTCGCTCAACTTGTACGGCATGCCCGCGCCGCAGGTGACGCCTGCGACGAGGTCGCCGACCTGTTCGAGCGTGCCGTGGAGGATGCGCTGCGCGCCGCCCATTTCCCACAGCACGTTGATGTTGATCGCGCCCTTGCCGTCGGCGATCTCGTGCGCGCGGCGGACCTGGTCGACCGCGCCGGCGATGGCGTATTCGACGAGTTCCTCATGCCGTTCGCGCCGCGTGGCGGCGTGATAGACCTGCGGGATGATCTTGCCCGTCGGATCGTAGCTGTCGGCGTTGACCGCGCTGACCGTGCCAATGCCGCCGGCCGCCGCCCAGGCGCCCGAACTGGCATGGTTGGTCGCAGAGACACCCTTGCCTCCTTCGATCAACGGCAACACTTCGCGACCGTTGTACAGTATCGGCTTCAGGCCCTTAAACACGGCAATCCTTTGCGGTTGTGTGGTCGGCGCTGCGTCCCTGCTGCCGACATATGTTGCGAAAGGCTAAGGCGAAGCGCGCGCCCCAAGTCAACGTTAGAATCTACGCGCGAAGGCCCGATCCGGTTGCATCGAGGCGGCTCTCGTCGCCCAGCGAACGCCCGTAAAGCGCGGCATAGGCGGCGATCATGTCGCGCTCTTCGAAAAGTTCGTGCGCGCGGCGGCGGTTCGCTTCGCCGACCGAGCGGCGCAGCGCGGCATCGGCGGCGAGGCGCGTCAGCGCATCGCGCAAGGCCGCCGCGTCGCGGGCGATGAAGGGCCGGTTCTCGGGCGCGACCATTGCCGCGACGTCGCCGACGTCGAGGCTGGCCACGGGCAATCCCGCCGCCATCGCCTCGATCACCGCGATCGGCGCCTGTTCGCTCAGCGACGACAGGCCGAGAATATCGAAATGGCCGATCCAGCGGTGCGGTTTCGCCATGAAGCCGGGCATGACGAAGCGGTCGCCCCAACCGCACGCGGCGGCTTGCGCGGCGATCGCCGAACGCTCCGGCCCTTCGCCGACGATGACCAGTCTCGCCTGGGTGCGGAGCGCGGCGGCGGCCGAGACCAGCGCAGGCAGGTTCTTGACCTTGCGCAGGCCAGCAACGGTGCCGATCACGACATCGCCGTCGTTCGGTTCGAGGCCGGGAATCGCCTCGCTTGGCTCCCCGGCATAAGCGGCGACATCGATCCCGTTGCGGATCAGCTGCGTCCGCGCCGCCACGCCCCATTCGCGCGCGGCAATGCGTTCAAGCGTCTGCGACGGAACGACGAGTGCGCTCGCGGTCCTGAGCGCGAGGCGACGGAAGAGATTGCGCTTGCCCTTGCGTTTTGCGCTTTCGTCCTCGTTGAAGCCGTCCTCGTGATGGACCAGCGGCGGCAGGCCGCGCGTACCGCGAAACAGCCGGTGCGCCATGACGACGTCCATCGACCCCCAGTTGTAGGTGAGAACGAGATCGAAACTGCGCATGTAATCGGCCAGCGCGAGATAGCGTTTCAGCCCGGGCTTGCCCTCGAGCGAGGGCGCGTCGGCCGGGAAATCGACCGCGATAGTGGGATCGATCGCGGTGCGCGCGCCGAGCTCGTCGGGCATCGCCGAGAGGATCGTATGCTCTGCATTAGCGCCGAACGCGTTCATCAGCCGGACGGCGCGCGCCTCCTTGCCGCCCAATGAAAAGGTGCTGTGCGCGTGGAGGATGCGAACCGGCGCGCGCACCGCGTCGTTCAACCCTTCGCTCCGCCATCTGCGGCGGCGAGCATCGCGTCGATCGCCGCGGCGGCTTCGGGCTCCTCGAGGCTCGGGGCATGGCCGGCATTGGCGACGGTAACGAGCGTCGCGCGGTTCATGTGCGCGAGCATCTTCGCAGCGGTGTCGGCCGAGAGGATGTCCGAATTCGCGCCGCGCACGATGGCTACGGGAATATCGACGAGCGCGTCGAGCGCGGGCCACAGGTCGACCCCGGTCTCGTTGCCCGGCACCGCGAACGGCTCGGCGATCTTGGCGTCGTAATCGGCCGCAATGCGGCCTTCGGGGGTCAGGCTGTAGGCGCGTTTGACGAGCCGCAGCCAGTCGGCGATGCCGTTGTCGGGAAAGCGGTCGCGCCCCGCCTGGTCGGCAAATACGCGCGCGGCATGGACCCAGGTGCGATAGGTGCCGCCCTGCCCGACATAACCGCGGATCCGCTCGAGCCCGCCGGGGGCAACCTCTGGCCCGACATCGTTGAGGACGATGCCGCCGATACGGCCAGGCAACATCGCGGCAAGGATCATGCTGACGATGCCGCCGAGCGAGGTGCCGACGCAGGCGAAGCGATCGAAGCCCAGCTCGTCGGCGAGCGTGACGACGTCCTGCGCATAGGTCAGCGGGACGTAGCTCATCGGGTCGGGCGAATAGGCGCTGTCGCCGCGGCCGCGCAGGTCGAGCGCGACGACGCGCCGCCCGCCCGCCGCAATCCGCGCGGCGACGTCCTCGAAATCGCGCGCGTTGCGCGTCAGGCCGGGGATGCAGATGACAGGAACGCCGCCATCTTCGCCAGCACCGCTGCCGCGATAATCGCGATAGTGCAGCCGCAGCCCGTCGTTCGACCAGTAATAGCCGTCGCTATAGGCGGCATCGCCGGTCGGCGGGTCGATATCGGTTGCGGGAGCGTCCATGACCTGACCATATCGCCCGATGACCGCCGATAGACAAGCACAGACCTACGCGCCGCGCACCACGATCCTCGAACTCGGCGAGATGATCGGCGAACCGGTGAGCGCGGCCGCCTTTCCCGAGACCACGCTGCGCTGGCGCAACGACCGCGCGGCACACGAGGTCGGCCTCGAAAACCTGTCAGATACCAATTGGTTGGCGCACTTCGGGCGCTTCGAACCCCTGCCCGGCAGCCTCGAAGCGCCGCTCGCGCTGCGCTATCACGGTCACCAGTTCCGCGTGTACAATCCCGACATCGGCGACGGGCGCGGGTTCGTCTTCGCGCAACTCACCGACGAGCGCGGCCGCCTGCTCGACCTCGGCACCAAGGGATCGGGCACGACGCCGTACAGCCGCAGCGGCGACGGCCGGTTGACGCTGAAGGGCGCGGTGCGCGAATTGCTCGCGAGCGAAATGCTCGAAGCGCTCGGCGTGACGACGAGCCGGACCTTCTCGATCGTCGAGACGCACGAGGAACTGTGGCGCGGCGACGAGCCTTCGCCGACGCGGTCGGCGGTGCTCGTGCGCCTCAGCCACGGCCATATCCGCATCGGATCGTTCCAGCGACTGGCGCATCTGGGCGATGCGGCGGGCATCACGCAACTGGCGCGCTATTGCCTCGTCCACCTGCACGGCCACGATGCCGATACGGTCGCGGGACTCGACGACCAGGCGCTGGCCGAAGCATTGCTGACCGAGATGGTCGCGCGCGCCGCCGATCTCGTCGCGAGCTACATGGCGGCGGGGTTCGTCCACGGCGTGCTCAACACCGACAATATCGCGATCACCGGCGAGAGCTTCGATTACGGTCCGTGGCGCTTCGCGCCGAACTGGGCGCCTGCCTTCACCGCCGCCTATTTCGACCATAACGGCCTCTATTCCTTCGGACGCCAGCCCGAGGCGCTCCACTGGAACTGCGCGCAGCTCGCCATCGCCTTGCGGACGATCGCCGAGGCGGCGCCGATGATCGCGATCCTCGAAGGCTTTGCCGATGCCTATCGCACCGCGTTCGTCGCGCGTTTCCTGTGGCGGCTCGGCGTCGCGTCGCGCGGTTTCGACGACGATCTCGCGCTGGTCGCGGCCGCCGAGGCGATGATGGTCGCGACCGCAATGCCGATCGCTGATTTCTTCTTCGCCTATGCCGCCGGGCGCGGCGCGACAGGCGCGGTCGATCGCAGCGAATTCGAGGGGATGCTCGCGGCGTATCGCCCGGCGCGCATTCTCGATGCTGCATACTGGGCGGGCGCGGCGCCGGAATCGATGCTGATCGATGAGGTCGAGGCGATCTGGGCGGCGATCGCCGAGCGTGACGACTGGGAGCCGCTGATGGCGAAGGTCGCGGCGGTGCGCGCCATGGGCGCGGCAATGGGAACGCCCCCTTCGACATGAGCGCACCAATCCCCGATTGGTGAGGGAATAGCGGCTTGGCGTTGAACGCTCCCCGGCGTGCACCTAATTGCGCTATTGGAACTACACTGCTCGGCCCGCTATGGAGTGGCGCGTCGCCCACCAGCCAGCCCACCAGCCAGGATGCCGCATGACAGCCGAACTGATTTCGTACGAACCAGCAACGGGCGCCGAACTGTGGCGCGGGCCGATCGGCGATGTCGATGCCGAAGTTGCCGCGGCGCGCGGCGCTTGGTCCGAATGGGCTGCGCAGCCATTCACCTATCGCGCCGAAACGATGCGCCGCTTTGCCAATGCGGTGAAGGCCGATGGCGACGAACTCGCCGACATCATCGCGCGCGAAACCGGCAAGCCGCTCTGGGAAGCGCAGACCGAGGTGACATCGACCGCGAACAAGGTCGACATCTCGATCAAGGCGCATTCGGAACGCACCGGGCAACGCCGCGGCGAAGGCGCGATGAAGACGCGCACCGCGGTCCGGCACAAGCCGCACGGCGTGCTTGCCGTCCTTGGCCCGTATAATTTTCCCGCGCACCTGCCCAACGGCCACATCGTCCCCGCGCTGCTCGCGGGCAACACGGTCGTGTTCAAGCCGTCCGAAAAGACCCCCGCGGTCGCCGAAAAGCTCGTGTCGCTCTATCGCGCGGCGGGCGTTCCCGAAGGCGCGGTGCGGCTGATGATCGGCGGCCCCGCCGAGGGCAAGGCGCTCGCCAACCATGACGGGATCGACGGGCTGCTGTTTACCGGCTCGGCGCGCACCGGCCTCATTTTAAACCGTGCCTTTGCCGACAAGCCGGGCAAGATCCTCGCGCTCGAAATGGGCGGCAACAACCCGATCATCGTCTGGGACACGCCCGATATCGCGACCGCCGCGGTGCTCGTCGTCCAGTCGGCGTTCCTGTCGGCGGGCCAGCGCTGTTCGAACGCGCGTCGGCTGATCGTCCGCGACAGCATGTACGAGGCGCTGATCAAGGAAGTGTCGGCGCTCGCCGGGCGGCTGATCATCGATCATCCGCACGCCGACCCCGCGCCGTTCATGGGGCCGGTGATCGACAACGAGACCGCCGAGGGGCTGATGGAAAGCTTCCTCTTCCTGCTGTCGAACGGCGGCAAGGCGATCCGTCACATGATCCGCCCCGACGAGACCAAGCCGTTCCTGACGCCGGGCATCATCGACGTCACCGAACTCGCCGAGCGCCCCGATATCGAGCTGTTCGGGCCATTGCTCCAGGTCGTGCGCGTCGAGACGTTCGAACAGGCGATAGTCGAGGCGAACGCGACGCGTTTCGGCCTGTCGGCGGCGCTGATCGGCGGCAGCCCGCAGCAATACGACCAGTTCTGGGCGAACATCCGTGCCGGCGTGGTCAACTGGAACCGGCCGACCAACGGCGCCTCGTCCGACGCGCCGTTCGGCGGCATCGGCCTTTCAGGTAACCACCGGCCGAGCGCCTATTACGCCGCCGATTATTGCGCCTTTCCCGTCGCCTCGAACGAGGCCGAGAGCCTTCGCGCGGCGATCGGCGTCGGCCTGAAGCCGACCGAGGCCGAGGTGAAGGCGGCGACGCAGGAATGAACTCCTGCCCTCTCCCCGACAGGGGAGAGGCAAAGCAGCTTGCTCAGCGTGCTGCCGTGAGCGGAATCGGCGATACGCCTGCGCCACTAGTTCGCTTCGCTCACAAGTCTCACTTGCCTCTCCCCATTGGGGAGAGGGGGATGGGTCAATCGTAGGTTACGCCTGGTATGCCGTCGTCGACGAGGTCGCTGAAGCGCGTGATCTTGGGCTCGAACTTCATCTTCACCTTGCCGGTCGAACCGTGGCGCTGCTTGGCGACGATCAGCTCGGCGAGGCCGAAGACGCGCTCCATCTCGAGCGCCCAGGCCTCGTGGTCGGCGTGGACCTTGACATCGTCGCTGTCGATCGGCCGCTTGGGCTCGCGCGCGGCGACGTAATAATCCTCGCGGAAAACGAACAGGACGATGTCGGCGTCCTGCTCGATCGAACCCGATTCGCGCAGATCGGAAAGCTGTGGGCGCTTGTCCTCGCGCTGCTCGACCGCGCGTGACAGCTGCGACAGCGCGAGCACCGGCACGCCCAATTCCTTGGCGAGCGTCTTGAGGCCACGCGAGATTTCCGAAATCTCGTTGACGCGGTTGTCGTTCGCCTTGCCCGAACCCTGGAGCAGCTGGAGGTAATCGACGACGATCAGGCCGATATCGTGCCTTCGCGACAGCCGGCGGGCGCGGGTGCGCAGCGCGGCGATCGTCAGCGCGGGGGTGTCGTCGATGAACAGCGGCAGTGTCTGGAGATCCTGCGACGCGCGGCTGAGCGACTGGAAATCGTCGCGGCTGATCTTGCCCATGCGCAGCGCTTCGCCCGAAATCCCCGATTGCTCGGCGAGGATACGCGTCGCGAGCTGGTCGGCCGACATTTCGAGGCTGAAGAACGCGACCTTGGCGCCCATGTTCTTGTCGCGTTCGATGCCGTCGTCCTCGTCGCGGCGAAAGCGCTGCGCGGCGTTGAACGCGATGTTGGTCGCGAGCGCGGTCTTGCCCATGCCGGGACGGCCCGCGAGGATGAGGAGGTCGGAGCCGTGCAGGCCGCCGATTTTCTGGTTGATGCTGATGAGGCCGGTGGTGATGCCCGAGAGATGGCCGCCCGAATTGAGCGCGCGCTCGGCGATCTTGACCGCCTCGGTCGTCGCCTGCGCGAAGCTCTTGACCTTTCCGAGCTCCATGTCGCCGCCCGAGACGCGATAGAGCGCGCTTTCGGCCTCCTCGATCTGGCCGCGCGGATCGACCGATTCGCTCGTGTCCATCGCGTCGCTGACGAGCTGTCGCCCGACCGAGACGAGCTCGCGCAGCAGCGCGAGGTCGAAGATCTGCTGGGCGAAATCGCGCGCACCGATGAGGCCGGCACCCGAACCGGTCAATTGCGCCAGATAGCCAGTCCCGCCGACCGCCTTCATCGCCTCGTCGGCCTCGAAGAACGGCTTCAATGTCACCGGCGTGACGGTCATGTTGCGGTCGAGCAGCGTCATCAGCTGGGTGAAGATGCGGCCGTGCAGCGGTTCGAAGAAATGCACCGCGTTGAGCGGCACGGGAAGGTCCTCGGCGACGCGGTTGTCGATCAGGATCGCGCCGATCAGCGCAGCCTCGGCCTCGATATTGTGCGGCAGTTCGCGCACTTCGGCGTCGGTCGTCGTGTTGTCGGTCGCGAGGCTGACGATATCGTTGGCTGGGGCTATCATGGCACTTCTATCGCGCGCCTCGCCCGCCCGATGCAAGGCCGTCGCCCCGCCTGTGGAGCGATTGTGGATAAGTCGGACGCATTGCCGCGCGTTCGCTCCGCTTGCCCGGCAGCGCACCCTTGCGGGGGACCACCGTACGCGGCATGAGGCGGCTGTGAGCCAGCACCGCCTCATCGCCATCGATCTCGACGACGCGTCGATCCTGCGCCGCAACGCCGATATCGAGCGCGAGCGCAGCGTCGCGATGTTCGACCTGCTCGAAAACAACAGCTTTGCGCCGTGCCGCAGCGTCGAACAGGGACATGACGGGCCGTATAGGCTGGGCCTGTCGGTCCGCGAAGGGCGGCTCACGATGGCCATATCGCGCGAGGACGCGACGCCGCTCGAAACCGTGATCCTTGCGCTCGGCGGCTTCCAGCGGACGATCCGCGACTATTTCGCGATCTGCGAATCCTATTACCAGGCGATCGCGCAGGGCGGCGCGGCGCGCGTCGAGACGGTCGACATGGCGCGGCGCGGCATCCACGACAGCGCGGCGGAAAAGCTGCGCGAGCGGCTCGACGGCAAGATCGCCATCGACCATGCCACCGCGCGGCGGCTGTTCACGCTGATCTCGGTCCTGCACATCCGATGACCAGGCCCCTCGCATGACCGTATCGCGTCGCACCCGGCGCTGGGTGATCGTCCTTGTCGTGCTGATCGGTGCGGCGCTGGCGACGGCCTATGTCTATGCGCGGCAATGGCGGCCCGACCGCGCCGCCTATCCGGTTCAGGGCGCGACGCTGGGGGCGGCCAATGGCGATATCGCGATGGGGCGGCTGCACGCGGCCGGGGTCGATTTCGCCTATTTCGACGCGAGCGACGGGGCGAGGTTCCACGACGCGAACTACGGGGCCAACCGCGCCAAGGCGCGCGCCGCGGGCATGCGCTACGGCGCGGTCCACCATTTCGAGCTGTGCGCGATGGCGAGCGAGCAGGCGGCCAATTTCGCGCGCTACGTGCCGCGCGACCAAGGCATGTTGCCGCCGATCGTCCGGCTCGATTTTTCAGGGTGCGCGCGCCGCCCGACGCGCGCGCTGGTGCTCAGCGAGCTGACCACCTTCCTCGCGCAGGCCGAGGCGCATGCCGGCCTGCCGATGATGCTAATGCCCGACGCCGATTTCGAGGAAGCCTATCATGTCAGCGCCGCGTTCGAACGCAGCGTCGGGGTGATCAGCGATTTCCGCGAGCCCGACTACGCCGCGCGCCACTGGGCGCTGTGGCAGGCGAGCGACTGGGCAAGGCTCGACGGGGTGGATGGCGCGGTGCGCTGGAATGTGGTTTATCCCGGACCATGAATCAGTCCGCCCCCCCGACCGACCCACACGCTCATCGCTCCCGCCTGATCGATGCAGCGCGCGCCGCCGCGGCACATGCGCACGCCCCCTATTCGCGCTTTGGCGTCGGCGCGGCGCTGTTGCTCGACGACGGCGAGATCGTCGCCGGCTGCAACTTCGAGAATGCCAGTTACGGCCTGACCTTGTGCGCCGAGACCGTTGCGCTCGCCAGCGCCAACGCGGCGGGCCGACTGCGCCAGGTCGTCGAGATCGGCATCATCGGCGGCGTGCTTTCCGACGGCGCGATCAGCGGCAGCGCGCCGGTGCGGCCGTGCGGTCGCTGTCGCCAGGTGCTCAACGAGGCGGGCCAGCTCGCCGGTCGCGACCTGATCGTCCATTGCGCCTCTGCCGACGGTGCGACGCAAGAGACGCACCGCCTGTCCGACCTCCTTCCCCTGCCCTTCGGCCCCGCCGATCTGGGCCTCGCCTGACCGGAGACGTTATCCCGCCATGAGCATTCTTTCCGACAAATGGATTCGCGAGCAGGCGACCGAGCACGCGATGATCGAACCGTTCGTCGAGGCGCAGCGACGCGACGGGTGTATCAGTTATGGCCTGTCGTCATACGGCTATGACGCGCGCGTTGCCGACGAGTTCAAGATCTTCACCAACGTCGATTCGTCGATCGTCGATCCGAAGAATTTCGATCCCAACAGCTTCGTCGATCGCAAGACCGATTGCTGCATCATCCCGCCGAACAGCTTCGCGCTGGCGCGCACGGTCGAATATTTCCGCGTGCCGCGCGACGTGCTCGTCATCTGCCTCGGCAAGTCGACCTATGCGCGCTGCGGCATCATCGTCAACGTAACGCCTCTGGAACCCGGTTGGGAGGGGCATGTCACGCTCGAGTTTTCCAACACGACGCCGTTGCCGGCAAAAATCTATGCCAATGAAGGCGCCTGCCAGTTCCTGTTCCTCAAGGGCAACGAGCCGTGCGAGACGAGCTATGCCGACCGCGCGGGCAAATATATGGGCCAGCAGGGCGTGACGCTGCCCAAGCTCTAGCCACGCCCTCAGCGCCACGACGCAACCGAATGCGGACCAAGTCGTTACACCTGCACAAGGATTGCAACAGGGAGAGACAACGTGGCTGCACTGGGAACACTTTTCGCTTTTATCGGCCGTATCGGCCTGTCGCTGATCTTCATCCTGTCGGGCGTCGGCAAGCTGATGAACCCCGAGGCGACCAACAGCTACATCGCGAGCAACCCCTATCTGTCGTCGATGGGTTTCCTGCCGATGGCATGGGGCGTCGGGCTGTTCGAGCTAATCGCGGGTGTCTTCATCCTGATCGGTTTCATGACCCGGCTGACCTCGCTGTTGCTCGCCGGATTCTGCATCGTCGCCGCATTGTTCTTCCACAATGACTTCGGCGATCCGGTGCAGCAGGCCAATTTCCTTAAAAACATCGCCATCGCCGGCGGTTTCCTTGTCCTGTTCGCCTATGGCAACACGCGATCGAGCCTCGATTCGTATCGCGCCGCGCGCAAGGACCAGGCCGATCGCACGGTCGTCCACGAACGCGTTGTGCATGATGAGGCGCTCGGCGACGACCCCGTCGTCGTGACCGACCGCACGACGACGACGCGTGACTGACGACGCCTCCCTAACCGGTTGCATGGACGGTGCGCCGCCCCATATAGGGCGGCGTTTCCGTATGGATAAATGACCCGATGATCGCGAGACTCTTCAAGTCGAAACGACCCCCTGCCCGTGCGCGCCCGAGCGTGCCGGCCGGGCAGCGCGTGTATGCGATCGGCGACATCCACGGTCGCCACGACCTGCTCGTCGACCTGCTCGGCCAGATCGAGGACGACGACCGCGCCCGCGGCGCGGCGCAGACGACGATCGTCTTCCTCGGCGACCTGGTCGATCGCGGGCCCGATTCGCGCAAGCGTCATCGAGACCGCCAAGGTGCTTGCCGAGAGCGAGATCGACGTGCGCTTCATCGCGGGCAACCACGAGGAAGTGTTCGTCATGGCCGCATCGGGCGATGCCAAGGCGACCAAGTTCTTCACCAAGATCGGCGGTCGCGAGACGATCCTGAGCTACCCGATCCTGCCCGAGGAATATGGCGTGCTCGATCACAAGCAGCTCGCCGAGCGGCTGCTGACGCTGATCCCGCGCGACCATGTCGATTTCGTCGCCGGGTTCGAGGACATGGTGACGATCGGCGATTACCTGTTCGTCCATGCCGGCATCCAGCCCGGTCGCGCGCTCGACGAGCAGCGCGGCGAGCACCTGCGCTGGATCCGCGACGAGTTCCTCGACGACGAGCGCGACCACGGCAAGGTCGTCGTCCACGGCCACACGATCTGCGAGGACGTCGAGATTTTCGACAACCGCATCGGCATCGATACCGGCGCCTATTGCAACGGCCGGCTGACCGCGATCGGGCTCGAAGGCGACGAACCGCTGGTTCCTCGGCGCGATCGGCGAAGAGCACCGCGAATGGCGCAGCGAAGGCGCCCGCGGCTAAGCGATCAGCGGCTTCAGCCGGGCAGGTCTATCCGCGCGACCAATCCACCGTCGGGCGCATTTTCCAGCACCAGCCGCCCGCCTTCGTGTTCGACGATCGTCCGCGCGATGGCGAGACCGAGGCCGGCGCCGCCAGTCTCGCGGTTGCGCGAGCTTTCGTCGCGCGCGAACGGCTCGACCAGTTCGGCGATCCGATCGGCGGGGATGCCCGGACCATCGTCGGTGACGACGATCGCGACCTTGTCGCCGATTGTTTCGACCGAGAGCCGGGCCCGCGTGCCGTATTTGAGCGCGTTGTCGACCAGGTTGCGGATCGCCCGCGCGAGCAGGTCGCGGCGCACCACGGCGATCGTCGCGGCACTGTCGAGGAAGGTCGACGTCGCGATCCATGTCGCGATAATCCTGCGCAAGCGCATCGGCGAGCGCGGCAAGATCGGTCGCGGCGGGCTGTTCGAGCGAGCGGCCGGCGCGCGCCAGCGAGAGAATGTCGTCGAGCATCGCGGTGATCGATTCGATGCTGTCGATCATCCGCTGGCGCAGCGTATCGTCGGCGACGCTTTCGACGCGGACGCGCATCGACGCGAGCGGGGTGCGCAGATCGTGGCCGATCGCGCCGAGCATCCGGTCCTTGTCGGCGAGCATCGCCGCGATCCGGTCGCGCATCGTGTTGAACCCGGCAATGAGATCGCGGACGTCGCCGGGCCCGCTCGCCGCGACGGGTTCGGGACGGGTGAGGCCAACCGAATCCATCCATCGCGCGCGACAATCGCTTGATCGGTTGCGACACGCGCCATCCCATCCACATGATCGGCCCGAGCAGCAGCAGGTAAATCAGCAGCGTCTGGACGACAAGGACGGTCGGGAAACGGTGTTCGGGATACCAGACGAAGCTCCGTGCGACGACCCAGCGGCCGTCGCCCATCCGCGCGGCGACGCGCACGACGCGCCCGACATGGCGGCTGTGCAGGACGGTGCGCGCGGGCGCGGCGTCGCTCTGGGTAACGCTGCGCACCTCTCCGAAGCTATAGGGCGAGGTCGCCAAGATCGCCGCTACGCGGCTCGACAGCGCGGGCCAACTATCGGCTTCGAGGCCCGGGGGGGGCGTCGGCAAGATCCGGACGCGGCCGCGCGGCCCGTGGCCAGGCTGGCTCCTGGTGAAATTGCCGGGTCGCCTTGGCGCCGAGTCGGCGTCGCCTGCATCGCGTTCGACCGCGCCGATGATGCGCGCCGCGCTGAGGCCCGATATTTCCGAAATACGCGCCTCGTCGCGCGACGCCATCAGGAGGAACATGCTCAAACCCTGGGCGATGAACAGCGCCAGCGCGGTGACGAGCAGCAGCTGGCCGACCATGCTGCGCGGCCAGAAAGGCAGGCGCCTCGTTACCGCGGTCATGACGGATCGATCCGCGTCACCGACGCGGCGAGCATATAGCCCCCGCCCCAGACGGTCTTGATCACCTGTGGCTCGCGCGGGTCGATCTCGATCTTCTTGCGCAGCCGGCTGATGCGATTGTCGATCGCGCGGTCGAACGCCTCGCTCTCGTCGCCTCCGGTGAGGTCGAGCAGGCGATCGCGGCTCATCACCTGCCGCGGGTGGCGGACGAGCACTTCGAGCAGTTCGAATTCGCCACTCGACAGCGCCACGCTGACGCCCTGCTTGTCGATCAGCGCGCGTTCGCCGGGCTTGAGCACCCAGCGGTCGAAGGCAAAGCCGCCGCCGCCGACGCTCGTCTCCGCCCCTCCGCGCGCTACGCGGCGCAGGATGACGGCGATCCGCGCGACGAGTTCGCGCGGGCTGAAGGGTTTGCTGATGTAATCGTCGGCGCCGAGTTCGAGGCCGAGGACGCGGTCGACCTCTTCGGTCCGCGCGGTCAGCAGGATGACGGGAATGTCGAACGCTTCGCGGATATGGCGCGCGAGGCTGAGGCCGTCCTCGCCGGGCATCATGATGTCGCAGATCGCGATGTCGAAGCCGAGCGCGCCGAGCAGCGTGCGCGCCTCGCTCGCATCGGCGGCGGCACTGACGCCAAAGCCGCGATCGACGAGATAATCGGCGAGCGGTTCGCGAATCGAGCGCTCGTCCTCGACGAGCAGCACGCGCACGGGGGACGGGCTGTCGGTCATGGCTGCGCCGCAATCATCGCGAACGGGTGGGTCATCGCTGTCCATTGGTCAAGAACGGGCATCATGATCGAGCGGCAGCGACCCGGTATGGGATCGCTGCCGTCGTCCTGTCCGGGCGGGTCGCAGGGGAACACAACCCGCTCCGGGCAAATCGGGTTACTTGGCCGAACGCGCCTTGCGCTCCGCCATGTGCTTGGCGCGCATGGCATCCATTTCGGCCTTGGTCACGACACCGTTCCTGTCGGTGTCGAGCATGTCGAAATGCTGGGCTGCTGCAGCGCGGGCTTCGGCCAGCGTGACGGCCTGGTCCTTGTTGGCGTCGGCCATGCCGAGCATCGCCATGCCGCCACCGCGATGACCGTGCATCATGCCGCCCATCTCGCCGCGATGTCCGCCGCGGCGCTTGCCCTTGGCGCGATCGCCGTCTTTGCCGGCCTCGGCGCGCTTCGCCTTGTGTTCGGCGCGCATCTGTTCGCGCTTGGCCATGCGCGCGGCGTGCGCGGCATCCCATTCGGCGCGGCTGATGCTGCCGTCCTTGTTGGCGTCGAGCGAGTCCCACATCCTGGCGCGCTTTTGCATCTGCATTGCCGCGCGGTCGGCCTTGTCGATCTTGCCGTCCTTGTTGGCGTCGCCTTTCGCAAACATCGTATCGACGCTGGCCATCATTTCGGCGCGGGTGATCTGGCCGTCACCATTGGCGTCCACCTTAGCCATATGGCCGCGTGCGCCGTCGCCGTGTCCGGCCTGCGCATAGGCGATACCGCCAGTGGCAAGGAGGGCTGCGGCGCCCAGTCCCATAACGATCTTTTTCATGTCGGATCCTCCAATGAAGCGTGCGACTGCCCAACGGGGGGCAGTCCTGATGCTGCTGGTTATGCCCAAGCGGTGTTGCACCAATATGCCATATCGCCCGGCAAATGTCGCAAAGTGTGGCAATAGCGAAGGCGGGTTCATCGGACCGACAGGTTCGCGATGAGGCCGGGCGAGCGCGTAGCGCCGAGGAGAAGTGGAGCGGGTAGCGGGAATCGAACCCGCCTAGCTAGCTTGGAAGGCTAGTGCATTACCACTATGCTATACCCGCTCAGTGCCAAGCCGCGCCCGATTGGCACGCGCGTGGCGATGAATCAAGCGGGTCATCACCCAATGGTCGCATGATTGAGAACGAAGCGGGAACGTGATAGCGCAGCGCGATGGCCGACAGCGAGACCCCCGATCCCCCGATGCCGGCGCCGCAACGCAAGATCATCCATGTCGACATGGATGCCTTCTTCGCCAGCGTCGAACAGCGCGACGATCCTCGCTGCGCGGCAAGCCCGTTGCGGTCGGCGGGTCGAAGGCGCGCGGCGTCGTCGCGGCGGCGAGTTACGAGGCACGCAAGTTCGGTGTGCGATCGGCGATGCCGTCGGTGACCGCGCTGAGGAAATGCCCCGAGCTCATCTTCGTGCGCGGCCGGTTCGACGCCTATCGCGAGGTGTCGGCACAGATCCGCGCGATCTTTGCCGATTATGCCGACGAGGTCGAACCGCTGAGCCTCGACGAGGCCTACCTCGACGTCACTTCGGACAAGGCGGGAGTCGGCACCGCGACCGCGATCGCCGAGGCGATCCGCGCGCGGATCAAGGCCGAGACGCAGCTCACCGCCTCGGCCGGGGTGAGCTACTGCAAGTTCATCGCCAAGATGGCGTCGGACCAGAACAAGCCCGACGGCATCTGCGTCATCCCGCCGCACAAGGGCCAGGCATTCGTCGCCAGCCTGCCGATCGGCCGTTTCCATGGCGTCGGCCCCAAGACCGCGGCGCGGATGAACGCGCTCGGCATCTTCACCGGCGCCGATCTCGTCGCCAAGGACCTCGTTTTCCTCGCGCAGCATTTCGGCAGCAGCGCCGAATGGTACTGGCGCATCTCGCGCGGGATCGACGAGCGCAGCGTCAAATCGAACCGCATCCGCAAGAGCTGGGGCACCGAGCGGACCTTCGACAGCGACCTGACGACGCGCGAGGAGCTGGTCGAGGCGCTCGACCGCATCATCGCGATCAACTGGGAAGGATCGAGCGCGCGCGGGGTGCGCGGGCGGACCGTCGTGCTCAAGGTGAAATACGCCGATTTCCGCCAGATCACCCGGTCGCACTCGCTGCCGCACCCGGTTCCCGACCGCGCCACCTTTGCCGCCACCGCGCACGGGCTGCTCGCAGCATTGCTCCCCGTCGAAAAGGGCATCCGCCTGCTCGGCGTGACGCTGGCGGGGCTGGTCCATGGCGAGGCCGCCGATGACGCGGCCGCGTCGGCCGAGCCGCGCCTGCCGCTGCTGTTTGACGACGAAGCGGAACCAAATTCCGCCTCAATGGCTATTTAGCCATGTTCGGATTGCCCGAAATCTGGGAGCCGGTTGCGCGCGGCGTCGTCCTGACGATCGTCGCGCTGGCGTGGATCGTCGCGCTCGTGCGGATCATCGGCCTGCGGTCGTTCTCCAAGATGACCAGTTTCGATTTCGTCGCGACCGTCGCGGCGGGTTCGTTGCTCGCCACCGCCGCGACGTCCGACGGCTGGAGCGCGTATTTCCAAGCGCTGGTCGCGCTCGGCGCATTGTTCGGTGTGCAATATCTCATTGCGCGGCTTCGCAAGGCGTCGGACAGCTTCGAAACCGCGATCCAGAACGAGCCGCTGTTGCTGATGCGCGACGGCGTCATGATCGATGCGGCGCTCGCCAAGAGCCGCGTCGCGCGCAGCGACGTGATCGCCAAGCTGCGCGAGGCCAATGCGCTCGACCTGGCGAAGGTCCGTGCGGTCGTGCTCGAAACGACGGGCGATATTTCGGTTCTGCACGGCGACCGCGTCGATGCGATATTGTTAGAGGGCGTCCGCGGCACCAAGGCCTAGCCGCTTGACGCACCTGCGGCGAACGCCCACTCTCGGCGTCTAACACAGGCTATCTACCTGTTCGCCAGCCGCGCCGCGTTCTTCGACCGGGAGAACCAGCGCTTGGCCGGCACCGCCTTGCCCTTGGAGGATTTATGCCGGTCACGCCGACCGTTCGGATTCAGCACAATGTGCTCGCACTCAACGAGCGACGTTTGCTCACCTGGCTCGCGGCACGCATGCCCGGCTGGGTCACCCCCGACAAGCTCACCGCACTCGGGCTGACGGGGGCCGCGGTGGTCGGAGCCGGCTACTCGCTGTCGAGCATCGATGCCGCGTGGCTGTGGCTTTCGATCGTCGGCTTTTTCATCAATTGGTTTGGCGATTCGCTCGACGGCAGCCTGGCGCGCTTTCGCAAGATCGAGCGCCCCTTGTTCGGCTATTTCATCGATCACAGCAGCGACGCGCTGGGCAACATGATGATCATGGCGGGGATCGGGGCCAGCCCGTTCGTCCGGATGGACGTCGCGCTGTTCGGCCTCGGTGCCTACCTGCTGCTGTCGATCCACACCTTCCTCGCCGCGCGCGTGGTCGCCGAGTTCCGCCTGTCGTATCTCGCCGCGGGACCGACCGAGCTCCGGCTGGTGCTGATCACGATGAGCCTGATGATGCTGACGACCGCACCGGTCGGCCCGGTGCTTGGTCCGTTCAGCGGCTTCGACCTATTCATCGGCGGGCTTGGCATCGTGCTGTTCGTCCTGTTCATTGTGCAGACGCTGGCGACCGCCAGGAAGCTGCTCGACCGCGACGCGAGCAATCGCGAGTCCGCCGCGGGTTAATCGCTCAGCCCGATTCGGTGATCGCCCTGGCATAGACGCTCGTGCGCGGGCGTTCGAACAGCTGCATCACGAGCGGTTCGAAAAACGACAGCGGGGCGTGTTCGTAGTCAGGATCGAACGCCGCCTGGTCGTATTTCGCGCAGAACTCGGCGGTGGCATCGAAATGTTCGTGACCGCGAAACGCCTCGCGCGCGGCGCTGTCGAGACCGATATAATCGAAGAAATAATAGCCCTGGAAAATGCCGTGGTGCGCGGTGATCCAGTGGAGTTCCTCGCTGACGAAAGGCTTGACTATCGCCGCAGCGATATCGGGGTGGTTGTACGCGCCGAGCGTGTCGCCGATGTCGTGGAGCAGCGCCATGACGACATAGTCGTCGGGCCGACCGTCGCGATGCGCCCGCGTAGCGGTCTGCAGGCTGTGGGTCAGGCGGTCGACCGGAAAGCCGCCATAATCGCCGTCGAGCAGCCTGAGATGGTCGAGCACGCGCCGCCCGCCGCCGGGCGCGAATTCCCGGTAATGTGCCGCGATGATATCCCAGTCGGCCTGCGTCCCTTCGTCCATCGAACGGAACTGCGCGCGGGAATGTGGATCGGCGTCGGCCATCGGGGTCTCTCCTCTGGGGGAGAGGATAGGCGCTTGCAGCAAAATCGCCAGACCGGTTTTGGGGTGCTGGCGACGAGTGGATTGATTCTGGGAGGATGCGCGCTTCGCGCACTGGGCGAAGGCCCTCGACACATTCGTGTCTCGGAGTTTCAAATTTTCGTCCCCAGGACGAAGGCATCCCTTCGCGACTGCGTCGCTGCGGGAGTTTCAAATTTTCGTCCCCCGGACGAAAATTTGAAACTGGTGGAGCCGAGGGGGATCGAACCCCTGACCTCTACACTGCCAGTGTAGCGCTCTCCCAGCTGAGCTACGGCCCCATCGTTTCGCCCGCCGGTCTGGTTCCGGCCGGGCAGGCGCACGCCTTTATGCGAGCGCATCGGGCCATGCAAGGGGCACATCGCCCCGCGCATGGCCAATCAGCAAATCAGGTGTCTTCCTTGTCGTCGTCGCCCTTGCCCTTGACCACGCCAAGGTCTTCGTCGCCGCCAAGATCGACGTCGTTGTCGGGCGAATCATCGTCCTCGTCGACATCGATGTCGAGATCGTCATCGGCGACCTCGTTTTCTTTTTCTTCCTTGGCCTTGGCTTCCTTGTCCTTCTGATTCGCATCATAGGGCATGGTCTGCTTCGATTTCAGGACGGGTTCGGGCGTCCATGTGTTTTCGCACTCGATGCAGACGACGGGGTCGTCCTTGCCGAGGTCATAGAACCGCGTTCCGCATTTCGGGCAGGTACGTTTGCTGCCCCATTCCGCCTTCGCCATGTCGAGAAGATTCCATCTAGTTTGGTGGGATGCGGCATCGTCCGGATCCCGTGGGAGCCGCTTTGTCCGCGAATTGGCGTGCGCCTTGCCAGAAGCGGGGGCCGCTGTCAAAAACCCTTTCCCATTTCGTCGCGGCTCGGCGCGCAACGCAGGATTTCATCATCGATCATTCGATTCCCCCCGCCGCGCCCACGCGATTTGCGCCATCGCCGCCGCTCACCGGGACGATTGCGGCGCCGGGCGACAAGTCGATTTCACACCGCGCGATCATCCTCGCGGGCCTCGCAATCGGGACCAGCCGGATCAGCGGCCTGCTCGACAGCGGCGACGTCGCCGCGACGATCGGCGCGATGCGCGCGATGGGCGCGCGGATCGAAAAGGATGGCAATGACTGGGTCGTCCAAGGGGTCGGCGTCGGCGGGCTGATGCAACCGGCCAGCGCGCTCGACATGGGCAACAGCGGCACCTCGGCGCGGCTGCTGATGGGGCTGGTCGCGAGCCACGCGATCCATGCGACCTTCGTTGGCGACGCGTCGCTGAGCCGCCGCCCGATGGCGCGGGTCGCCGCGCCGCTCGCCGACATGGGCGCAGCGATAGACGCTGCGCCCGGAACGCGCCTGCCGCTCAGCATTCGCGGCCTCGCGCCGGCAATCCCCCTTGCCTATCGCCTGCCGATCGCCTCGGCGCAGGTGAAGTCGGCGTTGCTGCTCGCCGGGCTCAATACGCCGGGCGTGACGCGCGTGATCGAACCCGTCGCGACGCGCGATCACTCCGAACGGATGCTCGCCGCATTCGGCGCCGACATAGCGGTCGAAACCGATGGCGATGGCGTTCGCACCATCATCCTCACCGGCCGACGCGATCTCATCCCATGCGATATAACTGTGCCGGGCGATATTTCGTCGGCCGCCTTCCCGATCGTCGCCGCGCTGCTGGTGCCCGGATCGCACGTCACGGTGACCGGCGTCGGGATCAATCCACGCCGCGCCGGACTGCTGCGCGTGCTGGGCGAGATGGGCGGCGATATCGTCCTGACCAACCAACGCGAGATCGGCGGTGAGCCGGTCGCCGATATCATCGCCAGCCATTCGACCTTGCGCGGCACCGACATCGCGGCGGCCCTGGCATCGGACATGATCGACGAATTCCCGATCCTGTTCGTCGCCGCGAGCATGGCGCACGGGCGCACCGTCGCGCGCGGGCTCGGCGAGCTGCGCCACAAGGAGGCCGACCGCCTGGGCGCGATGGCCGCCGTGCTGACCGCCTGCGGAGCGAGCGCGCACATCGACGGCGACGCCATGATCATCGACGGCAGCGGCGGCGTCCCCCTGCCCGGCGGCGCGACGATCGCTGCACGCCACGACCACCGTATCGCGATGAGCATGGCGGTCGCCGGCCTCGCCAGCCGCGACGGCATCGGGATCGACGACATGAGCAGCGTCGCGACGAGCTTTCCGGGTTTCGTGGAATTGATCGAACGCCTACAGGCGGGGGCATGAGTTTTATCACCCCGTTCGCCGCCGACCTGATCGGCTTTGCCGGCAGCTTCTGCATTGTCGCAGCCTTCGCTTATGCCAATTCGGCCAGGCAGATGAACAAGCTGTTGTTCAACATCGTCAACTTCGTCGGTGCCGCACTGCTCGCGATCTCCCTGACGGTGAATTACAACCTGCCAACGCTCGTCCTCGAGTTCGTCTGGATGGCCATCGCGCTTTACGGCATCGTCGGCGCTCTCAGCAGCCGTTCGCGGACCGCCGAAACCCGCTGATGATCATCGCCGTCGACGGACCGACCGCCAGCGGCAAGGGGACGATCGCCCGGGCGCTGGCGGCGCATTACCGGCTTCCGCTGCTCGATACCGGGCTGCTCTATCGCGCGGTCGGGGCACAATGCGCCGCGCTTGGCCTCGATCCCGACGACGAGGAGCAATCGGCGCGCGCGACCGATTTTGCCGACAGCCTGCTCGCCGATCCGGCGCTGCGCAGCGAAGCCGTCGGCGGGCTCGCCAGCCGCGTTTCGAAACATCCTGCGGTGCGCGCGGCGCTGTTCAAGCGCCAGCAGGACTTCGCCAACCAGAGCGGCGGCGCGGTGCTCGACGGGCGCGACATCGGCACCGTCATCGCCCCGCACGCCGACGCCAAACTGTACGTCACCGCCAGCGTCGCCGCGCGCGCCGCGCGCCGCCATGCCGAGATGGTGGGCCGCGGCGAGGACGTGACGCTCGCCGCGATCGCCGCCGACCTCGCCGCCCGCGACGATCGCGACAGCAATCGCGCGACCGCCCCGCTGACGCAAGCCGACGATGCGCTCTTGCTCGATACGAGCGATCTCACTATAGAGCGCGCCGTCGAGCAGGCGATTGTCCTGGTGGACGAGGCGCTCTCCGCCAAGCGGACGAGCGGCGTCGAATAGGCCGGGCCAACCGGCCAAGCGACATGGCAGCGATGGACCCACGCCCCCCGCAAGGGAGGTCGGTTTGTCCGCCATGGCGCAATTTGTCGCTTTCCGGGCCTCTTCCCCCATGATCGCGTGACCGGCTCTTCGGCGGCATGGGGTCGTCGGGGAATCTCTGGCCCTCAGACCTCGGGATTTATCCCGATGGCCGGACAAACGAACGATTAGGACACTCTCACACATGGCCACCAAGGCAAACCCGACCCGCGACGATTTCGCGGCTCTCCTCAATGAACATCTCGGCGGCGAAGACGAAAGCTTCGAAGGTCGCGTCGTCAAGGGCACCGTCACCGCGATCGAAAACGATCTCGCGATCATCGACGTCGGCCTGAAATCCGAAGGCCGCGTTTCGCTTCGCGAATTCTCTGCGCCGGGCCAGCCGTCGACGCTCAAGGTCGGCGACGAAGTCGAAGTCTATGTCGATCGCGTCGAGAACGCGCAGGGCGAAGCGATGCTGTCGCGCGACCGCGCCCGCCGCGAAGCCGCATGGGACAAGCTCGAGAGCGAGTTCGGCGAAGAAAAGCGCGTCGAAGGCGTCATCTTCGGACGCGTCAAGGGTGGCTTCACCGTCGACCTCGGCGGCGCCGTGGCCTTCCTGCCCGGCAGCCAGGTCGATATCCGCCCCGTGCGCGACGTCACGCCGCTGATGGATATTCCCCAGCCCTTCCAGATCCTCAAGATGGATCGTCGCCGCGGCAACATCGTCGTGTCGCGTCGCGCCGTGCTTGAAGAAACCCGCGCCGAACAGCGTTCGGGCCTGATCCAGAACCTCACCGAGGGTGCGGTCATCGAAGGCGTCGTCAAGAACATCACCGATTACGGCGCGTTCGTCGATCTCGGCGGCATCGACGGCCTGCTCCATGTCACCGACATGAGCTACAAGCGGATCAACCATCCGAGCGAGGTCATCAACATCGGTGACACGGTCAAGGTGCAGATCATCCGCATCAACCGCGAAACGCAGCGCATCAGCCTTGGCATGAAGCAGCTCGAGAGCGATCCGTGGGAAGGCGCAGAGGCCAAGTATCCGGTCGGCGCCAAGCTGTCGGGCCGCGTCACGAACATCACCGAATACGGTGCGTTCGTCGAACTCGAACCCGGCATCGAAGGCCTGGTCCATGTCAGCGAAATGAGCTGGACCAAGAAGAACGTCCACCCCGGCAAGATCGTCTCGACCAGCCAGGAGGTCGAAGTTCTCGTCCTCGAGGTCGATTCGGACAAGCGCCGCATCTCGCTCGGCCTCAAGCAGGCGCAGTCGAACCCCTGGGCCGATTTCGCCGAGAAATACCCGATCGGTTCGACCGTCGAAGGCGAAGTCAAGAACGCCACCGAGTTCGGCCTGTTCATCGGTCTCGACGGCGACGTCGACGGCATGGTCCACATGTCCGACATCGCCTGGGGCATCTCGGGCGAGGACGCGCTGGCGCTCCATCGCAAGGGCGAGATGGTCAAGGCCGTCGTGCTCGACATCGATGACGAGAAGGAGCGTATCTCGCTCGGCATGAAGCAGCTCGAAAAGGGTGCTCCGGCAGTCGGCGGCGTCGGCACCGGTCCCAAGAAGAACGAAGTCGTCACCGTCACGATCCTCGAAGTGCGCGATGGCGGGCTCGAGGTTCAGGCCGGCGAAGACGGCGCGACGGGCTTCATCAAGCGCGCCGATCTTGGCCGCGATCGCGACGAGCAGCGTCCCGACCGGTTCCAGGTCGGCCAGAAGCTCGATGCGATGGTCATCGGATTCGACCGCTCCAAGAAGCCGAACTTCTCGATCAAGGCGATGCAGATCGACGAAGAGAAAAAGGCCGTGGCGCAGTACGGTTCGACCGATTTGGGTGCCTCGCTCGGCGATATTCTCGGCGAAGCGCTCAAGTCGAAGAAAACCGACTGAACGTTACGGAAAGCTAACGAAAAACGCCCGGAGCGAAAGCTTCGGGCGTTTTCAATTGAACTTAGGCGATAATTTTCGCCCGTCTTAATTTGCATCAATCGGTCCATTATGGCATGGTTGCGTCATATCAGGGCTTGGGAAGCAACGTTATGATCCGGTCTGAACTTGTTCAAAAGCTGGCTGACGACAACACCGACCTCCGCCATGCCGAGGTCGAACAGATCGTCGATATCTTCTTCGAGGACATCATTGCCCAGCTCGCCGCCGGCGGCCGCGTCGAACTGCGCGGCTTCGGGGCCTTCTCGACCCGCGACCGCAAGGCGCGCGTCGGACGCAACCCGCGCACCGGCGAATCGGTCGACGTCCCCGCCAAGCGCGTGCCCTTCTTCAAGGCCGGCAAGGCGATGCGCGAGCGGCTCAACGTCAGCTAAGCGGACTTAGGTCGCGAGCCTAGTCGCACTTTTCAGTTCAGGCCTGATCTGCACGGCCCGCGATTTCCCGATAGGTGACTCCGACGCGCCTTTCACCCGCGGCTTGGACTTCAGAACCGTCCGATACCGGCAGCATAACGGACGCTCAGCGCTTGCCGGGCCGGTCCACACGATATCGACCCACACCCCGTTCCCGATATCGCCTACCGCTATGCCCTCGGCCTTAGTCGGACTATCACAAACCGCTTTAGCCAATCCGCGTCGGACGTCTGACCCGAAGATACGATTGGTCCATCGCGTCGACCGCCTCACGTCGTTGCGCCGCTAATCGCGGCTCGTATTCGATAAAAAACTCGCACTGCTCGTCCCCGATCGGGCGATGCCGAGGTCTTCGCATGCCGCCTGTTGCAAACATTTGGTCGGAGCATACCCGCGAGCTGGTCCACGCCCGAGCCCGATACACCGAGAGCTATCTGACGACGCCGGCTCATCAGCTCTTGAGCCGATAGCCCGTCCGGAACATCCAGAAGACGATGCCGAGGCACAGGCCGAGGAACAGCGCGAGCGCGCCGATGCTCGCCGCCATCGTCACGTCGCCCTTGCCGAAGAAGGTCCAGCGAAAGCCGCTGATCAGGTACACGACGGGGTTGAACAGCGTCACCGTCTGCCACAGCGGCGGGAGCATCTTGATCGAATAGAAGGCGCCGCCGAGGAAGGTGAGCGGATAGACGACGAGCAGCGGGATGACCTGCAGCTGCTCGAAACTCTGCGCCCAGATGCCGATCAGGAAGCCGAACAGGCAGAAGGTCACCGCCATCAGGATGAGGAAGGCGAACATCGCGAACGGATGCGCGACGGGCAGGTCGACGAACAGGTGCGCAGTGGCGAAGATGACGAGCCCGACGATGACCGATTTGGTCGCCGCCGCGCCGACATAGGCGATGACCGTTTCGAGCGGGCTGATCGGCGCCGAGAGGATCTCGTAGATCGTCCCCGCCCATTTGGGCATGTAGATGCCGAAGCTCGCATTGCCGATGCTTTCGGTGAACATCGACAGCAGGATCAGCCCGGGTACGATGAACGCGCCATAGGGTACGCCGCCGATTTCGGTCATGCGGCTGCCGATCGCCGACCCGAAGACGATGAAATAGAGGCTGGTGGTGATGACGGGCACGACCAGGCTGGTCCAGAAGGTGCGCGCCGAAGCGCGCCATTTCGAAGCGATAGATCGCCCATACGCCGAGCAGGTTCATGATGCGGCCTCCGCAGCGCTTTCGTGGACAAGGTCGACGAAGATATCCTCGAGGCTGCTCTGTTTGGTGTTGAGGTCCTTGAAGCCGATATCGAGGTCGCTCATCGCGCGCAGCAGCGACGGCACGCCGGTCGCCTCGGCCTGGGTGTCGAATTCATAGACCAGCTCGTGCCCGTCGCCGGCCAGCGCGAGATTCCATTCGGCAAGCGCAGCGGGCACCGCACCGAGCGGTTCGGCGAGGTTCAGCGTCAGCGTCTTTCGGCCGAGCTTCTTCATCAGCGTGCGGGTTTCCTCGACGATGACCAACCGCCCCTTGGCGATGACGCCGACGCGATCGGCCATTTCCTCGGCTTCCTCGATATAGTGCGTGGTGAGGACGATCGTGACGCCGCGTTCGCGCAAGCCCCGGACCATTTCCCACATGTCGCGACGCAGATCGACGTCGACGCCGGCGGTCGGCTCGTCGAGGAACAGCAGTTCGGGTTCGTGGCTCAGCGCCTTGGCGATCATCACGCGGCGCTTCATGCCGCCCGACAGCTCCATGATCTTGGCATCGCGCTTGTCCCAAAGGGTCAGGTCGCGCAGCAATTTCTCGATGAATGCATCGTCGCGCGACCGGCCGAACAGCTTGCGACTGAAGCTCACTGTCGCAAGGACCGTCTCGAACGCGTCGGTGTGCAGTTCCTGCGGCACCAGCCCGATCAGGCGGCGCGCGGAGCGATAGTCGCTGCGCGTGTCGTGGCCGAGCGCGTGCGCGCTGCCGCCCGATGGCGTGACGATCCCGCACACCGCGTTGATCAGCGTCGTCTTGCCCGCGCCATTGGGGCCGAGCAGCGCGAAAATCTCTCCGCGCGCGACGGTAAGGTCGACCGCGTGCAGCGCGACGACGCCGCTGGCATAGGTTTTGGCGAGACCGGATATGGCGAGCGCGGGGGTGTCGGGGCTGGCAGGGGCTGGCTGGGTCATGACGATGCTACATAGGGATTGGCCGGGCCGCATGACAGCCCCCATGAGGGACTTGACCCGCGCCGCGCGATCCGGCTTTGCTGGCCCGGCGCGCGGGCGTGGCGGAATGGTAGACGCAGCGGACTTAAAATCCGTTTTCCAACTGGAAGTGCGGGTTCAAGTCCCGCCGCCCGCACCAGTTTTCAAAAACAGTCCGGGGGACTGTTTTTGAAAACTCCCACAGGGAGCGCAGCGACCGAAGGGGTGCGAACAGTCCGGGGGACTGTTTGTGGAAACTCCCATAAGGAGCGAAGCGACCGAAGGAGTGCGGACAGTCCGGAGACAAGATTTCAAAACTTGCGAAGGGAGCGCAGCGACCGAGAGGTATTGCTCGTCTGGGGAACAGGATTTTGGAAAAACTCCCAAAACTTACTCATATGCGCTAGCCTCGTCGGTGCGCGCCTGCGCATGAAAGGGTAGATTATTCGTGCTCTGATATATCTAGCACTGTCATATGCCTCACTTGCCGGGTGCGTGACCTCGGACGCAGACGCTGTTCTGAGGCCGTGCACCGACGCTCTCAACTTGCGCCAGCTGTCCGATGATAAAATCGTGGAGGCGATCGTCGGGAAGCCTTTTAGGTTGAGCGACCCCTATGGATTGATTCTGTATGTAGGGGCAGCATCGTATTCCGCCGACGGCTATTACATCTATGGCCATCGGACCCGCCAGTCGGTGCCATATTCGATCAGCAACGGCGAAATCATTATCCATCGGACTGGCCCGAATGCCATACCGGAGCGGACCAGTGTCGTAATGGACCAAGCCGATCGCGTCTATTTCGCAAGTCGTTGCGCCAATGGGTTTTCCCTGTTGGCCGAGTTTTCGGAAATTAAATAATAGTAACCACGCATCGGGACGCGGCACGAACCATGTACAAGAGCGTCCAATATCTGCGCGGCCTGGCGGCGACGGCGGTCGTGTTCAAACACGCCGCGCATCCGCCCTACGAGCATGTCCTGGGCTATGGCGTCGACCTGTTCTTCGTCATTTCGGGCTTCGTCATGGTCGTATCGACATCGGGCCGCGACATTGGCGTGACAAATTTCCTGACCAAGCGCGCCAAGCGGGTCCTGCCGCTCTGGTGGGTCGCGCTGCTCGTCGTCTGGCTCGCCGGGGTGGGGCGCGGCGACCCGCTCGACTGGCTCTCATCGGCGCTGCTGATCCCCTATGATCTAGAGACCGGTTACGGGATCGTATCGTGGGGCGTGGGGTGGACGCTCGTCTTCGAAGCGATCTTTTACCTGCTGTTCGGCCTGACGCTCTGGCTGCGCCGACCGGTGACTCCTCCCGATCCTGCTGCTTGCGCTGGTTGCCTATGGTTTCGTGATCGGGCGTCCGGCGATCCCGATCCTCAACGATGCGACGCATCCGCTCCTGCTGGAGTTCCTGTTCGGCGTCGCGATCGCGATCTGGGTGGTGGCCGGACGGACATTGCCGACCTGGCTCGCGCCGACCGGCCTGCTGCTGTTCATTTTTTGCGTGTTCCTGCCCGACAGCGGCGAAGTCAGGCCCTTCTCGGCGGGCCTGCCGCTGGCGATGACGATGGCGGGGATGATCGCCTATGAGCAGAAGAACAGGATCGCCGATGTTCGCGTCCTCCATTTCGTCGGCGACGCGAGCTATTCGATCTACCTGTTCCATTATGTCCCGATCCTGCTCCTTGCCGGACGCCTGCCATGGCCAGCGCTGGCAATTGCCGGTTTTGGTGCCGGCGTGATCGCCTATCTCTGGGTCGAGCGACCGCTATTGGTCGCGATGCGGCCGCGCCATATTGCGGCGGGCACGGTCGCCGCGACGTCTGGACCATGAACGCGCCCGCGCCGTCATGCTTCGCTAGTGCGCCGCCACGCGCGACTGTGTATCGCATCGCTTATGCGCGCAGTCCCTAACCCCCTTCCTTGCCCTCGGCCTAGCGCTGGCCAGTTGCGGCGCGCCGTCGAGCGAGGATGCCGCGCAGGTCGCGCTGATCGGCGGATCGCTCAGGATCGCCGATCCGACGACCGATCGGCTTGACGATGCCGACCGACTGCTGCTGCCCGCACTGTCGCAGGGGCTGGTCGGATACGATTCCGACGGCAAGATCGAACAGGGGCTGGCCGAGGCGTGGACCGTCACCAACGACGGGCTGAGCTACATCTTTCGCATCGGCGCCGCGCACTGGGACGACGGTCGCGAGGTGACCGCCAAGGACGTCGCGAAGATCCTGACCCGGCGCATCGCCAAGGCCAGCCGCAACCGCCTGTCGAACGAGGTGTTCGCGATCGAATCGATTCGCGCGATGACCGACAATGTCATCGAGATCCGCCTCGCCCAGCCCGAATCGGACCTGCTCGACCTGCTCGCCCAGCCCGAATTCGCGATCGCGACCAAGCGCCGTGGCTGGGGGCCGATGCGCGCGACCGCGGTCGGCGGCCACTGGCTGCTGTCGTGGGCATCCGACACCTTGACCGCGTCCGCGACGCAAGACGACCTTCCCCCCGTCGCGCTGATCGACGTCGCGATCAACGCGCCCGATACCGCGCTCGCGCGTTTCGGCCTCGGTGCCGCCGATGCGGTGCTCGGCGGGCGCTACCAGGATTTTCCCTACGTCCTCGCATCGGGCATCGATACCAAGCAGCTGATCATCGATCCCGCGCACGGCCTGTTCGGCCTCGCCTTCGTCAACGAGCGCGGATTTTTCGCCGCGAGCCAGAACCGCGCCGCAATCGCCAAGGCGATCGACCGCGACGCGATCGTCGGCGCCTTCGGCATCGAGGGCTGGCAGCCGCAGCTGGCGATACGCCCGAGCTATGCCGATACGCCGCCGGTCATCGCCCCGGTCATGCCGTTGTGGAGCGATTCGCCGATCGCCAACCGGCGGATCGAGGCGCGTCGGACCGTCACTGCGTGGCGCGCGGCGGGCGGAGCCCCGGTCACGGTGCGCATCGCCATGCCCGACGGTGCCGGTTCGCGCATCCTGTTCGCATCGATCGAGGCCGACCTTGCCGCGATCGGGCTCGACGCGAAGCGCGTCGCCTTGTTCGCCGATGCCGATCTCAGGCTGATCGACCAGGTCGCCCCGTCGGATAATCCGCTGTGGCTCGCGCACCGGCTGTCGTGCGACGGCGACGTCATCTGCGACGCCCAGATCGAGGCCAAGATCGCGCGCGCCGATGCCACCGCCGATATCGTCGATCGCAACGCGCTGCTCGCCGAAATCGACGCCGACCTGACCAGCTTCGTCCCCTATGTGCCGCTCGCCACGCCGTTGCGCTGGGCGCTGGTCGCACAGCGGCTCGACGGCTATCGTGGGAACATCCGCGCGCGCCATTCGCTCGCCCAGTTGGCGACCAGGCCGCAGTGAACAACGGGAGACCCCAGAATGCGTGAACCAGACAACCGGCTCGACGCGCTCGCCGCCGCGCTCAAGGTCGATACGCGCGATCCCAAGGCGATCCGCAAGCGCATCGAGGCGCTCGAAATGATCCTCGAGCGCAGCATCGTCATCCCCGGCGCTCGGCCGCCCCATCGGGCTCGACGCCGTCGTCGGCCTGATCCCGGTCGTCGGCGACCTGATCACCGGCGCGATGGGCGCCTACCTCATCTGGGAAGCGCGCAATCTCGGCCTGCCCAAATGGAAGATCGCGCGAATGGCAGGCAATCTCGGCATCGATACCGTGCTCGGCTTCGTGCCGCTGGTCGGCGACGTGTTCGATTTCGCCTTCCGCTCTAACAGCCGCAATCTGAAGATCGTCACGCGCCACCTCGACCGCCACCATCCCGGCACGGTGACCATTGACCAATAGCCGCGCGATGCGCTTTAGCGGGCGCGCAAAGGGGATAACATGAACGACATCATCGACCGGCTCGAGGCCAAGCGCGCCGCCGCACGCATGGGCGGCGGGCAGAAACGCATCGACGCGCAGCACGCCAAGGGCAAGCTCACCGCGCGCGAACGGCTCGCCGTGCTGCTCGACGAAGGCTCGTTCGAGGAGCTCGACATGTACGTCGAGCACAATTGCGTCGATTTCGGCATGGAGGACCAGAAGATCCCCGGCGACGGCGTCGTCACCGGGTCGGGCACGATCAACGGCCGGCTGGTGTTCGTCTTTTCGCAGGATTTCACCGTCTTCGGCGGCTCGCTGTCCGAACGCCATGCCGAGAAAATCTGCAAGGTGATGGACAATGCGATGAAGGTCGGCGCGCCGGTCATCGGCCTCAACGACTCCGGCGGCGCGCGCATCCAGGAGGGCGTCGCGTCCCTTGGGCGGCTATGCCGAGGTGTTCCAGCGCAACGTGCTCGCCAGTCGGGCGTGATCCCGCAATTGAGCCTGATCATGGGCCCGTGCGCGGGCGGCGCGGTCTATAGCCCCGCGATGACCGACTTCATCTTCATGGTGAAGGATTCGAGCTACATGTTCGTCACCGGCCCCGATGTCGTGAAAACGGTGACCAACGAGGTCGTGACGCAGGAGGAACTGGGCGGCGCGGTGACGCACACGACCAAGATCGGGCGTCGCCGATGTCGCGTTCGAGAACGATATCGAGGCGCTGCTCGCGGCGCGCGATTTCTTCGATTATCTGCCCGAGAGCAACCGCGCAGAGGTCCCCGAGCGCCCGACCGACGATCCGTGGGATCGCCTCGAGATGGGCCTCGACACGCTGATCCCGGCCAACGCCAACCAGCCGTACGACATGCACGAGGTGATCAGGAAGACGCTCGACGAGGGCGATTTCTTCGAGATCCAGCCGGCGCATGCGGGCAACATCATCGTCGGCTTCGGCCGCATCGAGGGGCGCACCGTCGGCGTCGTCGCCAACCAGCCGATGGTGCTCGCGGGCTGTCTCGACATCAATTCGTCGAAGAAGGCGGCGCGCTTCGTGCGCTTCTGCGACGCGTTCGACATCCCGATCCTGACCTTCGTCGATGTCCCGGGCTTCCTGCCGGGCACCGCCAGGAGCTTGGCGGCATCATCAAGCACGGCGCCAAACTGCTGTTCGCCTATGCCGAGGCGACCGTGCCCAAGATCACCGTCATCACGCGCAAGGCCTATGGCGGCGCCTACGACGTGATGGCGTCGAAGCATTTGCGCGGCGATTTGAACTACGCCTGGCCGACCGCCGAAATCGCGGTGATGGGCGCCAAGGGCGCGGTCGAGATCATCTTCCGTCAGGACGCGGGCAATGCGGAGAAGATCGCCGAGAAGACGAAGGAATACGAAGACCGCTTCGCCAACCCCTTCGTCGCGGCGAGCAAGGGCTTCATCGACGAGGTCATCGTGCCGCACTCGACCCGGCGGCGGGTGGCGCTGGGGCTACGCAAGCTGCGCAACAAGCAGCTCGAGAATCCGTGGAAGAAGCATGACAATATTCCGCTGTGATGAATGCGCACATCGGGATCAGCTTGATCTTGCTTATCTCGCGCAGTATGGCAAAGCATACTGCGGCTACGGGCGGAGCGGCAACGTTCGGGAGCTAAAGGCGATATCGTCAGAAGACGGATGGATCAGCAACAACGACCGAGAATCCATGGGCTTACGAAGATGAGCACAAGCATGGTCATGAAAGTGCGTCGCCGTGCAATTCTTTGACGTTTTCCGTATGCGCACTGTCTAATTATTCGGCATGCCGAAGACGTCTTAGCTATGGCGAAGATAGACTTATGAAACTCGGCCGCCTCAACCATATCGGCGTCGCGACGCCGTCGATCCCCGACAGCATCGCCTTCTGGCGCGATGTCATGGGCGCGAGCAACGATCCACGAGCCCTTCGACATGCCCGAACAGGGGGTGAAGGTGTGCTTCGTCGATACGCCCAATTGCCAGATCGAGCTGATCGAACCGCTCGGCGCCGACAGCCCGATCGCGGGCTTCATCGCCAAGAACCCGGCGGGCGGGCAGCATCATCTGTGCTTCGAAGTCCCCGATATCGCCGCCGCGCGCGCCGAATTCGAGGCGCGGGCAAGCGCATCCTCGGCCCCACGCGGATCGGCGCGCACGGCACCCCGATCTTCTTCCTCCACCCGCGCGACATGGGCGGCGTGTTGACCGAAATCATGGAAACGCCCAAGAATTGCGCGCAGCACTCGCTGAGCGCAAGACGTCCCCCACGCCTCTCACGACTGGAACCGCGCTTGCCGACAGCGAGGTGAAGGGCCGCGACCTGACCTGGCACACGCCCGAGGGGATCGCCGTCAAGCCGCTCTACAGCGCCGCCGACACCGCCGACATCGACCCGGGCATGCCCGGTTTCGCGCCCTATACGCGCGGCGTGAAGGCGAGCATGTATGCCGGGCGGCCGTGGACGATCCGGCAATATGCGGGCTTTTCGACCGCCGAGGAATCGAACGCCTTCTATCGCCGCAACCTCGCCGCGGGGCAGAAGGGCCTGACGGTCGCCTTCGATCTCGCGACGCACCGCGGCTACGACAGCGATCATCCGCGCGTCGTCGGCGATGTCGGCAAGGCGGGGGTCGCGATCGACACGCTCGCCGACATGAAGATCCTGTTCGACGGCATCCCGCTCGACACGATGAGCGTCAGCATGACGATGAACGGCGCGGTGCTGCCGGCCTCGCCTTCTACATCGTCGCCGCCGAGGAACAGGGCGTTGCGCAGGACCAGCTTTCGGGCACGATCCAGAACGATATCCTGAAGGAGTTCATGGTCCGCAACACCTACATCTATCCGCCCGAACCGAGCATGCGGATCGTTGCCGACATCATCGCCTACACCTCCGAGCACATGCCGCGTTTCAACTCGATCTCGATCAGCGGCTATCACATGCACGAAGCCGGCGCGACGGCGGTGCAGGAGCTCGCCTTCACGCTCGCCGACGGCATGGCGTATGTCCGCGCGGCGCATGGAGCGCGGGCTCGATATCGACGCCTTTGCCGGGCGGCTGTCGCTTCTTCTTCGGCATCGGCATGAACTTCTTCATGGAGGTCGCCAAGCTGCGCGCGGCGCGCACGCTCTGGTCGAAGATCATCGCCAGGTTCGGCGGCAATGCGCGATCGCAAGATGCTGCGCACGCACTGCCAGACCTCGGGCGTCTCGCTGACCGAGCAGGACCCGTACAACAACGTCATCCGCACGACGATCGAGGCGATGGCGGCGACCTTCGGCGGGACGCAGTCGCTCCACACCAACAGCCTCGACGAGGCGGTCGCGCTGCCGACCGATTTTTCCGCACGGATCGCGCGCAACACGCAGCTGATCCTCGCCGAAGAAACGGGCATGACCAACGTCGTCGATCCGCTCGGCGGCAGCTACTATGTCGAGGCGCTGACCAAGGCGCTGGCCGACGAGGCCTGGGCGCTGATCGAGGAGGTCGAGGGCCTCGGCGGCATGGTCCACGCG
Organism: uncultured Alphaproteobacteria bacterium; assembly: GCA_963800335.1. GTDB lineage: Bacteria > Pseudomonadota > Alphaproteobacteria > Sphingomonadales > Sphingomonadaceae > Flavisphingopyxis. Next base: position 702,781 of record CAWDAN010000001.1, on the reverse strand, counting down.
GTCGAGAGCGGCATGCCCAAGCAGCGCATCGAGGAAGCCGCCGCGGCGAAACAGGCGGCGGTCGACAAGGGCGATGCGGTGATCGTCGGGGTCAACAAGTACCGGCTCGGCGAAGAAGCCGACATGGACACGCTCGACATCGACAATGCCAAGGTCCGCGCCGACCAGATCCGGCGGCTCGAACAGACGCGCGCCGAGCGCGACGAGGACAAGGCGCAGGCGGCGCTGAAGGCGCTGACCGAGGGCGCACGGAGCGATGGCAACCTCCTCGCTTTGTGCGTCGAAGCCGCGCGCGCGCGCTGCACGCTCGGCGAGATGTCGGCGGCGATGGAGGCTGCCTTCGGCCGCTACGACACCGTCCCCGTCCCCGTCAACGGCATCTATGGCAAGGCCTACGAAGGCGACGCCGACTATGCGCGGATCGTCGATGCGGTCGCCGCCATCGCCGACCGGCGCGGCCGCCCGCCGCGCGTGATGATCGCCAAGATGGGCCAGGACGGCCACGATCGCGGCGCCAATGTCGTCGCCTCGGCCTTTGCCGACATGGGCTTCGACATCGTCCCCGGCCCGCTGTTCCAGACGCCCGAGGAAGCCCGCGACCTCGCGCTCGCCCGCGATGTCGACGCGATCGGCTCCTCGAGCCTTGCCGCAGGTCACATGACGCTGATCCCCGAGCTGATCCGGCTGCTCAAGGACGCCGACCGCGCCGACATCAAGGTCTTCGCCGGCGGCGTCATCCCGCCCAAGGATTACGACTGCATTGCGGAAGGCGGGCGTCACCGGCATCTATGGCCCCGGCACCAACATCGTCGAAGCCGCCGCCGATGTGCTCAACTGCTGGGCCACAATTTGCCGCCGAAGGAGGGTGGTCGAGTGATTGATTATCGAAAGCGGCCACGGCTCCCCCTTCCGTTGCCCTTCTTTGGTTCAGCTATCTCACGCTGATGTCGGCTGTCGGTTTGGCGGGACTAAAATTTACGGACGACAATTTTGCACTTAGCTTCGCATGGGTTATGTCTCATCGGATTCACTACATTTGGTGCACCGATAATTCTGATACGGTGCATGGCTAAAAACAGATCGAGGCAGGCGAGAGAGAATGACCGAACCCCGCACCGACTGGACCCGCGACGAGATCGCCGCACTGTTCGACCTGCCCTTCACCGAGCTGCGTGTTCCGCGCCGCCGACCGTCCACCGCGCGCACCATGCGCCCGAGCGAGGTGCAGCTGTGCACGCTGCTGTCGATCAAGACCGGCGGCTGCCCGGAGGATTGCGGCTATTGCTCGCAGTCGGCGCATGCCGACAGCGGGCGTCAAGGCGACCAAGCTGATGGACGTGCGACGCGGTGCTGCAGTCGCGCGGCGCAGGCGAAGGACGCGGGCATCGCAGCGCTTCTGCATGGGCGCCGCGTGGCGCAACCCCAAGGACCGCGACATGCCCGCGATCGTCGAGATCGTCGAAGGGCGTGCGCGCGATGGGCATGGAAACCTGCATGACGCTGGGCATGCTGACGCCCGAACAGGCGCGACAGCTCGCCGAGGCGGGGCTCGACTACTACAACCACAATATCGACACCGCGCCCGAATATTACGAGCGACGTCATCACCACGCGCACCTTCGAGGACCGGCTCGACACGCTCGGCAATGTGCGCGAGGCGCGGGATCAATGTCTGCTCGCGGCGGGATCGTCGGCATGGGCGAGACGCGCGCCGACCGCGTCGGCTTCATCCACACGCTGGCGACGCTGCCGCGGCATCCCGAAAGCGTGCCGGTCAACGCGCTGGTGCCGGTCAAGGGCACGGTGCTGGGCGACATGCTGGCCGACACGCCGCTGGCCAAGATCGACGATATCGAGTTCGTCCGCACCGTCGCGGTGGCGCGGATCACCATGCCGCTGATCATGGTGCGCCTGTCCGCAGGGCGCGAGAGCATGAGCGAGGCGACGCAGGCGCTGTGCTTCATGGCCGGCGCCAACTCGATCTTCACCGGCGACAAGCTGCTGACCGCCGCCAATGCGCGGCGACGACGCCGACGCCGCGCTGTTCGCGAAGCTGGGATTGCGCGCGATGGAGAGCGCAGAGCCGATGCGCGCGGAGCTGGAGGCGGCGGAGTGACCTTCCACTGCGCTCAGCACTTGCGGCTCTAGCTGGATCTAGCGTCTATCGCCGTGACGCAGTGGCTCGGTACGCGAGATGCTTCTGCACGTGAAAGCGGCTGTAGCTGGTCGTCAGGATACTCGATCGATCTGATCAGCTTCGCGGCTTAGCTCTGCGGAGCGACGATGGGCTCTGAACGATTCAGGATGACGGAGTGAACTGATGTTCAAGAAAATCCTGATCGCCAATCGCGGCGAGATCGCCTGCCGGGTCATCAAGACCGCGCGGCGCATGGGGATCGCGACCGTCGCGGTCTATTCGGATGCCGACGCGCGCGCGCCGCTTGTGCGAGATGGCCGACGAGGCGGTGCATATCGGCCCGCCGCCGGCGGCCGAAAGCTATCTCATCGCCGACAAGATCATCGCCGCGTGCAAGGCAGACCGGCGCCGAGGCGGTCCATCCCGGCTACGGCTTCCTGTCCGAGCGCGACGAGCTTCGCCGAGGCGCTGGCCGAGGCAAGGCATCGCCTTCATCGGCCCGCCGGCGAACGCCATCGCGGCGATGGGCGACAAGATCGAATCGAAGAAGCTGGCGAAGGAAGCGGGCGTCAACGTCGTGCCCGGCTTCGTCGGCGAGATCGACGATACCGAGCACGCGGTGCAAGATCGCCAACGAGATCGGCTATCCGGTGATGATGAAGGCCTCGGCCGGCGGCGGCGGCAAGGGCATGCGGCTCGCCTGGAACGAACAGGACGTGCGCGAAGGCTTCGAGGCGACCAAGCGCGAGGGGCTCGCCAGCTTCGGCGACGACCGCGTGTTCATCGAGAAGTTCATCGAACAGCCCGCGCCATATCGAGATCCAGATGCTCGGCGACAAGCACGGCAACATCGTCTATCTCAACGAGCGCGAATGCTCGATCCAGCGCCGCCACCAGAAGGTGGTCGAGGAAGCGCCGTCGCCCTTCGTCGACGCCCGAAGATGCGCAAGGCGATGGGCGAGCAGGCGGTCGCGCTGGCCAAGGCGGTGGGCTATTACAGCGCGGGCACGGTCGAGCTGATCGTCCGGGCGCCGACACGACCGGCGAGAGCTTCTACTTCCTCGAAATGAACACCCGGCTGCAGGTCGAGCATCCGGTCACCGAGGCGATCACCGGCCTCGATCTGGTCGAACAGATGATCCGCGTCGCCGCGGGCGAGAAGCTGCGCCTTCACGCAGGACGACATCAAGATCAACGGCTGGGCGATCGAGAACGCGCGTCTATGCCGAGGATCCCTATCGCGGCTTCCTGCCCTCGACCGGCCGCCTGGTGCGCTACGATCCGCCGGTGGAACGGCTGGACCGATGACGGTGCGGCCAACGGCCGCTCGCGGCGTCGAAGGCATCCGCGTCGATGACGGCGTCGCGCGAGGGCGGCGAGGTCTCGATGTTCTACGACCCGATGATCGCCAAGCTGATCACCTGGGCGCCGACCCGCGACGAAGCGCGCCGACGCGCAGATCGCGCGCGCTCGACGCGTTCGAGATCGAGGGGCTCGGCCACAATATCGATTTCCTCTCGGCGCTGATGCAGCATCCGCGCTTCCGCTCGGGCGAGCTCACCACCGGTTTCATCGCCGAGGAATATCCCGACGGCTTCCACGGCGCGCCGGCGATCGCCGAGCTCAAGCGCGTCGCTCGCCGCGATCGCCGCCTTCGTCGCGACGCGCCATGCCGACCGCGCGCGGCGCATCGACGGGCAGCTGGACGGCCGCTCTGCCGCCGCCCGGCTGACTGGCGAGTGCGGATCGACGGCACGCGACCACGACGTCGCGCTCGACGGCGACGACCTGACGGTCGACGGCGACGCCTGCTCGACTGGCGATGCGAATATACGCCCGGCGACCGCACGATCGATGGCCGACGCATCGACGGCGAAGACGATCGTCGTGCGGATCGCCAACCGACCGCACCGGCTTCCAGCTGACGACGCGCGGCGCGAGCCACGTCGCGCGCGTCCTGCCCGCGCATGTCGCGCCGCTGGCCGAGCACATGATCGAAAAGGTGCCGCCCGATCTTTCGAAGTTCCTGCTCTGCCCGATGCCCGGCCTGCTGGTGCAGCTCCATGTCGGCGAGGGCGACAAGGTCGAGGCCGGGCCAGCCGCTCGCGGTGGTCGAGGCGATGAAGATGGAGAACATCCTGCGCGCCGAAAAGGCCGGCACGGTCAAGCCGGTCAACGCCGCGCGGGCGACAGCCTCGCGGTCGACGCGGTGATTCTCGAGCTGGAATGACGTGCACCTGACGCACGATCCCGACGCGCCTGCCGCGCCCCAGATCGGCTTCGACGATTTCCTCGCCGCCGACATTCGCGTCGGCACGATCGTCGCCGCCGAAGCCTTTCCCGAAGCACGCAAGCCGTCGCTCAAGCTGCGGATCGATTTCGGTGCCGGCGTCGGCGAGAAGAAGAGCTGCGCGCAGATCGCGGCCAACTATGCGCCCGGCGACCTGATCGGGCGACAGGTCGCGGCGGTGGTCAATTTCGCTCCGCGCCAGATCGGCCCGGCGATCTCCGAAGTGCTCACGCTGGGCTTCGCCGATGCCGACGGCAACGTCGTCCTGTTCGCACCCGATACCCGCGTGCCGAACGGATCGCGCCTGTTCTGAACGCGATGGTTTCATTAGAAATCATTGCTCAGTTTACGTACTGATTTAGGAAGTTGATGTACGACCTTATCGTACGTCCACAGCAATGCCATCGCCCATCAACCCTTTGGCGAGGAACAGTTTGAACAGGACGAACGCGACCAGGCCGACCGCTGCCGTCGCGACGTGGAACAGCCAGGAACTGGACCGTATCCATCGTCGAATACCAGCCGCCGACCCGGCCGACGATCTGGTTGGCAAGGAAGAAGGCGAGATAATAGATACCGATGATCGTCGCGTTGATCTGCTTGGGTGCCAGGCGGGTGAACAGCGCCAGGCTGACCGGCAGGATGTGCGCGAAGCCGATCGCGTTGAGCAGGTGAAACATCACCGGCCAGAACAGACCGATCTTTCCCGACCCTTGCGTCGCGGCAGCGACCACCAGGCACATGCCGCCCAGGATGGTGAAGACGCTGCCGATGATCATCTTGCCCAGCTCGTCGGGTTCGCGATGTGTCTTGCCCCAATAGTTCCAGAATGCGGCGACCGCGACCAACATGCCGAAGCTCGCGGTCGCATCGATCGTGATCATCCACGTGGTCGGCAACGTCTGGCCCAAGAACGTCAGCTGGAATTGCTGATCGGCCCATACGAGATAGGCGTTGAAGATTTCCTGGTTGGTCAGCAGCGCCACGGCCATCACCGGTACCAGCACCACGAGCGCCAGGATACGCAGCCAATCGCCGCTCGTCAGCGGTTGCTTGGCGGGCGCATCGGCGGTCCTGCCGGGACGATTGTCGGCAGGCAGCCACGGCCCCGCCTTGAGGTAGAGCAACAGACCGATAACCATTACCACGCCCGCGCAACCGAAGCCGTAATGCCAGCCCACATCCTCGCCCAGCGTACCCGAGATCAATGGCGCGGCGATGACGCTGACGTTGATTGCGATGTAGAATATCTGGAATGCCATTGCCCGGCGGTTGTCGCCGTCCTTGTACAGTTCACCGACCTGGCTCGCGATGTTGCCCTTGAACAGCCCGACGCCGACGATCAGCGTGACGAGCGCGAACAGGAACGCGCCTTCGAACGCCATCAGGAAATGGCCGATCGCCATGATCACGGCGCCTGCGATCAGCGCCGCACGCCGTCCCATCCAGCGATCGGCGATAATTCCGCCAAGAATTGGCGTAAGATAGACCATGCTGGAATAATCGCCGAAAATCGCCGACGCGAGCGGCTGCCCTTCCATCCCGCCATAGCGAAACTGTTGCAGCCAGCCGAGCCCCGCCACGGTGTCGAACCGCTGAGGCAGCAGATAGTTGACCATATAGAGTATCAGCAGCGTCTGCATCGAATAATAGGAAAACCGCTCGCAGCCTTCGACAAAGGCAAGATAGCCGAGCCCCTTGGGATGGCCGAGAAACGCGGTGTCGGCGTGCGTTTCGATATCGATTTCGGGGGTCGCTTCGGCGATCGTCACTGGCGGAATCCTTCAGGCTGGCCTCGGTGGCGCGAAACTGAAAGATCGGCGGCTGAAATTAAAGTGGATTTTTACGCGGCACGATCGGTGATGGATTGGAGGTGGCCGAAAAAGCTTGGACCTCGAAGACTTCGCTTCTCGGGATCATTCAAAATCAGTCCCCCGGACGGGCGGTGCTGTGATTGGGGAGACGCCTGACCCGCGAAGACTTCGCTTCTCGGGATCATTCAAAATCAGTCCCCCGGACGGGCGGTGCTGTGATTGGGGAGACGCCTGACCCGCGAAGACTTCGCTTCTCGGGATCATTCAAAATCAGTCCCCCGGACTGGTTTTGAATGATGGTGGACAGGGCTGGATTCGAACCAGCGTACGGGAAACCCGGGCAGATTTACAGTCTGCTGCCTTTAACCACTCGGCCACCTGTCCAGATGTTCGCAGCGGTGAAACCACCGTGCTTGCGCCGGAATATTAACCCCGGCGCCGGGCGTGCAGGCGCCCCAATGGCGAAAGCGCCGGGGCGTGTCAATGCCGTCAAACCGGGCGCGGCGCGAATGCGCGCTTGCCTCACCGCCCCCGCGCGTTGCAAAGAACCCGTCATGTCACGTCGCAAGCAAACCTATCAGGTCAAGAAGGGCGCCCCGATCCGTATCTGGGGCCGCCATCCCGTCATCGCCGCGCTCGCCAATCCGGCGCGCAACGTGCGCAAACTGTGGGGCACGCGCGAAGCGCTTGCCTCGCTCGACCTGCCCGCGACGCTGCCGATCACCTATAGCGAGGTCGCCGACCTTGCCCGGCTGATCCCCGGCGATACGCCGCACCAGGGGATCGTCGCCGAGTTCGAACCACTCGAAGATATCTGGCTCGGCGACGTGCTCGACCGCGAAGCGGGCGACAGCGCGGCCAAGCCCCGCCCGATCGTCATTCTCGACCAGGTCACCGATCCGCACAACGTCGGCGCGGTGCTGCGCTCTGCCGCCGCCTTCGATGCCTGCGCGGTCGTCACGCAGGATCGCCACGCACCGCCCGAATTGGGCGTCATCGCGCGCTCGGCCTCGGGTGCGCTCGAAATCGTGCCGTGGGTTCGCGTCGTCAATCTCGCCCGCGCGCTCGAGGAAATCGCCGAAGCCGAATATTGGCGCATCGGCCTTGCCGGCACCGCCGATACCGAGCTTTCGGTCGCGCTCGAAGGCAGCAAGCGGGTCGCGCTGATCCTCGGCGCCGAGGGTGAAGGCATGCGTCACAACACGATGGCGCATTGCGACATGCTCGCCAAACTGCCGATCAGCCCGCGGATGGAGAGCCTCAACGTCTCCAACGCCGCGGCCATCGCGCTTTATGCGGTGGCGACCGCCAAGGAATAACCAGTTTCGGGGGGAAATATCATGCGCAATCGAGTTACGTTTCTGGCTGCAATCGCGATCGCGTTGACGCTCGCGGCCTGTTTCATCGTTCCCGGCAAATTCACTTCGAACATCGACGTCGCGCGCAACGGCGCCTTCACCTTTGCCTATAAGGGCGAGCTGATGTTCGCGACGTCGCCCGCTCTGGTCCGTCAGGCGCAGGCCGAAAGCGACGAAAAATTCGCAGCGCAGTGCGTCGATGAAGACAGCTTTGAAGACCGCGCCTGTAGCGACGACGAAATCGCCGAGCAAAAGGCCGAATGGGACGAGGCCCAGGCCAAGAAGGCTGAAAACGTCGCGCAGTTCTCCGCGATGTTCGGCGGGATCAACCCTGCCGATCCCGCGACGATGGACGCCTTTGCCGCACGCCTGTCGAAGGAACAGGGCTGGAAATCGGTCGTCCACAAGGGCGACGGTGTGTTCGAGGTCGATTATGCGCTGACCGGCCGGCTCGACCGCGATTTCGTCTGGCCGATCTTCCCCGGGGTCGAGATCATCAAGCCGATTATCGCCATCCACCGCCGTGCCGACGGTTCGGCCGAGATCGGTGGACCCGGCCTCGCCACCGCCGACGACCAGAGCGCGCGCGCATTGGGCGGGCTAGGTCCCGATGCGCCCGGCGACAACGCCAATGCGCGCACCGAGGGACGGCTGACGCTGACCACCGACGCCGCGATCCTGACCAACAACACCAACGACGGCCCGGCCAAGGCGGGCGCGCGTCAGCAGCTGGTCTGGGACATCACCTCGGGGACCAAGGTCGCGCCCAAGGCGCTGCTCAAGCTCGACTGAGCGTGCGTTCAGTCCTCGGGGGCGATCGTCACCTTGAGGCCGTCGAGCGCGTCGGACACGTCGATCTGGCACGACAGCCGCGATCCAGCCGTCCGGTGGTCCGAGGAATCGAGCAGATCGTCCTCGTCCTCGCTCATCGCGGGGAGCAGCGACAGCTGGGCATCGTCGACGACGACATGGCAGGTCGCGCACGAACAGCAGCCGCCGCAGAGCGCGAGCAAGTCGTCAAAGCCCGCGTCGCGGATCGTTTCCATCACGCTATAGCCGGGCTTGGCTTCGACGGCGCGTTCGTTGCCCGCGCGGTCGGTCACATAAATCGTCGGCATCAGTTATCCTGTCTGTAGCGGCTCTGGCTTGGCGTTGGCGGCCCGCCTATGGTGCGCGTCCACGCAAATCAAGGGGTGACGGCATGGGGCTGACCGCAAAGCAGATACGAACCGATCTCGACGCGCTCGTCGCCATCGAGCCGCGCTTCGCCCCGGCACTCGCCGAGGCAGGCTATCCGCCGCCGCGGATCCGCCCCCCGGGCTATGCGACGCTGCTCCGCACGATCGTCGGCCAGCAGGTCAGCGCCAAGGCGGCGAGTGCGGTGTGGAACAAGCTCGAGGCGCATCTCGGCGAAGGCTGCCCGGTCGAGGCGATCGCTGCGTCGGACTTCGACGCACTGCGTGCCTGCGGTCTCAGCCGACAGAAACAGGGCTATGCGCGGAGCCTTGCCGAGCTCGTCATGACCGGCGACCTCACCTTTGACGACCTGCCCGCCGACGACGAGGAGGCGATCGCGCTGCTGACCAAGGTCAAGGGCATCGGTCGCTGGTCGGCCGAAATCTACCTGCTCTTTGCCGAGGGTCGGCGTGACATCTGGCCCGCCGGCGACCTCGCCGTCCAGATCGACGTCGGCAAGGTCATGGGCCTTGCCGAACGCCCGTCGGAAAAGCTCTGCCGCGAGCTGGCCGAGCCGTGGCGCCCCTATCGCGGCGCGGCGGCGATCTTCGCCTGGCACCATTACAGTATCGAGGCGATCTAGCCGCCCTCGTAAAGCACCCCTGAAGTGGGTTCAGAACACCTGTAAAGTTCCCTTTACTTGACAGATCACGTGTCTGTGTATTATGCATATAATACACAGGGAGAGTTGCTATGAAATCGTCGCTATTGGGTGCCAGCATGCTTGCCGGTGCCGTCCTTATCACCGGATGCACTAACATGGACCAACAGACCGCCCCGACAATGGCCGCCGCGCCGCAGCCGGCCGCAGCGGTCCCGCTGATCGAGCGCGCGGCGCTGTTCGGCAATCCGACCAAGACCAGCGCGCAATTGTCGCCCGACGGCAAGTGGCTGAGCTGGCTCGCCCCGCGCGGCGACGTGCTCAACATCTACGTCGCCCCGGTCGGCAATCCCGATGCCGCGAAGCCGATGACCAATTCGACCGACCGGCCGATCCGCGGCTATGGCTGGTCGGGCGACGGCAAGACCCTGCTCTATGTCCAGGACAAGGGCGGCGACGAGAATTTCCTGCTGTACGGCATCGACGTCGCGAGCGGCGCCGAACGCACGCTGACCCCGTTCGAAAAAACCCGCGCGCAGCTCCTCGGCACGTCGCACAAATACAAGGATACCGTGCTCGTCGGGATCAACAACCGCGACCCGCGCTGGCACGACGTCTATCGGCTCGACCTGACGACCGGAACGCTGACCGAGGTGATCAGGGGTGACGGCTATGCCGGCTTCCTTGCCGACGACAACCTCAACCTCAGGCTCGCGATGCGGCCAAACGCCGCAGGCGGGGTCGACTATTTCCGCGTCGTCGACGGCAAGGTCGAGGACAAGCCCTTCGGTTCGACCGAGCTCGCCGATTCGCTGACCACCAACCCGGCGGGCTTCACCAACGACGGCAAGACGCTGTACTGGATCGACAGCCGCGGTCGCAACACCGCCGCGCTGATCGCGCAGGATGTCGCCAGCGGCGACAAGCGCGTCCTTGCCCAGAGCGACAAGGCCGATATCGCCGGCGCGATGGGTAATCCCACGACCGGGGTGATCGATGCCTATGCGGTCAACTATCTAAAGCCGGAATGGACCGCGATCGATCCCGCCGTCGGTGCCGATCTCGATTGGCTCGATAGCCAGCTCGAAGGCGAGTTCGGGGTGAGCTCGCGGACCGAAGACGACAGCCTGTGGATCGTCGGCAACGATCCGGTCGTCGAACCCGCCTCGGCCTATCTGTTCGACCGCAAGGCAAGGACACTGACCAAGCTCTATACCTCGCGTCCCGAACTGGTCGGCGCACCGCTCGTCGCCAAGCGCCCCGTCGTCATCAAGTCGCGCGACGGACTCGACCTCGTCAGCTATCTCAGCCTGCCCAAGTCGGCCGATCCCGACGACGACGGCAGGGCGAATGCGCCGGTACCAATGGTCATGCTCGTCCACGGCGGGCCGTGGGGCCGCGACGGCTATGGCTTCAACGCGACCCACCAATGGCTCGCCAATCGCGGCTATGCGGTTCTCAGCGTCAACTTTCGCGGCTCGACCGGCCTCGGCAAGGATTTCATAAGCGCGGGCGACCTCGAATGGGGCCGCAAGATGCAGGACGACCTGATCGATGCAATGGACTGGGCCGTAAAGCAGGGCGTCACGACGCCCGACAAGGTCGCGATCATGGGCGGGAGCTATGGCGGCTATGCCACGCTCGCCGGCCTGACCTTCACGCCCGAACAGTTCGCCTGCGGTGTCGACATCGTCGGACCGTCGAATCTCGAAACGCTGTTGAACACGATCCCGCCATATTGGACCGCGATGGTCGAGCAGTTCCACCAGCGGATGGGAGACCCGCGCACCGATGCCGGCAAGGCGATGCTCAAGGACCGCTCGCCGCTCTACAAGGCAGGCGATATCGTCCGCCCGTTGCTGATCGGCCAGGGGGCCAACGATCCGCGCGTCAACCAGGCCGAAAGCGACCAGATCGTCGCCGCGATGAAGGCAGGAGGAATCCCTGTCACCTATGTCCTGTTCCCCGACGAGGGCCACGGCTTCGCCAAGCCCGAAAACAATATCGCCTTCAACGCGGTGGCCGAGAACTTCCTTGCCAAATGCCTGGGCGGGCGGGCCGAGCCGATCGGCACGACGCTGTCCAAGTCGAGCGGCACGATCGTCGAGGGCGCCGATTTCGTGCCGGGCCTTGCGACGGGCGTGGCGGGCGGAAGCTAGGCCAACGGGCGCGCGCACGACATCGCGCTGTCGCGCGCCTATTCGCCAGCGACTGGTTCGACCGTTGCGACCGTTTCGACCCCGGGATTGAGCGCTTCGACCTCTTCGAGGAACGATCGCGGTTTCTTGAAGAACCTGCTCTTGCGGTTGACCTTGAGGCCGACCGTCTCGGCCGCCTCCATCGCGAAATGGACGCAGTTGCGCTTGTTCAGGTTATAGCTTTTCTGCGGCCGGTCGCGCCATTCGACGACCTTTGCGATCAGCCGCGCATAGCCCGCATCGTCAAGCCGGACGGTGAAATGGGGGTCGCTGCTCGCGATATATTTGGGCTCGACGCTTTCGACGATGCCGATCACCGATCCAAACAGGATCGCGGGCGACACGTTCTTCGCGGTAAAGCCGTAATTGGTGTCGACCACCTCGCCGGTCGCGTCGATCGTGCCCTTGAGGACGATGAAGGCGTGCGGGAAGCTGTCGCCGAATTCGTGGCTGTAAAAGGTCACCGCGACATCGGCCCGCGCTCCGGACGGCACGAACAGCATCAGCGCGCCGAGCAACGCCATGACCGCCAATTGCATCCGTTTGATAATCATCGGCTAGTCGATCCTTCGCGGCGGTCGCGCTTTACATGCCAAAGCGCCGACCCCATGTCCAACATCGCCTGACCGCGCAGCACATGCCGCGGCAGGACGAGGGAGGGTGACATGGCACAAGCGATCTTCATTACCGGCGGAGGCTCGGGCATCGGGCGCGCGACCGCACAACGCTTTGCGCGCGAAGGCTGGTTCGTCGGGCTGGCCGACGTCGATGCAGCCGGGCTTGCCGAGACCGCCGCGTTGCTTCCCGCAGGTCGGTCGTCGAGCCACGTCATGGACGTCCGCGACCGCGCCGCCTGGACGAGCGCGCTAGCCGACTTCGCCAAGGCGACCGAAGGCCGGCTCGACGTCTTGTTCAACAATGCCGGCATCGGACTTGGCGGGCAGTTTCCCGACCTCGCGCCCGACCGGGCCGAGGCGATGATCGCGATCAACTTCACCGGCGTCGTCAACGGCGTCTATGCGGCGCTCCCGCTGCTCGAAAGGACACCCGGCGCGGCGATCCTCAATACCGCCTCGGCTGCCGCGATCTTCGGCTCGCCGGGCCTCGCGGTCTATTCGGCGACCAAGTTCGCGGTGCGCGGGCTGACCGAGGCGCTCGACCTCGAATTCGCCGAACGCGGGCCCAATGGCGCAGGCATCAAGGTCCGCTCGCTGATGCCGAGTTTCATCGACACGCCGCTGCTCGACGTCACCGTCAGCGGGACCAACAGCACCTCGCGCGAGCGCGTCAAGGCTGCCGGACTGGAATTCACACCGGTTGAAGCGGTCGCCGACGCCGCCTGGGATGCGGTCCACGGCGGCAAGCTCCATACCGTCATCGGCAAGACCGCGAAGAAACTGCGCTTCGCCTCGCGCTGGGCGCCGTGGCTGCTCAAGAAGCGGCGCAAGGCGATGGAGCAAGCGGCCGACCTCTCGGGCAGCAGCCATTGAACCAGCCGCTGCCCTTTGACGGTCCTTCGGCCGACGATATGGAAGCGATGGCGCACCGCGCGATCGCGTCGATGCCGCCCGAATTTCGCGCGCACCTCGGCCCAGTCGTCGTTCGCGTCGACGAATATGCGGCGCGCGACGTGCTCGACGATTTCGGCATGACCAGCCCGATGCAGCTGTCGGGGCTTTACAGCGGGCGGCCCGTCGGGATCAAAAGCGTCAGCGATTTGGGCGCGATGCCCGACATGATCCACCTCTACCGCCAGCCGATCCTCGCCGAGGCAAAGCAGCGCGGCATCGCCATCGAAACGCTCGTCGCGCACGTCCTCGTTCACGAGGTCGGCCACCATTTCGGCTTTTCCGACGACGACATGCACTGGCTCGAAGACCATGCGGATTGAGCCCTGTCGCCCTTTCGGGGTGGACTAATCCAGCAATCCCTCGATCGCCTCCGCCATCTTCACGTCGCGCGCCGACAGGCCGCCGGCATCATGCGTCGTCAGCGCGATATCGACGCAGTTGTAAACGTTCGACCATTCGGGATGGTGGTTCATCTTTTCCGCCAGCAGCGCAACGCGCGTCATGAAGGCGAAGGCAGCCGAAAAGTCGGCGAAGACGAACCGCTGCGTAAAGGCGTTGCGTACGCCGTCGTGGCGCCAGTCGCGATGTGCGGCGAGAAACGCCTCGCGCGCCGCGTCGGACAGTTTCTCGATTGGCATCCCGGTTCTCCCGCTGGCGTTCGTGCGCGCCGCACCGTATTGAGCGCTGCCATGACGACCCGTCAATCGCCCAAAGCCCCACGCCACGACGCGATGATCGCGTTCGACGCGGTCGGCTGCGTGCGCGGCGGCAATGTGCTGTTCGAAGACCTGTCGTTCGCTGTCGGCGGCGGTGATGCCCTGCTCGTCTCGGGTCCCAATGGCGCGGGCAAGTCGAGCCTGCTGCGCCTCGCCGCGGGGCTGCTCGATCCGGTCGCGGGCCGCATCAGCCGAAGCGCGACCACCGCGCTGACCGACGAACGCGCCGCCCTCGATCCCGAACAGAGCGTCGCGCGCGCGCTGGGCTGGTGGGCCCGGCTCGACGGTGCGCCAGACGGCGCGGTGGACGCTGCGCTGGCCACGCTCGGCTGCACCCACCTCGCCCCCGTCCCTGTCCGCCTGCTCTCGACCGGCCAGCGCAAGCGTGCCGCGCTGGCCCGGACGATCGCCAGCGGGACGGACCTCTGGCTGCTCGACGAGCCGGCCAACGGCCTCGACGCCGATGCCATCCCGCTGCTCGAAGCGGCGATCGCGCGCCACCGCGCGGCGGGCGGCGCGGTGATCGTCGCAACGCACATCGCGCTCGCGCTGCCCGATGCGCAGCGGATCGCGCTCGGCGCGGCGGTCCCCGCATGAGGCTGCTCGCCACCCTGTTCGTCCGCGACCTCGCGCGTGCGTGGCGCAGCGGGACGTTGTGGCTGCCGGTCGGCTTCTACCTCCTCGTCGCGATGCTGTTTCCCTTTGCGGTCGGCCCCGATCCGGTATTGCTCGCGCGGACCGGCGGCGGGATGCTGTGGGTCGGCGCGTTGCTCGCCGCGTTGCTGCCGGTCGATCGGCTGTTTGCCGACGATGCGCGTGACGGCACGCTCGACCAGCTTGCGCTGCGTGGCATCGGCGAGGAAAGCGTCGTCGTCGCGCGACTTGCCGCCCACTGGATCGGTTTCTCGCTGCCGCTGCTCGTCGCGACGCTGCCCGCCGCCGCGCTGCTCAACCTCGACGGAGCGACGCTCGCGCGGCTCGCGATCGGCCTCGCGCTCGGCACGCCCGCGCTCGCCGCGCTCGGCGTGCTCGTCGCCGCGCTGACGCTATCGCTGCGCGGCGCCGGCGGGATCGTCGGCCTGCTGCTGCTGCCGCTCGCAGTGCCGGTGCTGATCTTTGGCGCGGGCTATGCCGCCGATGCCGGCGGCGCTCCGCTCAAGCTGCTCGCCGCCGCCTCGCTCTTCCTCGTCGCGATCACGCCCTTCGCAGCTGCGGCTGCGTTGCGCGCAGGACGCGGCTAGGCGTTGCGCCAGCGCGCGAAGATCGCGGTCGGCAGCACCAGTCCGCGCGCTTCCTCGCGCACACCCAATTCGCCACATTCGACCGTGCCGGGCAGGTCGCCGAAAGACTGGCGCATCAGTTCGCCGATCGCCAGCGCCGACAGCCGCACCGCATAGACGGTCAGGAAGACGCAGGCCGAATCGCCATCGACCAGCCGGCGGCAATCGGCGATCAGTCCGGGCAGGTCGTCCTCGAGCTTCCACATCTCGCCATCGGGGCCGCGCCCGTATTTGGGCGGATCGAGCAGGATCGCGTCGTAGCGCCGCTCGCGCCGGACCTCGCGCGCGGCGAACTTGGCGGCATCGTCGACGATCCAGCGCACCGGGCGGTCGGCCATGCCCGCCAGCGCTGCATTCTCGCGCGCCTGCGCGACCGATTTCTTCGATGCATCGACATGGACCATCGCCGCCCCCGCGGCCGACAGCGCCAGTGTCCCCACCCCGGTATAGCCGAACAGGTTGAGCGCGGTCGGATCGCTGCGCCCAGCCAATCCCTCACCGATCCATTCCCACACCGGTGCCATGTCGGGGAAAAAGCCAAGATGCCGAAACGGCGTGCACTGCGCCTGGAACTTCACGCCGCGCCACGACAATGGCCAGCCGTCGAGCGGCACGTCGGTGTCGTAGAACCAGCGGCCGCCGCCATCGTCGTCCGATGCGGGCACGAATTCGCCATCGGCGCGCCAGTCGTCCTGCGCGGGGGCCCACATCGCCTGCGGTTCGGGGCGGATGAAGCGAAAGCGGCCATAGCGTTCGAGCTTGCGCCCGCCGCCGCTGTCGACCAGGCCATAGTCGTCCCAGGGCTCGCCGATCATCGTCACAAGGTCGTTCATGCGCATGTCCTTAGACGATCAGCCGCGCGCCGCAACATAGGCTGTTACCGCCGAGACATCGGCAGGCAGGTGAGCGACGCGCTCCGCGCCGGTCAGAGCATCGGCCAGCCGCGCCGGAACCGTCGGATCACGCCCCGTCGCGCGGCGCACCGCATCGGGAAACTTGGCGGGGTGCGCGGTGGCGAGGACAGCGATGGGATCGTCCCCCCGGTCGCGTCGTGCAGCCGCGAGCGCGATTGCGGTGTGTGGATCGATCGTCGTGCCGCGTTTGTCGGCCCAGCGCATCGCTGCGTCCATCGCCGCCGCATCGATCGCGACGCCGGTCATATGCGCCAGCGCTCCGCGCTGGACACTGGTCAGGACGATCTCGCCCTCGCCTGCCAGCGCCGCCATTTGCCGCGCAACAGTCGCGCCATCGCCGCCCGCCGCATCCCACAGGAGCCGCTCGAAGTTGCTCGCAACCTGGATGTCCATCGCGGGCGCATCGGTCGCGATCACCGCACCGGGGCGATAGACGCCGTCGGCCAGCGCGCGCGCAACGATGTCGTTGGCGTTGGTCGCAACGATGATGCGTGCGATCGGCAACCCCATGCGCCGCGCCGCGTGGCCGGCAAAGGCATCGCCGAGATTGCCCGTCGGCACGGCGAAGCTCACCGGGCGATCGGGTGCGCCGAGCCGCAGCGCGGCGTGGAAATAATAAACCGACTGCGCCGCGATGCGCAGCCAGTTGATCGAATTGACCGCCGACAGCCGGTGCTTCGCGACCAGCGCGGCGTCGCCGAGCATCGCCTTCACGATCCGCTGGCAATCGTCGAAGCTGCCGTCGATCGCGACCACATCGACATTGTCGGCCGCGACGCTCGTCATCTGGCGGCGCTGGACGTCACTGATCCGCCCCTCGGGATAGAGCATGACGATGCGTACGCCTGCCCGCCCGGCAACCGCGTGGATCGCGGCCGATCCGGTGTCGCCAGAGGTCGCGCCGATGATCGTCGTGGCCGCGCCGAAGTCGCCGAGCATCGCGCCAAGCAATTGCAGCGCGATATCCTTGAAGCTCAGCGTCGGGCCGTGGAACAGTTCGAGGAGGGAGAGGCGTTCGTCGAGCCGCCGCAGCGGGATCACCGCGGCATCGTCGAACCCGGCATAGGCATCGCGGCACAGGCCAAGCAGCGTCGCATCGTCGATATCATCGCCGATGAAGCGCGCCAGCACCCGTGCGGCGGTCTCGGCATAATCGAGCCGCGCCATCGCGCTAAGTTCGTGGCGGGAGAAATGCGGCCAGCGCTCGGGCATCCACAGCCCGCCGCCGGGGGCCAGACCGCCGGTTACGACTTCGCGAAACCCCGCCGATCCCCCGCCGCGCGTGCCGACATAGCGCACGCCTAGTCCGTCGGCGGCGCGGCGTCCGCCTTGGTCCAGCGCTGGCGCAGCGCGATGCCGTAGATCGCCAGAGCAATCGTCGCGAAGAAGAACCACTGCCACATATAGGCCATGTGGTTGTTGGGGATGGCGCCAAGGTCGGGCGCGGCGTTGGGCTTCAGTCCCGCGACCGGGTCGGTCATGACGAGCATCGCGCGCGGCGGCGCGGCGCCCTGGATCCGGTCGATCAGCCCGCGATGGTCGGGCGCGGTCGAAATCCAGCCGTGCACGGTGCCGCCGTTCCACAACTGCTTGAGATTGGGCTCGTCGCTCGTCCCGACCTGGACGGTCGCGCCCGGACCCTCGGCGCCGGTCCGGCAGTCGGCGATATAGCGCGTCGTGCCGCCGCCACCGGGTGCGCGGCCGCCTTCGGAGCGCCAACCGACGACATTCAGGCAGACGAGGCTCGAGTGGCGGAACATCGCGCTGTCGGGCACCGGCCCGAGCAAGGGGAACATCACGTCGCCGTCCATCGCGATATTGCGTTCGTAGAGCGCGAGCAGACGTTCCTTTTCGCCCGCGCGCTGATACTGCCAGATGCCGAGCGCGATCATCGCGGCGACCGCGAGCAGCGACGACGACCGTCGCAACGATCGGAACCCTCCGGCGCGCGGTTTCGAGCGATTCGGTCATGATTGATCGTCCGGTGCGATCCGTCCTTCGCGCGCGTCACGGCGATGCTCCGAGACGAGCAGCGCCGCCTTCGCCACGCGCGTGCCCCAGATCGTCAGCGCGGTGGTAAGCGGGATCCAGATGAGCGCCTGGACCCAGAAGGGCGGCGCGAACACCACCTGAACGATGATCGCGAGGCCGATGACCAGTGCGGTGATGATCAGGATGAGGAACGCCGCGGCGCCGTCGCCGACATTGTAGCGGGAGAAATCGAGACCGCAGACGCGGCAGCGATCGGCGAACTTGGCAAGGCCGGCGAACAGTGTCCGCTGCCCGCAATCGGGGCACAGACCGAAAAGGGCAGCCTCGGCGGTGCCGGGCTGCCCCTTTCTGCGTTCGGGTGTGCCGTGTGCCATCTATCCGTGGACCGGTGCGCCCCAGCCGCCCCAGACATAGATCACAGCAAACAGGAACAGCCACACGACGTCGACGAAGTGCCAGTACCATGCCGCCGCTTCGAAACCGAAGTGCTGGCGCGGGGTGAAGTCGCCCTTGTACGCGCGGATCAGGTTGACGATCAGGAAGATCGTCCCGACGAGCACGTGGAAGCCGTGGAAACCCGTCGCCATGTAGAAGGCCGAGCTATAGTTCGACCCGCCGAACCCGAACGGGGCGTGCGCATATTCATAAGCCTGGATGCTCGTGAAGATGGCACCGAGGATGATCGTCAGCCACAGGCCGAGGATCAGGCCCTTGCGGTCGCCATGGATCAGCGAATGATGCGCCCAGGTGACCGTCGTGCCCGAGCACAGCAGGATCAGCGTGTTGAGCAGCGGCAGTTCGAAGGCGTTGAGCACTTCGATCCCCTTGGGCGGCCATTGCAGCAGCGCCGAGGCGCCGTCCTGGCCGATCATGTTGGTCACCGCACCGTCGACGAACTCGATCGGCGCGGGGAACAGCGAAAAGTCGAACCACGCCCAGAACCAGCCGACGAAGAACATGACCTCGGAGGCGATGAACAGGATCATGCCGTAGCGCAGGTGGAGCTGGACGACGGGCGTATGGTCGCCCGCGTGCGCTTCCTTGATCACGTTCGACCACCAGCTGAAAAAGGTGAACAGCACCGCTGCGAGGCCCAGGAAGAAGACGTAGCCGCCGCCATTGGGCGCGCCGACATGGCCGCCGTGCATCCACATGACGCCGCCGGCTGCCATCGTCAGCGCCGAAAAGGCACCGATCAGAGGCCATGGATCGGGAGCGAGAATATGATAATCGTGGTTCTTGGCACCGGCCATGAAACTGTCCCTGTTGCGTTGGTCGGGGCGGCGAAACACGCTGCCCGCTGGATTGAAATTCGGGTTGGCTAACCCTCGGTGTCACCGTTTTTGGTGCGATGGAAGGTATAGCTCAGCGTGATTTCCTCTATATCCCGGGTGTCGGGATCGTCCAGCAATTTCGGATCGACGAAATAGAGGACCGGCATGCGAACCTCCTCGCCTGCCGCGATGGTCTGCTCGGTGAAGCAGAAGCACTGGATCTTCTTGAAATACCTGCCTGCGGTAACCGGCGTGACGTTGAAGCTGGCGGTACCGGTAATCGGTTCGCTACCATCGTTCTTGGCGATGAAGATCGCCATGTCGCGCGCGCCCAGGCTGACGGTATCGGTGGGATGTTCGGGCCGGAATTCCCACGGCAGGTCGCGATCGACGTTCGAATCGAAGCGCACCGATATCGTCTTGTCGACAAACACGGGCACCTCGGCCGCCTGCGCCTCGTCGGCGCGGCCGGTGGTGCCGTTGAATCCGGTGACGCGGCAGAACATGTTGTAGAGCGGGACCGAGGCATAGCCGACGCCGACCATCGAGATCGTCATCGCGCCAAAGATAGCGGCGGTGCGCAGATGCGGGCTCATGCGTTAGACCTCATCCGTAACCGGCCCCGATCTTGACGATCGTGATCGCATAGAACAGCGCGACGAGCGCGCCGAGGATCAATGCGGTGATCAGCGCGCGGGATTTCTGGCGCCGGCGATATTCCTGTTCGTCGAATGGATCGTTCATGGCATCACCTTAGCATCTGCGACGAGGATCGCGAACAGCGCGAACAGGTAGAATATCGAATAGGCGAACAGCCGCTTTTCGGGGCGCATGGCGGCGGGCTCGGTCGCGCGATTGGTGCCGACGCGGATCGCCAGCGCGACGAATACGAGGCTGAGCGCCGATGCGGCGACGCCGTAGAGCGCACCGGCAAGGTCGAGCAACCAAGGCGCGACCGCCACAGCCGCCATGACGAGGCTGTAGAGGACGATCTGGCGCCGCGTCGCGGCCTGGCCTGCAACCACCGGCAGCATCGGGATGCCCGCCTTGGCATAATCCGAGTTGATGAACAGCGCGAGCGCCCAGAAATGCGGCGGCGTCCAGAAGAAGATCAGCGCGAACAAGCAGGACGGGCATCAGCGTCACGTCGCCGGTTACCGCAGCCCAGCCGATCAGCGGTGGAAACGCCCCTGCGGCACCGCCGATGACGATGTTCTGCGGCGTGCGCGGCTTGAGCCACATCGTGTAGACGACCGCGTAGAAAAAGATCGAAAAGGCCAGGATCGCGGCGGCGAGCCAGTTAACCGCCAGCCCCATCAGCAGGACCGAGAACGATCCCAGACCGACACCGAAATGCAGCGCCGAACTCTTCTCCATCCGCCCGGCGGGCAGCGGGCGCTGCGCAGTGCGCTTCATCTTCGCGTCGAGGCCCGCCTCGTACCACTGGTTGAGCGCGCCCGACGCGCCCGCACCCAGCGCGATTGCAAGGATCGCGGTAAAGCCGAGCACCGGAGCGACGTGCCCCGGCGCGGCCAGCATCCCGCACAAGGCGGTGAAGACCACCAGGCTCATCACGCGCGGCTTGGTCAGCGCAAAGAAATCCCCCGCGCTGGCGGGCATCGCTGGCTGATATTCGGACACGCTGATGGTCATGGGGTTCCTGCCCCTCCGCGACGGGAGGGGCTATATTCAGGCGATCTTCGGGAGCTGCTCGAACTGGTGGAACGGCGGCGGCGACGACAGCGTCCATTCGAGCGTCGTTGCGCCTTCGCCCCACGGATTGGCCGCAGCCTTGCGACCCGCCGCGAGCGACCAGATCAGGTTGACGAAGAAGATCAGCATGCCGGCCAACATGATCGAATAGCCCCAGGTCGATGCGACCTGATTCCAGTGCGCATAGGCGTCGGCATAATCGGGATAGCGCCGCGGCATGCCCTGCTGACCCAGGAAGTGCATCGGGAAGAACAGCACGTTCACGCCGATGAAGAACACCCAGAAGTGCAGCTGGCCGAGGAACTCGTTGTACATCTTGCCCGACATTTTCGGGAACCAGTAATAGAAGCCGGCGAACAGCGAAAACACCGCGCCGAGCGACAGCACATAATGGAAATGCGCGACGACATAGTAGGTGTCCTGCATGTACGTATCGACGCCGCCATTGGCGAGGACGACCCCGGTCACGCCGCCGACGGTGAACATGAAGATGAAGCCGATCGACCACATCATCGGCGTCTTGAAGCTCAGCGAACCACCCCACATCGTGGCGATCCAGCTGAA
Source organism: uncultured Alphaproteobacteria bacterium (assembly GCA_963800335.1). GTDB lineage: Bacteria > Pseudomonadota > Alphaproteobacteria > Sphingomonadales > Sphingomonadaceae > Flavisphingopyxis. The sequence continues at coordinate 681,123 of CAWDAN010000001.1, read as the reverse complement.
GATCTTGATGCCGGTAGGGACCGCGATGACCATCGTCGCAGCGGTGAAGTACATCTTCAAATTCACGCTTAGGCCGGTGGTGAACATGTGGTGCGCCCACACGACGAAGCCGACGACGCCGATCGCGACCATGGCATAGGCCATGCCGAGATAGCCGAAGATCGGCTTCTTGCTGAAGGTCGAGATGATCTGGCTGACCATGCCGAATCCGGGCAGGATCATGATGTAGACTTCGGGATGGCCGAAGAACCAGAACAGGTGCTGGTAGAGGATCGGATCACCGCCACCGGCGGCATCGAAGAAGGTCGTGCCGAAATTGCGGTCGGTCAGCAGCATCGTGATCGCCGCGGCGAGCACCGGCAGCGCGAGCAGCAGGAGGAACGCGGTAACGAGGACCGACCAGACGAACAGCGGCATCTTGTTGATCGTCATGCCCGGGGCACGCATGTTGAAAATGGTGGTGATGAAGTTGATCGCGCCGAGGATCGACGATGCGCCGGCGAGATGCAGCGCAAGGATCGCCATGTCGACCGCGGGTCCGGCGGAGCCTGCCGTCGAAAGCGGTGCATAGACCGTCCAGCCGGTACCGGCACCGTTGCCGAGACCGCCTGGAACGAAGGTCGAGCCGAGCAGCAGGATGAATGCGGGAACGAGCAGCCAGAACGATACGTTGTTCATCCGCGGGAAGGCCATGTCGGGCGCACCGATCATGATCGGGACGAACCAGTTGCCGAAGCCGCCGATCATCGCGGGCATGACCATGAAGAACACCATGATCAGACCATGCGCGGTTACGAGGACGTTCCACAGATGCTTGGCCTGCGTCAGCGTGCCATCTTCGCCGAGGAACTGCGACCAAAGAACGAGGTGCTGGATGCCGGGCTGGTTCAGCTCGATCCGCATCAGGCCCGAAATCGCGCCGCCGACGATACCCGCGGTGATCGCGAAGATCAGGTAGAGCGTGCCGATATCCTTGTGGTTGGTCGACATGAACCAGCGTGCAAAGAACGACGGCTTATGGTCTGCACCATGGTCGTAATCCTGCAGATGCTCGTGTCCGGCGGGGGCGTTGTCGGCGGTGATCGTCGTCATGGTAGTCAGCCTTTACTGGGCGGTGGCGGGCGCAGCGCGCTCGCCCGAATTGTTGGCATGGTCGTCGCCTACCGCAGTCGCGGCGGCTTCGCCCGAAGGCGCGGTCTCTGCCGGAACGTCGGGCTTGGCGAGTTCCTTGGCGCCGGCGGGATGACCGCCCTGGCGCGCGACCCACGCGTCGAACTGCGCTTGCGGCAGCGCCTCGACCGCGATCGGCATGAAGCCGTGATCGACGCCGCACAGTTCGCTGCACTGGCCGTAATAGACGCCGGGCTTGTTGATCTTGAAGGTCGTCTCGTTGAGCCGGCCGGGAACCGCGTCGAGCTTGGTCCACAAAGCGGGCACCGCGAAGCTGTGGATGACGTCGGAGCCGGTGATCAGCAGTTTCACCGTCTTGCCGACGGGAACGACCATGCGGTTGTCGACCGCGAGCTGGCGCGGCTCGCCCATCTTGTCGGCCTCTTCCTCGGGCAGCATTTTCGAGATGATCTCGGGAATGCCGTTGTCGGGATATTCATAGCCCCAGTACCACTGGTAGCCGGTGACCTTGATCGTCACGGCATCCTTGGGCGCGGGCTTGTACTGCGCCGCGAGCAGCGACAGCGACGGATAGGCGATCGCGAGCAGGATGAAGACCGGGATCAGCGTCCACAGGATCTCGATGAAGGTATTGTGGCTGGTCTTCGACGGCACCGGGTTCGACGCGGCGCGATAGCGGAACATCACCCACAGCAGCAGGCCAAGCACGAACAGTGAAATGACGGTGATCAGCGGCAGCAGGATCGAGTTCGACATCCAGTAGGCATACTGGCCGTTGTCGGTCACCTGCGGCTGGAAATCGATCCCGCCCGGCGTTGGCTGGCCGATCCCGTCGACTGGTTTCAGCCGGAACGGGTCGTTGGCATAGCCGGGCTGCGCGTCGGCACCCGGCGCGTTCGCCTGCGCCGCGTCGGACGCGGTCGCGGCGGGCGACACGGTCGTTTCGGGCGCACCGCCTTCGGTGGCGGGAAGCGGCGCGGTTACCGCACCCAAGGCAGCAGTGGCGGGCATAGCTGCGGCCGCCAGGCTCAATAAAATCGATGTGAGAATCTTCATGGGATTGGCTGTCACCCTGTTCTTCGGTTCACTGTGGGGGGCGTCGGCTGGGGCAGGTTCATGCTCTCGCAAGAGGCCTGCCGCTATGCCCTTCCCCCACGGCGGTTGCCGCCCTATAGACCCGGTTGCCGCTGGCCTCAAGCGCCAGACGTCAAGAATCTTTGGCTATTTTCGATGGAGGCCCTGGCTGCATGACCGACGAGGAAGTGCTTGGCGAATTTCGTGCATCGGGCGCCCTGCTCGACGGCCATTTCCTGCTCTCTTCGGGCCGCCACAGCGCGCGTTACCTGCAATGCGCCCGCGTCCTGATGAACCCCGCCAGGGCGGCGCGGCTGACCGACGCGCTAGCCGCCAGCCTTCCCGACGAGCTGCGATCGGCGCTCGACGCGGTCGTTTCGCCGGCGATGGGCGGGGTAATCGCGGGACATGAAATGGGCCGTGCGCTCGGCCTCGACGCGATGTTTCTCGAACGCCCGACGGGCACGTTCGAACTGCGCCGCGGCTTCGCGCTCGAACCCGGTGCCAGGGTGCTGATGATGGAAGACGTCGTCACCACGGGTAAATCTTCGCTCGAAGCGATCGCCGCGATTCGCGAGGCGGGCGGCGACGTCATCGCCGCCGCCGCGATCGTCGACCGGTCGGGCGGCGACGCCGATCTCGGCGTCCCTTTCTTCCCGCTCGTCCGCCTCTCGGTGCCGAGCTATGCCGATGACGATGTCCCGGCAGAGCTTGCCGCGATCCCCGTCACCAAGCCCGGCAGCCGCACCTGATGAGTATAGAAGGCCCGCACACGCTGCGCCTCGGCGTCAATATCGACCACGTCGCGACGATCCGCAACGCGCGCGGCGGTGACCATCCCGATCCGGTCAAGGCCGCGCTGCTGGCGGCCGAATGCGGTGCCGACGGAATTACCGCACACCTGCGCGAAGACCGCCGCCATATCCGCGACGACGATATCGCGCAGCTGATCGACACGCTCGAAATCCCGCTCAACCTCGAAATGGCGGCGACCGAGGAAATGCTCGCGATCGCCCTGCGCCACAAGCCGCACGCGGTCTGCCTGGTCCCCGAAAAGCGCGAGGAGCGCACGACCGAGGGCGGGCTCGACGCCGCCGGCCAGCACGACCTGCTCGCGCCCTATGTCGCGCGGCTTGCCGATGCCGGCATCCGCGTCAGCCTGTTCATCGAACCCGCTTCGGCGCAGCTCGACGCGGCGCTCAGGCTCGGCGTGCCCGTCGTCGAATTCCACACCGGCCGCTATGCGCACGTCACCGGCGAAGCGCGGACCGAGGAGCTCAAGCGCATCGCCGACATGGCGGCGCTCGCGACCAAGAACGGCATCGAACCGCATGCCGGTCACGGCCTCACCTATGACAACGTCATCCCCGTCGCCGCGATCCCGCAGCTCGCCGAGCTCAACATCGGCCATTTCCTGATCGGCGAGGCGATCTTCGCCGGCCTCACCGAGGCGATCCTCGAAATGCGCCGCCTGATGGACGAAGCGCGGTGATGGCTATTTTTAAGGATTCGCCTGCCGCTCTGCGCGACGGACAAACTCCATGATCGTCGGCCTCGGCTCCGACCTGTGCAATATCGAGCGGATCCAGGCCTCGCTCGACCGCTTCGGCACGCGCTTCGAGAACCGCGTATTTACCGAGACAGAGCGTGCCAAGGCGGCGCGGCGCCCATTCACCGCGGCGGGCACCTATGCCAAGCGCTTCGCCGCCAAGGAGGCGTTTTCCAAGGCGGTGGGAACCGGATTTCGCCGCGGCGTGTTCATGAAGGACATCGGCGTCGTCAACGCTCCCTCGGGCGCGCCGACGCTCGCGCTCGAAGGCGGTGCCAGACAGGCCTTGGAGCGAATGATCCCCGACGGTATGACCGCGCACATCCACCTCACCCTGACCGACGACCATCCCTGGGCCCAGGCGCTGGTTGTCATCGAAGCCTTACCGACGGACCCCCAATCGCATGACTGACACCGCCCAAACCGATACCGACGGCAAGACCAACTGGTGGCGCGAACTGCGCAGCATATTGATCATCATCCTGATCGTGCTGGGCATCCACAGCTTCATCGCCAAGCCGTTCTACATCCCGTCGGGGTCGATGATGCCCAACCTGCTCGTCGGCGACCGGTTGCTGGTGACCAAATATCCCTATGGCTTCTCCTACGCTTCGGCGAGCTTCCACTTGCTGCCGCCGTTCGAGGGTCGGATCTTCTCCCATTTGCCCGAGCGCGGCGACATCGTCGTCGTCGAACGGCGCAGCGACCGCGCCGACCTCATCAAGCGCGTCGTCGGCCTGCCCGGCGACACGATAGAGGTTCGCGACAGCGCGCTCTTCATCAACGGCGTCCCGGTCAAACGCGAACAGCAGCCCAATCTCAGTCTCGCGATCGACGCCAACGATCCGTGCCTTGAAAGCACCTATCCCGGCGCGCGCGTCACGCATGGCGACGGCAGCGTGAGCTGCGACCTGCCGATCATCCGAGAAACGCTGCCCAACGGCGTCAGCTACGACACGATCGATCTCGAGCGCGACAGCTATGCCGACAATTTCGGCCCCGTCACCGTGCCCGCCGACCATGTCTTCCTGATGGGCGACAACCGCGATCGCAGCGCAGACAGCCGCTTTCCCGGACCGCTCGGCCTCGACGGCCCGGTCCCGTTCGAAAATATCAGCGGCCGCGCCGAATTCGTTACCTTCTCGCTCGACGGCAGCTCGCAGACGTTCAACCCGGTCAGCTGGTTCTCCGCGATGCGCGACGGTCGTGCGGGGCTATCGCTGCGGGCAAAGCCTGCTAATCTCGCTGCGAAAAAATAGCAGTCGAATCAGGGGACAGCGGCAATGAACGGTGACGGCACTTCCGAAGTCGACGGCAAGCCCGAACAACCCGGCCCGACCGAAATGCGCGATCCGCTGATCCGGCGCGAGGTGCAAAAGGCCGCGGTGTGGATCGGCCTTGCGGTGCTCGTCGTGATGGTCTGGTATCTCGCCCAGCCGATCCTCCTGATCCTGATGGCGATCGTCCTGGCCGCGATGCTCGACGGCGGCGCCCGCCTGCTCGGGCGGATCGCTCCGATCGGTCGCGGCTGGCGGCTCACGATCGTCATCCTCGGCGTCCTCGCCTTCCTCGTCTGGGTCAGCATCCTGACGGGTGCCCAGCTTACCGCGCAAGCCGGCGAACTTCAGGCGACGTTGATGAAACAGGTCAACGCGCTCGGCGCGTGGGCCGAAGCACGCGGTCTCACCACCGGAATCGAAGTCGCCGACCTTCGCGATCAGGTGATGGGATCGATCGGCAAGGTCACCTCGGCGGTCGGCACGTTCGTCGGCGGGCTGACCAGCATGGTGATGGTCTTCGTCCTCGCCATCTTCATCGCGATCGACCCGCGCCTTTACGAGCGCGGCGTCGCGTGGATGCTGCCGATGCGCGAGCGCGACCATTTCTACGGCACGATGGACCGGATGGGCTACAACCTGCGCCGGCTGATGGCGGGTCGCCTGCTCGGCATGGCGGTCGAGGGCATCGGTACCTGGATCCTGCTCGCGCTCGGCGGCGTACCGATGGCGGCATTGCTCGGTGCCCTCACCGGGCTGCTCGCCTTCATTCCCAATATCGGCGCGATAGTGTCGGGTCTGCTGATCGTCCTCGTCGGCTTTTCGGCGGGCACCGACACCGGCCTTTATGCAATCGGCGTCTATCTCGCGGTGCAGATGATCGATGGCTATGTCATCGTCCCGATGGTCGCCAAGCGCGCGGTCGATCTGGCCCCCGCGCTGGTGCTCGGCGCGCAGATCCTGTTCGGCACATTGTTCGGAATTATCGGCCTGCTCCTCGCCGATCCGATCGTCGCGATGATCAAGGTCGCGCTCGAACGCGAATCGGAACGCGGCAGCAAGGCGGACCGGAGCGCCAAGCAGGCCGCTGGCGCTCCGCGCACGCTCGCCGCCGGACGAATCGCCAAGCGCGCGGGCTAGGCCTGCCTTACTGGCCCGGCTGCGGCGGTCCCGCGCCGTCGGGCGCACCGCCCTGTTGCTGCATCTGCTGCTGCATCATCTGCATCTGCTGCTGGAGTGCTTCGATCTCGGCGCGCGTCTTGAATTCGAGCAGGTCGACGTCGAAGACGAGGTCGCTGTTGGCCGGGATGACGATTTCGCCAGTCTTTGGATCGCGCTTTTCATCGGCGCCGTAGCCAAGCTTGGCGGGGATCGTCAGCCGGTACTTGCCGCCCGCCTGCATCTGCGTGACGCCCTTGGCAAAGCCCGGGATCATCTGCTGCAGGTCGAACGGCGTCTGCTGGCCGCTGTCGAATTCGGTGCCGTCGGCGAGCATGCCCTTGTAGTTGACCAGGACGACATCCTCGGCGGTCGGCGACGGGCCGCTGCCCGGCTTGATCGTCTCGACCGAGACGCCCTGATACGCCTGCGCAGTCCACAATGCACCGCCGATCGCCAGGACGACGAGCAGCGCAAGGCCGATCCACAGGGTCCACAGCGAGGACGATTTGACGGGACGCAACGGGACGGCGGTGATCGACACTGGAATTTCCTTCGGCAAGACGTCTAGCGCGCGCTCCTAACCCGAGGCGCGCGCGCGGGCAAAGAAAAAGGCGCCGGACCGAAGTCCGACGCCCTTTTGGTGATTCGCTGAAGTGAATCTGTTCTCGCGCCGGGCTTAGCTGCCGTCGCGCTCCATCCGCTTGCGATCCATCTTGCGCGCGCGGCGAACCGCGGCGGCCTTTTCACGGGCGCGCTTTTCGCTCGGCTTCTCATAGTGCCGGCGCAGCTTCATTTCGCGATACACGCCCTCACGCTGCAGCTTCTTCTTGAGCGCGCGCAAGGCTTGGTCGACATTGTTATCGCGAACGATGATCTGCATAAATTCCCGTCACTCCAATCACTGCGAATTCGGTCGCCGCAAGGGCGTTTGGCCGAATCGATAAACTCTCGATAGCACGAATGGCTCGCAGATTATAGCGCGAGCCAAGGCTTCGTCGCAAAGACATGTTTGCGCCGTCCGCCGCGCTCCTAGCAACGCCCCCTCACCGCATCAAGCGAAAAACGCGCTGACGGTTCGCCGCCGGTCCCGCGCTTGCGATCCCAGCCATCGAAACCGAGCGCAGAAATCGCGGCGTTTTTCGCGAATAGATGAATCATGCATACCCCTGACAGCAATCAAACGCGGAGATATGCGTCAGCGCAGAACCGTGAGTGCGACGCGACAAATGGCAATGCCAAGTCCCAGCTTGAATAATCGTATCCCGACCATTTGCCGATCAGGTATTTTCTCTATAATAAACCCGTTGCCGGGGGATTTATGTTTGGCTGGATGCCAAGACTCTCGGACTTGGCGTTATATCAGGGGAGAGGTTGGATGAAATTGAGCAAACTGAGTGTTAATTTTCTGGCTGGTACGGCAATGGTCGCAGGGGTCGTAGGGGCCACGCCTGCACACGCCCAGGCGAGCGATCCGTTCCTGGGTCAGATTGCCCTGGTAGGATTTACCTATTGTCCGCGGAACTGGGCGGATGCGAACGGTCAATTGCTGTCCATTTCCTCGAACTCCGCCCTGTTCGCGCTGTTCGGCACCACCTATGGCGGAAACGGCACTACCACCTTTGCCTTGCCCGACCTGCGCGGGCGCGTGCCGATCCACCTCGGCCAGGGGCCGGGCCTGAGCAACTATAGCCAGGGCCAGACAGGCGGCGTCGAAACGACGACGATGACGGTCAACCAGATGCCGCAGCACACGCACGTCGGATCGATCCAGACCGCAGGAGCGACCGCATCGAACAGCCGGCGTGCCGACGGCGGGGCTTTCGGGGTCACCGCTGACGATACCTATGTCCGGCCAGGAACGCCGACGACCGGTAGCAACATGGCGGCCGGAACCGTCGTCAATGCCAATGCGGGCGGCAGCCAGCCGCAGACCAATATCCAGCCGTATCTCACCATGCGCTATTGCGTGGCGACCGCGGGCGTATTTCCTTCGCGCAACTAAGTCGCGGCCGACTTGGCTGGTGACACGGGCCGGGGGTGCGATCCCCCGGCCCTTTTTTGCATCGGTCGCTGCGTCCAGCGACACCTACGGATAAGCGCTCGAAATCGCGCGCGCCGCGGGCTATGCCTACGGTCAGCGAAGAAGGAGTTCCCCATGGCCACCGCCCCTGCAATCGACCGCGCCGATCCCCGCCCCGACATGTCCGAGGCCGAATGGAAGGCGCGTCAGGAACTCGCCGCCTGCTATCGCATTTTCGACCACCTCGGCTGGACCGAGAGCATCTACAACCACATCACGGTCAAGCTACCCGACGAGCCCGGCGCCTTCCTGATCAATCCGTTCGGCCTCATGTTTTCCGAAGTCACCGCATCAAACCTGGTCAAGGTCGATATCGACGGCAACGTCTTGGACGGCAGCGATTACCCGGTCAATCGCGCGGGCTTCGTCCAGCACGCGGTGTTCCATCGCAACCTGCCCGACGCGCACGCGATCATCCACACGCACACCACCGCGACGATGGCGGTCTGCGCGACCGAGGCTGGGCTGCTGCCGACCAATTTCTATGCCTGCAACTTCATCGGCCGGATCGCCTATCACGATTTCGAGGGCGTTACCGTGCGCGACGAGGAGGGTGAGCGGCTCCTCAAGAACCTCGGCGACAAGCGCATCCTGATGCTGCGCAACCACGGTCCCGTCGTCATGGGCATGACGCTGCCGATCGCCTTCGTGCAATACTGGGCGCTGCAACGCGCGTGCGAGATCCAGCTCGCGACGCTGTCGATGGGCGAGCCGGTCCATGTCAGCCAGGAGGTCATCGACGTCCACCAGCGCGACATCTTCATGGCGCAGGCGAGCGCCGAACCCGGCCGCGCCGATTTCGACGCCTGGGTCCGCCGGATCGACAAGATCGACAGCAGCTGGCGCGAATAGCGCAATGACCGCACTGACCGTCAACGACCGACCGGTCGACTATCGCATGGACCCGGCGACGCCGTTGCTGTGGGCGTTGCGCGATGCGTCGAACCTGACGGGGACCAAATATGGCTGCGGCACCGGCGATTGCGGCGCCTGCACCGTGATGATCGACGGCGAGGCGATCCGCAGCTGCCAGGTCAGCCTGGCCGACGTCGAGGGGCGCTTCGTTACCACGATCGAGGCGCTCAGCCGTGATCGCAGCCATCCGGTGCAACAGGCGTTCGCCGAGAAACAGGTGCCGCAATGCGGTTTCTGCACCCCGGGCATGGTCATGGCGATTGCCGTCCTGCTCAGGAAGAATCCCAGCCCGACGCGCGGCGACATCGATCGCGAGATCACCAACCTGTGCCGCTGCGGCTGCTATCCGCGAGTCTATGAAGCAGTCGAGCTGGCGGCTCGCGTCGCGCGCGGCGAGGAACGCATTGCCGCCGCACCGCCGCCGGGCATCTCGCCCGAGGACGCCGCGCGCGCGGTGCCCGCGTTGACCCCCGAGCGTTGATCGGCCTGTCACCAGACCGACGATTCAGTTCAGCGCGAGTCCATCTACGCGCGCTTAACCATGACGATACTGGACACTGTGTCCGCCCGGGAAGCGCAAACACAGGAGGCCTTGATGGCTTATAAATTGCTTGGCGGTCTGCTTGCAGCCGCAACCATGATGACCCCGCTCGTGCCCGCTTATGCGGCAAGCGATACCGGGATCAGCGCACAGATCAGCAACCGCATCGAGATCGCCCAGCGCGACGATCGACGCGGACAGCGCGGCGATCGTTCGTCGCGTTCGACACAGCGCGGCGAACGGTCGCGCGGTGAAGCTCGCCAGCAAGCGGCGCAGGCTCGACAAGCCGAAGCCCGCCGCGAAGCGCGCAGCGACCGACGCGACGATCGCCAGTCGCGCCGTGGCGATCGGCGCGCGACGCAGGCCCGCGTGACGACCAACGATTATCGTCGCGACCACCGCGATGATCGGCAGGTCTCTCGCCAGCAAGAGCGCCGCGACACGCGCACCACGCGTGATCGTTCGGGTGCAACCGCGGTCAACCGCTATCGCGACCAGCGCCGAACCGCCGACCGCCGCGATGCGCGTCGCTATGACGACCGCCGTGACACGCGCCGCATCGAGAGCCGTCGCGACCAGCGCAGCTGGAGCCGCGACTGGCGGCGCGACCATCGCTACGACTATCGCACCTATCGCAACAACCACCGCAATGCCTATCGCCTCGGCCGCTATCACGCGCCCTATCGCGATTATCGCTATCGCCGGCTCAACATCGGCTTTTCGCTCGGCTCGCTGTTCTACGGCAATCGCTACTGGATCAACGATCCGTGGCAGTACCGTCTGCCGCCGGCCTATTACCCCTATCGCTGGGTGCGCTATTATGACGACGCGCTGCTCGTCGATACGCGCCGCGGCCGCGTCGTTGACGTGATCTACGGGGTCTTCTGGTAAGGCCTTGCCAGCGACAGTTTACCGGGCCGGGAGGGAAACCTTCCGGCCCGTTTTCGTATCGCGGCTTGCATCGCCCCGGTGTCGGTCGCAAGTTCGCCGCGATCAGCAACAGGGGGACGAGTCGCATGGCATTCGGAAAGCTTCTGGCGCAGAGCTGCGCCGCACTATCGCTTGCACTCGCGGCGCCGGCGCTGGCCGACACCACCGTCATCCATGCCGGCCATATCGTCCGCGATGCCGGCGCGTCTTACGATGGCCCCGCGACGATCACCGTGACCGACGGCAGGATCGTCAGCATCGTGGGCGGTATCCAGCCCGCACCGGCGGGCGCCAAGACCATCGAGCTTGGCGACAAGACCGTGCTGCCGGGACTGGTTGACGCGCACGTCCACCTCACCTTCGATCCCGGCGGCGACTATTGGCGCGAGGCGGTCGACCCGCCCGAATGGGACATGATCGTCGGCGTCAAGAACGCGCGCGCGACACTGCGCGCGGGCTTCACCACCGTCCGCGACGTCGGCTCGGCGAAGCTGACCGGGTTCGCGCTGCGCCGCGGCATCGATGAGGGACTGGTCGAAGGACCGCGGATGCTCGTTTCGGGTCCGGCGCTGTCGGTCATCGGTGGCCATGGCGATTCGACCGCCTTCCGCCCCGAAGTGCGCGAAGTGTTCGACCTCACCAACCTGTGCACCGGCGCGGTCGAGTGCGCGGCGCGCGTGCGCGAAGCGGTGGCGCGCGGCGCCGACCTCATCAAGTTCCACGCCACCGGAGGCGTCCTCAGCCAGGGCGACAAGAGCCTAGGCCAGGCATTCACCGACGAAGAGATGAAGGCGATCATCGACACCGCGCATGGCCTCGGCGTCAAGGTCGCCGCGCACGCCCATGCCGATGCCGGCATCCTTGCCGCGACTCGCGCCGGCGTCGATTCGATCGAGCACGGCACCTTCGCCAGCGAGGCGACGCTACGCGAGATGAAGAAACACGGCACCGTCCTCGTGCCGACGCTGATGGCCTATACCGGCATCCGCGAAGGTCTTGCGCAGGACCGTTACACGCCCGCCGTTGCCGAAAAGGTCCGCATGACGCTCGGCGTCGTCGGCAAGGCGACGCGCATCGCGCACGATGTCGGCGTGACGATCGTTTTCGGGACCGACGCCGGCGTTTACGAACATGGCCGCAACGCGGGTGAATTTGCGCTGATGCGCGATCTGGGCGGCCTGTCGAATGCCGAAGCGCTCGCCACCGCAACGACGGGGGCGGCGAAGCTGCTCGGTCTCGAGGGCGAAATCGGTCGCCTCGCGCCCGGCTACAGCGCCGACATCATCGCGGTCGACGGCAACCCGCTTGCCGACATCCGCGGCCTCGAAAATATCGGCTGGGTCATGGTTCGCGGCAAGGTCGCCGACTGATCGACCACCGGCGGGAGCGCAAAACCAAGCCGCCCTTGCCGCACGTTTCTATCTGTATTATGCAATCAATACACTACGCTTCGAAAGGCCCGTCATGACCCTGCTCCGTTCCACCTCGATCCTCGCGCTCATGCTTCCGCTCGCCGCCTGTGCGACGATCGACAATGGTACCGCCGCTCCCTCGGTTGCCGCTAGCGCGGTCGCAGCGGTGGATACCGCCGCCGCGGCCACAGGCCGAGCACGATCGCCTGTTCGCGCTGTTCGCTGCGAGCGACGAGGCCAATCTCAAGCGCAACCCGATCGAGGCGCTGTTTCGCGGCGACATGCGCTATGCCGACCGGCTCGGCGATTTCCTCACCGACGAATACAACGATGCCGAACGCGCCGCCGCCAACGACAACCTCGCCGCATTGGCCGGAATCGACCGCGCCGCGCTCGATGCGAACGATCGGATCGCCTATGACGTCTTCGCTTACAACCAGCGCCAGTCGCTCAAGGGCCTGACCCCCGAGATACTTGCGCTGACCGATGTCCGCCCGGTCAATCATTTCTCGGGCTTCCACACCTTCTATCCGACCTTCGCCAGCGGCAAGAGCGCCGCGCCGTTCAAGACGCTCGCCGACTACGAGAACAACCTCAAGCGGCACGCCGAATACATCGCGCTGACCGACCGCGCGATCGCCCGTTTCCGCGAAGGCATGCAGAGCGGCGTCGTCGAAACCAAGCTGACCGTCCGCAATGTCATCGAGCAGCTCGATACGCAGCTCGCCCAGCCGGTCGATCAGTCGCCCTTCTACGGCCCCGTCGGCATGTTTCCCGACGATTTCAGCGCCGCCGACAAGGCGCGGCTCACGGCCGAATATCGCGATGTCATCGCGAACGGCATCTATCCCGCTCACAAGCGACTGCGCGATTTCCTCGCCAACGAATACTTGCCTCAGGCGCGCGACGAGGTCGGCCTGTCGCAGATGAAGGGCGGCGCGAAACTCTATGCGCAGATGATCGAGAACACGACGACGCTGCCGCTGACCGCCGACTATCTCCACAATCTCGGCCTCAGCGAGGTCGCGCGGATCCGCACCGCGATGGAAAAGGTCAAGACCGAGGTGGGCTTCAAGGGATCGCTCAACGCGTTCTTCGAGGCGCTGCGCACCGATCCCAAACTACAGCCCAAGAGCCGCGAATGGCTGACCCAGGATTATTACCGTATCGGCAAGCTCGTCGATGCGCAAATTCCGCGCTTCTTCTCGCTCGTCCCCAAGACCCCGCTAGAGATCCTTCCCTATGAGGAATTCCGCGAGAAGTTCCAGGCCGGCGGCAGCTATCAGCAGGGAGCGCCCGACGGTTCGCGCCCCGGCACCTTCTATTTCAACGCCTACGACCTGCCCAGCCGCAATATCATCGGCAATACCACGCTTTATCTCCACGAGGGCGCGCCCGGCCACCATTTCCAGATCAGCCTGGCACAGGAGAACGAAGCGCTTCCGGCCTTCGTGCGCTTTGGCGGCAATACCGCCTATGTCGAGGGTTGGGCGCTCTATGCCGAGACGTTGGGCTACGACATGGGCCTGTTCGACGATCCGTATCAGCGCATGGGCACGCTCTCCGACGAGATGCTGCGCGCGATGCGCCTCGTCGTCGATACCGGCATCCACGCCAAGGGCTGGGGTCGCGACAAGGCGATCGCCTACATGATCGACAATTCGACGATGGGTAAAACCGACGCCACCGCCGAGGTCGAACGTTATATTGCAATCCCCAGCCAGGCGCTTGCCTACAAGGTCGGCGCGCTGACGATCCAGCGGCTCCGCGACAAGGCAAAGGCGGCGCTCGGCGAGCGGTTCGACATCCGCGATTACCACGCACAGGTCCTCGGCACCGGCGCGCTGCCGCTGCCCGTGCTCGAACAGAAAATCGACGACTGGATTGCAGCGGGCGGTGGCGCCTAACGCCAAACCCTCTCCCCTTCAGGGGAGAGGCAGCGAGACTTGAGGGCGAAGCCCTTTAGTCGCAGCGGAGAGGGGGCGCCCGGCGCGCGGCGACCACTGGAACATCGTGAATCCTCCGTGCGTTAGTGTTGCGAAGGCGCCGCCTCCGCGCGCCCACGAACGAGGAGACACGTCATGGCGACGAACACCGGCGACGGTCACCGCACCGGATCGGTCGACCACCGCACCCAGGTCAGGAACCCCGCGACGGGCCATTATACCAAGCGCAACCGCGATCCCGACAGCCCCGATAATGGCGAGTTCATGGACACCAAGTCCGACACTGAACCGTTCAAGGGCATTGCCAAGGAACCCGACGGCAGGCGCAGCTGAACGCATCCCTGCCCTATCCGCAACCAGAAATCGAAAGGCACCATCATGGCCAACACCAACTCCAATCCCGCCAGCGCCCGCACCGGCGGCCCGAGCATCTCGAGCACCGGCGCGCCCTCGCAACAGAACCAGGTCGATTCGCAGAAAGGCAGCGATGCCAATGCGACGGGCAAGTCGCCGACCGATGCGCCGCGCGGCAACCCCGGCGACACGCGCACCGACGGCGGAAAGCAGCCGAGCGATCCGGTCCAGAGTGCCGACCAGGGCTGATCGCGCTAAGCGCTTTCCTACAATTGGCGCGATCTGATACGATGCGCCCATGATCGCCGTTACCGCCTCGCCGTGCCAGATGCTCACCGCGCCCGCCAACGCGGCAAAGTCACGCTCAGGGTCACACCCGTGAACCCGTCCCTGGACGGTGTGAAGCGCGTGAACTTGTCGGGACTTCTGCGGCGTTGGACGGGTCGGCCGTCATGAGCGCGAATCACGCAGCTGCTATCCGGGTCGCACCCGCCAAGGTCGCAACGGTCCGCCCGCTCGACATCTTCGCACGGACGGACTGGGTCGCGGTGACACGCGTGTCGCGCTGGCATGGCGTCTGGCTCGTCGCGCACGCGTGGCTCGTCATCCTCGCCAGCATCGCGGTGACGCTCTGGCTATGGCAGCTGTCGTGGCCGCTCGGCCTGATCGCCACGCCGGTCGCGATTGCGATCATCGGCGGCCGTCAGCTCGGCCTCGCGATCCTGATGCACGACGCCGCGCACGGGCTGCTGGTCAAAGACCGCAAATGGAACAATCGCATCAGCGAATGGCTCTGCGCCGCGCCGGTCGGCACCGACCTGCACGCCTATCGGAGCTATCACCTGACCCACCACCGCCATACGCAGACGCAGGCCGACCCCGATCTCGGCCTCAGTGCGCCTTTCCCCGTCTCGCGCGCCAGCCTGCGCCGCAAGTTCCTCCGCGACCTCACCGGCCAGACCTTCGCCAAGCAACGCTGGGCACAACTGCGCGCGGCATTTGCCGGCGACACACCTGCCCCCGCTGATGCGACTGCGAGCGCCGACGACGAGCCCGCGTTGCCCGATACAGCCAACGTCTTCATTCGCCAGGCGACGCTGCGTTTCCTGTTCGTCCACGCGATCCTGTTCGGCCTGTCGCTAGCGATCGCCGGCAGTGTTTGGCCGTTCGCCCTGTGGTTCGTCGCGCTGGCGACGACCTTCCCGCTGTTCCTGCGCGTCCGCAACATTGCCGAGCACGCCTGCACCCCGACCGATTCGGGCGATCCGTTCAGCCATGCGCGCACCACCCGCGCGGGGCTGATCGCGCGCGCGACGGTCGCGCCCTATTGGGTCAATTTCCACAGCGAGCATCACCTCTTCATGGGCGTGCCGTGCGCCAACCTGCCGCGCGTTCACGCGCTGCTCGCCGCCGACCACCATGCCAAGATGACGATCGCGCCCAGCTATCGCGCGGTGCTGGCCTCGGTGGTGCGCCCGTAAAGCCCGGTCAATCGGCGACGAAGCGCCCCGCCTCGCGATCCTTGCGGGTGCGCGACGGGTCGAGGACCTGGCCGTTCATCGCGACATAGACGCCCGGCGCCAAGGTCTGCGCCGCGGCGAGCGCGAAGCCGATGTTGAACTCGGCATCGCTGTGCTTGAGCGTCGCGGGCTGCAGCGCGCCGGTCAGCACGACCGTCTTGCCCTCGATCCCGGCAAGCGCGCGCGCGGTCTCGACCATCGTGTCGGTGCCATGGGTGACGAGGATCCGTGTCGCCTCGCTCGCCGCCACCGCTTGGCAAATCGCGGCGCGGTCGTCGTCGGTCAGCTCGAGGCTGTCCTTGCGCATCAACTGCGTCACCCGGTGCGGCGCGTGAACGTTATTGTCGCGCAGGATTGCGGCGACCGCGCTCGGCCCCACCTGGTATTCGGACAGGGCGTCGAAATAGACCTTGTCGATCGTCCCGCCGGTCGTGAAAATCTCGATCATTTCGTGTCCACTTTGCGGTTTTGTTCGATGATCTGGAGCAGCGCATCGATCTTCTGGTGCAGCCGGATGATCTCGAGCTCGGCGCGCAGGTTGACCTCGTAATCGTGCGCCGCGGCAATGCGATCCTTCGCCGATGCGCGGTTCTGGCTCATCATGATGATCGGCGCCTGGATCGCCGCAACGGTCGACAGCATCAGGTTGAGAAAGATGAACGGATAGGGATCGAACGCGGCCCCGAGTTTGCCGAGGATTTCGCTGTTGAGCACCATCCAGCCGACCAGGACCAGGCCAAAGACGGTGATAAAGCCCCAGCTGCCGCCGACCGCGGCGACGCGATCGGACAGACGCTCACCGAAACTCGCCTGCGCATCGGCGATCTCGGACGCATCCTCGCTGATCGCGGTGTGCGAATGAATCCGGTGCACGACCTTGCGCTCTTCGTCCTCAAGCTCGCCGATCGTCTTGCCGAGCAGGTCCATCGCCAGCTCGTCGACAGTGCGTTTGGTCATGCTGCCTCCGCTGCCGTGAGTGCCTCCGCGATCAATTTGCGCGTATTGGCGATGCCGTACAAGGCGATGAAGCTGCCCATGCGCGGCCCCTGGCTCGATCCGAGCAGCGTTTCGTAGAGCGCCTTGAACCAGTCGCGCAGGGTGTCGAACCCGAACGCCTCGTCCTTGCCGATCTCGTAGACGATCGTCTGGATGTCTTCGGCGCTTGCGTCGTCGCCCAGACCGGCAAGTTCGCTGTCGAGTCGTTCGAGTGCGCCGACCTCTCCGCCGGCGGGCTTGCGCCGCGCCAGCCCGTGCGCGACGTGATCGCGATGATAGACCAGCGCGTGGCCGATCAGCGCGTCGAGCTCGGGATGTGCCTGCGGTGACGCATCGGGCGCGTAGTTCTTGAGATAGGCCCAGACCTGGTCGGTATCGGCCTGTTCGCCCATCACCGCGACGAGATTGAGCAACAGCGAGAACGGCACCGGCATGTCGGCGGGCGGGACATCGCCCGAATGGACGTGGTGGACCGGATTGCCGAGCCTCTTGTCGAGTTCTTGCGCGTGCCATGTCCCGCGCATCTGGTGATATTCGTCGATCGCGCGCGGGATCAGCCCGGCATGGAGCTGCTTGGCCGACTTGGGATCGCGGTAGATGTAGAACGCCAGGCTGTCCTGGCTGCCATACTTCAGCCAGTCTTCGAGGCCGAGGCCGTTGCCCTTCGACTTCGAAATCTTCTCGCCCTTTTCGTCGAGGAACATCTCGTAAATCAGTCCCTCGGGCTTGCGCCCGCCGAGCAGCTTGGCGATCTTGCCCGACTGGATGCCGCTGTCGGTCAGGTCCTTGCCGTACATTTCATAGTCAACGCCGAGCGCGACCCAGCGCATCGCCCAGTCGACCTTCCATTGCAGCTTGGCCTGGCCGCCGAAGATCGACTGTTCGGTCGTGCCGGCATCGGGATCGTCGAAACGCACGATCCCCGCCTCGGCATCGACCACCGTGACCGGCACCTGCAGGACGACGCCGCTGACCGGAGAGATCGGCAGCACCGGCGAATAGGTTGCCGCGCGTTCTGCGCGCAGCGTCGGCAGCATGATGTCCATGATGCCCTGATAGTGTCGAAGCACGCCGCGCAGACCCTCGTCGAACGCGCCCGAGGCGTACATGTCGGTCGAGCTGACGAATTCGTAGTCGAAGCCGTAGCGGTCGAGGAAATCGCGCAGCATCGCGTTGTTGTGCGCGGCGAAACTGTCGTGCACTTTGGGGCGTGCCGAACGGATCGGGAATGCGCGTCAGCGGCTTGCCGAGATGCTCTGCCAGCGCAGCGCCATTGGGCACGTTGTCGGGCACCTTGCGCAGGCCGTCCATGTCGTCGCTGAACGCGATCAGCCGAGTCGCCTTGTCTTCGGGCCTGGCCCCGATCAGCGCCTCATAGGCGCGCCGCACCATCGTCGTGCGCAGCACCTCGTTGAACGTGCCGATATGCGGCAAGCCCGACGGCCCGTAGCCCGTTTCGAAGATCACCGGCGTGGCGGCGCCATCGGGGCCGGTCTTCCCGTCGGGATAGCGCTTGGCGATTCGGCGCGCTTCTTCGAACGGCCAGGCCTTGGAATTGCGGGCGGCGGTCTGAAGGTCGGTCACTTTACATGTTTCCTTTTCGTTCCACATTTGCGAGGGCAGCGCGGTGACGAGCCATCCCCTAGCCTACCCTGCGCTGCACGCAAGCCATGCGGGCATCTGGCTCGCCTCGCCCGACGGCAAGGTGCGCGAGGTCGCCAAGGGCGAAGCGATCGCGATCGCCGCCGAAACGCCGGTGATCCTGCTCAATGCGCCGCTGACCGGCCAGCGGCTTGGCTATCCCGAGCTGTCGGGGCTCGACCTGCTAGAACTCTTCGCCTTTATCCACCCCGCACGCTTCATGGTGCCGACCCCCGGCGGTCTCGCCCGTGCGCTCGGCATCGGGGCGGAGCCGCCCGAGGACCGCGACTCGGCGCGGCTCTATCTCGTCGCCGCGCAGAAACTTCTCGCCACGCTCGACGACCCCGACTGGCCCGAGCGCGAAGGCGCGTGGACCGGGGCGCAATCGCTCTATCGCCTGCGCTGGCCGTGGGGCGCCGAGATCGCGCAGCGCATCGCCAAGCCCGAACGCGGCGAGCGCTGGCTGTTCTCGCGCCTCGCCGAATGGGAAGACGCCCCTCCGCGCCCCGCGCCGCGGACCGTCCCGTCCGCTCCCGATGCGGCGGTCGATCGCCTCACCGGCCTAACCGGCAGTGCCGCCGAACTGCGCAGCGGCCAACAGGACTACGCCCGCGCAACGAGCGCCGTCTTTGCCCCCCGCAAGGTCCGCGACCAACCCAATATGGTCCTTGCAGAAGCGGGCACGGGGATCGGCAAGACGCTGGGCTATCTCGCGCCCGCAGCGGTCTGGGCCGAGGCTTCGGGCGGGCAATACTGGGTCTCGACCTTTACCAAGGCGCTGCAACGCCAGCTAGCGCGCGAAACGCGCCGCCTCTATCCCGACGAGGCGAGCCACCGCGCCAAGGTCGTCGTCCGCAAGGGGCGCGAGAATTACCTGTGCCTGCTCAATCTCGAGGATGCGACCCAGGGCGGCTTTGCCGGGCGCGCCGCGATCCTTGCGCAGCTCGTCGCGCGCTGGGCCGCCTATAGCCGCGACGGCGACATGGTCGGCGGCGACCTGCCCGGCTGGCTGCCGACACTTTTCCGTCGCGCCGGCGCGACCGCGCTGACCGACCGCCGCGGCGAATGCATCTATGCCGCCTGCCCGCATTATCGAAAATGCTTCATCGAAAAGAGTGTCCGCGCCAGCGTCGACGCCGATATCGTCATCGCCAACCACGCACTCGTGATGGTCAACGCGGCGCGCGGGCGCGAGGCGGCGACGCGCCCGACGCGGCTGATCTTCGATGAAGGCCATCATTTGTTCGACGCCGCCGATTCGATGTTCGCCGCCGCGCTGACCGGACAAGAAGCGATCGAACTGCGCCGCTGGGTCATCGGTCCCGAAGGCCGTAGCCGCGGCCGTCGGCGCGGCCTCGCCGCGAGGCTCGGGGATCTTGCCAGCTACGACGAAGCCGGGGCGCGCGCGATCGCCGCCGCGGTGACCGCTGCCGAGGCGCTGCCGAGCGACGGCTGGCTCCAGCGACTGCAGGAAAACACCGCCTTCGGCCCGCTCGAGGCGCTGCTCGCGCAGGTCCGCAGCCTCGTTTACGCGCGCGATGCGAGCGCCAGTCGCAGCCAGGCCGACGCCGGCTACGGTCTGGAAACCGAAATCGCCGAAGTCCCCGGCAACCTGATCGACGCCGCCGCGACCGCCGCCAATGCGCTCGAGGCAATCCACCGTCCCTTGGTCCAGCTCGGCAAGCGGCTCGAAGCGGTGATCGAGGATGCGCCCGACTGGCTCGATGCGCAGGCGCGCGCGCGCGTCGAAGGCGCGCTCGCCAGCCTCGCCTGGCGGATCGACACGCTGTCGTCGTGGATCGCGCTCGTCGCGCGGATCGGCGGCCCCGCGGATCCAGATTTCGTCGACTGGTTCGCGCTCGATCGCAGCGACGGGCGCGAATGGGATGCAGGCATCCACCGCCACTGGCTCGACCCGACGCGCCCCGTCGCCGACATCGTCCTCAAACCCGCGCACGGCGTCCTGATGACCTCGGCAACGTTGCGCGCGGGCGGCGGCTGGGAGGGCGCCGACGCGCGCACCGGCGCGGTCCATCTCGACCAGCCCCCGCTCCATTTCGAGGCGCCGAGCCCGTTCGATTACGCGCGCCGATCCGAAGTCCTGATCGTCACCGACATCAAGCGCGGCGACCTGCCCGCGCTGGCCGGCGGCTATGCTCGGCTGATCCTCGCCGCGGGCGGCGGCACGCTCGGCCTGTTCACCGCGATCCGCCGCCTGCGCGGTGTCCATGCGCGGATTGCCGACCGGCTCGCACGCGAGGGCCTGCCGCTCTATGCGCAGCACGTCGATGCGATCGACACCGGTACGTTGGTCGACATTTTCCGCGACGACCCGCATGCTTCGCTGCTCGGCACCGACGCGTTGCGCGACGGTGTCGATGTTCCCGGCCATTCGCTGCGTCTCGTCGTCATGGAGGGCGTCCCCTGGTCGAAACCGACCGTCCTCCACGCCGCACGAAAGCTGGCTGCCGACGGCAGCGACTATGACGATCGCCAAATCCGCGCGCGCCTCGCACAGGCGTTCGGGCGATTGATCCGTCGCCGCGACGATTTCGGCCAGTTCGTCTTGTTGTCCTCGGCCGTCCCCTCGCGGCTGCTCAACGCCTTTCCTGAAGGCACCCCGATCCGCCGCGTGACACTCGACGAGGCTGCAGATGCGGTGCGAAATTTCGCACCAAGCACGGTAGAGAATAGGGTCAAATCGGACTAAAGGGGTTTTTGCCACGCGCGATTTGCTACAAGGGCGTGCGCGAGCGAGAGTAACGTTGGCGGGAGCGGACCCATGAAAACCTTGACGCTGTTGAGGCATGCCAAATCGGGAATCGACAATCCCGCGCTGCGCGACTTCGATCGCCCGCTGAACGAGCGCGGACAGAAAGCCGCGCGCGTGATGGGCGCGCATGCCCATGACCGGCTGATGATTTTCGACTGGGTCGTCGCCTCACCCGCGTTGCGAGTCGAAGAGACGCTGGGCATATTCCTTGCCGAGCTCGAACCGCCGCGGCCCAGCCCGATCTGGGATCGCCGCGCCTATCTGGCGTCCGCCGCGACGTTGCTCGACATCATCCGCGAAACCCCCGACGAGGCGAAGCACCTGCTGCTCGCCGGACACAATCCCGGGATCGAGGAACTGGCACTGCGGCTGGCCGAAGGACAGCGCGATACCGTTTATGCCAGTCTCGAAGAGAAATATCCCACCGGCGCGATCGCCTGCCTGCGGCTCGATTGCAAGAGCTGGAGCGATGCCACGTTCGGCGTCGCGAAGCTCGAACGCTTCGTCCGGCCGCGCGATATAGACCCGACGCTCGGCCCCGAATACTAGGCCGAGTTGCCGAAGTCAGGCGGCGGCGAGAGCCTCAGCCAGACGCCGGCGTATCGCACGCAGCGGGGTCATATTGCCAGGTGCCACCGCTGTCGGCGGCGGCGCCTCTGGCGCAGCTTTCGTCTCCGCTCCCCGCACCTTTTGCCCCTCGCCGCTGCGTAGCTCTTTCTGCGCACCCTTGATCGTGAAGCCGCGCGTGTTGAGCAGTTCGTCGATCCGCCTGGCCAGTGCGACGTCGGCAGCCCGGTAATAGCGGCGGTTGCCCGACCGCTGGAGCGGACGAAGCTGGGTGAACTTGGTTTCCCAATAGCGCAGGATATGCGTGGGCAGGCCCAGTTCGGCGCTCAGTTCGCCGATCGTCAGCATCGCGCCCTCATCCTTGTCGGTGGCGGACGACATGCGGCTAGTTGCCCTGTGCGATCCGTTCGCGCATCGCCTGACTGGCGCGGAAAGTCATGACCCGGCGCGGCGTGATGGGAACTTCGACGCCGGTCTTTGGATTGCGGCCGACGCGTTCGCCCTTGTCGCGCAGCAGGAAGGTGCCAAAGCCAGACAACTTGACCTGTTCGCCGTCGCCTAGCGCGCCACACATGCAAGCTAGGATATGCTCGACCATGTCGGACGCTTCGGATTTGGAAAGCCCGACTTTGCGATGGATCGAGTCGCTCAGATCGGCGCGCGTCAATGTCCCAGTGCTCAAATCAACCCTCCCTCAACAAATTGCCTGACGCATTTATGTTAGCGCACCAAGAACCATCTGTAAATCGAGCCAGTCCAGTCAGTAACGGACGACGGTGGCACCCCAGGTGAAGCCTCCGCCCATCGCTTCAAGCACGAGCAACTGGCCGCGCTTGATCCGCCCGTCGCGGATGGCGGTGTCGAGCGCCAACGGCACCGACGCCGCCGACGTGTTGGCATGTTCGGCAACCGTCATTACAACGCGCTCGATCGGCAGGCCGAGTTTCTTGGCGGTCGCCTCAAGAATGCGGATGTTCGCCTGGTGCGGCACGACCCAGTCGACCTCGGTCGCGTCGACTCCTGCCTGCTCAAGCGCGATTCCCATGACCGAGGCGAGGTTGGTCACCGCATGGCGGAACACTTCGCGGCCCTTCATGCGAAGCTTGCCGACGGTGCCCGTTGTCGACGGTCCGCCATCGACATAGAGCAATTCGCCATGGCCGCCGTCGGCATGCAGGCTCGACGACAATATGCCGCGTTCGCTGTCCTTTTCGGCCGACAGGACGACCGCGCCCGCACCATCGCCGAACAGGACGCAGGTTGTGCGGTCCTCCCAGTCGAGGATGCGGCTGAAGGTTTCCGAACCGATCACCAGCGCGTGTTTCGCGCTGCCTGTGCGGATCATGCTGTCGGCGACGCCCATCGCGTAAAGGAAGCCAGAACAGACCGCACCGATGTCGAACGCAACCGCGTCCTTGATCCCGAGCAGCGCCTGGATCTTCGTCGCACTCGACGGAAAGGTCTGGTCGGGCGTCGCGGTGGCAAGCACGATCAGGCCGATGTCCGAGGGTTCGAGCCCCGCTGCCGCGATCGCCTTGCGCGCCGCATCGGCGCCCAGCGTCGCGGTCGTTTCCTCGGGAGCGGCGATGTGGCGAAAGCGGATCCCGGTCCGCTCGACGATCCATTCGTCGGTCGTATCGACGGTCTCGGTCAGCTCGGCGTTCGACACGCGCCGCGCGGGCAGCGCCGATCCGGTCCCGGCAATCACCGAACGCACGGTCATGCGCGCGCCTCGCCGGCGCGGCTGCCGCCGAACCGAGCCAGATCCTCGCTGACCTGCCGCGTAATATCCTTTTCAACGAGCTCGGCCGCGACATGGACGGCGTTGGCGACACCCTTCTCATTCGCGCCGCCATGGCTTTTGAGGACGACGCCGTTGAGGCCGAGGAAGACCGCGCCATTATGGTTGTTGGGGTCAAGATGGTGCTTGAGCAGCTCGGTCGCCGGGCGCGAGATGAGGAAACCGATCTTCGACCGGACAGAACTGGCAAACGCGTTGCGCAGCAGGTCGGTCACGAAGCGCGCGGTACCCTCGATCGTCTTCAAGGCGATGTTGCCCGAAAAGCCATCGCAGACGAGAACGTCGATATCGCCACGCGACATCTTGTCGCCCTCGATAAAGCCTGTGAAATCCATCGGTAACTCGCTCGCGCCGCGCAAGGCTGCGGCGGCGTCGCGAATCTCGTCGGTGCCCTTCATGTCCTCGGTGCCGATGTTGAGCAGCGCGACGCGCGGGCGTTCAAGGCCCAGAGCGGTGCGCGCATAGGCCGCGCCCATGATCGCGAACTGGATCAGGTTGTTGGCGTCGCACTCGGTGTTGGCGCCGAGGTCGAGCATGACGAGGTCGTTGCTGCCAAGCGTCGGCAACAGTGCCGCCAGCGCCGGCCGGTCGATCCCCGGCATGGTGCGAAGCGCAAGTTTCGACATCGCCATCAGCGCGCCGGTATTGCCCGATGACAAAGCCGCACCGCAATCGCCCGATTTGACCGCCTGGATGGCGAGACCCATCGAGCTGTTCTTCGACTTGCGCAGCGCCTGGCTGGGCTTGTCATCGCCGGTCACGACTTCGTCGGTGTGGAGGATTTCGGAGGCCGCGCGCAAATTGGGGTGGCTGTCGAGCGCCGCCTTGATCCGCACCTCGTCGCCGACGAGCAGGAATTTCAGCCGATCGTGGCGATGGCGTGCCAGCGCCGCACCCGCCATCATGACGCGCACGCCGACATCGCCGCCCATCGCGTCGATTGCGATCCGCGGCGTCATGCCCACCGGCATATCTCCTTATTCTGGGTCAGCTGTCTGGCGGGCAGAAGCCCGATTATTCGGGCGAGATGACTTCGCGCCCGTTATAATGACCGCAGGCATCGCACAAAATGTGCGGACGCTTCAGTTCGCCGCAATTGGGGCATTCCTGATACGCCTGGGGTTTCAGCGAGTCGTGGCTACGACGCATGCCGCGCTTCGACGGGGAAGTTTTTCTTTTGGGGACAGCCATTTCGGCACCTGCTCAATAATCGTTATGTGGATCCATGTGCGTGCGCACGTAAGCCTCTCGACACGAAATGGCAACGGTCACCCCCATCAGGCGGCGTCATAGCCTCTTCGCGTGAATCAGAAGATTCGCTTGCCGTACCAGCGCGAGGCGCCGCCTATAACGCGAGGCTCCATTAGTGCAAGCCCCGGTTGCATGATCGCCCATACTCGGCCACGTTCATGCCTGTATAAATCCGGGGGAGTCCATCATGATGTTTTTGCCGATTACGCTGACGATCGCCGCTGCTGCCGCCTTGCTCAACCTGTGGTTGTCGATCCGCGTCGGGCGCGTGCGGATAAGTGAAAAAATCTCGGTCGGCGACGGCGGTAACGAGAATCTCATCCGACGGATGCGGGCGCAGGCCAATTTCCTCGAAAATACCGGATTCGCGCTTGGTCCTGATCGCCGCGATCGAGCTTGCCGTCGGCAGTTCGACCATGCTTTGGCTGACCGGCCTTGTCTACATCCTCGGGCGGATCGCGCATGCCTTCGGTATGGACGGTGGCGCCTGGGTGCGGGGACGGATGGTCGGCACGATCACGACGATGATCATCCTGCTCGGCCTTGCCGCCTATGCGCTGTTCCTCGTCTATACCGGCCCGAGCGCGATGATCGCACCCGCCAGTTCGGGCAGTATCGCCTGAGTACGCTTTAGCCCGCCATTGCCCGATCGCCGACGAACGGGTTGCTGGCGCGCTCGTGCGCGAAGGTGCTCGGCGGACCGTGACCGGGGAGGAAGGTCGTATCGCCGCCGAGCGGCCACAGCTTCTGCGTGATCGCGTCGATCAGGTCCTGGTGATTGCCCATCGGGAAGTCGGTCCGGCCAATCGAGCCCTGGAACAGGACGTCGCCGACGATCGCGAGCTTTGAGGGCGCGTGATAGAAGACGACATGGCCCGGCGTGTGACCGGGGCAGTGGATGACATCGAGTACGAGATCGCCGACGGTCACGGTTTCGCCATCGCCGAGCCAGCGATCGGGTTCGAACACCTTGCCTGCAACGCCGTAATTGCGCCCGTCGTCTTCGAGCCGGCTGATCCAGAAGCGGTCGGCCTCGTGCGGCCCCTCGATCGGCAGGCCAAGCTCCTTGGCAAGCGTGCCTGCCTCACCGCAATGATCGATATGGCCGTGCGTCAGCAGGATCTTTTCGAGCTCGACACCTGTGTTGCTCGGCCGCCGCCTTGAGCCGGTCGAGGTCGCCGCCGGGATCGACGAACGCCGCCTTGTTGGTCCTGGTGCACCATAGGAGCGTGCAATTCTGCTGCAACGGAGTGACGGGAATGATGGCGGCGCGCAGCGGCGGCAGGTTGGCTTCGGTCATAATGCAGACATGGCTGCGGCAACCGCGAGTTGCAAGGCGGCGGTCAGCGCAGGATCATCGCGTCGTCGGCGATGCTCATCTCGGCGAGCTGGGCGAGGAACGACTGACCGAGCAACGACATCGGCAGATCTGCATCGACCACCGCTGCGGCGACGTTGCGCCGTTCGATCCCGCCGATCCGCAGCCGGTCGATCGTGACGCGCTTGGTCCTGACCGGCCCGCCCGCTGTCTGCGCGGTCCCTGTGAACTCCGACGGAAACACCGATATGCCCGCCGCCAGCGCATCCTCGCGGCGCAGCACGACGAGGCTCGCGCCGCTGTCGATGACCATCGGAAAAGCCGCTCCGTTGACCACCGCCTGCGTCGTGAAATGGCCTTCGGGGCCGCGCGCAACGACGACACCGTCGCCCGATACGGCACGCGGAGCGGCGGGCGCTTGCGATTGTGACTGACCAGTGGGCGTTTCCTCATCGATCGCGGCATCGCCTGCCTCGCTATCGGACGAGGTGCGCAGCCCCGGCCCGACGAAGAATGCGAGCGCGAGCACCGATCCGGCGAGGAACAGAAATCCTTTCACCACCGGTCCTTATGCGGTCGGGTCGAGATCAATATTCTGGCGCGCGAGAGGCGCGCGCTTCGCGCGAATCGTACGCGGGCAGATCGACAAGGCTGCGGTCGCGTGGCGCGCGCACAGGTCGAACGATGGGGCTGGGCAATAACGCTGCTGTTGTCGGTGGCGAAGACGCGCGCGACCGGTTCAGGCGCGGACGGCACGGCCGAATCGCCCGTCAACGCGCCCTCGTCACTGCCCTTCGATGCTCGTTCGCGAGCTTGTCGTTAGGTCGGCAGCGACGGCGCGATCAGGATGACCGCGACCAGGATGAATCCCGCCATCAGGATGACCGACCGTAACATGGCCGCAATCTTACGCGCGAATCGGTGGATATTGGGTAAACGCTTGCCCGCGTGTCAGCCCATCCAGCCGGGCTGCGCGGCGTCGGGGATGTCCTCGACGCGCCGCCGTTCGACCGACACGCCGATATCGCGATAGGCAACCATCTGGCGCTTCTCCTCGGCTTCGGCGAGGGGCACGACGACGAGCCGGCGACCGACCTTGTTGCGCCAGTTCATCCGCGCGGTGTTTTCCTGGCCGACATAGCAGCCCTTCGAGAAGCTCACTCCGTTGAGCTCGCCGGCATTGCACTCGAGCCAAAGCGTCTTGTCATGACCCAACTCGTCGCGCCCCTCTGTCACGCCGAGCGCGAGCCGGTGCGCGCGCCACGCATCGTCGGCAGTGCCCTCGCCCGCCGGCGCGAGCCAGCGCTGGCCGAGTGCGTCCAGCCGCGGATCGGGCGGATGCCCGCCCGCTTCGGGCGACCAGTGCACCGCCAGGTCATCGACCGGCTCGATCGCGATCTTGCGGCGCAAGCGATAGAGGCCGAGCCGTTTCGCCAGCTCGTCTCGATGCATCGCCTCACAATCGATCAGCAGCGCCGAATCGTCATCGGGATCGGGCCAGATGAGGAAATCGAACAGCGCCTTGCCCTGCGGACTGAGCAGGCCGGCCCAGCACGGCAGCGGCCCGTCGACGTCGTTGGTGACGAGGCCCTGGAGGAAGCCGTGCACATCCTCGCCCGACAGGCGCAGCAGCGAGCGGTCGGCAAGGCGGGTCGCGGGGCAGGGCGTGGTGGCGGTCTGGGGGCTGGTTTCGGTCATGCTCCTTAGGTAGGGACTGGGACGTAGGGGCGAAAGACGCAGCGAGAGAATTGACCGCATGACCGACACGATCACCTTGCGCCGTCCCGATGACTGGCACGTCCACCTGCGCGACGGCGACATGCTCGCCCGCGTCGCCGGAGCTACCGCGCGCCAGTTCGCCCGCGCGATCGTCATGCCCAATCTCGCCCCGCCGGTGACGAGCGTATCGGCCGCGCGTGCCTATCGCGACCGGATCATGGCCGCATTGCCGCGTGACGTGCGTTTCACCCCGCTGATGACCGCGTACCTGACCGACGACAGCGATCCGCAGGAAATCGCGCGCGGCGCCGCCGAGGGCGTCTTCACCGCGGCCAAGCTCTATCCCGCCAATGCCACGACCAACAGCGCGCACGGCGTCACCTCGATCGCGGCGATTCGCAATGTGCTCGAGACGATGGAAGCGATCGGGCTGCCGCTGCTCGTCCATGGCGAAGTGACCGATGCCGATATCGACATATTCGACCGCGAGGCGGTGTTCATCGACCGCGTCCTGGCGCCGCTGCTGCGCGACATGCCCGGCCTGCGCGTCGTCTTCGAACACGTCACCACCGCCGATGCGGTCGCCTTCGTCGAAAGCACCGAGGCAGATATCGCCGCGACGATCACTCCGCACCACCTCCACATCAACCGCAATGCAATGCTCGTCGGCGGGATCAGGCCGCACGCCTACTGCCTGCCCGTCGCCAAGCGCGAGGCGCACCGGCTGGCACTGCGCAAGGCGGCAACGGGGACAAGCGATCGCTTCTTCCTCGGCACCGACAGCGCCCCGCATGAACGCGCGGCGAAGGAAAGCGCGTGCGGCTGCGCGGGGATATTCAATGCGCCCTATGCGATCGAGAGCTATGCGAAGGTATTCGAAGACGAGGGCGCGCTCGACCGTCTCGAGGCCTTTGCTTCGCTCAACGGCCCGGCGTTCTATCGCCTGCCGCCCAACGAAGACCGGATAACGCTGACGCGCGGCGAGACGCTCGTGTCCGACCTGGTCGACGGCATCGTCCCGTTCCACGCCGGCGAAACGCTCGGCTGGTCACTTGCCTAAGCGGGCATAACGCTCGCAGTCGCATCGCGGCGCGACGCTTTCCACGCATCCCAGCTATAGAGGATCAGCCCCGTCCAGATCAGCGGGAAGGCGATGAGGTGCGCGGTGGTCAGCGCCTCGCGATAGAGGAAGACGCCGAGCAGGAACTGGATCGTTGGGGCGAGATACTGGATCACCCCGAGCGTCGCGAACTTCATCTTCTTGGCCGCACCGGCGAACAGCACGAGCGGGATCGCCGTCACCGCGCCACCGGCGATCAGCAACAGGTCGATATCGCGCGATTGCGCGCCGAAGGCACCGCCACCGACGAACGGCAGCCAGAGCAGGAAACCGAGCGCGACCGGCGACAGGATCAGCGTCTCGGTTGCCATGCCGACCATCGGCCCGACCGGCGTCATTTTCTTGATAAGGCCATAAGTTCCGAACGATCCCGCCAGCGCCAGGCTGACCCACAAGGTGCTTAGCGCGCCCGCCGCCAGCACCGCGACGCCGACCGCCGCCAGCGCGACGGCAAAGACCTGCGCCCGGCTCAATCGCTCCTTGAGCACGACGTAACCCAGCACGACGTTGAGCAGTGGATTGAGATAATAGCCGAGGGCAGCGGCGACGACATGGTCGTTGAACACTGCCCAGATATAGATCAGCCAGTTGATCGCGATCAGCGATGCCGTCGCGGTCAGCGTCGCCATCGATTTCCTCGACCTGAGCACGATCGCGAGTTCGCCCAGCCTGCCCCGGATCGCGAGTACCATTACGAGCAGCAGCGCCCCCCAGACGATCCGATGGGCGACGACCTCGATCGGCGCGACCGAGGTCAGCGCCTTGAAAAAGAGCGGCATCAGACCCCAGGCGGCATAGGCGCCAAGCGCCTGCGGCAGGCCCGCTATGCCCTTGGTCGGGGGTGCCGCACCGTGCGTGCGCGCATCGCGCACAGGCGCTTCGTCAGACAAGACCGCCGCCCAGCATCAGCCGCAGGATCGCGATGACGAGCACGATGAGGCAGAAATTGCGCCCGCCGTTTTTAGATGAGAGAGCACCCACACCTATGCCGACGAGCGCGATCAGCCCGACCAGCCAGTTGCCCATGCCGAGCAGCGGAAGGAACGACGGAATCGCGAGCAGCAGCGCGACGAGACCGATGAGGATCGAGACAATGTTGAGCATGACGCTGCGCCTAGCGCCGTGTGCGGGCGACTGGCAAGCGAAAGCGAATGCGGCAATTCATCGCTGCCCAACCACGGCTCGTCGTCGCTGAACGCGTCATCTAGCTGGGGTTCATCAAAACGGTGTTGTCTGGCGGGGACAGCGCTCGCCGGGACCAGTGCGAGCCAGCAGGAGACACATCATGAAAACGCTCATCCTATCGCTTGCCGCATTCGGCCTCGTCGCGCCTACCGCCGCGATGGCCGATCCGCCCAGCTGGGCGCAGGCCAATGGCTATCACAAGGGCAAAAAGCACAAGCATCGCTATCGCAGCTCGGCCAACCAGCGCGGCTATTATACGCAAGGGCAGGCCCAGCCACTGCGCGCCAACACGCGCGTCTGGCGGGGCGATGACGGACGCTATTATTGCAAGCGCGATAACGGCACGACCGGCCTGATCGTCGGCGGCGTCGTCGGCGGCCTGATCGGCAACGAAGTCGCGGGCCGCGGCGACCGCACGCTCGGCACGATCCTCGGCGCCGCCGGCGGCGCGCTGCTGGGTCGCGAAATCGATCGCCGCAGCGGCCGCAACCGCTACAGCTGCCGCTAACGAGCAGCTCCAATATCCCGTCGGGCCGGCATTTACGCGCCCGACGGTTCACAAGGCGCCTGTCCGGGTTACGCATGTCCGGCCAGGCGCCTTTTCGCATCGGCACGCGGCGCACGCGGCGTGCCAAACTGGGAAAGTGCGCGCTGCAGTGGCAGATTCCTAACGACTTCTTAGCGTTTGGCGGTCAAGGCTAACGCAAAGTTAAGGGAGTTTTCAGCCGATGCGCCGTTCCAATCGATCCGTTTCGACCGCTCTTGCGATGTCCGCCATGCTCGCGCTTCCGCTCGCTTTAGCGAGCTGCGGTCGCACCGCCAGCGACAGTGACGCGGCGGGCAACCAGTCCGATCCCGCCGCGCGCGCGGCGCTCGAAGACCCGATCATGGTCGATCCCGACCTCACCGAACAGTCGAACCGCAACGCCGTCACGACGGGCAGCAAGCCGGCGACCGGCGGCGTGCCTCTATCGCGCCAGTCGGCGGTGGCCGATGCTGCGCAGGCCGACGCGCTCAAGGCCGTCGGTGGCAAGATGCTGAATACGCCCGCCGCGACGACGATGGAATGCGAGAACTGCGACATCGATGAGCCGGTCACGCTGGGCGCGCGCGCGGCGCAGCAGAACGGCAAATGCGATGCCAAGCTGAACTACGGTGCCGGTTGGGCCGACCGCATGCCTAAGGCCTTCCCCGTCTATCCGCGCGCCACGCTGCGCGAGGCGGCCGGAGTTTCAAGCGGGCCGTGTAACGTCCGCGTGATTAACTTCCGCACCGGCGCATCGCTCAAGTCGGTGCTCGATTATTATTACACCCGCGCCAAGCGGGCGGGCTATGACGGCGAGCACACCGTCAAGGGCCAGGAACACTATCTCGGCGGCACCCGCGCGCGAGACGATGCCGCATATGTCGTGATCGTCAACGAAGTCGGAGGCTTGAGAGACGTCGACATCGTCGCCAGCCATGGGCGCTGAACATTCGGCGTGTCCGCCCTAACCTGCGCCGCCCAAGAAAAAGGCCGCCCCGTAAAGGGCGGCCTTTTTGCATTGGGCAGTGGCGCGATCAGATGTCGTTGCCCAGAGCGCCTTCGACTTCGCCCTTGGCTTGCTGCGCTTCGCCCTTGGCTTCCTGCTTCTTGCCTTCGGCGCGCGTCTCGGGATCGCCCGACTGCTGCTTCACGTTGCCGATGGCTTCGTTGGTGTTGCCTTTGACCTTTTCGGTGAATTCACCCATTTTACGTCTCCTGTCTTGATCAGGCAGCGCGTCGTGCGCTGTCGAAATAGGAAACCGATCAAAGACATGTTTGGTTCCAACGGTTTGCGACTAACCGTTTGTCTCAAAACGGTTTCACCCGCGTAACGATTAATCTGGATCAAGTTGCAAAGGAGTTGGGACAATCCTAGTCCGACGTGCAGGTCGCCGCTCCCACGCAGCGCGCGGCATTTCCCAAATCGCGGCGCAGTTGTTCGCGATCCTGGTCGAACTGTCGCCACTCAGCCGCCGTCTTGCAGGTCCGGTTGACGCTCAGCCGCGATCCAAGCTTGGGCGAGCTGCGACAGCTGACCTTGTCGGGCTCAGCCAACGCCTCGCCGGCGGTCACCTGCGCGTTTTTAAAATAGATATCGCTGCCGAACCATTGCTCGGCAAGCGGATCGGGCCGCACGAAATCGCCGCGCCCCGCCTGGGCAACGACGACCTCGGCAACCAACTGGGTAAGCGGCTGGCACCCGGTATCGTGGACCACGACTTTCGAAATCGCACCGTCGGACTGCAACAGTACAGCGTAGGGGACGACAATGTCGAAGTTCGTCGCACTCTGCCCTTCGAGCGTGCATTCGCCCTTCGCCAATATTTCTTCGACACGCTTGGTCATCGTCGCATGCGGCAATATGCGATCGACTTTGATCAACGGCGGAAGCGTCGCGGTTTCGAAATTCCCGACCGCAATGGGTACACCTTGCATGGCGAGGACCAGGCTCGATCCGATCATTGAGAGAATATGCAAGACCATCGCTCGTCTCCTCTTCGGTGCAGCGCTCGCCCAGACATAGCGCAAAAGCGCGATAGGCGGAACCGCCATGTCCGAAATCGGGGGTGCCAGAGTCCGGGTGCGACGATCAGATCAGCCCGGCGAGAGGACTCGACGGGTCGGCGTACATGCGGCGGCCCATGCGGCCGGCGAGATAGGCGTTGCGCCCGCCTCGACCGCCTGCTTCATCGCGCGCGCCATGCGAACGGGGTCCTTCGCCTCGGCGATCGCGGTGTTCATCAGCACGCCGTCGCAGCCGAGCTCCATCGCGACCGCCGCATCGCTCGCGGTGCCGACCCCGGCATCGACGAGCACGGGCACGCCAGCGCCTTCGACGATCAGGCGGATCGTGACGCGGTTCTGGATGCCGAGCCCCGATCCGATCGGCGCGCCCAGAGGCATGATCGCGACCGCGCCCGCCTCTTCGAGTTGTTTCGCCGCGATCGGATCGTCGACGCAGTAGACCATCGGCTTGAACCCCTCCGAGACAAGCGTCTCGGTCGCCTTCAACGTTTCACGCATGTCGGGATAGAGCGTCCGTGCCTCGCCGAGCACTTCGAGTTTGACGAGGTCCCAGCCGCCCGCCTCGCGCGCCAGGCGCAGCGTGCGGACCGCTTCGTCGGCAGTGAAACAACCCGCGGTATTGGGCAGGTAGGTGACCTTTTTCGGGTCGATGAAATCGGTCAGCATCGGCGCATTGGGGTCGCTGACGTTGACCCGGCGCACCGCGACGGTGACGATCTCCGCCCCCGACGCCTCGAGCGCGGCGGCGTTCTGCGCGAAATCCTTGTACTTGCCCGTGCCGACGATCAGCCGCGAGGTGAAGGTATGTCCCGCGACGGTCCAGCTATCGGTATCGTTCTCTGTGATGGTCTTGCCGGTCATCATCCGCCTCCCACGAAGGTCACGATTTCGAAATCGTCGCCGTCCTCGACCATGACCTCGGCTAGCCTGGCGCGCGGGACGACCTCGAGATTGCGCTCGACCGCGACCTTGTCGGGCGACAGGCCGAGGTCGCGTGCCAGGTCGGCAATGCTGAGTCCTTCATAGACGCGGCGATGTTCGCCGTTCACGCGGACCGAGATGGTGTCGTCTGCCAATGCTGCTTTCCTTTGCGTCATGCGGTGCCGCCTGCATATAGGTAGGCAATGCCCGACCCCGCAACCGATGCCGACACCGTCTTCGTCCTCAACGGGCCCAACCTCAACCTGCTCGGCGCGCGCGAGCCCGAAATCTATGGCGCCGACACGCTCGCCGACATCGCCGCGATGCTCGATGCTCGCGCGTCCGCTCACGGGCTGACGCTCGATCATCGCCAGTCGAACCACGAAGGCGACCTGATCGACTGGCTGCACGAGGCGCAGGCGACGGGTGCACGCGCGGTGATTCTCAATCCCGGCGGCTATACCCACACCTCGGTCGCGCTGCGCGATGCCGTAGCGGCAATCGCGACGCCCGTGTGGGAGGTCCACCTCAGCGATCCGGCAACGCGCGAAGCCTTTCGCCAGCACAGCTTTATCGCCGATGTCGCGGCGGGACGGATCGCGGGTCATGGGAGCAAAGGCTACCTTATGGCTCTGGACGCAATCGCCGCCGCCTGATAGCCGCCATTGCGATCAGGAAACGATGCCGTCCCCCGGACGTTGAAACGGGGTCCGACGCGCAGAAATAACAGGAAGCATCATGGCCGTAACACCCAAGGACCGACAGATGCAGGTCGATACCAAGCTTGTCCGTGAACTTGCCGAACTGCTCGGCGAAACCGGCCTCACCGAGATCGAGGTCGAAGACGGCACGCGCAAGATCCGCGTCTCGCGCGGCGGCGGCGTCGCCCCCGCCCAGTACCAGCCCGCACACCGCCGCTGCGCCCGCAGCGGCACCCGCCGCCGCAGCCGCGCCAGCCGAACCCGCTGCCGATGCCCAAGCCGATGCAGTAAAATCACCGATGGTCGGCACCGCCTATCTCTCGCCCGAACCCGGCGCGCCCGCGTTCAAGGCGATCGGCGACAAGGTTTCCGCCGGCGACACCGTCCTCATCGTCGAGGCGATGAAGGTGATGAACCCTATCGTCGCCAGCAAGGGCGGCACGCTCAAGGCGATGCTCGTCGAAGACGGCTCGCCGATTGAGTTCGACCAGCCGCTGTTCGTCATCGCTTGATCGGCGCGCGAGGCATGAACTTCGAAAAACTCCTCATCGCCAATCGCGGCGAGATCGCCCTGCGAATTCACCGCGCCTGCCACGAAATGGGCATCAAAACCGTCGCGGTCCATTCGACCGCCGATGCCGACGCGATGCACGTACGGCTCGCCGACGAGGCGATCTGCATCGGGCCGCCCTCGGCGACCGACAGCTATCTCAATATCCCCGCGATCATCGCCGCAGCGGAGATCAGCCATGCCGACGCGATCCATCCCGGCTACGGCTTCCTCAGCGAGAACGCGCAGTTCGCCGAGATCGTCGAGGCGCACGGCATCGCGTTCGTCGGTCCCAAGCCCGAACATATCCGCATCATGGGCGACAAGGTCGAGGCCAAGCGCACTGCGGGCAAGCTCGGCCTGCCGCTCGTCCCCGGCTCCGACGGCGCGATCGAGGACATTGCCGAGGCGCGCAAGATCGCAGCGAAGATCGGCTATCCGGTCATCGTCAAGGCCGCCTCGGGCGGCGGCGGACGCGGCATGAAGGTCGTCGCATCCGAGGACGAGCTCGAAAGCTTGATGAGCCAGGCGCGTTCGGAGGCCAAGGCGGCGTTCGGCGATGCCACCGTCTACATGGAAAAATATCTCGGCGATCCGCGCCATATCGAGTTCCAGGTGTTCGGCGACGGTGAAGGCAACGCGATCCATCTCGGCGAACGCGATTGCTCGCTCCAGCGGCGCCACCAGAAAGTGCTCGAGGAAGCCCCCTCGCCCGTCATCTCGTCCGAAGAGCGGATGCGGATGGGCGAAGTGTGCGCCAAGGCGATGGCCGACATGGGCTATCGCGGCGCTGGCACGATCGAGTTTCTCTACGAGAACGGCGAGTTCTTCTTCATCGAGATGAACACCCGCCTGCAGGTCGAACATCCGGTGACCGAAATGATCACCGGCGTCGACCTCGTCCGCGAACAGATCCGTATCGCCGAAGGCAAGCCGCTGTCGGTCGCGCAGGCCGACATCGAGTTCAAGGGCCATGCGATCGAATGCCGGATTAATGCCGAGGACCCGCGCACCTTCGCCCCCTCACCCGGCACCGTCACCGACTATCACGTCCCCGGCGGCATGCACGTGCGCGTCGATAGCGGCCTCTACCAGGGCTATCGCGTACCGCCCTATTACGACAGCATGATCGCCAAGCTGATCGTCTATGGCCGCAACCGCGAGGGCTGCCTGATGCGCCTGCGCCGCGCGCTCGAAGAGTACGTTATCCTCGGCATGAAGACGACGATCCCGCTCCACCAGGCGTTGCTCGACGATCCCGAATTCCAGAACGGCGCCTATACGATCAAGTGGCTCGAGGAATGGCTCGCCAAGAGCATCGCAGACGAAGCGGCAGAAGCGGCGGGGAAATAACCGCGCCGATCACTAGGGCCACGAACGAGGATCGCGCATGACCGAGAATTTCACCTTCCCGGCGCGCGACGGCCAGATGCTGTCGGCGTCGCTCGAACGCCCGGCGGGCCCGATCCGGGCAACCGCGCTGTTCGCGCATTGCTTCACCTGCTCGAAGGACAGCCTTGCCGCGCGCTACGTCTCGCGTGCCCTCGCCGAGGCAGGCCTGGCGACGCTGCGCTTCGACTTTACCGGGCTCGGCAAAAGCGAAGGCGAGTTTGCCGATAGCCATTTCGCCGGCAATATCGCCGACCTCAAGGCCGCCTGCGACGCCCTGTCCGAACGGCTTGCGCCGCCGTCGCTGCTCGTCGGTCACAGTCTCGGCGGTGCTGCGGTGATCGCCGTGGCGAAGGACCTGCCCGGCGTCACCGCGGTTGCGACGATAGGCGCGCCCTTCGCGGTCGATCATGTCCTGTCGCATTTTCCCGACGGCACCGCCAAGGCGCGCTCGGGCAAGTCTGCAGAAATCGAGATCGGCGGCCGCACGCTCGTCATCGACGCCGATTTCGTCACGCAGATGCAGGGCCACGACCAGGCCGACCGGCTTGCCGCGCTCGATGCGGCACTGCTCGTCCTCCACGCCCCGCGCGACGAGATCGTCGGCATCGAAAATGCCTCGCAGATCTTCGCCGCGGCGAAACATCCCAAGAGCTTCGTCAGCCTGGACGAGGCGGGCCACCTGCTCAGCCGCAAGCCCGACGCGCATTACGCCGCCGCGGTGATCGCCGCCTGGGTCGAACCCTATCTTCCGGCAGTCGCGCCCCTGCCCGACGACCTTGCCGAAGGCCATGTCCGCGTCACCGGCACCGAAGAGAAATTCCTCCAGCATATCGAGGCATCCGGCCATCTGTTCGTCAGCGACGAGCCAAAATCGGTGGGCGGCGGCGATGCCGGGCCAACGCCGTACGACCTGTTGCTAGCGGGGCTGGGCAGCTGCACCTCGATGACGATCCGGATGGTCGCGACGCGTGAGAATATCCCGCTGGAGAACGTATCGGTCACCTTATCGCACGACCGGCGTCACTGCGACGATTGCGTCACCGATATCGAAGGCGGCAAAGGTGACAAAAAGGGCCGCCTCGACGTTATCGAACGCCATATCGTCCTGACCGGCGAGCTTGACGACGCCCAGCGTGCCAGGCTGCTGCGCGTCGCCAATCTGTGCCCCGTCCACCGCACGCTCGAAAACGCGCCGGTGATCAAGACCGACCTTGCCGATCCCGCCTAGAACCGCGCCTTCAGCGTGAAGCGTGCGCCGATCGGCGCGCCGGTCGAGATGTTGTTGTCGTTGTGCGCGACGGGGAAATAGGATCGCGTCGGTGACGTTCTCGATATTGACCTGCGCCTCGATACCGTCGGTCAGCCTATAGAAGGCGGCGAGGTCGAGCCGACCATAACCGGGTAGCACCACCGCATTCGACAGGTTGGCGAAGCTCTTTGACTGGTACGACGCGCCGACGCCTAGGCCGAGACGGTCGGTCGCCTGATAGCGCGCCCACAGGCTGGCATTGTGCTTGGGCACCTGCGCGGTGCGTTTGCCCGCATCGTCGCCGCCGATGACCTTGGAATCGGTATAGCTGTAACCCGCAGCGAGCTGCAGCGTCTCGGTCAATCGGCCGGTCAGGCCCGCTTCGAACCCGCGGGTGCGCTGCTTGCCGGTGAGCACGACGGTCCCCGGGACGAGACCTGCGGCGGTGCCGTTGGCGTTGTCGAGCTGATAGACGGCAGCAGTGGCGATCAGTCCCGGCCGCGCTTCCCATTTTGCCCCGATCTCGTAATTGCGGAACGTCTCGGGGTCGAGATTGGCGGTCGTCGGGCTGAGCGAGAGGAACTGGTCGCCCGACTGGGGCAGGTAGCTGACCGAATAGCTCGCATAGACCGATGCGTTCGCCGCCGGCTTGTAGATCAAGCCGACGCGCGGTGACCAGAGAGAGTCGGTCCGCGACAGCGCAGCACCCGAGACGAGGTCGACGGTGTCGAGCGCAAAGCGATCATGGCGCAGGCCGATCACGAGCTCGATCGCCCGACCGATCTGGACCTGGTCCTGCGCATAGATTGCCAACACATCGGCCTGGCTCTTACGGTCGCGAATGACCGGGCTGAAGCCGAACGATGGGAACGTCACCGTATCGCCAAGCTGGCCATTGGGCGTGGCAAAAATCGCGTTGCGGCGATTGTTGCGCGTGTCCTGGCGCGAGGCTTCGACCCCGATCAGGAGCGTGTGGGCGATGCCGCCGGTCGCGGTCTGCCAGACGAGATCGGCCTGCCCGACGACGTTTTCGCGCGCCGTCACGTCCCAATAGCCGCCAGCCTTGAATGTGCCGGTCGCCGGATCGACCGGGCCACCGGCATAGATGTTGCGATACATCTTGCCATAGTCACCATAGATGCCACGGATGTTGAGTTCGAGAGCGTCGGAGAACCGGTGGTTGAGCCGCGCGCTGACAACATGCGCGTCGAGCGTCGTCCGGTTGGTGGATGGGTCGCCGAAAAACGTGTCGCGATGGCCCGTCAGCGGACGCCCGCCCTGCGAGGGAACGCCGCGATCGACGACGCGATCGTCATCGACATACTCATACGAAAGTCCCAGCTTGGTCGCGCTGCCGAGCTCGAAACCGGCGACGGGATTGATCCCGAAGCGGCGCCCGTCGTAGGCATCGCGGTGGTTGGCGAGCTCTTCGTAATAACCGTTGATCCGAGCCGCGCTCGCGAGCGCGGCGGTCGACAGCGGGACATTGATGTCGCCGCTGGCATACCAGCTCCCGAAGCTATCGATCGACGCGGTGGCGGCGGTGATCGACCGATCGGGCAGCGCGCTCTTGGTCACGCGATTGACGACGCCGCCGCCGCCGCCGCGACCGAATATCATCGCATTGGGACCTTTGAGGATCTCGACGCGGTCGATATTGTAGAGGCTGCGGAAATACTGGACGTCGTCGCGCACGCCATCGAGATAGAAATCGGCGGTCGAATTGTTGCCGCGCAGCGTGATCTGGTCGCGATGACCCTCGCCCTGGCCGCTGGTCACGCCAGGCACGAATCGGACGAGATCGGCGATCGAGCGAATGCCCTGGTCGGCGATCTGCTTGTTATCGATAATCGTTATCGATTGGGGCACGTCAATCACCGGTGTTTCGGTCTTGGTACCAGCGCTGGTTTCTAAAACGACATAGCCTTCGCGCCTGGCGGTCACCAAAATGCCGTCGCCAGTCTGGACCGCTCCAGCGGCCGCGACTTCGGCCCGCGGAAGCGCAATCGAGTCCGATCCGGCGTCACCTTCTTTGGCAGAGGCAGGCGCGGAGAGCGCGGCGGCGGCGATCGCGGTCGAAGTGAGGCGTACGGCGAAGGGCAGCAGTTTGGCAGTTCATGAGAAGCTTCCGATTGGTGTGAGAGACGTCCGCTAATGAGAGTCGTTCTCAATTGCAACATCAGTCTCGACATTGCGTCGCTTTTTTTGCTGCGCTATCGCAGTGCGCATGAAAGCAACGATCTGGCACAACCCGAAATGCGGCACCTCGCGCAAGACGCTGGCGATTCTTGAAGAGACGCCCGGGGTCGAGACGAATGTCGTCGAATATCTCAAATCGCCCTTCACCCGCGCCAAGCTCGAGCAACTTTTCGCCGATGCCGGGATGACGCCCAAGGAGGCGCTGCGCACGCGTGGCACCGACGCCGAAGAGCGCGGCTTGCCGATGCGGACGATGGCATCAATCCTCGACGCGATGGTCGCCAACCCGGCCTATGTGAACCGCCCGTTCGTCGAGACCGACAAGGGCGTGCGCTTCTGCCGTCCGCAGGAAACGGTGCACGAGATTCTCTAGCCCCGCGCCGTGCGCGTTAACGAAGCACGCGCCGCCTGCGCCATATCCGCACCCGCACAGCGCCGGGCTTGCGCCGTCGCGCGAAGCGATTAGCGTCGCGTCATGCCAGCACTAGCGAACCGACCCGGCCGAACCGGCCTCCACCTGAGCCGCCCGGTTGCCACCGCGCTGGCACTGGCGGCGACCGCGCTCGCCTTTGCTTTGTTCAACGAGCAGCAGCTCGTTCACGGCGTCCTCTACCGCCTCGCCGCGCACGACCCGCGCTCGGCCGCGATCAACTTCGGCGCGCTGGCGATCCAGGGCGCGATGCTGTTCGCCGCGATCGCCTGGCTGCCGCGCCGCTGGTTTGGCATCGTCATCGCGCTCGCCGCACTCTCGACCGCGATCGTCATGGGCTATCAGCAGGTGCTGCACGACCGGCTCGATACCGCGAGCCTCGCCTGGATGATCGGCGAGCGCCGCGAAGCAAACGCCGCTCTGGCCACCTTCGCCGTGCCGATCGTGATTGCCGGGGCGCAATGGCTCGTCGCCATCATCGCCATTCTTGCCGCGCGCTGGCTGACGATCGGGTGGCGCCAGCGTGCCATCGCCCCGCTGGCGTCGATCGTGCTCGTCGTCGCCTTTGCCTTCGCGCACCTGCCCGCGCTCGCGCTCGGCTACGACACCGTGGGATCCGAACGCGCACTCTATATCTTCGGTGCACGCCTGATCCTCGCCGACCCCCCGCCAGCGCGCGCGCAAGCGTCGATCTGGTACCCGAGAGCACCACCAAATTGCGCCATATCGTCTGGCTGGTCGATGAAAGCATTGCGCATGACGCCTATGCCCGCCTCGTCGCTCCCTCGCTCGCGCCCTACGCGCCGATCGACTTCGGTGAAGCGGCATCGATAGCCAATTGCAGCGCCCCGTCGAACGTCGCGCTGCGCGCGGGCGTCGATGTCGCAAACGTCTCATCGGCCACCGACCTGCGCGCGACCCCGTCGATCTGGGGCTATGCGCGCCGCGGCGGGCTATAAGACGACACTGATCGACGGACAGGTCACCGGCGCGCCGCAAAACCTGCTGTTCGACCCCGAGCGCGCGCTGATTGACGATTATCGGCCTGCCGCCGACGGTCTCGACACCGACCGCGATATCGCCCGGACGATCAATCGGCAAATCACACGCCCCGGCAAGAGCTTCACCTACGCCGTGCTGGCTGGCGCACATTTCCAGTATCGCGACCATTATCCTTCCGACGCGCTGCCCGCCGACGCCCCGCTCAGCGCGCAATACGATGCCGCGGTCGGCTATTCGAAACGCGATTTCTTCACGACGCTGCTCGCCGGCGTCGACCGCGATGCGGTCGCGATCTTCTACACCTCGGACCATGGCCAGAACGTCCAGGACCGCGTGCCCCCGCATTGCAGCACCGCCCCCGTTCGCGCCGAATACTCGGTGCCGCTCGTCGCGCTGCTGCCGCACGACGCTGCCGCGGCCCTGTCTGGCACGAAGCCAATGGGCCATGACCACAGCCAGATCTTCCCGACGACGCTCTGGCTGATGGGCTATCCGCGCGGCGCGGTCGAGGCGCGCTACGACCATCTGCTCGATCGTCCGACCAAGCGCTACGTCACCTTTGGCCGTGCGGTCGTCCCGACCTCGACGGGCGATGCGATCGACGTCTCCACCTCACCGCACTTTCCCGGGCGCTAATCGCTCGAAACGATTCCGCCGTCGACGTGCAATCGGGTCGCGTTCTCGCTGACCGCATCGAACAGCGTCGGCTCGGTGCCCGTCATCCAGACCTGCCCGCCATCGCTTTCGAGCCGCGCGAACAGCGCGGCGCGGCGCAGCGGGTCGAGATGCGCCGCGACCTCGTCGAGCAACAGGATCGGGCGCTGCCCCCGCCGCGCCGCGATCAGGTCGCCATGCGCGAGGACGAGGCCGAGCAGCAGCGCTTTTTGTTCGCCGGTTGAACATTTCGCCGCCGCCTGTCCGCTCGAACCGTGGCTGACCTGCAGGTCGTCGCGATGCGGCCCGGCAATCGTCCGGCCGGCGCGCGCATCGCGCCGTCGCGATGTAGCGAGCAGACGGCGTAGCGCCTCGCTCTGCCAACCCGCCTCGCTGTCGCCAGTGAGCGCCAGCACCGGCCGCGCGAAGGGACCGTCGGCGACCTCATTCGCAGCGTCGGCGAGCGCGGCGACGAGATCGCGCCGCGCAGTATCGATCGCGGCACCATGCGTCGCCATCGCGTCCTCGAGCGCGTCGAACCAGCCGGCATCGCCGCCACGTTCCTCGGTCAGCAACCTATTGCGCGCGCGCATCGCCGCCTCATAGCGCGTCGCATGCGCTCCGTGCCCGGGATAGAGCGCGAGGACGAGCCGATCGAGAAAGCGCCGCCGCGCGCCGGGCCCTTCGACGAACAGCCGATCCATCGCCGGCGTCAGCCACAGCACCGACAGCCATTCGCCAAGCGCCGCCGCGGGCGCCGACGCACCGTTGACGCTGACCTTGCGCCGGCCGGGTGCCGAGGGCTCGATCGCGGTGCCCAGCGCGAGGTCGGCCTCGCCATGGGGCGTCATTGCCAGCCGCGCGGCCACGGCAAATCCGCCGCTTGCCCCCTCACGTGCGATTTCGGGCAGGGCGGCCCGGCGCAGGCCACGCCCTGGCGACAGCAGCGACACCGCTTCAAGAACATTGGTCTTTCCCGCGCCGTTCTCGCCGGTCAGCACGACCATCGCCGCGTCGACGGCGATCGCGGCGTCGCGATGGTTGCGAAAATCGGTCAGGCTGAGGCGGCGGATATACACGCCGGCTGTCCTACTACGCGTGCGGGGTAGCGACTACGCCAAACACGTGCGACGAAATAGCGGCTTCGGTAACGATTTTTTCGGCCCCGAGGCGATTTGCCTGCGCAATGTCCGGCCAGTTCGCATTAATT
Organism: uncultured Alphaproteobacteria bacterium; assembly: GCA_963800335.1. Classification (GTDB taxonomy): domain Bacteria; phylum Pseudomonadota; class Alphaproteobacteria; order Sphingomonadales; family Sphingomonadaceae; genus Flavisphingopyxis. Next base: position 638,003 of record CAWDAN010000001.1, on the reverse strand, counting down.
ACCACTTGTTGGGATAACACGCACTCGTGAAATCGAGCCAAAAACGGCAAATGCTTATGAATAGGCGATTAATCGGAATTGGCACGGCGCATGCAATGTATCTGGCATCGGGACGGATCGTCCGCCCCGCCAGACAGGAGATACACCATGATCCGTTTCGCTAATGAAGAAGTCCGCACCGTCGCCGTTGCCGCCTTCGCCTCGCTCTGCGCCGTCGCAATGTTCGTCGCTTCGGTCAGCGCCAATGCATCGGGTTTGGTGGCCTAACCGCCACCAACCCACCACCTCCAGAATCCAGGACAAGGATACCATGAGCAACAACATCGAACCCCGCACCGACGGCTTCCGGCTCGACCGCACGCACGGCAAGCTGATGGGCGTATGCGCCGGCCTCTCGAACAGGTTCGGCATCGACGCCACCCTGCTCCGCGTCGGCTTCGTCGTCGCCACGCTCGCCGGTTTCGGCCTTCCCGTGGTTGCCTATCTCGCGATCGGACTGATCGCCGAAGGATAAGCCCCGTTCGATAAATCACCGGGGCGAGCTTCTCGCCCCGCCAGAGGCCAAGGGCCCGCCTCCTGCGAACGAACCGGTCCGAACCGCGCCCTACACTCACACCCCAGCCAAAAGAAAAGGGGCGAAACCTTGCGGTTCCGCCCCTGTTTCATGTCTCTGGCCAGACTCAGTTTTCGCCGTTGCCTTCGCCGTCGCCGTCGGTCACGACCGCTGCCAGCGGATCGTCGCCGATGGCCGCTTCGACTGGCTGCTTGAGTTCGGCCTCATGCTCCTGCTCGGCCGTATCGGGCGCGATCAGCGCTTCCTGCATCTTGCGCCACTGGGCGCGCAGGGCGGCATCCTTGCTCGAAGCGGCGACGCGCATGCGGTTCATGCCCGCACCGGTACCCGCCGGGATCAGGCGACCTACGATGACGTTTTCCTTCAAGCCGTTGAGCGTGTCCTTCTTGCCCTCGACCGCAGCCTGCGTCAGCACGCGTGTGGTTTCCTGGAACGACGCCGCCGAGATGAAGCTGCGCGTCTGCAGGCTCGCCTTGGTGATGCCGAGCAGGACGGGCTTGCCGACTGCCTTCTTCTGCTTTTTGGTCAGCTTGGCGTTGATCTCGTCCATTTCCTCGTAGTCGAGCTGCTCGCCCGCGAGGAGGACGGTGTCGCCGCCGTCGGTGATCTCGACCTTCTGCAGCATCTGACGAACGATCGTCTCGATGTGCTTGTCGTTGATCTTCACGCCCTGGAGTCGATAGACTTCCTGGATCTCGCTGACGAGATATTCGGCGAGCGGCTCGACGCCGAGCACTTCCAGGATATCATGCGGATCGGGTGAACCGCCGACCAGGTTGTCGCCGCGCTTGACGAAATCGCCTTCCTGGACGTCGATAACCTTCGACTTGGGAACGAGATATTCGACCGGCTCGCCGCCGTTGACGCTGTCGTCCTCGGGGACGATCGCGATCTTGCGCTTCGCCTTATAGTCCTTGAGGAACTGCACGCGGCCAGAGATCTTGGCGATGATCGCGTTGTCCTTCGGCTTGCGGGCCTCGAACAGCTCGGCAACGCGCGGAAGACCGCCGGTGATGTCACGCGTCTTGGCAGCTTCGCGGCTGACACGGGCAAGAACGTCGCCGCCCTCGACCCGGGCACCGTCTTCGACCGACAGCGTGGCACCGGGCGACAGCATATAGCGTGCCGCCTCGGTTTCGCCGTCGTCCGAACCTTCGGCGAGCAGCGTCAGGCGCGGGCGAAGATCTTCCTTCGACCGCGCGCCGGCACGATATTCGGTGACGACGCGCTGGGCGATACCGGTCGCTTCATCGGTCTGTTCGACGAGCGTCTTGCCGTCGAGCAGGTCCTGGAACTTCACGATACCCGACTTCTCGGTGATGATCGGCTGGGTGAACGGATCCCATTCGGCCAGACGTTCGCCGAGCGTCACCTTGCTGCCGTCTTCGATCAGCAGGTTGGCACCGTAAGGCAGGCGATGGACCGCACGTTCGCGGCCCTCGTTGTCGATGATCGCGATTTCGCCCGAGCGCGCGGTGACAATGCGCCGCTTGCGCTTGTCGACGATGCTCATCATGTCGCGATATTCGAGCGTGCCGTCGGCGACTGCTTCGAGGTTCGACTGCTCGTTGAGCTGCGCCGCGCCGCCGATGTGGAACGTCCGCATCGTCAGCTGGGTGCCAGGCTCACCGATCGACTGCGCAGCGATAACGCCGACAGCTTCGCCGATGTTAACGGGCGTACCGCGGGCCAGATCGCGACCGTAGCACTTGCCGCAGACGCCCATCTTCGATTCGCAGATCAGCGGGCTGCGAATCGCAACCGACTGGATACCGATCTCTTCAATCCGCAGGATCGCCGCTTCGTCGAGCAGCGTGCCCGACTTGATCGGGTTCTTGGCATCCTTGGGGTCGATGATGTCTTCGGCGGTGGTGCGGCCAAGGATTCGCTCGCCGAGCGACGCGATGGTCGAACCGCCCTGGACGATCGCCTTCATGTCGAGCGAACGGTCGGTGCCGCAATCTTCCTCGACGATCGTGCAATCCTGGCTGACATCGACGAGACGACGCGTCAGATAGCCCGAGTTGGCCGTCTTCAATGCGGTATCGGCGAGACCCTTGCGGGCACCATGCGTTGAGTTGAAGTATTCAAGGACGGTCAGGCCTTCCTTGAAGTTCGAGATGATCGGCGTTTCGATGATCTCGCCCGACGGCTTGGCCATCAGGCCGCGCATGCCGGCAAGCTGCTTCATCTGCGCCTGCGAACCACGTGCACCCGAGTGGGCCATCATGTAGATCGAGTTGATCGGCGCCATCCGGCCGGTATCGGCATCGATCGGCTGCGCCTTGATCTTGTCCATCATGGCGTTCGCGACCTGGTCGCCGCAACGGCTCCAGGCGTCGATCACCTTGTTGTACTTTTCCTGCTGCGTGATCAGGCCGTCCTGGTACTGCTGCTCGTAATCCTTCACCAGTTCCTTGGTTTCGGCGACCAGCGTTTCCTTTTCGTGCGGGATGATCATGTCGTCCTTGCCGAACGAGATGCCCGCCTTGAATGCGTGACGGAAGCCCAGGCCCATGATCGCATCGGCGAACAGGACGGTGTCCTTCTGGCCGGTGTGACGATAGACCTGATCGATGACGTCGCCGACTTCCTTCTTGGTGAGGAGGCGGTTGATCGTGTCGAACGGCACGGTGTGCGACTTGGGCAGGCATTCGCCGATCAGCATCCGGCCCGGCGTCGTTTCAACGCGGAGCATGAACTCCTTGCCGGCTTCGTCGGTCTGCGGGACGCGCGTCGTGATCTTCGAATGAAGCGTCACGGCACCGACGTGCAGCGCCTGGTGAACCTCGGCGATGTCCGACAGCATCATGCCCTCACCGGGTTCGCCATCGCGTTCCATGGTGAGATAATAGATGCCCAGCACCATGTCCTGCGAAGGAACGATGATCGGCTTGCCGTTGGCGGGCGACAGGATGTTGTTGGTCGACATCATCAGGACGCGCGCTTCGAGCTGCGCTTCGAGCGACAGCGGAACGTGGACGGCCATCTGATCGCCATCGAAATCGGCGTTGAAGGCCGAGCAGACGAGCGGGTGCAGCTGGATAGCCTTGCCTTCGATGAGGACCGGCTCGAACGCCTGGATGCCCAGACGGTGAAGCGTCGGCGCGCGGTTGAGCATGACCGGATGTTCGCGGATCACCTCGTCGAGGATGTCCCAGACTTCCTTGCGTTCCTTCTCGACCCACTTCTTCGCCTGCTTGAGCGTCATGCTCAAACCCTTGGCGTCGAGCCGGGCGTAGATGAACGGCTTGAACAGCTCGAGCGCCATCTTCTTCGGCAGGCCGCACTGGTGCAGCTTGAGTTCGGGACCGGTAACGATGACCGAACGCCCCGAATAGTCGACGCGCTTGCCGAGCAGGTTCTGGCGGAAGCGGCCCTGCTTGCCCTTGAGCATGTCCGAAAGCGACTTCAGCGGGCGCTTGTTGGCACCGGTGATCGTGCGGCCGCGACGGCCGTTGTCGAACAGGGCGTCGACCGATTCCTGCAGCATGCGCTTTTCGTTACGCACGATGATGTCGGGCGCGCGCAGCTCCATCAGGCGCTTCAAACGGTTGTTGCGGTTGATCACGCGGCGATAGAGATCGTTGAGATCCGACGTCGCGAAACGGCCACCGTCGAGCGGCACCAGCGGGCGCAGTTCGGGCGGGATAACCGGAACGACTTCAAGGATCATCCATTCGGGACGGTTGCCCGAATCGATGAAGCTCTCGACAACCTTCAGGCGCTTGATGATCTTCTTTGGCTTCAGTTCGGACTTGGTCGTAGCCAGGTCTTCCATCAGCGCGTCGCGCTCGCCTTCGAGATCGAGGTCCATCAGCATGTGCTTGACGGCTTCGGCGCCGATGCCGGCGGTGAAGGCGTCTTCGCCATACTCGTCCTGTGCTTCCATCAGCTCTTCTTCGGTGAGCAGCTGGAACTTCTCGAGCGCGGTCAGGCCCGGCTCGGTGACGATATAGGCTTCGAAGTAGAGGACGCGCTCAAGCTGCTTCAGCTGCATGTCGAGCAACAGGCCGATGCGCGACGGCAGCGACTTCAGGAACCAGATGTGCGCGACGGGGGCGGCGAGCTCGATATGGCCCATCCGCTCGCGGCGGACCTTGGTTACCGTGACTTCGACGCCACACTTCTCGCAGACGATGCCCTTGTACTTCATCCGCTTGTACTTGCCGCACAGGCATTCGTAATCCTTGATCGGACCGAAGATGCGCGCGCAGAACAGGCCGTCACGCTCTGGCTTGAACGTGCGATAGTTGATGGTTTCGGGCTTCTTGATTTCGCCGAACGACCACGAACGGATGCGCTCTGGCGAGGCGATGCCGATCTGGATCTGGTCGAATGTCTCCGGCTTGGCGGCCGCCGGATTCGCGAAATGGGTGAGTTCGTTCATGGATCGAATTCCTCTTTGCCCCCGCGGCGTTTCCGCCAACGGGGGGCTTGATATCGTGATTACTCGGCGGCTTGCGGCAACTGGCCCATATCGTCGTCCTCGTCGCCATCGGTCAGCGACGACAGTTCGACATTGAGGCCCAGCGAGCGCATTTCCTTGACCAGCACGTTGAAGCTTTCGGGGATGCCCGCCTCGAACGTGTCGTCACCCTTGACGATCGCCTCGTAGACCTTGGTCCGTCCGACGACATCGTCCGACTTGACCGTGAGCATTTCCTGCAACGTGTACGCGGCGCCGTAGGCCTGGAGCGCCCAGACCTCCATTTCACCGAAGCGCTGGCCACCGAACTGCGCCTTACCACCCAGCGGCTGCTGGGTAACGAGGCTGTAGGGACCGATCGAACGCGCGTGGATCTTGTCGTCGACCAGATGGTGCAGCTTGAGCATGTAGATATAGCCCACGGTCACCTGGCGATCGAACTTGTCGCCTGTCCGGCCGTCGTAAAGATCGACCTGGCCGCTCTCGTCGAGCCCGGCGAGCTTGAGCATCTCCGAAACATCGGGTTCGCGCGCGCCGTCGAACACCGGCGTTGCCATCGGCACGCCGTATTTCAGGTTCGACGCCAGCTCGACGATCTCGCTGTCGGTCCGCTCTTCGATCTCTTCGTCATAGTCGGTGCCATAGACGCGCTTGAGCTCGGCCCGCAGTGCCTCGGGGGGCTTGCCCGCCTTGGGATCGGGGTTGGCCTCGCGCCACGCTTCCAATGCCTGGGTCACCTGCTGGCCGAGGCCACGCGCGGCCCAGCCGAGATGCGTTTCGAAGATCTGCCCGACGTTCATGCGCGATGGCACGCCCAGCGGGTTCAAGACGATGTCGACCGGCGTACCGTCCTCGAGGAACGGCATGTCTTCTTCAGGCAGGATGCGCGAAATCACACCCTTGTTGCCGTGACGGCCGGCCATCTTGTCGCCCGGCTGCAGCTTGCGCTTCACCGCGACGAACACCTTGACCATCTTGAGCACGCCAGGGGCGAGTTCGTCGCCGCGTTCGAGCTTTTCACGACGGTCCTCGAACTTGTCGACGATCAGCTTGACGGCATCGTCATACTGCGTCTTGACGGCTTCGAGGTCGCTCTGGATCTTGTCGTCCTTGACCGCGAATTTCCACCAATCATAGGTGTCGAGTTCGTTAAGCGCGTCGAGCGTGATCTCCTCGCCCTTCTTGAAGCCCTTCGGCGCCGCGGTTGCGACCTGTCCGGGCAGCATTTCGCGCAGGCGATTGAACGTTGCCCGGTTCAGAATGGCGCGTTCGTCTTCGCGATCCTTGGTCAGGCGTTCGATTTCCTCGCGCTCGATCGCCATCGCGCGCTCGTCCTTGTCGATGCCGTGGCGGTTGAACACGCGCACCTCGACGACCGTCCCGGCAACGCCCGGCGGCAGCTTGAGCGAGGTATCGCGAACGTCCGAAGCCTTTTCACCGAAGATCGCGCGAAGCAGCTTTTCTTCAGGCGTCATCGGGCTTTCGCCCTTGGGCGTGATCTTGCCGGCAAGGATATCGCCAGGTTCGACCTCGGCACCGATATAGACGATGCCCGCCTCGTCGAGGTTGCGCAGGGCTTCCTCGCCGACGTTGGGAATGTCGCGCGTGATGTCTTCAGGCCCGAGCTTGGTATCGCGCGCCATGACTTCGAATTCCTCGATATGGATCGAGGTGAAGACGTCGTCCTTGACGATGCGTTCGGAGATGAGGATCGAATCCTCGTAGTTGTAGCCATTCCACGGCATGAACGCGACGAGGCTGTTCTTGCCGAGCGCGAGTTCGCCGAACTCGGTCGACGGGCCGTCGGCGATGATGTCGCCTTCGTTGACCAGGTCACCGACCTTCACCAGCGGACGCTGGTTGATGCAGGTGTTCTGGTTCGAGCGCTGGAATTTCTGCAGCGTATAGATGTCGACGCCCGAACGGCCGGCTTCGATCTCGCCGGTTGCGCGGATGACGATGCGAAGCGCATCGACCTGGTCGACGACGCCGGCGCGACGCGCCGAAATCGCCGCGCCCGAATCGCGGGCCACGGTTTCTTCCATGCCGGTACCGACGAACGGTGCCTCGGCACGAACCAGCGGCACAGCCTGGCGCTGCATGTTCGATCCCATCAATGCGCGGTTGGCGTCATCGTTTTCAAGGAACGGGATCAGCGATGCGGCAACCGAAACGAGCTGCTTGGGGCTGACGTCCATCAGCGTCACGGTATCGCGCGGCGCCATGACGAATTCACCGCTTTCGCGGGCCGAAACGAGCTCTTCGACAAAGGTGTTATCCTTGGTCAGTTCGGCGTTCGCCTGGGCAACGGTATGCTTCTGCTCTTCCATTGCCGACAGGTAGACGACGTCTTCGGTGACCTTGTTGTCGATCACCTTGCGGTACGGCGTCTCGATGAAGCCGTACTTGTTCACGCGGCTGAACGAAGCAAGCGAGTTGATCAGGCCGATGTTCGGGCCTTCCGGCGTTTCGATCGGGCAGATGCGGCCATAATGCGTCGGGTGAACGTCGCGCACTTCGAAGCCCGCGCGTTCGCGCGTCAGGCCGCCCGGGCCCAAGGCCGAAACGCGACGCTTGTGCGTCACTTCGGAGAGCGGGTTGGTCTGATCCATGAACTGCGACAGCTGCGACGAGCCGAAGAATTCGCGCACCGCGGCAACCGCCGGCTTGGCGTTGATCAGGTCGTTGGGCATCACGGTCGACACGTCGACGCTGCTCATCCGCTCCTTGACCGCACGCTCCATGCGCAAAAGGCCAATGCGATATTGGTTCTCGAGCAGCTCGCCGACCGAGCGCACGCGCCGGTTGCCGAGGTTGTCGATGTCATCGATGTCGCCCTTGCCGTCCTTGAGGTCGACAAGCTCCTTGACGACCGCGAGGATGTCTTCCTTGCGCAGCGTCGTGACGTCGTCGGCGGCGTCGAGTTCGAGACGCATGTTGAGCTTGACGCGACCGACCGCCGAAAGGTCATAGCGCTCGGGATCGAAGAACAGGCCGTTGAACAGTGCATCGGCGGTCTCGCGCGTCGGCGGCTCGCCGGGGCGCATGACGCGGTAGATGTCGGACAATGCCTGGTCGCGATCCTCGGCCTTGTCGGCCTTCAACGTATTGCGGATCCACGGACCCGTGGTGACGTGATCGATGTCGAGCAGGTCGAGGTTCTTGATCTTGGCGTTGTCGAGCTTCTCGAGGTTTTCAGGCGTAACTTCGTCGCCCGCCTCGATATAGATCTCGCCGGTCTTGTCGTTGACCAGGTCATGCGCCGAATAGCGGCCGAAGATTTCCTCGGTCGGGATCAGCAGTTCCTTGAGGCCGTCCTTGACCGCCTTGGTCGCGGCGCGCGGCGTAATCTTCTGACCCGCAGCGAAGACGACTTCGCCCGAGGCAGCATCGACGATGTCGAATTGCGGTTTCTGCCCACGCCAGTTTTCGCTCGCGAACGGGATTTTCCACCCGTCCTTGCCGCGCTCATAGGTGATGATGTTGTAGAACGTGCCGAGGATCTCCTCGTCGTCCATCTCGAGCGCCTGGAGCAGCGCGGTAACGGGCAGCTTGCGCTTGCGATCGATGCGGACGTTGACGATGTCCTTGGCGTCGAATTCGAAATCGAGCCACGAACCGCGATACGGAATGACGCGCGCGGCGAACAGGAACTTGCCCGATGCGTGCGTCTTGCCGCGATCGTGGTCGAACAACACGCCCGGGCTGCGGTGCATCTGCGAAACGATGACGCGCTCGGTGCCGTTGATGATGAAGGTGCCGTTGTGCGTCATCAGCGGCATGTCGCCCATGTAGACGTCCTGCTCCTTGATATCGAGCACCGACCGGGTTTCGGTCTCGGTGTCGACTTCAAAGACGATCAGGCGCAGCGTGACGCGCATCGGCGCGGCATAGGTAATCCCGCGCTGGCGGCATTCCTCGGTATCGAACTTGGGATCTTCGAGCTCGTAATGGACGAAATCCATCTCGGCGGTGCCGGCGAAATCGCGGATCGGGAAGACGCCGCGCAGCGTCTTTTCCAGGCCCGAGACATAATCGATCGACGGATCGGACCGAAGGAACTGCTCATAGCTCTCGCGCTGGACCTCGATCAGATTGGGCATTTCCACGACTTCGTGGATGTTGCCGAACATCTTGCGGATGCGACGCTTGGCGGTCGCATCGAGCGTCTTGATGATCTTGCGCGAAGCGGTCTTCTTCGCCGCAGGTTTCGCCTTGGGTTTCGCCGGAGCCTTGGAAGCCATGGAATATAAAGCCCTTCTGGGTTCGATTCGGATCGCCGCAGTCGTCGTTCGACTCGCGGTCGGATAGCTTTTGCGCATGCACAAACGCGAAAAGCCGCATGGCTCACGACCCCGATTTCCGGGGCGAACCTGCAGCTTTCACGCTATTTGAAGCCTGATCCCGATCTATTCATGAGCACTGCTGCGCGACGGCGGTGCCCGGCCCGAACGGGGTGGCGTTGGCAGCGATATAGGATTTGTGCGGCGCAGCGTCAAGCGCGTGGAGCTGCGCCCCTGGCGTAATCGATGCGATTTTGGGCAAAGCTCATGAAGGACGTAGCAGCCTCGTCATCGACATCGACCCCGCGGACGATGTGCTGCCTACCGCGGGCTACGTCGATGATCAGTGCAGGGGCGGATTTGACCTTGGCGAACCTGATCGATTCCACGTCGCCCCAGACCAGTTTGCGCAATCGCGTCGTGGGATGGAACAGGATCGCGTCCTCGGTTGCAATCACCGCATCGACATCGATCCAGCGACGCGCCATCCGGTATATTTCATAACCCAAAAACAATGCCAGAAGCGCCAGCGGGATGTTGACGCCGCCGACTGTCACGCTTTGCGTCAGCGCGATCCACGCTCCGCGGCGCTCGGTGGCGAGGTCGGCGGCGAGTGACGGGCGAACCGCAGCGGTAGCAAATAACCCGGTCGCCATAATCAAAATCGGGATAACGCAACCCAGCGCGCCGGTTCGCCAGCGCACCCGCTCGACCGCCCGTGCCATCGCTGCCCCCCGTTATTCTGTTCAGAGCACCGCCAGCTGGCGATTGCTCAGCGTACCGGCATATTGCTTCTGCAAGCGCACCTTGCGCTCGAGATCGTCGACGATGGCACCTGAAAAATCAACTTTGGCCGAATCGTCCATGAAGTTGATCCCGCCGGGCGTATCGACGTTGACCTCCATCATCTTGTCGCCGGCGATATCGAGGCCGGCAAGGTACATGCCGTCGTCGATCAGCTTGGGACCGACCATTTCGGCGAGACGCAGCGCCGCTTCGGTCGGCTCGACGAGGTCGGCCGCGCCGCCCGCCGAGATGTTCGACCGGTGGTCCTCGGTCTGGCTGTACCGGTGGAGACAGGCATAGGTGTCCGCGACCTTGAGCGGACGCCCGTTGAGCGTGATCATCCTGAGGTCGCCCTTGGCTGCGGCGGGAAGATATTCCTGGACGATGGCATAGCCGTCGCGCGTCACAGCCTCGATGATCTGGTTGAGGTTCTGGCGGTTTTCCTCGTTGATGATGAAAACACCCTGCCCGCCCGAACCCTGCAGCGGCTTGATCACGCCATCGCCACCATGGGCTTTGAGGAATGACCGGATCTCGTCGGCCTCGCGCGTGATGCACGTCGCGGGTCGAACGTCCTCGGGAAAGCCCTGGAAATAGGTCTTGTTGACCGCATTGGTCAGGTGGCGCGGATCGTTGAGGACGATCGTCCCCTGATCGGCGGCGAGCTGTGCGAAGAGCAGCCCCGACGACGGCGCCCAGTCGCGCTGCCCCATCTCGACCGCGGGGTCGCTGCGCAGCATCAGTATGTCGTAATCGGCCAGCGCGATGCGCGACGTCTCGTGCCCCTTGTCCTGGAGATGCGCGAGGTAGTCGGTGTCGTCCTTGTACTTGCCGACCTTGGCGACACTCGCCATCGCGCAGATCCGGTTATCCGAATCGCAGATGAAATCGCCAAGCCCGATCAGCGCGACGTCGTGGCCACGGCTCGACGCTTTGCGCGCCAGCCGGATCGTCGTGTAATTGTCCTGTTCGGTCGCGACGCGATTGACCGCAAAGGCGAGCTTTATCTTGTCCTTGCTCGCCGGCTTGGCGGGGGACTTGGTCTTGGTGGTCATGAAGCGGGGCTTTCCTGGTAGAGTTCGCTGATGTCGAGGGTGCGGACCGCGGCGAGCCGCGCGCGGGCGTCGGGTCGTTCAAGATAACGCGGCAGCAGCTCGGGGCGATGGATCGTGCCGCGCGCGATCAGCTTTTCGAGCGTGGCAAACTGCTTGAGCGCGAACTTGCCGAGGAACAGGATCTCGAAATCGCCGTCGTTGGCGAGATAGGCGAGCAGCTGGATCACCCCGTCGAGATAGACCGCATCCTTGGTCAGGCCGCCGCCGCGCTTGGCGCGCAGCGCGGTCTGGAACGCATCCTCGGGTCCCAACAGGCATTCCTCGCGCATCGCCGCATAAATCTCGGCCCCCCGGGCCTCTTCGACCGCCATGTGCGCGGCGATGACGCGTCCGGCGAGCACGCGCAGTCGGGCGGGCGGCATATAGCCCGCCAGATATTCACCGATGACGGCTAGCCCTTCCTGCATCGCGTCATAATCGGCAAGACCGTCGGCGAGCGTGCGCAGCGGCTGGCGGCGGCCGTTGTGGCGTGTCACCGCGTGCGTGCCGATCTCGTGCTGGACCAGCGGATCGACCCGCGTCGCGGGGACGCGCGTATCGGTCGCGACATGAAAATCGCCCATCTGGGTATAGAGGCCGACGCCGCGATTGGGATCACGCACGACGCGGCCGCGAAAGCCGGGCGAGCGGCTGCGATACCAGGCAAGGTCGTCCTCGGCCGCCGCAACGATCGCATCACAATCGGCATCGCGGTCGGCCAAAGCGGTGTCGGGCACGTTGGCGATGACCCGTCGCGCCGCCGCCAGCAGCGTATCGGACACACCGCCGAACAGGTCGATGCTCGCCTGGATGAAGCCCTCGCGATCGCGCATCCGCACGAGCTCGATCTGGCGGTCGAGTTCGCGCTGCTTCTCGAGCAGCAGCGTCTCGATCAACGGATCGTCGATCTCGCGCACTGGCAGCGCAAACAGCTCGCGCCGCCAGACCGGCGAGTGGTTGTCGAGCCCCTCGCCATATTCGCTGTCGGGCATGTCGCGATGGCGGCTCGCGGCGAAGCCTTCGCGGATCGCATCGACATTGACCGGCGTCAGCCGCGACAACCAGTCGATCCTTTTGTCCATCTCGGCCAGTGCATGGTCGACCTCGATCGCGGTGCGCGAAAGGCCCGCGGCCTCGTCTATCGATTCCACACTCACGCCGCTACCTGCGCCATCGCTGCCAGATCGGTGCGTGCGCCCGCCAGCGCGAGGCCGAGGCCGTGGCGCAATTGCTGCAGCGCGATGATGTCGGCCTCGCCGGTCCATTCGTCCATGAATACCTTCTTGTATTCCAGCGTCATGACGCAAGCCGCCGCGCCGTAGCGTGCATGCAGCCATTCCGGAAAATTGCCGCCGTCGGGCCAGCGCACGTTGACGCGTGCATCGGAATGGCTGTCCTTGAATGGTGCCGCGTCAAGGTTGGCTACGAAGCGATCGAGCAGATCGCCGTAGATCGCGCGGTCGAGCGTCGTCGCGCCGACATCGATATCGGGGTTGCCCGCGCGATCGGCGGCGGGCGCATCGGCACCATCGCGGCGATGGTTGTAGCTGTGGATGTCGAGCACGAGAATCCGGCCGTGCGCCGCGATCATCGCTTCGACGAGCCGCGCCATCTCGTCGTAAAACGCGGCATGGATCGCGCGCGAACGGGCGACGGCGTCGTCCGACGGGCGCGTGTTCCACACCTTCATGCCCCAGCTGTCTTCGGGCTCTATATAGACCGCGCGATCGGCCGGGCGGTTGAGATCGACCTCGAAGCGCGACCGGTTGGCGCGCACGATGCTGTCGCCCAGACCGAGGAAATAGTCGGTCATCGGGTCTTCCTCACGCAGCCTGTCGTGCGCGCTCAGCGCTATATGGTCGGCCAGGTCGGCGCGGATATGGTGTCCGGCATGGATCGCGGTAACCAGCACCGGGCCGGCGCCGATGATGATGTCCCAGGCGGGCCCGTCGCAATCGCCATCGCCCGGCGGTGGCACGGGGGTGAAGCTCGTTTTTCGATTCTGCATTGATTACCAAACGGAATGCAGCGCAATTGGTTCAAATCGTCGCGTTCATCGCCGGGCAAAGCATCACCGCCTAGGTGGGCCCTGCAGATTTCGGAGTGAAAATCACCATGCGCAAATTCACCGCCCTGATGCTTGCCGCCGCCGGCACCTTCGTCGCCGCGCCGGCCGCAGCGCAGGAAGCGTTCGTCGGTGCCTATGTTCATGGCGTCGATACCCCTTTCACCCTCTATACCGGCGAAGGCGGCACCGACATCATGGCGGGCTATCGCTTTAAGCCCGTAGATCTTGGCTTCCTCGGCCATCCCGCGCCGTATGCCATGGCGTCGGTCAACACGGCGGGTGATACCGACTTCATTGCCGGCGGCTTTGGCTGGAAACTCGGCAAGGGACCGATCTACGCACGTCCCGGCATCGGCCTTGCCGTCCAGGACGGACCGTCCGAGCGCTATGATACGACCGGACGACGAACCGATCTCGGCAGTCCCGTGCTGTTCGTGCCCGAGATTGCAATCGGCGCCAACCTTTCGCCGCACGTCGCACTGGAGGCGAGCTGGGTCCACATCAGCCATGCCCGCTTGTTCAACTGGCAACAGAATCCGGGCATCGACATGATGGGCGCGCGACTGGTGATCAAACTGCCCTGAGCCGCGCAAATCGGGCCGATCGGCGTGTTACCAGCGACCGGATCCCGATTGGCCAATATCGCGCAATAACAACATGTTAACTCTATACTTGCGCTGAAAACCCTAGGTTTTTCAGACGCTTTTCACTTCGTCGCCGTTTGCTAACGGATCGTCGCGTCGGCCGCACCCGACCGTCCGATTGGCGGGTTGACGATCGACTATGACCAAGAACCACACCCACTTTCGCCCCGCGATGACCGCGATTGCCGCTGTCCTCGCATCGACCCCTCTTGCCGTCGCGGCCCAGACCGTTCCGGCCGATGCCGGCACGCAGCCCGCCATGTCGGCACCCGCTCTGCGCCCGTGGCGCAGCCGGTCATCACGATCGAACCCGTCGCGACCACTGCGCCTGCACCGGCCCCGCGTTCGACGATCGCGCCCGAAGCGCTGCGCCAGATCGCCGACGCTGCGATCGCCGACGCGGCCGCAACCCCGGCACCTCGTTCCAAGCAGGCGACCGGCACGCCCGCGCCGCGTGCAGCCACCGTAACGCCGCGCCGCACCGCTGCGACGTCTACCGCTGCGGACGAATCGATCGCGCCGACCTCGGCCGAGGTCCCCGCCGAGGCGATCGCTCCCGCACCGCTGGCCAGCGAGCCCGTAACGCCTGCCGTCGAAGCAGCGCCGCAGCAGACGATCTCGACCAACGACAACGCGCTCGTTACCGGCGGTTTGATCGGCCTGGGCCTGCTCGGCCTCGGCGGACTCGCCTTCGCGCTGCGTCGCCGTCGCTCTGACGAGGTGCTGCACCCCGAACAGGGCTATGAACCCGAACGCCGGGCCGAGCCTGTCGCACAGCCTGTCATGCAACCCGCTGCCCCCGTTTACGCAGCGGCCGCAGCGCCGGTCGCTCCTCCCCGGGCACGCACTCCAGCGGCCCGTCCGGCAATCGCGGGCAGCCATGTCGAGCAGGCCATGCGTGGTCCGACGCCCGACAATCCCTTCCTCACGCTGCGCAAGCGCCTCGCACGCGCCCGCTTCCTCGACAAGCGCGAACAGTCGCGCACAGCAGGTTTCGGCGGCATGCGCCCCGCGCTTGCCTGATCGCATCGCTTTCCAACGAAAAGGCCGCCCCTCGGGGCGGCCTTTTTTATCTGGGTACGAGCGACAACGAAAAAGGGGTGATCCGTTGCCGGACCACCCCTTCCCATTCGCGAGCGCTTCAAGACACCCGCAAAAGCTTGAAAGCTTACTTGAGTTCAACCGTGCCGCCGGCTTCTTCGATCTTCTTCTTGATCTCTTCGGCTTCGGCCTTGTTGACGCCTTCCTTGACGGCCTTCGGCGCGCCTTCGACGAGCGCCTTGGCTTCGCCGAGGCCCAGGCCGGTGATCGCGCGGACTTCCTTGATGACGTTGATCTTCTTGCCACCGTCGCCGGTGAGGATCACGTCGAATTCGCTCTGCTCTTCAGCAGCGGGGCCGGCAGCAGCGGCAGCAGCCGGAGCGGCGACGGCAGCAGCAGCCGAAACGCCCCACTTGTCTTCGAGCATCTTCGACAGGTCAGCAGCTTCCATCACGGTGAGAGCCGAAAGCTGGTCGACGATCTTTTCCAAATCAGCCATTATAATTCACTCCAATTTCTAAACGTTTCAAAGGGTTGTTAAAGTACGAAAGACTTATGCCGCGTCCTTGGCGGCATAGGCGCCGAACACGCGTGCCAGCTGACCGGCCGGAGCCGCGCTGATCTGTGCAAGCTTGGTCGCCGGGGCCTGCATGAGGCCGACGAGTTTCGCGCGCAGTTCGTCGAGGCTCGGCAGCGATGCCAGCGCCTTGACGCCATCGGCGTCGAGCATCTTGGCACCCATGGCGCCGCCGACGATCTCGAGCTTGTCGTTCGACTTGGCGAAGTCCACGGCAGCCTTGGCGGCGGCCACGGGGTCTTCCGAGCTCGCCAGCGCGACGGGACCGGTCAGCAGGTCGGCAAGACCCGCGTAATCGGTGCCTTCGATGGCGATCTTGGCCAGCTTGTTCTTCGACACGCGGTACTGCGCACCGACTTCGCGGACCTTCGCCCGGAGATCGGTCGACTGCGCCACCGTCAGGCCGAGGTTGCGGGTAACCACAACCACGCCGGCGGAGGCGAACGTCTCGCCGAGCGCGGCCACTGCCGCCTTCTTCTCGGTACGATCCATAATATACTCCCATCTTGCACCGGGCAGGCCCGATGCAGCTATTCAATCCGCCACGCCGCACAGCGACATGACGCGCGAAAGCATGGGCCAACGGCCCTGCCATCACGTCCAAAGGGGAGAGTAAGGCCAGTCGAGCGGACCATCTGGCCCATCGTCAACCGACGCGGCGGGCGAACCCACCTGAAACGCTACCCCGTCTTGGCTGCAAATTAAGGGGGAAACCCCCAGCAACTGTCTCGGACGGTACCGACGGGCAAGCCCATCGGTGCGAGGCGGCGTTTAGCGAAACCCGGCGCGATGTCAACTCCGTTCGCCGGCCAGGCAAGCGCAGCATGAAAAAAGGGGCCGGAGGTTCGCACCCCCGGCCCCTTCATTTTCCAAGCTCGCTCAAAGTAGCACTGTGAGCGAAAGTCTTTACGCGCCCGCGATGCCCGAGGTGTCGATCTTGAGGCCGGGGCCCATCGACGAAGTCAGCGTGACCTTGCGGATGTAGCGGCCCTTCGAGCCGGCCGGCTTGGCCTTGGCGATCGCGTCGAAGAATGCCTCGGCGTTCTTCTTGATGTCGGCGTCGGAGAAGCTCGCCTTGCCGATGCCGGCGTGGACGATGCCCTGCTTTTCAACGCGGAACTCGATCTGGCCGCCCTTGGCGTCCTTGACCGCTTGCGCAACATTGGGGGTGACCGTGCCCAGCTTCGGGTTCGGCATCAGGCCCTTGGGACCCAGGACCTTACCGAGCCGGCCGACGACGCCCATCATGTCGGGCGTCGCGATGACGCGGCCGTAATCGAGGTCGCCATTCTGCATGGCTTCCATCAGGTCCTCGGCACCGACGACATCGGCACCAGCGGCCTTGGCCTCGTCGGCCTTGTCGCCGCGGGCGAAGACGGCAACCTTGACGTCCTTGCCGGTGCCCGAAGGCAGCGTGACGACGCCGCGCACCATCTGGTCGGCATGGCGGGGATCGACGCCGAGGTTCATTGCGACCTCGATCGTCTCGTCGAACTTCTTCGAGACGTGCTCCTTGAGCGTCTTGATCGCCTCGGCGACGTCATAAAGCTTTTCACTGTCGAGCTTGGCGACGGTCTGCTGCTTCTTGGTTAGCTTTGCCATGATCTTAGCCCTCCACCACTTCGAGGCCCATCGAACGGGCGCTGCCTTCGATGATCTTCGTCGCCTGCTCGATGTTGTTGGCGTTGAGATCAGCCATCTTCTGCTCGGCGATTTCGCTGAGCTGCGAACGCTTGATCGTTCCGGCCGAAATCTTGCCCGGCTCCTTCGAACCCGATTTCAGCTTGGCGGCCTTCTTGATCAGGAAGCTCGCCGGGGGCGACTTGGTCGTGAACGAGAAACTGCGATCGGCATAGACGGTGATCGTCGTCGGGATCGGCATGTTCTTTTCAAGGTCGTTCGTCGCGGCGTTGAACGCCTTGCAGAATTCCATGATGTTGACGCCGCGCTGGCCCAGGGCCGGGCCGATCGGCGGCGACGGGTTGGCCGTCCCCGCAGGTACCTGCAGCTTGATATAGCCGGTAATTTTCTTCGCCATGAAATGGCTCCTTTCTCACTATCTGGGCCATAGCCTTGGCGGCGGCCCATCATGTTAAGCGGTCAAACGGACAGGCATCACCCCATCCTCCCGCACGGATGCTCCCGAGGGAGCGCTTCGCGGGGCCGAAGCCCCGGGAAATTACTTGGCCAGTTCGACCTGTTCGAAATCGAGTTCGACCGGCGTTGCGCGGCCGAAGATCGACACCGACACCTTGACCTTGGCCTTGTCGAAATCGAGTTCCTCGACGACGCCGTTGAAGCTGGCGAACGGACCGTCGAGCACCTTGACCTGGTCGCCAATCTCGTAATCGACGCGGATCTGCGTCTTGGGCTTGGCCGCTGCCTCTTCCTTCGAATTGAGGATGCGCGCCGCTTCGGCTTCGGTGATCGGGATCGGCTTGCCGCTCGATCCCAGGAAGCCGGTGACCTTGGGCGTGTTCTTGACGAGGTGATAGACGTCGTCGTTCATCGCCAGCTTGGCGAGGACATAGCCCGGGAAGAACTTGCGTTCGGACTGGACCTTCTTGCCGCGGCGCACCTCGGTGACGGTCTCGGTCGGAACCTCGACGTCCTCGACCAGATGCTCGAGGCCGAGCCGCTTGGCTTCGGTCAGGATCGCGTCGCGAACCTTGCCCTCGAAGCCCGAATAGGCGTGAATGATGTACCAACGCGACATAGGTGCTTTATCCGTGACTTTAGGAAGCGAGGGCGATGAGGCCCGAGACGATCCAGCTGAACACAGCATCGACGCCAAGGAAGAACAAGCCGAGCAACGCCGTCATGATCAGCACCATGATAGCGGTACGCATCGTGTCGGGCCCAGTCGGCCAGACGACCTTCGCCGTCTCGGCCCGGACCTGCCGGATGAATTCGCCTGGATTGACCCTTGCCACCGTAATCGCGACCTTTTGAAAATGCGTTATGCGGACCTTTTCGGGATATGCGCCGCCCCCCGCTCCGGTCGATACCAGGGCCGGGGAAGCGTCAGTCTCCCATGTCCGCGTGCCGCGCCATTTAGCGAGCGACGCCGGCCTTTGCAAGGCAAGTGTGCGATCGCTCGCCACGCGCCGTGTGCGCAATGGCGTAATGGCAGGAGTGCACGGACTCGAACCGTGGGCCCTCGGTTTTGGAGACCGATGCTCTACCAACTGAGCTACACTCCTGCAGCGGCGACGGCGCATAGCCCCGTGTGCGCTCGTGTTCAAGCCGCTAGAGCACCGATTTCGCCATTGCGGTCACCGGACCAAGGCGGCAAGCGGGCGCGATGACGCTTGCTCCCGACCTGCTGCTGCGCGCTTATGCGATGGGGATCTTCCCGATGTCCGACGATCGCGACGACGACGAGGTGTTCTGGGTCGAGCCCGAACGCCGCGCGATCCTCCCGCTCGACAGCTTCTGCCCTTCGCGCTCGCTCAGGAAAACCCTTGCCGCCGATCGCTTCGTCGTCACCGCCGACCGCGCCTTCGACCGTGTCGTCGCCTTGTGCGCCGAGGCCGCGCCCGACCGGCCTTCGACGTGGATCAGCGGCGAAATCGAACGCAGCTACGCCGCGCTCCACGCAATCGGCCACGCGCACTCGATCGAATGCTGGGACGGCGATCCGAACGCCGGCGGCGAATTAGTCGGCGGGCTTTACGGGGTCACGCTCGGCGGCGCGTTTTTTGGCGAATTGATGGTCAGCCGCGCGACCGACGCGTCGAAAGTGGCGCTCGCCTATCTCGTCGCGCGATTACGCGTTGGCGGCTTCACCCTGCTCGACTGCCAGTTCATGACGCCGCATCTCGCGTCGCTGGGAGCGATCGAGATCGACCGCGAAACCTATCGCCAGCGACTCTATTGCGCGGTGTCGGGCGCCGAATCGGTTCCCGCCGGCGCGTCGCTGCCGCCAGCACCGCCGTTCGCCGCAGCGGAGTTTGCCGCGCTCGACGATTTGGCCGCGGGCTTGGCCGCGTCAGTCGAAGGCTCGGCGGCAACGCCCGGGAAAGTCATCGTGCAACTCTTGACGTAAACGTCGTATATCGGGTGTTCGATGACATTGCGCTCGGGACGTTTCTGGAACAGCCAGCCTGAAAACACGCGCTTCATCTGGTTGTCCGCCCCGGCGACGAACAGCCGCACGAAGGCCCCGGTCTCGGCCGGCGTTTCCCAGGGCGGCGTCGTCTCGCACGCGCGCAGCTGGATGACGACCTTGTCGATCCGCCGTGCCTCGCCGGGCTTCAATTCGATGTCCTGCGTCAGCCCGTTGCGCTTGTTGAGCAGGCCGAGCACCGCGGTCCGTTCGGCCATCGGCGTGACGCCGGGGATCGGTGTCGCGGCTTGTGCGAGCTTGGCATCGCGCAGCGATTCGGGAACCTCGGATCCGCCCTTCTTCTGGTCGGGCAGGTCGCCGCCGCTACATGCCGAAACCAGCATCAGCGCGATCGACGCTGTGGCCGCAAAACGGAACATCCCGGGCGCGCGCATTCAGCCCTCGGGCGACCAGGCTTCATAGTCGCCGGTCGCCGCGGCACGGACGCCGCCCGCTTCGAGCGCACCCTGCGGACGGTAAGCGCGCGGCGTGCCGGTCAGATTGCCGGTCGGGGGTTTTTCCCAGATGTGCGGCGGCGGCAGGAAGCTTTCGGGCACTTCGTCAAAGGTCCCGTGGATCCAGCCATGCCATTCGGGCGGGATCTGGCTGGCGTCGTTGGAGCCGGCATAGATCACCCAGCGGCGCTTGCCGTCCTTGGCCATGAAATAGGTGTTGCCCGCGACGTCTTCGCCAACCTTGTTGCCGAATCGCCAGCTATCCAGCGCGGTGCCGATCGTGGCACCGTCCCACCAGGTGAATATCTTGCCGAGGAAGCTCATGGCGCGGCGTTTAGCGCCACTGTCGCCCTGCTCGCAACCGAAAAGCCGCGCTCACGGCGTCGGCAGTGTCCAGTTGACCGTCGCACCTTCATCGATCCCCAGCCGTTCGGCGGTGCCGCCCGCCAGTTCGAGGACCGCCGCGACCTCGCCGCCGCTGGCGACGGGGACCTCCGACATCGGCACCGTATTCTCGGCGATCTTGTCGATCGTTCCGTCGCTGCGGACATAGACGATGTCGAGCGGGATCAGCGTGTTCTTCATCCAGAAACTGGCGTATTTGGGCTGGGGAAAGGGAAACAGCATCGCCGCGTCGGGCGCCAGCGCCTTGCGGTACATCAACCCCTGTTCCTGCTGCTCGGGGGTCGCTGCGACCTCGGTCGAAAACACGTGTTCCTTGCCGTTCTGCGTGACCGTCACCGGAATCACCTTGAGACCCGCGTCGCTGGTGACCGCCTCGGCATTGCCGCCAGTCGAACCGCACGCCGCCAGCGGCAGCGGCAGTATCGCCAGTGCCAGCACCCAGGAAATGGGCGTCCGCCCGTTGATCGCTTTCATCGTCATCCTTCCATCAGCCTTTGCGTCACACGTGTCTCGTCGCCTTCGCAGGCAAGGTCGAGCAATCTTTTCGCCAGGCCGAACTCATGCCCCGCCCTGATCAGCGTGGCCAGCTGGCGCTGGCGCAGCTTGTCGTCGGGCGCGCTGTCGGCGAAGGGTCCGAAATGCCGCCGCCGGGCGAGCGCGACGATCGCGCTGATTCGCTCGGCCTCGCACAGTTCGTCGGCCTCGCGGCGATCGCCTTCCTCGATTCCGTCGGCATAATACATGTTGGCGACGCGCCGCTTGCCATAGCCTCGTCTCAACAGCGATCCCGCCTTCATCGTCGCATAGCCGGCATCATCGATATAGCCGCGGTCGGCCATCTGGGCGACGAGCGCGGCAGGATCGGCAGGCTGGGTGTCGCTCCAGCCGCGCTCGCGCAATTTGCGCCCTAAATAGCTCCCCAGCCTCGCGCGCGTCGTCGCGAAGCGCGCGACATAGCTGAAGGCAAGCTCGCGCAAGCTCGCCGAATCGAGCGGTTTCGGGGGTGTTTTCTCTCGTCTATTGGTCACGCAACATAATTGTGCCACAGTCGGGCCCGAGTTTGAACGATACATTTAGAGCAAAAGGGGTTCAGGAGCAGGAAAGGCCGACATCGGCCTCTTACCGCACGGCGTCGGCCGGTATCGGACGCGCGATCTCTATCGTTTTTCACCATTTTCAATTTCTGGAGCGTAATATCGGTGGCTATCCAAGCCGTTAACCCCGCCGGGCAGTCCGGTCGAAGCGCAGTCGCGCCGCTCGCGACGCCCTTGCCGAACGCGACGAGCGCGCTCGCGCCGACGCCGACCGACGACGACCTGCCGCGCCGCTTTTCCGATTTCGCCACGCTTGGCGAAGCGCTCGATTATGCTGCGCGCGGCCGTCGCGGACTCAATTTCCACGATCCACGCGGGACCTTGGTCCGCAGCTATCGCTTCGCCGAGCTGCGCGACGACGCGACCGCGATGGCGCACCGCCTCGTCGCGCACGGAATCGCCCCGGGCGACCGCGTTGCACTGGTTGCCGAAACGGGTCCCGAATTCGCCGCCTTGTTCTTCGGCGCGGTCTACGCGGGCGCCTGGCCGGTGCCGCTGCCGATGCCGACCTCGTTCGGCGGCAAGGACCATTATATCGACCAGCTGTCGGTCCAGCTCGCCAGCAGCGACCCCAGCGTCCTGTTCTACCCGCCCGAGCTTGCCGAAATGGCCGCCGCCGCCGCCGACAGATGCAAAGTCGAAGGCATCGACTGGGACGATTTCGCCGCGCGCGCGGTGAGCGAAGCCCCGCTGCCCGAACAGCGCCACGACGAAATCTGCTATCTGCAATATTCGAGCGGCTCGACGCGTTTTCCGCACGGCGTCGCGATCACTCACGCCGCGCTGCTCAACAACCTGTCGGCGCATTCGCATGGCATCGAGCTGCAGGACAGCGACCGCGTCGTCTCGTGGCTGCCGTGGTATCACGACATGGGCCTCGTCGGCTGCCTGCTCTCGCCGGTCGCCAACCAGGTTTCGACCGATTATCTGAAGACCGAGGATTTCGCTCGCCGGCCGCTCGCCTGGCTCGACCTCATCAGCCGCAACCAGGGCACGACGCTCTCCTATTCGCCGACCTTCGGCTACGACATCTGCGCGCGCCGCATGTCGACGCAGATGAAGGCCAAGCATCGCTTCGACCTCGCGCGCTGGCGGGTTGCGGGCAATGGCGCCGACATGATCCGTCCCGACGTCATGCGCGCCTTCACCGTCGCCTTCGCCGCCGACGGGTTCGACGGCCATGCCTTCCTGCCGAGCTACGGCCTTGCCGAGGCGACATTGGCGGTCTCGATCATGCCGCCGGGCGAAGGCATCCGCGTCGACATGGTCGACGAACATCTTCTGTCGGGCGCCGATCCGGTCGCCGGCCAGCGGCCGCGCCAACGCGCGATCGTCAACTGCGGCAAAGCGGTCAAGGACATGGCGATCGTGATTCGCGGTGCCGACGACGAAACGCTCGACGACGGCGCGATCGGCAAGGTCTGGTGCAAGGGGCCGTCGGTCATGGCGGGCTATTTCCGCGATCCCGAATCGACCGAAGCGTGCCTTGTCGACGGCTGGCTCGACACCGGCGACATGGGCTACCTCAAGTCCGACTATCTCTACATCGTCGGTCGTGCCAAGGACATGATCATCATCAACGGCAAGAACTACTGGCCGCAGGATATCGAATGGGCAGTGGAACAACTGCCCGCGTTCAAGGCCGGCGACATTGCCGCCTTTTCGATCACCGCCGACAATGGCGAGGAAACCCCCGCGGTCCTGGTCCAATGTCGTACCACCGACGCCGCCGAACGTGGCCGCCTGCAGGCCGAGATCAAGGATAGGGTGCGCGCGATTACCGGCATGCAGACCATCGTTGAGCTCGTCCCGCCGCGGACATTGCCGCGCACCAGCTCGGGCAAATTGAGTCGGGCGAAGGCGCGCGCGATGTACCTGTCGGGAGAAATCCAGCCTTTCGCGATCGGAGCCTGATCGCAAAAGGTTTGCGAAGCGCTGTCGTTTCGCAATCGTTTCAATAGCTAACCGAAAAATTTCAAACGATTTAATCGACACGTTACCCGCTTGCTTACCCTTTTATAACTTTCACGCCCTAGTGACGGGTGCGTGAGAAATTCAGCCGACACCGATATCGCCCGCGACGATCTTACGCTTGGCGTCCTGTTCTCGCTGCGCGAGCCGAAAAACATCGACTGGGGGGTGATCCGCAGTGCTCAGATGGCGCACGCCGACAGGCTGATCGCGGTTCGTGGTGTCTCGGCGATCCTGATCACGGCGGTGACCGGCTACATTATCCGCGACGCCGTTACCCCGCTGACGCTCGGAATCTGGGTCGCAGCCTCACTGCTGCTTGCCGGATGGTCGTGGCACAGCCGGGTCAACCGGCCGATGCGGGGCGCAGCCAACCAGACCCGCGCGCCGATCCTTCTCGACGCCGCGATAGGTGCCGCTTTCACAACCCTGTGGGCGGCGATGCTCTATTATTGCGCACCCGGTCTGCAGCCGGGAACCGCTATCGGCCTGTGGATCGTCGTTGCGACCTTCATGTGTGGCCAGATCGTCCTCCTCGCTGCCCTGCCTGCAACCACTTTCGCCGCGCTGCTAATATCGGGTCTCGGTGCCAGCGCCATGCTGCTGCGCCTCGACAACGGTCTCGCGGCGGGTCTCAGCACGATCTTTACCGGCGTCAGCGTGGCGGCGGCGCTGCAACTTGGTCGCGACTTCATCTGTTTCCGCACGACCGAAACGACGCTGGTCGATCGTCAGGAAACCGTCAGCCTGCTGCTCCGCGAGTACGAGGAAAGCGCCTCCGACTGGCTGTGGCAGATCGACGCCTCGCGCCGCCTCGTCCAGGTCAGCCCGCGGTTCGCCGAAACCTTCGGCAAGAAGCCCGCCGAGCTCAACGGCGTGCCGCTGCTACAGGTTCTTGCCGGGGACAAATGGGATAGCGGTGACCTGCCAGAGGCGCTCAATGAGCTGGTCGGCAAAGTCCACCGCCGCGAGAGCTTCTCGAACCTGCTCGTGCCGATCCAGATCGGCGGCGACCTGCTTTGGTGGGAGCTGTCGGCATCGCCGCGCCGCAACGAGAATGGCCAGTTCACCGGTTTCCGCGGAGTCGGCTCCGACGTCACCCAGCAACAGGCCTCGGCGGCGAAGATCGACCGGCTCGCGCGCTACGACGTGCTTACCGGCCTGCCCAACCGTCTCCAGCTCAACGAAGCCCTTGGTCGAGCGATCGAGAACAGCACCAAGTGGCGCACCCGCTGCGCCTTCCTGATGATCGACCTCGACCGCTTCAAGGCAGTAAACGATACGCTCGGCCATCAGGTCGGCGACAGCCTGCTCGCCAAGGTTGCGGGCAGGCTGCACGGCCTGATGGATGCCAACAGCATGTGCGGACGGCTCGGCGGCGATGAATTCGGCGTCCTGATCTACGAGATCGAGGATCGCTCGACGATCGACGCGCTTGCCAAGAAGATCATCCACACGCTCTCGCAGCCTTATCAGATCGACCACCACACGCTCTATATCGGCGCCAGCATCGGCTCGGCGATCGGCTTGCGCGACGGCCGCTCGATCGAACTGCTCACGCGCAGCGCCGATCTCGCGCTCTACCGTTCGAAGGACCAGGGCGGCGGCGTCCATTACGGTTACGAACCCTCGCTGCATGCCCGCGCCGAGGAACGCCGCGTCATGGAACTGGCGCTGCGCAAGGCGCTCGAACGCGGCGAGTTCCATCTCAATTACCAGCCCGTCGTCCGGGCCACCGACGGGGTGATCGAAGGTTTCGAGGCGCTGCTGCGCTGGACCAACAAGGACCTCGGTCCGGTTTCGCCCGCCAAGTTCATCCCGATTGCCGAGGATACCCGACTGATCGGCGCGATCGGCGAATGGGTCCTGCGCACCGCCTGCCACCAGGCGATGCTGTGGCCCGACCATGTCCGCATCGCGGTCAACGTCTCGGCCGAACAGCTTTTCCAGCCGACCTTCGTCGGTTCGGTCGTCTCGGCGCTGTCGCATTCGGGCCTGCCGCCAGCCGCGGCTCGAACTCGAAGTGACCGAAAGCGTCTTCATCAACGATTTCGGTGTCTGCACGACGACGCTCGAACAGCTCCTCGCGCTCGGCATTTCGCTCAGCCTCGACGATTTCGGCACCGGCTATTCTTCGCTCGGCTATCTGCGCAAGACGCAGTTTTCGACGATCAAGATCGATCGCAGCTTCGTCCAGGGTGCGGCGCGCCAGGCGCCTGAAAGCCTCGCGATCATTCGCGCCGTCGTCGCGCTCGCCGATGCGCTTGGCATGTCGACCACTGCCGAGGGAGCCGAGACCGAGGCCGAGGTCGCGATGATCTGCGAACTGGGCTGCAAAAAGATCCAGGGTTTCTATTTCGGCCGCCCGATGCCCGGCGACGACGCCACCGAACTGTTCGCCCAGCACCTCCCCGGGGACGAGACACAGATCCTGCGCGAAGCGGGCTAGCTTTTCCTTCGCCCGGGGAGCTGCTCGATCCGCCGCTCGATCCCGCGCCACAATTTGCCGAACGCCTGGGCCGCCGGTGTCGACGCTGCGAACGCGCCGACCGGACGTCGCAACGTCGCCATGCGTTCGACCACGCTGGCCATCGGGATGACCGGCCAGCGCGGATGCGCGGCAAGCATCGCGCGATGCTGCGAGCGCCTCATATCGACCATCGAATGGACCGGCAGGATCGGTGCCTGGCGACCGCGCTTGGCCGACATGTAACTGACCACCTCGTCGAACGCGCGCACCGACAGCGCCGACGGGATCACCGGCACGACGATCAGGTCGGCCGCGCGCATTACCTGCTCGGCGGTTTCGGTCAGGCCCGGCGGGCAGTCGATGACGATGCAGTCGTACGTCCCGCGCAACCGATCGATCAGCTTGGCCAGCCGGCGCTTCTTGCCGAGCTCGAAGAACAATCGGTCGATCCCGCGCAGGCGTCGTGTCGGCGGCGAGCAAGTCGAGCCCGGGGATCGTCGACGGCCGGATCAGCGCCGACGGATCGTCGCCATGCGCGAACAGCGAATCGACCGAAGCGGGGAGCTTGGTCGCCTCGGGCGCACCGATCAGGTGCGTCGCCGCCGCTTGCGGATCGAGGTCCCACAACAAGGTTCGCCGACGCGACTGGACCGCAGCCGACCAGGCCAGGTTGACCGCGATCGTCGTCTTGCCGACGCCGCCTTTCAGATTGTAAACCGCGATTGCCGCCATCGGATCAGCCTAACGCCTTCGATGTTACGGTCGCGTGACGGCGGGCGCCGCGGATATGGGCGTTATTCGCCGTCGTCGTCGCCGGTTTCGTACCAGGCCTCGACCGGGCCCGACAGCTTGATCGTCATCGGCTGGCCATAGCGGTCGCGGCTCTTGCCCGCGGCGACCTTCACCCAGCCTTCGGAAACGCAATATTCCTCGACGTCGTGGCGCTGCTTGCCCTTGAAGCTGATGCCGATGCCGCGCTGCAGCTTGTCGGCATCGAAGAACTCGCTGCCGGGATTGTTCGACAGGCGGTCGGGCGCTGCGGTGCGCTTGGCATCGCTGTCTGCCTTTCTGGCTTGTCAGCTGTCTTGGTCTCGGCTTTGCTCGGTCGTGTCTTTTTGATCGGTCATGTCAGTTTCCCTAGCGCTGCGCGCGTGTCGAATCCAGCGGCGAAAGACCGGCCCGCCTCACGCCGGCCGATCCACGCCGCGCATTGCTCGTCCGCACTTAGGCGGCGGCGCTGCGCTTGTTCTTCTTGCGATCGTTGGCGTCGAGGAAGCGCTTGCGCAGGCGGATGTGCTTGGGCGTCACTTCGACCATCTCGTCGTCGTCGATATAGGCAATCGCCTGCTCGAGCGTCAGCCGCTTGGGCGGCGTCAGGCGGATGGCATCGTCCTTGCCGGTCGAACGGAAGTTGGTCAGCTGCTTCGACTTCATCGGATTGACTTCGAGATCGTCGGGCTTGGCGTTCTCGCCGATGATCATGCCTTCGTAGACAGCCTCGCCGGGCGACACCATCAGGATGCCGCGCTCTTCGAGGAAGCCGAGCGCATAGCCGACTGCTTCGCCGGTGCCGTTGGCGATCAGGACGCCGTTCTGGCGACCCTCGATCGTGCCCTTGTAAGGCCCGTACTTCTCGAACAAACGGTTCATCGTCCCGGTGCCGCGCGTGTCCGACAGGAACTCGCCGTGATAGCCGATCAGGCCGCGCGACGGTGCGCTGAAGGTGATGCGCGTCTTGCCGCCGCCCGACGGACGCATGTCGGTCAGCTCGGCCTTGCGGCGCTGCATCTTCTCGACGACGGTGCCCGAATAATCGTCGTCGACGTCGATCACGACGGTCTCATACGGTTCGGTCCGCTTGCCGTTCTCGTCCTCGGCGAACAGCACGCGCGGGCGGCTGATGCCGAGTTCGAAGCCTTCGCGGCGCATCGTCTCGATGACGACGCCAAGCTGCAGCTCGCCGCGGCCGGCGACTTCGAAACTGTCCTTGTCGGCGCTCTCGGTGACGCGGATCGCGACGTTCGATTCGGCTTCGCGGAACAGGCGATCGCGGATGACGCGGCTGGTCACCTTGTTGTCGCGGCTTTCGCGCCCGGCGAACGGACTGTCGTTGACCGCAAAGCGCATCGACAGCGTCGGCGGATCGATCGGCTGCGCGGCGATCGGCTCGGTCACGCTGGGATCGCAGATGGTGTTGGCGACGGTCGCGTTGGTCAGGCCGGCGAGGCTGACGATATCGCCCGCCTGTGCCTGGTCGACGGGGACGCGTTCGAGGCCGCGGAAGGCCATGATCTTGGTCGCGCGACCGACTTCGATGACCTTGCCGTCCATGTCGAGCGCGTGGATCGGCATGTTGAGGTCGAGGCGGCCCGAATCGATCCGGCCGGTCAGGATGCGACCGACGAAATTGTCGCGGTCGAGCAAGGTGACGAGGAAGCGGAACTCGGCGTCGGGATCGACGTCGGGCTGCGGCACGTGGCGGATGATCGTCTCGAACAGCGGAGCCAGCGTGCCTTCGCGCGCTTCGATGTCTTCGCTCGCATAGCCGTTGCGGCCCGATGCGTAGAGCACGGGGAAATCGAGCTGCTCGTCGCTCGCGCCCATGGCGACGAACATGTCGAACACTTCGTCGAGCACTTCGGCGGGACGGCCGTCGGGACGGTCGATCTTGTTGACGACGACGATCGGCTTGAGGCCCAATGCAAGCGCCTTGCCGGTGACGAACTTGGTCTGCGGCATCGCGCCCTCGGCGGCATCGACGAGCAGGATGACGCCGTCGACCATCGACAGGATGCGCTCGACTTCGCCACCGAAATCGGCGTGTCCGGGCGTATCGACGATGTTGATCCGCGTGGTTTCGAGGCCGGTATCGGGGCCGCCCGAGGCGGTCTCGACCTTGCCGTGCCATTCGACGCTGGTGCATTTCGCCAGAATCGTGATCCCGCGTTCCTTTTCGAGATCGTTCGAATCCATCGCGCGCTCTTCGACGCGCTGGTTATCGCGGAAGGTGCCCGACTGGCGGAACAGCTGGTCGACCAGCGTGGTTTTGCCGTGATCGACGTGGGCGATGATGGCGATATTACGAAGCGAGCCCGTGGAGGACATGAAAAATCTCTCAGTTTTTGAAAAGGCAAAAAGCCTCTCCAGTTCAGCGGAGAGGTTGGGGTGTGGCCAGGCCATTACCCGCGTTCGTGCGCGCCTTTAGCCGAGATTGTGCGTTGCGGCAAGCTTTGCCGTGTTCGCTTCGACCCGCTTTGCGCCCGGCGCGTTAGCCGCCGCGCGCACCGCTCAGCGACAAGTCGTCGTCGCTCCAGGATCGAGATCGAGGCAGCGTCCATCGACCTCGCCCGGCGCCAGGGTGAGCCCGATCACGCTCGCCAGCGTCGGCGCGATATCGACCGTTTCGACACCCAGTGGCTGCTCGAACCCCGCCATGCCCTTGCGCCAGAACAGCATCGGCACGCGCCGATCGTAATCCCACACGCTGCCATGCGTCGCGACATAGCCCGGACCCGGATCGGCGATCGGCGTCACGCGCGGCTTGAACACGACATAAAGATCGCCCGAGCGCGGCGCGTAATGGTTCGCCTTGACCCGATCGATGATCGACCAGCTTTCGGGCGGTCCCGGCCGGCGCGGCTGCCGCCTCGATCTGCGCGCGGGTGAACACGTCGGCGACCTGCGGCTGGCGCGCGATTGCCGCGACGAGCAGGCCGGTCAGTTTCGCCCGCTGCGCGCCGGTCAATTTGCCATCGAGGTAGATTTCGCTGCCGTTGAACACGACGCTGCCCTCGGGCGTGCCTGCGGCCGCATTTGCTGCCTTGGCAATGGCATCGCGGTCGAAGCTCTTGGCGATCCGCTGCGCATCGGGCGCGCCTTCCATCCGCGACCGTTCAGCCATGTCGAGCCCGCCATGATCGGCGGTCAGGACGACCATGTAATCGACCCCGGTGGCATCGAGCCGCGTCATGAAGTCGCCCAGGCTGGCATCGAGCGCCATCAGCTGGAGGCACATCTCGCTGCCCTGCGTGCCATAACCATGGCCGATATAATCGGTCGCCGATGCGCCGATGCTGATGATGTCGGTAGTCGGCCCCTGACCGAGCTTCATGTCGTAGATCAGCGCGGTCGACAGCGCGAGCACCGCGGCGTCGAACTCGGGACGTAGCGCAAACGCCCTGGCATCGCCCGCCGCGCGGGCAAAGCGCCCTGCCCCCATGACCAGGCCGTCCTTGACCGCGATCGCGCGCGACCGGTCGGCACATGCGTCGATCATCGGCGTCGCCGGCTGCGCTTCGGCAAGGCGGGCGGTCACCGCACGATTGGTCCGCGTAACGGCGCCGGGTTCGGCGCGCCCGGCGTAGCTGCGAAAGCGCTTGCCGTCCCACCACCACAGTTCGTCGACCTTGTGCCCGCCCATCATCACCGCGGCGCGGTCCTTGCCCGCGACCGAAACGACTCGCGTCGCCGGATTGGCCGCCTTCATCCGCTCGCCCAGCGTCGGGACGAGCAGGTGCGTGTCGCTGACAGTGTAATCGCTCGAGGTCGATCCCGCGACGCTCTCGTCCTCGGCGCAATAAACCGTCTTGTCGGCGCGTGCGGCGTTGAGGTCGATCCAGTCGTTGGCAACGATACCGGTCCGCGCCGGATGATCGCCGGTCAGGATCGTCGAATGGCCGGGGCAGGTCTCGGTCGCGGAATGGCTCTGATAACCGCTCGGGAACACGCCGCCTTGCTGAAGCCGCGCCAGCCCGCCGGTGAAGCGCGCGCGATATTCGGAGAACAGGTCAGCGCTGAACTGGTCGACCGAGATGACGACGAGCAACCTGGGCGGCTTGGCCGGCGATGCGGGCGCTTGCTGCGCACTCGAAGGCACTGCCAGCGCGACGAAGGACAGGGCGGCAAGGGCGGCGAATCGCATGGGCGGACCTTTTCGTTTACGTTCCGGAAATCGGGGCCTGACTAGCATCGCACGCGGTCGTTTCGATGACAAATTTCGCCGCGGATGTCGGCAAGGGTGTATGAGCCCAATAAAACAGCTTGTAAATCGCCGCCTCCCCCGCCATTTTAGCGGTGATGGCCGTCACGGCGCGGCACAGGCGAAAGAGAGATTATGGCAGACGATAGCGCGCAACCTGCGGCCACCAAGACCGCCACCGCAACCGACACGCTCGACGAGCTCAAGCTGACTCCGCCGGATCCCGTTCCCGTCGTCGCACCGGCCAAGGCGTCGGGCCTAGTTTCGCTGTCGGTCGAGCAGACCTCGAAGCTGGCACAAAAGGTCGACGGCTTCATTGACGATCTCGTCGCGCAAGACGTCAACAGCCCCGAATTCGGCAAGCGCGTCGACCTCATCACCAACATGGGCCGCGCCGAGATCATGAAGGCATCGAGCCAGTCGAACCGCTTCCTCGATCGTCCGGTCCGCGCAATGGACCAGGAATCGGGCGTCGGCGCCGACCTGGCCGAATTGCGCCGCGTGATCGAGGATCTCGATCCCGGCAAGAAGGGCAATCTGCTCGCGCCGAAAAAGCTGTTCGGCGTCATCCCGTTCGGATCGAAGCTGCGCAATTATTTCGACGGCTATAAGAGCTCGCAGGGCCATATCGCTCAGATCCTGAAAAGCCTCGGCAGTGGCAAGGACGAGCTGCTGATGGACAATGCCGCGATCGATACCGAGCGGCAGAACCTGTGGGCCGCGATGGGCAATCTCGAACAGATGATCCACATGTCGAAGACATTGGACGAGCGGCTCGAGGAGCGCGCCGCCGACCTCGACGCGACCGACCCGGCCAAGGCCAAGGCGATCCGCGAGACCGCGTTGTTCTATGTTCGCCAGCGCACGCAGGACCTGCTCACCCAGATGGCGGTGACCGTTCAGGGCTATCTCGCGCTCGACCTCGTCAAGAAGAACAACGTCGAACTGGTCAAGGGTGTCGACCGCGCCAGCACGACCACCGTCGGCGCATTGCGCACCGCGGTCACCGTCGCCCAGGCG
Organism: uncultured Alphaproteobacteria bacterium; assembly: GCA_963800335.1. Lineage (GTDB taxonomy): Bacteria > Pseudomonadota > Alphaproteobacteria > Sphingomonadales > Sphingomonadaceae > Flavisphingopyxis. The sequence continues at coordinate 606,006 of CAWDAN010000001.1, read as the reverse complement.
CTGGTCGGGCAGAAGCTCGTCCTCGACCAGATCACCGCGCTCAACACGACGACTGCCCAGATCATCGATTCGACCGGCACGATGCTCAAGAACCAGACCGCGACGATCCATGAACAGGCGGCCAGCGCGACGATCCCGGTCGAGACGCTCCAGCGTGCCTTCCAGAACATCTACGACACGATGGATTCGATCGACGCGTTCAAGCTGAAGGCGCTCGATTCGATGAAACAGACGGTCCACACGCTGTCGAACGAGGTCGAAAAATCGCAAGGCTACATCGCCCGCGCCGAGGGCGCCGAAGAGGCCAAGCGGCTCGGCTCTTCGGCCCCGGCCAACAACCCGCTGGCGGCGCTCGAATGACGACATCGACCGACATCGCCGTCCACGACGCGCGCGCCAGCATCGAACGCAGCCGTGATCGCCGTGCCAATCACAGCGTCGGGCGCAAGTCCAAACAGCTCAAGATCAAGCACGCGTGGCAGAAATTCACGCGCTTCTTCATCGCCGCGGCGGTCATCATGGTGGCCGCCGGCGTCATCGGCGCGGTGCTCAATGGCATCGGCTTCTGGGGCGTGATGATCGTCGCGCTGGCGATTCTCGGGGCGGGCGGCGTGTTCGCCAACTGGCCCAAACTGCCCGAGGCGACGCGCGACACGCTGCGCCAGACCGATCTCGGCCGCCTGCCCGCGCAGACCGAACTGTTCCTCGAGGCACAGCGCCCCGCGCTGCCGCCGCCCGCGCGCACGCTCGTCGACGGCATCGGCGCGCAGCTCGACCAATTGTCCGACCAGTTGCGCGCGCTCGATCCGCAGGAGCCCGCCGCGCTCGAGGTCCGTCGCCTCGTCGCCGAAGACCTGCCCGAACTCATCACTGGCTATCGCCGCGTGCCGCTGTCGCTCCGCACCAAGGAAATCAACGGTCGCAAGGCCGACGACCAGTTGATCGACGGGTTGAAACTGATCGAACGCGAGATCGGCACGATGACCGAACAGATCGCCAGCGGCGACCTCGACCGGCTTGCGACGCGCAAGCGCTTCCTCGAACTCAAATACGACGCCGACGCCGCGACGGAGTAAACCTCCGCCGCGTCGTGGCGCAGCGCGTCAGACCTTGTCGGGATAGATCGGTTTGATGTCGGTCGGGATGTCGGCCATGCCTGACAGTACCGCCTCGGCCTGCGCATCGAGATGCGCGTATTTCGCCAGGAAAGCCTTCATCCCGGCGTAGTCGCCATCGCCCTGGCGCGTTACCAGCTCATTGAGCAACGCCGACAGGCCCGCCTCCATCTTGTCGTAATTGACGACATAGCGGCCCTTCGATGCATCCCAGGCGAATGCGCCCTTCTCCTTGAGATAGCTGTACTGGACCGCCGCGCCGCGCCCGTGCGCCTCGTCGATACCAAAGCGCACCGCGCGGAAGATCCCCGCGAAATAGGTGCTGAGCAGCTGCTCGCGCTCGGTGATCGGCATTTCGCCGCGCTTCATCAGGTAAAGGATCGACCAGACGCCCATGACGTCGGCCTTGCACTCCTCGCTCGCCGAATATTGTTCCTTGAGCTCCGCACCGACCGTTGTCTCGCGGCCGCCAACCTTGATGATGCCGGGCCCGAGGCTGTGCGACAGTTCGTGAAACAGCGTCTCTGCGGTCATGTATTTCTTGACCACCTGGCCCGCCTGCGCCGGGGCGAGGACGCGCTCGGCGATCGGTTCGAGGATGCGGTCGTATTTCGCACCCAGGACATTGGCGAGGATCACCTTCTTGGCGCCCTTGGTGCTGCGCACGCGCTCGTCATTGGGCAGGTTGAACGCGATCGTCTGGACTCCCGAGACATTGTCGCCGCCGCCGCGCACCTGGTCGGCGACCAGGATCGGCGAATTGAACGGGCGATTGGCGTTCTTGTACTTGGCCGCGACGGGCAGGTTTGCCTCCATGTCGGGGAGCAGCGCCTTGTAGTGCGACAGCTTGGCCGATTCGCTCGGGCTCTGCAGCGTGATAAACGCCTCGAACGCAGTCTTCTGGCCATAGAGCCGGTCGGTATAGACTTCGTACGGCCCGATCACCGGTTCGATCGGCGTGTCCTTGATATCCATCCAGGCGAGTTCGCTCGGATAATAGTCGTTCGTCCGGAACGCTTGCGCGCGCAGCGTGAGGAATGTCTTGAGGCTGGCATTGCTGGTGATCGCCGCAGCCTGTTCAAGATAGCGCGCGGCGGGTTCGAGCCACGGCTGGTATTCCTGGCTATAGGGCACCGCGACGAGCTTCTCCCCGTCGCGCTTGACGACGGTATAGCCGTCCATCAGCGCGTCTTTCTGCTTGGGATTTTTGGCGATATAGACGTCGAGTTCCTGCTTCGACAGGTCGACCGGATAGAAGCCGGCGCCCTCGGGGGCGGTGATCGATCCGAAGAACGGCTTGTAGGCGTCGAGCTGGTTCCAAGGCCCGTTGTTGATGTCATAGAGCGCGAGCAGCCGCGCCTTGTCGGGGCCTGTACTCGCCAGGATCTGCTGCCGGATCGCCGGGTTGGCCGCGTAATATTGCCGCTGGTAGATCTGGCTCATCAGGTCGGCGGCCTTGATCAGCAAATTGACCACCTGGCGTTCCTCGGCGTTCAGGAAGCTGGTATCGGGGTTCATCTTCACCGTCGCGAACTTGGCCAGTTCGGCGTCGAGCGCGGCGCTGTCGGCGCTTGCCGCACCCGTCGTGCTCGCCGCATCTGCCCCAGCCATCGTCGTACAGCCGCCTGCGGCCAACATCGTGCCCGCCAATATCGCCGTCATTACCTTGCGCATCGAAACTCTCCCGTCGAAATCATATCGCTCGCGTAGCGAACGCACGAACCGTACGAAAGGGTTCGTGCGTTCCTGACCCACCGAAACGTTTTCGATTCGACGATCAACGGCAAGTGGCCGGCGGGAAAACCCCATCACGTCGGCGGCAGCGATTCGGCGGCGACGAGGTATCAAAGTCAGGGTTTTTGCGTGTCCCCTTGTGCTCCCAGTGGGCCCAGGTGCTCGAAATATGCACGCATCAACGCCTCGGCATCGGGGCTCAACGAAACAAAGACCCGTCGCGCGTCGTCGGGGTCGCGCTCGCGCACCAGCAATCCGACATCGGTCATGTTCTTGACCCATCTCAGCGCAGTGGTTTGCGGGACGTTGCACGCCAGGCAAAGGCGTGATGTCGATACGGGGCGCTGTTCCAGCTTGGCAGCAGTCAGATGCAACAGGATGTCCCACGCCGGATCGGTGAACCAGTCGGCCGAGAAGTAGCTGTTCCGCAGCTTGCGAAGCCGGATGAGCGTCCGCACCGAATGCGCGGTTACCGCGCCGGTCGATCGAACGTCCCGATCGCCGTTGCAGCGCAAAGGTGATGGCCGGACGCCATCGTGAACCCGATTTCGTGCCTGCTGCGAGGACATGATGCCCGAGATTGTTTCGCGCAGGTTGCGGACCTCGTCGGCGATCTTGTCGATCGCTACGAGAGGGGCTGGGGGCAGGTGTCGAACCTCCGCCGCTTCCACGTCGCATAAATCACCAGGCCGATCGTCGGATAGGCCCAGAACCCCTGGGACATCGAATATACCCTCGCTTCGATCATCCCGTGATCGAGCGAACGGGCCAGATGCGTCATCAGGTTTGTCAGCTGCCAGGCTGCGATCCAAAGTACCCATGTGCGAGATCCCCGCATTGCCAAGACGTAAAAGATTATGAAAACCGATACATCTACGGCGACTTGCGCGATCAGGACGTTGGCGAAGTGATCGCCGGTTATCCGTTGAACCGCGATCGTCGCCAGCGTTCCATACATGATCGTGCTGGCTGCGACGCGTTCGGAGGCACGCCCTGCTGCCCACGCGAAGCCGAAGCAGAAAATCGCGAGCGCCATGTAGATGTAACCGATCATGCCGCCGCCGATTTCACGAATGGCGACGGCATTCGGGCGACATTAGCTTGCCTGGGCGATCGATCGTTCGACATCGTTCGCACTATGGCCAATCGTCGGCAGCTTGTCTCCATCCCCGAACGTAGCAGTGATGGTGCGCAGGCCCAGCTGGTCGCGCACTGCGGCGAGGCTTTCATGAAGCGAAACGGCGCTCTGTCGGCCTGCCACCAGCGCGCCCAATATTCCGGCCGCCTGGTCGAAGGCGGCTTGGCCGACGACCGCCGATACGCCTGCATCGATGCGCGCCTGGGGTAACGAGGACGCCATTTGGCCCGCGGCAAGAATACCCTCATCGATCGCGCGTTCGAGCTTGAAAAGATTCCTGGCGACATTGGCAGCCGCCGTTTTTCGTTCGTTCAACATGATTTCCCCTTCCGGCGCATTGCCGAACCGGGGCTATAATCGGGATGAAAGCGCCAGCATCGCGGTCAGCAGCGTGCCGATCGCCACGGCCGAGACAATTGCGAAGATCACAATCACTGCCGTTCGCCTTTGCCAGCTCCACTCCGATATGTCGCCCCACACAGAGAGCAGTTCGTTGTCGGCCGAAAGGACGTTCGAATCAAATCCGCTGGCATGCGGAATGGAAACGGCTCCCTCGGTCGGTCGGGCGGCACTGCCCTCTCCGCCTGCCTCGACGATGCCGGTGTGCTCGTGAAGGTCGGTCGGAACGAGGGCCAGAACGGGGGATACCAACGATTGGTAGGCAGGCGAGGACCGGACGAGGATGCCGCATTGGAAGCGATCCGACACGCCAATCTTGCGCATCGCGTCCTTGATGTACTTATCGACCGTGTGGTTCGACAGGTTCAATGCCCGGCCGATCCTCTTCGAGTCCATGTTCTTGCTCGCGAGTGCCAGGCACTCAGCTTCTCTTTGCGTGAGCAGGTTTGGCGGCAGCTGGTCAAAGTCGGACATCTGGTTCATTTGGAAATTGATATCACGAGTCGCGCGTTATCTCCAATATGGACTGGCCGGGCAATTTGACACCAAACCCGTTCCTATCATTTGCGTGGCCTGACGATACGATTTGCCCCGCAACCTGCCGGCGCAGGAACGAGTCGGACGGCAATCGGGAGCACATCGCGCTGACCTGATTATCCCAAGCGACCCGCTGACGAGCTCGCTGAAAATTCCAGATTGTCGAAAAGAAGAAACTGGATGCCCCGTGAGGATTCGAACCTCAATAGACGGAGTCAGAGTCCGTAGTCTTACCATTAGACGACGGGGCATCGTGCTGGCGCGGGGGCGTTTTCGCCCCTGTCCTGCGGGCTGGCCGATTAGAAGCGCACAGCGGGGAAGTCAAGCCGCAGCGCGGCAAACTGCCCGTCTTCCGCGCGGAGCCTTGCGCCGCCGCCAAAGCCCGCTAGCATCGCCCGCGACGCACGGCATCGCGCCGTTTTGAGTGCGAGCGTGCGCTATTGGGGAGGGATGCCCATGCGCCATGTCGCCATCGTCGGTTCGGGACCGGCGGGTTATTACACCGCCGAGGCCCTGCAAAAAAAGCTCGGCGACGAGGTCCGCGTCGACATCATCGACCGGCTGCCCGTCCCCTATGGCCTGATCCGCTTCGGCGTCGCGCCCGATCACCAGTCGATCAAGGCGGTCTCACGCCGCTACGAGGGCGTCGCGCTGAGCGACAGCGTCCGCTTCGTCGGCAATGTCAGCGTCGGCCAGGACATTTCGATTCCCGAACTGCTCGACCTTTACGACACCGTCGTCCTGGCCACCGGCGCCCCCAATGATCGCACGCTGACGATCCCCGGTGCCGACCTGCCCGGCGTGATCGGCAGCGCCGCCTTCGTCGGCTGGTATAACGGCCATCCAGATTTTGCCGATCTCGGTCCGCCGCTCGACGGCACATCGGCGGCGATCATCGGCAACGGCAATGTCGCGCTCGACGTCGCGCGCATCCTCGCCAAGACCGGCGCCGAATTCGCCGGGTCGGATATCGTCGGCCACGCGCTTGGCGCGCTCGAGAACAGCAATATCCGCCATATCAGCATCCTCGGTCGGCGCGGCCCGCACCAGATCGCGATGACGCCAAAAGAGCTCGGCGAACTCGGCCACCTCGCCAATGCCGCGCCGCGCGTCGACCCAACCGACTTTCCGCCCGAGGGCGACGATGCGTTGCTCGAACCGGGCATGCGAAAATCGGTCACGCACCTGCGCAATTTCGCCGCCGACCCGGTTGCCAAGCCCAAGACGATCGATTTCGACTTTTTCGCGATGCCGATCGCGATCGAGGGCGACGGCCGCGCCGAACGCGTTGTTATCGAACGCACCCGGCTTGACGACGCGCTGCGCTCGGTCGGCACGGGCGAAACCTACACGATCGACGCCAGCCTCGTCGTCACCTGCATCGGCTATCAGACGCCGCCGATCGAAGGCGTGCCCTATGAACACGGCCGCGGCCGTTTCGCCAACGACCAGGGGCGCATCCTGCCGCACCTCTATTGCGTCGGCTGGGCGCGGCGCGGACCCGACCGGGACGATCGGCACCAACCGCCCCGACGGCTACGACGTCGCCGAACAGATCGCCAGCGAGCCCGTCCCGCCGCCGCATCCGGGGCGCGAAGCGCTCGACCGGTTGCTCGCCGCGCGCAACGCCAACATCGTCACCTTCCGCGACTGGCAGCGGATCGAGGCCGCCGAAATCGCCAACGCGCGCGACGGCGCCCCGCGCGAGAAGTTCACCGACATCGCCGCGATGCTCGCCGCGCTAAATCGCTGACCGGGAACGAGGTTTTCAACGCTGGGGCACGCGCAACGCCTGTTTAACCATTTTGGACTAAAACGAAGATCGGTGCCGCTGGAGAAACGCGATGACAGCCGACCAAGCAAGACATGACCCACCCGTCGTCGAGGGCGACCAACGCGATGAAGCGCGGCTGCCCATCACGATGGAAGCCAAATGCCGCGAATATGGCAGCTTTCGGACCGAGGTTTACCTGATCGACCTGTCGGCCAAGGGCTGCAAGGTCGAAACCAGTCTTCGCATCGGCTCGGGCCAGCGGGTCTGGCTGACGCTGGCCGGTCTCGAAACCCGCGAGGCACGGGTCCGATGGTCGGGACGCGGGGCAATGGGCTGCCAGTTCGACGAGCCGCTCGATGAAGCGCTCCTCGCCCAGCTGGCCAGCACCGCGGGGAGAGCACACCGTGCTGATCCACGTTAAATACCCCAATTTAAGAGGTTTGCGGCAGTAGGTCACCATGCCTAGCTTCTCAAATCCGAACAGCGATTACATGCCCGCCGCCGCGGCGGCCGCTCGCTCCAGTCTCGAACAGAGAGACGATAACCGCCGATTGGTTTCGGCGTCGATTTCGTTCCGCCAACCCGGCCGCAAGGCCTCGACGGTGTCGTTGCGCGACGTTTCGGCGACCGGCTGCCGCTTTACCAGCTATGTCCAGCCCGGAATTGGTCAGCGGATCTGGATTTCGCTTCCCGGGCTCGAATTGCTCGGCGCGACGGTGCGCTGGGTGGCGGGCAACGATTGCGGCTGCGAGTTCGATCGAGCGCTATACCCTGCGGTGCTCGAATCGGTCATGATGCGAATGGGCTCTCGGCCCTCCTAAGTATTCGGGCGCCGCCGTCGATCGCCGAACCCGCCTTGCGCGCCTCGATTACCGCGCGCCATTCCCACAACGGCGATTTGTCGCTACCAGCGCGGAATCATGAAACCCCTGATCCTTGTCATGCTCGGCGGCGGCCTCGGTGCCGGCCTGCGCCACCTCGTCGGCAAGCTCGCGCTTGGCGCGCTCGGACCCGCGCTGCCGTGGGCGACATTCGCGGTCAACATCCTTGGCGGCCTCGCCATGGGCCTGCTCGTCGGCGCGCTTGCCCGCTTCGGTGAAACCGGCGCGCCCGGCCAGGCGAACGACTTGCGCCTTCTCCTCGGCGTCGGTTTGCTCGGCGGCTTCACCACCTTTTCGGCGTTCAGCCTCGAGGCCGCGTTGATGATCGAGCGCGGCCAGCTGCTGCTCGCCTCGGGCTATGCGATCGGCTCGGTCGTCGCCAGCATTGCCGCTCTGTTCCTCGGCCTCGCACTCATGAGAGGCATCGCCTGATGGCCGACCCCAAGACCCCTGCGTTCAGTGACGACGTTCGCCAGTTCACGATCGCCCCCGACGACGACGGCATTCGCCTCGATCGCTGGTTCAAGCGGCATCTGCCCGACACGTCGTTCAACGTCGTCTCGCGCTGGGCACGGACTGGGCAGCTGCGCCTCGACGGCGCGCGCGCGACCCCGGCGACGCGGATTGCCGCGGGCCAGCAGATCCGCGTGCCGCCCGCCGAAGCGCCCGCCACTTCGAACCGCCCCACGCGCGTCCGTGAACCGCTGTCTGCCGATCAGGAAGAATTCGCGCACAGCCTCGTCGTCCACCGCACCAGGCACGCGCTCGTCCTCGACAAGCCCCCCGGCCTCGCCACCCAGGGCGGCACCGGCACCAACGAACATGTCGACCAGTTGCTCGACGCGCTGTCGTTCGAGAGCGAGCACCGCCCGCGCCTCGTCCACCGGCTCGACAAGGATACTTCGGGCGCGCTGCTCGTCGCCCGCAGCCCACGCGCCGCGGCGGTCTATTCGAAGAACTTCGCCTCGCGCAGTGCGCGCAAGGTCTATTGGGCGGTCGTCATGGGCCTGCCCGCGGTGACCGACGGCGTGATTGACCTGCCGCTGTCGAAACAGCCCGGATCGGGCGGCGAGAAAATGCACGTCGACGAAGAAAACGGTGCCGCGGCCAAGACGCGCTATCGCGTTATCGACCGTGCCGGCAAGCGCGCCTCGTGGGTCGAACTGCAGCCGTTTACCGGCCGCACGCACCAATTGCGCGTCCACATGGCGGCGATCGGCCACCCAATCGTCGGCGACGGCAAATATGGCGGCCGCGACGCATTCCTGACGGGCAGCATCAGCCGCAAGCTTCACCTCCACGCGCGCCGCCTCCGGATCGACGGACCCGACCGCGAGAAAATCGACGTGACCGTTGAACCGCCGACGCATTTCGCCGCGACGCTCGACGCGCTCGGCTTCGACCGCCAGGTCGGCGACATTCCGTTCGAGGACGCGCCGCCGCAGGAAACGCGCGCCGAGAAAAAGACCTTCGCCAAGGCGCACGCCAAGCAGGTCCGCAAGGCCAAGCGCGGAGAGAGGCGTTCGCGCAATGAACGCCCCGACGCGACCAAGCCCGCCCGCCGCAAGCCCGCCGCGCCCGGCGGCCGCAAACCCTGACGAGAGCGCCATGATCGACGACGACAGCCTCGCCAAACAACGCTTCGCCACGCTCGGCCTGCTGCGCTTTTCGGGCGTCGCGGTCGCGATCGTCGGGCTGCTCCTGCTTGGTGAGAAACTCGCGCTGATCGGACGTTCGGCCGACCGCCTGCTCGGCGGCGGCATCGTCATCATCGGCATCCTGATGGTCCTGATCTTTCCTCCGCTCCTCGCGCGGCGCTGGAAAAGCTCCGACCGGCCATGAAGCGTTTCTATCGCGCGGCAACGATCGCACCCTTCGAGCAAGGCGGGTTCGCGATCCACCTCGACGGCAAGCCTCTGATGACGCCGGGTCGCACGCCGCTGACGCTCCCTACGCGCGGCCTCGCGCTCGCTGCGGCAAAGGAGTGGAACGACCAGGGCGATACCATCGACCCGCGTTCGATGCCGCTGACCGGCCTTGCCAACGCCGCGATCGACCGCGTCGCGCCCGAACGGGATCGCTTCATCGACGGGCTCGCGCTGTTCGGCGAAAGCGACCTGTTATGCTATCGTGCCGAGACACCCGACGCGCTGGCGGCCGAGCAGGCGGCGCTGTGGAACCCGATCCTCGACTGGTCCGAACGGACTCACGGCAACAGCTTCGAAATCACCCGCGGCATCCGCCATGTTGCGCAGCCCGCCGAAACGCTCGCCCGACTGCGCGATGCGCTCGCCGCACTCGACGATTACCGGCTCGCCGCGCTCCACCCGCTCGTCACGATCGGCGGCTCGCTCGTCACCGCGCTCGCGCTCGCCGCGCGCGCGATCGACGGCGACACCGGCTGGACGGCGGTGACGATCGACGAGGCTTGGCAGGAACGCCACTGGGGCAGCGACGACGAGGCCAGCGCGGCGCTGGCGCTCAAACGCGCCGAATGGAACAGCGCACTCCGTTTCCTCGCGCTGCTCGACTAACCCGCCTCAATCGTCGAAGTCGGGCGCGCGCTTGCCCATGTTCGCCGCGATCGCCTCCATCTGGTTCTTCGATCCGAGCAGTTGCTGCTGCTCATGGCTTTCGTTGAGCAGGATCTTGTCGGCGTCCTTGTCTGACGCCGCGTTGGCGAGCCGTTTGATTCCCCGCACTGCATGCGGATTGCGCCCCGCGATCTGCGTCGCCAGCGCCATCGCCGCTCCATGCGGATCGTCGTCGATCCGGCTGACGAAGCCCATGGCAAGGCCGTCCTCGGCGGTGAATTCGCGCCCCGTATAGGCCAGCTCGCGCAGATGGTCGTCGCGCACGCGGCCCTTCCACAAAGCAAAGCCCGCCATGTCGGGAACGATGCCCCATTTGATCTCCATCACGCCGAGCCGCGTACCCGGCGCGGCAATCACGCTGTCGGCGCCGCTCATGATCTGCAACCCGCCGCCAAAGGCGATCCCCTGCACCGCCGCGATCACCGGCATCGGCAACGTCCGCCAGCCCCAGGCGACGTGCTGGAAGATGTTGGCGGCGCCGTGGCTGCGCTCCATGATGTCGGCAGGCGCGTCCATGCTGCCCATGCTGGCAAGGTCGAGCCCGGCGCAGAACGCGCGTCCCTCGCCCGACAGCACCACGCAGCGAACATCCGCGGCGGCGGAGAGGCGTGCGATCACCGCCTCGATACCGTCGAACATCGCGGGGTCGAGCGCGTTGAGCTTGTCGGCGCGCGTCAGCCGCACATCGGCGACACCGCCGCTCAATGTCATCGTTACGCGATCGTGAAACGTCTCGGTCATGGGGCCTCCCTGGCGCGATATTCGTCGACGAGCAGGCGTTTGTATAATTTGCCCGTCGCATGGCGCGGCAGGCTGTCGCGGAAATCGAACCGGCGCGGCACCTTGTACCCGGCCAGCTCGGCGCGGCACCAGGCTTCGAGTTCTTCGGCCAGCGCATCGTCGCCCGCGACCCCGGGCGCCGGCTGGACGACTGCGACGACGCGCTCGCCCATGTCGTCATCGGCCACCCCGATTACCGCGACATCGTCGACCGCGGGGTGGACGATGATGCGGTCCTCGATTTCGCGCGGATAGATGTTCACCCCGCCCGAGATGATCATGTAGCTCTTCCGGTCGGTGAGGTAGAGATAGCCCGCCTCGTCGAGCCGTCCGACATCACCCAATGTCGACCAGCCCTTGGCGTTCTGGCTGGCGCGCGTCTTTTCGGGATCGTTGTGATAGGCGAACGGCGTCGGGCTCTCGAAATACACCAGCCCCGTTTCGCCGACCGGCAGCTCGTTGCCATCCTCGTCGCAGATATGGACGATGCCGTGCATCGCGCGCCCGACCGACCCCGGCCGTTCGAGCCATTCGGTCGAATTGATCGCGGTCATGCCGTTGCCTTCGGAGCCGGCATAATATTCGAACACGACCGGCCCCCAGTAATCGATCATCGCGCGCTTGACCGGCACCGGGCACGGCGCAGCAGCGTGGATCGCACAGCGCAGGCTCGACGCGTCGTGCGCCGCGCGCTCCGCCTCGGACAGCTTGAGAATACGGACGAAATGCGTCGGAACGAACTGCGCGTGCGTCACGCAATAGCGCTCGATTGCCGCGAGCGCTTCGGCGGCGTCGAACTTGTCCATCAGGACGACCGTTCCGCCGACGCGGTGCACCGTCATCGACCAGCGCAGCGGCGCGGCGTGATAGAGCGGCGACGGCGACAGATAGACCATCTCCTCGACAAAGCCGTAGAGGCCGCGCGCGAGCATCTCGAGCACCGGCGTCGCGCTAATGTCGGGATCGTCGGGCAAGGCGACGCGAATGCCCTTGGGCCGCCCCGTCGTCCCAGACGAATAGAGCATGTCGGTGCCCGCGCTTTCGTCGGCGATCGGCGCGCTCGGCATCGCTTCCAGCGCCGCGCCGAGATCGTCATAGCCCGCCGCCGCGCCGTCCAACATCAGCAGCGGACAAATCGCGGCGAGCGGCGCAACGGTTTCGGCGAGCGATGCGCCCGTCAGCAACAGCTTGGCCGCACTGTCCTCGATCATGTAGCGCATCTCGGCACTCGTCAGCCGCGTCGGGATGCAGACGAAATAGAGCCCGGCGCGCTGCGCTCCCCATACCAGTGAATAATAGATCGGCAGGTTCTCGAGCGCGATTGCAACGACATCGCCGCGCTGCAGCCCGCGCGCGCGCAGCAGCTGCGCCACCTGGTTCGATTGTCCCTCGAGCTTTGCATAGCTCATCGTCTCGCCGCTCGGGGCAAATATCACCGCCGGTCGGTCGGGATGGGTGGCGGCGTGCTGGCTTGGATGCATGCCGCATCCTGCTGTGCGCATGCGAGGCGGTCAAGCGCGCGCGTGGGTCAGCGGGTCGTCGCCGCATCGGGCGAGTTGAAATTACCTTTACGTCATGTTGGCATCACCCGATGTCCGGGCTACCGCTGCGCGTAATGACCGTATCCCCTCCCTCCCCCGAATCGCCGTCCGCGTTCGACGCCGAGCGCTTTTTCAAGCGGATGGGCGCGGTCGGGCATAACGGCGCGCTCGACCTCCAGTGGCACGGCGCGGCCGATGACTGGGTCGAACTGCGGCTGCCGTGGCGCGATGCGCTGATCGGCGACGAAGAGGCGCGACTGATGGCTTCGGGGCCGATCTTCACGCTGATGGACAATGCCACCAGCCTCGCGATCTGGCGCAAGATGGCGGCGTTCCGCCCGCAGGCGACGCTCGATTTCCGGATCGACTATATCCGCCCGGCGGGCAGCGGGCGCGACGTCATTGGGCGCGGCGAATGCTATCGCCTGACGCGTTCGATCGCATTCGTTCGCGGCATCGCGCACGACGGCGACGCCGATGATCCCGTCGCGCACTGCGCCGGCACCTTCATGTTCACCGGCCCGGCCTGGGCGCTGTGACGATGCGAAAGCTGCCACCCTATGCCGATCTGCTCGGTGTCACGCTCGCGCCCGCCGACAGCCGCGCAACGCTGATGATGCCGTTCGGTGGCCAGGTGCTCGGCCGACCCGGATTTCTCCACGGCGGCGCAATCGCCGGACTGCTGGAACTTGCCGCGTTCGCCTCGCTCGAACTGGCGATCGCCGATCTCGATCCGCAGCCCCGGATCAAGCCGATCAACATGACGATCGACTTCATGCGCGGCGGGCGCGAGGCGATGACCTATGCGCGCGGCACCGTCGGACGGCTCGGACAGCGGATCGCCAATATCGACGTCGTCGCGTGGCAGGACGACGAGGATCGCCTGATCGCCCGCGCGCACATCAACTTTTTGCTAGCGGGCGCCGCAAGCGCCTAAGCAAGCCAGTCCGGAACGCGCTCGGCGCCCATGATCGTCTGCGCCGCTATGCGATCGGCGACGACCGCATAGCGATCCCCGTCGACCAACACTTCGGGGACCAGCGCCCGGCTGTTGTACGTGCTCGCCATCGTCGCGCCATAGGCGCCGGCGGTGCGGAATACCGCCAGATCGCCCTCGCCGACCGCGTCGATGTCGCGCGCCATCGCAAAGGTATCGCCGCTTTCGCAGACCGGCCCCGCAATGTTGGCGATCATCCGCTCGCCGCTCGGCGCGACCGCCGCGAAATCGTGCCACGCGTCATAAAGCGCGGGTCGGGCAAGGTCGTTCATCGCCGCATCGACGATGACATAGGGATGGCGCACCCCCGGCTTGACCCACAGCACCTTGGTCAGCAGCACCCCGGCATTGCCCGCAATCACCCGGCCCGGTTCGAACATCAGCTCGACATCCCAGCCCTTGGTCGCGCGCGTGACCATCGCTCCGTAATCGGCGGGGCTCGGCAAGCTCTCGCCTTCGCGGTACGGCACGCCGAGCCCGCCGCCGAGATCGACATGGCTGATTTCGTGACCGGCGGCGCGCAACTCGGCGATCAGCCGCCCGACCGAGGCATAAGCGGTTTCGAGCGGCGCAAGGTCACCGAGCTGGCTGCCGATATGGATCGCCACGCCGCGCAGCGCGAGGCCGGGCAGTGCCGCGAGCCGCGCATAGATCGCGGGCGCGTCGGCGATCGCGACGCCGAACTTGTTATCGGCCTTGCCGGTCGAGATCTTGGCATGCGTGCCCGCATCGACATCGGGATTGACGCGCAACACCGCTGGCGCGCGCAGCCCGCGCTGATGCGCGATTTCGGCAAGCGCGACGCCCTCTGGCTCGTGCTCGAGGTTGAACTGGCCGATGCCGCTGTCGAGGCCAAAAGCCAGTTCTTCGCGCGTCTTGCCGACGCCCGAAAAGACGATGTCGTGCGCGGGCATGCCCGCCGCCAGCGCACGCGCCAGCTCGCCACCCGAAACGACATCGGCGCCATAGCCCATGTTGGCGAGCACGCGCAGCACCGCGAGATTGGGATTGGCCTTGATTGCGTAGGCGAGATGGACTTTGCCGAGCCCGCTCAGGCCTTCGCGAAAGACGCGCGCATGGCGCTCGAGCGTGGCGCGCGAATAGACATAGACCGGCGTACCGACCTCGGCCGCGATGGTGTCGAGCGCGACGTCCTCGGCAAACATCCTGCCGTCACGATAGGAGAAATGGTCCATCGGTCAGCCAGGTGGCGGCAGGTCGAAGGGATCGTCCTGGCGTTCCTCTGACCTGGTCAGCGGGTCGTCGCTGCGCCGAGGACGCGCCTGCGTCTGGGGTTCGATGAGCTCGTCGACGGTCGGCGTTTCGGCCGCACCCGCAGGCGCAACGGGCATCGTCTCTCCCGCCTTGGGACGCAGGTCGACCTGGTTGCCGCAGGCCGCCAGCGTCAGGACCGCGACGGTCGCCAGGGTCACTCGTGCTCTCATTGTCAGCGCTCCATTCGCAGGGCTTCGCGCGCCTGCGCGACCCGCTTGGCGACCTCGCTCGGCGCGGTGCCACCGTGGCTCGTCCGGCTGGCGAGCGAGCCCGCCAGTCCCAGCGCATCGCGCGCCGATCCGGTCAGGCGCGTATCGATAGCAGCCAGCGTCTCGGCATCCAACTGTTCGAGCGTCGCGCCGCGCTCTTCGGCGGCGCGCACGACGCGCCCGACGATGTGATGCGCCTCGCGAAACGGCACCCCCGCCTCGCGCACCAGCCAGTCGGCCAGGTCGGTCGCGGTAGCGTGGCCGGTCGTCGCCATTTCGGCCATCCGTGTCGGTCTCGAAAGTGCATTCGGCGACCATCCCGGTCATCGCCGCGAGCGACAAAGCGAGCAGGTCATAGGCTTCGAACACCGGCGGCTTGTCGTCCTGCATGTCCTTGGCATAGGCCAGCGGCAGGCCCTTCATCGTCATGACCAGCGCGGTCATGCAGCCCGCGATCCGCCCGCTATGCCCCCGGACGAGCTCGGCGGCGTCGGGATTGCGCTTTTGCGGCATGATCGAGCTGCCGGTCGAGAAGCTGTCGGACAGCGTGACGAACCCGTATGGCTGCGATGCCCAGATGATCATCTCTTCGGCGAGCCGCGACAGGTGGAGCGACGTCTGCGTTGCCGCCATCAGGAAATCGAGCGCGAAATCGCGGTCGGACACGGCGTCGAGCGAATTGTCGGTCGGCGCATCGAATCCCAGCTCGCTCGCGACCGCAGCGCGATCGAGCGGGAAGCTCGTCCCCGCGAGCGCCGCCGAGCCGAGCGGGCAGCGGTTGAGCCGGGCGCGCGCATCGGCAAAGCGCGAACGGTCGCGCGCCGCCATCTCGTAATAGGCCATCAGATGATGCCCCAGCGTCACCGGCTGCGCCGCCTGCAAATGGGTGAAACCCGGCATCGGCGCGGCGGCATGTTCGTCGGCGCGCGCGACCAGCGCGCGCTGGAAGGCGCTGATCCCGGCATCGACCTGGTCGATCGCGTCGCGCACCCACAGGCGGAAATCGGTCGCAACCTGGTCGTTGCGCGACCGCGCGGTGTGCAGCCGGCCCGCCGCTTCGCCGATCAATTCGGTGAGGCGGGCCTCGACATGCATGTGGATGTCTTCGAGCGCGAAATCCTCGACGATGCCGTGCTCGGCATATTCGCTCGCGATCGTGTCGAGGCCGCCGAGGATCGCCTCGCCGTCGGCCGATGAAATGATGCCCTGCGCGACCAGCATCCGGGCGTGCGCCTGGCTCGCCGCGATGTCCTGGCGCCATAAGCGCTTGTCGGCAGGGATCGAGGCGTTAATCTCACGCATCACCGCCGACGGGCCGTCGGCGAACCGGCCGCCCCACATCGCATTTGCCTCAGGAGTATCCGCCATCAACCGTCTCGATTTTGCTGTGCCCGCCGCCCTGCTGCTCATGGCCGCCGCGCTGACGGGCTGCGATACGCAACCGCGCGACGACGGGCAAGCCGAACCCGAAAGCGTCGTCGAGACCGAGGTCGACAGCGCGCTGACTTACCAGATCGACCGCAGCCATGCCGGTGAGACCGCTCCCGCGGCGCTGTTCACCGCGCCTGACGGAAAGCCCGCCAGGCTCGCCGAATTTCGCGGCAAGCCGCTGGTCGTCAACCTGTGGGCAACGTGGTGCGCGCCATGCATCAAGGAAATGCCGACGCTCGACGCGCTGGCCGTGCGCGAGGGCGAGGCGGCAACGGTGCTCGTCGTATCGCAGGACCTGACCGGCGAAAAGGCGGTCGCGCCGTTCTTCGCGCAGCGAAAGTTCAAGCGAACTCGAACCCTATCTCGACACCGAAAACGCGCTCGCCACCGCGCTCGCGGCGCAAACGCTGCCGGTCACGGTGATCTACGATGCCCGGGGTATCGAGGTCGCGCGCGTCGTCGGCGCGATGAGCTGGGACGGCGACCGCGCGGCGGGATTGCTCGACGAGGCCGACCGGGCGACGCAAACCGCAGGTTAACCTTCGCCCCGCGCCTGTTCCGTCGAGGGACAGGCCCAAAAAAGCTACAGCTTTTTCAGCCTTCCTAACGTATTAGGATTGCCGGGCAAAATC
Organism: uncultured Alphaproteobacteria bacterium; assembly: GCA_963800335.1. GTDB lineage: Bacteria > Pseudomonadota > Alphaproteobacteria > Sphingomonadales > Sphingomonadaceae > Flavisphingopyxis. Next base: position 588,969 of record CAWDAN010000001.1, on the reverse strand, counting down.
CGGCCCGCGCGTGGCTTTCGTAAAGATGGGAATCGCCAGACTCAATGCCGAACCCGGCCAGCCTTGACCTGACCCGCCGCGCCGCGGCACCGCGATCGTCGCGGCGCTCGACGCTGGTCGTCGCGGTCCTGCTGATCATCGCTATGTCGCTGGCGCTCAGCGCCAATGGCCGCGCCGCGAGCAGCTATCGCGTCAGCGTGCCGATCCAGCTCAAACCCTACGATCCCGACCGCTGGGCGCTGCTGACCGCGAACGATTATGCGACCGCGCGCGCGATCGATCCCAGCCTGCCCGACCCCTTCGCGCTGCCCAGCGATCCGGTCGTCGATCCCGACCAGATCCGCCAGGAAGCCTTTGTCGGCCCCGCCGCCAAGCCCTATCGTTTCGTCGGCGCCTCGGCGCAGGACCGCAGCCGCGCGCTCTACTGCCTGACCGCGGCGATCTATTACGAGGCCGCCTCGGAAAGCGACGACGGTCAGCGCGGTGTCGCCCAGGTCGTGCTCAACCGCGTGCGCCACCCCAGCTTCCCCGGCAGCGTCTGCGGCGTCGTATTCCAGGGCTCTGACCGCACCACCGGTTGCCAGTTCAGCTTCGCCTGCGACGGCTCGATGGCGCGCCGTCCGGCTGCTGCCGCCTGGGCGCGCGCGGCGCGCGTCGCCGGGCACCGCGCTCGCCGGCAAGGTCGATCCCGCGGTCGGCCTCGCAACGCATTACCACACGCAGGCGATCTGGCCGCGCTGGGGCAAGTCGCTCGTCATGACCAATGTCGTCGGCGCTCACATCTTCCACCGCTGGCGCGGCCGCTGGGGTGAACTTGCCGCGTTCGGCCAGCCCTATTCGGGCATCGAGCCGACACCCGGCCCCTATCGCCCGGTCGCGCTCCAGCTCGCCGGCAAGAGCGCAGTTCCCGCCGCCGTCGACAGCGTGCCCGTTCTCCGCCGCGGCAAGTCCCTCGGTCGCTACCGCGCCCGAAACCGCGCTGGCATCGCGCCGCGCCGCAGCCGCTCCTGCTGCCGCGCCCGAACCCGAATATCGCGACCCCGCGCTCGCCAAGTCGGGCCAGATCAAGGACAAGTTCAGCACTTCGGGCGAATGGATCGCCAGATAGGCGTTTGCGTGATAGCCTCGCTGCTTTGCTGAGGAGGATCGCATGGCCGTCGTCGCAATGGGTGGATTGTTCTTTCGCGCGGACGATCCCGACGCGCTTTCGGCGTGGTATCGCGATCACCTCAATGTCGGCGCGGGCTGCGCCGCAGAGGGCGCGGGCGAGCCCGAAGAGTATAGCTGGATCGTCCGCGGTGGGCCGATGGTGTTCGCGCCCTTCCCGCGCGACAGCGACTATTTCGCCACCGACAAGCAGTTCATGATCAACCTGCGCGTGACCGATCTCGACGCGCTGGTGGCAAGTCTCGAAGCCGCCGACATCGCGGTCATCCGCAAGGCCGAATGGGACGACCCGGCGATCGGCCGCTTCGCCCGGATTCACGATCCCGAGGGCAATGCCGTCGAACTGTGGGAAGCGCCCGGAGACGCGAGTTAGCGCCCCTGGCTGCGCCAGCGGTGGACGACGCGGTCGAGCATTTCCTCTTCGCCGCCCGAATCCTGCCACAGCTTGGAAAACAGCGGGTCGCTCGACGCGGGCCGTTTTTCATCGGCGAGCGTGTCGAGCGCAACGCGGATCGGAATCGCGACGCCCTCGCCGCAGATGATGCATTCACGGTTGCGCAGCGCGGGGATCGAATCGATGAAGCCGCGCGACCCCTCGGGCATCGCCGCCTTGACGAAATCCTGGTCGCGATCGTTGTTGAGCCGCATCGAGATGATCGTGCCGCACTGCGACAGCACGCCTTCGGCCAGGTCCGATGGCCGCTGCGTGATCAGGCCGAGCGAGACGCCGTACTTGCGTCCTTCCTTGGCGATCCGCTCGAGAATCTTGCGCACCGACTGGCCGCTGCCGATCGCCGATGACGGGATATAGCGATGCGCCTCCTCGCAGACGAGGAGGATCGGCCGCTGAGTCTCGTTGCGTGACCAGATCGCGTAATCGAACACCATCCGGCTGAGCACCGCGACGACAACCGAGGTAACGTCGGACGGGACGCCCGACACGTCGATGATCGAAATCGGCTTGCCGTCGGACGGCAGGCGGAAGATCTTGGCGAGGAAGGCGGTCATCGTATCGGCGACGAGCATGCCGGAGAACATGAAGGCATAGCGCGGGTCGTTGCGCAGTTCCTCGATCTTGCCCTTGAGCCGCATATACGGCGCCGACGAGGTCGACTTGTCGAGCCGGCCCATCTCGTTCTGGATAATGTTGAGCAGGTCGCTGAGCAGGTAGGGGACCGGCGAATCGACGGTCAGCTTGCCCATCCCCTCGGCCGAACGCGATTTCGAACGCGCCTGCAGCAGGCACTTGGAAAGGATGTCGCAATCGGCCTGGCGGTCCTTGCCGTCGGAGGTGACGAACACCTCGCAATGCTCCTCGAAATTGAGCAGCCAGTAGGGCAGGGCCAGGTTATCGACGTCGAACAGGGCGCCCTGGTTCTTGAACGCGGAGGCGTATTCGCCGTGCGGATCGATCATCACGATATGGCCCTGCGGCGCCATTTCGACGATCTTGTGCAGGATCAGCGCCGCGGCGGTCGACTTGCCGGTGCCGGTCGAACCCAAAAGCGCGAAATGCTTGCCAAGCAGCGCATCGATGTACAGCGCGCCGCGAATATCCCTGGTCGGATAGACGGTGCCGATTTCGACGTGCGGCCGCGCATCGGCGGCATAGACCTGTTTGAGGTCGAGGCTGGTCGCGGCATAAACCTCGCTGCCCGGCGTCGGATAGCGCGTCACGCCGCGGCGGAAATTGAAAATGCGCCCGGTCAGCTTTTCTTCGTCACCTTCGCCGAGAAAGTCGATCTGTGCCTGGATGACGCCTTCGGCGCGGTTGGTCATCGTCTGCGATCGGATATTGGCGAGCAGCCACAAATTGCCGATATGGATCTTGATCTGGCTGCCGACCTGGCCTGCCATCGCCACCGCGGGATCGTCATGCTCGCGCAGCGCATTGAGCTTGCTGAGATCGATCAGGATTTCCGAACTCGAACCCGAAATCTGCATCACTTCGCCGATGCAGATGCCGACCGAACCGGTTGCCGGGATGCCGACCTGCGCTGCGCCGGTGGCATTCGCCGTGGCGCGCGTCGGAAAGGCCTGGGCGCGGGTCGGCTGCGCGCTCGTCGGCTCGCTGCCCTGGGTTGCCGCACCGAAATCCTTGCCGGCCATGTCCATCGATAATTCCCCTAGGCACGCATCGTGAAAGTGCTTCGGGAATGACTTTATAAGCGCGGCGTAAATAAACGATTTACCCGGATATCGATTCGTCGAACGGTCAACGTCGCCCGAAATAGGCGCTCGCCGCATAACCGAAAGCAAGCGACAGCAGGATGGCGACCAATCCGTAGAAAAAACCGAGCTGCTCCGCGGCCATGGCGATGAATCGCTCGAAACCCGTCTTTCGCACGGTAATGTCGCGCGATGCGACCGCCAGCACCTTGCCGTGCGATATCAGGAACGTCTGCGCGGTGATTCCGCCGACCGGAACGCGGGCCGGCACGGTCATCGACGCACGGTAGAGTACGCCCTCGCGGATCGACACCGCGTTCGCGTCCTCGCTGTAGATGCGCGTGCGGCGATTGAGCTCGATCAGGCCGGTTTCGAAGCGCTGGAGCTGGTCTGGCGAGGTGAAACCGGTCGGCGACAGTTGCAGGTTGTGCAGGCCCAGCTCGTAGATCGCGGCGGTGCGTTCGTCGACGATCTCGCTGATCGGTCGCGACGACCCGATCGCGTAATAGCCTGGGGCCGAACGCATGCCGACCGCGTCGGCATTCATCCAGATGCCTCCGATTTGCTGCTTTTCGCGGATCGTGATCGGCACCGATGGACCCTTGAGCACGATGACGATATCGACGTCTTCGTCGGGCAGCTTGCGGTCGGGATAGAGGATCGCGCCGAACAGCAGGATCGTCTCGCCCGCGAAACTGTAGCGGATCTCGATATCGCTTTGCGAAACATCGGGCACCAGCTGCGGGTCGGCGGCGGCAGCGGGGCCCGCCTGAAACATCAGCACGCCGAGCAGGAGGAGGATGCCGGCCGTCCGCCTCATATGCCCTGCACCGAATAGATTTCGTCGGGCCGGATGCCTAGCCCCCAGGCCATGCGCGCCGCGACGAGCAGCACGATCAGCGACAGCGCGAGGCGGAGATATTCGGGTTTGACCCTGACCGCGAAGCGCGCGCCGAACTGGGCGCCCACGACGCTGCCAAGCAGCAGCAGGACGGCCAGGACAAGGTCGACCGCATGCGTCGTCAGGCTGTGCGTCATCGTCGACGCCATCGTCACGAAGACGATCTGGAACAGCGAGGTGCCGACGACGACCTGCGTCCCCATGCCGAGCAGGTAGAGCATCGCGGGTATCAGGATGAACCCGCCGCCGACGCCGAGCAGCATCGTCATGATCCCGGTCAGCGCGCCGAGCAGCAACGGCGCGATCGGCGAGATATAGAGCCCCGACCGATAGAATCGCCAGCGCATCGGCAGCGCCGCGACGAGCGGATGATGACGGCGCCGCTTCACCCGCACGGGCCTGCCGCCGCGCACGGCGCGCACCGCTGCAAACGATTCTCTGGCCATCAGCAGGCCGATCGTCCCCAGCAGGACGACATAAAGCAGTGCGATCACGGTATCGATCTGGCCGAGCGCCGTGAGCAGGCGGAACAGCCATGCGCCGAGCAGCGACCCCGCGATGCCGCCCGCGACCATCACGCCGCCCATGCGGAAATCGACGCCGTCGCGGCGCATGTGCGCCATCATCCCCGAGACGCTGGCGCCGGTTACCTGCGAAGCCGACGATGCGGCGGCGACGGTCGGCGGGATGCCGTAGAAAATCAGTAGCGGCGTCGTCAGGAAGCCGCCGCCGACGCCGAACATGCCCGACAGGAAACCGACCAGCCCGCCGAGGCCGATGATCACCAGGGCGTTCACCGATAGGTTGGCGATGGGCAGGTATAGATCCATGGGCCGGTATCCGCTGTATCGGCGTCGGCGGGCTGCCGCGACTGCCGCCCCTGCGGATAGAGAAGAAAGCTGTGCGGGGGAACCGTGCGTCGCACGGCGACGGCTATTTCATCCCCCTGCCGACGCCGCGAAGGACCCAGCGTCTAGAACGAGAAGGCCAGCGTCATCGCCGGGCCGCTTTTCGGCTCGGCGCTGCCATCGACCCGCTCGCGCCAATCGAGCGACAGGCGACCGTGGAAACCATCATCGTACTGCGCTTCTATTCGGGGTCCGATATCGACGCGCGATGCGCCGGGCTGGCCGCCAATCCAACTGCCGCCGCCCGCCGACAGACTCAGCGGGCCGTGCACGGCAATCTGTCGCCGTGCCACCAACGCGGCGTCGACGAACGGAACCCTGCGCCGCAATCCCACCACCCCCGCCTGGCCATAGGCGTCGATCGCCAACCGGGTGCGATCGCCCCCGGAAAATCCACCGCTGACGAACAGCGCCATCGCATCGCGTCCCGCCGCATTGGCGGCAAAGCGGCGCTCGAAATGCGCGGCTAGCGGCAGGTCGCCAAGCGCGACCTTCACGCCTGCGGCAATTTCCGCCTCGCCGCCGCCGACCAGTGCGCGGCTGGCGCGGACATATACGCGCGGCGACACCTCTCCGCCCAGCCGATATTCGATGAGGGCGCCCACCTGCGATGCGCCATAGCGGGCGATCGGCGCGCCCCGGTCTATGGAACTGCCCGGCCTCGCCAGCATCCAGGCCGAGGCGGCCCAGCGGCGCGGTTCTGCGGCGAGCGGCAACCGCTCGGGTTCGACGCCCGCACCGCCGAGGCGGCCTGCCGCCCCGCCCAGTGTTCCAGTCGTCATGCCAGACGCGACCTGCGGGTCGCCGTAGCGAGGGCGCCAGCCTTCGGTCTCGGCAGGGCGATGCGCAAAGCTCCACCGCCTGCCTGGAGCTGCGAACCTCAACCATGGCTCGATTGGCGCGCCGCCATGTCCGCCCGAAAGCCGGGACGCCTGCGCGGAGAGCGGCTGCGGATTGGTGATTCGCGGCATTGTGCCTGGCACCGCTTCTGCGGTCGCAGCTTGCGAGAGAGCGGGCAATGCGACGCGCTCGCCAACATTTCGCGCCAGCAGCCAGACTGGCGGGGCGGGAGGCCCGATCGTCGGCGCATCGAGGACCAACCAGAACGTCCGCACGCCGATCCACAGCATAACGACGCCAATGACCAGCATCAGCGGCTGGCCGGCTATGCCGCGCCGCTCGAGCGCAAGCGCACGGGAAAGCCCGGTCAAGGGTGGCTCCGTTCGACCCTGAGCGGCAATGCGCACGTGACATGATGGGTCTTGTCCCAGCGCAGCGGGGCGCCCGACAACGCCCTGACATAGAGCGCCAGGGCCCGGTGAGCCGCAACCACCGTGACGACATTGGAAACGAACGCCCGCGGGACTGCCCGCAAGCCTTCGACCCGACCGTAAATCCGCGCGGTAAACACCGATCGCATTGCCAGTCGCCAGACCAGGATAATGCTGCTGGCTGCGAGCAAGGGCCCCATTATTGCCGGGATTGGAACCTGCGCGATGCCGAGATACGTCGCGCCCGCCTCGCTCGCGACGAGCATGCCGGCGCCCATATAAGCCGCGATCGTCACGATGGCGGATAATATCGTGCGCCGGTCGCGCCACAGCATCCAGTTGCTGGCAATCTGCCTCCGGTGCCAGCCGCGGGCCCAGCCGATCCGGTCCCAACCCGATAGCGCAATCCCTGCAATCCAGCGGGCCTTCTGGCGAACCGACAATCCAAGCCTGTTGGGAAAATGGCTCCGGACCGCGATCAGCGCGCCATCGGGGCCCCGCGCGCGGAAAAATGTCGAGGGCAGGCCCGCTTGGCCGATCGCCAGCCCCATCTCATAGTCCTCCACCAGGCTTTCGGCGCAGAACGGGTCGCCACCAGTGGACAGTATCGCGATCGCATCGCGGCGGAACGCGCAGCCCACTCCGGCCGCCGGGATCGACGCACCGATCCGTTGACGCACGATGATGTCCTTCTGGTGCGCTTCGGCGAACTCGTCGCAATAATGGCCCGAAATCCATGTTCGGCGTCCGTGGAGCAACGGGATGACCGGAAGCTGGACGAAGGCGTAATCGTGCAGTGCGCGGTCGAACGCTGCCAGCTCGCCGGGATCGACGAAGTCTTCGGCATCGTGCAGGATCACCGCATCGTAGCGATCGCCCTCGATCGCCTCGTCGGTGCGTAGCGCACGCCAGATCGCGTTGAGGCAGTCGGCCTTGGTCGTCGGGCCTTGTCTTGCATGGATGACGATACGGATCTGGGTGTCGAGCGCCGCCCGCGCCGCGACGCGCAAAAGTGTCGCGCCGTCGTTGGCATAGATCCCGACATAAATCCGATACGGCTCGCCGCGCCATGCCGCCTTCGCATGCGCCAGCGTTCGGCCGATCACCTCGGCCTCGCGCCAGGCGGGAATGAAAATCGCCATGCGGTGCGCCAGCGGCTGGCCGCGCGCGATCTTGCGGGCCGGCGCGCGCATCGCCCGATTGCCCAGCCACAGCGCATCGATCAGGATATCGCCAACGCCGAACAGCACGAAGAAGACCGCGGCGAACAGTAGAAGTTCCATGCTCGCCGCGCGCATCGCGACAGTCAATCCCGCAAGGATTCCGTCGCCCCCAAGCGCCCAGTTCGGCATTGGCCTGCCCCCTTGAGTGGCAGTATTGGCGCGCCAAATGATTAAATCAACAGCAATATCAATGGCTCAGATCAGCTTGCGCCCGAAGCGGGGTTGACCCAAGCCGCTGCGCGGCTAGTCATCCGCACACATTCAAAGGGGACAAGCTTGTGAACGAACCGCAGAAAAGAGCCGGATCCCAGTCGGCTTTGCGCGACTTTCTGTCGAGCGAAGCGGCTGGCGGAATAGTCCTGCTGATAGCCGCGGGACTGGCGCTAATAATTGCCAACTCGCCGTTCGCCGAAAGCTATTTTCACTTTACCCATTGGAAGATTGGCCCGACGTTGACCGATCGACTCGGGCCAATGACGACTCACTTGTGGGTCAATGACGGGTTGATGGCGATCTTTTTCTTTTTCGTTGGTCTCGAGATCAAGCGCGAATTCATCGATGGTCGTCTGTCGAGCTGGCGGCGACGGCGATTGCCCGTCGTGGCGGCCGGGGCGGGCATGCTGCTGCCGGCCGTCATCTACCTTTTCCTGACGCGCGACTTCTCCCGACTGGCCAATGGCTGGGCGATACCAGCGGCAACCGATATTGCCTTTGCCATCGGTGTCCTCGCTCTTCTCGGCAAACGCGCACCGACCTCGCTCAAGCTGTTCCTCGTTACAGTCGCGATCGTCGACGACATGGGCGCAGTCGCGATCATCGCGCTTGCCTATACGCAATCGCTCAACACTATCGCGCTGCTTGCCGCCGCCGCCATCCTGGCGGTAATGTACGTCCTCAACCGCAACAACGTGCAAAAGCTTTGGCCCTATCTCCTGCTGGCCGTAGCCTTGTGGTTTGCAGTACTATCGTCGGGAGTTCACGCCACCATCGCTGGTGTCCTCGCCGCGATGATGGTGCCGATCATCCGCACGCCTGGCCATCCCGACAGCAAGGTTTCGCCGCTCCACATCCTCGAACACCGGCTCGATGCGTGGGTCGCCTTTGCGATCGTGCCGCTGTTCGGCTTCGTCAATGCGGGCGTATCGCTCGCCGGCATCGGCGCCGACGAGATCCTGGCCCCGCTTCCGCTCGGCATCGCGGCGGGCCTGTTCATCGGCAAGCAGCTCGGCATTTTCGGCAGCGTATGGCTGATGGTCAAGATCGGCTGGGCCAACCGCCCGCGCGGCGCGACCTGGCTGCAGGTCTATGGCGTCGCCCTGCTGTGCGGCATCGGATTTACGATGAGCCTGTTCATCGGCGAACTCGCTTTCCCCGGCGCAGGCGAACAGGCCGCTCTCCTGCGCGAGGAAGCCAAGATCGGCATCCTGATGGGCACGATCCTCTCGGCAATCGTCGGCTTCCTTGTCCTGCGCTTTGCGCCCTTGCACGAGCGGCACGAAGAGATCGAAGCCGAAGAGGCCGAAAAGGACGACGCCCAGCGCGAGTGAGCGTTACAGATTTGACCAATGCGATTCAGCCGGCGATCAGGAAAATCACCGAATTGATATAATATGACGCTACCGGATTGCCGACCGCATCGAGCGCGGGCCGAAATCGCGCGCGTTTCATTAAGCCAGCGCAGACGACATCGTTGAAACCTGCGGGGTTCGTTTGCGTTTGGATATGACAACCGGACGGCTTGCCTGCGCTATCGACGTCGATTCGAAACTGGATGATCGACTGGGCACCCTGGCGAAGCATCTTCGAAGGATAGTCGGCGCTGGTAAGCCAATCGGCGGGCGACTTGGTCGGCATCGCCTTGCGGGTCAGAGAATGGTGCGCAGCGACATCGATTCCCCAATGTTCGAGCAATTCGTCGGTGCAGCGACGGAGTGCGTCCATCGGCGCTTTCATCGACCCTGTTTCAAGGACGATCTCCTTGATTCCGGGAGCATCGATCGAGAGGTAGCCGACGGCCGCTTCGCGCTCGGGTCCAACCGGTGCATACTCGAAATCAGCTCCCGGATGATCTTTGGCGAACTGCTTCGCCGCGGCCCTTTCGGATTCGCTCGGCAAGCCCAGATAGGTCGTATGAGCGAAAATCATTGCCGGTTTGCCGTTTAGCTCGCCGGCGAAATAACCAGCGTCTTGTTCCGCCTCGTTGGAACCGAAACGAATAGTCGCGTCGGCGTGATCGCGGATTTTCTCGAACGGCATGCCTGTGGCGATCAGCTTGAACCCTTCCCCTGGTTCGAACCTATCGAAAATCAATAAGCTTTCAGCCTCGCCTTCGCCAAACCGCCGTGCCAAACGGCAACTGTCATCAGCGTAGTCGAGCCGCCATTGCGAAGTCGCACCGAGCCGGACGGGTTCCTTGGCCGCCGAAGCGGGAGATGGAAGGGCAACAAGAAAAGCCGACGACGTGAGAGCAATATGCGCGCGAATATCCATGGCCGAAACGTTAAACAGACCAGTGCCTTACGGCAATTTTTTTATCAAAGTTTCTGAGTCAGTTCGGGCACGATCTGGAACAGGTCGCCGACCAGGCCGAGATCGGCGACCTGGAAGATTGGGGCGTCCTCGTCCTTGTTGATCGCGACGATCGTCTTGGAATCCTTCATGCCGGCAAGGTGCTGGATAGCGCCCGAGATGCCGATGGCGATATAAACTTCCGGGGCGACGATCTTACCCGTCTGTCCCACCTGGTAATCGTTCGGCGCATAACCCGCATCGACAGCCGCTCGGCTGGCGCCGATCCCGGCGCCGAGCTTGTCAGCGAGCGGCTCGAGCAGATCGTGAAACTTTTCGTTGCTGGCAAAGGCACGGCCACCCGAGACGATAATCTTGGCACTGGTCAACTCGGGACGCTCGCTCTTGGCGATTTCCTGGCCGACGAAGCTCGAAAGCCCCTTGTCACCGGTGGTGGAGACGGTCTCGATCGTTCCCGAACCGCCTTCCGAAGCAGCCTTGTCGAACGCCGTGCCGCGCACGGTGACAACGAGCTTGGCATCGCTCGACTGGACTGTGGCGATAGCGTTGCCGGCATAGATCGGCCGTGTGAACGTCTTGTCGCCGTCGACCGAGAGAATGTCCGAAATTTGCATCACGTCGAGCAAGGCTGCGACGCGTGGCGCGATATTCTTGCCTGTCGTCGTGGCGGGCGCGACGAAGGCGTCGTGATGACCCATCAAGTCCACGATGAGAGGCGCGATATTCTCGGCAAGCGCATGGTCGTAGGCCGCGTCGTCGGCGACGTGGACTTTGCCGACGCCGGCAATCTTGGCGGCGGCGGAAGCGACGGCGTCGACACCCTTGCCGGCGACGAGCAGGTGGACTTCGCCACCCATTTCGCCGGCAGCGGTAACAGTGCTCAGCGTAGCGTCCTTGACCGCGCCATTTTCATGTTCGACCCAAACGAGCGTTTTCATATCAGGCGACTCCCAGGGCTTTGAGTTTGGCAACGAGTTCGTCGACATCGGCGACCTTGATCCCCGCCTGGCGAACGGGCGGTTCGACCACCTTGAGCGTCGTCAAACGCGACGCAATATCGACGCCATAATCGTCGGGCGTTTTCTGCTCGAGCGGCTTTGACTTGGCCTTCATGATGTTGGGCAGCGAGGCATAGCGCGGCTCGTTGAGCCGCAGATCGGTGGTGACGATCGCGGGCAGCTTGAGCTTGACCGTCTCGAGCCCGCCATCGACCTCGCGCGTGACATCGACGCTATCGCCTTCGACGACCACCTTTGACGCGAAGGTGCCTTGTCCCCAGCCAAGCAGCGCGGCGAGCATCTGGCCCGTCTGGTTGCTGTCGTCGTCGATCGCCTGTTTGCCGAGGATAACGAGCTTCGGCGCCTCGGCCTCGACGACCTTGGCGAGCAATTTCGCCACCGCCAGTGGTTCGACGGTTTCATCGGTCTGGATCAGGATCGCACGGTCGGCACCCATGGCGAGCGCGGTACGAAGGGTCTCGGTAGCCTTGGCCGGACCGACCGAGACCGCGATAATCTCTTCGGCGGGGCCCTTTTCCTTGAGCCGGATCGCCTCCTCGACGGCAATTTCGTCGAACGGGTTCATGCTCATCTTGACGTTGGCAAGGTCGACGCCGCTGCCGTCGGCCTTGACCCGCGGCTTGACGTTGTAATCGATCACCCGTTTGACAGGGACGAGAATTTTCATCGCGTACTACCCTTCTTTGCGTTCCTTGAGCGGCTCAGGCCGCCTTTTTAACCTCGGCGACGATCTTCTTGGCAGCATCGCCCAGATCGTCTGCGCTGACGATTGGCAGGCCCGAATTGGCGAGGATCGCCTTGCCCTTGTCGACATTGGTGCCTTCAAGCCTAACCACCAGGGGCACCGAAAGGTTCACTTCCTTCGCCGCGGCGACGATGCCGTCGGCGATGATGTCGCATTTCATGATCCCGCCGAAGATGTTGACGAGGATGCCCTTTACCGCCGGATCGCTCAGGATGATCTTGAACGCCGCGGTGACCTTTTCCTTGCTCGCGCCACCACCGACGTCGAGGAAATTGGCCGGAAACGCGCCGTTCAGCTTGATGATGTCCATCGTCGCCATGGCAAGGCCCGCGCCGTTGACCATGCAACCGATGTCGCCGTCGAGCTTGATATAGGCCAGGTCGTGCTTCGACGCCTCGACCTCCATCGGGTCCTCCTCGCTCTCGTCGCGCAGCGCGGCGATGTCGGGATGACGGAACAGTGCGTTCTCGTCGAACGACACCTTGGCGTCGAGGACGAGGATCTTGCCATCGTCGGTTTCGACCAGCGGGTTGACCTCGAGCATCGCCATGTCGCTCTTGACGAAGGCGGTATAGAGCTTCTTGACGGTGTCGGCCGCCTGCGCGGCGAGGTCGCCCGAAAGCTTCAGGACGTCGGTCGCCTTCTTGGCGTCGGCGTCGGTCAGGCCGGTCGCCGGATCGATCGTGATCGTCTCGATCTTTTCAGGCGTATCGTGCGCGACAGCCTCGATATCCATGCCGCCTTCGGTCGAAACGACCATCGCGATGCGGCCCGATGCGCGATCGACCAGCATCGACAGGTAGAATTCCTTGGCGATGTCGGCGCCGTCGGTAACGTAGAGGCGGTTGACCTCCTTGCCCTCGTCGCCGGTCTGGATCGTCACCAGCGTGTTGCCGAGCATGTCCTTGGCTGCGGCCTCGACCTCGTCGATCGAGTGCGCCAGGCGGACGCCGCCCTTGGCGTCGGCTGCCAGTTCCTTGAACTTGCCCTTGCCGCGGCCGCCGGCATGGATCTGCGCCTTGACGACGTAGAGCGGCCCGGGCAGCTTCTTCGCCGCAGCGACCGCCTCGGCGACGCTCAACGCGGGATAACCGGCGGGGATTGCAACGCCAAACGTCTTCAATACGTCCTTGGCCTGATATTCGTGGATGTTCACGCGGATCTCCGTGCCTGTGGGAATTGACGAGAACGACTCTGCGCCCGCGTCTCGGTTGGCCGCGCTTAAGCACAAGCCGGCCGTCAAGAAAAGGGCGAGCGCTAACCGAGCGCGCAGATTCCAGCCGATGTCGTGGCGACAGCCAGAATTTCGGGATCCTTGAGCGCGCGAACGTCATAGAGGAACCGTTCGAGCGAAATCTGGCTCAACCGATCGTCCTTGAGGTTGGCCAGCCCGCCGAGACGTTTCATCTGGAGCAGCGACAGCCGGTCTGCCATCCGCTGCGCTATGCACGACGCCATCGGCCGCGACAGACCCGCATCGATCAAGCCGCTACGCAGGCGCGATTCGGGGGTTGCGCAGCTGCTGAGCAGCGCGGCGAGCACCGCTACCGCGACAAGTTTCGCTCTCATGGTCACGATATCCTTCATTGAAATGCTTCGCCTTCGAAGCGGTTTGGCCGAGACTAGTCGTGGCCGCAACGCGCGTCGAGAGGATCTGCGCTTGCCAGCGCACCGAGCCGACGGCAAGCTGCAGCCATGATGAAAAAATCCGCACTCACCGCCGTCCTCGTTTCGCTGTCGCTGACCGCGTGCGCCATGCCGACCGAACCGCGCGTCGAATATCTCGGCCCCGCGGCGAGCCCTCGCCCGACCGCGATCGCCAGCCCAGCGCGCCTGCGCGCCGACGTCGAAAAGCTCGTCTCGTTCGGCACCCGCCATACCTTGTCGAGCGCGACCGATCCGGTCCGCGGCATTGGCGCGGCCCGTAAATGGGGTTTTGAGGAGTTCGAACGGATTTCGGCGGAGTGCGGCGGCTGTCTCGAGGTCACGACGGTCAAGCGCCGGATGACCGGGCCGCGGATCCCCGACGGTGTCGAGATCGTCGATGTGCTGGCGACGCTGCGCGGCACGGGCGATCCCAACCAGGTCGTGCTGATTACCGGTCATATCGACAGCCGCGCGAGCGACGTGATGGACGCGACGAGCGACGCACCAGGCGCCAATGACGACGGCTCGGGCACCGCGTTGGTGATCGAGGCGGCGCGACTGCTGAGCAAGCGGCGCCATTACGGAACCATCGTATTTGGTCTTTTGACCGGCGAGGAACAGGGCCTGTTCGGCGGACGTCTGATCGCCGAACATGCCAAGGAGCAAGGCTGGAACATAGTTGCGATGCTGAACAACGACATCGTCGGCGGGACGCATGGCCAGAATGGCAGCATCGTCGATGACCGCGTCCGGGTGTTCAGCGAAGGCATCCGCGATGCCGAGGACCTCACGGCACAGAAAGTCCGCCGCCAGAACGGGGGCGAGGACGACGGCCCCAGCCGCGCGCTGGCCAAGGCCGCAATCCGCGCGGCGCGTATGAGCGGCAGTCCGCTCGAAGTGCTCGCGGTACGCCGGCCCGACCGTTTCGGGCGCGGCGGTGACCATTTGCCCGCGCTCGAATACGGTTTTCCCGCGATCCGCTTTTCGGTCGGCGTCGAGGACTACGACCACCAGCACCAGGATGTCCGCGTCGAGAACGGGATCAAGTACGGCGACACCGTCGACGAAATGGATTTCGCGTATCTCGCGCGCGTCACCAACCTCAACGTCGCGCTTGCCCGCCAGCTCGCCGACGCGCCGCCACCACCCGCCACGGTGACGCTCGAAGGCGCGGTCAGCAGCGATACGACGGTTCGCTGGATGCCCGTCGCTGGCGCCGATCATTACCGCGTCTACTGGCGCCGGGCCGATCGGCAGATCTGGTCCGACCACCGCGACACCAAGGCGACCGAACTGGTCCTGAAGGACGTCATCGTCGACGACAATTTCTTCGGCGTGGCGAGCGTCGCGGCCAATGGCGAGGAAAGCATCGTCGCCTTTGGCGGCCAGGCGCCGCGCTGATCGCCTAGCGTTCGCCCAGCCAGTGGCGCCGCGCGAACCAGCCGAGCAAGGATAAGGTGATCGCCGCGCAAACTCCCAGGATGATCCAGAAGCCCTGGATGTCCTGTTCCCACGGCACGCGCGTGTTCATCCCGAACAGTCCGGTGATGAAGGTCAACGGCAGGAAGATGAGCGCGACGATCGA
The DNA here is from genome assembly GCA_963800335.1 of uncultured Alphaproteobacteria bacterium. GTDB lineage: Bacteria > Pseudomonadota > Alphaproteobacteria > Sphingomonadales > Sphingomonadaceae > Flavisphingopyxis. The sequence continues at coordinate 573,805 of CAWDAN010000001.1, read as the reverse complement.
CAGCAGCAGCGAGCGTCGGTCCAACTGCTCGGCGCGCAGGTCGGTGAGCTCCTCGGAAATCAAGGCGCTGCGCTCTCGCACCGACTCAAGCTCTTCGGCCATCCGTGCAAACCGGTCCTGCGCCGCGCGGAGATGCTCACGATCGTCCTTCTCGACCCATTCGGCCGAGGTGGTCGCCAGCGCTTCGACTGCGTGCAGCTGCGGCACGATAAAGCGACGATAGGCGATCGCTTCCGACCGCGCTTTCGCCACGCGCCGCCGTACCGCATGCGCGCGCTTGGCATCGAGCCGCCCCTCGCAGAAATCGATCGTGTCGCCAAGATCGCCAACCTTGGGATCGAGCCGTTCGGACATGTCGCGGGCGAATTCGGCGAGCAAGTCGCCGGGCGTCGTGATCTCACCCGCCAGGAAGCATTCGATGACGGGTTCGAGCGAAGCGCTCGTGCGAAAGCTGACCGACATGATGCGTCCTGCCGCCGCCCAGAACCGGATCGAAGTCAGCGGATCGGGATCGTCGTCGGGCGTCGCGCCAAGCCCGCGCAGGTTGACCAGCGCACCTTCGTCGACGAATTCGGTTCGCGGGCGGGTTTCGCGCGCAATCAGCGCGCCGCGTACGGTTTCGGGGAGGCCCGACTGGTGCGCGAGCCACGCCTTGTCGCCCTCATCGCGCCCATCGAGATGCAGCCAGGAAAATTCGTCGTCGGTTGAAAGGTCGCGGGCTTTTGCGCCCTGCGTTTCGACCGGCTTGCCGTCGACGATCTGGTAAAGCCGCGCCATCAGCGCGAATTAGGGCGATTCCGCGAGACTGGCAAAAGAAAAGAGCCGGCAGGATTGCTCCTGCCGGCTCCTGCCCCCGGGTAGGTGTCTCGTGAAACTCAGGCGACGGCGGCGACTTCGATGTCACCGTCCTCGGCATCGACATCGCGCAGGACGTAGCCGCGGCCCCAGACGGTCTCGATGTAGTTTTCGCCACCGCATGCGAGGCTCAGTTTCTTGCGCAGCTTGCAGATGAAGACGTCGATGATCTTGAGCTCGGGCTCGTCCATGCCGCCATACAGGTGGTTGAGGAACATTTCCTTGGTCAGCGTCGTGCCCTTGCGCAGCGAAAGCAGCTCGAGCATCTGGTATTCCTTGCCGGTCAGGTGGACGCGATTGCCGTCGACCTCGACCGTCTTGGCATCGAGATTGACCGCCAGCTTGCCGGTGCGGATGACCGATTGCGAGTGGCCCTTCGAGCGGCGCACGACCGCCTGGATCCGCGCCACCAGCTCTTCGCGGTGGAACGGCTTGGTGACGTAGTCGTCGGCGCCGAAGCCGAAGCTGCGGACCTTGGAGTCCATTTCCGAAATGCCGCTGAGTATGAGAACCGGCGTCTGCACCTTGGCGACGCGAAGTTTCTTGAGCACGTCATAGCCGTGCATGTCGGGCAGATTGAGGTCGAGCAGGATGATGTCGTAATCGTACAGCTTGCCGAGATCGAGGCCCTCTTCGCCGAGGTCGGTCGTATAGACGTTGAACCCCTCGGTCGACAGCATGAGTTCGATGGCCTTGGCCGTAGTCGGCTCGTCTTCGATCAAAAGAACGCGCATCGTCTAACCCCTTTTTCCCGGTCGGTAGCCGCGTCGCCGCGCTTCCCCTAACCCGTGTGAATTGTTAACCATGAAAGCTATGAAGGCGAAAGGTTAATTTTGTCTTTAACCCTATGAACAAAAAGTTGACGCAGGCCGCCCCGCCCGCCGCTCTTGCACCGGTCGGCGCCGCCCCCATCTTGGCTTTCTTGCGATTTGCCAGAAGGACTTGCGATGATCGAACGACGCCCATTCGACAGTCTCGGCCATGCCGACCATGGCTGGCTCGACGCCCGCCACCACTTCAGCTTCGCCGGTTACCATGACCCCGAACGGATGGGCTGGGGCGCGATCCGCGTCTGGAACGACGATGCCATCGGGCCGCGATCGGGCTTTCCGCCGCATTCGCACAACGACATGGAAATCGTCACCTATGTCCGCACCGGCGCGATCACGCATCGCGACAGCATGGGCAACGAGGGCCGCACTGCCGCTGGCGATGTCCAGGTGATGAGCGCCGGCACAGGCGTCACGCACAGCGAGTTCAATCTCGAGGACGAAACGACGACATTGTTCCAGATATGGATCCTGCCATCGCGTGGCGGCGTGACGCCCGCCTGGGGCCAGCGCGAATTTCCCGCGGGCGATCGATCTGGCCAGTTCGTTACCCTGGCGAGCGGGATCGATGGCGACGAAGACGCGCTTTCGATCCGCGCCGATGCCCGGGTCGCCGGGGCGACGGCGGCAAAGGGCGAGACCCTGGTCTATGACACGGCGCGCAACCGGCATGTCTATCTGGTGCCGGCGACGGGGCGGATCCGTATCGACGGCATTGAGTTCGGCCCGCGCGACGGGGCCGCGATTACCGATGTCGATTCGCTGTCGATCGAGATTCTCGAAGACGCCGAAATCGTCCTCGTCGATGCGCTCTAGCTGCTGACAGCGGCCTCGGCCGCGGCCGATCCCGCAACAACCGCAGTCAGCGCTTCGAAACAGCTCCGGTCGATCGCCTTGCCGACCTCGCTCGCCATGATCGACAGCGCCTTTTCGGGCGTCATCGCCTTGCGATACGGTCGGTCGGCGGTCAGCGCGTCGTAGAAATCACACGTCGTGATGATGCGGGTTTCAAGGCTGATTGCGTGCTCGTCGAGACCCAGTGGATAGCCCTTGCCGTCGAGCCGCTCGTGATGGGCCGCGGAAATCGGTGCCATGTCGTCGAACGCCGATATCCGCCCCAGGATCGTCTGCGTATGGGCGGCATGATCGCGCATCACGATCCATTCGTCGTCGTCGAGCCTGGCCGGCTTGTCGAGGATCGTGTTGCTGACGCCGAGCTTGCCGATGTCGTGGAGCAAGGCACCGCGGACCAGCCAGCGGCGCTTTTCTTGCGGGTAATCGAGCGCGATCGCGAGGCGCAGCGCATAGTCGGCGACGCGACCGCTATGGCCCGCCGTATAGGGGCTTTTCGCATCGACGACCTCACCGAAGGCGGCGGCGATATCGTCAAGATAGTCCTCGTCGATTTCGACCGTCGCGTTCGCGGGTTCGAGTGCAAAAACCCTGAGCTCGATATCGTCGGCCGACAGCGCCTCCCAGAAGCCCGGGCGCGCCTGGATCTTTTCGAACAGCGTGACGAGTGCGGGATCGAACCAGGTCCCGCCGTGCGAGACGATTTCACGCAGCGCGATTTCCGGTCCGCCATCGTAATGGAAGACATCGGCGACCTGCGCGAGCAGCGCGATGCGCGCGTACAGCGGGATCGCATCACCGGCGATGCCGAGCGGCTTGCCCGAACCGTCCCAATGTTCGTCGAGCGAGCGGATACCGTCGGCGACCGCGTCGGAAAAGCGCAGCTTCTTGGCGATATCGGCACCACGCGTGCAGCGCGTCTCGATCAGCTGGCGCGAATATTCGGGTCCGTTGCGCAAGATGTCGAGGATCGCGAGCGGGCGCTTGATCAGCCCCGCATGGGTCCCGGTATGCGAAAAGACGAACCTGAGAACAGCGCCAAGGTCGCCGGTGACGAACTTGAAGTCGCGTTTGAAGCTGCGATCGTCGGTCTGGTAAAGTTCGCAGATCCGCGCAGCATTGCTGCTGCAGCCGAGATCCTTGAGCAGCACCGCGTAATAGAGGTCGGCAAATGCCTCATCGGGCAAGCCGAGCTCCTGCGCGAACTGGCACGCGATCCAGCATGCGCGGACGCAATGCCCCTCGGGCTGGCCTTCGGTGATATCGAGCGCGTAGCTGAACGCACCGAGAATTTCGGCGCGCGATATCATTGGCTTGGCAGCGGAATCGGTAAAGCTTTCGTGGGCCAGGCGCATCGTCGGGTGTCTTCCGCAAACTCGAAATGGATCTCACGACACGCCTAGGCGATCAGGTCTGACGATTGCGTAAACACACCGTCGACCCTTCCCATCGGGCCGCGTTCCTGCCAGAGGAGCGCCATGCTTTCCGACCGTGTCCTGTTCATCGATGGCGAGGCGATCATCCTCGACAAGCCGGCCGGCCTGCCCGTCACGCCGCCGGTCAATGGCGGCATGAGCATCGAGAATTATCGCGAGATGCTGTCGTTCGGCTTCCATCGCTGGCCCAATGCGGTCCACCGGCTCGACCGCGACACCTCGGGCTGCCTGCTCCTGTCGCGCAACCCCAAGGCGATGAAACGTTTCCAGCGCGCCTTCGAGGAACGACGCGTCGCCAAGCGCTATGTCGCCGTCCTCGACGGCATTCCGAGCGGCGATAGTGGCACGATCGACATTCCACTGGGCAAGGTCTCGACGCGCGAAGACGGCTGGCGGATGGTCGGCGATCCGGCGGGCAAGGCAGCGGTGACGCACTGGATGCTGCTGCGCGTCCTCGACAATCGCGCGCTTGTCGCCTTCACGCCGGAAACCGGTCGCACGCATCAGATCCGCGTCCATGCCGCAGAGGGCCTCGGTGTCCCCGTCGTCGGCGATCCGGTCTACGGCAGCGGCACGCTGGGCAAGAACGGCATCATGCTGCTGCACAGCGAATGGATCCGCGTGTCGCGCGACGGCAAGCCGCCGGTCGAAGCACGTGCGCCCTTGCCCGCAACCTTCATCAACGCCGGATTTGCCGACGATGACGTACCGCCTCCCTGACAGCGCCTGCAGCGAGAGCTTCCTCGCCGCGTCGGGCCCCGGCGGGCAGAACGTCAACAAGGTCGCCACCGCGTGCCAGCTGCGCGTCGCGGTGTTCTCGCTGGGGCTTTCACCCGCGGTCTATCAACGGCTCAAGACGCTCGCCGGGTCGAAACTGACGAGCCAGGGCGAGCTGATCATCACCGCGCGCCGCTATCGCAGCCAGGAATCGAACCGCGAGGATGCCCGCGCGCGTGCCCAGGCGCTGATCGCCAAGGCGCATGTCCGCCCTGCAGTCCGCCGCAAGACCAAGGTCAGCCGCGCCGCCAAGGCACGCCGCGTCGACAGCAAGAAAAAGCGGGCGACGGTCAAATCCGGGCGTGGCAAGGTCCGGCTGGACTAACGCGCGCGCCGCCCCATCTAGGACCCCCAATATACTAGGAATGACCATGTTCGACTTTGCCATCGATACCGAAGACCGCAGCACTTTCTATGCCGAACTCGCCGATGCAGCCGATGCGCTGACCGCGGGCGAAAGCGACGCCATCGCCAATATGGCCAACGTCTCGGCGCTGATCTGGCAACTGGTGCCACGGCTCAACTGGGCCGGTTTCTATCGGATGGTCGGCCCAAACAGCGGAAACGGGAGTGACGGCGAACTCGTCCTCGGCCCGTTCCAGGGCAAGGCCGCGTGCATCCGCATTCCGCTCGGCAGGGGGGTCTGCGGAACCGCGGCTGCCGAACATGCCACCCAGCTGGTCGACGACGTGCACAGCTTCGCCGGTCACATCGCCTGCGACGCCGAAAGCCGCGCCGAGCTCGTCGTGCCCGTCGTCACCAATGGCCGGCTCGTCGCAGTGCTCGATCTCGACAGTCCCGAACCCGGTCGCTTCGACGCCGGGGATGCGACCGGCCTCGAACGCCTCGTTGCACGCATCGCCGACCGGCTCGGTTGACCCGAATCGGGACTCTCGGGCGCGAAGCGCTCGCCTCGAAACGATTTTTTTGATAAACGCGGCGTTAACCAATCGCGCCGTCCAGTTCGCCTGGAAGCGCCTCCGGACAGGGGATTAACCATGCGAAGCCTTTTGTTGCTGGGAGTTGCCGCCGTTGTCGTGCTGTGGACCAATCCCGTCCGCGCAGACGATTCGCCGCGCGTTGTGGTTGTTCAGCGCGGGGTCGATTATGGTCAGGCACCGCCCGTCGATGCGCGCGTCTACACCAGTCGCGACGATCGCCAGATCACCGAGGCCGACTATCGCGAGCGTTGGACGGGCAGTTGGGAAGGCGAATGGGCGCCCGATGGCACGTCGTATAACGGTACTTTTCGCGGCACATACCGGCCCGATACACCTTATGCCTACGACGATCGCGATCGCTATTATAAACCCTATGGCGACGAACGCGCGGCAGGCGAGGACGTCTATTACGATCAGAACGTCTATCGTGGTCAGGCGGACGACTATCGCTATTCGCGGAGCTACGAGCAAAGCGGCTATGATCCGCGCGAGATGGAGCACCTCTGCGGGCACGACGCAACCGTCGGCGGTGCGGTCGTCGGCGGCCTGATCGGGGGCGTAGCAGGCAATCGGATCGCCGGGCGCGGAAAACGTACCGAGGGCACGATCATCGGGGCCGGCGTAGGCGCCGTCGCTGGCTCAGCGATTGGCAATGCTGCCGACCGCCAGCGCTGCGAGGCGTGGCGCGCAAATTATCGTGGTCGTGGCAATGTCTGGTATGGAGAGCGGCGGCCCACCATGCCACGCGGCTACGGCTATCCGGCCCGCGGCTATGCCTATGCCTATCCCGCATATTATTACGCATCGGCGCCGGTGGTGACGACCGTGATCGTGGAAAGCGGATGCGGATGTCAGCAGGCCTACGAAACGGTCACGACAGAATATGAGACGGTTTACACGCAGCCGTCCAAGCAACTCCAGAGAACCTATGCAGCGCCAAAAAAACGCGTGATCAGCAAGGGTAAGAGAGTTTATCGCAAATAAGCTCTTTACGAATGGCAAGCTGGGCGGCGGAGCGATCCGCCGCCTTTTTTTTCGCGCCGCTCAGCCCGTCAGTCTCGCCGCGTGCCAGGCAACATGCTCGGCCATGAAGGTCGAGATGAAATAGTAGCTATGGTCATAGCCTTTGCGCAGGTTGAGCGTCAGTGCGATTCCCGCCTCTTCGCACGCCTTATTCAACAGTTCGGGACGCAGCTGCTCGTCAAGGAACTGGTCGGCGCTGCCCTGGTCGACCAACAACTCGTCCACCCGCGCCCCGTCTTCGATCAAGGCAACCGCGTCATACGCGCGCCAGGCATCGCGATCGTCGCCGAGATAGGCGCCGAGCGCCTTGTGTCCCCAGGGAACCTGCGACGGCGCGACGATCGGCGCGAGCGCGCTGATCGAGCGATAGTGACCGGGATTGCGCAGGCCGATCGTCAGCGCGCCGTGCCCGCCCATCGAATGGCCCATGATCGATTGCCGCGCGCCATCGACGGGAAAATGCGCCGCGATCAGCGCGGGCAGTTCGTCCTCGATATAGCTGCGCATGCGGAAATGCTGTGACCAGGGCGGCTCGGTCGCATCGACGTAGAAGCCCGCGCCCTGGCCGAGGTCGTACGCGTCGGCATCGGCCACGCCGACGCCGCGTGGGCTGGTGTCTGGGGCGACGAAGACGATACCGTGTTGCGCGCATGCTGCGCGAAACTCGCCCTTTTCGGTGACGTTTGAATGGTCGCAGGTGAGGCCGGAGAGATAGGTGATCACCGGAAGCTTGTGCGCAGGCCGATGCACCGGAACGAACACCGACAAGGTCATCGGCGTTCCCGTAGCCTTGCTGTCGTGACGATAGACGCCCTGGATCCCCCCGTGACACTTCGTCTCGCTCAGCGTTTCGATCGTCATTTGGCGCTCCGTCATAATTGCGTCCAGCCGACCGCCAGGCTGGCGATCAGTACCAATGTGCTTACCGTCAACGCGATCGCCGCACTACGTCCCTTGCCACGCGCATAGGCCATCGTCACACCGATCTTGACCACCATGTTGGCGACCACCGTACCGCCGATCGCAATTGCCGCCAGCACCGCACCGATCGCTTCGGGGCGCAATCCGCCCGCAGTGACGATCGAGGCATCGACATCCATCGATCCCATCAGGAACAGCAGCAGCGCGATCCCCTGTTCGCCGAACTGGCTTTCGGCCCAGCGTGCGCCGACCGCGGCGATCGCGACGAACGCCAGAAAGCCAAGCGCGGGAACGAGCGCGATCGGATTGCCGGGAGGGACACCGCCTTCGCTCTTTTCGGCGCGACGATAGAGCCAGATGCCCGCGATCCATGCGACGACGAGCGCGGGCGAAATGACGATCGCGAAGGGCAGCAACAGGCGCGGCGCGAGCACGGCGACGAGGACAATGACGCGCAGATACATGACCGCAGTCGCCAGCGCGATGCCCGCTGGCTCGGCGCTACCGCCCTCGCCCGCGCCCAGCCGCTGCGCGAGCGACTGGGTCACTGCGGTCGAGCTGTAGGCGCCGCCGATGACCGCGGTCGCGATCGTCCCGCGCTTGGCACCGAAGACGCGATTGGCGACATAACCGATGAACGAAAAACCCGTCACGAGGATCACGACCCACCATAGATGCGCCGGGTTCCAGGCGTCGTAGGGGCCCATGTCGCGATTGGGCAGGAACGGCAGTACCGCCAGAGCAATCACCGCGAAACGCGCGAGCGCGCGTACATCCTTTTCATCGAGCCGATCGACGAAACCGTGCAGGTCCGCGCGGAGCGCGAGGATGACGACAACGATTGCGCCGGTGGCGAGCGCCAGCCCGATCTCCCCGTTCCCGGCAAGAAAGCCAGCCGCTATCGTCGCGGCCGCGGCGACCGGGCTGGTGGCATCGACGCGCGCCTTGAGCTGGGGCGCATAGGCGAATGCCAACGCCGCGACGATGCCAGCGGCAAGGACGCCTGCAACAATCGGCTGCGCTGTCCCGATCAGGCCGATGAGCGCACCGACAAGCCCGATCAGCGTGAAGGTCCGGATCCCTGCTACCCGCGTCCCGTCGCGCTCGCCGCGCAGGCTGAAACCGCGTTCGACCCCCACGAGCGCGCCGATCGCCAGCCCCGCGCCAAGGCGGACCGCATGGTCGGTCCACGGTTCGAGGCCAGCGATCATCGGCGCGTCGATCGTGCCCGAAGCGCGATCACGCGACCCGTTTGAGGGCGCACAATTTGTTGCCGTCGGGATCGCGCAGATAGGCGAGATACAGCTGAACGCCGCCCCCTTCGCGAATGCCCGGCGGATCCTCGATCGCGGTGCCCCCATTGGCGACGCCGGCTTTTTCCCACGCGTCGGCCTGTTCGGGCTCCATCGCGAAACCGATCGTACAGCCATTGCCGTGCGTCGCGGGCTTGCCGTCGATCGGCGGGGTGACGAGGAACGATGCGCCGTTGTGGCGATAGGCGATCCGGCCCTTGGGATCGATCACCCCGGCCTTGGCTCCCATGGCTGCGAAAATCGCGTCGTAGAATTTTTTCGAACGATCGATGTCGTTCGATCCGACCATCATATGGCTGAACATTGGCGCTTCCTTCTTCAGTAAACCACGACGGAGCGGATGCTCTCGCCGGCGTGCATCAGGTCGAACCCCTTGTTGATCTCGTCGAGCGAGAGCACGTGGGTGATCATCGGGTCGATCTCGATCTTGCCGTCCATATACCAGTCGACGATCTTGGGCACGTCGGTTCGCCCGCGCGCACCGCCGAATGCTGTTCCGCGCCAGTTGCGGCCGGTGACGAGCTGGAACGGGCGCGTCGCGATCTCCTTGCCCGCCTCGGCCACGCCGATGACGATGCTTGTCCCCCAGCCCTTGTGGCAGCATTCGAGCGCCTGGCGCATGACAGTCGTGTTGCCGGTGCAATCGAAGCTGTAATCGGCGCCGCCGTCGAGCATCGCGACGAGCTGCGCAACGACATCACCGACATCCTTGGGATTGACGAAGTCGGTCATCCCAAACTTACGGCCCCAATCTTCCTTGTCGCTGTTGATGTCGACCCCGACGATCCGCCCCGCCCCCGCGAGCCGCGCGCCCTGGATGACATTGAGGCCGATCCCGCCGAGGCCGAAGACGACGACATTGTCGCCGGGCCGGACGTCGGCGGTGTTGATCACTGCGCCGACGCCCGTTGTGACGCCGCAGCCGATGTAACAGGCGGGCTGGAACGGCGCGTCCTTGCGGATATTCGCGACCGCGATTTCGGGCAGGACGGTGAAGTTCGAAAAGGTCGAACAGCCCATGTAGTGGTAGATCGTCTCGCCCTTGTACGAAAAGCGCGACGTGCCGTCGGGCATGAGCCCGCGCCCTTGCGTCTCGCGGATCGCGCTGCACAGGTTGGTCTTGCCCGAAAGGCACATTTTGCACTGGCGGCATTCGGGCGTGTAAAGCGGGATGACGTGATCGCCGGGCACGACGCTGGTGACGCCCGCACCGACTTCGCGCACGATGCCGGCGCCTTCATGGCCCAGAACGCTGGGGAACAGGCCTTCGCTGTCGAGCCCGTCGAGTGTGTAGGCGTCGGTGTGGCAAATCCCCGTGGCCATGATCTCGACCAGTACCTCGCCCGCCTTGGGGCCTTCGAGGTCAAGTTCGACGATCTCGAGCGGTTGCTTGGCTTCGAACGCGACGGCAGCACGGGTTTTCATGAGATTTTATACTCCAGTTTCAACACTCGACGACACTGACCGCCAGCCCGCCTTTCGAAGTTTCCTTGTACTTCGATCGCATGTCGCGCCCGGTGGCGAACATTGTCGCGATGACCTTGTCGAGGCTGACCATGTGCGTGCCGTCGCCGATCATCGCGATGCGCGCAGCGTCGATCGCCTTGACCGCGCCCATCGCATTGCGCTCGATGCACGGGATCTGCACGAGCCCGCCGATCGGATCGCAGGTCAGGCCGAGATTATGCTCCATGCCGATCTCGGCGGCATTCTCGATCTGCGCATTGCTCGCGCCGAGCGCGGCGGCGAGGCCCGCGGCGGCCATCGAGCAGGCGACGCCGACCTCGCCCTGGCAGCCGACCTCGGCGCCCGAAATGCTCGCATTGCGTTTGTAGAGCGCGCCGATCGCACCGGCGGTGAGCAGAAAAGTGCGCACGCCCGCTTTGTCACCATCGTAGAATTTCTCGTACAGGCGGATCACCGCGGGGATGATCCCCGCCGCGCCGTTGGTCGGCGCGGTGACGACCTGCCCGCCCGCGGCGTTCTCCTCGTTGACCGCCATCGCCCACAGGTTGATCCAGTCCATCGCGGCCATCGGATCGTTGGCACGGCGCAGCCGCTTTTCGTCGAGATCGTCGGCGATCTGAGGCGCACGCCGTTTGACGTTGAGCCCGCCGGGAAGGATGCCTGGCACGCAACAGCCCCGATCGATCGAGGCCGACATCGCCGCGGCGATATGGTCGAGCCGAGCCTCGATATCGCCATCGGAATCGCGCGCGCGTTCGTTTGCCATCACGATGTCGGCAAAGCTCAGACCCTCGCGCTCACCGATCGCGAGCAGCTTCGCGCCCGAGCAGAAATCATACGGCACGGGCACGTCGGTGACATCGCCGCTGGTCGCGTCGTCGATCTCGTCCTCGTTGACGACAAAGCCGCCACCGATCGAATAATAGGCACGCCGCGCAAGGCTGGCGCCGTCGCGGTCGAACGCTTCGAACGCCATCGCATTGCTGTGATATTTCTGTTTCTGGCGCGTGTTGAAACGGATGTCGCGCGCGGGATGGAAGGCGACATCGCGCCTGCCCATAAGCGGCAACAGCCCTTCGGCATTGGCGCGCGCCCAATGGCCTGCGATCGCCTCGCCGCTCGTCGTTTCGGGGCGCTCGCCGGCGAGCCCGGCGGCGACCGCGGTGTCCGATGCATGGCCCTTTCCGGTCAGCGCGAGCGAACCGTAGAAATCGACGACGACGTGCGCCACGCGCTCGCCCAGGCCATTGGCTTCGAGCCACGCGCCGAAGCGCCCGGCCGCGACCATCGGGCCGGTGGTGTGCGAGCTCGACGGCCCGACCCCGATCTTGAACAGTTCGAATACGCTGATTGCCATGGCGCGCTTGGTAGCGTGTCGCGTGCGTCGGCGCGAGACGCAATTTCCTTGCGCGACTCGTTTTGACTGCCACTATGGCTGGCAAACGCAGATCATATCCCAGGGGAAATTCCATGCGCCATTCCGTCACGCTCTTGCTCGCCTCGGCCGCCTTCATCGCAGCCCCCGCCTTTGCGCAGGTGCCACCCGAACAGCAGGACAAGCCGGTCGAACAGACGCAGGCGCCCGAAAACGAGGTGCTCGACGCCGAGGCCAAGCCCGATGCCCTGCCGGTCCCCGGCAGCGGCGCGCCCGCCCGCGCCGCGCAGCAGGCCATAGCGCCGGCGGCGGTACGTGATACGTCGAAATGGGATGTCGACAACCCTCCCTACGGCACGATCCGCCAGGTCGCGATCCGCACCGACGAGGGAAGCTGGATCGATGTCGATGTCAGCCCTGACGGGCGGCGCATCGCCTTCACCCTGCTCGGCGACATCTACACCATGCCGATCGCCGGCGGCACGCCGACGCGCATTTCTTCGGGCATGGCGTGGGAAGTCCACCCGCGCTGGTCGCCCGACGGCAACCGGATCGCCTTCACCTCCGATCGCGGCGGCGGCGACAATATCTGGATCATGAACGCCGACGGCAGCGACAAGCGCCCCCTGACATCCGAGAAATTCCGCCTGATGAACCAGCCGAGCTGGTCGCCCGACGGCCGCTATATCGTCGCCAAGAAGCATTTTACCACCGGGCGGTCGCTCGGCACCGGCGAGATTTGGCTCTATCATGTCTCGGGCGGCGGCGGCGTCCAGCTCGTCAAGCGGCCCAATGAATCGTTCCAGAAGGAACTCGGCGAGCCGATCTATGCGCCCGACGGCAAGCACATCTATTTCACCAAGAACGTCACGCCGGGCAACACCTTCATCTATGCGCAGGATTCGAACGGCGACCTATTCGACATCCTCGAATACGACATCGATACCGGCAAGACCGAAACCGCAGTATCGGGCCTGGGCGGTGCGGTGCGCCCGACGCCATCGCCCGACGGCAGGATGATCGCCTTCGTTCGCCGCGAGGAAACCAAGTCGAAACTCTACGTCAAGGACCTCGTCTCGGGCGAGGAGCGCAAGATCTACGACAATCTCGACCAGGACGTGCAGGAAACCTGGGCGGTCACCGGCGTCTATCCCAATATGGACTGGACCCCCGACAGCAAGTCGATCGTCTTCTGGGCGGGCGGGCACATCAACCGCGTCGACGCCGACGGCTCGAACGCGCGCGTCATCCCCTTTGCGATCAACGACACGCGCGGCGTGATCGACGCGCCGCATCCCGTCATCGACGTCGCGCCCGACAGCTTCACCACCGCGATCCCGCGTTATGCTGCGGTCTCGCCCGACGGGCGCCAGGTCGTCTTCGAAACGCTCGGCAAGCTCTACGTGAAATCGCTCAGCGGCGGCTCGGCAAAGCGGCTGACCAACGACGACAGCGGCCTCGAAATGTATCCCGCCTGGTCGCGCGACGGACAGTCGCTCGCCTTTGTTCGCTGGACCGATGCGGGCCTCGGTCGCATCGTCGTGACGGGCCCTAATGGCGGCAAGGCACGCACCGTGACCAGTCAGCCGGGCCATTATGCGCGTCCGCAATTCTCGCCAGACGGCAAGACGATCGTCTTCGAAAAGCGCGAGGGCGGCTATCTCACCTCGGGGCGCTGGTCCGAAGATCCGGGCGTCTATCGCGTTGCCGCATCGGGCGGCACGCCTAGCCTCATCGCCAAGGGCACCGCCGAACCTCAGTTCGGCGCGACGAGCGACCGCGTCTTCATGGTCGCCAGCGACGACGGCAAGCAGCAGCTGATCAGCACCGACATGAATGGCGAGGCGCGCCGCGTCCACGCGGCGGGCGAACTGGCGAGCGACTTCATCGTTTCGCCCGATGGCGAGTTCGTCGCCTTCAAGCAGAATTACGAGGCCTATGTGATGCCGATCCTGCCCGGCACGCAATCGGTCGACGCATCGATCGGCGGCAACGCGCTGCCGACGACGCGAGCCAGCAAGGGCGGGGCCGAGTTCATCAACTGGTCGATGGGCGGCAAGCGGCTCAATTGGTCGATGGGGCCGACGCTCTACACCGTCGATCGCGCGGCGATGTTCAATCTCGCACCGCCGCAGCCAGACGCGCCCAAAGACGCGCTGCCCTCCTTCACCCCGCCGACGCGCGGGGTGTCGCTGGCGATGACCGAGCGTGCCGACAAGCCGACCGGGACCTACGCGCTGACCGGCGCGCGGATCGTGACGATGGCGGGCTACGACCAGCAGGTGAAAGACGGAGCGATCATCGACGACGGCGTGATCGTCGTTTCGGGTGACCGCATCGTCGCCGTCGGCCGGCGCGGCGAAGTGCAGATCCCGTCGGGCGCGAAGACGATCGACGTCAGCGGCAAGACGATCATTCCCGGTCTCGTCGATGCCCATGCCCACGGCGCGCAGGGCGAGGACGGGCTGGTGCCGCAGCAGAACTGGTCGCTGGTCCAGAACCTCGCGCTCGGTACGACGACGATCCACGATCCGTCGGCGAGTTCGGACGAGATCTTCCACGCGTCCGAAATGCAGCGTGCGGGCAAGCTGCTGGGCCCGCGCATCTTCTCGACCGGAGAGATCGTCTATGGTGCCAAGGCACCGGGCATCTATGCCGAGATCGACAGCTATGACGACGCGCTCGCGCACATCCGCCGGATCAAGGCGCAGGGCGGGCATTCGATCAAGAACTACAACCAGCCGCGCCGCGAACAGCGCCAGATGGTCGTTGCCGCATCGATCGCCGAAAATATGGAGGTCGTCGCCGAGGGCGGCTCGCTCTTCGGCATGGACATGACACTCGTCGCCGACGGCAATTCGACGCTCGAGCACAATGTCCCGCTGATGGTGTTCTACGACGACGTCGTCCAGTTCTTCGGCCAGTCGACCACCAACAACACGCCGACGCTCGTCGTCACATATGGCGGGCTCGCGGGCGATCCCTATTGGCGCCAGGCGACCGACGTGTGGAAGAACCCGCTGCTGATCCACACTCCGCCCGCGATCCTGCGCGCCGCCACGGTGCGCCGGACCAAGGCCCCCGAAGAGGATTTCGTCGACGACGACAATGCGCGCGAGGCGCACAAGCTCGCCAATGCCGGGGTCAAGGTCTCGATCGGCGCGCATGGCCAGCAAGCGGGCATCGGGCCGCACTGGGAATTGTGGTCGTTCGTCCGCGGCGGTTATACGCCAGTCGAAGCGCTCGCAGCGGGCACGATCGTCTCGGCGCGCTCGCTGGGGATGGACAAGGACATCGGCAGCATCGAGCCGGGCAAGCTCGCCGATCTCGTCGTCCTCAATGCCGACCCGACGACCAACATCCGCAACTCGGACCAGGTCGCCGAGGTCATGCTTGGCGGGCGCCTCTACGATTCGCGCACGATGAACGAGGTCGAGACGGGCAATGCCAAGCGCCTGCCCTATTATTGGGAAGGCACGTCCGACGGCGGCCGGACCTCGGCAGCATCGGGGCATAGCGACGGGGGGGACTGAGGCGGCGGTCAGTGGCCGGGAACACGGGCACGCCCGACGCGATCATCGTCGGTGGCGGGCATAACGGACTTGTCTGCGCCTTCTATCTCGCGCGGGCGGGTCTGAGCGTGCGCATCCTCGAGGCACGACCGATCGTCGGCGGCGCCGCGGTGACCGAGGAATTCCATCCCGGTTTCCGCAACTCGACCGCCAGCTATACCGTCAGCCTGCTCCAGCCCAGGGTGATCGCCGACATGGCGCTTGAGCGACATGGCTATCGCGTGATCGAGCGGCCGATCGCCAATTTCCTGCCGCTGCCCGATGGCGATTATCTCAAGCTCGGCGGCGGACTGGCGGCGACGCAGGCCGAGTTCGCGCGCTTTTCCAAGGCCGATGCGCAAGCGCTGCCCGCCTATTACGCGATGCTCGAAGGCGTCGCCGACCGGCTGCGCGCACTCGCGCTCGAATGCCCGCCCAATATCGGCGGCGGCTGGCGCACGATGGTCGCGGCGTGGCGCCAGGGTCGGCCGATCGCCAGGCTGCCGATCGAGGCGCAGCGCGACATGATCGACCTGTTCGCCAAATCTGCACGGCAGTTGCTCGACCAGTGGTTCGAGAGCGAGCCGGTCAAGGCCGCCTTCGGCTTCGACGCGGTGGTCGGCAATTACGCCAGCCCCGATACGCCGGGCAGCGCCTATGTCCTGCTCCACCACGTCTTCGGCGAGGTCAACGGGACCAAGGGCGGCTGGGGCCATGTCGTCGGCGGCATGGGGGCAATCACGCAGGCGATGGCGCGCGCATGTGAAGACGCAGGCGTCGAGATCGTCACCGATGCGCCGGTCGCGCGCGTCCTGGTCGAAAACGGCCGCGCGGTCGGGGTGCGCCTGGCCGACGGCAGCGAACAGCGCGCGGCGCGGATCGTCGCCAATGTCGGGCCGAAGCTGCTTTACGAACGATTGTTCGACCCTGCCGACCTGCCCGCCGATTTCCGTCGCCGCATCGCCGGTTTCGCGGTCGGATCGGGCACCTTCCGGATGAACGTCGCGCTCGATGCGCTGCCCAGCTTCAGCGCGCTGCCCGGCGACGGCGAGCATCTGCGCGCGGGCATCGTCATGGCGCCGAGCCTCGATTACATGGACCGCGCCTATTGCGATGCGAAGCTCAACGGCTGGTCGAAGACGCCGATCGTCGAGATGCTGATCCCGTCGATCATCGACGACAGCCTCGCCCCGGCTGGCCAACACGTCGCCAGCCTGTTCTGCCAGCATTTCGCACCAAATTTGCCCGACGGTCGGTCATGGGACGACGAGCGCGAGGCTGCCGCCGACGCGATCGTCGCGACGGTCGAGCGCCATGCCCCGGGCTTCGCCGCCTCGATCATCGCGCGCCAGATCCACTCGCCGCTCGATCTCGAGCGCAAGTTCGGACTGATCGGCGGCGACATCTTCCATGGCCGGATGACGCTCGACCAATTGTGGTCGGCGCGCCCCGTGCTCGGCCATGCCGATTATCGTGGGCCAGTCGCCGGCCTCTATATGTGCGGTTCGGGATCGCATCCCGGCGGCGGTGTAACCGGCGCGCCGGGTCATAATGCCGCGCGGGTCATCGTCTCCGATGCGCGCTAAGCGGCCTGGGAATCAGCGCTAGATCGAGACCATATCGCTCAGGCTGCGGCGAAATTCGCGGCTGCTCGCCCAGTCGGCGAGACGCTCGACCGGAATCGGATGCTCGAGTTCGAGCCCGACGAGATCGCTCGCCTTCCATTTCACCACGGCGTTCGACTTGACCAGGCCCTCGATCTCGATTGCCACGTCCTCACCGCGGATCAGGGCGTCGCCGCCCAAGAGCTTGATGCCCGATGTCGAAATGTCGAGGATCGTCATCGGCATCTTCGCCCGGCCGAACGTCACCGTTGCCGTGGCATCGATTTCGAGCCGCGGCGCGCGATAGCTGTATTCGGGCTGCGCGGTGTCGAAAATCTTCTGCAGATCGATCGGCGTTTCAAACGCCAGCCCGGCGAATCGGTCTTCGATCCATTTGACGCTCGCAAAAACCGTCCGGCCGCCCTTGAATTCGACGCAGACGCGATCATCGACCGCGACGGTGCCGAACAACCGCACCTTCATGCCGGTTTCCGAAACGTCGCGAACGATGCACAATGACTGGCTTTTTTCGCCGATCAGCCGGGCCGATTGCAAAAGGGTCCGGAAACGGGGCGCCGCGCGATCTTCCCCGACGCCGTCATTACTCGGCGCGGGCTGGCCATAGGATTCATGCCGGATCGCAGACAAAAGCCGTCCTTTCGCTTGTTAGGTCGCATGATTGGTAGTAGCGAGGCGTTAACAAGGCATGATTTTTGTGCCTGCCGTGCCCGTCGATTGACCTTTCGACGAAGGCGCCGCTGAAACGCCATATGTAATGTTGTAACATTCGTTTTTTCCGCCTAGTGCGCGTTCGTCCAATATCTTTTCCGAAAGACATCCATGTACGCCAAGCCGCTGAGTTCGACTCTTGCCCTCGCCATTGCCCTGTCGCTTCCCACCGCTGTCTTGGCGCAAACCGAGGGTGCCGCTGCACAGGCACCCGGCGACGCGCCTGCTGTCGAGGGCGACTATCATGACGACGGCCCGGCCATCGTCGTCGTCGGCAAGGCCGGCGCGCGACCCGATTTTCTGTCGGGCGTCGATCAGCTCGACAAGGCCGAGCTGACCCAGGCGATCCGCCCGTCGCTTGGCGAGACGCTTGCCCATTCGCCCGGCGTCTCGGCAACCTCGTTCGGCCCCAGCGCCTCGCGCCCGATCCTGCGCGGCCTGCAGGGTGAGCGCGTCCGCGTCCTGACCGACGGAATCGGCGCGATCGACGTGTCGAACACTTCGGTCGACCATGCCGTCGTCGTCGACCCGCTGCTCGCCGAGCGAGTCGAGATCCTGCGCGGTCCGCAATCCTTGCTTTACGGTTCGGCGGCGATCGGCGGGATCGTCAACGTCGTGTCGAAACGCATTCCCCGGCGCGTCCCCGACGAGCCGATCCATTTCGATGCGCTGGCATCCTATGGCAGCGCGGCCGACGAGCGCTCGATCGCGGCTGCCGCGGACGTGCCCCTCAGCGACCGCATCGTCGTCCATGCTGACGGCAGCTATCTCAAGACCGGCGACATCCGCATCGGCGGCTATGCACTCTCGCCCGAAGCCCGGCGCGAGGCGCTCGCCACCGCTGCGCTGCTCGGCCCGCCCGATCCGGCCGATCCCGATGCGATCGATTTCGCCGCCAACGCCGCCATCAAGGGTCGCCTGCCCAATACCGCGAGCGAGACCTGGACCGCGGCAATGAGCGCCGCCTATATCGGCGACGGCGGCAATTTCGGCCTCGCCTACAGCCATTACGACAGCCTTTATGGCGTCCCGGTGCGCTATGCGACGCGCCCGGGCCAGGACCAGGAGGCGCCGCGCCTCGCGCTTGCCCAGGACCGGATCGACGCGCGCGCCGAAATCGACGCGGGCGGCGCACTGATCGACCGGATCAGCGATGCGCTATGCCTATGCCGATTATCGCCACAGCGAGCTTGAACAAGACGGCGCGGTCGGCACGACCTTCTATAACAAGGGCATGGAAGGGCGGATCGAACTCGTCCAGGCGCTGCGCGGCGGCTGGACCGGGACCAGCGGAGCGGCCTTCAACCTGCGCGATTTCAACGTCGTCGGCGACGAGGCCTTCCTGCCCGCCAATACCACCGCCAATGTCAGCCTGTTCAGCGTCCAGCAGCTCGACCTCGATCCGGTCAAGCTCGAAGCCGGCGCGCGCTTTGAACATGTCAGCCTCGCTTCGCAGCCGACCGCGACGCAACCGCAGTTCTTCGACGGCACGAGGCGTTTCGATACGCTGTCGGCCTCGCTCGGCGCATCCTACGCCGTCACGCCCGACTGGCGGATCGGCCTCAACCTGTCGCGCGACGAACGCGCGCCGGCAGCCGAAGAACTGTTCGCCAACGGGCCGCACGCCGGCACCCAGACATATGAAATCGGCGATCCCGGCCTGAAGGTCGAAAAAAGCTGGGGGATCGAGGCGCTGCTGCGCGGCGGCACCGACGATTACCATTTCGAATTGTCGGCCTATCACACCTGGTTTTCGAACTTCGTCTACGACGCGCAAACCGGCGCGGTGATCGACGGCCTGCCGGTCTTTAACAACACGCAAGGCAACGCCCGGCTTTACGGCTTCGAGGCGCAGGCATCGGCGGTCGTGGCGCGCTTCGGCGACAGCCGCGTATCGCTCGACGGGCTTGCCGACCTCGTCCGCAATCCGATCGACGGCGTCGGCACCGCGCCGCGCATCCCGCCGCTACGCTTGCTCGGCGGCATTGCCTTCAACGCGCCCAGATTCGACCTGCGCGGCGAGGTCGAATGGGTCGACAAGCAGACCCGCATCGCCGATTTCGAGACCCCGACCGCAGGCTATACGCTGACCAATATAGAGGCCAATTGGCGTCCATGGGGTACCGACCGGCCGGTTACGCTGGCACTGTCGGCTAACAACATCTTCGACGTCGATGCGCGACGCCATTCTTCGTTTCTCAAGGACTTCGCACCGCTCGCCGGTCGCGATATCCGCATCAGCGCGCGAATCAGTCTCTAGTTGCCGGGACATTGCCGACGCTCGACGGATCGGACTGCCTGAAAGCGTCAAAGGATGGATTTTCGGATGGCGGCTGAAAAGTTTCAACAAACCCGAAGCCTGTGTCTCCTTTCGGCCTCAGACCGTTTAAAACTGGTCAGGCTCCTTCAGCTCCAAAACGGCAGGCCGACTCGCTAAAGAACCGTCGCAGCGGCCGGTGATCTCTTAATTCGAGGAGGCCTATCTCCGACATCGGATCGGACGCACAGGAACGCCCTTAATATTCGATGTGAATTTTTATGTTCGAAGCCGAGACGCCCGCCACCTTAGCGATTCGCTCCTTGCTGGTCTCCACGGATTTCCGGAGGTCGCTTTCCTCAAGTCCATCCCGCGGCGCTTTTATATGGTCCAGTCGGGGGCCTCCGCCCTCGGCTAGTTCGCTTTCCGAGACGCCAAGCGCGGTCGCCAAAGCAAGCCGACTTTTTTTGCGCGGAACTGTCCGACCATTTTCCCACGCCCAAATCGACGGCGTGCTCAATCCCGAGAATCCCGCAAGCTGTGCGCGGCTTAGGCCGCGTTCTTCTCTAAGCCTCTGCAAATTGTCCGCCAACGTCTCGGACACCTGATCCGCGCGCGTTTCGGGTTCGGCCTCATCTTTTTCAGGCGGGGGAAAATGCAATTGTACGGCTGCTAATTCAGCGGCTGTCAGGGGCCGATCGAAGCTGCATCCGACGTACGCCTCACTCTGCCAAACGACCGTCGCTGAGACATTGCCCGCTTCGGGCAAGGTGACCCGGAATGTTTGTCCGAGGACCAATGCAAATTCGGTTTCCAGCAACAGGCCTGAAACAGAGAGATTGTGGACGATAGCCCTTATGCCGTCCTCTGGCGCACCCGACCCCGGCAGTTCAAACAAGACCTGGATTCTCTCGTCACGTCGCTGTCCAGTTTCCGCATCCTCTCGCACAATCGCAGCATTTATCGGCATGGCTTGATCACGCTTCCTTAAACCATTCTAAAAAGGGGAATTTTTCGGCGGGGCTCTATGCCTCATCCTGAATTATAAACGCAATTATTGTCAACACACTAAACAGTCAAATTTGCGTGCCGATGCGGGGCAGGTCGTCGGATTGCAATTCCCGTCGTCGCGCCGTCAGCTTTCAATCGCAATTTGGTAAAAAACTAAGCTGCTTGGCCCATCCAGGAGGATTGCCCATCGAGTCAGAAGTGCAATTAATCCAAATTCAATCGCAATCGATCTTAAGGATAACCGCCGATTAACTAACGCCGTCCACCATATCTTCAAAGCCCATGGCCTATTGCCCGATCTCCTCTTTGGAGACTGAGCATGAACAAATCTATTTATCTGGGATTGGCAGCATTGACCATGCTGTCAGCGCCGGCAACCGGCAATGTCCCCAATGTCGAAATTGCATCGAGCACCTTCACCCTGGGCATCAGCGGATTTGTTCCGGTGATTTGCCGAGCGTCGGTTGGCGCTTCGATGGTCGCTCCCGAACAGGGTCAGGTCAGCCTCGGCTCGCTCAAGGAGTTCTGCAACAGCCCGAACGGCTATGCGATCCATGCCGATTATTCGCCATCGCTCGCGTCGGCGAAAATCATTGTCGATGGTCGCGAAATTGGTCTCGATGCTGCCGGTTCGACTCAGATCGTCGAGTCAACCCATGCTGCCATCGCGACGCGTGACATCGTTCTCGATCTTCCCGAAGGCGTCGAAAGCGGCACGATTTCGTTCCGGATCGACCCGCTATAGGGCAGGACAGTTTTGTTGCGATGGGGCACCCGACAATAGCGGGGCGATTGTCACTGTGAGCGTGTCGGCATAGTTGGCCGAAACCAATTTGCCGAAGCCGCCTTCCAGGAGTGTGGCTACGACCGGCAACAAATCGGCTTCGCTTGCCGGTACGCCGGCGCGCAGGCAGGTGACCGAACTGAAGGTCGGGCTGGCGTTGTCTCGCGTTTGTCCAAGGAACGCGAGCTTGTAGTTGAGGACCTGGTTCGGCATCGCGAGATTGCCGCCCGGATAGGTCAACCGATAGGCATTTTGCGACGACAGCGTGACCGAATAGGGGCCCGAACTGCGGACGCTGACACGGTTGATACTGGGCGTCGTATAGCTTGCCGGCGTCGCCAGCACCTGCGTCGTCGTCTTGTCGCCGACTTCCCCGAAATCGAGCGCCGTGCCGGCATAGCTCGCTTGCAAGGCGCTTAGGACGGTGACCGGGAACTGGACCGCGTTGCTGATCTGGCCGGTCTGCTGCGTGGGCGGTCCGTCCACCCGTGGTGCTGCATGCGAATATCGCATCGAATGGCAGGTTTGTCGTAGCAGTCAGATCGAGATTGGCCGGCAGGGTAATATTGAAATTGACCACCGCAGTGTCCGACGCCGCATTGTTGCCGGTAAACTCGATCTTGAGGAAGCGGTTGGCGCCAGTAGGATTGACCGAGGTCGGCGCAACCGTGGGTGGTGTTGCCGCGTAGTTATAGAAAATCTCAAGCCCGGTGCCCGCAGTGTTGACGTCGCCGGTGACCGAAACAGGAATGATCGACGTGCCATCGGCCGCCGAATTGTTCGATTTGAGATAGAAACTGACGATGTCGGTTTTCTGGCCGCCAGCACCATTGATACGCGTAAGGTTCAACTGGACGTTCGTTTGCGGCAAGCCCGCCGGATTAAACGGATCGTAAAGCACCGGCGATGCGGTGGCGTTGCCGCTAATACCACACGTGGCGGCCTGCGCGGCGCTCGTCGCTGCGACTGTGGCGAGCAACGCTGCGGCCGAACGTAATACGAGGGATATCGTCTTCATCGTCAATTCCTTACTGGCGAAATCTGGTCGAAACGGACGATGTTTTCGCCATTGTCGGGGATCTCGATCTCGAACACCGATTGCTTGGAGTCGAGCATCTCGATCCGCCATTTGCCCGGTGCCAGGCCTGTCGCCCCGAAGCGCCCCTGGCGGTTGGTAAAGATCGTCACCGGCGGTAGTTCGGGATGGGCCAGCTCGGTCGCGGTGCCGGTGACCAGCGAGACGACCTCGCCATCGACATCGACCATCGTGCCAACTGCGGTGACCCCGTATTCGGATCCCACGACAAGGCGATAGCCGCTGCGATAAGGCGGGAAGAGGTGGAAAGACCCTTGGCCTAGGTCGGTGCCTGCCTTGGCGTCGGGGGCATCGACTGTAATCGTTCGGTCGGCATAGGAGCTCAGGCTGGGATGCGTAGCTGCGCCCAATGTTCCGCTGTTGGCGGTATAGCCATAGGGGGTTGGATCAAGCAGCACGTCGGTCCCGTCCAGCTTGCGATGCGGTGAGACGATCGCAAAGCTGTCGTAAATCGGCCGGCCGACCGAAAACGCGCCGTCGGCGAAGGCCAGCGAAGTGCCTACGCGCAAGCTCGTCCGTTCGCTGGTGCGCCGACCGAAGTCGTCGGTGAAGGAGCCAAAATGGCTGAGTCCGAGTTCGGCCCGGTTGGCGATGTAATTGCCATTGAAATTGAACCCGGAACTGTTGTCCGACCGATCGATATCGGCGGTGATGTTGTACGAACCGACCCCCTGGCCATGAAGCGTCTGGAACGAGAGGCGGGCGCGATTGTCGCGCGTGTCGTAATCGGCGCGCGCGGTCGTATAGCGGCCGAAGCGGATCGTCAGCGACGCGAATGCCCCGATGCGTGATCCACGGGTATCCTTCTCATAGCGGACATCGCCGGTCAGGTTAGCCGTCGGCGAAATGCGAAAGCCGCCGCTCAATCGATAGCTGTGAAGGTCGACTTCGGCGCCGCGCCCATGCGAATAGCGTGCGTCGAAACCGGCATAGAACTGGTCGGTGAATGCGTGGGAATAGCCGCCGCCGACTTCGAAATCGTACGGATTGGAAACATAGAAGCTGCTGACCGGCCCGAATTTGGCGCTGCGCGTTTCGGCGAACAGGTTGAGCGTATCTGCCTGTCCGTTGGCGCGCTGGATCAGGCGCTGGAATGTCAATGTGCCGGCATAGCCGCTGCCATAGGAATCGATATCGGACAGCGCGAGATTGGTAGCGAAAGTGCCGACCGACGTCGCGACGACCGCCTCTGTGCCAATCAGGCGCGAGTTCTTGTCGATCTGGGCATTGACGCCGACCGTCAGGAAATCGCTGATCCCGCGACGATAGAATCCGCTGGCGATATAATCGTCGGTATAATGCGGCCCGCGCAGCCCGAGCGGCGCTTTGACGCCGGCATAGAGGCCGAATTCGCTCAGACCCTTGGCCAGCTGCGTCTGGTCGAGAAACAGACTGAAATTGAGCACTTCGGTCCGTCCGCTGTCATCGAGCACCGACAGGCGAATGTTGTTCGCTCCCTGGGCGAACGGAAAATCGCGCAGGTTGTAGTTGCCAGGCGCGAGCTCGAGCCGGCGGATGATCTGGCCGTTAATCTCGACCTCGATCGTCGACGGCCGGTCGAGCCGGAAGCTGCGATCGCCGCGCGGTCGGATGATCTGTTGCGGTTGCAGGACGCTGTACGAACGAAAGATCGACAGGCCCGCAATATCCGGCGAATTCTGAAATCCGCGGGCCTGCGGTTGGAGGTCGCCCGCGGTCCAGCGCACCAGGTTCTTGAGGTCGTCGTATACAAGGCGCGAACCGAGCCGCTGGAAATCGACTCCGCTGACACCGGGCTGCCAGATCGCCTCGGATTCGGCGACGACGCCGCCCAGTCGTGCGGCACCGTCCAGGATCATCAGCGGTTCGTTGAATCCGGTGGGTCCGCCGGCATGGATATAGTCGGCGGTCGCCCGGATGTTGAGATAGGCGCTGAACCCGGCGGGCTCGATCACGCTGCCGATGCGGTCGCGATCGAGCGGACTGACGATCACCGAGCGGGATATGCGCAGCTCGGCAGGAATGATGAAGCTGAGTTCGAGCGTTCTCGGATCGTAGCTGACCTTGATCCCCGACGACACGAAATCGTCGGGCGACAGGGATGGCTGCAGGCCAAGACTTTTTTCGAGTGTCAGATAATAATCGGGACTGAGGACCTGGCTCAGCAGTTGCAGCGCACGCTGCGTCGGGAATTCGAGCGTGTCGTCCACCTGGATCGTGAGTGCGATATCGCCGAGATAATTGGCACCGTCCTTGGCCGGAACGGTCAATATAATCGGGCGTCCCGTCGTATTGAGCCGAGAACCGATCTGAGCCGTGTCCGCATTGCTCTGGGTCGGCGCAGCCGTTTCGGGGATCTCGAGCGGTTCGTCTGCGCCCCAGGCGACTGTCGGCAAAAGGGCCGAGCCGACCCCCAGCAACAAAGCCGATCGAAAATGAGTCCGGGTCATCGGATCACCTTTCCGGCGAATAACTGGCTTCGACCGTTCCGCCATCGAGTGGCAGGACGATCGGCACCGAGATGCGCCGCGTCTGATTGGCTCCCACGAGCCCGAAACCGATGGTTTGCTGGACTTCGGGACCAGAGAGAGACTGGCGGAAAACCTCGGTCCCCGACGCATCACGCTGGATGATGCGAAGCCGACCGTCGGACAGATAGCCATGCGCTGCCGACGCGTTATTCAGCACGATGATCGGAATGGGCTTGCCGTCGGCATTGTGGCCTACCTCGGCACTCTTGACCGACAAATCGGGTTTCGCGCCGGTCGGCGCGACGCTGACCAGGACCTGGAAATTGTACAGGATCTGGATCGCCGACTGGCCTTCGGGTAGCTTGACCGGCAACTGCGCGACGGTGATGTAGTAATGCTTGCTCGCCGCCAGATCAGGATCGCCGACATATTGGACGCGAAAAGACTGGGTTTGTCCGGGCTCGATGAGCGCTTGGGGCGGGAAAACCAGCAAGTCGCCGGGGTCGTTGCCGGTCAGGGTCACGCCGTCTTCGTTGACGATCAGTTCCTGGATTCGCAGCTCGACGGGCAGCGTGGTCGCGAAGGTGTTTTCGACCGTGATCACCTGCGTCATGCCGCGCCCGCTGGTGGTCAGGTTGATCACCACGGGTTGCACCGTCATCGCGACCGCAGGGGTCGGATTCATGGTTAATGCCAGTGCTGCCATACAGGCCAATTTTATCGTTCTGAACATTCAAACCCCCAGATGACTACGACTTCCGCTCAGTTGGCGGCCTCGAATTCGACAATAATCGCATCGAAATAGCGTCCCGCGACAAGAGGGCCGCCACCGCCGGGGACGTTCACGACCAATGTCGCCTGACCTGCCGCGCCCCGCGCGGTATCGATCGCCAGGTTCTGCGCCGTCTCGCTCGAAGCGTCGCGCTCGCGTCCAGCCCAGTCGAGCGATAATTGATACGGCAGGAACTCGCCGAACCCTCCGCTGCCCTGACGACTGGCAACATTGCCTCCATCGCGGAGCAATCCGCCATTCTGGCTTCGCACCACGATGCGGTGCGATGCGTTGCAGATCACGGGAATCGAAAGGTTGATCGAGGCCGGCAGCGGTTCGGCGTCGGAGGCTCCGACCAACTGGATAATGCGCACCTCGCCGCTGTTCGATCCGCCTGGATTGAAATCGGTGTTGGTCCCGCTCGTCGCGACGGGCGCATTCAGAACGCAGGCCGCAGGTGCGATTCCGGCGATTTCGAGGCGCTGGTTATCTTCGCTAAATTGCTGTGCAGACGCATTTGCGGGAAAGCCGGCGATTGCCGCCGCGCCAAGGCCTAGCAGGAGTGTCTTATGCATCAGCGCGGCTCCAGGAATATGCGTAACGTATCGCCGTAATAGCCAGCCAGGACCGGCGCGTTGGCGCGGATGTTAGACGCGCCCGGCTCGATCGTTATGCTCAGTTCGATCGCGCCGGCGGTTGCCTGGTCGATGTTGAAACGGCGTTCGGAAATGCGGCGGACGTTGGCATCGGCGGACAGGACGCCGTTGACTTCGCCCCAGGTCAGCGCTGCTTGATAAGGTAGCGCGTAAGCAAAGCCTTCGGCCGGCTGGTTCATGCTGCCGTCGGTCTGCCACAATCCGTTGTTCTCCGATTCAAGCCGGATCCGATGCGGAAAGTTGCACACCGCGGCGAATTCGATCTGCGCGCTCGCGGCGTTCGTCGCGAGTGTCCGGGGATCGACCAGCGTATCGATCTGCAACAGGTTTCCTGACAGAGTCCGAAAATTGTCCTGACTACCCGAAGCGAGTGTTGCCTGCTCCATCGCGCATATTTGCGGCGCGCTTCCGGTGACGGGCATTGTTCGGCTTACCGTGGTCGATTGCGCGAGCGCGGGGCTCGCTGCGACAAGGCCGGCGATAAGTACAATGAGCTTGGGTGCCGAATTGCGCACTGGATCAATCCACTGCCGTCAGAGTGACCGTGACCGTACCCGCATAACTGGGGTCGGCGACCAGGCGCAGGGTGGTTCCGCCACTCGTTGCAAATTGGCTGAGCGCGACACTGATATCGCCGGTGAACGCGGTCGATCGGGTCTGCGTGGCTTCGGGATGCGTCGCTGAACCTGTTGCATAGCGCGCGGGCGTCGTCGTCCATCCCGATGCGGTTGCGGTAAAGTCCACCGTCCGCGCAAATCCTGCAGGTGGTGCGGCAGTGAAGGTTTGAGCAGCAATCGGGGTGGCATCGACGCGAATGGTGCTGCGGATCGAACAAAACGACCCTGTGATCGTCTTGGCGGGAGCCGACAGGTCGGTCCGCAGGAACCCGGTGCTGGTATCGACCAGGACGCCGAGGTCAAAGGTAGCATTTGCACCGTCTATCGTGCCGCCGGAGCAAAGAGCCGGGACGTTGCCGATCACTGCAAATTGCTTGGTGTCGCTCGTCGATTGCGCGAACGCAGGCGTCGACACGGCCAATCCGCCGGTCAAAACCAGCGCGAGGGGAATGGCTCTATTCATCACAGGTCTCCTCCGCTCGCCGCAGGGCCAAGCGTTATGATGACCAGACCCTGATAGCCTCCGGCTACCAGCAAAAGGTCGGACGGAACGGTGAAGTTCGAAAGGGTCGCGGCGACATCGGCGATACGAGGCAGCGGTTGGGTGCTGCTCGTCCCCGTGGCGGTTGGTGAACTGCCGTTGGTGGTCGCGGCGCTTGTCGCAGACGCCGCTGACGAAGCCCAGTTGCCGACACTGGCAGTGTAGTTGACCGCTCGCGCAAAGCCTGGCTGCAAAGTCGACACGTCGGTGGCGACCAGTGCGGTGACGGAGACGTTGATTGCCGACCCGGCAAAGTTGCAGAACGAACCGGGCAGGCTGACGACGCGGTTCGGAAGGACCGCGATCTTCCCGATGCGCGTGCCCGAAGTCGCCACCAT
The DNA here is from genome assembly GCA_963800335.1 of uncultured Alphaproteobacteria bacterium. Classification (GTDB taxonomy): domain Bacteria; phylum Pseudomonadota; class Alphaproteobacteria; order Sphingomonadales; family Sphingomonadaceae; genus Flavisphingopyxis. Next base: position 545,609 of record CAWDAN010000001.1, on the reverse strand, counting down.
CTGCCCCACATCGACCGCTGCGGGACTGGGCGAGCCTAGTACGCAGAGAGGGGCAACGTTGCCATTGACCGCGACATCCGCGGAATCGGTATCGGTCTGGCCAAACGCCGGGCTAGCGCCCGCCAACAGGCCCAAACACAATATCAGTCTGGCGTAGGTCATGATCAATTTCTCCGAAATGCCTTTGCTGGCGGGACTTATTGGGGACTGCCGAAGCTGATATTCGGGGTCAGGGTTACGATAACCTGGCCAACGTAGCCGCCAGCGACCAGGAGGCCGTTTGTCGGCGACGACGATGCCGAAAGCGTGACATCGATATTGCCCGAGAACAGACCCACCCCAGTCGGGGCACCCTTGCCTGCCGTTGTCGAAGTGTCGTTGGCAGAAAGCGCGTTCGCATCTGCGGTGGCCGTATAATCGACCCGGGTATCGAAGCCCGCGGGAGCAACGCCGACGAAGTCGGTGTTGAGCAAGGGCAGGGCTTCGACTTCCATCGTCGCAGCGGTCCCGTTGCACCAGCCGACGAGCGTGCGGGTTTCTCCGTCGAGCTTGCTCGCATCGAGCTTTCCGGCCGTCGTTCCCGATCCGGCCAGCGTCAACTCGCCAACCGAGATGACCGCATTGTCGGTCGTGAACAGGCATCTGTCGGCAACCGAGCCATCGATATCGACGGTGCCGGTAACCTGGCCGGCGGGAACCTGGCCGAGGGCAGGCGCCGCAAGGGCCAAGACCGGGGCACCTGCCAGATAAATCAGTTTACGCATGATCATTCTCCAATTTCGTCGGTCGGTTGCCCGGGGTCAGACCCCGGGGCCGATGACGACGACGATCTTGCCGGTATAGTCGGTTGCCGCGACGAGCAGGTCGGTGACGTTGGGCGTGGCGAAATTGGATGCCGAAACGGTAATGTTGGCCCCGCCGTTATTGGCCAGACGACCGCCGATCAGAGTCGCGGCCAAAGGTGCGACCGTGCTGCTGTTCGAAAAATCGATGTCGTTGGTGGTCGTGGTGTCGACTGCGACGTGCGCGGTGAAATCGATCCGGTTGGCATAGCCCGCGACGGCGGCTGTGGCCGACGTGATCTCGGTCGCATCGATCGCGATCGTCGGAGCGGCCGTCGTGCAGACGACGCGTGCATCGAGCCCGACGCCGCCAATGCTGGAAAAGCGTGTTGCAAGGTCGGTAGCCATCGTACCGTCGCTTTGCGCAAGTTCGCCTAGTGCGACGGTCGTTCCAAAGGTCGATCCCGCACCGGGAAGAACGACGCATTTGCCGGCAACGGTACCGGTGATGTCGACCGTGCCGGTGACATCCTGCGCCGCAGCAGGCGAAGCGAAAGCGATCAGCGAGGCCGAAGCGAGGGCCAGATATGCAAGCTTTTTCATAACATTTTTCCTTCTTGAGATTTATGTTCGGCGTGCGATGGTCCCGTGGCGGGACCGATCACTTTGCCCCCGCCGATTGAAAAAGACCTGAGCCGCCCGGAGGGCGTAGCGGCTCTGGCCCGGCCCTGGACATCAGGGCGAAGCACTAATCGTTACAGTCAGAGTGTCGGCGTAACTGCCCGCCACAAGTTGCGGCGATGCAGCGGTGTAGGGCGGTGCCGTGACCCGGAGGTACGAACCCGTTTGATTGAGCGAACTTGCCGCGAGGCGAAGTCCGACCGTGGTCGATGCCGGGCCCAGGAAACTGCACGTCGACCCTGTCACCAGCGTCGCAGCCAGGCAGTTTGCGGTCGCCGTCGTCGATGATCCGACCAGGTTGAGCGCGACCGTATAGGGCGCCAGGGTCGTATATCCCGCCGGGACCGTTCCGCCGGTCTTCAGGCCGCCATTGGTCGAAACGACCGCGACCCGTGAAGGTCCCGTGCAGTCGAGTTCGAAAACAAAATCGTGGTTGAGCCCGGTGACGTCGAAATTGGGCTGGTTATAGGTTCCCGATGGGGCCGTGCCCGCCTTGAAGCCGCAGCGGCCACCGACCGAGGCCTTGACCGGAATCGACAACGCAATCTGGTTGGGCGATCCCTGTCCCACCGCATAAGCCGTTGTCTGCGCAGCTGCCGGACTTGCGATCGCCACCGCTGATACAGCCGACACGATTGCCAGGATGTGTTTGGAACGTAAGCGCAAGCCACAACCCTCCCATACCGATTTAAATCCCGAAGGCGCAGAGCCTCATGTGGAAAACCACACTCCTTCGGCCTCGAAGAAGAAGAAATAATCTTCAGCTTCAACGCAATTTAGTTTCTTTTAGAGGCGTCCGTCGGCTCGTCGTGGCGTGGAATTCCGCCTTGTCCAGAGTTCAGGAAACTCGCCCATATTTTCGCTGAACTCTTAATCTGAATCAATATTATTATTTAATTCGTAAATTTACGCATAGAAACGTCGGCTACGGACGCGTGGGCGTTCTCTGTATTTTGCATAAAAGCGATGCTTTCTAGATACTTCGCTTCATCGCTACTTTTGCACGGGTGGTCGTGCCAAAATTAAGTTTTTGGGTTAACATAGTTAGTTAACGAGACGACGAGCTTGGGTTCTGCTCACGATTCTGGTCGCGACTCGCATTCGATTCAGCACAGGAATGCCCCGAGTCGTTTTCGTGTTTGGCAAGCTGCCGTCAAATCCATATCACGGTCTTCGAGGCTATATTCGCGGCAGGTGGACAGATGACGAGTGGGTCTCGGGGCGAATTTGGCGAATCCCAGGCAATGCACGACGTTGCCATCGTCGGCGGCGGCCTACTGGGGTGCCTTCTGGCGCTCGCCTTTGCACGCCGCCGACCCGACATCCGTCTTGTCGTCTTCGAACAATGCGAACGGTTCGGTGGCGACATGCTGGAGCCTGTCGTTCTGGACGAGGCGCCCGACTCCTGCCGATCGCTGATCGACGGAGCGATCGTCAAAATATGGCCGGCTTGTTATGTCATCCTGCCCGACTCCTGCCAATCTTTCGACGATCCAGTCGCGCTGGTTGATCCGCGACAACTCCACCTTGAGATGATCGAGTCTGTCGCGGGCGACTGCCTGGCAAGTTGCGTGGTCGAGGCAATCGACGGCCCGCGGATCGTGACCGATCGCGGCGCGTTCCGCGCGCAGCATGTCATCGATACCCGGGGAAAGGCGCGCTTCGACCGCTTTCAGTTCGAGCGCAGGACTCAATATCGCGACTTCGGGCTCGATCACGGGTTGGAAGCACCGGTTCTCGCCGATTTCAGCCAGTCGCACGGCGACTGGGCGTTCCTTCAGATGTTCCCGATCGACCATCAACGGATCATAGTCGAACACTGGCGCCGCGATGAACGCTCACCGCTGCCACCCTTCTCGATACCCGACACCGAAAACCGTGCCGGCGCAGCCGAAAGCCGATCGGACCAGCCGGCCAACCTCGGCTATTTCCCCTGCATGCTGCTGTTTGCGTTGCGGACGGCCGATGCAATTGCGTCAATGCCGGTGCCGGATCCTGCTGCGGTCGCCACCATATTTATGCGCGAACGCGCGATGTTGGCGGACCGTTTCGGAGCCTTGTTCGACGTCGTCGAAACGGGCACTGCCAGCCAGCCGACAGCAAGGTACCAGCACTAATATTCTGTCCGTCGGCGTCTTCGAGAAAAAGGCGGGCCGGTCGCTTGCCGGGATTTGAAGCCGCCTGGGCAATGATCTCATCCGGGCGCAAGCCAGGGTTGGGCGGTGTACACTTCGTCGAAGAAGACGCGTTTAGAGGCTGTCCTCAGGAGGTCGAAGCGCTCGGCGTCCAGCATTTTTGCTGGTCGCTGAAAATCGCATCTGCCGACCGCGGAATCGGCTATCTGCGAACTGCGCCAGATTATCCGGTTTCGGCCCCTGACAATTCGTCTCTCCAAAATTCCGAATCGTAATCAGAGGAGTCAGGAATCGCGCAACTGCGCCTTTTCGTGGCCAGAATCGCGCGCACTCACAGTGCCGCCAGTAACTCTTTGGAATAATGGTGCCCGGGGGCGGATTCGAACCACCGACACCACGATTTTCAGTCGTGTGCTCTACCAACTGAGCTACCCGGGCATGGGCGTTGGAACGCGGCCTATAGAGGCGTGCGGGGCGCGCTGTCTAGCCCCTTAGAACCCGTCTTTTTCCTCGGCCTCGTCGTCAAGCTCGGCGGGATACGCGCCGGGCAGCGCATAGCCTTCACCGAACCATTGCATCAGGTCGCGGTCGCGGCAGCCACGCGAGCAGAAGGGACGAAATTCCGCCTGCGCAGGTTGCTTGCAAATCGGGCATTTTCCCAATGCCGCGCGCGTTTCATTCGACATAACCGCCATCCAGTCCTTCGCCTTGGGCTATCCCTATAACGACGCCGCGCCCGAGACGTTGCGCCAGCTGATCGACCAGCGCCGCGCGGCTTTCGAGCCAGGCAGCGACCGGCGGCGCGGCGACGAGGCGCGCCGGGCCGCTGCCGCGCGACCGTTCGGCGCGGCGCAGCAGCGCCAGCGCGGCGCTCTCGACCGGACGATATTGCATCAGCTCGGCGAGCGACGGTCGCACCCGTCGCCGCACCAGCTGGAGAAAGCCGAAGCCGTTGACCGCGGTCCGCTCGAACGGCTGCGGGACGATGGCGTCGAGCGCATCGGCGAGCGCGAGGCGCTGCGCACGGTCGGCTACCGTTGGCAGGTCGATGCCGATCGAACCGGTGATGTCCATCCGGACGATCGCGCGCGCCGCGGCTTCGATCCCCGCCGTTGCGAGTGCATAAGCGTCCCCGGCCGCACCGTCGATATCGATTAGCGTCATCGCGGGCGTGAGCGAGATACGCAGCGCGCCACGGGCAAAGGCTATCTCGCCGGTCGCCGCCTCGTCGAGCAGCTCGCTCCAGCCGGCGTTCTCGAAACGGTCGGCGGCTTCGTGCGCGCTGCTCCGGATGACCGGCACATCGCTCGCGACGATCCGCTCGTACAGGCTTGGCGCGGTCCGTGGTGCCTCGTCCGACGCCCGGGCGACCGCGCGCTTGACCTTGCCCGGTTCGGGCATCGCCTCGCGCGTGACCTCGACCGCCAGGCTCGCGCCGATCGAGATGCCGGCGGGAACGCGCGCGACGACCGCTTCATGATCGTCGGCGAAGCGCACGACACCGCCACTGCGCGGATCGGCCTCGATCAGGCGCGCCTCTGCGATCATACCGACGCGCAGGCCGGTGTCGCGTTCGACCTCGGCCGCAACGATGTCGCCGTCTTCGATCAGGATCGCGCGGTTCTCGCCGATCCCGTCTTCATACAGCCATTCAGCCACAGGCGATCCCGGCACTGCGCAACAGGGTGCGCGTCTCGTAGAGCGGCAGGCCAACGATCGCCGAATGGCTGCCCTCGATCCACGCGATCAGGCCCGCGGCGCGGCCCTGGATGGCATAGCCGCCCGCCTTGCCGACGCCTTCGCCCGACGCCGCATAGGCCGCGATCTCGTCGCTCGCGAGGCGTTTGAAGCGGACCGTGCTTTCGGAGATGCGCGTGCGCACGCGCCCTGCCCCGTCGATCACCGCAATCGCGCTCAAAACGCTGTGGCGGCGGCCCGACAGCAGGCCGAGAAATCTGGCGACATCGTCGGCGTCGTGCGCCTTGTCGAGGATGCGGCGACCGAGCGCGACGACGGTATCGCCCGCAAGCACGACCTCGTCATCGGATCGCGCAACCGCGCGCGCCTTTTCGGCGGCGAGGCGCAGCGCATAGTGGCGCGGCACCTCTGCCTTGTGGGGCGTTTCGTCGATATCGGGGCTGGCGACCGAATCGGGCACGATGCCGATGCTGGCAAGCAGATCGAGCCGGCGCGGCGATGACGAGGCGAGAATGAGGCGCATGGATCCTTCGTGGCGATGACGCAGCCCGCGCGCCGTCGGATCAGGCGTTGGGCGAATCAGGCGTTGGGTGTCGGGCCGCCGCGGCCGGGCATGAAGCGATAGGTGATCCGGCCCTTGGTCAGGTCGTACGGAGTCAGCTCGCACAGGACTTCGTCGCCGACCAGCACGCGGATGCGGTTCTTGCGCATCTTGCCCGCGGTGTGGCCGAGGATTTCATGGTCGTTCTCGAGGCGCACGCGGAACATCGCGTTGGGAAGCAATTCCACAACGGTTCCACGCATTTCGAGCAGTTCTTCCTTGGCCATCGATCCTCATGGGTTTGCAGTCGCGCGGGGATTGCCGCGATGGCGCGCATAGCGGCATCGGCCGGAAAAGGAAAGCGCCGTCGCGCGTGCCTAATCCGCGACGAGGCGCAATCGGCGGGCGGCCCGCCACAGATTGGCCTTGATCGCCGAATGGTGCGGCCAGCGCGGCGGCGGTGCGGGGTTGAGGCCGATCCGCCGCAACATCGCATTGGTGCAGCGCGCGTCGGCCTCCTGATAGCTCCATTCCGAACGCCAGGTGATCGACAGCGAGACCGAGGCAGCATCGCCGTTGCGGACGAAATGCGGCGCCATGACGGGAACGTAGACCGCCTCGCCGGGGGCCAGATCGACGCGATTGCCCCCGTTCGCCATCGCCTCGGCCCAGGCGAGGTTGCGCGGACCGCCGCGGTGGTAGGTTTCGTGCGCGGTCGGATCGGCAAAGCGTTCGTCGCCCGGCGGGAACACCGTCATCGTCTTGTGGCCCCGCAGCTGCAGCAGGATGTTGTGCTCGGGATCGAAATGGAACGGCGTCATCGACCCCGGCGACGACAGGAAGATGAACCCCTGCGGCGTCAGCATTTCACCCGTCGTCGCGCTGACGCTCGGCTCGAGCTCGCCGAGCAGGTCGAGCAGCAGCGCGCGATATTCGGGCAGCTTCTCGATGAACTTGATCACCATCCACGACCCGTTGGTATCGATCGTGCGGATCGTGTCGCCGATCGACAGGCCGTTGGCGGGGACATCCTCGGCGGCGATCCCGGTCGGCAGGTCGCCGCGATTATATTCGATATCGCCCGGCGCCATCCGCGCCGCCATGTCGGCAAGCGCGTCGAGCGCCAGCAGGCGATGCTCGCGCAGGCCGTGGGTGAGCTTGATCGATGTCTCGGGATAGGCGGCGGCGAACGCCGATCGCGCGGCGGGATCGAACACCGCGCCGATTGCTTCGGCATTGTCGCGCGCGTCTCACTACGCATTCTCACTCCGTCGTCTAGTGTCGTGCAACGCAGGCAGGCCACGCAGGCGCCGCTTGACCGCCTTGAGCGCGTGGACCGCGTCGAACGCCCAGCGATGCACCCCGCCCGACAGCGATACGGCATACCAGGCGAGCGCGCGGCGCTCGCTCCACAGCGCATCGATCATCGGATGGTCGGGCCGCGCGCAGCTGTCGATCCAGTCGAGTCCGGCGCGGCTGCGCAGATCGAGATTGTAATGCTGGAGCAGCACGCCGGGCGAATAGGCGGCGAGCGTCTCGTCATAGGCGGTCTTGAACGAAAAGCCCGCGCCGTCGGCCATCAACGTCACCAGCATCGCGATCGGCCGTCCGTCGAGCGTCAGGCGGCACATCGCGAGCGACCGGTCCGCCTGCGCGCCGCTCAAGACCTCGCGAAACAGGCGCTCGGTCGCGGCATCCGATGCCATCGCCGATCCTTCGCGGCCCTTCCATCCGGCATTTTCAAGCGCCAAGAAAATCGTCGCACCAGCGCGCCAGTTCGGCATCGTCTTCGAGCCAGTCGAAGGCAAGCACGCCAAGCTCGCCCAGCCGTCGTTCCTGCCGACGCAATTCCTTGCGCTTCTTGCCCGGCAGCGCGGCCTGCCAATAGGCATCGCTCGGCAAGGCGCTGTGCAGCAGGGCGCGGTTTTCCTGCCGCACCAACCGGCAGCGATAGCCCGCTTCATCTGCCGCTGCGACCAGTCCGCGCGCCACCCGACCGTCGCGATCGAACGGACCGAACAGCGCATAATGCTCGCCGCGTCCGGCCAGCATATCGAGCAGCGCGGTCCATCCTGCGCGTTCTTCTCCGCGCGCCATCAGCGCGCCGCTGAGGAACATGTTGGGGTGCGTCCAGTCGGCGACATGCGCCACCGGGATCGGGCCGTAATGCGTTTCGCGCGCCAGCGGGACCAGGCCGATGGCCTCATCGCCGCGCATCAGCGCGACGAGCTCGCCCGCGTTCGACGCCGCGCAATGGGCCAGCGAGGGTTCGAGAAACCAGCGCCGGGCAAAGACATTGGGCTCTGCCGCACGCGCCGACAGGGCGTCCCATGTCGCGCCCAATCCCTCGCCAAGCTCGCCGACAGCGACGACGCGAATGCCGCCATCGGTCCGACGCAGCGGCGCAGCCCTGCCCTCGACATAGGCGGGCAATACCGGAATTGCCGAAACGAGCTGGGGGACAAAGCTTTTCATTGCGCCTCGCCATAGCAGCAGGGGCTTAAAAAATCGTGGCGATGCGGTGAGCGAGAGGGCGCGGCGTGGCGCCAAAGCAAACCCCGCCCGGTCTGCACCGGGCGGGGTCATCGTGTTTGCATCGCCTGGGCGTATGCGCGTCGGTTTAGCCGACCGCGTTCTGCGCCAGCGCAGCGAGCAGGAGCAAGGCCACCAGATTGGTGATCTTGATCATCGGGTTGACCGCCGGGCCCGCCGTATCCTTGTACGGATCGCCGACGGTATCGCCGGTCACCGCAGCCTTGTGGGCTTCGCTGCCCTTGCCGCCGTGATGGCCGTCCTCGATGTACTTCTTGGCGTTGTCCCATGCGCCGCCGCCCGAGGTCATCGAGATCGCGACGAACAGGCCCGAGACGATCACGCCGAGGAGCAACGCACCGAGCGCCTGGAAGGCATTGGCTTGCCCCGCCACCGCTTCGACGACGAAATAGACGACGATCGGCGCAAGCACCGGCAGCAGCGATGGGATCACCATCTCCTTGATCGCCGCCTTGGTGACGAGATCGACGGTGCGGGCATAATCGGGCTTCGACGTGCCTGCCATGATCCCGGGATTGTCGCGGAACTGGCCACGCACTTCCTCGACCACCGCACCGGCCGCACGGCCGACCGCGGTCATCCCCATCGCACCGAACAGATACGGCATCAGCGCGCCGAGCAGCAGCCCGACGATGACATAGGGATTGCTGAGCGAGAAGGTCAGCGTTTCGGTGATGCCGAGGTCGGGCGAGAAGTATTTCAGATCCTCGGTATAGGCCCCGAACAGCACCAGCGCGGCAAGCCCCGCCGAACCGATCGCATAGCCCTTGGTCACCGCCTTGGTCGTGTTGCCGACCGCGTCGAGCGCATCGGTCTTGGTCCGCACGCTTTCGTCGAGGCCCGCCATTTCGGCGATACCACCGGCGTTGTCGGTGACCGGACCGTAAGCGTCGAGCGCGACGACCATGCCGGCAAGCGCAAGCATCGCGGTCGCGGCAAAGGCGATCCCGATCAGCCCGGCGAGCTGGTAGGCGACGACGATGCCGACGCAGATCACCAGTGTCGGCAGCGCGGTCGCTTCAAGAGAGATTGCGAGGCCCTGGATGACGTTGGTACCGTGGCCCGTCTCGGACGCCTTGGCGATCGAGCGAACCGGGCGGTAGTTGGTGCCGGTGTAATATTCGGTGATCCAGACGATCAGTCCGGTCACGCCGAGACCGACCATCATCGACCAGAACAGGTCCATGCCGGTAAAGGCGCCTTCGCCGGTCAGGCCGCCGCCAATCGCGGTGGTCATGTCGCCGATGGCATAGCCCGTCGCCCACCAGATCGCCGGGATCGACAGGATCGCGGTGGTCAGGAAGCCCTTGTAGAGCGCGCCCATGATCGACTGCGAACTGCCCAGGCGGACCATGTAGGTGCCGATGATCGAGGTGATGATGCACACGCCGCCGATCAGCAATGGCAGCGCCATCAGCTTATCGAGCGCGGCGGCATCGAGGCCCGGTACGAGCAGAGCGATCGAGACCATCGTCGCACCGACGGTGACGACATAGGTTTCGAACAGGTCGGCCGCCATGCCGGCGCAATCGCCGACATTGTCGCCGACGTTATCGGCAATGACCGCGGGGTTGCGTGGATCATCCTCGGGGATGCCCGCCTCGACCTTGCCGACGAGGTCGGCGCCGACGTCGGCGGCCTTGGTGAAGATACCGCCGCCGAGACGCGCGAAGATCGAGATCAGCGAGGCGCCGAAGGCGAGCGCGAGCAGGCCGTCGATGACTTCGCGGCTGTTGCTGGCATCACCCTTGATGCTGGTGAGATACCCGAAGAACAGCGCGATCGCGAGCAGCGCGAGACCCGCGACGAGCATGCCGGTGACGGCGCCCGCGCGAAACGCGACGGTGAGGCCCGATTGCAGCGAGTTGCGCGCCGCCTCGGCGGTGCGCACGTTGGCCTTGACCGAGATGTTCATGCCGAGGAAGCCCGCGGCGCCCGACAGGACCGAGCCGAGGACGAAGCCTGCGGCCGAAAGCGGTCCGAGGAAGACGCCGACGAGGATCGCGACGACCACGCCGACCATCGCGATGGTGCGATACTGCCGGCCGAGATAGGCGCGTGCGCCTTCCTGGATCGCGGCGGAAATTTCCTGCATCTTTTCGCTGCCGGCGGAGCTTGCGAGCACCTGTCGGCTGGTAATGAGGCCGTAGAGCACGGCGATGATGCCGCACACTATGGCGATGGTAACGATGGTCATTGGTGTCTTCCTTCCCCTGGGCACAAGGGACGGCACCGGTGATCAGCTCCCCGTCTTGGAACGCGGGTTTCGCTGTCGGCAGCCCCCTGGCCAATAGCTTGATCATCCCCGAACGGGGACGTGGGCTAACTTATGTCGGCATTTGGAAGGGAGGGCAAGCCGCTCGGCACGGCAACCCGCGAGTCGCTCGCGATCAGTGCGCGAAGCCGAGCGAATCGGGCAGCGTCAGCGGCGCGCCCTGCCAGCTCAGCGTGATCCCCTCGCCCTCGGCCAATGCGCCGATACGCGTCGCGGCGACGGCGGGAGTCTGGCCCGCCGGCAGCGCGAACAGCAGCTGGTAATCGTCGCCCGCAGTCGCGGCCGCGAGCCGGGCTTCGCGGTCATTCCCAGCGTGCGCAATCAGCGCGTCCGACAGCGGCAGCGCGTCGATCGCGATGCGCACGGCCAACCCCGAAGCGGCCGCCATGCGCGCAGCATCGATCAACACGCCGTCGGAGACGTCCATCATCGCGGTAACCTGAGAGGCGAGCGCCTGCCCTTCGGCAAGCATCGGATGCGGGCGAAGATAGGCGCTGACCAGTTCGGCGGGTTCGCTAGCGCCGGTGCGACACAGCGCGAGCCCTGCGCCTGCGTCGCCGACCGTCCCGGTAACCCAGAGCGCATCGCCCGCTTTTGCGCCGCTGCGTGCAGGCGCTCCGCCAGCGGGCGCTGCGCCCACCAGCGTCAGGCCCAGCACGCGCGGAGATCCTGCCACCAGCCGCACCGTATCGCCGCCGATCAGCGGCAGGTCATGGCGCGCGAGGGCTTCGCCCAGGGCTGCGGCAAATGCCATATCCCACGCGCTCTCGCCCAGCGTGTAGCCGAGCAGCGCGGCAAGCGGTCGCGCGCCCTTGGCGGCAAGATCGGACAGGTTGACCGCAATCAGCTTCGCCGCGACGTCGTCGGGCGCGGTGTCGGGCAGGTAATGGACACCCTCGGCGAGGATATCGTGCGTCACGACGATCTCGCCCGCGGGCAACGACAACACCGCGGCATCGTCGGCCAGCCCGCGCGCGGCAGGATGCGTCGCGAATGTCCTGAGCCGGTCGATAAAGCTGAATTCGCCGGTCATTTCGCCTCCATAAAGCGGTACGGCAAGACGGCGTTAGCTGCGCACGTCCTTGGCGATCGCGTCGAGCAGGCCGTTGACGAAGCCGCTTTCGCGCTTGTCGTAGAATGCCTTGGCGACCTCGACATATTCGCTGATCACCGTCGCGCGCGGAACGTCGGGGCGCGCAATCAGCTCGTAGGCGCCGGCGCGCAGGATCGCCTTCATCGGCTTGTCGAGGCGCGCCAGGCTCCAGCCCTTGGCGAGCTTGGCGGTGATCGCCGCGTCGATGTCCTCGGCACGCGCGACCGCGCCGGCGACGACATCGTCGAAGAAATCGGGATCGGCCTCGGCATATTGGTCGTCCTCGATCAACGCGCCGAGGCGATGGGCGTGAAACTCGTGGAGCAGCGGGGCAAGCTCGCCGCCCTCCATTTCACGCTGGTAGAGCGCCTGGGCGGCGGCGAGACGCGCGGCACTGCGCGGATTGGGTTTGGAAGCGGACATGCGCCGCTCTCTAGATTGCGTTGCGTCCGAAAGCAAAGCTGCACTTTACGCCATGTGCCCTGCTTGGCATGAGCGCGGCCATGACGAGCCCCGAAGATGTCCGCACCGCCTTCGCCAACCAGGTCGCTTATTGCGAGGCGAACGGCGCCCCGATCACCGGCGCGATCGTTGCCGGCATCGCCGACGCGCTCGACGATGACAGCGTGTTCGGACAGCGCGTTCTCGGCTGGCAGGGCGCCCCGCTCGCCGACGCGCTGCCGCTACGCTGTGCCGCCGGCTTTCATGCGCTCCACCTCGCCGGCAAGGCGCCCGAGCTCGATCAGGCCTATGCCGGCGTCGCGCGCGATCTTGCCGTCCGCAAGGCCATCGCGACGATCATCGCCGAACGCGGCTATGCGCTGCTGCCATGGCTCGACAGCCCGCCGCAGACCAACGAGGCGGGGCGATCGGCGGGGTTCATCGCCGCACTGCTGTGGCTCGCCGAACAGGGCCTGCCAGCGCGGTTCGCGCTTCACGAGATCGGGTCGAGCGCGGGGATCAACCTGATGCTCGATCGCTATCGCTACGATCTTGGCGGCGTGATCGTCGGGCCGGCCGACGCCGCCATGCAGTTTGCGCCCGACTGGCGCGGATCGCCGCCGCCCAATCGCAGCGTCGAGATTCTCGGCGCCAAGGGCTGCGACGTCGCCCCTGTCGACCTCACCGATCCGGCGCAGGCCGATCGGTTGCGCGCCTATATCTGGCCCGAGCACAAGGAGCGTTTTGCCCGGTTCGAGGCCGCGATCGTCGAGGCGCAGCGCGCCGCGCCCGATCTCGCGCGCGCCGATGCCGCCGATTTCGTCGAAGCCATGCTCGCCGAACCGCAAGAGGCGGGTACGACACGCGTCCTGATGCACTCGATCGTCTGGCAATATGTTCCCGAGGCGAGCCGCGAGCGGGTCAAGGCGGCGATGGCGGCGGCGGGCGCACGCGCGACACCCGATGACCCCGCTGGCGTGGATCATGCTCGAGGCCAATCGCACCAACTTTCGCCACGAACTGCGCGTCAAACACTGGCCCAACGCGCCCGACTGGGTCCAACTCGCCACCGCGCACGCGCACGGCGCGTGGATCGAATGGGACGCGAACTAGGCGGTTTTCGCCAACCAGTCGGACATCGCCGCATTGACTGCGCTGGGCGCCTCCCACGGGACGAAATGCCCGCAATCGGGGACCTTCACCAGCGTCAGGTCCGCGACATAGTCGTCGAGCCCCTCGATCAGGCAGGGGCGCAGCGCAAGGTCGCCAGTTGCCCAGATGACGAGCGTCGGCACCGCGATCGTGGGAAACGGCGCGTCGAGCAGCGCCGGTCGCTCGGCATCTTCTCCCATTGCCGGAACGACAAGCTGCGTCGCGCGGTACCAGTTGAGCATGCCCATCGCAGCGCCGGGCTCTTGCCAGTTGCGCAACATCAGCGCGCTCTCTTCCCCGGTCAGCGCGGTGCTGCGCTCCCACCTCACCGCCTTCATCAGCATCCCGATAATGCCTTGCTCGGCGATCAGTGCGTCGTTGGCAGGATCGCGGAAATCGCGGATATATTGCGAGGCGGCGCGCTGGCCCTCGTCGTCGAACACCGCCTGCTGGAATTTATAGGGATGCGGCGCATTCAGGATGACGAGCCGCTCAACGCGGCCATTGCCGCCTGCCTCTTTCGGCCCGCCCATCAGCGCGACCAGCCAGGCGATCGCCCCGCCCCAGTCGTGTCCGATGACGGTGAAGCGATCGACGCCGAGCGCGTCGGCGAGCGCAAAGACGTCGGCGGCGATCTTGTCGGGCGTGTAACTGTCCACGCCTTCGGGCTTGGACGACTGGCAATAACCGCGCTGGTCGGGCGCGATGACGCGATAATCCTTCGCGAACACACCGATCTGCTCACGCCACGTCCGGTGCGATTCGGGAAAGCCGTGGAGGAAGATCAGCGCGGGCGCATCCTTGGAACCCGTATCGACGATATCGAGCTCGACCCCGGTGGCGAGGGCAACGCGTTGAAGCGCGAATTCGGCAATGTCGGTCATGGATAGCTCACCGTCTTTGGGGCGCCCTCGGGGAGCGGGATGAATTCGTCCGAGTCGCCCGGGACGATCGCAAAGCGACCCGCGCGCCAGTCGTCCTTCGCCTGTTCGATCCGCTCGCGCGACGACGAGACGAAATTCCACCAGACATGGCGCGGGGTTTTGAAATCCTCGCCGCCGAGCAGCATCACGCGCGCATCGCTCGATGCCTTGAGCGTCATCGCCTGACCCGGCGCGAGGACGTAGAGCGCGTGGCGATCGAGCGCCGCACCGTCGAGGCTGGCATCGCCCAGCGCGACGACGATCGCGCGTTCGTCGGCATCGGGTTCGATCGCAACCGACGCTCCGGCATTGAGCAGGATGTCGGCATAGATCGTCGCGCCGTGTTGCGTCGTGGGTGCGGTCTTGCCCCACAGGCTGCCCATGATGACGCGGGCGCGCACGCCCTCGCCCTCGACGATCGGCAGGTCTTCGGCCGAGACGTTCTGGAAGGCGGGGGCGATTTCCTCGCTGCCGTCGGGCAAGGCGAGCCATGTCTGCATGCCCGAGATCCGGCCCAGCGCGCTGCCGTCCTCGCGGCGGCGTTCGGCGGCTGGCGAACGTTCGGAATGAACGATTCCGCTGCCCGCGGTCATCAGGTTGACCGCACCGGGACGGATCGTCGCGACGGTGCCCAGGCTGTCGCGATGGTCGATCGCGCCTTCGAACAGATAGGTCACCGTCGACAGGTTGATATGCGGGTGCGGGCGAACATCCATCCCGCCGCCAAGGTCGAACTGCGCCGGGCCGAACTGGTCGACGAAGATAAACGGCCCGACCATCGTCCGCGGCCGACTCGGCAAGGTCCGCCGGACCTTGAAATCGCCCAGGTCATGGGTCGTCGGAGAGATCTTCTGGATGATCGAATCGCTCATAGTCTCTGCAACTCCTTTCGCGTCCGGTCGCTTACCGTGTCGCCCGTGTTGATCGTCGCGGCGGGCTCGATCAGCATCACCGCACATTCGCCGTCGAGCGCTTCGGGACAGTGTTCGGTGCCGTGCGGAACCGTGATGAACTCGCCCGGGCCGACATCGACCGCGCCGCTGCGCAGGTGCATCCGCATGGTCCCGGAAATGACGAGGAACAGCTCGTCTTCTTCGGCATGGCTGTGCCAGTCGAAGCGGCCAGCAAACTTGACCAATTTGACGTGCGTCCCGTTAACCTCGGCGGCGATGCGCGGGTTCCAGTGGTCGTCGATGCCGGCCAGCGCGGCGGCGATATTCACCTTGGCCGGCGCGGCGCTCACTCGCCCGGCGCCCGCGCCTTGATCGCCATCGCGTGGACGCGCTGTCCGGGCAGGTCGCCGAATGCTGCATTGACCATCCGCTGCCGATCGAGCCGCGACTTGTCCACGAACGTATCGCTGACGATTTCAATCGAGAAATGCGATTCGCCCGATCCGTCGTCGCCGCTATGGCCGTGGTGCCTGGCGCTGTCGTTGGTGACGACCAGGGTTTGGGGGGCGAAGGCGTCGACCAGCAACGCCTCGATCTCGGCGGCGATCGAGCCGCGGGTGGTTTCGCTATCGGTCATAGCGCCTATATAGGATCGCCTACCCCGATAACGCCAGCGCCGAGCCTTACCCTGTCCCGTTCTTCCTCTTCCGATTCCGCCAGCCGCCGCCCCAATCGCTTCCATGGACGCGTCGGCGACGGGACGCGACCGTGCCAGGTCCCGGGCTGCGACGAGCCCGGCGAGTTCCGCGCGCCGGGCCGGGTCGGCGGCGGCAGCGAGAGCGGCGCCGATCGCTGGCGCTGGCTGTGCCTCGACCATGTTCGCGCGTTCAATGCGGGTTTCAACTATTTCGCGGGCATGACGATCGAAGAGATTTCGGCCGCGCAAACCCCTTATGGCGGCTGGGAGCGCGAGACGCATGCCTTTGCCGGCAAGGGCGCCGATCCCGTCCCGCGCTGGGCCAATTTCGCCGACCCGCTCGACGCCATCGGCGCGGGCATTCGCGGCGGGGTCAAGGACCGCGCAAGCGTTTACGAGCGCGCCCGGCGCAGCGCCGTCGAAACGCCGCGCGACCGCGCGCTGAAGACGCTCGACCTTCCCGCCGATGCCGACCGTCCGACGATCCGCCGCCGCTATGCCGCGTTGCTGCGCAAGTTCCATCCCGACCAGAATGGCGGTGATCGCCGCCACGAAAAGGCTTTGCAGGCGGTCGTCGCCGCCTATACCGAGCTCAAGACCGCGCGTTGAGACGCAACGCACCCCTCGCACCCGCTTTCGAAAGACGCTGCCATGACCGACCTGCCCAACGTCCAGCCCGACAGCCGCGAAGGCACGGTGATGGATGCGCCCGACAAGATGGTGAAGGTCCGCGACCTGTTCGGCATCGACAGCGACATGGAAGTGCCCGCGTTCAGCGAGGCCGACGAGCGCGTCCCCGATTTCGACCCCGCCTATGTCTTCGACCCCGACACCACGCTCGCGATCGCGGCGGGCTTTGCCTATAATCGTCGCGTCATGGTCTCGGGCTATCACGGCACCGGCAAGTCGACGCACATCGAACAGGTCGCCGCGCGCCTCAACTGGCCCTGCATCCGTATCAACCTCGATTCGCACATCAGCCGCATCGATCTCGTCGGGCGCGACGCGATCGTCGTGCGCGATGGCCAGCAGATCACCGAGTTCCGCGAAGGCCTGCTCCCCTGGGCGCTGCAGCATCCCACCGCGCTCGTCTTCGACGAATATGACGCCGGCCGCCCGGACGTGATGTTCGTCATCCAGCGCGTGCTCGAAGTCGAGGGCAAGCTGACGCTGCTCGACCAGAACCGCGTCATCCGCCCCAACCCCTATTTCCGCCTGTTCGCCACCGCCAACACCGTCGGCCTCGGCGACACCAGCGGGCTGTATCACGGCACGCAGCAGATCAACCAGGGCCAGATGGACCGCTGGAACCTCGTCGTGACGCTCAATTACCTGCCCGCCGAGACCGAGGCGAAGATCGTCCTCGCCAAGTCGGGCCAGTACGATTCGCGAGGACGGGCGCAAGACCGTCGAGGACATGATCAAGGTCGCCGAACTGACCCGCGCCGGTTTCATGGCGGGCGACATCTCGACGGTGATGAGCCCGCGCACGGTGATGAGCTGGGCGCAGAACGCGACGATCTTCGGCAGCGTCGGCTTCGCTTTCCGGTTGAGCTTCCTCAACAAGTGCGACGAGGCCGAACGCATGCTCGTCGCCGAATATTACCAGCGCGTGTTCGGCGAGGACCTGCCCGAAAGCGTCGTCGGCCGAACGAAGTGACCACGCTCACGCCGTGACCGAACGCACGCCTCTCGACGACCTCAAATCCGCGCTGACCGGCGCGGCGCGGGCGATCTCGCACCAGGGGAGGTCGATCTGGCCTATAGCTCCGATGCGCCGTCGCAATCGGGGCTGCACCTCAAGGTGCCGATGCCCGCGCGCGACCTGCCCGCCGACCAGGTCGCCGAGGCGCGTGGCCAGGTCGATGCGATGGCGCTGCGCCTGCGTCACCACGACGCCGCAGTCCACAGCGCCCACCGTCCGACCGATCCGGTATCGGCCGCGTGTTTCGACGCGATGGAACGCGCGCGCGTCGAGGCGCTCGGTGCACGGCGCTATGCCGGGATGCGCGGCAACCTGGCCAAGGCGCTCGACGCGCGCATCCGCACCGATCCGATCGCCCGCGCCACGAGCCGAGAAAATGTCCCGCTGTCGACCGCGCTCGAGCTGATGCTGCGCACCCGGCTGACCGGCGAGCCGATCCCGCCGCCGCGCTCGAGGGCGTGCTGATGGTCGCCGACCGGATCGAAAAGGGCGCCGGCCCCGCGCTCGACACTCTCGGCCTCGCGCTCGACGACCAGGCGCATTTCGCCGAATTCGCACGCGCCGCGCTGCGCCAGCTCGACCTCACGCTCGGCGACGAGGATGGCGGCGAGGCGGGCGAGGAGGACGAGGACGAGACCGACGACGAAGAGCCTCAACCCGGCGACGAAGACGCCAGCGAGGACGAAGGCCAGGGCGCGTCCGAGCAGCGCCCCGAAATGGACGGCGAGCCAGTCCGACGAAGGCGAGGACCAGTCGAGCCAGGAGCTTGGCGACGACGATGACGGCGATATCGGCGAATCGGGCGACGATGCGATGCTGCCCGTGCGCCCCAACCGCCCGACCGGCGACGTGCCCGATTTCGACTATCGCATCTGGACCGACGCGTTATGACGAGGTCGATCGAGGCGCGCGACCTGTGCGACGCCGATGAGCTCGAACGGCTGCGCACCTATCTCGACCAGCAGCTGACCAACCTTTCGGGCGCGGTGACGCGGCTCGCCAACCGGCTCCAGCGCCGCCTGATGGCGCAGCAATCGCGCGCCTGGGATTTCGACCAGGAGGAAGGCCTGCTCGACGCCGCGCGCCTCGCCCGCGTCATCGTCTCGCCGGGCCATTCGCTCAGCTACAAGATCGAGCGCGACACCGAGTTTCCGCGATACCGTCGTCACGCTGCTGATCGACAATTCGGGTTCGATGCGCGGCCGCCCGATCGCGATTGCCGCGATCAGCGCCGACATCATGGCGCGCACGCTCGAACGCTGCGGCGTCAAGACCGAGATCCTCGGCTTCACGACGCGCACCTGGAAGGGCGGCCAGAGCCGCGAAAGCTGGCTCGCCGCCGATCGTCCGCCCAATCCCGGGCGGCTCAACGACATCCGCCACATCGTCTACAAGCGCGCCGACGAGCCGTGGCGCCGCGCCAAGACCTCGCTCGGCCTGATGATGCGCGAAGGCCTGCTCAAGGAGAATATCGACGGAGAGGCGCTCGCCTGGGCGCACGACCGGCTTGATCCACCGGCCCGAGGATCGCCGCATATTGATGGTGATCTCCGACGGCGCGCCGGTCGACGATTCGACGCTCAGCGTCAATAACGGCGCCTATCTCGACCAGCATTTGCGCAACGTCATCGAGTGGATCGAAAAGAAGTCGCCGGTCGAGCTGATCGCGATCGGCATCGGCCACGACGTCACGCGCTATTACCGCCGTGCGGTCACGATCATGGATGCCGAACAGCTCGGCGGCGCGATGGTCGAACAGCTCGCCGGGCTTGTTCGAGAACGAGTGAGGCTGGCGCTTGCGCGCGCCCGCCCCTATTATCGAACGCATGACCCGACGATGGACCCCCGATAGCTGGCAGGCATGCGAAGCGCGGCAATTGCCCGAATATGACGACCCGGCCGCGCTCGCCGCGGTCACGCAAGCAACTATCGACGCAGCCGCCGCTCGTGTTCGCCGGAGAGGCGCGCGAGCTCAAACGCTCGCTCGGCGAGGCGGGCGCGGGCCGCGCCTTCCTGCTCCAGGCAGGCGATTGCGCCGAGACCTTCGTCGATTTCCACCCCGATGCGATCCGCGACACCTTTCGCGTCATCCTCCAGATGGCGGCGGTGCTGACCTATGCGTCGAAGCTGCCGATCGTGAAGATGGGGCGGATGGCGGGACAGTTCGCCAAGCCGCGATCTGCCCCGAGCGAAACGCACGGCGACGTGACGCTTCCCGCCTGGCGCGGCGACAGCGTCAACGACATCGCCTTTACCGCGGAGGCGCGGCGCCCCGACCCGAGCGCGGATGCTGCGCGCGCATTCGCAATCGGCGGCAACGCTCAACCATCTGCGCGCGATGAGTTCGGGCGGCTACGCCAATCTGCGCGAAGTGCAGAGCTGGACGCACGCCTTCATGAACCAGAGCCCGTGGGCCGATCGCTATCGCGCGCTCGCCGACCGGATCGGCGACGCGCTCGACTTCATGGAAGCGTGCGGCATCGATCCGCGCACCCAGCCGAGCCTGCAGACCGTCCGCTTCTTCACCGGGCATGAGGCCTTGCTGCTGCCCTACGAACAGGCGCTGGCGCGCGTCGATCCGGCGACGGGCGAATATTTCGGGACCTCGGCGCACTTTCTCTGGGTCGGCGACCGGACGCGCTTCGAAGGCTCGGCGCATATCGAATTCCTGCGCGGCATCGCCAATCCGATCGGGATCAAATGCGGTCCGTCGCTCGCGCCCGATACGCTCGTGGCGCTGCTCGACACACTCAATCCCAAGCGCGAGGCGGGCCGAATCACGCTCATCACGCGGATGGGCAGCGACCTCATCGGCCGTCACCTGCCGCCGCTGATCGCTGCGGTCGCGCGCGAGGGGCATGAAGTGACCTGGTGCAGCGATCCGATGCACGCCAATGTCGTGCGCACCGCGAGCGGATTGAAGACGCGCCCGTTCGACCGCATCCTGACCGAGGTGAAGGACTATTTCGCGATCCACCGCGCCGAGGGCAGCTTCCCCGGCGGCGTCCATGTCGAAATGACCGGGCTAGACGTGACCGAGTGCACCGGCGGCGCGGTGGCGATCACTGCCGACGGCCTGTCGGACCGCTACCACACGCATTGCGATCCGCGGCTCAACGCGGCGCAGAGCCTCGAACTCGCCTTTCTCGTCGGCGAGATGCTCGGACAGGACATGCGCAGCCGGGCGAGCGAAGCCGCCTAGGCCGTCACGCTCAATCCTTCTTGAACGGATCCTCGACGCCGACGGGAAGTGACGGCGCACGGCGCGCCTCTTCCTCGTTCTGCTTGCGCAGCGCGTCCTGGAGAACGTCGAGCTCGGCCGGGACTTCGCCGTTGGCAGCGGCCTCTTCGGCAGCCAGCGCACGTTCGGCAGCCAGCTTGTTGGCGGTGCGTTCGGCGCGCAACTCATCAAGCAAGGCAGCCTTGTCGCCATCGAAACGCGTATCCGACTGGTTCTCGATGCCCGCCTTCTTCGCCGCCTTGGCGACGATCGCGTCGAGCTCGCGCTGCGTGCACAGGCCGAGCGTGACGGGGTCCTTGGGGACGATGTTGGCGATGTTCCAATGTTCGCGATCGCGGATCGCGTTGATCGTGTTGCGCGTCGTGCCGATCAGCTTACCGATCGCGCCATCCGAAATCTCGGGATGGTTCTTGATCAGCCAGGCGATGCCGTCGGGCTTGTCCTGGCGCTTCGACACCGGCGTATAGCGCGGCCCCTTGGTCCGGCGGACCTGATCGGGACCCTTCGACATGACGAGGCTGTACTCGGGATCGGCCTGACCCTTTTCGATTTCCTCGTTGGTCAGTTCGTGCGCGTGAACCGGATCGCGTCCGGTATACTTGGTGCCCGCAGTCTCGTCGGCGATCGCCTGGACTTCGAGGATATGGATGCCGCAGAATTCGGCGACCTGTTCGAAGGTCAGCGAGGTGTGGTCGACCAGCCAGCTGGCGGTCGCGTGCGGCATCAACGGGGTGGGCTTATCCTGTGCCATGACGGCATCTCCATAAATAAAGGGCCGCCCCAGACGGAGCGGCCGTAAACATGGCGCTCCTGTAGCCCGAGCCGCGCATTTCGGCAAGGGGTACGCACTTCGCCGCAGCCGTCAGCGGCCGACGGCGGCCGTACGCTGCGACCGCAGCGACGAACAGGCGGCACTGGCCGGCCAGCTGAAGCTGCGAGCGTGGGCGACGCAGGTCCGTCGATCGAGCGTCAGCGCGCGCGCGATCGCGACGCTCAGATCATCGTCGATAGCGCCCGTTTCGTCGGTCAGGATGTCCAGCGGGCCCGTCACGCGGATAGGCCGCAACCGGCGTGCCCGAGGCCAGCGCCTCGATCATCACCAGCCCGAAAGTGTCGGTGCGGCTGGGAAAAACGAACACATCGGCACCCGCATAAGCGCCGGCCAGCTGCTCGCCATCGAGAATGCCCAGGAAGTGGCGTCAGGATAGCGTCGCTCGAGCGCCGCCCGCGCCGGGCCGTCGCCGACAACCACCTTCGTGCCCGGACTAGCGGCGGCGAGAAACGCCTCGATGTTCTTCTCGACCGCCACGCGACCGACATAGAGCTGTATCGGGCGCGGCAAGTCGCGCATGACAGCGCGGGCGCTGGCTTCGGGGCGAAAAGCGCCAGATCGACGCCCCGGCTCCACGGACGCGAGATCGGTGATGCCCTGCGAACGCAGCTCGTCGCGCATCGATCTCGGTGCACGCCATCACACGCACGCTCGGGCTATGAAACCATCGCATATAGCGGCCAGATCAGCCGTGCGGGCATCCCCGTTCGCCGCGCCATATACTCCGGAAATTGGGTGTGGTAGGCGGTCGTGAACGGCACGCCGCGCTCGCAGGCACCAGCGTCGTGCGCGAAACAAAGCGGCCCTTCGGTGGCGATATGCATCGCGTCCGGGCGAAATGCTGCGATGCGCTCGCCGACCGTGCGGCACGCGTCAATGTCGAGGCGGATCTCTGCATAGGTCGGGCACGGCACCGAGCGAAATTGGTCGGGCGAGAAAACGCTGACCCTGTGCCCCATGTCGCACGAGCTCGGCCGCGATCGATTTCAGCGTGCGGACGACGCCGTTGACCTGCGGCGACCCAGGCATCGGTGACGATCGACTATCCGCATTCACGCCGCCCCTCATCGATGACCGAGGCGCCAGCGTCGCTGTCGCATCGCGTCGCGCCATCTCATCGGCCCAGTGGAGGATATCCATGCGCCCGTCGAAATGCTCGACCAGCGCCGTGCAGCCTTCGACCCAATCGCCGTCGTTATAATAGGTCGATGCCGTCACATATCGCGCATGTCGGCGGTGTGGATATGGCCGCAGACAACGCCGTCTACGCCGCGCTTGCCGGCTTCCCGCGCCACCACCTCCTCGAATTTCGAGATGAACTCGACCGCGTTCTTGACCTTGTGCTTGGCTATCTTTGATAGCGACCAGTAAGGCAGCCCCAACCAGCGACGAACCACGCTGACCCGACGGTTCAGCCGCATCAACAGCCTCGTAGGCAACGTCGCCCAGCATGGGCGAGCCAGCGGTGCGAGAGCATGATCGCGTCGAATTCGTCGCCGTGCAGGACCAGCAGCCTAGCGCCCGTCGGCGGTCGTCGTGGATCGCCTTGCGTCGGATCTCGACGCCGCCGAAATCGAGGCCGGTGAACTGGCGAAACATCTCGTCGTGATTGCCGGGGATATAGACGATGCGCGTCCCACGCTTCGCGCGCTTCAGCATGCGCCAGATCACGTCGTTATGCGCGCGCCGGCCAGTAAAATTCTTCTTCAGCCGCCAGCCGTCGATAATGTCGCCGACGAGGTACAATATCTCGCTGTCGACATGGTCGAGAAAGTCGATCAGCATATCGGCGTTGCAACCCCGCGTGCCGAGATGGACGTCGCTGATCCAGATCGTGCGATAACGCTGGCGCGTTCGGGTTTTCGCACCCACCACCCTGCCAACCGCACAGAGCTGCGATCGTGTCATGCACCCCCGCGTGCTTAGCACCTCCATACGCGAATGTACAGCCCGACCCCAACGCGTTACCGTCGGCCCGCCGCGACTAGATCGTCAGGACGATCTTGCCGACATGGTCGCCCGCCTCCATCCGGCTATGCGCCGCGCTGGCATCGGCGAGCGGGAAGCTGCGATCGATTACCGGGCGCACCTTGCCCGCCGCAACGAGCGGCCAGACATGCTCGCGGATGTCGCGCGCAAGTGCTGCCTTGAACTCGGCGCTGCGGGCGCGGAGCGTCGATCCGGTCAGGGTCAGGCGACGTCGCATGATATCGACGATGCCGATCTCGGCGGTCATGCCGCGCTGGAATGCGATCGACACATGCCGCCCGTCCTCGGCGAGACAGGCCAGGTTGCGCGGCACATAATCGCCGCCGACCATGTCGAGGACTACGGCAACACCCTGTCCCTCGGTCGCCTCGGTCACCGCCTCGACAAAATCCTCGGTCTTGTAGTTGATCGCGTGGTCGGCTCCCGCTTCAAGCGCCGCCGCGCATTTTTCCGCGCTGCCGCACGTCACGATGATCGCGATGTCCATCGCGTTACACAGGGCGATTGCCATCGTGCCGATGCCGCTGGTGCCGCCGTGGACAAGGACGGTGTCGCCCGCCTTGGCCCCGCCGCGCTGGAACAGGTTCGACCAGACGGTGAACAACGTTTCGGGCAGCGCCGCGGCCTCGATCATCGACAGGCCGTCGGGAACCACCAGGCACTGCGCCGCCGGGACGAGGCAATATTCGGCATAGCCGCCGCCGGCGACAAGGCCGCAGACGCGCGCGCCCGCCATCGACGCATCGACCCCTTCGCCGAGCGCGACGACCTCTCCGGCGATTTCGAGCCCCGGGATCGGCGACGCTCCCGCTGGCGGCGGATACATGCCGCGGCGTTGCAGCACATCAGGGCGATTGACCCCCGCAGCGGCGACGCGAACCAGCACCTCGCCCGCGCCCGGCGTCGGCACCGGCAGCGTTTCGGGCACCAGGACATCGGGACCACCTGCCTCGCGGATCGCGATAACGGTCATCGTTTCGGCTGTGCTGGTCATGGCGATACCTCTTGGCGGGATGGGCGGCGATATTGACAGCAAGCCGCACGCGGTCAACACTCCCCCACGATGAATATCGACGAAGACCTGCCGCGCCGCCGCGCCGACGCCCTCGACGCGCTACTCCGCGAGGATCTCGACCTGCTCTCGGTGGCCGAACTCGACGCGCGCATCGCCGCGCTCAAACAGGAAATCGTCAGGGCCGAAGCCAAGATGTCGTTAGCGCGCGATCACATGGCAAGCGCCGACGCCCTGTTCCGAAAGTCCTGATCGATGGACCGAGCGCCCTTGCATGTTTCGCGGCGCTTCCCCAAATTGTTAACAGCGGGCGGGACATGCCGTTGCACATCCCGAGCAGCGTTTGCGATCCCATCGCCCGACCGGAGTGATTGATGGCCATTTTCGCCGAAAGCCTTGAAAAAACCCTGCATCAGGCGCTGAAAAACGCGTCCGATCGGCATCACGAATATGCCACGCTCGAGCATCTGCTGCTCGCGCTGACCGGCGACGAGCATGCGTCCGAAGTGATGCGCGCGTGCGGCGTCGCGCTCGGCGAGCTCAAGGACACGGTCGAACATTATCTCGATACCGAGCTTGAATCGCTCAAGGTCGAAGGCGAACCCGACCCCTCACCCACGACGGGATTCCAGCGCGTCATCCAGCGCGCGATCCTCCACGTCCAGTCATCGGGCAAGGATGAAGTGACCGGCGGCAACGTCCTCGTCGCGCTGTTTTCCGAACGCGAGAGCTATGCCGTCTATTTCCTTCAGCAGCAGGACATGAGCCGGCTCGACGCGGTCAGCTTCATCAGCCACGGCGTCGGCAAGGGCGGATCGCCCTCGACTGCCGAGACGAGCGAGAGCGACGAGGGCAAGGAGGCCAAGGGCGAGACCAAGTCGAAGAAGGAATCGGCGCTCGACCAGTTCACCGTCAACCTCAACGAAAAGGCCAAGGACGGTCGCGTCGATCCGCTGATCGGACGCTCGGCCGAGGTCGATCGCACGATCCAGATCCTCTGCCGCCGGTC
The DNA here is from genome assembly GCA_963800335.1 of uncultured Alphaproteobacteria bacterium. Taxonomy (GTDB): domain Bacteria; phylum Pseudomonadota; class Alphaproteobacteria; order Sphingomonadales; family Sphingomonadaceae; genus Flavisphingopyxis. The sequence continues at coordinate 519,957 of CAWDAN010000001.1, read as the reverse complement.
GAAGAACAACCCGCTCTATGTCGGCGATCCCGGCGTCGGCAAGACCGCGATCGCCGAAGGTCTCGCGCGCAAGATCGTCGAGGGCGCGGTCCCCGAAGTCCTCACCGAAGCGGTAATCTATTCGCTCGACATGGGCGCGCTGCTCGCCGGCACGCGCTATCGCGGCGATTTCGAGGAACGGCTGAAAGCGGTCGTGACCGAGCTTGAAAAAATGCCGCACGCGATCCTGTTCATCGACGAGATCCACACCGTGATCGGCGCCGGCGCGACCTCGGGCGGCGCGATGGATGCCTCCAACCTGCTCAAGCCCGCTCTGTCGGGCGGCGTCATCCGCTGCATCGGATCGACCACCTACAAGGAATTCCGCAACCATTTCGAAAAGGACCGCGCGCTGCTGCGCCGGTTCCAGAAGATCGACATCAACGAACCGACGATCGACGACACGATCAAGATCCTGGCCGGCCTGCGCAGCGCGTTCGAGGGCCATCATTCGGTCAAGTACACGCCCGACGCGATCAAGGCGGCGGTCGAGCTTAGCGCACGCTACATCAACGACCGCAAACTGCCCGACAAGGCGATCGACGTGATCGACGAGGTCGGCGCGATGCAGATGCTCGTCGCCCCGTCGAAGCGGCGCAAGACGATCACGCCGAAGGAAATCGAGATGGTTATCTCGACGATGGCGCGAATCCCGCCAAAGACGGTGTCGTCCGACGACAAGTCGGTGCTCCAGCATCTCGAGACCGACCTGAAGCGCGTCGTGTTCGGCCAGGATGCGGCGATCGACCGGCTTGCCTCGGCGATCAAGCTCAGCCGTGCGGGCCTGCGCGATCCCGACAAGCCGATCGGCAATTATCTGTTCACCGGCCCGACCGGCGTCGGCAAGACCGAGGTCGCACGCCAGCTGTCGGCGGTGCTCGGCATCCCGCTACAGCGCTTCGACATGTCCGAATATATGGAACGCCATTCGGTCAGCCGGCTGATCGGCGCGCCTCCGGGCTATGTCGGTTACGATCAGGGCGGCCTGCTGACCGACGCGGTCGATCAGCAGCCGCATTCGGTCCTGCTGCTCGACGAGATCGAAAAGGCGCACCCCGACCTGTTCAACATCCTCCTGCAGGTGATGGACAACGGCAAGCTGACCGATCACCACGGCAAGACCGTCGATTTCCGCAATGTCATCCTGATCATGACGACCAATGCCGGCGCGAGCGACATGGCGCGTGAAAGCATCGGTTTCGGCGACATGTCGCGCGACGACGTCCAGGAAGAGGCGGTGAAGAAGATGTTCACCCCCGAATTCCGCAACCGGCTCGATGCGATCGTTCCGTTCGGCTATCTTCCGCCCGAAGTCGTCGCCCGCGTGGTCGACAAGTTCATCCTCCAGCTCGAGCTCCAGCTCGCCGATCGCGACGTCCACATCAAGCTCGACGACGATGCGCGCGAATGGCTGACCGCCAAGGGCTATGACAAGCTCTACGGCGCGCGCCCGATGGGCCGGCTGATCCAGGAAAAGATCAAGCAGCCGCTCGCCGAGGAATTGTTGTTCGGCAAGCTGGTCAATGGCGGCGAGGTCCATGTCCGCATGAAGGACGGCCAGCCGACCTTCGAAATCTCGCCCGCACCGCCCAAGCGCAAAGAAGGCCGCGGCAAAAAAGCCCAAAAAGCCTTCTGCAAAGCAGACCAGCACGACCGAATAGGCGCCACCTCCGCCTGGCCGTACCCTGAACGGCTAGGCGGAGCGCATAATCGTCTTCAAATTCATGAATTCGTGCAGGCCCCACGGGCCGAGCTCGCGACCATGACCCGATCGCTTGATCCCGCCGAACGGGGCTTCGGGCGCCGAGGCGAGCATCTGGTTGATCGCGACCATCCCCGCCTCGATCCGGTCGGCAAACAGCGCCTGCTCGTCGGCGTCGTTGGTGAACACTGCCGAGCCGAGCCCGAACGGCACGCTGTTGGCGATCCGCAGCGCGTCTTCGGCGTCGCTCGCTTCGAACAGCATGGCGACCGGTCCGAACAGCTCTTCGTGCGCGATGGGATCGTCGACCGGCACATCGACGAGCACGCCTGCATTCATGAACGCGCCACGCTCGCCGACCGCTTCGCCGCCGAACAATAATTTCGCCCCCTTGGCCTTGAGCTTCGCGAGCTGGTCGAGCACGGTATCGCGTTGCTCGAAGCTCGACAGCGGGCCCATGTCGGTTTTCTCGTCAAACGGATCGCCCCATGTCACCGCCTTCATCGCGTCGCAGAAGCGCTCGCGGAAATCAGCGTAGATATCGCGGTGAACGATCATCCGCTTGCCGCAGATACAGCTTTGCCCGGTGTTCTGGATGCGCGCCTTGACTGCCGTCTCGACCGCGATGTCGAGATCGGCCGACGGCATGACGATGAACGGGTCCGACCCGCCGAGTTCGAGCACGACCTTCTTGAGCGCCTTGCCCGCCGCCTGTGCGACCGCTTGCCCTGCGCCCTCGCTCCCGGTCAGCGTCACCGCGACGACGCGATCGTCGGCGATGATCGCCTCGACTGGCTTCGATCCGATCATCAGCGCCTGGAACAGCCCTTCAGGCGCGCCCGCCTCGCGGACGGCCTCTTCCATCAGCCGCGCGGTTCCCATGCTGATGCTGGCATGTTTGAGCAGGGCGACATTGCCCGCCATGATCGTCGGCGCGAGGAAGCGCACGACCTGCCATAGCGGGAAATTCCACGGCATCACCGCGAGTACCGGTCCATGCGGCATCCAGCGCGCGGTCGCCGACTTGCCGTCGCCGAGGTCGATCCTGGTATCGCCTAGGAATTCCGCCCCGCGCGTCGCGTAATAACGAAACGCGGCGACGCACTTGTCGGCCTCGGCCAGCGCACTCGCATAGGTCTTGCCCATTTCGAGCGAAGTCTGCCGCGCGAGCTTCTCGCGGTTGCTCGCAAATGCATCGGCGATCTTGCCGAGCAGCGTCATGCGCGTCGCATACGAAGTCGATCGCCAGTCGCGATACGCTGCTGCGGCGCGGTCGAGCGCGCGGTCGATCCCCGCCTCATCGAGCGTCTCATAAGTTTCGAGCGTCTCTCCGGTGGCAGGGTTGCGCGTGGTGATGGTCACGGGAATTTCCTTCGTCGTCGCAAGGGATCAGGGCGTCACATCCTCAACGGCGCACGCCGTCACCCGTTCCACCGACAATTGAGGCTCGCACTTTGTGTCATGCCCCGCTAATACAGCCCGATGGCCGACGAAGACCCATTTGCGCTGCCCGACGGCTATGGCGGCACCCGCCCACCCGAGCCCGATACGCCTTATGCCATCGCTGCCGCCGGCGCAGGCGACGGCACGTTCGCGCCATGGCTCGACCCCGCCGATATCCCCAGCCCCGATACGCCGACCAAGCCCACGACACCATGGTGGCGTCGCCCGCTCTGGCTCAAGCGCGCCGCGCTCGCGATCCTCGCCGCGTTGCTCGTGCTGCTGGCATGGCTGGCGATCTTCGCCCCGGTGTCGCGCACCGCACAGCCGATCGTCCCGCCGCAACTGACGCTCGCCAGCGCGGACGGCACGCCGTTCGTCCGCGCCGGCGCGATCACCGACCGCGCGGTCAGGATCGCCGACCTGCCGCCGCACGTCGCGCAGGCCTTCCTCGCCATCGAGGATCGCCGCTTCTACGATCACTGGGGCATCGACCCGCTCGGCATCGGGCGCGCACTGTGGAGCAACATCCGGGGCGATGCCGGGCTCAGGGCGGCAGCACGATCACCCAGCAGCTCGCCAAGATCACCTATCTCGAAAACCAGCGGACGATCGGGCGCAAGCTTCAGGAACTGCCGATCGCTTTGTGGCTCGAGGCATGGCTGACCAAGGACCAGATCCTCGAACGCTATCTCTCGAACGCCTATTTCGGCGACAACACCTACGGCCTGCGCGCCGCCTCGATGCACTATTTCTATCGCCAGCCCGAGCGCCTCACGCTGACCCAGGCGGCGATGCTCGCGGGGCTGATGAAGGCGCCGTCGCGCTATGCGCCGACCAACAACATCGAGGGTGCTCAGGCCCGCGAGCGCGTCGTTCTGGCGGCAATGGTCGACGCCGGTTACCTGACTCCGGCGGCGGCCAAGGCGGTCCCGCTGGCGAGCGTTGATCATCGCCCGCCGCCCAGCCTCGCGCGTGGCAGCTATTTCGCCGACTGGGCGATGACCGAGGCGCGTACCGAGCGCGGCAGCGGCTATGCCGGCGAAAAGGTCGTCACGACACTCGACCGCAAGCTCCAGCGGCTTGCCGAGCAGGTCGCGCGCAGCGGTGCCCCGCGCGGCGCCCAGGTTGCGCTGGTGGCGATGCGCAAGAACGGAGAGGTGGTCGCCATGGTTGGCGGGCGCGATTACGATGCCTCGCCCTTCAATCGCGCAACACAGGCCGAGCGCCAGCCGGGATCGACCTTCAAGTTGATCGTCTATCTCGCTGCCCTGCGCTCGGGCCTGACCCCCGACACGCTGGTCAGCGACACACCGATCGACAGCGGCAGCTATCGCCCGAGCAATGCGGGCGGGCGCTATCGCGGCGAGATCACGCTGCGCCAGGCGTTCGCGCATTCGAGCAACGTCGTCGCGGTGCGGCTTTACAATCGCCTCGGTCACGAAGCGATCCAGCGTGCCGCCAACGAACTGGGCATCACCCGCACGCTACCGACCAACGCCAGCGTCGCACTGGGCAGCGCCGACCTGACACTGATCGAACTGACCGCCGCCTATGCCGCGGTCGCGGCGGGCGAAGCCCCGGTCGAGCCGCACGCACTCAAGCGCTCCGAGAAGGGCTTTCTCGGATCGCTGTTCGACGGCCGCACCGCACTCGGCAGCCGCACCGTCGAACAATTGCGCGACCTGCTGCGCGCGGCGGTCAATACCGGCACCGGCAGCGCCGCGCGCCTGTCGGTCCCGGCCTATGGCAAGACCGGCACCAGCCAGGACAGCCGCGACGCATTGTTCGTCGGTTATGCCGGCGATATCGTCGTCGGCGTGTGGATCGGCCATGACGACAACCGCCCGCTCGGCAGCGCCAGCGGCGGCGGCGCCCCCGCACGGATCTGGCGCAATTTCATGGCCGGCGCGCTGCCCGGCGCCGCACCGCGGCCCAAGCCGAAGCCCGAACCCCTGCCGGCCCCCGACGTCACGCTGCCCGAGGGGATTTTGCCACCAGAGATCACGATCGATCCCGACCAGGGCATCGGCGTCGAAGGCGATATCGGCGGCGTCGGCGTCCGCATCGATCGCAACGGCCTGCGCGTCCGCCCCGCTCCCGACGCCGCCCGCCGGCTGCGTCGCCGCCGCCGGTCCCCGCTCCTGCTGATGGCAATTGAAAGAGACGGATTGGGCCGTCCGATCGCGAATAGCCGGCTCATTGACGTGAGATTTGGCAACAAACACCAACCGATCAGGAAGCAGCGCGCTGAGCTATGTCGTGCCGGCACGGTGGTGTTTCTTGCACCAGATAACGGATCCGCCGCCCCCTTAACCGGACCATGCCGAGTGCCAAGATATCCGCTAACACCGTGAGACTGCCGATGATAGCGAGCCTGTTTGGCAACCCTGCACAGGCTCGAAAATGTCGTTCAGAATCGGTCGAGGTTCATCACCTTGACCCATGCCGCGACGAAGTCGTTCACGAACAACTCGTTAGCATCATCGGAAGCATAAGCCTCGGACACCGCTCGAAGTTCAGAGTTCGATCCGAAAACCAGATCAACCGGGGTGGCAGTCCACTTCAGCTTGCCAGTCGCACGGTCGTACCCCTCATAAAGCCCGGCGGAATTCGCAGATTTCTGCCACTTGGTCGACATGTCGAGCAAATTGACGAAGAAGTCATTGCTGAGCGTGCCAGGACGGCCGGTGAATATGCCATTCGCCGAGTGCCCGGTGTTGGCATCCAGCGCGCGCATGCCGCCAACAAGCACCGTCATTTCCGGTACGGTCAGGTTCAGCATATTGGCCTTGTCGACCAGCATTTGCGCCGGTGGGAGGTCGCTGTCCGCGCCGTAGTAGTTGCGGAAACCGTCGGCACTGGGGCTTCAGATACTCGTAAGATGCGACATCGGTCTGTGCCTGCGAGGCATCCACCCGGCCCGGTGTAAATGGCACGGTTACATCAGAGCCAGCCTTTTTCGCCGCCTGTTCGATCGCTGCATTGCCGCCCAGCACGATGAGATCCGCGATCGACACCTGCTTTCCGCCGGTGGCCGAGCGGTTGAAGTTCTTCTGAACATCAGCGAGCTTGCCGAGGACTTTGGTCAATTCGGCCGGGTCATTGACGGCCCAGCCCTTGGCCGGTTCCAGCCGGACGCGGGCGCCATTGGCACCGCCGCGCATGTCGGTTCCGCGGAAGGTCGATGCGGAGGCCCATGCGGCCTTGATCAGTTCCGGGCCGGTCAGGCCAGTTGCCAGATATCTGAGCCTTGAGCCGGCTCACATCAGATGCGTTGATCGCCGCGTAATTCGCCTTGGGAAGCGGATCCTGCCAGGCAAAGGATTCCTTCGGCGCGTCTTTGCCCAGATAGCGGGCGTTCGGCCCCATATCGCGGTGGATCAGCTTGAACCAGGCGCGTGCGAAGGCAGTCTTGAACTCCTCGGGATTGTCGTGGAATCGCTTGGCGATCACTCGGAAGCCGGGATCTTCTTTCAGCGCGATATCGGTAGTGAACATGATCGGCGCATGCGTCTTGCCTTTGACATGGGCGTCAGGGACCAGATTGGCAGCATTGGGATCGCTTGGGATCCATTGCGTCGCGCCGGCCGGGCTCTTGGTCTTGACCCAATCGAAACGGAACAGATTGTCGAAATACTGGGTCGTGAAAGCAACCGGGTTAGACGTCCATGCGCCCTCCAGACCGCTGGAGACGGTATCCTCGGCATTGCCCTTGCCGCACTTGTTTTCCCAGCCGAGGCCCTGACGTTCCATGCCTGCACTTGTGGGATCGGCACCGACGCATTCGTCCGGCTTGTGGGCTCCGTGTGCTTTGCCAAATGTGTGCCCGCCAGCGATCAGGGCGATAGTTTCTTCATCGTTCATCGCCATGTTGCCGAAAGCGATGCGAATGGCTTTCGCAGCCGCGAGCGGATCGGGATTGCCGCCCGGCCCTTCTGGATTGACGTAGATCAGACCCATCTGGGTCGCCGCAAGCGGTCCGATGAGATTGCCATCCTTGTCGAACCGGTCGGCAGCGAGAAACTTCGTTTCCGGCCCCCAGAACACAAGGTCCGGCTCCCAGGCATCTACCCGGCCACCGGCAAAACCAATCGTCTTGAAGCCCATGTTCTCCAGCGCGACATTGCCCGTGAGCACCATCAGGTCACCCCAGGAGAGCTTGCGGCCATATTTCTGTTTGATCGGCCAGACGAGGCGGCGCGCCTTATCGAGACTGATATTGTCGGGCCAGGAATTGAGCGGTTCGAAACGCTGTTCGCCGCCGCCGGCGCCGCCGCGCCCGTCACCAACGCGATATGTGCCCGCGCTGTGCCACGCCATACGGATGAAGAACGGGCCGTAATTGCCGTAATCGGCCGGCCACCAAGGCTGGGAGGTAGTGAGAACCTTCTCGATGTCCTGTTTGACAGCGTCGAGGTCGAGCGTAGCGAACTCAGCTGCATAGTCGAAGTTATCGCCATAGGGATTGGCCCCGGCGTCGTTCTGGCGCAGCGCGCTCAGGTCCAGCCGGTTCGGCCACCAGTCCTGGTTGGACATGACTTTTCCCGGGGCCTTGTTCGGAGCCGTATCAGGATAGGTTTCCTGACCTTTCGCGGGATTTGCAATGATGAGCGGCGCCATGGTCGCCACGAAAATGGCAATCAATGATACTGAAGTCTTGCTCATTTCGTCCTCCTGATCGACGTAGGGGAGTATTCATAAGATGGCTTGGTAGCGCCGTCCGAAGCACGCTCACAATAAGTAGAACCCCTGACAAACATCGCCATCGAGCGGGGCGGTGGGCTCATCAGCCAGTATTACAGGCGGGCGATTGACGCTGCGTCCGGGCAATCGCCGCCCGTTGCTGAAGATTCACCGAACGGCGGGGCTTGTCCGCCAGACGGCACCAGCCGCTTGATCGCCAAGCTATGCCTCGGCCGAGTCCTGATCGGTTTGCGTCAGCTTCAGCTTGCGCCGGCCCATCGCCTCGAGCGCCAGCCGCTGGCGGTGGTCGCGGTCACCATGCTTTCGATCATGAAGCCCGTCTTCGGCACCCCGACGGGCACCGGCGTCGGCCCGGTCGGTGCGATCGCGACGCATACGCCAAGGCCGAATATGTCGCCCTACGCCAGAGTCGAGATACTTGTCGCAAAGGGATAATCGCCCCTTTCCTACATGTTCTTTTTATGTTCCTATGCGGGCATGACCCAGCCAACACCCGATTCGCGCCGTCGGCCCCGCCGCAATGGCTGGACGTTCGAGCGCCGCATGACCTTTCTCAAGTCGCTGTGCGAATGGGGCAATATCAGCCACGCGGCGCATGTCGCAGGGATGAGCCGTGAGGGCGCCTATCGCCTGCGCCGCCGCTGTCCTCAATTTGCCCGCGCGTGGGATGCCGCGATGGCGCACGATGCGCCCCCGTTGCCCGTGGCGCGACGACCCGTGACGACGATCGAGAAAGCTTTGGTCGGCGAGCCCGAGGAAGTGCGCTATCATGGCAAGCGAGTCGGCTATCGTTATCAGTCCCGACGGCATGGCGGGCCTGGCGCTGCTGCGCCGGCTCGATCGCATGCTCGATTAAGGTCACGCTTTCGCCGCAGCAGCGTGAAGCTTCGCGGCTACGGTCACGCTTTTTTTGTCACCGCGTGAAAGTCACGCGCAAGGTCACGCTCAGCTTCACACGCAAGGTCACGCCCCCCAATCACAGCTCCCCGAAAGGAACGCCGCCGATGTCCAATATCACCTTCTACACCAATCCGATGTCGCGCGGGCAGATCGCGCGCTGGGCGCTGCATGAGGCGGGGGCCGAATATTCGGCGATCATCCTCGATTACGGCTCGACGATGAAGGACGCCGATTATCTCGCGATCAACCCGATGGGAAAGGTGCCCGCGATCGTCCATCAAGGTCGCACAGTGACCGAATGCGCCGCGATCTGCGCCTATCTCGCCGAGGCATACCCCGATGCCGGGCTGGCGCCGAAGCCCGACGAGCGCGCCGATTATTATCGCTGGCTGTTCTTCACCGCCGGTCCGCTCGAACAGGCGATTACCGACAAGAATCTCGGCATCGTCCCGACCGCCGATCAGGAGCGGATGGCGGGCTATGGCAATCTCGACCGCGTCATCGACACGCTCGAGGCGCATCTGGCCGATCGCGACTACGTTTGCGGCGACCGTTTCACGATGGCCGACGTCTATGTCGGCAGCCAGGTCGACTGGGGCCTGCAGTTCGGCACGCTGCCCGAACGCGATAGTTTTGTCGCTTATGCCGAGCGATTGCGCGGTCGCGAAGCCTACAAGGCGGCGAAAGCGATCGACACTGCCGAGATCGAGGAAATGCAGCGCAAGGGATAAGAAAAAGGCCCGGCGGATCGCTCCGCCGGGCCGATGGTCGGTTCGTTATGTTCGGTTCGCTTAGCCGCGGTTGCCCATGAAGCGCAGCAGGAACATGAACATGTTGACGAAGTCGAGATAGAGGTTGAGCGCGCCCATGATGACCGTCTTGCCCATCATGTCGGTGCCCGCGACATAGGCGTACATGCTCTTGATCTTCTGCGTGTCGTAGGCGGTGAGGCCGGCGAAGATCAGCACGCCGATCGCCGAGATCGCAAGCTCCATCGCGCCCGATTTGAACACGAATGCGTTGAGCAGCATCGCGACGATCAGGCCGACGACGCCCATGATCAGGAACGTGCCCCAGCCCGACAGATCCTTCTTGGTCGTGTAGCCGAACAGGCTGAGACCGGCGAAGGCGGCAGCGGTGGCGAAGAACGTCTGGGCGATCGAAGCGCCGGTATAGACGAGGAAGATCGACGCCATCGACAGGCCCATGACCGTCGCGAAGCCCCAGAACAGCGCCTGTGCGGCGCCGGTCGAAAGCTTGTTGATGCCAAAGCTCAGCACCATGACGAACGCCAGCGGCGCCAGCATGATGACCCAGCGCAGCGCGCCGCCGTTGACCAATATGTCGATGCCGACCTGCGAATTGGCGAACAGCATCGCGACGATGCCGGTCAGCAGCACGCCCGAAGCCATGTAGTTATAGACCGACAGCATGTACGAACGCAGCCCGGCATCGAACGCCACATCGCGGCGTCCTGCTTCGAGCCCACCCGCATAGCCGAAGCCGGTCGTGCGTGGATCGGTACGGTTGTCCATGATGAAATATTCTCCTTTGCGGCGGATCGATCCGCCAGTGTCTGTAATATCGGGATAAGACGCCGCGATTTCAAGCAAAACCGGAACGCCAATCCATCGCGCTTTTGCGCTGTTGCTGCATCGTAGCATGCCTATAGTGAGACTGCCATGCACCGCCTGTTCGTCGCCATCCGGCCTCCCGCCCCCGTTCGCCGCTTCCTGCTTGGCATCATGGAGGGCGTCTCGGGCGCCCGCTGGCAGGACGACGAGCAATTGCACTGCACGATGAAGTTCATCGGCGAGGTCGACCGCCATTGTGCCGAAGACGTTGCCGCTGCGCTCGGCCAGATCCATTTCGCGGCTTTCGATGCGCGGATCGAGGGCACCGGCAGTTTCGACCGCAAGGGCATGGTCCATACGCTGTGGGCCGGCGTCGAACCCGCCGCGCAGCTGACGCAACTCCATCATAAGGTCGAGCAGGCCTGTCGCGCGGTTGGCATCCCTCCCGAGCGCCGCGCCTTCGTGCCGCATATTACGCTGGCGCGACTAAATCGGTCGTCGGGACCGGTCGATCATTTCCGCGAGCAACATGGCGGCCTTTCGGGACCTGAATTTATCGTTGATGCGCTTGTGCTCTACGAGAGCCGAATGGGCCGCGGCGGATCGCGCTACGACGCAATCGCCCGCTATCCGCTCGAATTGCCGCGCTGATGTCGGTTCAAGTCGACTTTGCGCTTTCTGCCCAGTAGGTCGGCGCGATGACCACCCAGCCCCTCCGCCGCCCACTGCGCGCCGCCGTCGCCGCGCTCGCTGCCGCCGCGCTCATCCTGCCGCAAACCGCCTCTGCCTGGGGCCTGACCGGTCATCGGGTCGTTGGCGAAATCGCCCAGTCTCTGCTGACCACCGAGGCGCGTACTGGCGTCGCCGGCATTCTTGAGAACGAGGATCTCGCCGAGGCGGCGAACTGGCCCGATTTCATGAAGGCCAGCCCTGATAAGTTCTGGAAGGAAGAGGCCAGCGCGCTGCACTACGTCACCGTTCCTGAGGGAAAGACCTATGCCGAGGTCGGTCCGCCGCCCGAAGGCGACGCGGTCACCGCGCTCGCCCGCTTCCGCGCACAGGTTCTCGACACCCGATTGCCCAAGGCCCAGCGCGCGCTGGCGCTGCGCTTCATCATCCATGTCGTCGGCGACCTCCACCAGCCGATGCACGTCGGCGACGGCACCGATCGCGGCGGCAACGACGTCAAGCTCGACTTCTTCGGCCAACCAAGCAATCTCCACAGCATCTGGGATTCGGGGCTGATCGACCGGCAACAGCTGAGCTATACCGAGATGGCGCGCTGGCTGATGCGCAGCACCGACATCAAGCAGGCCAAGGCCTGGATGGACCCGAACCCGCTGACCTGGGTCGCCGAAAGCGCGGCGATCCGTCCGACACTTTATCCCGACAGCACGAAGATCAGCTACGATTACGCTTTCGCCCACGACGCCATCCTCAAGCAGCGCCTGACCCAGGGCGGCGTGCGGTTGGCAACCTATCTCAACGCAATGTTCGGAGACGCACGATGAGCGATGAAGACTATGTCTATGACGAGGCATCGGGCGAATGGCTGCCGGCATCCGAGGCCGCGCAATTGACCGAGGCCGAAAGCGATTCGGTCGAAGTGCGCGACGCGGTCGGCAACGTGCTGACCGACGGCGATGCGGTAACGCTGATCAAGGACCTGACGGTCAAGGGCGCGGGGCAGACGCTCAAGCGCGGCACGCTGATCAAGTCGATCCGGCTGACCGGCGATGCGCAGGAAATCGATTGTCGTTACGAAGGGATCAAGGGGCTCGTGCTGCGCGCCGAATTCGTCAAGAAACGATAACAACACCCCAGACGATTCCATAGGGCTGGGCTCGTCGAGCGCGTGTAGGATGCCGGCGGGGCATGCCGCCCCGATGGGAACGAGCCATGGCCAAGAGCCAGAAGAAGTCGAGCAAGGAAATCCGCAAGCCGAAGGCGGAGAAGAAAAAGACCAACGCGTCGCAGCCGTCTCTGAAGGGCGGCGTGGTCAAGGGCCTCGACAATATGAAGAACGGCTGAGACAGCACCAGCGCCTCCTGCGACCGCAACAAAAAGGGTGGCGCGAGGCCACCCTTGATTGCCGGTCTCCAACGCTGGGAGCCGCGTCGTCAATCATCGATTACGCGGTGCGGACATAGAAGGTCCGGATGCGCGTATCGAAATCGTCGTTCCATTCGGGCTCGCTGTTGCGGGCGTAGGACGGTTGCTTGTCCTTATCGAGCATGTCCTTGGTAATGCCGACGACATAGCCGTTGCGATCGGTATCGTAAGTCAGCGAATCCCACGGCAGCGGGTAGTAATCTTCGCCCATGCCGAACAGGCCACCGAAGCTCATCACCGCATAGCTGACGCGTCCGCTGCGCTTGCCGACCATGAAGTGATGGATCGACCCCAGCTTTTCGTCGTCGCGGCTGTAGACCGCGGTGCCATCGACCTTTTCCGAGGAAATGAGTTCGCGAGTTTCGTCGCGCTCGATCAGATCATTTTCGGGGTCGCTGGCGAATTTTGTATCGCCGGCGGTGCCAGTCGTCGTGTTGCGTTCAAGTGTGTTGGTGTTGTTGTCAAATGCCATGGAGGCGTTTCTCCTTTCAAGAAAGCTCGTGTTGTTCCCGCATGAGATTAACGGGCGAAGACAAGCGATTGTTCCGGAAATCGCCGGGATTTTGGCTTCGCAGGGACGGGCACGGCGAGGAACTTCGCAGCGATCTGCGCGCTTGATCGGAAGAGACGCGGGCAGCGTGCTGCCGCCGCGCCAAGCCCCATCCACCCCACGCCAAAGGACACGCCCCATGAACATCCTGATGATCCTCACCTCGCACGCCGAGCTTGGCGACACCGGCAAGAAGACGGGTTTCTGGCTCGAGGAATTCGCCGCGCCTTATTACGTGTTCAAGGACGCGGGCGCGACGGTGACGCTGGCCAGCCCGAAGGGCGGGCAGCCGCCGCTCGACCCCAAGAGCGACGAGGCCGACGCGCAGACCGAGGCGACCAAGCGGTTCAAGGACGATGCCGAGAGCCAGAAAGCGCTGGCGAACACGCACAAGCTGAGCGAGATCGACGCGGGCGATTACGACGCGGTGTTCTATCCCGGCGGGCACGGACCGCTGTGGGACCTGGCCGAGGACAAGACGTCGATCGCGCTGATCGAGACGACGCTGGCGGCGGACAAGCCGCTTGGCGCGGTGTGCCACGCCCCGGCGATATTCCGCCACACCAAGGCGGCGAACGGCGAACCGCTGGTCAAGGGCCGCACGGTGACCGGCTTTACCAACGGCGAGGAAGAGGCGGCCGGGCTGACCGACGTTGTCCCGTTCCTGGTCGAGGACATGCTCAAGCAGCATGGCGGCGATTACCAGAAGGGCGCCGACTGGAGCGAGTTCGTCGTCGAGGACGGCAAGTTGATCACCGGCCAGAACCCGGCGAGCTCGGAAAAGGCGGCGCGCCAGCTGATGGCCAAGATCAAGGCCACCGCCGACGCGTGATCGATGCCAGCGAGCAGCTAGCAGGCAGGCCCCGACGGCGTCAGGACGGCGCCGTGCGGGCCTGCCGCGCTGCGCAGCAGCAGGCCGAGGACGACCGCGACGAGCAGCAAGGCTGGCACGTCGCCGAAAGGTGGCCGCTGTGCATCGGGTCGGCGAGCGCCTGTCGCGGCCATGATCACGGCGTGCACGACGCTCGACCAGACGGTGAACCAGATCAGCGACGCGTTGCCGAGCGGATCCTTGGCGGCCATCACGAGGAACACGCCGAGCGTCGCGTAAACGCCGACGATCATCATGTAATAATTGTTCGAGCGACGGCGCGCCCTCGTGCCACGCCCAGCCCGACGGCCAGATGATCGCGAGCGGATAAATGAGGCAGAAGATCACCCCGAAAACGACGAGTGCGGCTTGCAGATAGCTGTGACGACCGATCATGATTGTGCTCCCCCAGACATTGGAAGCGAGACGTTACGCCTTTGTAACGAAATCTCCAAATCGCCGTCACGCGCGCGAGGTCGGCAGCGGTGGGGGCGGCGGCGTTGGATCCGGTCACGGCGACATCGGCGCGGCGGGGTCAGTGAAGGGATGGGCGTCGCCCCAGGCGCAGCCGCGGCGGGTGTCTTCGGCGAGCTTGAGCGTGACGGTGAAGGGGTAGGTCCGGTCGGACATGCCGTCGCTGCAGCTGCCCGGGGTGACCATCAGCGCGAAATCGGCGCCGTTGTAGAGGCCGGTGAACGAGACGCCGCCGCGGCCGGCGAAGCGGTGGACGGCAATCGCCTCCCCCGCCTGGTTTTCGGGAGTGGTGTAGGTGACGGTGTCGCCGGTGACGGTGCCGCCCCAGAACGGCTCGGTGCCGGTGACGTGGAGCGTCTCGGTCGACGCGATGCCGTTGAAGGGTTGCTTGTCGTCGGCGCCCTGCGTCTGGGTCACGTCGCCGGTCGCGTTGCCCGCGGGGTTCGCTCGTCGCGGGCTGCTGACAGGCGGACAGCGCGATGAGCGCGGCGAGCGGGAGGGCGAAGCGGAGGGGGCTGGTCATGCGCGCCATTGTGCCGCCGATCGCGGCTGCCAGCAAGTGGGGTGTGGGCCGGAAGATCACAGGTTCACGTTCGCGGCGGTTTCCGTTCGCCGTGACCTTTGGCGCGCGGATAGGGTCGGCGGGTGCCGGGGCGCACATCGGTGGGCGCTTCGGTGGGCGCATCGGAGCGCGCCAGCGCGGCGCCGCCGACGCGGCTGCCGCGCATCGCGCGATCGTAGAGGCGTAGCAGCGCGGCGTTGTCGGGCGAATGCATCACCGCGACCTCTACCCCGTTGCGGGTGATCGGCGTGTAGCGACCGTGGAGCGCGGACAGCCACAGCGTATCGAAGCTGCGGTCGGAGCGGTAGTTGCGGCGGCGCGCCTCTGCCATGATCGCGTCCCACGCGGCGACGAACGATTGCGCGCGGCGGCGCCGGCGCAGGCGATAGGCGGTTTCGCGCGCCATGCCGACATGCCGCGCGGCGGCATCGACGCAGCCGCAGCGCGCCAGGGCGGCGATGAAGCCGCGCTGGCGGGCGGGCGTCCAGCCGTCGGCGCGGGCGCGCAGCGGCACGGGGGTGAACTCGGGAACGGCGATCGCCGGAATGAAACGCGCGGCGATCGCGTCGGGCGGGACGAGGCTCGCGGCGCGGCGGCGGGCGGGCGGATCGAGGCGCTGGTGCTTCATCGGACAGGATAATGCATATCCGATAAATTGTAGGAAAGGGTTTTCTGGCGGCGCTGCCCTGCCCGCCCGATCAGTCGGCCGCGATGTGGGTCCGCAGCCAGTGCGCGAGCTCGTCTTCGGTCAGCTCTCCCGCGGCGAGGGCGACGAACGTCACAACGAGTTCGGCATCGCTCGCCTTCAGCCGGTGGCCATTGAGCGCGAGGAACGGTTTCGGCGACGACCGCCGCGGTCCGCTTGTTGCCGTCGACGAAGGGATGGTTGCGCGCGATGCCGAAGGCATAAGCCGCGGCGAGCGCGGCGGCATCGGGGCATCGCCAGTCGGCAACCGGCAAGGTTGCGCGGGCGCGCCATCGCGCTGGCGAGGCCGCCTTCGTCCCGGACCCCGTCGGCCCCGCCATGTTCGGCCAGCTGTTCGGCATGCGCGGCGAGCGCGACGGCATCGAGCACCCAGGTCCAGCGATGCGCCATCGCCGATCGCCTACTTCGCCAATTCCCTGAGCGCGCGCTTGCGCCGGGTCATGATCGCTGCGTGCGGCCTTCATCTGCTCTTCGAAATCGGGATCGCTCGACGACAGCCCGATCCCGCGCGGCGTGACGACGAGCGACAGCTCCTGCCCCGCCGACGCGCCGAGATGCGCGAGCACCTCCTTGGGCAGGATGACCCCGGCGGAATTGCCGATTTTCGTGATCTTGAGCGACGTGTTCATACGTGCGTTATAACATCCGACGGGTTCGGACGCAATGCAGGGGGTGCGCGCGGATGAATCGGGCCTGGCGGTGCGGCGTCCAGCCATAGTGGCGATGGCGCAGCGGCACGGGGGCGAGGTCGGTGGTTGCGGACGCGGCGGATGCGGCGTCAGCAGGATCGGCGGCGTCGAGGCGGGCGGATCGAAGACCGCTGCGGGAAGTGAGCGCGGCATCATCGCCTCACCATGGTGAGACTATTAGCCTTTGTGGATCTTAGTTCTAAACTTTCCAAACTTTTCTCACGTGATTATCTCAGCAATCCTTAGAGTGTTGCTCTGATCAGATCAGAAGAAGTTATTCCATCACGCAAAATATCTGGTAGCTTATAACCACGCTTAATAAGAATTTCTATTTTTGTATTGAAATATGTCGTTATGCGCCAATAGGCCGTTTATCGTCTTCGTCAACAAGTATTAGGTTGCCAATCTCGCCAACTTGAAATATCCGAATAACCTTTATCGATCTTCACTTGAGGCACAAGATGTTCGATCGTTAATTCGTCAGTTCCTCCGATAAATGGCTGCCCCATCAAATAAAGCGATTTTTACTTCAAAATATACTGTACGAGCGCACGTTGAGATTGAGTGCTTTTTAATGTGAGATAATTTGTTCGAAACCAGCATCAAATTCAGACGGAGGTGCATTCGCGCTCTCTAAGCTTTGCAATAAGTAAGTTGATATATCTCGACGCAGCTGCATCGCCGGCTTCAAATACACTACATCCAAACGACGAATACATTCCCGAAATTCCGCACCGAAGATCTTGACAGGTAACGCATTAAATGCGAAATGAAATTTCTCTACTTTATCTAGAGCATTTCTAAGCACGCGTACTTAATTTTGTCGTCGTGATAAGCTCGTATTAATGACAGCAGTCCTGGAGCAGGTTGGACTACCTTAAATCTTCGTAGCGCCTCAGAGAGACTTAGCAACTTCTTTTTGAGGTTTTTTCCAACCACTAATCTGTGTCGAATATTGAACGCCATTGCTCCGAGTCCGAGACAAGCGGTCAAGATGCGCCTTCATTCTTCTTATTGACCGCTGCTTACTTATAATGCCTTGGCTTTGTTACGAAATCATACCGTGACTGACAAAAAGGTGGGGGGGCCATTTACCTTTTCCAGACTAATTTTATAAACTTTAAAATATTAAAGTCGATAAGGCTAAATCCTTCCCCTATTTAAGGGTCTCAAAAATTAAATATCATCGTCTTCATTATCCAGAGTCACGACAATTACTTTTGATCAATACCGTATCCCTTCCTACTAAGCCAAGCACTCCATCTTTAATGTTATCCTCACCGCTTTGCTCGATTTGTTGTGAAATCGGCTAACTTATCTAATCTCGCTCTTTAAGGTTTTGTATGCTCGCTCGATAGCCTCTTCTTTCTCTACCAATCTCTACATCTTCTGACGGAGAGTTCTTTAACACTTCCTCCTGAAGATACGGGAAATAGGTTTCGGTTTTTATTCATATTCCATTTTATTTTCCCGGATTTTTTTGTCAATAGCCTGCAATCCATCTCCGTATCAACTTGGCCTAGTATTTTAAAGCCTTCGCGAATAGCGCACAATAGAATTGTGATAGTTGTTAGGCGCTGCTGACCATCAACTACGGCTACTGAAGATCGATCTAACTTATAAACGACCAAGGAACCGAAGAAGGCTCTCCGCCTAAATTATCGATAACGTCATTCCAAAACTGATTTATTTGATCTGCTTCCCACGAGTAAGCTCTCTGAAATCTCGGAATTACAAACGTATTCGCTTTGAGAAGCGCATCTACTGTTCGATCTTGTGATTCAATTTTCATCCAGTCCACCCCTCGTGAGTAATTTCGATGGGAATTTGGAACATCTGACGAAAATTTACAAGTTACTCCCTGTGCAATATTCGCCTTACGATATTCACACTCTTTTACCTGACGCCTCCAACGCCCATGAGATGATTCACGCCAAATTTCTGCTGCTTCCTGTCGAGGCATTCGCCCCCCCCCTACAACTCCGCCTTCACCTGCGCGTGGTTGAGCATCGACACCAGCACGACGCCGCCGACGATATTCCCCGCCAGCACGGGCAGCAGGTAGCCCGCGAGGTAATCGACCCAGCTCAGTGGCCCGGCGATGACGGCGTAGATGACCTCTACCGATCCGGCGATGACGTGGGCGAAGCCGGCGACGCCGACGAGCCAGGACGAGCGTGACGATGACGAGGAAGCGCGCCGAGCCCGCGGCGGGGAGCAGCCAGACCATCAGCGCGATCAGCCAGCCGGCGAAGACCGCGCGGGCGAACAGGTCAGCGAAGCCCGCCCTGCGCCGCGTCCAGCCCCAGCTCGAGGAACGAGGCGCGGACTTCCGGCCGGGAACACGCGCGTCGTCGCGGCAAGGGCGAAGATCAGCGTGCCGAGAGGTTGGCGGCGAGGACGATCGCCCAGAAGCGCGCGACGTCGCGCAGGCGGCAGGCGCTGTGGAGCAACGGCAGGATGACGTTGAGCGTCGTTTCGGTGAACAGTTGCTGCCGCCCGAGGACGACGATGAGGAAGCCCAGCGGTGTAGCCGAAGCTGGAGACGAGCGGGCGCCACGGCGCGTCGGGCAGGAAGGTGTGGAGGACGCCCTCTGCGACCATCGAGAAACCCATCGACAGGCCGGCGGCGAGGCCCGACCAGGCGATCGACGACGAGGGGCGGTTGAGCTCCTTCTCGCCCTCTATCCGGATCGCCTCGTGAACGATCAGCGCGCTGGGGTTTTCGCGGCTTTCGGCCTCGCGTTCCTGTTTCGGATCGAGCTTCTCATTGACCTTTTCGGATCCGGTCACGCGGGGGCCTCCTCGATCTGTGCGGGAAATGAGCGGACGGGGGCGACAGGGGGGATGTATCCCCCGCCCGCTCACCCCCTTAATCGTCGGCGGGCAGGTAAAGTTCCCGCCCCTTCTCCTCATACAGCGCGGCCATCTCCGCCATGCCCTTGAGCGCGGCGGCCTTGCTGGCGGCGGCGGTCTCTGCGCCGGTCGGGCCGGTGGCGATGAAGCCTTCGACGCCCTGGTTCTGTTTCGACGCGAAATCACGCACTTCCTGCGAAATCGCCATGCTGCAGAACTTGGGGCCGCACATCGAGCAGAAGTGCGCGGTCTTGGCGCCTTCGGCGGGCAGCGTCTGGTCGTGGTACTGCTCCGCCGTGTCGGGATCGAGCGACAGGTTGAACTGGTCGCGCCAGCGGAAATCGAAGCGGGCGCGGGAGAGCGCGTCGTCGCGCAGCTGTGCGGCGGGGTGACCCTTGGCAAGATCGGCGGCGTGCGCGGCGAGCTTGTAGGTGACGACGCCGACCTTGACGTCGTCGCGGTCGGGCAGGCCGAGATGCTCCTTGGGCGTGACGTAGCAAAGCATCGCGGTGCCGTACCAGCCGATCTGCGCGGCGCCGATGCCGCTGGTGATGTGATCATAGCCGGGCGCGATGTCGGTGGTGAGCGGTCCCAAGGTATAGAACGGCGCTTCGCCGCAGACCTCGAGCTGCTTTTCCATGTTCTCCTTGATCTTGTGCATCGGCACGTGGCCGGGGCCTTCGATCATCACCTGGACGTCTTCCTTCCACGCGCGGTGGGTGAGTTCGCCGAGCGTGTAGAGCTCGGCGAACTGCGCCTCGTCATTGGCATCGGCGATGCTGCCGGGGCGCAGGCCGTCGCCGAGCGAATAGGCGATGTCGTACGCCTTCATGATCTCGGTGATCTCGTCGAAGCGCTCGTAGAGGAAGCTCTCCTTGTGATGCGCGAGGCACCATTTGGCCATGATCGAGCCGCCGCGCGAGACGATGCCGGTGACGCGCTTGGCCGCCATCGGCACGTAGCCGAGGCGGACGCCGGCGTGGATGGTGAAATAGTCGACGCCCTGTTCGGCCTGCTCGACCAGCGTGTCGGCGAAAATCTCCCACGTCAGGTCCTCGGCGATGCCGCCGACCTTTTCGAGCGCCTGGTAGATCGGCACGGTGCCGATGGGGACGGGCGAGTTGCGGATGATCCATTCGCGCGTGTCGTGGATGTTGCGCCCGGTCGAAAGGTCCATGACGGTGTCGGCGCCCCAGCGCGTCGACCAGACCATCTTGTCGACTTCGGACGCGACGTCGGAGGCGACCGCGCTGTTGCCGATATTGGCGTTGATCTTGACGAGGAAGTTGCGGCCGATCGCCATCGGTTCGGATTCGGGGTGGTTGATGTTGCTGGGGATGATCGCGCGGCCGCGCGCGACCTCGGAGCGGACGAATTCGGGGGTGACGTGGTCGGGGATCGACGCGCCGAAGCTCTCACCATCGCGGACGAGGTTTTCGCGGGCGTATTCGCGGCCGATATTCTCTCGCAGCGCGACATATTCCATCTCGGGCGTGATGATGCCGCGGCGGGCATAGTGCATCTGGCTGACGTTCTGGCCGGGCTTTGCGCGCAGGACGCGTTTGGCGACGTTGGGGAACGGGGCGACGCCGCCGCGAGCGATCGGGGCCGAGCTGGCCGTTGTCTTCGGGCCGGGTGGCGCGCGGGGTGACTTCCTCGACATCGCCGCGGGCCATGATCCAGTCGCGGCGGAATTGGGGCAGGCCGCGCTCGATATCGATGCGCGCTGCAGGATCGGTATAGGGGCCGCTGGTGTCGTAAACGCGCAAGGGGGGCTCGCCCGAACTGGGCTCGAGATCGATCTCGCGCATTGCGACGCGATTGGGACCGACATGGACCTTGCGGCTGCCGCGGATCGGGCCGGTGGTGACGCCGATCGGCCCATCGGATTTGGGGGCGTCTTTTTCTATGCGGGAATCGATGTCGGCCATAATGCGCTCCATAAGGTTACGGAGCGGGAACGGTCTGCCGGCGGGCAACGCGTCCACTTCCTCCGCCGGGATTAACCGGATCAGGTTCGACGGGTCGCGGGCTATTCCGCTCTCAACCGGCGTTTGCGCGCGCGGCTCCCCGGGGATGCGTGGACAATAGGAGCGCAGGGCCGCATAGTCCAGCGATGGACACGCCAGAATTTCCGCGCGACGACGACGAGCGCGCCGTGATGCGCGCGCGATTGCGCGCCGCCCCCTCGCCCACCAAGCGCGGTGGGATGGCGCTTACGCTGCTCGCGCTGATGCTGTTCGCATCGCCGCAACTGACCGGACGCAGCGAGCTTGGCGGGCTGGAAACCGCGACGCTCGGCTGGATCGCGCTGGCCGCGGGCTGGGTCCTGCTGATCGCCGGGATCATCATCCGCGCAAGGCGCTTTCGCGCGCTGGCGGGACCGAAGACCTAGCAGCGACGATCAGAAGGTATAGGCAAGGCCGGCGCCGACGATCCACTGGTCGGGCGAGCCCGCGATGCTGGTGACCGGGCTGCGCCGGGCGTCGCCGGCGAGGCGCGAATAGCCTGCGAGCGCGAAGGCGCTGAGCCCGCCATTGAGCACGTTGCCGTCGAAGTCATAAGCGCCGAGCAGCGTCGGTCCGTAGCTCTTGAGCCCGCCCTTTGCCTGGAACGCGGGCAGGCCGCTGGCGAGCGCGCCGGTCGGCGACACCGAGAAATTATAGTCGGCATATTTGTCATCGACGAATTCGCTCGAGACCGACAGGACGACCGCCGCGGCGCGGCTGAGCGGGGTGAAATAGCTGATCCCGGGCGCGATCACGCGGCCCTTGTGCGCGCCCGCGATATCGTAGCGCAGGTCGCTCGAGATCGTCAGCGAATCGTACGCGCTCAGCAATTTGTAGACGGTCACGCCGGCGTTGGCGCCGACCTCGACCGCGGCATCGAGCTTGCCGAGCGCGCGCACCTGCGGATCCTTGATCTTGCCGGTACGGTTGGCGCGATAGCGGACCACCGGACCGAGCGAAAAGCCCACCTTGGCGTCCTTGGCATCGGGAATGAAGTCGAGCGCGACGCCGCCGGGACGCGGCGAGATCGCGACGCCGCCCAATTTGCCCTGGATCAGCGGTGCGGGGAAAATCTCGTATTCGTCGCCGCCTTCATATTGCGCGCCGTAGCCGAGGCCCACGCCGAGCGTGAGATAGTCGCCGTCGAAGACGCTGGCTTCGGGCGCGACGTCCGACTGGGCGAAGGCAGGCGTGGCGGCGGCGAACGCGATACACGCGGCCGCAAGGCGAAATGTGGACTTTGGCATGAAACGCTTCCCGATTGTTACGCGACCATAACGCTCGCATAGCCAAGCGGTTGCAGGCGCGAACGCCATCTAGAAGATATATTTCATCCGGATCGTCTGGTGGGCGGGGCCGGCGGCGAGGTCGAAACTGGCGTCGGAGAAGGCCGGCGGGCCGAAACGGATCGGCGGATTGCGCGAAAATCCGAAGCCTTCGCGCGGCACGACGAGCCGCTTGTCGAGCTTTCCATTGCGGTTTTCGTCATGGATCGCGGCAACGGCATAATCGCCCGGAGCGAGGCCCGTCACCGCGATCGAACCCGCCTGCGCCGCGTCGATGATCAGCCGACGCGCCTTGGCGTCACCGGCGCAATCGGGAAAGGCGCGCGGCTGGGCCGTGACGCAGATCATCACGCTTCCGCGATCCGAACGAAGATTGTCGATCGACAAGGTAAGGTCGGCGGTCGGCATCGCCCCGCCCGCCGCGAGCGCGATGGCGAGCGCCGCGGTGCCCTTGATCAGGTGATTCATCGGTTGTTCCCCGTGAAGCCGCCAATGCCCCCGTCGGTGCCGCACAGGCGGTCCCAGACGCGAAAATAGAGGCCGTAATTGCAAGCGTAGCGATCATGATGCCGCTGGTGATGGCTCGCGGTTATCAGCCATCGTCCTAACCGCCCATGAACCAGACCGCGCGGAAACATCTCCCAGCCCATGTGATTGGTCACGCCCATCACCGTCATGATCGTCAGGACGACGAACAGTGCGCCGACATGGATCGGCACGATAAAGACCAAGGCCGGAATGACGAGCGCGCCGGTCAGCGCCTCGAGCGGGTGGAAGCTCATCGCCGCCCAGGCGGTCGGCGGGCGGCTGGCGTGGTGGACCGCGTGCATCACGCGAAACCAGCGCGGGCGGTGCATCAGCCGGTGCGTCCAGTAGAACCACGTGTCGTGCGCGAACAGATAGGCGAGCACCGAGGCCGGCAGCCACCAGATCGGATAGGCGCCGACGTCGCTATAGACGCGCGTCCAGCCGTGCTCCGCCCAGCCCCAGGCAACAATGCCGGCAGGGATGCCGTAAATCGCCGCGCTGGCGAGGCTCCAGCCGATCTCGCGCGCGATCTGGCGGTCGAGCCCGCGATACAGGCCGCGCGACCTGAGCCGCGTGGTGAGCGCAAAACCACCGCTGACCGCGAGATAGCGCAGGGCGACGATCGCCGACATTGCAAGCGCGGAAAGGAAGATGGCAAGGCTGGCCGACATCGCCTTGGCCTACGCCATTCGCCACGGCGATTGAAGCGGCAAGTCGCGCCCGCTAGGTCAGCACGCATGACGAGCGAGGACAGTTACGATATCATCATAGTCGGCGGGGGACTGGCGGGGGGACTGGCGGCGCTGGCGCTCAAGCGCGCGCGCCCCGATATCCGCCTGCTGCTGGTCGAGGCGAGCGGCACGCTGGGCGGCAACCATATCTGGTCGTTCTTTGCCAGCGACCTCGACGCCGCTGGACACAATCTCGTCGCGCCGCTGATCGCGCATCGCTGGGCAGGCAACGAGGTCGTCTTTCCCGCCTATCAGCGGCGGCTCGAGGGGGCCTATGCATCGATCCCGAGCTGGCATTTCGAGCGCGTCCTGCGCGCCCGACTGGGCGACGACGCGATCCTGATGCACACACAAGTCGGCACGATCACGCCGGGATCGGTCAGGCTGGCCGATGACACGCGCGTGTACGGGCCGGTGCTCGATTGCCGCGGGGCGGCCAACCTCGTCCATCTCGACCTGGGCTGGCAGAAGTTCGTCGGGCGCGTCCTGAGGCTCGAACACAAGCACAAGGTCGAGCGGCCGACGATCATGGATGCGAGCGTCGAACAGATCGACGGCTATCGCTTCGTCTATGTCCTGCCGCTCGATTCCCGCGAGATCTTCGTCGAGGATACCTATTACAGCGACACGCCCGCGCTCGACGGCGACGCGCTCGGCACACGGATAGCCGCCTATGCCGATAGCCGCGGCTGGCAGGGGGCGAGCGTCACGCACGAGGAAAGCGGCGTGCTGCCGGTGGTGATGTCGGGCGATTTTGCTGCCTATTGGCAAAGCGGCGGGACCGACATCGCCAAGGGCGGCGTGCGTGCCGGATTGTTCCACCCGATGACGAGCTATTCGCTGCCCGAGGCGGCGCGCTTTGCCCTCGCGCTCGGCGAGGCGTGGGCGCTAAGCGGCGGCATTCCCGACCTGCACCGCTGGACACGCGACTATGCCAAGGCGCGCTGGCGCGCCAACGGCTTTTACCGGATGCTGGCGCGGATGCTGTTCCGTGCCGCCGAACCCGACGAACGCTATCGCCTGCTCGAGCGCTTCTACCGCCTGCCCGAGCCGTTGATCGGTCGCTTCTATGCTGGCCGGTCGACTCTTTTCGACAGGCTGCGCATCTTGTCGGGCAAGCCGCCCGTAGCCATAGGTAAGGCTCTCCAGGCAATGATCGGAAAACGCGCGTGAGCAAGACAGGCAAGACCGTGGCGGTCATCGGCGCGGGATTTGGCGGGCTGGCGCTCGCGATCCGGCTGCAGGCGGCAGGACACGACGTGACCGTCATCGAGGCGCGCGACCGGCCGGGCGGGCGCGCCTATTTCTGGGAACGTGACGGTTTCGTGTTCGATGCCGGACCGACGGTCATCACCGACCCGCCGTGCCTGGCCGAACTGTGGGCGCTGACCGGCCACGACATCGCCGACGATATCGAGCTGATGCCCGTCATGCCGTTCTATCGGCTCAACTGGCCCGACGGGACCAACTTCGATTATTCGAACGACGAGCCGCAGCTGCTGGCCGAGATCGCCAAGCTCAATCCCGACGATGTCGCGGGATACGAGAAATTCCTGACCTATTCGGCCGGGGTCTACGAAGAGGGCTATGAGAAGCTCGGCCACGTCGCCTTTCTCGATTTCAAGTCGATGATCGCCGCCGCGCCCAAGCTGATGAAATACCAGGCGTGGCGGTCGGTCTATTCGATCGTGTCGAGCTATGTGACCGACGAGCGGTTGCGCCAGGCGCTGAGCTTTCACACGCTGCTCGTCGGCGGCAACCCGATGACGACGAGCGCGATCTATGCGCTGATCCACAAGCTCGAAAAGGACGGCGGCGTGTGGTTTGCGCGCGGCGGGACCAACCGGCTGATCGCCGCAATGGTGACGCAGTTCGAGCGGATCGGCGGCCGCATGCGGGTCGGCGATCCGGTCTGGGAAATCGAGACCGACGGCGCGCGAGCAACCGGGGTGTTCTGCAAGAGCCGCTGGCGGATCGACGTCGATGCGGTCGTGTCGAACGGCGATATCGTCCACAGCTATCGCGACCTGCTGGGCAAGTCGGCGCGCGGCAAGAAGGCGGCCAAGGCCTTGATGCGCAAATCCTATTCGCCGTCGCTGTTCGTCGTCCATTTCGGCGTGAAGGGCGAATTCCCCGAGATCCCGCACCACATGATCCTGTTCGGGCCGCGCTATGAAGGCCTGCTCAACGACATTTATCGCAAGGGCATATTGCCCGACGACTTCTCGCTCTACCTCCACCATCCGACGGTGACCGACCCGAGCATGGCGCCGCCGGGCCATTCGACATTTTACGCGCTCGCGCCGGTCGCGCATCTCGGCCAGCTCGATATCGACTGGGAGGTCGAAGGGCCGAAACTCGAGAAACGCATCCTCGACGAGATCGCGGCGCGGTTGATCCCCGACCTGCACGATCGGATCGTCACCAAGTTCAGTTACACGCCGAAGGATTTCTCGATCGATCTCAATGCACATCTCGGCAGTGCGTTCAGCCTCGAGCCGACGCTGACGCAGAGCGCCTATTTCCGCGTCCACAATCGCGACGATGTGATCGGCAACCTTTACTTCGTCGGCGCAGGCACGCATCCGGGCGCCGGCATTCCCGGCGTCGTCGGCAGCGCCAAGGCAACCGCGCGATTGATGCTGGAGGATTTGAAGTGACGACGATGAAACGCCTGGCGGTCTATTGCGGCTCGGCATCGCCCGAGGACACCGCCTATATCGAAAACGCGCGCCTCGTCGGGCGGACGCTCGCCGAGCGGGGCATCGGCGTCGTCTATGGCGGCGGGCGGCTCGGCCTGATGGGTGCGGTTGCCGATGCGGCACTGGAGGCGGGCGGCGAGGTGATCGGCGTGATCCCCGAGGCGCTGGTCCATGCCGAGGTCGCGCATCGCGGCTGTACCGAGCTCCACACCGTCAAGGACATGCACGAGCGCAAGCGCATGTTCACCGACCTGTCCGACGGTTTCGTCACCCTGCCCGGCGGTGTCGGCACGATGGACGAACTGTGGGAGGCGATCAGCTGGGCACAGCTGGGCTATCACGAGAAGCCCGTCGGCCTGCTCAACGTCGCGGGATTCTACGACGGGCTCGTCGCGTTTCGCGACACGATGATTTCAACCGGCTTCATCCGCCGGCAGCACGCCGGGATCATGGTCGTCGCCGACGAGATCGACGCGCTGCTGGCGAAGATGGGCGACTATGCGCCGCACCAGACGATCTTCCGGATGACGGCCGACCAGCTGTGAGCGAAGCCTTTGCATTGAGCCGGGCTTGGCAAAGCCAATCCCTATGGTGGCCAGGCCTCCGCCCGTGAAGGCGGAGAAGGAACTCATGACCCCCGACACCGACCCCGTATTGTTCTCCGAAGTGCGCGAGATCATCGCCAAGGGGTCGAAATCGTTCGCGCTGGCGAGCCAGCTGTTTTCCGACCCGATGCGCAGCCACGCGCATTTGCTCTATGCCTGGGCGCGGGCGTGCGACGACCTGGTCGACGGGCAGGACATGGGCGGCGCGATGAGCCACGTGCCCGACCCCAAGGACCGCGTCGCCGAGATCCGCGGGCAGACGCACCGCGCCTTTGCCGGGCAGCGCGTCGATGCGCTGCCGTTCCGCGCGATCGCCGCGGTCGCCGCCAACTGCCGCATCCCGCGCGCCTATGCCGACGACGTCATCGAAGGGTTTGCACTCGATGCGCAGGACTGGCGCCCGCGCAGCGAGGCCGATTTGCTGAAATACTGCTACCACGTCGCCGGCGCGATCGGCTGCATGATGGCGATCATCATGGGCGTGCGCCCCGACGATGCCGACACGCTCGACCGGGCGAGCGACCTCGGCATCGCCTTCCAGCTCGCCAACATCGCGCGCGATATCGAGGAGGATGCCGCCGCCGACCGCTGCTATCTGCCGCTCGAATGGCTCGTCGAGATGGACATCCCGCCGGGCGAGCACATGAAGCCGCAATATCGCGACCGCCTGTCGGTGATGGCCAAATGGCTCGCCGAATATGCCGAGGAATACGCCGCGTCAGCGCGCGAATCGGCGCGGCGCGCCTGCCCTTCCGGGCGCGCTGGGCAGTGCTCGCGGCGACGGGGATTTACGGCGACATCGCGCGTGCGGTGCGCAAGCGCGGCGACCATGCCTGGGACCATCGCGTGACGACGAGCAAGCTCGCCAAGATCGGCTGGGTCGCGCGCGCGGGATACGAGGCGGCGACGCCGCGCGCGCTCGCCCGCGACGGGATGCGCGACCGATCGAAACTGTGGACGCGGCCTAGGCACTAGTGCGGCTCCCCGCCCCTGCTAAGCGCGCGCGATGACCGACCTTAGCCACATCCGCAATTTTTCCATCATCGCGCATATCGACCATGGCAAGAGCACGCTCGCCGACCGGCTGATCCAGCAGACCGGCGGGCTGACCGAGCGCGAGATGACGAGCCAGGTGCTCGACAACATGGAGATCGAGCAGGAGCGCGGGATCACGATCAAGGCGCAGACGGTGCGGCTGAACTACGTCGCGAACAACGGCGAGACGTACGAGCTCAACCTGATGGACACGCCGGGCCATGTCGATTTCGCGTACGAGGTCAGCCGCAGCCTCGCCGCGTGCGAGGGCGCGCTGCTGGTGGTCGACGCGGCGCAGGGGGTCGAGGCGCAGACGCTGGCCAATGTCTACCAGTCGATCGAGCACGACCACGAGATCGTCCCCGTCATCAACAAGATCGACCTGCCCGCCGCCGACGCCGAACGCGTGCGGACCGAGATCGAGGACATCATCGGCATCGACGCGTCCGAGGCGGTGCTGACCAGCGCCAAGTCGGGGATCGGCATTGCCGAGACGCTGGAAGCGATCGTCACCAAGATCCCGCCGCCCAAGGGCGACCGCGACGCGCCGCTGAAGGCGATGCTGGTCGACAGCTGGTACGACCCGTATCTCGGCGTCGTGATCCTCGTCCGCGTGATCGACGGGGTCCTGAAAAAGGGCCTGCGCGTCAAGTTCATGCAGGCGGGGACCGAGCATCTGATCGACCGCGTCGGGTGCTTCCGGCCCAAGATCGAGCAGCTGCCCGAGCTCGGCCCCGGCGAGATCGGCTTCATCACCGCGCAGATCAAGGAGGTCGCGCAGACCGCGGTCGGCGACACGATCACCACCGTCGTGCGCCCCGCCGACGCAGGCGCTGCCGGGCTTCAAACAGGTCCAGCCGGTCGTGTTCTGCGGCATGTTCCCGGTCGATGCGGCCGATTTCGAGAAACTGCGCGAGAGCATTTCGCGGCTGCGGCTCAACGATGCGAGCTTCAGTTTCGAGATGGAGACGAGCGCGGCGCTGGGCTTCGGCTTTCGCTGCGGGTTTCTGGGCCTGCTCCACCTCGAGATCATCCAGGAGCGGCTGACGCGCGAGTACGATCTCGACCTGATCACCACCGCGCCGTCGGTCGTCTATCGCATCCAGCTCAACAAATCGCGCACCGACGACGCGCGCGAGATCATGCTGCACAACCCCGCCGACTATCCCGACCCGAGCCGCATCGCGAGCATCGAGGAGCCGTGGATCAAGGCGGTGATCTATACCCCCGACGAATATCTCGGCAGCATCCTCAAGCTGTGCCAGGACCGGCGCGGGGTGCAGAAGGACCTGACCTATGTCGGCGGGCGCGCGCAGGTGACGTACGAGCTGCCGCTGAACGAGGTGGTGTTCGATTTCTACGACCGGCTGAAGAGCATCAGCCGCGGCTATGCCAGTTTCGATTACGAGCAGATCGGGCTGCGCGAGGGCGACCTCGTCAAGATGAACATCCTGGTCAATGCCGAGCCGGTCGACGCGCTGAGCATGATCGTCCACCGCGGCGTCGCCGAGGCCCGCGGCCGGCACATGTGCGAGCGGCTGAAGGACCTCATCCCGCGCCATTTGTTCAAGGTCCCGATCCAGGCCGCGATCGGCGGCAAGGTGATCGCCCGCGAAACGATCGCCGCGATGCGCAAGGACGTCACCGCGAAATGCTATGGCGGCGATATCTCGCGCAAGAAGAAGCTGCTCGACAAGCAGAAGAAGGGCAAGGCGCGGATGCGGGAGTATGGCAGCGTGAGCATCCCGCAGGAGGCGTTTATCGCTGCGTTGCGGATGGGGGAGGAGCTGGTTACGCACAATTTCTCAGAAGATCTATTTGACAATTCCGGATCTGAACAGAGTTACGAAAACCGATAAGGGCAAAGGCGCATTTGTACTTAACGATGACCAGAAGAAAGTGCTCGAATTATCGGGACATCCGCCCGGCGACGGCGGACCAAATGCAACCATACTGACTCTTGAAGTTCCGAACAGTCCAGAAGATCTCAAACTTACCGTATCATATTATAACTCCGTCCGGGAGGCCCTATTCTACCCCTGAAGCAAGAATGGGCCGAGATATTGTGCATTGGATGGATATTGGAGATAAGATAACGATAGCAAATCTAGGTCATACAGTATTTGCATGGAAGGGAGACGTAGCAGTCTTCTTTAACGAAGTCGCTAGCGGGATCGCTAATGAGGTAAACAAAGACGAGCTTTTAGCGAAGGCGCGCCAAGCATCAGGAAAACCTGATAAATTGGAAAGGCAGATTAGTGATTTCCGGAGAAACGCTGCTGTTGTTGCTGGAGCAATAGCGCGTGCTGCGGGAGAATGTGAAATGCCTAATTGTTCGCGAGAGTTGTTCCATAGATCGGATGGTTCGCCATTTTTAGAAGTTCACCACATTGTTCCCTTATCCGAAGATGGGGACGACACTATGGGGAACGCTGCAGCGCTCTGCCCCGCTTGCCATCGCGAGTTACATTATGGAGAGTACAAATTAACTAAGAGGGGAATAGATGAGAACGCGGCGCGATAATAGCAAAGGAAAGTTAAATTATCTCTTTACCTTTAAATGTTGCCATATCCCGATCCACTTTAACCAATTGGATACTGATTTAATTAGTGTTGTGAATTCTATTTTGGATCTTCCGCGAAGAGCACATTCCCATATTTCGGCCACCCGCCAATTTTTCGATCGCAGATCGACAATTAAATTCTTATCCCTTAGCTTGTTTTGATAATATTCTTGTTATACCAGAATTCAGTGCGGGTTTTTGGTAGTTTAGATAAATGACATTGGTGGCCATGCCAAAAACAGCCATGAACAAATACAATAGCACGGTATTTTGGGAAAACTAAGTCTGGTGTCCCGGGAAGGCGTCGGTCGTTTAGTAGATATCGAAAACCTCGAGCATGCAGAGCAATCCGAATTTGCATTTCAGGCTTCGTGTTCCTTGACCTAATACCAGCCATCATACGGCT
This sequence comes from uncultured Alphaproteobacteria bacterium, assembly GCA_963800335.1. Classification (GTDB taxonomy): domain Bacteria; phylum Pseudomonadota; class Alphaproteobacteria; order Sphingomonadales; family Sphingomonadaceae; genus Flavisphingopyxis. The sequence continues at coordinate 488,909 of CAWDAN010000001.1, read as the reverse complement.
GCGTACGTCGGGCGCAACTATGTCAGCCATTCACTAATGAAGGCTCACTAGGGGCGGCTTACAATAGCGCGTTTCATAATTGGTGATGCCAGCCCGTTTGTCGTTCCTTGTTCAATATATGGCTTCATAGCCTGCGCAAGAAATTCCACGACAGGAACAACCACTGCATTCCCGAATTGCCGATAAGCTTGTGTATCGGATACAGGAATTTTCCAACGTCGATCACCACGATCAAACCCCATTAGGCGGGCACATTCCAGCGGAGTGAGGCGCCGAGGTCGCTGGCCCTCTTGTGCCACCAGAATTCAGACCCGTCCTTGAAATACCGGGCAGAAAGAGTCCGGGTGATATCGTCGGGGCCACACAGTCCGAAACCGAAGCCATTGCCTTTAGCCTCATGCTTCGCCTTGTATCCCTGAAGATATTCCCAGAGCTTCGGCGTCAGAGTATATTTCGGCTCCACGTCTTCATGTCGCTGCAAGATGCTTCCAAGCCTAGGGCTGTCAGATGGTAGCTCCAAGCCATTCAGATCGAACGAAGTAGGGTCACGAAATCCTACAATAAACACCCTTTCGCGTTTCTGCGGCACCCACGGCGCCGAACTTATCACGCGAAATTGGACGTGGTAGCCAAGCTCGTTGCGCAGGACGTTCATGATCGTCGCGCAGGTACGGCCCTTGTCGTGTCGCTCAAGATTTTTGACGTTCTCGAGACAAAAGCAGCCGGCCGATGGTGTGCGATGATTTGAGCGGTATCGAAGAATAAGGTGCCTTGGGTATCACAGAGAAAACCGTGAGGCCGTCCCAAAGAGTTTTTCTTTGATACCCCGGCGATGGAAAAAGGCTGACAGGGAAACCCGGCTAGCAAAACATCATGTTCGGGTATCAGTTCCGGGTTGTCCGCATATGGTCTGATGTCACCTGCTATGGGGTGGTTATCGCGAAAATTCTCGGCGTAGGTCTTTTGCGAAAAGCGATCCCATTCAGACGTAAAGACGCAATGTCCCCCGATTCCCTCGAAGCCGATGCGCAATCCGCCAATTCCCGCAAACAGATCGATAAAATTCAAAGCAATTGGGCCCGTCTTTTTTGCGCTGCTAAATCTGGCCATCGTTTTTAACGTCCGCATGATCATGGCTCGTGGTTGAACTTCCCCCCTCTCCCAGCGATAAACGGCGCTCTGGGAATAGCCGAATTCCCGGCTAACATCTTCAATTTCAAGGCCCGCTTGGTGACGGAGACTTCTCCAAAGTCTTGCGCAATTGTCATGGTAATCCCCTGGGAGTGTTTTTTGCAAAATGCACATGTTTTTCCCAGCGACAAGTAAAAAGAACATAAAGTGAATCAAATCTGGATCATATTCCCCCTCCCCCGCACCCACGCCGCCCAGCTGTCCTCGGTTCGCGGCGGCTTCCCACAGGCGCTGGTCGCGGGCCATGCGGGCTTCGGCCTCGGCGCGGGCGCGGTGGCGGTCCTGGACGTTGGGGCCGCCCCAGACCGCCGCGTGCGGCGCGGCGCGGCGGCTGTGGTCGATCGGCGGGCGCGGCGGATCGGCGAGTTCGCGCCAGATCATTCGGCGCATGCTGTCGAGATGATCGCCGAGCGGGCTGGCCCACGGCGCGGCAGGGGGTTTTGCCCCCCTCGCCTAGCCCTCGACCCAGTCCTTGCGCAGCGCGGTGGCGCCTAGCGCCATCAGCAGCGCGGCGATGAGGTAGAAGCCCAGCGCGGCGAGCATGGCGTAGCGGAGCGCCTCTGCGCCGTAGCTTGCGGTCATCGCGTCGCTCAGCGCGCCGAGGACGAGCGTGCCGAGGCCGAGGCCGATCGCGTTGTTGATGAACAGGAAGCTCGCCGAGGCGGTCGCGCGCTGCTCCGCGGGCACGAGGTGCTGGATCGCGGTGATGACGGGGGCGAGCCAGATATAGGCGAGCGCCTGTGGCACGACGGCGAAGGCGAAGGCGGCCGCCGGGCTGCTCGACAGGAAGGCGGCGGCGAACAGCGGCACGGCGATGACGAAGGCGATCGCGGGGACGCGCGCGTACATCGCGCGGTCGCCGCCGCCGAGCCTGTCACCGAGCCAGCCGCCGGCCAGCACGCCCGCGACGCCGCCGATGAGGAGGATGCCGCCGATGAACTGTCCGGTCGCGACGAGATCGAGCCCGAAGCTGCGCTGCATCAGGCTGGGCAGCCAGAAGGCGAGGCCATAGCCGCACAGCGAGCTCGACCCCGCGCCGAGGCTGAGCAGCCAGAAGCTCTTCTTGCGCGCGAGGGTGGCGAAGACCGCGCTGATGGGGACGCGGGCGTGGTGCAGCGGATGAGCGGGCTGGGTTGGAGTGGCTCGGGCGTGGCGGGCCTTCGCGCGGTCCTTGACGAGGAACTTGAAGGGGATCGCGACGACGAGGCCGGCGAGGCCGAGGCCGATGAACGCGGTGCGCCAGTCGAACGCGGCGGCGATGCGCGCGCCGAACAGGACGCCCGCGGCCGATCCCAGCGGAATGCCGAGCGAATAGACCGCGAGCGCGCGGGCGCGGCTCTGCGGCGGGAAATAGTCGGCGATCAGGGCATAGCTGGGCGCGACGCCGCCCGCTTCGCCGACGCCGACGCCGACGCGCGCGAGGAACATCTGCCAGAAGCCGGTGACGACGCCGCACAGGGCGGTAAAGCCGCTCCACACGCCGAGGCTGATCGCGATCGTCCAGCTGCGGCTGGTGCGGTCGGCAACGAGCGCGAGCGGGATCGCCATCGTCGAATAGAGCAGCGCAAAGGCGAGCCCGCCGAGCGCGCCCATCTGCGTATCGGTAAAGCCGAGATCGGCCTGGATCGGGCCGGCGAGGATCGAGAGGATCTGCCGGTCGAGGAAGTTGAAGGTGTAGACGACGAGCAGCATCGCCAGGACGAGGCGGCGGCCGGGAACGGCGGAGCCGAGTGGCGAGCTGGATGCGGGAGTGGTCATGCGGTGCGCGCTAGCGCGGCGCCAGGCGCCGCGCTAGCCACGATCCGACGCGCTGGCGTCAGTAGCGCACTTCGACCGTTGCCGTGACGGTGCGCGGCGGGCCGTAATAGCCGATGATCGAGTTGCCGTAGAGCGCGCCGGGGAAGTTGTAGCCGCCGACACGATAGCGTTCGTCGGTCAGGTTGCGCCCGGTGACGCCGAGGCGGTAGCGACCGTCGCCCGAGGTCCAGTTGAGCGACGCCTGGACGAGGTAATAGCCGTCCTGGTCGAGCGCCGGGGTCGGGATTTCGAACAGGTTGTAATCGCTGCGCAGCGAGACCGCAGGGGTGAACGAAAGCGTGCCGCCAGCGACATCCTCCGACCAGGTCGCCGAGACGTTGCCGGTGAACCTGGGCGTGTTCTGGAAGACGCGCGCGTTCGAAACGTCGACCGGGGTCGTGCCGCCGCCGACATAGGTGAAGAACTCCTTGTAGTCGGCGTGCGTGTACCCGATCACGAGGCCGGCCTGGAAATGGCGCGACGGGACCATCCGCGTTTCGAGTTCGAAGCCGTAGATGTCGGCCTTGCCGGCATTGTCGACGAAGCTGGCGATGCCGCCGCCGAGCGCGGGCGACTGGATCGTCACCTGCTGATCCTTGTACTTCGAATAGAAGCCGGCGGTGTTGATGAACAATTTGCGATCGAGGAACGCGCCCTTCATCCCGAGCTCCCACGAATCGATCGTTTCGGGCTCATAGCCGTTGACCGTCGTCGGGGTCAGGATGGCATCGCCGCGCATGTCGAAGCCGCCCGATTTGAAGCCCTGGCCATAGCTGGCGTAGAAATTGAGATCGGTGCGCGGTTCGTAGCTGAGGCTGACGCGCGGGGTCAGCTTGTCGAAGCTGCGGCTGTTGGTGTAATCGGTCCGCAGCAGGCCGGGAACCGCAGTGGCGTTGCCGAAATACGGGCTGCGCAGGCCGGTGAAGTTCTGCCGATAGACGGTGCCCGTCTTGTCATCCTTGGTATAGCGCAGGCCGGCCGACAGCTTGAGCTGGTCGGTGACGTCGAAGCTGAAATCGCCGAACGCGGCGTAGCTCTTGGTCTTGACCGTGCCCGACGTCAGGATCGTCAGGTTGAGCAGGCCGACGACGGTATCGAACGCACCGCTGGCGCGGGCATCGAGATAATAGAGGCCGAACACGCCCTGCATCCGGTCGCCCTGATAGAGCAGCTGGATTTCCTGGGTGAACTGACGGTCGTCATATTCGGCCGGAACGTCGAGCGTCGGCGCGGGGCTGTTGTCGAAATCGATCAGCGTGTCGGTGTGGCCGTCGCGATAGGCGGTGATCGTCTTGAGCGTCAGCGGGCCGCCGAGGTCGAACTCGCCGGTGCCCGAAATGCCCTGGGCGAGGACGCGGTTGGTATCACCGATACCGGCGCGCGTGTCATAGACGCTGTCGGTCGGTTCGTACGATGCGAGTCCGCCGTTGCCGGCGAGGCGCGTGCCGTGCCGCGGGTTCGACTTGTCGAGCGTGCGGTCGGCGGCGATGCGGACGAAGACCGCGTCGGAGGGGGTGAACTCGGCCGAGACGCGCGCAGCGAGCACGTCCTTGTCATACTGCTCGGCACCGGTGTTGAGGTTCTTGCCGTAACCGTCGCGCTTGTAGCGCGCGACCGCGGCACCGAGCGAAAGCGAGTCGCCGAGCGGCACCGTGACCTGGCCAACGAGGTCGAACTGGTTGTACGAACCGTAGGAAACGCGCGCGCTGGCGTGATAGTCCGAGCCGAGCCGGCGCGTCACGTACTTGACCGCGCCACCGATCGTGTTGCGGCCATAGAGCGTGCCCTGCGGGCCGCGCAGCACTTCGATCCGGTCGACGTCGAAGATGTCGAGCACGGCGCCCTGCGGACGCGCGACGTAAACGTCATCGAGGTACAGCGCGACGCCGGGTTCGAAGCCCCACAGCGGGTCCTGCTGGCCGACGCCGCGGCTGAAGCCGATCAGCGTCGAGTTCGACCCGCGCGCGATCTGCAACGTCAGGTTCGGGGTCTTGTCCTGCAGTGCGGTAATATCGACTGCGCCGGTGCGGACCAGGCTGTCGCCGGTGACGACCGACATCGAGATCGGCACGTCGATCAGGCTTTCCTCGCGACGGCGCGCGGTAACGACGATTGCGTCACCTTCGGGCGCGATCTGCTCGGCGATCGGCGCGTCGGCATCGGCGGTCGCGACCGCGTCGTCGGACATGTCCTGGGCCATGGCGGGGCTGGCGGCGAGCGCGGCAAAGGCGGTCGAGCCGATTAGGGCAGCGAAAAACTGTGTACGAAAGCGGGTCATGCGGATCCTCCCTGGAGTGATTCGGCGAGTCTGACACTCGCTCTTGATCGACCGCATACTGAAAGTTGAACCAGCTTTCAACTTGTTCTATTGCGTTTGCGATTACACCGTGGCCATAGAGCAACACGGGGGTTGGCAAGGGGAAGCTGAAGATGCGCACCGATGGCAGCAAACCCGCGCAAACGGGGAAGACGGGGGCCGCGGCAAAGCGCCGCACGGCATCGACCGAATCGGGAGGCGCAACCGCCGCGGGCACCCCTTCGGACAAGGCGCCGCGGACCGAACGCGGGCGCAAGACGCTGCGTAAGTTGCTCGATGCCGCGGCGGTCGAATTCGGGGAACGCGGGTTCTACGAGAGCTCGATCGCCGAGATCACACGGCGCGCCGGGACCGCGCTCGGCAGCTTCTATACCTATTTCGATTCGAAGGACGCGATCTTCCGCGCGCTGGTCCAGGACATGAGCGGCCAGGTCGGGCGCCACGCCGGTGCGGCGTTGCGGGGCGTTTCCGGGGCGCTGGCGCGCGAAGAGGCGGCGCTGGCGGCGTTCCTCGATTTCGCGCGGATCCACAAGGAGGTCTATCGCATCGTCGACGAGGCCGAGTTCGTCGATCCCGACAGCTATCGCGCACATTACGAGAATACCGCGACCCGCATCCTCGCGCGGCTGAAGGAAGGCGCCGAGGCGGGCGAGTTGCGCGACGACGTCGACGAGCTGCACGCCTGGGCGCTGATGGGTATGAACGTCTTCCTGGGCCTGCGCTACGCGGTCTGGACCGACGAGGCCGAACCCGCCGACATCGCCGCACGCGCCAACGACATGATCGCGCGCGGGCTGGTCAAACCGAAAGGCTAATCCTGCGCCTTCGCCTGCTGGCGATAGGCGTGGAGGAGCGGTTCGGTATAGCCGTTGGGCTGCGCCGCGCCTTCGAAGATCAGCGCGCGCGCCGCGGCAAAAGCGGTGCTGCCCATGCCGCGTCCGGCCATCGGGCGATACTCGTCATCCCCCGCATTCTGCGCATCGACGCGCGCCGCCATGCGCAACATCGCGCCGTCGACATCGTCGGGGGTGACGATCCCGTGGTGCAGCCAGTTGGCGATGTGCTGCGACGAGATACGCAGCGTCGCGCGGTCCTCCATCAGCCCGACATCGGCGATGTCGGGGACGGTCGAACAGCCGATCCCCTGCTGAATCCAGCGCACGACATAGCCGAGCAGGCTTTGCGTGTTGTTGTTGAGCTCGGCGCGGATCTCGTCATCGGACCAGTTGACCCCGCGCGCGACGGGGATGGTGAGCAGGTCGTCGAGCGAGGCGACCGGTTCGGCGGCGCGTTCCGCCTGACGCGCGAAGACGTCGAGCCGGTGGTAATGCGTCGCATGCAGCGTCGCGGCCGTCGGGCTCGGCACCCAGGCAGTGTTGGCGCCCGCCTGCGGATGACCGATCTTGGAGGCCAGCATTTCGGCCATGCGATCGGGCGCCGCCCACATCCCCTTGCCGATCTGCGCGCGGCCCGAAAAGCCCGCCGCGAGTGCGATCTGGACGTTGCGATCCTCGTACGCCGTGATCCACGGCGCGAGCTTCATGTCGCCCTTGCGCAGCATCGGACCGGCTTCCATCGACGTATGGATTTCGTCGCCGGTGCGGTCGAGAAAGCCCGTGTTGACGAAGAAGATGCGGTGGCGGACCGCGGCGATGCACGCGGCAAGGTTGGCCGAGGTGCGGCGCTCCTCATCCATCACGCCGATCTTGATGCTGTGTCGCGCGAGCCCGAGCAGGTCCTCGACCGCGTCGAACAGGTCGTTGCTGAAGGCGCATTCGTCGGGCCCGTGCATCTTCGGCTTGACGATGTAGATCGAGCCAGCGCGGCTGTTGGTGAAACGGCCGAGCCGATTGAGGTCGCGCAGGCCGATCAGGCCGGTGACGATCGCGTCGAGAATCCCCTCGGGCGCTTCGCCGCCGTCGGCGAGACGGACCGCGGGCGTCGTCATCAGATGGCCGACATTGCGCACGAGCAACAGCGCGCGGCCGGGCAGCGAGAAGGCGTTGCCCGACGGGTCGATATAATCGCGGTCGGGTACAAGGCGACGATCGACCGTCTTGCCGTTCTTGGCGAAGCTGGCGGTGAGGTCGCCATCGATCAGGCCGAGCCAGTTGGCATAGCCCGCGACCTTGTCTTCGGCATCGACCGCGGCGACCGAATCCTCGAGATCGCAGATCGTCGTCAGCGCGGCTTCGAGGACGATGTCGGCGACGCCCGCGGCATCGGTCGCGCCGATCGGGTGATCGCGGTCGATGACGATCTCGATATGCAGGCCGTTGTGGCGCAGCAGGAGGCTGTCGCCGCGCCGCCCGACGCGTTGCGCAGGGTCGGCGAGCGCGGGCGCGCTGCCGTCCCAATCGGTCCATGAGCCGTCAGCGAGCGGTACGACATCGTCGAGGAAAGCGCGGCCCCAGGCGACGACCTGCGCCCCGCGCGCGGCGTCATAGCCGGGCCCTTCGGCGGCGCCGGGAATCGCGTCGCTGCCGTAGAGCGCGTCGTAGAGGCTGCCCCAGCGCGCGTTGGCAGCGTTGAGCAGGAAGCGCGCGTTGAGCATCGGCACCACGAGCTGCGGCCCGGCGATGGTCGCGATTTCCGCATCGATATTCTCGGGATCGATCGCGACTTCGCCAGGTTCGGCGACGAGATAGCCGATGTCACGCAGGAACGCCTGGTATTCGCGCTGGTCGATCAGCCTGCCCGGCATGGTCGCGGTGCCAGGTGTCGAGCTTCGCCTGCAGTGCGTCGCGCGTCGCGAGCAGCGCGCGGTTGCGCGGCGCGAACGCATCGAAAATCGCGCCGACACCGCGCCAGAAAGCCTCTGCGTCGATCCCGGTGCCAGGCAAGGCGCGGGTTTCGATGAAGTCGGCGAGCAGGGGCGCGACCTGCAGGTTGGCGCGTTGCAGCAAGGGCAATACCTTTCGCGGGGGAGGCGTGCGAGGCCGGATGGTCCGCTCGGATTGTGCGGACTGCATCCAGCGCCGTCAACCGCGAGACCATGCCAACGGCCCGGCGTCCGCCCGAGCCGAACGACCATGCGGCGCAATATCGCGGGCAACCGGGGCTATCGGCGTGCAAGCGAAAACTTCGAACCCAGAGACAAGCGGCCGTATCATGTCGCGGGAGCACTTGGGTAGGTCGGCGCAAACCCCTGGGTACACTAAAAAGGTCGCGATGATTTGGACTTGCACCCAATGTCCTTTCGTATAGCTTGCCGATGACTGTCGATACGGCGTGTGCCGTCGCGATGACCCGTTGGAAAGGACAATAGAATCGTGACGAAAGAAGCATCAGCCCAATCCGCGAATAACGGGACCAGCCATCGCAAGACGTGGTCGCCGCCCCAGCTCCGCACGGTTGTTCCGGTTCGGCGCACGCGAGGCGGCAGTTTGACCCGGGGTTTTGAAAGCGGACCCTTTTACACGGTTTCCTGACCGTAAGGTCTTCGCGCGCCGAAACGTGCGCCCGCTTGTCGGCGCGGACAGGCCATCGCGCCGCGCGGCCAGGCGTTGACGGTGTAGCAGAATGGTGCGCCCGTCGTGGCAAAGATGGGCACTCAAAAGAATGGGAATTTTGTATCCGATTATGAGAAGGTCAGCTTTGCGCCCTCATTTCGGTCATTGGGAGATAGAATTTGTGTCCTTAAAGCTGCCGTTCGTTCAGGCCCGAGGGGGTGGCAGCTACGCGCTCTAATGCCGAACGATTCACCGCATCTCATAATTCTCTTTACCTGCCATCAATAGGCACCGTCGCGATTTCAAATGGCTGTCTTTACTACACTCCTATTTCTGGGCGGCGCTGGAGACAAAGCTGGGGGTGACCCTCTCGTGCGAGTGATTGCAACACGCCCATGATCCCTAGTTTGATGACGATTACTGGGCCGTTACGAGCAGGGCCAAGGCGGTGCGGTTGCGCAGGTAAAGCTTGTTGTAGATCGAGTTGAGATAGACCTTTACCGTTCCCTCGGTAATACCCATCGCATCGCCGATCTCTCGATTTCGAAGACCCTTGCCGACATAGCCGGCAATTTCGCGCTCGCGTGGCGCCAGGCATGACAGCGGATCGTCCGGGGGCGGCTTGAGCGCCTCGGCGAGGGCCTGGTTGGCGGCTCCTGGTCGACAATTGCCGTCCTGCCGCCACCGCCTCGAGACATTCGACCAACCGGTCTTCGGCGCCGTCTTTGAAGACGATGCCACGCACGTTGCACCGCAAGGCCTCTATGAGCTGCTCGTCGGTCAGGCCCGCGGTCAGGAGGACGACCGGCGCGGTGTCGCCATCCGCATGCATCGCCGACAGCACTTCTATGCCGTCGCGACCGGGCATCATGACGTCGAGAATGACGATATCGGGGCGATGTTCGGCAACTGCTGCAAGCGCTTCGTCACCATTGGCGACGCAGGCGACAATCGAATGACCCGCCAGCTCGAGGACCTGGCTTACCGCCGAGCGGATGAACGGGTGGTCGTCGGCCAGAACGATGCTGCTCATGTCAGGCGTCCCTTCGGCAAGTCGATACATAGCGACGTATAGTCGTCGTCGGACGACAACGCCATCGCGCCGCCCAGGCTGGTCACGCGCTGGTCGATTGTCCAGGGTCTCGTCACCCTGTTTTCCAGCGAAACGCGTCGGCCGTTGTTCCGAATCCGCAGGGTCAGTACATCGTCTTTCGCAACGGCATCGATCTCGACCAGGCTGCATTGGCCATGCCGGACGCCGTTGGCGATCGCCTCACGGAAGATCTGCTTGCATTCGTAAACCAGCGGCGCGGGCACTTCAATCTCGTCGCTCACCGCCAAGTCAATGCAGATGTCCCAGCGGCCACGGCTTTCGACGACGACGCGGCCGAGCTCCACCGACAGGCTGACCGATTGCCGGTCATCGGATGCCCGGCGCAGGCGATCGATCATCTCGCGGATGTTGGCCTGTTCCACGCGCAGCACTGTTTAAGGTCGGTCATGATTTCAAGGGCACGCGTTTCGCCGGGCGACAGGCTGCGACGCAGGGCCTCAAGACCAAACGAAGCGCCGGCAAGTGACTGTGCGACGCTATCGTGCAGGTCGCGCGCCAGTGCTTCGCGTGTTTGCGTTACCGCGCGGTCGCGCGCCAATTCGGCGAGACGGCGGCCCTGAATAATCCCGACCACCTCGTCGGCGATCGCCTTGGTCCGATCGAGATCGTCGATCCCGAGTGATCGGCAGATCGGCCAGTACGAGCGTGCCAACCACCTCACCTGACGACATGAGCGCGCTGGATACGCCTTCGTCGATTCCCGCAGCGGCAGCGAGCGCGCCGTTGCCCGAGCACTTTCGCGCAATCGGCATCCAACGGCCAGGTAGTTGAATCAACTCGCGATTGCGCGAGTGGTCGAACAAGCGCGTGGCATCGTCCTTCGCTGCTTCGTCGGGCAAGGCGGGCAGGACCGAGAAGTCTTCATTGCGCAGGACGGCCACGGCCGCGGGCTCGTCACCATCTTCCCACAGGATGATGCCCCGGCCACCACAGGACTGCTTCAGCGCGTAACGCAACGCCGCCTTGAGCGCATCGCGCCCAGGCGCATCGCCGGGAAAGTCGACCCGGGCGGCGCCTCGCTGCATCGCGAAAGTCACGAACACCATCGCGATAACGAGCATGTACGAGGTTCGCCGCGCGAATTTGGGGCCATTGAATTCGAGCCCGAGGTTGGTCAGCGCGAGCCCAACTTCGATATAGGCGAGCAACACCACTGCTGCGGCGAGCGCTGTCGCACGCCAGTGCCAGCGCAATGTCGTCGAGACCATCAGGAATACGAAAAAGGCGAGAAAGGGGCTGTTGAAATCGGTGCTGCCACCTTTCGTCGCGACAACCGACGCGGCAAAAACAGCGACGTCGATCAGCCATGCAGACCAGGCAAGTCTGGAAATCATGCCACCAGCTGCGCCACGCAGTGACCAGGGCAACGATCGAGAAGATCAAATAGCCAACGAGAAGAAAGATAGCGAACGGTGCAAACCTGACAGGCTGGGTGGGTTCAAATAGACCGCAAGCAGGAAGATTGTTGCCAACACCAGTCTGAGAAAGCGATGACACGCCCCGACTGATTTCCGGAATAGCCTTGCTAGCACCGTGGATTTGCCCTCCGGGTCCAGCCATTGCAGGAAGATTTTGGTCAAGCAATCCTCTTCGTGGGCCTGCGTATCTGCGCGCAGGTCGGGATGGGTTACCGCTGGGCCAAAGATTATTCTTGGCAGGTAACCCGGTGCAGAGGCGCGATCCCGCCGAGGGTGGCAGCGAAAACAATGTCTTGGAAGTATACCCGCAGGACCCTGGAGGAAGGGCCCTGCCGGGCACTATGGTTGGATTGACGCTTACAACCTGGCGCGGAACCCGGCGTAATAATTACGTCCACGGAACGAATAGATCGCGCTCCCTGCACCAGTTGCGGTTGTCGCACCGGCGGGTACCCCCTGATCAAGCACGTTGTCGACGCCGACGTAGAACTTGACCGCAGTTACCCCTAGCATCCTTCGCGACATCGAAGTCAAACCGGATGTCATGATAGGTTATCGCAGGGAACCGCGTATCTGGAAACGCATCGATATCGCTCGCAGGAAGTCCATTGATCGAGAACAGCGAGGCATATGAGTTGTAGTACATCGGCCCGATGTAACGCAGGCGATACCCCATCGTGACCGGCCCGACGCCAAAATCGAAGTCCCAGCGGAACTCGTCTTTCGGATCGCCCAGCTGTCCCAGAACCCGGGTTTCGAACTCGGGATTGGTCGAATCCTGGTAGTTGCTGCTCTGGAAAACGTGCGTGTAGATCAGGTCGGTGCTGAACGCAACTGGGCCGAAATCCGTCTTGTAGTTCAAGTTGGTATCGATACCGCGACGCTTGCGATTTGCGAAGTTGAGCGGTGCGTTGATCAGCGAGTTGCCCAGGATACGACCAGGATCTTCACCGAGCGGGCCGGGTCCGGTTCCGCGATAACGCGTGAACTGCTTGCAGAAGATGTTATTCGAGCGTAGCCGAGTCATAGCACGAGTTGACGATGCCTTGCGCACCGACGCTCGAAATAACGCCCTTCACGTTGATATTGTAGTAATCGACCGACAGGCTCAGGTTCGGCACCCAGCGCGGCTGGATGACGACGCCATAGGTATAGGAGTTCCGATTTCTCGACCGTGAGGTTGGGGTTCGATCCGCTGACGATCGGCAACGACTGCGCGACGTTGTTGAACGTGGCAAGTAGTGCGGGACCCACGTCGGCAAGGCAGTTTGCAGCGCGCACCCCGTCCGATGACCGATGGGTTGCACGGATCGACGAAGCCGTTGGAGAAGTTCGGCACCAGGGGGAATCCGGTTTCCGAAACGTTCGGAGCGCGAACCGCCCGGCTGTAATTGGCGCGGAACCGAATGTCCTCGAACGGCGCGTAATCGACACCTGCGTTGTAGGCATAGACCGTGCCGACATTGCCCTGATATTTGGAAACGCGCCCGGCACCGCTCAGCGTCAGCTCTTCGAAGAACGGCATGTCGCTCAGGATCGGTATGCGAACTTCGCCGAACGCTTCCTTCACCTCGAATGCATCGGGAGCGAAGGTCGGAATTGAGACCGCGTTGGTGAACCCGTCGGTCACGAACGGATCCTGCTGGAAATATGCGTTCTCCCTGCGATATTCGCCGCCGATCGCAAAGCTGATCGGGCCGGCTGGCAATTCGAAGACCTGGCTGAGATCGCCCGATACGAAGCCCGAGAACACGAGCTGGTCGATCGAGGCCGTGTTCTTGTAGTCACGTGAGAAGTAGGCGATCGACGCCGAATTGTCGGGCGATCCGAACGGATTGTACGGAACGCACGCAGCGATATCGGCGGCCAGTCGCGCCGTTTGGGCGGCGTTGTAGGCAGCCAATTGCGCTGGGTCCGAGGGGCCGAAACCGGTCAGTTTTACCGCCGAGGCGGGATCATATTGCGACCGGCACTGGATTTGCCCGGTAATGGGATTGCGACCGGCATCGAGCGCGAGTGCGAAACGCTGGCGATCGATAAAGCCCTGATTGAGCGTGTCTTCCTTGAACTTCCCGTAGTTTGCGGAAACTTCATAGTTCCAGTCGGTGTTGAACGTACCGCGCAGTCCGCCGACGATACGATAGGTGTCGCGCTGATAGATAGCGTCGCGCAATCCGACATCGAGCAGGTTGCGCGAATTGACGAAGCGGAAGCTGCCGTCGGCAATCGCCGCCCGATCCGCAGCCGTTAGATTGCCTGTTATAAATCGGATTCGCAGCCGTACCAATATTCGTCTGACCGGAGCACGTTACGGTAAGACTGGGACGACAGTTCGAAGCCAGAATGAGATTGGCCAGGGTCGTCCGGTCGGCCGGGTTCAGGAACGGGTTGTCGAGACGCTGCCGCTCGCGGAAATCGGTCGTTCCGCCGGTTCCCTGATTGAACGAAGACCGGCGTTGTTGCCGACGGCATTCACGCGGTTCCACTTGGCTTCGGCGAAAAGCTCGAGGGCCGGAGAGAACTCGAAATGCGACAGGAGGTTGAAGTTGTAGCGTTCGTTGAACAGCAGGACCGAGACGGTGTTGCCTTCGCGACCCGTCTGCCCGTTTCCGCCGATGATCGCACTGTTGAGACCCGTACCGAAGCGGGTACCGGTTCTCTAACCAGGCGTCCCTCAGGCGTGAAGATATAGGTGCAGTTGAACGCCGTTCCCGCGGTGTTGGGCGGACCATTGTTGGCCGTCGTGGCATTTCCGCACAGACCAGCGTTCGCGACGTTGCGCTGGTTGATCGGACCAGGCCGGTAAAATAAATCGTCGAGCTTCTGATATCCCGGAAAAAGTTACGATCGGGATAGCCGTCACCGCCATTGACGATGCCCGTGCCGCCATCGGCATCGATTACTAGGAAGTTGTCGTTGCGGCGGAACGCCGGAACGTCCGATGCGAAGACGCGATCGGAGCGCGAATATTCGCCATGCAAGGTCACGTTGGCGCGACCATCCGCGAAATTCTTGCCGTACATCGCCGAAAGATACTGGTTGCCGCCGAAGCCTTCCTCGGCGATGCCGGCCGAACCGCGCAACTGCAGTCCGTCGTAGCTTTTGCGCAGGACAAAGTTGACCACGCCGGCGATGGCATCCGAGCCGTATACGGCCGAATTGCCGCCGGTCACGATGTCGACGCGCTCGATCAGATCGTTCGGGATCGAGTTGATGTCGACCGAAACAGCGTTATTCAGGATGTCGGCAGGAACGTGACGGCGACCGTTGACTAGAACGAGCGTACGCTGGGTGCCGAGACCGCGAAGGTCGAGCAGGTTGAGACCCGCAATACCGATGCCAAGGCCGGGATTTTGCCTGGGCAAAGGTGCTGCGCAACTGCGGAAGATCATTCAGCGTCTCGCCGACATTGCTCTGACCTTGCTCGAAAAACTGTTCGCCGCCGATCGACGTGATCGGCACGGTGAAACCAGGTTCGGTCGCCGGATGCGCGAGCCAGTAACGACAATGCCGCCTTCGTTAGCTGTATTAGCTCCAGCTTCAGGACCAACCAGATTTTGATCGACATCGCATTCACCGTCGGCGTCGACGTCCGCACAATCCGGTGCATCCTGCGCCATGAGCTGGGGCGCGAAAGCACCGCCGGCCCATGCCAGGCTCAAGGCAATGGACGTACCGCGCAGCAAAAACTTTTTGTCAAACGTGATCATTCAGTAACCCCTCTAGCGGGCCGTACTCCCGCCGTTTTGGGCGAAAATTCAGCGTAAAAAATTGGACCGACCATCGGGCTAGGGCAGCGCAATGCAGGGGGTTACTATACAAAGTTAGGAGCGGCGAAATTTCAGATTTCGTGTCATCTTTACTACATTGCCAAGGTTATAATTACATGCCTAACCAAAGTTAGACGTTTTTCGTCTAGCCGCAATTATGTTGGGGCGCGTGCGAAGGCGTGACGGCCAGTCGCCATCGAGCGCGTCGTCTTGAGCACCATCTGCAGGCAAACTGACCCCATTGTAGTGACTGAACAACATATAAGGCGTATCGCGGTTCTCTGACGTTCGCCGCAGCAGCGCGGCCGCAAGCAGGGGCGGTGAATTGCCGATCATCGCGAGTTCTCGAAAAGCGCCTCCTCCATCCGGCCCGGCTCGAGAAACTGCTAGCGCAGCTTCTCGAACGCTCCGCCGGTGCCGATGCCAAGCGCAAAAACGATATCGTTACCCTGCGCAACGAACGCACCGCTGCCGAGACTGCTATTCAGCGGCTGTTCGAATCGATCGAAGCTGGTCTCGTCGATGCTACGGACAAGGATCTCAAGAAGCGCCTTGCCGGACACCAGTCGCGGCGCGCTGCGCTCGACGAGGAGATCAACCTCCTCGAACGCCAGTGCGGAGACAAGCACGATCGGATCGACAGCGAGACGATCGCCGCCTTCGCCGCCGGTCTGAAGAAGAAGCTCACCGACCCGACCAACCCGGCTCTGCGCAAGAACTACGTGCAGGCGTTCGTGAGCGAGGTCGTGATGACCAAGGAGCGCCTGACCGTGCGCGGACCCGTGGCCAGCCTGGTTCATGCTGTCAGCACGCCCGGCGCCGACGCGGCACCGGTGCGCACTTCCATGGTAAATTGGTGCGCCCGGCTGGATTCGAACCAGCGGCCTCAAGATTAGAAGTCTCGTGCTCTATCCAGCTGAGCTACGGGCGCGCACCGGGGGTCCGGCGGTCGGCGTTCTAGCGCGTGAAGCGCGTGATGCCTAGCGATGCGATGATGCGGTCTCGGCGCACGCGCGTCAGGCGGCGACCGACAGGCCGGCGAAGACGCCTTCGAACAGGCGGCGGCCGTCGCTGCCGCCGTGCGCCGCCTCGATCGCGCGTTCGGGGTGCGGCATCAGGCCGAGGACATTGCCGGCATCGTTGAGCAATCCGGCGATATCGCGCGCCGAGCCGTTGACGCGGCCGTTCGCGTCGCCGCCAGCATAACGAAAGGCAACGCGGCCCTCGCCCTCGAGCCGGTCGAGCGTTGCATCGTCGGCGAAATAATTGCCGTCGTGATGCGCGACGGGAAAGACGATCTGTTCGCCCGCGCTGTATTTCGACGTGAAGACCGACTGCGTATTCTCGACGCTCAGCGCAACGTCGCGGCAGACGAAGTTGAGCCCCGCATTGCGCATCAGCGCGCCGGGCAGCAGGCCCGCCTCGGTCAGCACCTGGAAGCCGTTGCACACGCCGAGCACCGCAACGCCGCGCGCGGCGGCCTCGATCACGCTGCGCATCACCGGCGAGCGGGCCGCCATCGCGCCCGAGCGGAGGTAATCGCCGTAGGAAAAACCGCCAGGCACCGCGATGAAATCGAGACCGTCGGGCAATGTGCTCTCACCGTGCCAGACCATCGCCGGCGCGCGGCCCGAGATATCGCGGATGGCGACGGCCATGTCGCGGTCGCAGTTCGATCCGGGGAAGACGATGACGGCAGATTTCATGACAGCGTGTCCCGGTTCAGCCGCGTTCGATGCGGTAGTTTTCGATGACGGTGTTGGCGAGCAGCTTGCGGCACATCGCGTCGAGATCCTCGTCCGAGGTGTCGTCGGCGACCTCGAGCTCGATGAAGCGCCCGGCGCGGACATCGTCGATGCCGGCAAAGCCGAGGCTGGCCAGCGCATGGTGGATCGCCTTGCCCTGCGGGTCGAGAACGCCCGGTTTGAGCGTCACATAGACGTTGATCTTCATCGCGCACCCTGCCCTTCGTGGCTGGTTTGTAGAAACGCCGCCGCTATGCCGTGTGCGCCGCGGGGCGGCAAGACCCAAGTCGGGCGCAATCCGGCTAAGCAGTTATTTACCTTATTCGGCTAGTCCCGTGACGCTCTAAAGGACCGCCGGTCTTCGGTCGGCCCGCGCGAGGGGACGTACGATGGGAATGCTGGCGCTCGCGATGTTCATCGCCCTGTTCGGCTGGGGCCACCAGCTGTTCATGTGGTCCGACCCCGACGGCCAGATCCAGCTCGCGCTGTTCGCTGCCTTCCTGTTCGGTATCATCTGCGGCTATCGCGTGAACGCCTGACGGCTACCGCCGCCGCCACCAGCCCTTCGATCACTTCGCCGCCGCTGGCGCCCTGGCCTCCGGCACGATGCGGATCTTGAGCTCCTTGCCCGGCACCAGATATTTGCGCGCCGCCGCCTGCAGGTCGGCGGGGGTGATTGCCTTCACCCGCGCTTCGAGCGTGCGGTAGCGGTCGAGCCGCGCCGCCTCGCTCTGCGCGCGTGCCGTCACGCCGAGCCACCAGCCGTTTTCGCGGCGATTCTTGACGATCCGTTCGAGCAGCGGCGTGCGCGCGCGAGCCAGCATGTCGGCGCTGACCGGCGCATCGCGCAGTTCCTTCGCGATCGTGTCGATCGCGGCAAACACCTCGTCGGTCTGCGACGGGGCGACGACGACCGAGGTGCCGAAGGTGCCGTAATCCTTGTAGATCCGCGACATGTCCGACGACGCATTGGGCGAATAGGTCGCGCCGAGCTTTTCGCGGACTTCATCGATCAGCAATATCCCCATCACTTCGGCGAGCATGTCGACCCGGGCCGTTTCGAGCGCGTCGCTGTCGTCGTCGGTCGGCCAGTAGGCGAGCGCCAGCCCCTGGTCGGACGTGCCGGCGTGGGTCAGCGTGACGGGCGTCGTGCCGGCGGGGAAGCGGACGGCGCGCGCATTGTCAAAGGCGCCGAAATCGGTGTCGCGCGTCGGCAGCGCGCCGAAGCTCGATGCGACCGCGGCGATCACCGCCGCCTCGTCGATATCGCCGACGATGCCGATCTCGATCGGCGCGGTGGCCAGGATCGGTGTCAGTGCCGCCTTAAGCTCGCCGAGGTTGCGCGACAGCAGCGTCGCCTCGTCGGGAATGCCGAAACGCTCATCGCCGCTCGCGAGAATCCGGCCGACGTCGCGCGCCGCGACCGATTGCGGCGTCGCGTCGAGCTGTGCCTCGTAGGTCGGAACGAGACTGGCCCAGCGCGACTGCGCCTCGGCACGATAGCCCGGGTCGGTCAGATAGGCGGCGGTCACCTTGAGCTGGAGCGGCAGGTCGGCCATCGTCGTCGTCCCGCTCGAGCCGAAGCTGTCATCGCCCGCGACGAGGCCCGGCGAGACATTGTGCCCGGCGAGGACCTGCTGAAGATCATCGAAGCTGTGCTTGCCGAGGCCGGCGTTGGCGAACATCGAGCTCATCAGCAGCGCGAGACCGGGCTTGTCGGCGGGCAGTTGCAGTTCGCCCGAGCCGATGCGGATCGAATAGCGCAGCTTGCCCTGTTCGAAATCGGTCTTCTTGAGGTTGAGCCGGACGTTGTTGGCGAATGTGATCGTGCGGATGCCGAGGTCTGGGATCATCGTATCGGCGACGACGGTGCCTGGCGTGCCGAAATCATCATAGGCAAAGGCGGTTTCGACCGCTGCAGCGGGCGCTTCGACCTTGATCGCCTTGGCCGCCTCGAACGCAGCCAACACGTCGGCGTCGCCGCCGGCGATCGGCGCCTTGGCCGAGACGTGGACGAGCGGGGGCGAACCCGACCAGCGCGCGCGGAACGCGGCGTTGACCGCATCGACGCCGAAGGTCGGCTCTGAGCGTGTTGAACAGATCGCGGTTGGCGGCCGGCGTGGTGAACAGCGACTGATCGTCGACCGTCCCGACGATCGCGTTGGCGAGCGAGGCCGAACGGCGGGTGTCGGCCTGGTTGGCGGCGGTGTCGAAGGCGAGCTGGAAATTGGCCAGCTGCTCGGCGAGTTCGGCCTGGGTAAAACCGTATTGCAGCGCGCGGTTGAGCTCGGTCTGGCCGACCGTCAGCCCCTGTTTCCATTCGCCTTCCTTCGCGGTCACCGAGATCGACGTGTCGCGTGCCGCCTTGAACAGGTCGCCGGTCGAGGCCGACGCGCCGAGGATCGGGCTGTCGGGCGCGTTGGCGATCTTTTCAAAGCGCCGGTTGAGGATCGCGTTGCCGAGCTGTTCGAGCAGCGCGCGGCGGTTCTGGACGATCGTCTCGGGGGTCGCGACATAGGGCTGAAGGCTGTCGATGCTCACGATATAGGGAACGTCGGGATCGACGAAGGTGTCGGCGGCGGCGGGGCGCGTGACATCGACGCGGCCCTCGTCGAGGTCGGCGCCGGCCGGACCGACCCCGCGCCAATCGGCAAAGCGCGCCTGGATCTTGGCCTCGATCGCGGCAGGATCAAAATCGCCGACGAGGACGAGCGTCGTCTTTTCGGGGCGGTAATAGCGTTCGTAAAGCGAGCGAATGTCGGCCGCGCTGGCGTTTTCGAGGACCTGCTGGGTGCCGATCGGCAGGCGCGACGCGAACGGCGCCTGCGGCGCGACGAAGCCGAGATAGTCCTTGATCCGGCGCAGCTGGAAGCTGTCGCGGGTGCGCATTTCGGACAGGATCACGCCGCGTTCGCGCCCTACCGCATCGGCCGCGATGGTGAGATTGCCCGCGGTTTCGCGCATCAGCATCAGCGCGGTGTCGATCATGTCGTCGTCGGTCTTGGGCAGGTCGAGCTGGTAGACCGTCGCGTCGAAGCCGGTCGAGGCGTTGGTGTCGGCGCCGAAGGCCAGCCCCTTGCGCTCGAGAATCTTGACCATGTCGCCTTCGGGGACGTTCTTCGACCCGTTGAACGCCATGTGCTCGATGAAATGGGCGAGCCCCTGTTCGTCATCGCTTTCGGCGATCGAACCGAACTCGACGCGCATCCGCACCGATGCTGAATCCTTCGGCGTCGCGTTGCGCAGGATCGCGTATTTCATGCCATTGGGCAGCGTGCCGTAGCGCACCGCCGGATCGGGCGCGATGTCGTAAACGGGAAATCCCCAGCCGGTCTGGCCAGTCACCGCGGCGGCGGGCGGCGCGGTCTGGTCGACGGTTGCCGGCGCGACCGAGGCCGCGGGCATCGTAGCGCAGGCCGATAGCGCCAGGCCCAATGACATCAACGAGGTGGTCAGGAGGGCCCGGGTCAGTCGGCTATGCAGCATCGATTATTTTCCTCGCTTCTTGCGGTGAGTCTCGAGATCGAGGACTTCGTTGTCGGCGCCCTCGGGCATCAGGCCCAGCCGGCGAGCGACTTCCTGATACGCCTCGGCTTCGCCGCCAAGGTCCCGACGGAAGCGATCTTTGTCAAGCTTTTCATTGGTTTGCATGTCCCACAGCCGACAGCTGTCGGGGCTGATCTCGTCGGCAAGGATGATCCGCGAAAAGTCGTTGTCCCAGATCCGCCCGAACTCGAGCTTGAAGTCGACGAGGCGGATGCCGATCCCGGCAAACAGGCCGCACATGAAATCGTTCACGCGGATCGCCATGTCGGCGATGTCGTGCATCTCTTCCTGGCTCGCCCAGTTGAAGCAGGCGATGTGCTCTTCGGCGACCAGCGGATCGCCGAGCGCGTCGTCCTTGTAGCAATATTCGATCAGCGTCCGGGGCAGCTGCGTGCCTTCCTCGATGCCGAGGCGTTTCGACAGCGTGCCCGCGGCGACGTTGCGAACGATAACCTCGATCGGGACGATCTCTACCTGGCGGATCAGCTGTTCGCGCATGTTGAGCCGGCGGATGAAGTGCGTCGGAACGCCGATCTGCCCGAGCAGCGTGAAGACGTGTTCGGAGATGCGGTTGTTGAGCACGCCCTTGCCCGAGATCGTGCCGCGCTTCTGCGCGTTGAACGCGGTCGCGTCGTCCTTGAAATACTGAATCAGCGTGCCGGGCTCGGGGCCTTCATAGAGAATCTTGGCCTTGCCTTCGTAAATCTGGCGGCGACGGGGCATGGGCGGAGACCTTTTTACCGATAAAAGACGAGGCCCCGGACAAGGTCCGCGAACTCGATCGCGGCGTGTCCGGGGCGTGCCCCGCCTTAGCCGATGGTACCGCGCCACGCAATCGTGGCGCCACGCGCGCGATCAGCCGAACGGCCCGCGCTCGCAAAGCCCGATGACGAGGAGAACAAGCGGCACCGAGACGAGCGCCGCGCCGACCGCGGCGGTCGCGCTGGCGGCGCGGTGCAAGCGCCGAGCGACCATGGCGAACGACCTGCCTACCGAGGTGAACAGGGGATCGAGACCGGCGGCAAAATCCTGCTGCCGATCGACCGACAGGCGACTGATGAATTCGTCTTGCATCACAAACCTCCTTATCATCGGACCTGATCGCCCGATGACCCGAATATGCCTATAACCAGCCGCCAGGCCCAATTTGAAACTCGACATCATATATAAGTAAGGCTTATGGGAACATGATGTCATCGCTCCCCTCGCTCGCCGCCATCCGCGTCTTTGAAGCCGCCGCACGGCTGGAAAATTTCTCGCGCGCAGCCGAGGAACTGGGGATGAGTCAGGCGGCGGTCAGCTATCAGATCCGCACGCTCGAACAGGCGCTGGGCGTATCGCTCTTCCGGCGCGATAAGGGCCGCGTCATGCTCAGCGCGGAAGCGGCCGACCTGTCGGTCCAGACCAGCGCCGCCTTTGCCACGCTGCGCGACGCGTTCGACCGGCTGCGCGACGAGGATGCCAGCCAGCTGACGGTCAACAGTTTCTCCAGTTTCGCCAACCTGTGGCTCGGTGGGCGGATCGGCGGGTTCCAGCTTTCGCACCCCGACCTCGCGGTGCGCCTGACGGTCGAGGACCGGATCACCGATTTCGCCCGCGACGATAACGACGTCGCGGTGCGCGGCGGGCTGGGCGACTGGCCGGGCCTGCACGCGCAGTTGCTGATGCGCAGCCTGTTCGCGCCGATGGCGAGCCCCGCCTATGTCGCCGACCATGGACCGTTCGACACGCCCGAACGGATCGCCGCAGGACGCCTGCTCAGCCCTCAGGATCGCTGGTGGGCGACCTGGTTCGCGGCGGTCGGCCTGACCGCGCTGCCGCCACCCGCGCCCGGCATCCGGTTCGATTCGCAGAGCGTCGAAGGGAGCGCGGCGCTGGCCGGGCAAGGCATTGCCCTGCTCAACCCGGTGTTCTGGGACGAGGCGTTGCGCGAAGGTCGGCTGATCCAGCTAGCTGCGGCGACCTATTCTGGTTCGAGCCTGTGGATCGTCTGTCGCGAGCACCAGCGCAACCACGCCAAGATCAAGGCGTTTCGCGACTGGGCGGTAGCCGAGGCGGAGCGAGGTCCGTGGGGCGAGGCAGTGCGCGCGGCGCCTCAGCCGGACGATTTGCACGCCTCGATCTTGCCCGGTTCGGGACGCCCGCCCGACGCTTCGAAGCTGGCGTAATAGCTGCCCAGTTCGGGCAGTTCGGTAAATTCGGCGAGCTTGTAACCGACGCTTTCGAATTCACAGAACAGCAGCTTGGGCGGCGTACCGTGCTGCGTCGTCGGCCGGTCGGCATCGATCACGATGACCTGGCCGCCCGCGCGCAAAGCGGGGCGCAGCCGCCAGAGAAAGGCATAGGGTTCGGCGATCTCGTGATACATGTGGACCATGAAGACGCGGTCGAAGCTGGCCGCAGGCAGCTTGGGATCGTCGGGCGCGCCAAGCTTGATCGAGACATTGTCGAGCCGTTCGCGTGCGACGCGGTCGGCGAGCCGGCGAATCGCGCCGCGGTCGATATCCTGCGCGAGGACGCGACCCTTGCGACCGACGCGCTGGCCGAGGCGGACGGTGTAATAGCCCTCGCCCGCGCCGATGTCGGCGACGGTCATCCCCGCGACGATGTCGGCACGGTCCATCACCGCAACCGCCTCGCCGAGCCGGTCGCGGCTGTTCTCGTCCGAATACTGGTTCGATACGACGGGCGCGACGGGGCGGTCGGCGCGCGGAAATTCGCGCGCGGTCTCGGGCCGGTCGGCGTCGGGGTCGTGGATCCAGTCGCACCCCGGCAGCGCGAGCACGAGCGCCGCCGCCGCGATCAGCAAGCCCCCCCGTCGGCGCATCAGTCGACGTCCTCTACTTCGACCTTTTCGCCGGTCACCTTCTGGCTCAGCGCGGCGGCCATGAACGGATCGAGCGCACCGTCGAGCACGTCGTCGGGCGACGGCGAGGTAACGCCGGTGCGCAGATCCTTGACCATCTGGTAGGGCTGGAGGACGTAGCTCCTGATCTGGTGACCCCAGCCGATTTCGGTCTTGGCCTGGTATTCGCCCGAGGCCTCGGCCTCGCGCCGGGCCAGCTCGGCCTCGTACATCCGGGCTTTCAGCATGTTCATCGCGGTCGCACGGTTCTTGTGCTGCGAACGGTCGTTCTGGCTGGCGACGATGATGCCGCTGGGAATATGCGTGATGCGCACCGCGGAGTCGGTCGTGTTGACGTGCTGTCCGCCAGCGCCCGAAGCACGATAGGTATCGATCTTGAGGTCGCCCTCGTTGATCTCGATGTCGATGTCGTCGTCGATGACGGGGTAGACCCACACGCTCGAAAAGCTGGTGTGACGCTTGGCGGCGCTGTCATAGGGCGAGATGCGCACCAGCCGGTGGACGCCGCTTTCGGTCTTGGCATAGCCGTAGGCGTTCTCGCCCTTGATCTCGAGCGTCGCCGACTTGATGCCGGCCTGGTCGCCGGCCTGGTAATCGACCATCGAGACCTTGTAGCCGCGCTTGTCGGCCCAGCGCTGATACATGCGCAGCAGCATCTCGGCCCAGTCCTGGCTCTCGGTCCCGCCGGCACCGGCGTGGATTTCGAGATAGGTGTCGTAGCCGTCGGCCTCGCCCGCGAGTAGCGCCTTGATCTTGTCGGCATCGGCGCGCTCGGCGAGCTTGGCGAGCGCGGCAAGGCCTTCATCGCCGAGGTCGGTGTCGCCCTCGGCATCGGCCATCTCGATCAGTTCGGCGGTATCGTCCATCTCGCGCTTGATCGCGGTGACCGCGTTGATCGCGTCGTCGAGGCGGCCGCGTTCGCGCATGACCTCCTGCGCGGCCTTGGGATCGTCCCACAAGGTCGGGTCCTCGACGCGCGCGTTGAGCTCGTCGAGCCGCCGCTTCGCCTCGTCCCAGTTGAGGAAGCGCCGGATGAGGTCGAGGGCGGCGGTAATGCGGTCGATATGCGATTGCGCTTCGGCGCGCATGAACTGTCTCCAACGGGGCGAGGGCAAGGAAAAGCGCCGACGCCAGCCTTGGCGTCAGCGCTTAGCGAATGCGAGGCGAAAACAAAAGCGGCGGTGCAAGAGTCATTTTCCGCCTTCCGGCGGGCCGGTGCCGCGCGAGGGGCTGGATTTACTCCAGCCCCGATTCATGCATTCCTAATACCCGGGATCAATGCCCGCCGGGAGCGCCGCCGATATCCTCGCTGAGTTCGGGCGGGGTTTCGCGCCCGTGATCGGTGCCCGCGGTCCGCTCTCCACGTGCCAGCGCGAAGATCACGCCCGACAGTGCGAGCAACGCGATGACGTTGGGCACGAGCATCGTCGCATTGGCGATGTCGCCGAGCCGCCAGATAACCTCGAGGGGTACGTCGGCGGCAATGTAGATGACGATGCACCACAGGACGCGCCACGTCATGTGCAGCGCCCTTTCGCCCTTCAGGCTCGATCCCGGAAACAGGTCGTAGAGCCAGGTGATCGCGCGTTCGCCGTAATAGCTCCACGTCAGCAGCGTCGTAAAGACGAACAGGATCAGGGCCACCGAGGCGATCAGCGTGCCGACCGGCACACCGAGGATCGGCAACGGAAAGGCCGCGCCGAACGCGCCCGAGGTCATCGCAAAGCCGGTGAGATCGGACTGCCAGGCATGCTTCACCGCAACGCCGCCGGCCGAGAAGTCGCCCTCCACGGTCAGGATGACGAGCGCGGTCATCGTGCAGATGACGACGGTGTCGATGAAAGTGCCGAGCATCGCGAAGCGCCCTTGAGCGGCAGGATCGTTGGTCTGCGCGACGGCATGCGCGATCGGGGTCGAACCCTGGCCCGCCTCGTTCGAGAACAGGCCGCGCGCGACGCCGGCACGGATCGCGATGATGATCGCTGCACCGATGAAGCCGCCGCTGGCCGACTGGAAATTGAACGCGCCGTGGAAGATGCGGCCGAAGGTTTCGGGAATGTCGCGAATGTCGAGGATGATCGCGAGCAGCGCCATCGCGATATAGGCGATCGCCATGACGGGGACGATCTTTTCGGCGACGTTGCCGATCGACTTGATCCCGCCGATGATGACGATGAACACCGCGATCGCGGTGACGAGGCCGCCGACCCATGCTTCGACGCCGAATATCTCGGTCATCGAATCGGCGATCGAATTGGCCTGGATGCCGTTGCCGGTGACGATCGCCGAGATCAGCGTGCCGATGCAGAACAGGATCGCGAGCCATTTCCATTTCGGCCCGAGACCGATCATGATGTAGCTCATCGGCCCGCCGCGATAGGTGCCGTCCTCGGCGCGGTCGCGAAAGCGGATGGCAAGCGCGCCTTCACCGAAGGCCAGCGCCATGCCGACCAATGCGGTGATCCACATCCAGAAGATCGCGCCGGGTCCGCCCAATGCGATTGCGGTCGCGACGCCGGCGAGGTTGCCGGTGCCGACCTGTCCCGACAGCGCGGTCGACAATGCAGCGAAGGGCGAGATTTCGCCCGCGCCCTGTTTGCCCGACTTGGTAAACAGCTTGCGAAAGGCGGGGATCAGGTTGGTCAGCGGATAAAAGCGCAGCCCGACCATAATATAGAGGCCGGTACCGAGCAGCAGCACGACGAGTGGCGGGACAATCAGGACTTCCTGGCCGTTCCACGTTCCGCCCCAAAGCAGGTCGGAAAAGTTGGTGATGGGTTCGAGAAACTGTCCGAACGATTGCGAAAACGCGCTCTCTTGCGGTGCTGCAGTCATAGTTTACCCCCAGAATTACCGACCTGCGGCGTTTCGCCGTCGTGGTCCTGCCCCGGGTTGTAACGCCGCGACACGGCTTGGCAAGCCGAGGGCGGTTATCGCGCCTTGTCGAGCGCGCGGACCGCGGCGAGCGTTTTGGCGACATGATCCTTGTAGTCCATGTCGTCGTGAACGAAGGCGATGCGTCCGTCGCGGCCGATGACATAGCTCGTTCGTGTCGTCATGCCGGTGGCGACTCCCGCTTTCTTGAGCGCGACGCCGTAATCGGCGATCACCGTGTCGCTCGCCGGCGCGACTGCGAACTTGCCACGGCATTCGGATACCGAGAATTTCTTCAGCTTGTCGATCGGGTCGGCCGAGAGGCCGAGCACGGTCGCCCCGGCGGCGCGGAATTGCGGCATCGCTTCGGCAAAGGCGTTGGCTTCCAGCGTGCAGCCGGTGGTGAAGGCGGCGGGGTAGAAATAGAGCACCACCGGGCCTTTTTCCAGCTCGGCCGCAAGATCGACCGGAAAGGTCTTGCCGCCCAGTGTGCCGGTAGTGGCGAACAGCGGCGCAGCGTCGCCGACCGCGAGCCGGTCCGACGCCTCGCTGCCACGCGGATAGAGCAGCACAGCAGCGCCAGCGATCAGGACGATCAGAGCGATAACGATGAGGGTGGCGCGACGCATGGGCAATCTCCTGTGGGATGGGAGTGGTTAGCAGTGCGGGGCTGCGCTGGCGATGGAGTCTTTTTCAGCTTCCGCCAGACACCGCACCGGGGCCAGCACGCCGTCCCGACTTACCTCCGCTAGTATATCCCGCCCTGATCCTCGAGGAAGTCCTGGTCGTCGCGCTTCTGTTTGGGACGCGCGTTGGTCGTCACCGGCTTGGCCGTGACCTTCTTGGGCTCGGGAATCTCTTCCTTGCGGATCGTCCTCTTGGGCTCGGTCTCGGGCTTGAACGCCTCCCAGATCACCGCCGCCTTGGGATCGCCGTTCTCGCTGTCGGGAAAGACGCCATAGACGCGCTTGCCCGAATTGCGGTCGATGCGGACCATGCGGATGTCGGCCGGCGCGACGAACGGCACCCTGGGCGCGTCCTTGGGGATCACCTTCTGGAAGAACTCGAGCGCGATCGGCGCCGAGATCCGGCCGCCCTGGGCCCAGCCGCCGAGCGACTTGGGCGTGTCGTAGCCGACATAGACGCCGGTCACGAGATCGGGCGTGCCGCCAACGAACCAGACCTCTTTTGGCCCGTTGGTCGTGCCGGTCTTGCCCATCATCGGCCGGTCGAGCACGCGCAGCCGCTGCGCGGTGCCGCGCGTCACGACGCCTTCGAGGATATGGACCATCTGATAGGCGGTCAGCGGGTCGAGCACCTGCTTGCCGGTCTGGACGAAGCGCGGCATCGGCTTGCCGTCCCAGTCGTCGGCATTGCAGCCCTCGCACGCTTTCCACTTCGCCGGCCAGACGACCTTGCCGTTGCGGTCCTGGACGTAATCGATGACGCGCGGCTGCAGTTCGCGGCCCGCGTTGGCGAGCATCGAAAAGGCGTTGGTCATCTTGAGCACGGTGGTTTCACCCGCACCCAGCGCCATCGACAGATAGGGCTTGTAGTCGCCGATCCCCATCCGCTTGATCGTCGCCACGACCTTGTCCATGCCGGTCTGGTTGGCCGCCGCGACAGTCATCAGGTTGCGCGACTGTTCGATGCCCCAGCGCATCGTCTTGGGGCCGGCATAGCCGCCCGAATAGTTCTTGAAGCATTTTTCGCCGAGCCCGGCGCCCTGGTAGACGCAGAACGGCTGGTCGACGATGATGCTGGCAGGGGTCATGCCACTGTCGAGCGCGGCCGAATAGACGAACGGCTTGATCGTCGAACCGGGTTGGCGTTCGGCCTGGGTGGCGCGGTTGAACGACGACAGGCGGTTCGAAAATCCGCCCTGCATCGCGTAGATGCGGCCCGAATGCGGGTCTTCGACGACCATGCCGCCCGAAATCTTCGGGATGTTGCGCAAGCCATATTCGTCGCCCGCCATCGGTTTCACCGCGATCAGGTCGCCGGGCTTGATCTGCCCGAGCACGCCGCGCGCATTTCCTGCCGTCATCCGCCCGGTCGTCCCGTTGGCGAAGCCGAGCCGCGCGACGCCGCCATCGTTGGCGAGCACCGCGGCGATCCGCCAGTCCTCGTAATCGATGCTGACATAGGAGGATTTGAGCCGGCTGAGCCATTGGTCGTCGGGTTCGATCGTGCCGAGATTGCCCGACCAGGCATGGCCCGCGTCGAAGCGCAGCAGGCCGGCGCGCAAGGCGTTGGTCGTCGCGGCCTGCATCGCGGGATCATAGGGCGTGCGGACCCACAGGCCGCCGGCATAGACGCTCAAGGGTCCATCCTCGGCATTCTCGCCGAACTTGTCGAGCAGCTCGCGGCGGACCTCTTCCATGTAATAGCCGCCGGCGTTCTTGAACGGCGAGCCGCGCTCGCTGACGAGGCCGAGCGGCTGCGATGCCGCCTGCGTGCGCTGGGCGGCGGTGATCCAGTTGTTGTCCTCCATCTGGCCGAGGACGAAGTTGCGCCGGGCAAGCGCGGCATCGCGGTTCTGCGGACGGCCGTATTTCTCGGGCGCCTTGGGCAGGATCGCTAGGAAGGCGGCCTCGTTGAGGTCGAGATCGCCGACGTCCTTGTCGAAATAGGCGCGCGCCGCGGCCTGGACGCCGAACGACTGGCGCCCGAGCGGGATCTCGTTGAGATAGAGTTCGAGAATCTGCGGCTTGGTCAGGACGCCCTCGATGCGGCGAGCGAGGACCATTTCCTTCAATTTGCGCGTGATCGAGTAATCATCGCCGATAAGGATGTTCTTGGCGACCTGCTGGGTGATCGTCGATCCGCCCTTGGCGCGATCGCCCGAGCCGAGCTTCGAGACATAGTCGAACACCGCCCCGGCAAAGCCGAGATAGTCGATCCCGCCATGGCTGAAGAAGGTCTTGTCCTCGGCGGCGAGATAGGCGTGGATCAGCTGCGGCGGAAATTCATTGTAATCGAGCTGGACGCGCCGGTCGCGCGCGAAGCTGTGAACGGGTTCGCCGTTCGCGCCGCGCACCACGGTCGGCAGCGCGGGCTGATATTCGAGCAGCGTGCGCGCATCGGGCAGGCCGCGCGCGATCATCGTCCAGCCGATCATGAAGGCAAGCAGCCCGGTCACGACGGCATAGGTCAGCCAGCGGAAACGGCGGCGATGCCAGCGCGCGGCGAACCAGTCGCGCACGCCGCCCGCATCGCGGCGCAGCCGGTAGCGCGCATAGTCGCCGGTGCGGGTACCGGTGTCGGGAGAAGGGATGTCGTCGCTCATCGCCGCCATCCTCTAGGAAAAAGCCGCAGGCAAAGCCATACGCTTCCTGCAGTCATTCGTCGTGGAGTGCATCGGGCGGGTTCAGCGCCTGGCATTGAGGCGGGCGAAATGCACGACGACCGCCTTTCGCACGCCGCGGGCAAAGCGCCGCTGGCCTTCGCGCGAGGCGAGGAAGCTGGCATCGCCCGGATTGCTGATATAGCCCGCCTCGATCAGTGCGGAGGGCATGTCGGGCGCCTTCAGCACGATCAGTCCGGCGAGCCGGTGCGGGGTCGGGCGAAAGGCGAAATCGTCGTGCGCCTCGCGGACGAGCAGCCGCGCGAAATCGGCCGAGCTGCGCATCGCGTCGCGCTGGCTGAGATCGATCAGGATCGCGCCGACATCGTCGCCCTGCCGCCCGAGATCGACGCCGTTGATGATGTCCGATCGGTTTTCGCGCGCGGCGAGCCGCGCCGCCTCTCGGTCCGACGCGGTTTCGGACAAGGTATAGACCGTCGCGCCTGTCGCCGCCCGATTGCCCGCAGCATCGGCGTGGATCGACAGGAACAGGTCGGCGCCGAGCCGCCGGGCGATGCCGAAGCGTTCCTCGAGAATCAGGAAACGGTCGTCGCTGCGCGTCAGCGCGACGCGGACCCGGCCGCTGGCGAGCAGCTCGTCGCGCAGCGCCTTGGCGAGCGCGAGGGTGAGCGCCTTTTCCTCGACCTTGTCGCCGAGCGCGCCGGGATCATGGCCGCCATGGCCGGCATCGATGACGACCAGAGGCAGCGTCTTGTCGTCGCCCTCGATCGGCGGAAGCGCAATCGCGGGCGCAGGTTTGCCGATATCGACCGAGACGCTGTAGCGGTGCCGCGGCGGCTGCGCGAGTGCCAGCGTGGTGCCGTCGGGCAGGCCCGCAGGTGCGCCCAGGAAGGCGACTGCGAGCGGCAGCAACGCGGGGACGAGGATGGCCATGGCGCCGCTATGCCGCCTCGATTCGGCGTCCGTCCAGCCCCAATCGGCCGCAGCGCGGTTGGCCAATCGGACTGTTGCCGTGGTGACACGGCGGTGCTAGCACCATCAACGGGTCCGTATCGCCCGAATGCCGCCACCCGACATGGGACGAACATTCTGACACAGCGGGCCTGTCCAACGGGGCTTGCCGCCTCGCCGTTCGATCGAACGGCGAATGTGACCGGCCTCCCCTAATCGAACACAGGTTGACGCTGCATGAGGCAAGACTTCCCCCTCCGTTACCGTACCGCAGGGGCCTTCGCGGCCCCGCGCGCTGCGCATCGGAGCCGGACGTCGCTGAAGCCCCAGGCTACCGCGAGCGCGATTTGCGCCCGGCCTCGTGCCAGCAGACACAATATTTTTTCGTTTCACCGGATCACGCCCGCCGCCGCGACATCGCGCCGAGGGCCTTCCACAATATACGGCGTCCCCTTGTCCATCCAGCCGGGGCTTGCCCCGCCCGGACCGCCGAGCGACGCCCGGAGTATAACACATGACCACGCGTATGCTGATCGACGCGCGGCACCGGGAAGAAACCCGGGTCGCCGTCCTCAATGGAAACCGCATCGAGGAATTTGACTTCGAGTCCGCCGAGCACAAGCAGCTCAAGGGCAATATCTATCTCGCCAAGGTGACCCGCGTTGAACCGTCGCTGCAGGCGGCGTTCATCGAATATGGCGGCAATCGCCACGGCTTCCTCGCGTTCAGCGAAATCCACCCCGATTACTACCAGATCCCGCAGGAAGACCGCGAGCAGCTGCTCCGCGAGGAGGCCGAGCACGCCGCCGAAGAAGCCGCGATGCGCGCCGAGGAAGACATCGACGAGCTCGAGGGCGAAGTCGAGGATGTCGTACCCCCTGCGCCGCTCGACGAAGACGGCAATGGCGATCACGACGACGACGACGACGCGCAGGACGACGACGCGCGCGACGAAGACGACGAGGACGACCAGCAGCGCGGCGGACGCCGTGCGCGCAACCGCGGCCGCGGCGGCAAGGGCAGCAAGCGCCGCCCGAGCGACGAGCTCAAGGACAAGCGGATGGCCTTGCGCCGCCGCTACAAGATCCAGGACGTCATCAAGCGTCGCCAGGTGATGCTGGTCCAGGTCGTCAAGGAAGAACGCGGCAACAAGGGCGCGGCGCTGACGACGTACCTGTCGCTCGCCGGGCGCTATTGCGTCCTGATGCCCAACACGTCGCATGGCGGCGGCATCAGTCGCAAGATTTCGAACAGCGGCGATCGCAAGCGGCTGAAGTCGATCATCGACGAGCTCAACCTGCCGCCGAGCGTCGGATGCATCATCCGCACCGCCGGGCTGCAGCGGACCAAGCCCGAGATCAAGCGCGACTTCGACTATCTCGCCCGCCTGTGGGACGGGATTCGCGAGAACACGCTGGGGACCAGCGCGCCCGCGCTGATCCATTCGGACAGCGACCTGATCAAGCGCGCGATCCGCGACATCTATAACCGCGACATTTCCGAAGTGCTGGTCGAAGGCGAGGACGGCTATCGCGCCGCCAAGGACTTCATGAAGCTGCTGATGCCGAGCCACGCCAAGCGCGTGCAGCATTATGCCGATCCCGTGCCGCTGTTCCAGCGCTACGGCGCCGAGGACCAGCTGACGCGCGATGTATCAGCCGGTCGTCCAATTGAAATCGGGCGGATACCTGGTGATCAACCCGACCGAAGCGCTCGTTTCGATCGACATCAACTCGGGCCGTTCGACCAAGGAGCACGGCATCGAGGCGACCGCGGTCGGGACCAACATGGAAGCCGCGCGCGAGATCGCCCGGCAGCTGCGCCTGCGCGACATGGCCGGACTCGTCGTGATCGATTTCATCGACATGGAATTGAACAGCAATGTCCGCAAGGTCGAGCGCGCGATGAAGGACGCGCTCAAGAACGACCGCGCGCGCATCCAGGTCGGCCGCATCTCGGGCTTTGGCCTGATGGAAATGAGCCGCCAGCGCCTGCGCACCGGCGTGCTCGAGGCATCGACGCGCGAATGCCCGCATTGCGAAGGCACCGGCCTTGTCCGCACCGCATCGTCGGCGGCGCTGAGCGTGCTGCGCCTGCTCGAGGAAGAGGCCGCCAAGGGCAAGGGCACGCGCCTGTCGCTGCGCACCAGCCAGGAAGCGAGCTACTACGTCCTCAACACCAAGCGCGACGAGATCGCCGAGCTCGAGCATCGCTATGGCGTCAAGGTCGAGATCCTGCCCGACGGAGAAACCGAAGGCGCGCGGATGACAATCGACGTGTCGGGGCCGCGCCCCGAGCACATGCCGAGCTTTGAATCGCTGGTCGACGACGATGACGACGTGATCGAGGACGAGCCCGATTACGGCGACGACGAGGACGAGGACGGCGAGAACGGTCGCAACGACTCCGATCGCGACTCGGGTGGCCGCGACCGGAACCGCGATGAAGGCGGCCGCGATCGCAACCGCAAGAGCCGTTCGCGGCGCGGCGGACGCAACCGGTCGCGCGGCGATCGTCCCGAGGGCGACCGCTCCGACCGGCCCGAACGTGTTGCCGATGCTTCGGCAGGCGAAGATGGCGAAGCGTCGGGTGACGACAATCGCGGCGAGCGCGCACCGCGCGCCGATCACGACGTCGACGGCGACGGCAACGCGCCCAAGAGGCGTCGCGGACGCCGCGGCGGACGTCGCCGGCGCGGTGGCGCACGTGACGAATCGCGTGACGGTGCCAGCGAAAATGCGGGCGAAAACCGCGGTGCGCGCAGCGACGAGGCCGACGGTCATTCGTTTGGCGGCGATACCAAGCCCGATCGCGGCGACGATATCCGCGCTGCCCCTGCGCCGGCCGCCAGCAATGACGATGCGGCAAGCAGCGAAGACGACAAGCCCAAGACGCGTCGTCGGCCCCGCGCGCGGAAGGCCGAGACGGCGGCGCCCGCAAGCGCGGCTGCCGACACGGCCGAGGGCCCTGCCGACACCGTCGCCGAGAAGCCGAAACGCGCTCCGCGGGCGCGCAAGCCCAAGGTCGCGACCGAAACGGGCGGCGAAGGCGAAAGCGTCGCTGCCAAGCCGGTAGCTGCGGCCAAGGCGGACACGCCTGCCAAGGCGAGCAAGGCCAAGGCGCCAGCCGCCAAGGCGGCGGCCAAGCCTGCCGAACCGGCCAAGGCCGAGGCGAAAACCGACGCAAAGGACGATGCTCCGGCAAAGCCCGCACGCAAGCCCGCGGCGAAGAGCAAGGCCAAGGCGCAGCCCGCAGCCAGCCCGAAGCCCGAGAGCAAGACCGGCGACAGCGAAGGCGGCGAAGGAGAAGGCGGCCGCCGCGGCTGGTGGCAGCGGACTTTCGGCACCTGATATGGCGTTTGCGTCCGACCTGTCGGCACTGCAGGCGTGTCGGACGCAGCCCTGGTTCAACGATCATGCGGGACGCTGCTTCGGCGGCGTCCCGTTTTCTTTTGCGCGATCGGGGAATCGCGCCATTTCATCGCGGGTTCATGCACCGCGCGGCACATCCCCACGATGAGTTTTGCATCATCGATGAAGCTTCGCCCCGGCGCATCGTCGCTCGCCCGCCACATCGCGCAATTGCTGGCGCTGCTGGCCTGCCTGTCGATGATGGCGACGCCCGTCAGCGCCCAATCGGTGCTGCGCGACGCCGAGACCGAAGCGCTGCTCGCCGATATCTCCAAGCCGCTGATCACCGCGGCGGGCCTCAGCCCGGCGAACGTCCAGGTCATCCTGATCGACGATCCGTCGATCAACGCCTTCGTCGTGGCGGGGCAGAACGTCTATATCCATAGCGGACTGATCGCCGCCGCCGACGACGTCAACGAGGTCCAGGGCGTCATCGCGCACGAGCTCGGCCATATCGCGGGCGGCCACGCGATCCGCTTCAACGAAGGCTATGCACAGGCGACCAAGATCACGCTGTTGTCGCTCCTCGCCGGGGTTGCCCTGATGGCGGCGGGCGCAGGCGAGGCAGGGGCGGGCGTCCTGGCGATGGGCCAGCAGGCGGCGATGGGCAACCTGCTCGCCTATTCGCGAGTCCAGGAATCGTCGGCCGACCAGGCCGGGTCGAGCTATCTGCGCAATGCCGGAATCAGCGGCAAGGGGATGATCGATTTCTTCAAGACGCTGCAGAGCCAGGAGTTTCGCACCGGCGTCGACCGGACGATCGATTATGCCTACACCCACCCGCTGTCGGGCGATCGCATTTCGCGGCTCGAGAGCGCGATCAAGGCCGATCCCGCCTATGGTACGCCGATCGATCCCGCGCTCGAACAGCGCTTCGAACGGGTCAAGGCGAAGCTCGCCGGATATGTCGATGAGCCGACGCGCACGCTCAAGAAATACCCCGAAAGCGATGTCAGCATTCCCGCGCGTTATGCCCGCGCCTTCGCCTGGCACAAGTCGAGCTATCCGCAAAAGGCGCTCGCCGAGACCGAGGCGCTGATCGCGGCGCAGCCCGACAATCCGTATTTCCTCGAGCTCGAGGGCCAGGTGCTGCTCGAATCGGGCCGCCCGGTCGAAGCGATCGGGCCGCTGCGCAAGGCGACCGCGCTAAGTGGATCGCAGCCGCTGATCGCATCGATGTTCGGCCACGCCCTGATCGCAACTGAAGACCCGCAATATTATGACGAGGCCGAAAACGTCCTGCGCGCGGCGGTTTCGCGCGACCGCGAAAACCCGTTCGCCTGGTACCAGCTGGGCATGGTCTATGCGCGCGAAGGCGACGATTCGCGCGCCGCGCTCGCCAGCGCCGAACGCTTCGACCTGATGCAGCAGTGGCCGCTTGCGCTGCGCTATGCCGAAGTGGCAATGGCTGGTATCGATCCGAATGCGCCCGACTGGCTGCGCGCGCAGGACATTGCCTATGTCGCGCGCGCAGAGATCGAAAAAACGGGCAAGAAACGCAGATAGGGCGGCAGGCTTGCCGCCGAGACGGGGGACCCGATGGCGGGCGGCAAAGACGATTATTACCGGCCCTGGCTCGACGGGATCGACGACGACCAGCGACAACGGCACCGCTCCCGGCAAGCCAGCCGCGAGCTCCGCTGACGACGCCGCCACGCCCCCGCACGTCGCGCTCCGTAAGGCATCGCCTTCGTCGCCTCCACCCGAACCGGCCGCGCCCAGCGCGCCGCGCGCACCCGTCGTCGCCCCGCTGGTCGCCAATGTCCTCGCCGGGCTGAAGCGCGGCTGGGCGGGCTTTGCCGCAACGACTATCAACCTCGGCGAGCGCGCCGACATTCCCGCGCGCGTCGCGGCGATGGAACTGGGCGACAAGACGCGGACGCTGGCCAGCACAGTCTCGCGCGAGACGCGCAAGGCGGGGCAAAAGATTGCACAGGCGAGTATTACCACGGGCAAGGCGAGCGGCGCGGTGATCGGCAAGGCGGGATCGCAGGCAGGCGATGTCATCGGCAGCGCCGCGGCACGAACGCGCGCGGCAACGCGCAAAGGATTCGACAGCTCGGTCGCGGCGACGCGGACGCAGGGCGGCAAGATCGCCAGCGGTGCCAAGGACGCGGCGCGTCCGGTAATCGCGCGCGTCGCACCGCCCAAGCCCGCGGCGCCGGTCGTCGGCAGCGCGCTCGACCGGCTCGTCGCCGACGAGAATGCCAATAACCCTGCCGGCGCGCCCAATCGCGCGGGGGACCTGCCGCTGTTCGGCGATTTCAGCGAGACTGGCGCAGATGCGCCTGACGCACCGCGCGACGCCGAGCCCGCGCCCGTCGCAGTGCCCGAGGCGAAGCCGCGCGGACGCAAGCCGAAGAGCGCGGCAAGCGCAGCGGTGTCGCCGCCGAGCATCGATGAACCAGTCGACGGTGCGACACCCGACGCAGACGGGCTCCCCAGCGACAAAAGCGAACCGCCGACGCGACGGATTGTGATCGGCCTGGCGATCATCGCGGTGCTGGTCGTCGCGATCCTCGCCGGCAGCGCTTTGTGGGGCCGCGACGGATCGACCGGCAGCATCCTTGCGAACGCGCCCGGTACCACGACCGCGCCCGACAGCGGCAGCCCGCTGGCGACGATCGACGCGGGCCGCCGCGCCGAAATCGAGACCGTCGTCGAAGCGTATATCCTCGACCATCCCGAGATCATCCCGCAGGCGCTCGAACGCCTGCAGCTGCGCGAATCAGCAGCCGCGATCAGCAAGCTGCGCCCGGCCATCGAACAGCCGTTTGCCGGCGCGTGGGGCGGCAATCCCAAGGGCGACGTCGTCATCACCGAGTATAGCGATTTTGCCTGCACCTTCTGCCGCCGCAGCCTGCCCGATGTCGAGCGGCTGCTCAAAGCCGATCCGGGGGTCAAGATCGTCTATCGCGAGTTGCCGATCCTGACCGCGCAGAGCGGGCCGGCGGCCAAGGTCGGCCTCGCCGCCGCACGCAAGGGCCGCTATCGCGACTATCACCTCGCGCTGTTTGCACTCGGCCAGCCGAGCGACGCCAACATCGCGACAGCTGCCGCCAAGGCGGGGATGACGCCCGAAGATGTCGCCGCGGCACGGTCCGACCCCGCGCTCGACCGCGAGATCGCATCGAACGTTTCGGTTGCGCAGCAATTACGTTTCGAAGGCACGCCGAGCTTCGTCGTCGGCGACCAGATCCTGCATGGTGCGGTTGGTTACGATGCGCTCAAAGCCGCGGTCGCCAAGGCGCGCCAATAGCCCCTAGTGGGCGCGCGTCCCGCTGCCCGTATAGAGCACGGTCTCGCGGCCTTGCTCGATCAGCGACAGTGTCCCCTGCGGCAACGGCGGCGCGATCGGCACGCCATAGCCTTCGATCGGCTCGAGACCCGTCAGCAGGCCCCTCAAGACGCGGCTCGACATGCCGTGCATGACGATCAGCCTGTCGCCGGCTTCTCCCGCCGTATCGGCGATCCAGTCCGCCAGGCGAACCGCAACGTCGGAATAAGTTTCGCCGCCAGGCGCGGCGCGCACGAACAGTCCGGTGGCGCGATCGACGACCGTCCCCAATTCGCGCGTGACATCGCGATAGAACCGACCTCCCCATTCACCGACATCGATTTCATTCAATCGTGCATCGACCTGCGCATCATGCCAGTCGAGCCCGCAATGTTCGGCGATCGCCGCGAGCGTCTGCAGCGCGCGGCCGGTATCCGACGACCATAAAGTGAGCGCAGGACGCGGACCGAGTTCGGCGGCGAGCGCGGCGCCCATCGCGTCGGCCTGGGCAAAGCCACGGC
This sequence comes from uncultured Alphaproteobacteria bacterium, assembly GCA_963800335.1. Taxonomy (GTDB): domain Bacteria; phylum Pseudomonadota; class Alphaproteobacteria; order Sphingomonadales; family Sphingomonadaceae; genus Flavisphingopyxis. The sequence continues at coordinate 451,353 of CAWDAN010000001.1, read as the reverse complement.
GCGTCAGGGGGGTGTGGAGCGCTTCTCCCTGGAGGCGCTTGGCCGCGTTGAAGACGGTTTCTCCGTGGCGGCAGACGAACCAGCGGCCGACCCGGTCCACGACCGGCAGCGTCAATCGCCGCGTCCCTTGAAGCCTTGCGCGACGACATACCATTCGGGCGAACCCTTGCGGCTGGCAGGCGGCTTGGCGTGCTTGACGGTTCGGAAGTTCGACTTGAGCAAAGCGAGCAGTTCGCGGTCGGTGCCGCCGGCGAACACTTTCGAGACGAAGGCGCCCCCCTCGACGAGCGTTTCGATCGCGAAATAGGCGCCCGCCTCGGCGAGGCCCATCGTGCGCAGATGGTCGGTCTGCTGGTGGCCGACGGTGTTCGCCGCCATGTCCGAAATGACGAGGTCGGGTTCGCGGCCAAGTTCGGCGATCAGGCGATCGGGCGCGTCATCGGCCATGAAGTCCATTTCGAGCAGCACCGCGCCCTCGATCGGGTCGGTCGGGAGGAGGTCGATGCCGACGATGCTTGCGCGCGGCGCGAGCAAGCGTGCGACCTGCGTCCAGCCGCCCGGCGCGACGCCGAGATCGACGATTCCGCGCGCGCCCTTGAGCAGGCCGAATTTCTCGTCGAGCTCGATCAGCTTGTAGGCGGCGCGGCTGCGATAGCCCTCGGCGCGGGCGCGCTTGACGTACGGGTCGTTGAGCTGGCGCTGGAGCCAGCGCGTCGAACTGGCGCGGCGGCCCTTGGCAGTCCGCAGGCGGGTTGAATCGGGCTTTTTCATGACGGCCGGTGCCTCGAGTCATTGGCCATCAGCGCGCGCAAGATGCCTTCACGGATGCCGCGGTCGGCGACGCCGAGCCGTTCGGTCGGCCATATGTCGAGGATCGATTCGAGGATCGCGCAGCCCGCAACGACGAGCTGGCCTCGCTCGCGCCCGATCGTCGGCAGTTCGGCGCGCTCGTCGGGCGACATATTGGCAAGCCGCGTACTGATGGCGCGCATCGACGCCGACGGGACGATCAGCCCGTCGACCGCGCTGCGATCGTAAGCGGGCAGTTCGAGGTGGAGGCTGGCGAGCGTGGTGACGGTACCGCTGGTGCCGAGCAGGCGCGTCGTAGCGGGATCGACGCGCGGCAGGCGCTGGGCGAACGGCGCGAAAGATTCGCTGACACGTGCGCGCATCTCGGCATAGCCCGCGGCGCGCGAGGCGGCATCGTCGGCGTCGATCGCGACCGTCTCGGTCAGCGAGACGACGCCCCACGGGACGCTCATCCAGTCGAGGATCTCTGGCACCGGGCCGGTCGAATCGACGAGCACGAGCTCGGTCGAACCGCCGCCGATGTCGAACACCATCGCCGGGCCATCGCCGGGTTCAAGCAATATGTGACAGCCGAGCACGGCGAGCCGCGCCTCTTCCTCGGACGAGATGATCTCAAGCGCGATGCCGGTCTCGTTGTAGACGCGGTCGATGAACGCCTCGCCATTCTCGGCGCGGCGACAGGCCTCGGTCGCGACCGAGCGGGCGAGCGTGACGTGACGGCGGCGCAATTTGTCCGAACAGACCGACAACGCGGCAATTGCGCGATCGATCGCGGCATCGGAAATGCGCCCGGTCGCGGCAAGACCTTCGCCGAGCCGGACGATGCGTGAAAAGGCGTCGATGACGATGAAGCCGTCGGCCGACGGGCGGGCGATCAGGAGGCGGCAATTGTTGGTGCCGAGGTCGATCGCGGCATAGCTCGACCGGCCGGGATAGCGTCCGCGCGCATGGGAAAGCGCACCACCGCGAGGGGGTCGCTTCTCCGCCAACTTACCCGGACCCTGGCCCGGATGCCGCGGCGATGGTGCGGGGTGATCCGCCATGCCAGCAACGCCTAACTTTTATATTCTCACCGCCGGGATGAGCCCGGCGGCACTTGAGTGAGAACTTAGGGTTAGTGCGGCCTTATGGCAAGTTAAGGCGGCCAGGGCGCGCAAACACAGACGGGCCGACGCGCCCGGGAAGCATTGGACGCGCCGACCCTATCAGCCCCCGACAGGGACCGAATTGGTGAGGTGTTTGCCATCGCGCGAGCCTTCGCAAAGGCGCAGCGCAGTCGCTGGCGTAACACAGGGATTAGCCGGTGCGCGGTGATCGCAAACTGAATGCGATCGTCGGCATTCGTTCAGTTATCCCCCGTTCATCAAGGCATTGCGCTGCGCCGCCCGAACCCGGGTGTCGTCGCCGTGATGGCCCTCACGGTTGTCGCACAGCGCGTCGGTGCTATGCGCGTATACCAGTCCATGCGCATCCGATCGCTCCTTGCCGCCGCCGCGATCCTGATCGTCCTCGGCCCCCTGACGCCGCGCGTGCTGCGCTTTCCCGTTGCCGATCGCACGCTCGCGGCGGCCGCGACGGCGATCCCGATTCAGGCGGCGCAGCGGCGAATCGGTCGACTCGAGGTGCTCGAGGCGTGGCGACTCACCAGCCCGCACAGCGGCTTCGGCGGCTGGTCGGCGCTCGCGCTGACCGCGCCGCGGCGCTTCCTGCTGGTCAGCGACAGCGGCTGGACCGCGCGCTTCGCGCTCGGCGCAACGGGAGCTGTCGAGGCGCTAAGAATCGAACCGTTGCCGGGGACGCGCGGCATCACCAAGTCGCGGCGCGACGTCGAATCGATCGCGATCGCGCCGAATGGCGATGTCGTTGCGGGGTTCGAAAACACCAACAAGCTGCGCCGATACGATGCCGCGCTGACCCATGGGCTGGGTGCAGCCAAGCCGACCGCGATGGCGGACTGGTCGGGCAATGCCGGTCCCGAGGCGATGACGCGGCTCGCCGACGGGCGCTGGCTGGTCGTCGCCGAGGGTCCGCGCTCGGGTACGGGACGCAGCCATGCGGTCGTGTTCGACCGCGTGCCGAGCGATCCGGCCGCCCGCCAGACGCGCTTCGATTACGACAGCCAGGGCAAGGGCGCGGTGACCGACATCGCGACGCTGCGCGACGGGCGCGTCGTCATCGTCCATCGCCGCTTTCGTCTGCCGTTCGGCTTTAGCACGACGATCGCGATCGCCGACCCCCGCCGCATTTCGGGCGAGCACAGCTGGACGTCGCAGGCGGTCGGGACGATCGACCGAGCGCCGCTGTCGGACAATTTCGAAGGCATCGCAATCGATCCCGACCCGGTGTGCGATTGCGTCTGGATTGTCTCCGACGACAACCGGTCGAGCTGGCAACAGTCGCTATTGCTCAAGCTGCGCCTGCCGCCGCTAAATCCCACCGGCGAATCGCAGGCACAAAAAAGGCGGCGCTGAACGCCGCCTCTTTTTATCGCTGCGAAATCGAATCAGGCGGCTGCGGCGCCGTCCTTCTTCATGATTTCGCGCTTGAGCTTGCGGGCACGATCGCTGAGCTTCGCGTCGCTGGTCTTGACGAGCCAGTTGTCGAGCCCGCCATTATGTTCGACCGAGCGCAGGCCCGAGGTCGAAACGCGCAGTTTCACGCCGCGCTCGAGCTTGTCGCTGAGCAGCGTGACGTTCTGCAGATTGGGCAGGAACGTGCGCTTGGTCTTGTTGTTCGCGTGGCTGACATTGTTGCCGACCATGCGGCCCTTGCCGGTGAGTTCGCAGATGCGCGCCATCGTCTTGATAACCTTCTTGGGTGAATCGGGATTCCGGCAGACTGGACTCGCATGAGACCATGCCGGAAAGTCGGCGCACCTAACCAGCTCACACAGATTCGTCAAGCCAAGCTTGGCGCATTCGCCCGCGAGCGGTAGCAGGGGGCATGAAAGACGATCGACCATCGACCAATCCGTCAGCGCCCTTCCCGGCATCGCCATTCATGGCGCGCGCGCTAGACCTGGCACGCGCGGCGGAGCGTGCGGGCGAAGTGCCCGTCGGCGCGGTGGTCGTCAAGGACGGCGCGATTATCGGCGAGGGCGCCAATGCACCGCGTGCGACGCACGATCCGACCGCGCACGCCGAGATCGTCGCACTACGCGCGGCGGCGCGGGCGCTGGGCAACGACCGGCTCGAGGGCTGCGACCTGTGGGTCACGCTCGAACCGTGCGCGATGTGTGCCGGTGCCATTGCCCACGCGCGAATCGCACGCCTCTATTACGGGGCGAGCGATGCCAAGGGCGGCGGCGTCGAGCATGGCGCACGCGTCTTCGCCCACCCCACCTGCCACCATCGGCCCGAGGTTGCAGGGGGAATCGGCGATGGCGAAGCTGGCGAGATGCTGCGCGATTTCTTTGCCGCCCGGCGGTAACCACAGCGTGATGGCGCAATGCCGTTCAGCAACCTTTAGCCGTGCGGCGAGTAATAGCGGGGTATGAGCTATCTCGACGCCAACCGAACGCCCGAGCGGATCAAGTCCGCGATCGGGGTCGCGCTGATCATCGCAGCGGGCGGCTATGCCGCGCTGACGGTGCGCGGGTCGGAGGTGCTGGCGGTGGCGCAACAGACGCTCTCGACCTTCGACGTGCGGACCCCACCGCCCACCACCGCCGACCCCCGAACCCGAGCCCCAGCCGAGCAAGGCCAAGGAAGGCAAGGCGGCACCCGAAAATGTCCGCTCCAAGCCGACGCAGGTCGTCGCGCGCAAACCGTTCACGCCGCCGATTCCCTTGCCGGTCAAGGCCGCTCCCGTCGCGGGCGACGGCAATGCGTCGGCCGCAGGTGCGGGCGATCGGCCCGGACCCGGGACCGGCGCGGGCGGTGTCGGCGATGGCCTGGGCAGCGGAGGATCGGGCAACGGGACCGGCAGCGGCGGCATCGCGACCAACGCGCGGCGGATTCGGGGAGATATTTCGGATCGCGACTTTCGCAAGCTGCCTGCAAGCATCAAGGTCGACGGGACGGTGACCGCACTCGTCACCGTCGGGACCGACGGCAGGGCGAAGGCGTGCACGATCCAGCGATCGTCGGGCAGCCCCGAGCTCGACGCGCGGACATGCGACCTCATCAAGCAGCGCTTCGTCTACGAACCCGCGCGCGACGCCGCGGGGCGGCCCGTCGAATCGAAGATTTACCGGACGCAGCGTTATTGCCTCGTTGCCAAGGTGTGCACGATCTAGCGAACCGAATGCGGGTTCGTGCGTTGATGGGCGGGAAGCCGCCACCGAAAAGAGGATAGAGCAATGACTGGCACGACACCTACGACACCGCGCACTTGGGCGCTGACAATCGCCGGCGCCGGGCTCGCGCTCGCCACCGCAGGGTGCATGACGGCCGATCCCTATGGCAACGACCCGTACAACAATGACCCCTATAGCCAGGGCTCCTATGACCAGGGCGGGTACGGGAACCAGGGCGGCTATGACGCCAACCAGTATCCCGGTGCCGACGATTATTCGGGCGCCTATCGGGGGACCGCTTCGGTCGCCCCGCGGCGGATCAGCGGAACGATCGAAACGCGCGATTTTCCCCGTAACGGCGCGCAGCAACGCGACGGTCGCAGCGCGGTCTATCGGATCGATGTCGGTGCCAATGGCCGCGTGACCGGATGCCGTGCGAGCGAGCCGAGCGGCCTGCCCGATCTCGACAGCTTCATGTGCCGGCTGATCAGCGACCGTTTCGTCTACGAACCCGCCCGCGATGCCAGCGGACGGCCCGTCGCGAGCGTTGCCGGATGGCGGCAGAGCTGGAACCTGCCGGGGAGATAAGACAGACGGCATCGCTGCGATCCCTGTCCCCACATCATAAGTCCATTTTGGTTCTTGTCAGTTCATGCTAGCGTAAGCGTGGGAGCCAATTCGCTGATCGGCTGGTCATGATTGAGCCGATCGCAATAGGGGCGGGTACGATGTCGATTACGGAGCTTATAGCGGGCGGGAATGCTGAAGCGTTCACGCGCGACCTGTTGATGAAGATCGGCGAGGCCACACCCGACCTGATCTACGCCAAGGATACCAACAGCCGGATGATATTTGCCAATCGTGCGGTGCTCACGATCCTCGGCAAAGAATGGGACGAGATCCGCGGCAAGTCGGACGATGAATGGCATTCCGATCCGGCCGAAGGGCGGCGCTTTGTCGAAGCCGATAAGCGCGTTCTGCAAAGCGGCGAGACCGAAACGCTCGAAGAAGTCCTGACCGGGATCGACGGACCGCTGGTCTATCTGTCGACCAAATGCCCGTTGCGCGATGCCGACGGCGAGATCATCGGCCTGTTCGGCATCAGCATGAATATTACCGCGCGCAAGAATGCCGAGAAAGTGCGACAGATCCTGGTCAGCGAACTCGACCACCGGCTCAAGAATACGCTCACGCTCGTGCAGGCGATGGCGCGCCAGACCTTCAAGAAGGTTGCGATCGAAAAGGCGGTTTGGGAGGTGTTCGAAGGGCGTCTCCAATCGATGTCCGACGCGCACGGCCTGCTCGCCCGGCAAAGCTGGGTCGGTGCCGATATCGCCGAGGTCGTCGCCGACGGGCTGATGGCGCATGGCGGCGAGCATGCCGAATGTTTCGAGATCAGCGGACCGCCCGCGTGGATCGACGCGCAATCGGCGCTGTCGCTCGCGATGGCCTTCCACGAGCTCGGCACCAACGCGGTCAAATACGGAGCGATGTCGGTGCCCGAAGGACGCGTCGCGATCAGCTGGGATATCGAGACCGACGCCGATCGCACGATGCTCAGCCTGTGCTGGAAGGAAAGCGGCGGACCGCCCGTCGTCCCGCCATCACGCGCGGGCTTTGGGTCACGACTGGTGAAAGAGGCGTTCAGCCACGCCGGCCGCGATGTAGCGCGGGTCGATTACCAGCGCGAAGGCATCGAGTTTCATGTCCGGCTCGATCTCGCCGACAGGCTGGCAAAGTAGTATTTGTCTTTTGCAACCGCCGAATTTACCGCTGTTACGGGAGAAAACCGCCATGCAGCCCCTTCACATCCAGCGCATCATAGCGCTGCCGTATCTGATCCTGGGTGGCTGGTGCCTCGTTGCGCCCCATATGGTGGAGAGGCTCACGGTAACGCCAGCCTATCAGCACCTCAGCGCAACGAGCGCCTTGTTGATCGGCTGCTTCGGGGCCCAGGCCGTATTGGGCGGGCTGTTCATCTGGTTCAGCCGTTGGCAGCGCATCACGTTCATGGTCTACGCGATCGCTCTCATCCCGTTCTTCTGGTTCAACTACTGGTTCGTCTTTGAAGTGCCGATCTTCAACCGGTGGCTGGTGCTCGACTTCGGTGCGAACGCGGCGATGTTCGTCCTCAGTCTGTGGGGGTGGAAATCCATGGCCGCAGAACGAAAATAACATTCGCTTGGGTCGGCGACGTCAGCTCTCTCGGCAACGCACCCATCGCTTGCGGCCATTGCGCCAGATCTCGCCATCGTAAGAATGCGCTACATCTTTCCATTTCGCGCTGAGCAAGAGTTCCACGCGCGACGCATCCTCGGAGACGAGGGCGAGTCGGAGTTCGGACTCTTGCATCCACCATTGCGATGCGGTCACGGGCACGCTTTCGCCATCGTCGGTGAGCTTCGCGAGAAACAACGATGCGCTGGGAACGTGTCCAAAGCCCAGAAGAACTTCGATCGGTTGCGGACCGGCGGTTTCGCACCGTAGACCGCCCGTCGCATGCGCCGGCGTTGCCGCAGCGAGCAGGGCGATGGTGAAGGATGGCATCCAAGCTTTCATAATGAAGATCCTGTCAGCCGATGCATGAACGACAGCTTATTGAAGCTGCCCCTCGCCATCGTGGCGAACCAGGGCGTTGGACGCCATCGGGCATCGAATTGCAGCGCCGTTTCCAATCAGTGCACGAACCGCGCGACAACGTCGCGGTAGCTGCGGCTGACCTTCACCTCGGCGCCTGATTCGAGGACGAGGAAACATTCGCCGTTGGTGTGCGGGCGGACTTGGCGCACGAGGCCGAGGTTGACGATCGTCGAGCGGTGGACGCGCTGGAAATTGCGCGGGTCGAGGCGCTTTTCGAGGTCCTTCATCGTCTCGCGCAGGATCAGCGAATTGTCGGCGGTTTCGATCACCATGTAATCGCCCGCCGCGTCGATCCGCTCGATCGTGTCAACGTCGACGCGGAAGATCTGGCCGCGATCCTTGATGTTGATGAGCTTTTCGAAGCGGTTGGCGGCGGGGACCTCTTCCTCGCTTTCATAGCGGTCGGCGCTGTCGGGGGCGACCTCGGCGAGGACCTCCTTCAGGCGTTCGACCTCGGCCGCGCCGCGCTTTTCGGACAGGCGCAGGCGGACACGATCGAGCGCATCGGCAAGCCGTTGCGGATCGACCGGTTTCATCAGGTAATCTGCGGCCTGCGCTTCGAACGCGCGGATCGCGTGGTCGCTATAGGCGGTGACGAAGACGAACAGAGGCGGTTCGATGTCCATCATCCCCTGGACAACCGAAAAGCCGTCGAAGCCGGGCATCTGGATATCGAGGAAGACGAGGTCGGGCTTGTGCGTCTTGATCTTGCGGATCGCCTCGCGGCCGTTCTGGCAGGTGTCGATGATCTCGACATCGTCGAACGGTTCGAGGCGCAAGCGCAGCCCCTCGATCGCCAGCTTCTCGTCGTCGACTAATATGGTGCGAATGGTCATGCGAAGGGTCGTACCTCTTGGTTCGGCGAATCTTCGGCGGAATAGGGCAATTCGAGCGTGACCGAAAAGCCGCCGCCGGGAATCGACTTGGTCGCAAATCGCTGCTTGTCGCCATAGGCTTGCGCCAGACGGTCGCGAATGTTGGCCAAACCGACTCCGGTCGAAAGATTGGGTGCAGCAAGTGTGGGCCGCGTGTCGCCGATATTCAAGCCAGGGCCGCTATCGGTCACCTCGATCCGCAGGACGCCATCGCGGCGCTGCGCGGCAACGAGGATGTCGGCGCCGTCCTCCTTTGGCGTTACCGCGTATTTGATCGCGTTCTCGACCAGCGGCTGGAGAATCAGCGAGGGAACGCGCGCGTCGGCAACCGACGGGTCGATATCGAAATGCGGGCGCAGCCGTTCCTCGAAGCGCATTTTTTCAATATCGAGATAGAGCTTCAGCGTTTCGACCTCCTGCGCCAGCGTGACCTGCGCGGTCGGTTCGTTGGCAAGCGTGTAGCGCAGGAATGCCGACAGGCGCGACAGCATCGCATTGGCCGGTTCGGTCTGGCGCAGCAGGACGAGCGTCGAGATGCTGTTGAGCGTATTGAACAGGAAATGCGGGTTGAGCTGGTAGCGCAGCATTGCGAGCTGCGCCGAGGTCGCCTGCGCCTCGAGCACGATGAGCTGGTCGGCCTGTTCCTCGATGCGGAGGAAGTAATTGATCGCGAAATAGAGCGCCGACCAGGCGCCGAGCAACGTCGCGTCGAGGAAGAAGGCGCCGATCGACAGGATCGAGAAATCGGTATTGGTCGCGCGCAGGCTCTGGAATACCCAGCCGTCGATGAAGCTGTAGAGCGCACTGGCGGTGACGAGGACGGTGAGCGATGCGGTCCAGGTGACGAGCGGGCGGCGGTCGATCACGCTGTGGTAGAGGACCGACATGATCAGCGTCAGCGAGAAGCCGGTGATCGTCGAGATGATCGCGGGGACGAGGTAGGAGGCGGGCTGACCATTGGCGAGTGCAGTCGGCACGCGCAGGCCCAGCGCGCCGATCCAGCCGGCGATCTGGAGATACCAGAAGGCGCGCACCTTGTTGGCGAAGAAACCGTCGACGCGCTTGCTGCCGTCCGCCGCGCGACCGAGCGGATCGGAGAAAAACGGGTTGCCGGTCGGCGCAGCGGCATGGGGGCTGTCGCTTGCGCTGCTCGGCGTGCTCGACGCCTGATCAGGGGGAAGGAAGCGGCGCAGCAGCGATTGCGCGGTGACAAGGACGCGCGTGCTCAAGCTTCCTCCTCGCGATGGCCGCCGAGTTCGGTTAGTTCGCCGGTCCGTTTCCAGCGCAGTTCCTCGAGCCGCAACGGGCGCCCGTCATGCGCGTGCAGCGCGACGGCGCGGATCGGCAGCTCGTCGCGATCGTCGACCAGCGTCGGCGAGGATTCGATTTTCCCCCAGGTCTCGCCCCATTGGCGCAGCGCGACCATCGCGGGGAGCAGGCCGGCGCCCTTTTCGGTCAGCGCGTAGACGACCTTGCGGCGATCGGAGGGCAGCGCGGTGCGTTCAAGAATGCCGTGATCGACCAGCCGCGCGAGGCGACCGGCAAGAATATTGCGCGCGATCCCGAGCTCGGCCTGGAACTCCTCGAAATGGTGAAGGCCGTTGAACGCCGCGCGCAGGATCATGAACGACCAGCGCTCGCCCATCGCCTCGAGAGCCGAGGCAAGGCCGCAATTGTCGTAATCGCCCAGATTTTCACGCAGCTTGCCCATGGAATTTCCCGTTCTAGCGCAACTTTGCGCAAGGATTGCAACATTTTTCGCGTCGCGCAAAAAAAACAGTTGCATATCGCTACTAATTATATAGGTAGTGATTCGCAACCTACATCTATGACAGTAAGGAATTCCCCATGCGCACCCTCACCGCCTTCACCGCCGCGCTTTCGCTCGCCGCCATGTCGTTCGCCGTCCCCGCCATCGCGAGCGGCGGCGCATATTATCAGGCCAGCCTCGCAACCCCGCCCGCCAAGGCCAAGCTCGTCGCCAAGGGGTTGATCTGGAACTGCGACGATGAGCAGTGCGCCGCGAGCCAGAAAAGCCCGTCGCGCGACGCCATCGTCTGCTCGGCGCTGGCCAAGCAGGTCGGACCGCTGACGAGCTTTGTCGCCGCCGGCAAGGCGTTCGACACCGCCGCGCTCGAAAGCTGCAACGCGGGCAAGTAACGCCGCCTCACCCTTACGTGCCGGTCCCCCTCTCCGCCGTGCACGTCCTGCGCCGTCCCCGTAGAACCGGGGGCGGCGCCGTCTTTTGATTGCCAGCACCCTTGCCGCGGGCGGCGCGCGCGCTTAGCCACGCAGGCGATGACCCCCGAACTCACCGCAACGTTGAAAACCGTCTTCGGCCATGCCGCGCTGCGTGGTTCGCAGGAGCCCGTGCTCGACCGCGTCATGGCGGGCGAGAACACGCTCGCGGTGATGCCGACCGGCGCGGGCAAGTCGTTGTGCTACCAGCTGCCCGCGGTCGCGATCGAAGGCACGGTTATCGTCATCTCGCCGCTGATCGCGCTGATGCACGACCAGTTGCGCGGCGCCGAGGCAGTCGGCATCCGCGCCGCGACGCTGACCAGCGCCGACAATAATCGCGCCGAAACGGTCGAACGGATGCGCACCGGCGCGCTCGACCTGCTCTATGTCGCCCCCGAACGCGCGACGATGGCGGGCTTTACCGACCTGCTCAGCGCCACGCCGATTGCGCTGTTCGCGATCGACGAGGCGCATTGCGTCAGCGAATGGGGCCATGATTTCCGCCCCGATTACCGCGGCCTGCGCCCGCTGCTCGACCGCTTCGGCGACGTTCCGCGGCTCGCGCTGACCGCGACCGCCGACACGCGCACGCGCGCCGACATCGCGCACCAGCTCGGCATTCCCGACGACGGCATCATCGTCGCCGGGTTCGACCGGCCCAATATCCGCTATGCGATAGCCCCGCGCGACGGCCTCGCCCGCCAGCTCGGCGCCCTCGTCGCCGAACAGCCGGGCGCGGGGATCGTCTATGCGCCGACGCGCGCGGCGACCGAACGGATTGCCGCCAGCCTCGCCAAGCTGCCCGCGATGAAGGGACGCGAGGCGCGCGCCTATCATGCCGGGCTACCGCCCGAAGTCCGCGCGAAGAACCAGGCCGATTTCGTCGCGTCCGAAGACATGGTGATGGTCGCGACGATCGCCTTCGGCATGGGCATCGACAAGCCCGACGTGCGCTTCGTCGCGCATGCCGGCCTGCCCAAATCGATCGAGGCCTATTACCAGGAGACCGGCCGCGCGGGCCGCGACGGCGACCCCGCGCTGGCGCAGATGTTCTGGGGCGCGGAGGATTTCTCGCTGGCGCGCCAGCGGCTCGCCGAAGTGCCCGAGGAGCGCCGCGCGGGCGAGCGCGAGCGATTGAATGCGCTCGCCGGGGTGGTCGAAACGACCGCCTGCCGCCGTGCCGCCGTGCTGCGCCATTTCGACGAGGACCCGCCCGCCAAATGCGGCAATTGCGACAATTGCATCGACCCGCCCAAGGGAATCGACGCGACGGTGATCGCGCGCAAGCTGCTCTCGGCGGTCTATCGCACCGGCCAGAGCTTCGGCATCGGCCATGTCGAGGCGGTGCTCGCGGGCAAGACCAACGACAAGGTCAGCCGCGCGCGGCCATGACAGCCTGTCGGTGTTCGGCATCGCCGAACCCGACGAACTGAAACTCCTGCGCCCGGCGATGCGCGCACTGACCGCGCGCGACGCGCTGCGCCAGACCGACCATGGCGGGATGATGCTCGGCCCCGCCGCGCGGCCGATATTGCGCGGCGAGGAAGACGTGACGGTGATCGAGCCGCCGGCCAAGCGATCGGGACGGCGCGATCGCGCGGGATCGCCCAACCCGGTCGGCGATCCGCTGTTCGAGGCGCTGCGCGACCTGCGCAAGGCCCTCGCGCAGGAACGCGGCGTGCCGCCCTATGTCGTGTTCCACGACAGCGTGCTGCGCGACATGACGGGCCTCAGGCCATCGAGCATTGCCGAACTCGGCGCGCTGCCCGGCATCGGCGCGGCCAAGCTCGACGCTTATGGCGAGGCGTTCCTGCGCGTCATCGCCGACAATTGATCGCCTCCGTCGCGCTGGACTTGCGCGGGGCGCAATTCCATAATAGGGCCAAAGGAACCGCAACATGATCCGTAAAATCGACGAGCATTTCTACGCCAGCGAACAGATCGGCCCCGACGACGTCGCCGAGGCGGCACGCCTTGGAATCGGGACGATCGTCAACAACCGTCCCGATGGCGAGGATCCGGGCGCGCCGCAGGGCGCCGAGATCGAGGCCGCGGCCAGGGCAGCGGGGCTCGATTACGTCGCGATCCCGGTGACGCAGGCGGGATTTTCGCATCCGCAGATCGACCTCCTCGCCGAAGTCCTGGCGCACGCCGACGCGCCCGTGCTCGGCTATTGCCGGTCGGGGACGCGATCGACCTTCCTGTGGACGCTGGCACAGGCCAAGGCGGGCCGGTCGCCCGACGAGCTGGCGACGTGTGCCGCAGAGGGTGGCTATGACATCACCCCGATCCGCGCGATGGCCGATACGCTCGCAGCCGGCGGGGACTGACCGGACGGCGCGATGAACCTGCTGCAGATCATCGGATCGCTGGTCGCGGTTCTCGCGGTGATCGCCGCGGTCAAGCTGCTCGGCCTCGGCCGCGCGCAACTCGCCGGGCCAAGCGAAGCCTGCGAAAACGCCGAAGCGATGGTCCACGGCTTTACCGCGACCGACGCGATCGTCTGCGGCGAAGGCAATGGCGCGCTGGTCGCGGGCGACAAGGGCGATTTCGTCGTCCTGAAACGGCTCGGCAGCTACTATGCCGCGCGCAAGCTGCTGCCGCCGATCCATACCGCCGAGCGCGACGACAACTGTCCTCCATATCGAGAGCGGCGACCGCTATTTCGGGCGCGTCAACCTGACCTTTCCCGACGCGGCGAGCCGCACCGCGTGGCGGCAGCGGCTCGAGCACAGCGCATGAGCGAGCTGCCCAATCCGGTCGATTACGCGGTCCCCGCCTTCGTCGCGCTGATGCTCGTCGAGATCTGGCTGGTCCGGCGGCGCAAGCAGACCCGCGCCTATTCGCCCGGCGATACCGCGACATCGCTGTTCCTCGGCCTTGGCAGCACGGTCGCCGGAGTGCTGTCGGCGGGGCTGGTCTATGCGCTGGCGACCTGGGTCCACACTTTCGCGCTGTTCGACATCGGCATGGATTTGCGCGCTGGTGGTGGGCGTGGATCCTCTGCTTCGTGATCGACGATCTCGCCTATTACGTCTTCCACCGCTCGGCGCACCGCGTCCGCTGGTTCTGGGCGAGCCACGTCATCCACCATTCGAGCCAGCATTATAACCTGTCGACCGCGCTCAGGCAGACGTGGACGGGCTTCCTCAGCATCGCCTTCATCTTTCGCCTGCCGTTGTTCCTGATCGGCTTTCCGCCCGCGATGGTGTTCTTCGTCGCGGGGCTCAACCTGATCTACCAGTTCTGGATCCATACCGAGGCGATCGACCGGATGCCGCGCTGGTTCGAGGCGGTCATGAACACGCCGAGCCACCACCGCGTCCACCATGCGACCAACGCGCGCTATCTCGACCGCAATTATGCCGGGGTGTTCATCGTCTGGGACAGGATGTTCGGCACCTTCGAACCCGAGACCGAAGCCGAGACGCATCCGCTATGGCCTCGTCAACAATCTCGGCAGCTTCAACGTCCTCTGGGCGGCGGTCCACGAGTGGGTCGGCATCGCGCGCGACGTGTGGCGCGCGCCGTGGCGGCACAAGCTCAATTATATCATCCGCGAGCCCGGCTGGAGCCACGATGGCTCGCGCGACACGAGCGACACCATCCGGGCCGCGTGGCTCGAAAAGGGGAATCGATGACCGACCAGTTCGACGTGATCGTGATCGGCGGGGGCAGCGCGGGGAGTGCGGTCGCGGCGCGGCTCAGCGAAGACCCCAAACTCCGCGTTTGCCTGCTCGAAGCGGGCGGCGACAATGACGACTGGCGGGTCAAGACGCCCGGCATGATGCCCTTCATCCCCGACGCGTCGAACTATCGATACGAGACGGTGCCGCAGCCGGGCCTCAATGGCCGCACCGGCTACCAGCCGCGTGGGCGGGGGCTCGGCGGATCGAGCGCGATCAACGCGATGGTCTATATTCGCGGCAACGCGTGGGACTATGACAACTGGGCCGCGATTGGGCTGCACCGGCTGGGCGTATGACGACGTCCTGCCGTGGTTCAAGGCGTCCGAAGGCAACGAGCGCGGCGGCGATGCCATATCACGGCGGCGACGGCCCGCTCACCGTCAGCGACCAGCACTGGACCAATCCCGGCAGCCGCGCCTTCGTCGCGTCGGCGGGCGAGCTCCAATTGAAGACCACCGACGATTTCAACGGCGCCGATCAGCGCGGATTCGGCATGTACCAGGTGACGCAGAAGGGCGGCGAACGCTGGTCGGCGGCGCGCGCCTATCTGGACCCCGCGCGCGGACGCGCCAATCTCGACATCCGCACCGGCGTGCTGGTCGAGAAGATCCTGGTCGAGGACGGCCGCGCCGTCGGGGTCGCGATCCGGCGCGGGCAAGACGTCCGCAGACGATCCGCGCAAGCGGCGCGGTCGTGCTGAGCGCGGGCGCGTTCAACAGCCCGCAGATCCTGATGTGTTCGGGGATCGGCCCGGGCGCGCAACTGGCGCGCCACGGCATCGCGGTTATCGCCGATCGCGGCGAAGTCGGCGCGAACCTGCACGACCATATCGATTACGTCGCGGGCTTTGCGACGCAGAGCCACGACTTCATGGGCCAGTCGCTCGCCGGGACGATCAAGGTCGTCAAGGCGATCTGGGAGCATCGCCGCCACCGCACGGGGACGATGACGACGCCCTATGCCGAGGCGGGCGGGTTCTGGTCGGTGATGCCCGATGCCCCCGCCCCCGACGTGCAGTTTCATTTCGTCCCCGCGCTGCTCGAGGATCATGGCCGCGAGAAGGTCAAGGGCCACGGCTATTCGTGCCACGCCTGCGTCCTGCGCCCGGCGAGCCGCGGCACGGTGTCGCTCGCCAGCGGCGATGCCGCCGACGCCCCGGTGATCGATCCCGCCTTCCTGACCGACGACACCGACATCGCGGTTTTGCGCGAAGGCGTGCGCCTGATGTACCGGATCTTCGATGCCCCGCCGCTGTCGGACTATGCCGGGGTCGATCGCCATCCGGTCAACATCGCCGACGACGCCGCGCTCGACGCGATGATCCGCAGCCGCGCCGACACCGTCTACCATCCCGTCGGGACGTGCCGCATGGGCAGCGATGCCGCCAGCGTCGTCGATCCGCGGCTCAAGCTGCGCGGGATCGACGGCCTCTACGTCGCCGATGCCTCGATCATGCCGCAGATCGTCAGCGGCAACACCAACGCGCCGTCAATCATGATTGGCGAGAGGTGCGCCGATTTCATCGGAAGCGATCTCAGCGCCTAATAGTTGTACGCGCGCTCGCCATGTTCGCCGAGATCGAGGCCCTGGCGCTCGACTTCGGGATCGACGCGCAGGCGCGTGAAGGGACGGATCACGGTGAGCGCGATCCAGGTGCCGATGCTCGCCCAGGCGATCGTCGTGGCGACCGCCAGCAGCTGCTTGCCGAGCTGCGCCCAGAGCGCATAATCGGCCGCGCCGGGGCCACCGAGCGCGGGGTGCATCGTGAAGGCGGTCCCGAGCGCGCCGACGATCCCGCCGAGCCCGTGAATGCCAAAGGCATCGAGCGCATCGTCATAGCCGAGCCGGTTCTTGAGCGCGGTGACGGCGAAGAAGCACGCGACCGAGGCGAGGCTACCGAGCAGGATCGCACCGAACGGCCCGGCATTGCCCGCCGCCGGGGTGACCGCGACGAGCCCCGCGACAATCCCCGAACAGAAGCCGAGCGCCGAGGGCTTGCGCCCGCTGACCCGCTCGACCAGCAGCCAGGCGATCGCCGCCGCGGCGCCCGCGACGAAGGTGTTGATCATCGCCAGCGCGGCCGATCCATTGGCTTCGAGCGCGCTACCCGCATTGAATCCGAACCAGCCGACCCACAGCAGCCCGGTGCCGATGCCGGTCATGACGAGCGAGTGCGGCGCCATCACGTCCTTGCGAAAACCGAGCCGCGGCCCGAGGACGAGGCAGGCGACGAGCGCCGACACGCCGGCATTGATGTGGACAACGGTGCCGCCGGCGAAATCGAGCGCGCCCATTGCATAGAATAAGCCCCCCTCGGCCCACACCATGTGCGCGATCGGCAGGTAGACGATCGTCAGCCAGACGAGGCCGAAGAGCATCACTGCGGAAAACTTCATCCGCTCGACGGTCGAACCGAGGACGAGCGCGAGCGTGATCGCGGCAAAGGTCATCTGGAAGGCAATGAAGACATATTCGGGGATGACGACGCCGTCGCTGAAGGTCGCGACGGTCGATTGAGGCGTGACGCCAGCGAGGAACGCCTTGCCCAGTCCGGCGATGAACGGTGCCGCGCCCTCGAACGGCGCGCCGAGCGCGGGGCCGAAGGCGAGCGAGTAGCCCCACATGACCCAGACCAGCATCGCGAGGCAGGCGGCCGAGCCGACCTGCGTCATTGTCGAGAGCATGTTCTTGGTCCGCGTCAGCCCGCCATAGAACAGCGCGAGGCCGGGCAGGATCATCATCAGGACGAGGACCGTCGCGGTCATCATCCAGGCGGTATCGCCCTTGTCGGGGATCGGCAACGCGGTCGTCGCCGCGGCAGCGAGGGTGGCGGTGAGGGTCATGCCACAGCGCTTTGCAATCGGCGTGCCATGTGATCCGGCGCAGCAAAGCGTCGATAGCCGCACACTGGCCCGCGTCGGTGCCTATATTTTAGGCAGGATCCTTGCGGCGAGCGGCGGGATTGGGCAGCCAGTCCTCGGCGGCGATGTCGGCCCAGATCGGCAGGTGGTCGGAGGCGCGCGTCGCGAGCGGGCTGTGGTGGACGCCGCCATCGTTCATCGTCACCCCGTTGCTCAGGATGATCCGGTCGAGCTCGGCGACGGGCCGGCGGCTGTGAAAGCTGCGCCCGGTCGCGACGAGCTCGTAGCCCGTGCCGATTTCGCGCAAGGACCCGCCGCTGCGAGTCCATTCGTTCATGTCGCCCATCAGGACGGTCGGCAACGTCTCTTCGCAGCCCTCGACCTGGTCGAGCAGCGCGCGGACCTGTCGCCGGCGCCACAGGCCGCTGAGGTCGAGGTGCATGCCGATAACGCGCAACCGCTTTCCGCTACCGAAATCGATCTCGGCCATCACCGCGCCGCGCGGTTCGAGCGTGGGCAGGTCGAGCGGCCGGGCGTTCTCGATCCGGGCGTCCTCGCGGACGAGGATCGCGTTGCCGTGCCAGCCGATCGACGCGGCGCGGCCGCCGAGCTCGACCGAGCGATAGCCCCGGCGTGCGATCTGTTCGGGCGGCAGCGCGCTCGGCCGCGCACCGAAGCGGCGATCGGCCTCCTGCAGCGCGATGACGTCGGCATCGACTTCTGCAATGACGTCGAGCACGCGGCCCGGCACGCGCCGACGATCGGTGCCGATGCACTTGCGGATATTGTAGCTGGCGACGCGGATCATTGCGCTGCCCCCGAACCGACCGGCGGCGGATCAAGCAGGCCGGTCTCGACGAGGATCGCGCGCGCTTCGGCCAAGTCTTCGGGGATGACCATGACGCGCACCGGGACGAGCAGCCCAGATCCGTCGGCGATGTTCATGCCGCCGTCGAAACAGAACGCCATGATGCCTTCGGCCGCCAGCCGGGTCCGAACGATCTCCGCCTCCATGCCGTTGGCGAAGCGGGCCGCTTCAACGAGGCTCATGCGCCCAACCTCATCCGCCGCGCGGCCCGAAATAGCGCTTGGTCGGCGTTGTCGGCAGGCCGTCGATGCTTTTTGTGCGCTTCTGAACCTTGTTGACCCATGCGTCGGGATCCTTCTGCGCGTGATATTTGGTCAGCGTCGCGCGGTCGCGCTTCAGCTCCATCAGCGGAACGCCCCAGCCGCAGCTCGTCTGGACACTCCCGACCTCGATATCGAAGATCTGGCGCGTCCCGGGCAGCATCTCGAAATGTGTCGCGAGCGCATCCCAGCCGTCGTCCTGCGGCAGCACGGGGGCGCCGGTGCCATAGATGCGCAGGATATTCGCAGGGTTGTGAAAATTACAGAACATGATCGTGATACGTCCATCGGCAACGAGATGGGCGTGGGTTTCGTTCCCCGAACCGCCCAGATCGAGCCAGGCGACGCGCGACGGCGAAAGGACGCGGAAGGTGTCGAGGCCCTTCGGACTGAGGTTGATCCGCGCGTCCTCGGCCGCGGTCGCGACGAAGAAGACGGGCTGGTCGGCGATGAACGCTCTGTGCGCCTCGGTGAGCGTATCGGTGAAATCGGACATGATGCGCTCCCTTCAGAACGGGCCGGCCCTAGAATGGACCGGCGAACAGCAGCTTCCACGCCGCGACGACCAGCCAGTGACCCAGTATAGCGGGCCACAGCGAGCCGGTCACGATCCGCACATGCGTCAGGCCGATGGCAAGGACAAGCACGGCGGCGAGAAAGGCAGGGGCGAGAAACAGCCCCGACCACGGCGGGCCGAAGGCGACCGCCTGGAGCGGATGCCAGAGGACAAACAATGCGATCGACAGCCACATGCCGACGCGCATCGAGGCGATGCCGGGCACGGGCATCAGCAGGCCGCGAAAGACGAACTCCTCGATCAAGGCAGGCAGGATCAGCGCGATCGCGGCGATGCGCAGCCACTCGGCGCCAAAGGGCAGCGGCGCCCAGTGCGCAAAGCCGCCGATCATCGCGATGGCGAGGACGATCGCAGCGGTCGCGGCGAGGACGGGGGCGGCCTGCAACCATTGCCGCGCATTTGGCCAGCGGCGCAGTGCCGCCCAGCTGCGCGCAAGCGGGCAGACGAGTTCGAGCCGCGGCTTGGCGGAACTCACCAGTGGGCGCCGGCTTCGACCGCAGCGACTTCCTCGGGCGTGCTGTCGCGACCTAGCACGGCGTTGCGGTGCGGGAATCGCCCGAAGCGTTCGACCGTCTCGAAATGCTTGCGCGCAAAGTCGGTGATCTGGGGATCACCGAGTCCGGCGAACAGCGCCAGGCTGCGCTGCTGATCGCCGATGTCCTCCGAATGCATCAGCGGCATGTAGAGGAACTGGCGTTGGTGGAGCGACAGTCCTTCATCCCACTCGGCCTCGATCGCCGTTGTCGCGATGGTTCGGGCGAGCGGGTCGGTTGCGAAGGCGCGCGGATCGTCGCGGAACATGTTGCGCGGGACCTGGTCGAACAGCAGGACCGCGGCGCGCGCGGTTGCGGGATCGCTGAGGAAGTCTTCGGCGGGATGCGCGCGCTGGGTTTCCCACAGGCCGCCGAAGCGCGCGCCGATCTCGGCATCGACGCCGTCGTTTTGCGCGAACCAGTATTTGGTATCGAGTTCGTCGAACCAGAAAGCGATCAGCTCGGCTGCCCAGGGCGTGTTCACGCCGCGGTCCCGCCTACCGTCAGCGCGCTGACCAGCAGCGTCGGCTGGCCGACGCCGGCGGGGACGCTCTGGCCGCCCTTGCCACAGATGCCGACGCCTTCATCCAAGGCGCTGTCGTTGCCGATGCCGGTGACCTTGGTGAGGACAGTGGGACCGTCGCCGATCAGCGTCGCGCCCTTGATCGGGTCGCCGAGCTTGCCGTTCTCGATCTTGTAGGCCTCGGTGCACGAGAAGACGAACTTGCCCGACACGATGTCGACCTGGCCGCCGCCGAAGCTTTTGGCAAAAATGCCCTTCTTGACGCGGCTCAAGAGCTCGGCGGGATCGTCATTGCCCGATTTCATGAAGGTGTTGGTCATTCGCGGCATCGGCGCGTGCGCGTAATCCTGCCGCCGGCCATTGCCCGTCGGGGCAACGCCCATCAGCCGCGCATTCAATCGGTCCTGCATGTATCCCTTGAGGATGCCGTCCTCGATCAGCGTCGTTTCCTGAGTCGGCGTGCCTTCATCGTCGATGCTGAGCGAGCCGCGCCGATCAGCCAGGCTGCCGTCGTCGACGATGGTGATGCCTGGCGCACCGACGCGTTGCCCGATGCGGCCCGAAAAGGCGCTCGTGCCCTTGCGGTTGAAATCGCCCTCGAGGCCGTGGCCGATAGCCTCGTGGAGGAGCACGCCGGGCCAGCCGGGGCCGAGCAACACGGTCATCTCGCCCGCCGGGGCGGCGACGCTGCGCAGATTGACGGTGGCTTGCGTCAGTGCCTCGTCGATCGCACGATTCCACGTCGCGGGTTCGAACAGGCGGTCGTAGAGATAGCGTCCGCCGAGACCGAAGGCGCCCATTTCGCGGCGGCCGTTCTCTTCGACGACGATGCCGACGTTGAGCCGGACGAGCGGGCGGACGTCGGTCGCGATGAAGCCGTCGGGACGGACGATCTCGACGACGCTCCACGATCCCGACAGGCTGACGCTGACCTGCGCGACGCGCGGATCGCGGGCGCGCGCGGCGGCGTCGACTTCCTGGCACAGCGCCACCTTCCTGGCGAAAGGGACGAGGTCGAGCGGATTGCCGTCGGTATAGAGGTGGCGGTTGGTCCGCGCCGGGGCAGGCGCGGGGCCGACCTTCGACGGGTCGAGCAAAGCGAGCGTCTCTGCGGCGCGGCGGATGCCAGCCTCGGAAATGTCGTTGGCGTGGGCGAAACCCGTCATCTCGCCTGAGACGCCGCGCAGGCCGAAGCCCGAATCGGTCGAATAGTCGGCGGTTTTCAGACGCCCGTCATCGAAACCGAAGCTCTCGCTCGCGCTGTACTGGAGGTAGAGCTCGCCGTCGTCGCTCGCCTTCAAGGCTTCGCGGACGAGCCGCTGGGCGCCGTCGGGGTCGAGCTGGCCGGGGCGATAGAGAAAGCTGCGCGGGTCTGAAATATCGGTCATGCAACCGATATAGGGCCTTCAGAGGCTGGCGCCAGACGCGATGTCGGGCAGCTGCGACTGGTCGGCACCATCGGCGGGCCCGCCGGCGAGGATGAAGCGGCGGTCACAATAGCCGCAATCGACATAGCCTTTTTCGTCGATCTCTAGATAAACGCGCGGGTGGCCGAGCGCGGCGCCGCCGGGCATCAGGCCAGGCTTGCCGAGCGGGACGCCATCGCAGGCGACGCGGCGGTGATCGACGGTGAGGGTTTCGGGAGGCGGGATCATGGCTGCGCCATTAGCAGCGCATATAAAGGCGTGCAATCGCGATGCGCGGGTGCAGTGCCCCTTTGCGCGACGGCGAATTGATCGCTAATCGAACCGCATGACCGCCACCGCCCCCCTCACCGCCACCACCGCCACCAATCGTCCCGCCCAACCCGCGAGCGGCCAGCCGCCGGCGATCGCGATCCGCGAGCTGTCAAAGACGTATTCAGGCGGGAAACGCGCGCTCGATAATGTTACGCTCGACATTCCGCGCGGCAGCGTATTCGGCCTGCTCGGCCCCAATGGCGCAGGCAAGTCGACACTGATCAACATCCTCGCCGGCATGGTCAACAAAACCAGCGGCAGCGCCGAGATCTGGGGTTTCGACATCGACCGCGACCCGCGCAACGCCAAAAGATCGATCGGCATCGTCCCGCAGGAGATCATGTTCGATCCGTTCTTCACCCCGCGCGAAACGCTTGAGAACCAGGCGGGATTCTACGGCGTGCCCAAGGACCAGCGGATCACCGAGGAACTGCTCCGCGCGGTGCGGCTCGAAGATAAGGCCGAAGCCTATGCGCGGACACTGTCGGGCGGGATGAAGCGCCGGTTGATGGTGGCGAAAGCGATGGTCCATTCGCCGCCCATCATCGTCCTCGACGAACCGACCGCGGGCGTCGATATCGAGCTCAGGCAGCAGCTGTGGGATTATGTCCGCTCGCTCAATGCCGAGGGCGTGACAGTGGTGCTGACGACGCATTACCTCGAAGAAGCCGAGGAACTGTGCGACCGCATCGCGATCATCAACCACGGCAAGCTGATCGCCGACAAGCCGACGCGCGAGCTCGTCGCGATGGGCCGCGAGAAGACCGTCGTCGTGACACTTGGCCAGGACGTCGACGCGCTGCCGCAGGGGCGCGGATTCGAAAAGGTCGAGGCGATCGGCGAGCGCCAGATCGCGATCACCTTCGACATGGACAAGGCGACTGCGGGCGAAGTGATCACCGCAGTCCAGGCGGGCCATTACGACATCGTCGACGTGGTGACGCGCGAGGCCGATCTCGAGGACGTGTTCCTCAAGCTGACGCGCGAGAGCAACGCCGCCGGGTGAGTCAGCCGAGCGCGCGCACGGTGATATAGGCGCCCGTATCGGCGATCTCGACCAGCCAGTCTTCGCCGTCGGCATAGAGGCGGACCATGTCGGTCTCGATCGGTCCGCCCGGAGCGTCCTCCCCCCTCCGGTGGAGCAGGCGGTAGAGGCCGGGGATACAGTCCATCAGCCCCTCCCACGGAAGCTGGAGACGGGGCGCGCCGCGTCCCAAAAGATCGACGACGACCGCGGCGGTGGGGGTCAGCCGCTCGGCCAGAAACGGCTCGAGCGTCCGGCGCAGTTCGAGCATGTGCGTCAGCGGACCACCGCCCGTTTTTTCGATTCCCCGCGACAGGCTGCGCTTGAGCGTGGACCAGCCCCCCATGCGGAGCTTGAGGACGACCGCAGGCGGCTGCGGCCCGTTCGGATTGTATGCCGGCGTCATGACCGACGGCACGCCCTTAGTGTGCAGCAACTCTGTCAGCGGCTTGAAATAGGCGGTGTCGCGCGCCGCCAGTTCCTCGCTGAAGCCCGCAGGCGGTTTGGCGAGCCGGGCGGTGTGGTAGTCGCCCCATTCGATCAGCCACTGGTTGGGGTAGGACGTGATCCAGGTCGTGTGGCGCGAGGCGAGCACGATCGAGAGCACCGGACGGCGCAGCGCATCCGACGCGAGGATGGTGAAATTGCTCTCGAACCCGCAATCGTAGCTGAAGCGGAGCAGGTCGTCGGGCTTGGCCACCTCCTCGATCATGCCGCGGATCGTGTCGATGCGCCGTTTGTAGGTCGTGCAATGGTCCCATCGCGCGGGGTCGGGGGCGCCTTGCCAGTAAATCCGGATCGCCGTCACCGGGAGATAGTCCGGCGTCCAGATCCCCTCGTTGGTCAGCGTGTGCGGAACGCCGCAACGCGCGAGGCGACGCACGATCGCGCCTTCCGGCCCTGGTTGGGCAGCGCGCTCGCGCTGCGCCGCGCGTCGCGCCTCGAGTTCTCGCCGTTTTGCCTCGTCCACTGCTTGCCTCCCCCGCGTTACCGCTTGCATCGCGGCTTTGCCCCGTGTTCAAGCGCATTATGAACGCAAATAAAAGCCACGATGTCATCGTCATCGGATCGGGCGCGGCGGGGCTGACCGCCGCGATCACGCTGGCCGAACGGTTCAGGGTGCTGGTCATCGTCAAGGGCGCGATCGACGGCGGATCGACGACCTGGGCGCAGGGCGGGATCGCCGCAGTGCTCGACGCCGGCGATACGTTCGAGAGCCATATCGCCGACACGATGGACGCCGGCGCGGGCCTCAACGACATCGCCACGGTCAGGTTCGTCATCGAGAACGCGCCGCGCGCAATCGAGCGGCTCGCCGAAATGGGCGTGCCGTTCAACCGCGAAGAGGGAGACGACGCGGCCGACATGACGCTCGGCGAGAACTGGCACCTGACGCGCGAGGGCGGGCACAGCCACCGCCGCATCGTCCATGTCGACGACGCGACCGGCCGATCGGTCCAGACTGCGCTCGAAAAGGCCGCCGCCGCCAACCCCAATATCACCGTGCGCGCCGACATGGTCGGGATCGACCTGATCACCGGGCGGCACGGCGTCGAATATTCAGGCGCGGGGCGCGTCTGGGGCGTCTATGCACTCGACAAGTCGACCGGCAAGGTCGCTGCGCTGACCGCGCGCGCGACGGTGCTCGCGACCGGCGGCGCGGGGCGCGTCTACCAGTTTTCGACCGCACCGCGCGGCGCGACGGGCGACGGGATCGCGATGGCGTGGCGCGCAGGATGCCGCGTTTCAAACATGGAAATGATGCAGTTCCACCCGACCTGCCTGTATAACCTCGAGGTCAAGAATTTCCTGATCACCGAGGCGGTGCGCGGCGAAGGCGGGCTGCTCAAGCACCCCGTCACCGGTCATCGGTTCATGCCCGATTACGACGATCGCGCCGAACTCGCCCCGCGCGATATCGTTGCGCGCGCGATCGACGACCAGATCAAGCGTTTCGGACTCGACTACGTCCATCTCGACATCAGCCACAAGCCGGCCGAGTTCGTCATCCACCACTTCCCGACAATTCACGAAAAGCTGCTCGGGCTCGGCATCGACATGACCAAGGGGCCGATCCCGGTGGTGCCCGCACAGCATTATACCTGCGGCGGGGTGATCGTCGATCTCGACGGCAAGACCGACCTGCCCGGCCTCTATGCAGCGGGCGAGGTAACCGAAAGCGGGCTTCACGGCGCCAACCGGCTCGCCTCGAATTCGCTGCTCGAATGCTTCGTCTTCGGCGAAGCGGTCGCCAACCATGTCTGCGCGCACTGGGACGAGATGCCCGCGCCGCCGCCGGTCAAGCCGTGGGACGAAAGCCGCGTTACCGACAGCGACGAAGAGGTCGTGATCAAGCAGAACTGGACCGAGATCCGCCGCTTCATGTGGAACTATGTCGGCATAGTGCGCACCACCAAGCGGCTCAACCGCGCGCTCAACCGGATCGAATTGCTACGCCACGAGATCGCCGATTTCTACGGCAGTTTCCGCGTCACGCAGGACCTGATCGAATTGCGCAACCTTCTCGCCACCGCCGAACTGATCGTGCGATCCGCGCTCAAACGCCACGAAAGCCGCGGGCTGCACTATACGCTCGATTATCCCCAAACGCTGCCGGTCGCCGAGGATACGGTGCTTGTCCCCTGACACGCTGCGCCTGCGCAACGCGCTGATCGCGGGCGGTATCGCCTGCCTGATCGCGAGCGCGCTGCTGATCCTTGCCTTCGATCCCGCCATCGAGCGCTGGTTGCTGCCGCGCGTGCCGTTGCGCGCGGCGCTGGTCGAATGGCAGCATTATCTCGACTGGGCGACATTGAAGCCGGTCAGCGCGATCGTCGGCCCCGTCGTGGCGTTCGCCGGCTGGTTCGCGCTACAAGCGCGGCTGGGTCGCGACGCGTTTCGTCATGGCATGGGGCGCGCTGATGGCGACGACGCAGTACAGTATCGACCTGGTCAAATGGGTCGCGGGGCGCGAACGCCCCGTTCGCTGGCTGCCCGAAGGCGACGGAGCATCGCCGTGGCTGGTGCCCGGCCAGTACAGTTTCCCGAGCGGGCATACCGGCTATTACTGGGCGCTGGCTCTTGGGGTTGCCTTGCGCTGGCCGCGTTTCGCGGTCCCCGCGCTGGCGGTCGCGATTTACGTCTCCGAGCAGCGCGTACTCGTCCTCGCCCATCATGGCAGCGACGTGCTTGCGAGCATCGGGATCGCGCTGCTGTGGGCCGCGGCGCTGCTGCCCTGGCTGCGCGAGCGGCGCGCTAGTGCAGCGTCTTTGCCGCGTCTTCGCTGAGGTCGCCCTTCTCGATCAGGCCCAGGCGCCGCATCAAGGGCTGCATCGTCAGCCCCTGGACGAAGATCGAAAAGGCGACGACGGCAAAGGCGACGGTGATGATTTCGGCACGCTCGGGGATATTCGCGGGGAGCGCCAGTGCGAGCGCCAGCGCGAGCGCGCCCTTGAGCCCGCCCCAGGTCAGGACATGCTTGTACTTCCACGGGATAGCGAAGCGCGAGCCGAGGAAGATCGACGCGACGGGGTAGATCGCGATAGCGCGCGCGATCAGGCTGAGCGCGGTCGCCACCGCCGCGGCGCCGAGCACGGGCAGGAACGCCTGGCTCGCCTCGCGCCCGCCGATCAGGATGAAGATCAGCGAATTGACGAGGAACGCGGCGATATTCCCAGAAATTGACCACCGCAGGTCGGCCTTCGTACGAGATCGACCCCATGAAACCGTAGTTGCCGACGATGATCCCCGCGGTCAGCGCGGCGAGCACGCCCGACATGTGGAAATGTTCGGCCAGGCCGAAGCTGCCATAGGCGATCAGCACCGTCAGCGTCGTTTCGACGAGCCGGTCCGAGGTCCGACCGGCGATCAGGATCAGCGGCAGCGCGACGATCCGCGCCCGCCGCGATGCCACCGATCGATCGTCACGAGCAGCTTGGTCGAGATCGCCGCAACGCCCAGATCGCCGCCCGCGGCGATGACGACGAGCACGGCAAAACCGACCGCCGCGACACCATCGTTGAGCAGGCTTTCCGATTCGACGAGCAGGTGGAGGCGGGGCGGCACGCGCACGCTCTTGAACAGCGCGATGACGCTGACGGGGTCGGTCGCCGCGATAAGGACGCCAAACAAGGCCGCGCCGATCCAGCTCCAGCCGATAAAATAATGCATGCCGATCGCGACCGTCGTAGCCGCGAGCACGACACCCAGCGTCACCAGCGCGAGGAGCAGCGGAAGTTCGCGGCGCAGCGGCTTCCACGGGATCTGGATTGCCGCCTCGAACACCAACGGTGGCAGGAAAATCTGGAAGATGAGTTCGGGCGTCAGCGGCAGGTCGAGACCGAAAGGCAGCAGCGCGAGCGCGATTCCTGCGATAACCAGGCCGACCGAATAGGGCATGCCGATCCGCCGGGTCAGCATGGCTACCAGCGATGCGACGAACAGCAGCAGGCCGAGGGTGGTGAAGTCGAGATTTTCCATGCGGCACCATGGCGCAGCGTCGCGTGACGCTCAACCCATCGTCGTTCGGCGTCGGTTAATCGTGCCTGTGCCAGACAGGCGGTTGAAATCGACTGCGAAAAGGATTCGAAAAGGTTTTTGCGGGATAATGACGGCGAGCGATCGCCCGACGCGGGTATACGAGCGGGGATATGAGATGAACGACAGGAGACACTTTCGCGGCCTGGGCCTCCTGGCGCTGGCGACCGGAGGACTTGCCGCCTGCGTCGCCCCGGCTCAACGCGCGCCCGCACCCGCGGTCCGTCCGGTAGCCGTGGTGCGCACGCCGATCGCAGCACCGACACCCGCGGCGCAACAGTACGCCGCAGTCGCCGACCCCGGTTTCAACCGCCCGCCCGCCGCGCTGACCGAACGCATCGACCAACTGTGGGCGAGCTTCCCCGGCAAGACCGGCATCGCGGTCCGCCGGATCGACGGCGACTGGAGCTATGCCAAGCGCGGCGACGAATATTTCCCGCAGCAAAGCGTGTCGAAACTGTGGGTCACGATGACCGTGCTCGACGCGATCGACAACGGTCGCCTGTCGCTTTCGACCCCGGTCGAAATCGGCCCCGAAAATCTCACCGTATTTCACCAGCCGATCGCCGCGCGTGTCGCGCGCGAGGGCGTTGTCCACGAAACCGTCGGCAGCCTGATCGAACAGGCGATCACGCACAGCGACAACACGGCCAACGATTCGCTCCTGCGCACTGCGGGTGGTCCCGAGGCCGTGCGCGGGTTCATTGCCAGGAACGGTCTGGGCCCGATCCGCTTCGGTCCGGGCGAACGCCTTCTCCAGGCCGGTATCGCCGGGATGAACTGGAGCCAGGCATACAGCAAGGATCGCACCTTCTATGTCGAGCGCGCCAAGGTGCCCGACTTTATCCGCAAGAAGGCACTCGAATCCTATGTCGCCGATCCGGTCGACGGGGCGCAGCCCTCGGCGGTCGTTGCCGC
The DNA here is from genome assembly GCA_963800335.1 of uncultured Alphaproteobacteria bacterium. GTDB lineage: Bacteria > Pseudomonadota > Alphaproteobacteria > Sphingomonadales > Sphingomonadaceae > Flavisphingopyxis. The sequence goes on along the minus strand of CAWDAN010000001.1, from coordinate 423,022 downwards.
GCTCGCCAAGCTGGCGCGCGGCGAGCTGCTCAGCCAGCAGTCGACCAGGCTGCTGAGCGAAACGCTGTCGCGGACGCATTCGGGGCCGCAGCGATTGAAAGGCGGCGTCCCGCCCGGCTGGCAGATCGGACACAAGACCGGCACCGGCCAGGTGCTCGGCGCCACCGCGACGGGATACAACGACATCGGCATCCTCACCGCACCCGACGGCACGCGCTATGCGATCGCGGTGATGCTCGCCGAAACGACCGCGAGCATCCCCGAACGGATGCGCCTGATGCAGAACGTCGTGCGCGCGGTGGTCGACACGCACGGACGCTGAGCGAGGCTGGCGCGGCGCGCTGATTTTAGCATCGGCGCTTATAGATCCTGAAACGCGTTCCGGGTGACGGCATGGGAGTCGATAGAGGAGGTGTCTCGCCTAGCTGGTGAACCCCTGCTATCGCCGCCCGATGTCGCAGAATCACCTCTATCTCGTCGACGGATCGTCGTACATCTTTCGCGCCTATCACCGGCTGCCGCCGCTGACCAACAAGCATGGCGAGCCGGTCGGCGCGGTCTATGGCTATACGACGATGCTGTGGAAGCTTGTCGATGCGCTCGACAAGGCCGACGGGCCGAGCCACCTGGCGGTGATCCTCGACAAGGATTCAAAGAGCTTTCGCAACGAGATCTATGCCGAATACAAGGCGCACCGGCCCGAGCCGCCCGAAGACCTGCGCCCGCAATTCCCGATGATCCGCGATGCGACGCGCGCCTTCTCGCTGCCGTGCATCGAGGAAGCGGGCTACGAGGCCGACGACATCATCGCCTGCTATACCAAGGCGGCGGTCGCCGAGGGCTGGAAGGTCACGATCGTCAGTTCGGACAAGGACCTGATGCAGCTCATCGAGGAGCCTTCTCCCTCCGGGGGTGGGGGCGTCGACATGCTCGACACGATGAAGAACGTCCGCATGGGGCGCGAGCACGTGATCGAGAAATTCGGCGTCGGTCCCGAGCTGGTCGGCGATGCGCTGGCGCTGATGGGCGACAGCGCGGACAATATTCCCGGCGTTCCCGGGATCGGCCCCAAGACCGCAACCAAGCTGCTTGTCGAATATGGCGACCTTGAAAGCGTGCTGGCCGCCGCGCCCGAGATGAAAAAATCGGCGATGCGCGACCGGTTGATCGAACATGCCGACATGGCGCGCCTGTCGCGCGTGCTGGTCGAGCTCGACTGTACCGTCGCACTGCCGATGCCGCTCGACGACATGGCATTGGATGGCATTCCCGAAGAACCGCTGCGCGCGTTCCTCGACCATCACGGCTTCAAGTCGCTGCTGCTCAAGATCGGCGGGCCGGCGGCATCGCCCAACGCGTCCAACCGCGATTTCGCGGCGGCAATCGCGGGCGACGGCAACGCGGCCAAGCCCGGCGAGCTATCGAAGCCGGTCGCGGTCGTGCGCGAACACCAGCCGATCGACCGTTCGCAATACGAGACGGTAACGACCGAGGCGGCGCTCGACGCGTGGATCGCCGAGGCGCGACGAACCGGCGCGGTGGCGATCGATACCGAGACCGACAGCCTCGATTGCATCACCGGGCGGCTCGTCGGGGTCAGCATGGCCACCGCTCCCGGCAAGGCGTGCTATATTCCGATCGGCCATGGCGGCAACGACCTCCTGTCCGAAAAGCCGGAGCAGTTGTCGCTCGCGCTCGTCACGGCGAAGCTCGACAAGTTGCTGATCGACGAGGCGGTGCGCAAGATCGGCCACAACCTCAAATACGACATGTCGGTACTGGCGCAGCACGGTCTAGAATTCCGCAATTTCGACGACACGATCGTGATGAGCTTTGCGCTCGACGGCGGCGCCGGCGGGCACGGCATGGACGAGCTCGCGCAGCGCCACCTCGACCACGCCTGCATCGCCTTCAAGCATGTCTGCGGCACCGGTGCGAAGCAGATCAGCTTTGCCGAGGTCGACCTTGCCACCGCGACCGAATACGCCGCCGAGGACGCCGATGTGACTTATCGGCTGTGGCAGATCTTTACCGCGCGGATGGCGGCCGAGGGGGGCACGCGCGTCTACCAGATGGTCGACCGTCCGCTCGTCGCCGTGATCGCGGCGATGGAACAGCGCGGCATCATGGTCGATCGTGCCGAGCTGTCGCGGCTGAGCCAGGGGTTCGAAACCGAAATCGCGCGGCTCGAGGCGACAATTCACGAGGAAGCGGGCGCGCCCTTCACGATCGGCAGTCCGAAACAACTCGGCGAGGTCCTGTTCGACAAGATGGGCCTCAAGGGCGGACGCAAGGGCAAGTCGGGCGTCTGGTCGACCGACATCAACGAGCTCGAGCGATTGAAGAAGGACGGCGTGCCGATCGCGCAGAAGCTGGTTGATTGGCGCCAGCTGTCGAAGCTGAAATCGACCTATACCGATGCGCTGCAGGAGCAGATCAACGCCAAGACCGGGCGCGTCCATACCAGCTACAGCCTGACCGGCGCGCAGACCGGGCGCCTGTCCTCGACCGATCCGAACCTGCAGAACATCCCGATTCGCACCGAGGTCGGGCGGCAGATCCGCCACGCCTTCGTCGCCGCGCCGGGCAATGTTATCCTGGCGGCCGACTACAGCCAGATCGAACTGCGCCTCGCCGCGCACATGGCCGACGTGCCCGAGCTCAAGGCCGCCTTCGCGCGCGGCGACGACGTTCATGCGACAACCGCGATGGAGCTGTTCGGCGAGGTCAATCGGGACACGCGCGGGCGCGCCAAGACGATCAACTTCGCGATTCTCTACGGCATATCGCGCTGGGGGCTTGCCGCACGGCTCGAGATCACGCCCGACGAGGCACAGGCGATGATTTCGAAATATTTCGAGCGATTCCCCGGCATCAGCAACTATATCTCCGAAACGCTCGAATTCGCGCGCGCGCACCGCTTCACCGAGACGTTGTTCGGACGCAAGACGCACTTCCCGCGAATCGATGCATCGAACCAGGCCGAGCGCCAGGGCAGCGAGCGCGCCGCGATCAACGCGCCGATCCAGGGAACCAGCGCCGACATCATCAAGCGCGCGATGGCGCGCATGGGCCCGGCACTGCGCGCGGCGGGGCTCGATGCCACCCGGATGCTGCTCCAGGTCCATGACGAGCTCGTCTTCGAACTGCCCGAGGCCGAGGTCGAGGCAGCCCGGCCGATCATCGAACATGTCATGGCGAACGCGGCCGAGCCCGCGGTCACCCTGTCGGTCCCGCTCGGCATCGAAATCGGCACCGGTCCGAGTTGGGGCGCAGCGCACTGAATTTCGCGCAGGATGCGTAGGTACGCGTATAATCTTGCGACGCTCATCTTGCGGACGCCGCGCTCGGCGATTATGGGGTGCCACATTCCATTTCTGCGCTGAGCCCAGCGTGTTTCCTTCAGGGGTAGTTCCGACATGCACGATCGCACCAATACCATCGCCGGCTGGGTTCTGTTCGGCGGAATCGCGGCGCTGGGCCTGTCGATCGTCACGGGCAAATATTTCCACGGCGAAGAACCCGAAACTCCGGGTTTCGCGATCGAAGGCGGCGAAGAGGCCGGTGCGGCAGACAGCGGCCCGTCGTTCACCGCGCTGCTCGCCAATGCCGATGTCGCCAAGGGCGAAGCGGTGTTCAAGAAGTGCACCGCCTGCCACACGATCAATGCCGGCGGCGCCAACGGCATCGGCCCCAACCTCTACGCCACGGTCGGCGAGCCGATCGGCCAGGGCAAGGCCGGCTTCGGCTTTTCCAGCGCGCTGTCGAGCCATGGCGGCACGTGGACGTTCGACAATCTCGATGCGTGGCTGAAGAGCCCCAAGAAGTTCGCGCCGGGCACGCTGATGAGCTTTGCAGGCCTGTCGAGCGCCGAGGACCGCGCCAACCTCGTCGCCTATCTCAACAGCCAGGGTTCGAACCTGCCGCTTCCCGCCCCGCCTGCGCCCGAGGCCGATACCCCGGCCGGCGACGATGCCGCGACGGGTAACGAGGCAGCTCCCGATGCGACCGCGCAGACGACCGAGGAACCAGCCCCCGGCACGGTAACCACGCAGGCCGCGACCGCGAATTGAGAGCGCGCGCCCAAGCGCGTTCCGGACAACGTCAGCTAAACTGTCATCCTGAACAAGGTTCAGGATCCAGAAGGCGATGAATTGTCGAGAGCGCGGGGCCGATGTTTGCTGAAACGAGTTCAGCATGACGATGAGGTAGAGCGTTTAGGCCGACCCGATCCGCGGGACGATCTGGCCTCCCCGCCCGCTATGCATCGACGTCTTCGTCGCGATCGGCGTAGAATTTGCGGATGACGTCCCAGGCTTCGTCGGCGGTCTCGACGAACTGGAACAGCGACAGGTCGGCGGGGCTGATGACACCTTCTTCGGCGAGCGCGTCGAAGTCGATCACCCGCGTCCAGAACTCCTTGCCGAACAACAGCACCGGCATCGGCTTGATCTTGCCTGTCTGGATCAGCGTCAACAGCTCGAACGTCTCGTCGAAGGTGCCGAAGCCGCCGGGGAAGGCGGCGACCGCGCGTGCCCGCAGCAGGAAGTGCATCTTGCGCAGCGCGAAATAGTGGAACTGGAAGCTGAGGTCAGGGGTGACGTACTGGTTGGGCGCCTGTTCGTGCGGCAGGACGATGTTGAGCCCGACCGATTCGGCGCCAGCGTCGCTCGCGCCGCGATTGGCCGCCTCCATGATCGACGGACCGCCGCCCGAGCAGACGACGAAGTGACGGTCGCCGTTGGCCGCGACAGGCGTCTGCGAAGCAAGGCAGGCGAGCTTGCGCGCCTCGTCATAATATTTCGACTTGGCGACCAGCCGCTGTGCCACCCTGGTCTCGTATTCGCCGGTCGCCAGCTTGAGCCGTTCGGCCGCCATCGTCGGTTCGGGAATCCGCGCCGAGCCGTAGATGACGAGCATCGAGGCGATTTTCGCCTCGTTAAGGAGCAGCTCGGGCTTGAGCAGTTCGAGCTGGAACCGGACCGGGCGGAGATCCTCGCGGAGGAGGAAATCGGTATCCTGGAAGGCGAGCGTATAGGCATCGCTTTCGGTCTGCGGCGTATGGATGCCACCCTTCGCGAATCCGGCATCTTCGCGCGCTTTATGAAAACGCGACTGTTCTAGTTTCTTGGGTTCGGTCATGAGCCGAGCGCTAGCGCCTCGGTCGCGCCGCGTCCATCGCTTTACCGCACAGACTCAATCAGCGGCAGTAGCCGTTGCCCGACATGTCGAAATGGAAGTGATTATAGTGCGCGGCATTGTATTCGGGACCGAGCACGGTGCCGAAGCGACGGCATGCGGAAGTGTGCAGCGCTTCGAGGAAGGCGTGCTCCCTGGCGCTGCCGTGCCAGTTCTTTTCGACACTGATCCGGCGCCCGTCGGCCAGCACGAAGGCCGACACATCGACGGCGTTGGCAAAGGCGTGCTGCGACAGCCGGCCCGAGCGGCCGCCATAGATGTTGCGACAGCTATAGCTGCCCATCGTTTCGATCTTGACGACCTTTTCGCCGAGATAGACTTGTGCCGCGGGGATCACCGCATAGCGCGCCCAGGCCGCGAAATTCCTTGCCAGCGGACAGGTCATCGCGCCGAGATTGGTCGTCGGCGTCCCGAAATCGAGTAGCTTGATCGTGTCGATCGTCCGGCAGCCTCCGTCCTCGCTGCGATCGGCGAGCGGCGAGAAGCGGACGTCGGCGGCCTTGAGCTCGGCAAAGCACTGGTTGGGCGTCATTGGCGGCTGATAGGCCGGGCGCGCGGCAACACGCGGTGCCGCCGAGCGCTGCTGCGGCGCTTCGACGCGCTGCTGATCCCCGCCGGCGATACAGCTGGCCAGCGCCAGCGGGCCGAGCAAGATCGCGAAACGAACGCGGTGGGTTACGGGGGAATTAGCCATATTCACACTATCGGTGATTCTAGTTAAAATCGTTGTGATAGCGATGGTTAGCGAAGCATTTACCTTGATTTCCCGCGCGTGGCGAGCGCTTTATCCGACGCGCTTGCGCTCTCGCCAGCCGGCCGCCACCCGGGTCGAGGCAACCTTGCGCAATTCCTCGACATCGACCGGACGGTCGAACTCGACTCCCATGCGACTGTCTTTAGACCAGCGCGTGGTCGCTTCGACCTCTCGGCCTTCGCCGAATTCGATGGTGAAGAGCGTCCCCGGGGGCACGTCGGTCAGGCCGTCGATCATCGCGCCATGGCTGGTGATGTTGCGGACCAGACCTTCGTAGCAATAGCCTTCATGGATGACCCCGACGCGACGGAACGCGGTCTTGCGGCTTTCGCGGTGCGTCTGGAACCCCTCGGCCGAGATATGGCCGCCGGCGCGCGCGAGCAACTCGCCCGCCGCTTCGCCATCGACGGGACGGCCATAGATATACCCCTGAATGTGCGAACAGCCAAGGTCGCGGACGAGAGCCAGTTCGTCGTGAGTCTCGGCTCCCTCGGCGGTGGTGTCCATGCCCAGCGCATCGGCCAGCGACACGATCGAGGCGATGATCGCGGCGTTCATGTTGCCCTTGCGCGTCGCGCCGCGGACGAAGCTCTGGTCGATCTTGATCTTGTCGAACGGCACCTTCTGCAGATACCCGAGCGCCGAATAGCCGGTGCCGAAATCGTCGAGCGCGAGCCGCACGCCGGCGCTCTTGAGCCGGTTGAAAGTGCGGATGTTGTCGGCGCTTTCGTCGAGGAACACGCCCTCGGTGATTTCGAGTTCGACCTGCGCGGGGTCGATGCCGTTGGTGGCGATCGCGTTGATCACGATCTCGCTGAAATTTGTTGCCGCGAACTGGATCGGCGAAACGTTGACCGCCATCTTGAGATTGCCGTCCCACTGCGCCAGCTGTGCGCATGCGGTGCGCAGGATCCACTCGCCGATCGCGGTGATGAGGTTGGCCTCCTCGGCGATCGGGATGAAAACGTCGGGACTGACCGCTCCGCGCTTGGGGTGGTTCCAGCGGACCAGCGCCTCGAAGCCGCTGATCGTCTCGGTCGCGACCTCGACGACCGGCTGGTAGACGAGGCTGAGCTCGCCCTTCGCCAGTGCGCCGCGCAGGTCTTCCTCGATCTCGCGGCGTTCGTTGGCAAATTCGTGCATCGCCGGCTGGTAGAAGCGGCAGACGCCGCGCCCCGCGTCCTTCGCCGCATAGAGCGCGAGATCGGCGTTGCGCACGAGCGCGCTCGCCGTAACCCCTTCGCCATGGCTGATCGCGATCCCGACCGATGCGCCGATCCGGACGGGGCCCTGGAGAACCTGGTAAGGCTGCGACAAGACGTCGATGACCTTGTTGGCAAGCGCACACAGCGCCGCCTCGTCTGTCATGTCGGGCAGGACGATCTGGAATTCATCGCCGCCAAGGCGACCGACGCGGCCCTGCTCACCCACCGCCTTGAGCAGCCGCTTGGCGACCTGCTGGAGCAGGGCATCGCCCGCCGGGTGACCGAGCGTGTCGTTGACCGCCTTGAACTTGTCGAGATCGAGCATGAACAGCGCGCATGGCTGGGGCCGTCCGCCATGACCGGTCAGCGCGCGCGTCAGCATTTCGTTGATGTCGAGGCGGTTGGGCAGGCTGGTGAGCGGATCGTAACGGGCGAGCTGGTTGACCGCCTCCTGCGATCGCTTCATCTCGGTGAGATCGGTGCCGCTGCCGCGAAACCCGTTGAAGTTGCCCAGCTCATCGACGATCGGGTTGCCCGACACCGCCCACCACCGCTCTTCGTCCATCGCCGCCTTGAGCGACAGGTCGTTGAACGACGACCGTAGCGACAGATGGAAACCGAGCGTGCGGCCTTCGCGACCGCTCGTCGCATCGCTGTCATGCGCGATCAGCGCGGTGAATTTCTGACCGATCAATTCGTCGCGCGGGCGGTCGAACCGCTCGATCACCGATTCGGACAGATAGACCAGCCGGCCGTGGCGGTCGGTTTCCCAGAACCAGCCGAGCCCCTTGCCCTCGAAATCGTGGAGCAATGCCTGCGCGCGAAGCGCTTCGGCCGAGCGGAGGTCGTGGCGCTGCCGACGTGCGGCGATACTGACGCTGAAAACATAGATCGCGAGGCTCGACACGCCGAGAAAGGCGGTTTCCAGAATCGTCGATGTTGCGAGGTCGCCATGAAAGGCGAAGGGCACCAGCACGGGAACGCCCGACAAAATCGGGGAAAAGTTGATCCGCGCGGTCTTCATCGGCCCGAACTAGATAAAAATCGTTACAAATGAATTGATAACGTCGTCGCATTCGCGTTCGTCATTGACCGTCAGCGTCACGGCCCTATGTCCGTCGGTGGGCCACGCCGTCCCAACGCGGCGCGCGCTCTCTGTAAGGAGAGACTATTGTGACGAATGAACCTCTGCCGACGCCCGACGTGCGTCCGGCGCGCCCCTATTTTTCATCGGGACCGTGTGCCAAGCCGCCCGGCTGGTCAGCGCAAAACCTAGCTACCGACAGCCTCGGGCGATCGCATCGATCGAAGATCGGCAAGTCACGCCTTCAATATTGCATCGAGCTGATGCGCGAATTGCTCGCCCTGCCCGACACGCATCGCATCGGCATCGTTCCGGGCAGCGATACCGGCGCGTTCGAAATGGCGATGTGGTCGATGCTCGGCGCACGCCCGGTCACAACGCTCGCCTGGGAAAGCTTCGGCGAAGGCTGGGTGACCGACGCGGTCAAGCAGCTCAAGATCGATCCGACGGTGATCCGTGCCGATTACGGCGCGCTGCCCGATTTGGCGCAGGTCGACTGGTCGAACGATGTCCTGTTCACCTGGAACGGCACGACGAGCGGCGTGCGCGTCCCCGACGGCGATTGGATTGCCGACGATCGCGAGGGCCTGAGCTTCGCCGACGCGACCAGCGCGGTGTTTGCGTATGACCTGCCATGGGACAAGATCGATGTCGCTACCTTCAGCTGGCAAAAGGTGCTCGGCGGCGAAGGCGCGCACGGCGTCCTGATCCTTGGCCCGCGAGCGGTCGAGCGGCTCGAAAGCTACACGCCGCCCTGGCCGCTGCCCAAGCTCTTCCGCCTGATGGCCAAGGGCGCGCTCAACGAGGGCGTGTTCCGGGGCGAGACGATCAACACGCCCTCGATGCTCGCGGTCGAGGACGCGATCTGGGCGCTCGAATGGGGCAAGAGCATCGGCGGGGCGGCGGGCCTGATCGCGCGCAGCGACGCAAATGCCGCCGCGCTCGACACGATCGTTGCGACACGCGACTGGCTCGGCCATCTCGCGATCGACCCCGCGACGCGATCGCGGACCAGCGTCTGCCTGACCGTCGCCGGCGCCGACGAGGCGATGATCAAGGCGATGGCGGGCGCACTCGACAAGGCCGGCGCGGCCTACGACATAGCGGGCTATCGCGATGCCCCGCCGGGCCTCAGGATCTGGTGCGGCGCGACGGTCGACACCGCCGATATCGTCGCGCTCGGCCCGTGGCTCGACTGGGCCTATGCGACCGCCAAATCCGCCGACTGACCAAGCCCGGCGCACGCCGGAGACCCAAGGAATTCCCTATGCCCAAAGTCCTGATTTCCGACAGCATGTCGCCCAAGGCGGCCGAGATTTTCCGCGCCCGCGGGGTCGAAGTCGACGAGATTACCGGCCAGACGCCCGATGAATTGAAAGCCATCATCGGTAATTATGACGGCCTCGCGATCCGGTCTTCGACCAAGGTCACCAAGGACCTGCTCGCCGCCGCGTCCAAACTGAAGGTCATCGGCCGCGCCGGGATCGGGGTCGACAATATCGACGTCCCCGCCGCGTCGGCCAAGGGCGTGATCGTCATGAACACGCCGTTCGGCAATTCGATCACGACCGCCGAACACGCGATCGCAATGATCTTTGCCCTCGCCCGGCAACTGCCCGAGGCCGACGCCTCGACGCAGGCGGGCAAATGGGAAAAGAACCGCTTCATGGGGGTCGAGCTGACCGCCAAGACGCTTGGCCTGATCGGTGCGGGCAATATCGGCAGCATCGTCGCCGACCGCGCGCGCGGGCTGAGGATGAAGGTGGTCGCCTATGATCCCTTCCTGACCGCCGAACGCGCGATCGAAATGGGGGTCGAAAAGGTCGATCTCGATACGCTGCTCGCGCGCGCCGATTTCATCACGCTGCACACGCCGCTGACCGATGCGACGCGCGGGATACTGTCGCGCGATGCGCTGGCGAAGACCAAGAAAGGCGTGCGCATCGTCAACTGTGCGCGCGGCGGGCTGATCGACGAGGCAGCCTTGAAGGACGCGCTCGACAGCGGCCAGGTCGCCGGCGCCGCGCTCGACGTGTTTGCCGAGGAGCCGGCCAAGGACAATCCATTGTTCGGCACGCCGGATCTCGTCTGCACGCCGCATCTCGGCGCCTCGACCGACGAGGCGCAGGTCAATGTCGCGATCCAGGTCGCCGAGCAGTTGAGCGATTTCCTCTGCGACGGCGGCATCACCAATGCATTGAACGTGCCGAGCATGTCGGCCGAGGAAGCGCCGCGCCTCAAACCCTATATGGCGCTTGCCGAAAAGCTCGGCAGCCTGGTCGGCCAGCTCGAAGGGTCGGACATCACCAGCCTGTCGGTCGAGGTCGAGGGTGCGGCGGCCGAACTCAACCAGAAACCGATTACCGCCGCCGTGCTCGCCGGGCTGATGCGCAGCTATTCGGACACGGTCAACATGGTCAACGCACCGTATCTGGCGAAGGAGCGCGGCCTCGACGTGCGCGAAGTCCGCCACGAGCGCGAGGGCGATTATCACACGCTGGTGCGCGTCACCGCGACCGGTCCCGAGCGGCGGCGCGAGGTTGCCGGCAGCCTGTTCGGCGACGCCGCGCCGCGCCTCGTCGAGATCGCCGGAACGCGAATAGAGACCGATCTGGATGGCGACATGATCTATATCGTCAACGAGGACACGCCGGGCTTCATCGGCCGGCTCGGCATGACATTGGGCGCAGCGGGGGTGAATATCGGTAACTTCCATCTCGGGCGGCGGCTGGCCGACAAGAACAGGGGCGGAGATGCCGTGCTGATGCTGTCGGTCGATGCGCCGGTCGACGGCGCGGTGCTCGACGACGTCTGCGCGCTCGAAGGCGTCAAGAAGGTCAAGGCGCTTCGCTTTTGATCCGCTAACGGCTAAGGCGCCCGCGGCTTTGGCATTCGTGACGAAACAGGACGACGGATATGGCAAACGTAGCAGTAATCGGCGCGCAATGGGGCGACGAGGGCAAGGGCAAGATCGTCGACTGGCTCGCCAGCCGCGCCGACGTCGTCGTCCGTTTCCAGGGCGGCCACAATGCCGGCCACACGCTCGTCGTCGGCGAGAAGGTCTATAAACTCTCGCTGCTGCCGTCGGGCATCGTGCGCGGAACACCGAGCGTCATCGGCAACGGCGTCGTGCTCGATCCGTGGGCATTGAAAGCCGAGGTCGAGAAATTGCGCGGCCAGGGCGTCGCGATCTCGCCCGAGACGCTGCACATCGCCGACAATTGCGCGCTGATCCTGCCCTTCCACCGCGATCTCGACGGACTGCGCGAAGCCGCCAGCGGCGCGGGCAAGATCGGCACGACACTGCGCGGCATCGGCCCGGCATACGAGGACAAGGTCGGCCGGCGCGCGATCCGCGTCTGCGATCTTGCCCATCTCGACCATCTCGAACCGCAGCTCGACCGGCTGACCGCGCACCACGATGCGCTGCGCGCGGGCTTTGGCGAACCGCCGATCGATCGCCAGCGGCTGATCGACGACCTCACCGAGATCGCCGATTTCGTCCTCCAGTTCGCCGGCCCGGTGTGGAAAACGCTCGGCGAGGCGCGGGCGCGCGGCAAGCGCATATTGTTCGAAGGCGCGCAGGGCGTGCTGCTCGATATCGACCACGGCACCTATCCGTTCGTCACCAGTTCGAATACCGTGGCCGGCACCGCCGCGGCGGGATCGGGCCTGGGGCCCAATGCGGTCGGTTTCGTCCTCGGCATTGCCAAGGCCTATACGACGCGGGTCGGATCGGGCCCCTTCCCGACCGAGCTCGACGACGCCACCGGTCAGAAGCTCGGCGAGCGTGGCCATGAATTCGGCACCGTCACCGGGCGCAAGCGCCGCTGCGGCTGGTTCGATGCGGTTCTCGTGCGGCAATCGGTCGCGGTATCGGGCGTCACCGGCATCGCACTGACCAAACTCGACGTGCTCGACGGGTTCAAAACGGTCAGCATCTGCACCGGCTATCGCCTGAACGGCGAAACGCTCGACCATTTCCCCGCGCATGCCGCCGACCAGGCCGCGGTCGAGCCGATCTACGAGGAAATGCCCGGCTGGGAAGGGTCGTGCGCCGGTGCGCGCAGCTGGAACGACCTGCCCGCACGCGCGATCAAGTACGTGCGGCGCGTCGAGGAACTGATCGGCTGCCCCGTCGCGCTGGTGTCGACCAGTCCCGAGCGCGAAGACACGATCCTGGTTCGCGATCCGTTCGCCGATTGAGCGCATCGCGCGTTCGATCGCCAACGATCGGACTCGCGCTTTGGTGCGCGTGCGTTATGGTCGCTCCCTAACCAGGGGGCTAGCCATGATCCGTTCCATCTTGACCGTTACCACCGCGATGCTGCTCACCGGCTGTGCGAGTGCACCGATAAGCGTCGCAACTGCCGAAGCGCCACCACCGGTCGCGGCAGCAGCCAGCACCGGCGCGGTCGAGACGCCGGGGATCGAGGTGCTCAGCATTGCCGAGCTGTCGGCGGCGATGGCGCGCGGCGACACGACGAGCGAGGCGATCACAGCGGGCTATCTCGCGCGGATCGCGGCGATCGACGATGCCGGGCCGACATTGAACGCCGTGATCGCGACGATGCCCGACGCACTCGACCAGGCGCGTGCGCGCGATGCCGAACGCGCCGCGGGCCAGGTTCGCGGGCCGCTCCACGGCATCCCGATCCTGATCAAGGACAATATCGAGGCAGCGGGACCGCTACCGACGACCGCCGGGTCGCTCGCGCTCGCCGACAATGTCACCAACCGCGACGCGCCGATGATTGCACGCCTCAAGGCCGCCGGGGTGATCATCCTCGGCAAGACCAACCTTAGCGAATGGGCCAATATCCGGTCGGGCAATTCGACCAGCGGCTGGAGCGCGGTCGGCGGGCTGACCAAGAACCCGCATGTCCTCGACCGCAACACCTGCGGATCGTCGGCGGGCAGCGGCGCGGCGATGGCGGCGGGACTGGCTGCTGGCACGATCGGCACCGAAACCGACGGATCGATCACCTGTCCCTCGGGAGTCAACGGCGTCGTCGGGTTCAAGCCGACCGTCGGACTGGTCAGCCGGACCTATATCGTCCCGATCAGCCACAGCCAGGATACCGCCGGGCCGATGACGGGCAGCGTCCGCGACGCGGCGATGATGCTGACCGCGATGGCGGGCAGCGACCCCGCCGATCCGGCGACCGCCGAGGCCGACCTGCACAAGACCGATTTTGCCGCCGCGCTCGACCCCGACTGGCTCGCAGGCAAACGCATCGGCGTGCTTATCGACCAGATCGGCGACGATCCGTCGATCCACTCGATCCTCGACGAGGCGCTGGCGACGCTGCGCGCCAAGGGCGCCGAGATCGTGGAGATTTCCGACAGCAATGCGGGGATGGACACGCTTGGCGATGACGAGCTCGAAATCCTGATGGTCGAACTCAAGGCCGATCTCGACGCCTATCTCGCCTCGACGCCCGCCGCAGTGAAAACGCGCACGCTCGCCGACCTCATCGCCTTCAACGAGACGCATGCCGACACCGAAATGCACTATTTCGGACAGGAGCTGTTTACCCTGGCGCAAGGCAAGCCGGGGCTCGATGATGCGGGCTATATCAAGACGCGCGATGCGGCGCGCACGCTGGCCGGCCCCGACGGGATCGACCGGCTGATGCGGACATACAAGGTCGATGTCCTGATGGGCGTGACCAATGGTCCGGCCTGGCTCAGCACGCTCGGCAAGGGCGACGCCTATTCGGGGCCAAGCGTCAGCCAGCTGCCCGCGGTGGCGGGCTATCCGCACCTGACCGTGCCCGGCGGGACGATCGGCGACTTGCCAGTGGGGATCAGCTTCATTGCGGGCAAATGGCAGGACGCCAAGGTGCTGAGCGCGGGCTATGCCTTCGAACAGGCGCGTCCGCGCATCGTCACCCCGGGCTATCTTGCGACGACGGGGGAAAGCCCGGAGGCGGCGACGGCGCAATAGCCGCACGCCGTTCGGCGCGGGCATGGCGCCAGGCGAAGTTCGCCTGCCATGCCATCAGCAGCGGGACGACGCCGATCTCCATTGCGAGGCCAAACACTTGCCCGTTCGACGGTACGCCCATCACGGTCATGCCGTAAGCGCGCGCAAGGCCGCCGACTATGACGACGATGCCGAGCGTCTGGAAGCGCTTGGTCGCGGTTTCGATCCTGGGAATGCAGCTGGCGAACATCAGGCCGATGCCGAGCAGCAGCCCGCTGAGATAACGGAAATGGCTGTCGAGATCCTGCGAGACGATATTGGCGCCATGGATGAAATCGGCGCCCCACAACACGCCCGATCCGCCCGCGTAGAACGGGACGAAGCAGGCGATGGCAACGACGATCTGTAGCGCGCGACGTTCGGTCATTTTTCGAGCAACTCCATCGGTACGTGGATGGTGCGGATCGCGAGGCGAACCTCGATCAGGAACAGCAGTAACGATCCGAGCAGCAGCGTCATCGCGATAATGAACAGTGCCGAGACGGGCATGCCGAGATCGATATGCCCCGCGCCAACCAAGAACAGCATCGCGACCATCAGGCACACGGTGATGCCGCATGCGACGGCGAGGCCGACCGACCAGTTGATGATCACCATCCGCCGGTCGAGCAGGCGCAGTTCCGCGACGACGCGGGCATGTTCGACACCGCGCGTATCGCCATGCTGTTCGATCAGCTTGCGCGCGCGATCGACGACGCGTGCCAGCCGCCCGGTGACGACGTTGAGGATACCGCTCGTCGCCACCAGCAGGAAGGCGGGCGCGAGGCTGAGCTGGATCGTCTCGCCGATCACGCGACTGGCTCGGCGGGTATCGCGACGCCGCGGGCGGCGAGATAGCGTTTGAGCCCGCGCGCCGCCTGGCGGATGCGCTGTTCGTTCTCGACCAGCGCGAGGCGGACAAACCCCTCGCCCTCCTCGCCGAAACCAGCGCCGGGCGCGACCGCGACCCCGGCGTGCGTCAGCAGGTCCTTGGCGAATTCGACCGAACCCATCTCGGCGAGCGCGGGCGGAATCGGCGCCCAGGCGAACATCGACGCCTCGGGAACGGGGATGTCCCAACCGGCGCGGCCGAAGCTGTCGACCAGAACGTCGCGGCGTTTCTTGTACAATGCGCGGTTGGCCGCAACGATATCCTGCGGGCCGTTCAAGGCAGCGGTGGCCGCGGCCTGGATCGGGGTGAAGGCGCCGTAATCGAGATAGGATTTCACGCGAGCGAGGGCATCGATGAGGCGCGCATTGCCGACCGCGAAGCCGATCCGCCAGCCCGCCATCGAATAGGTCTTGGACAGCGAGGTGAACTCGACCGCAACGTCCTTGCCGCCCGGAACCTGGAGGATCGAGGGGGTCGGCGTGTCGCCGAAATAAATCTCGGCATAGGCAAGGTCGGAGATAACGATGAGGTCGTGCTGCTTGGCAAAGGCGACGACCTCGCGATAGAAATCGAGGCTGGCGACATAGGCGGTCGGGTTCGACGGATAGCCGATCACGAGCACCTTGGGCGCGGGCACGGTATAGCGCATCGCGT
Source organism: uncultured Alphaproteobacteria bacterium (assembly GCA_963800335.1). GTDB lineage: Bacteria > Pseudomonadota > Alphaproteobacteria > Sphingomonadales > Sphingomonadaceae > Flavisphingopyxis. Next base: position 407,266 of record CAWDAN010000001.1, on the reverse strand, counting down.
AATCGAGCCGGCGGAAGAAATCCTCGCCCGGTGCGGCGGGGATCGAACGGATCGACGCGCCGGCAATGATGAAACCGAAGGCGTGGATCGGGTAGCTCGGGTTGGGCGCGAGGACGACATCGCCCGGCGCGGTGATCGCCTGCGCGAGGTTGGCGAGCCCTTCCTTCGATCCCAAAGTGACGATCACCTCGCGGTCGGGATCGAGATCGACGTTGAAGCGGCGCGCGTAATAATCGGCCTGCGCCTTTCTCAGGCCCTTGATTCCCTTTGATGCCGAATAGCCGTGCGCGTGCGGATTGCGCGCGACCTCGGCGAGCTTTTCGATGACATGGGCGGGCGGCGCACCGTCGGGATTGCCCATGCCGAGATCGACAATGTCCTCGCCGCGCGCGCGCGCCGCGGCCTTCATCGCGTTGACCTCGGCAAAGACATAAGGCGGCAGGCGGCGGATGCGGTAGAATTCGTCGGACATAAACGGTCATGCCATCATTGTTGCTCTGGCCAGAGTGCTAGCTGACACGGCCCGCGAGCGCTATAGCGCGAACGACGTCCGGCCCCGCCTGATGATCGGCCGACCAAGAGGACAAACGCATGACCGACAGCGACACGATGAACAACCCGATGGGCGATACGATGGCACCGGACGCGCTGCCCACTCTCGAGGACATGCAGCACTGGACCGGGGTGATCGGCCGCGCACAGCAGATGCTGATGACGCACGCCCTCAAGACCTGGGACCCGGCCAAGGCGCAGGCGATGATCGCGCGCATGCCCTCGCCGTTCGCCGAACTGCCCGTGGCACCAGCGGGCGGCGACGTGATTGCGCAGTCGATGGCACAGGGCATGGCGGTCTGGCAGCAGGGACTCGATTTCTGGACGCGGATGAGCGGTTTCGACAGCGCCGCGAGCGACAAGGATGCCGAAGAGCGCGAGGCGCCGCCCGCCGATCGCCGCTTCACCGATCCCGCCTGGACCGAGCAGCCCGCCTTCGCGTTCATCCGCCAGAGCTACGAAGCGATCGCCAGCCAGCTCGAAACGATGGTCGATGCGATCGACGGCATCGATCCCGATCAGAAGGCGCAGATGCGCTTTGCGACGCGCGGCTTCCTCGACGCGATGAGCCCGACCAATTTCGCCGCGACCAATCCCGCGGTGCTGCGCCGAACGATCGAGACGCGCGGCGAGAATTTGATCACGGGTCTTGCCAACATGCTCGCCGACCTCGACCGCGGGCAATTGCGGCACACCGACAGCGAGGCGTTCGAGATCGGCCGCAACATCGCCGCGACGCCGGGCAAGGTGATCCACGAGACGCGGCTCTACCAGCTGATCCAGTACGCCCCGAAGACCGAGAGCGTGCTCGAAGTGCCGCTGGTGATTTTCCCGCCGTGGATCAACCGTTTCTACATCCTCGACCTCAACCCGAAGAAAAGCTTCATCGCCTGGGCGGTCGAACAGGGGCTGAGCGTATTCGTCGTGTCGTGGAAATCGGCCGATGCCAGCCTCGCCGATATCGAATGGGACGACTATGTCGCGGCGCAGGTCGATGCGGTCGACACGATCCGCGACGTGCTCGACGTCGATGCGGTCCATGCGATCGGCTATTGCGTTGCCGGCACGACGCTGGCGGCAACGCTCGCGATGCTCACCGCGCGCGGCGAGGCCGAGCGGATCAAGTCGGCGACCTTTTTTACCGCGCAGGTCGATTTCGAGCGCGCCGGCGACCTCAAGCTGATGACCGGCGACGAGCACCTCAAACTGATCGAGAGCCTCGAGACCGACGGCTATTATGACGGCCGCTACATGGCCGCGACGTTCAACGCGCTGCGCGGACGCGACCTCATCTGGAACTATGTCGTCAACAACTATTTGATGGGCGAGCCCTATCCGGCGTTCGACATGCTCCACTGGAACGGCGACACGACCAACCTGCCCGCCAAATGGCATCGCGGCTATCTCAAGGACATGTATCGCGACAACAAGCTCGTCGTACCGGGCGCGATGGTCGTCGACGGCACGCCGATCGATCTCACGAAAATCAAGACACCCGCCTATATCCAGGCGGGGCGCGAGGACCATATCGCGCCGGCCGAAAGCGTCTGGCGGATGATGGACCATCTGTCGGGGCCGAAGCAGTTCACGCTCGCCGGATCGGGCCATATCGCGGGCGTGATCAACCACCCCGACGCGAAGAAATACGGCTATTGGACCAACGACAATGCCGACGTGGCCGGCTTCGAAGACTTTGTCGACGGCGCGACGCAGCACGAGGGCAGCTGGTGGACCGACTGGATCGGCTGGATCCGCGAGCAGGATTATGTCGAGGTCGCCGCCAAGGGCGCGCGCATCCCCGGCAAGGGCAAGAGCAAGGCGATCGAGGATGCGCCGGGCCGCTATGTGAAGACGCGTTAGCAGCGCGCTCTCTCGCGTGATGGACAGGCTTGGCTCGGCGCGACCGCGTTACGCGCCCCTCTCCGCTGCGACTAACGGGCTGCGCCCATAAGTCTCGCTGCCTCTCCCCGATGGGGAGAGGGTCGGTTTGATCATCTCGGGACCTTTGTTGCACTGCACAAAAATACCTTGAAATCGAACGCGCGATGGTCTATGTTGCACTGCAGCAAAGGATGACATCGATATGGCCGACGTGAAAAAGACCGACTCCGCTGAACAGGCGTTCGCCCAGGCATCGAGCGACGCCGGCACCAAGACGCCCGCTGCCAAGGCCGCGCCCGCACCGAAAAGCGCCGCCAAGCCGAAGGTCCAAAAGGCCGCTCCGGCCAAGCCCGCCCCGCGTCGCCGCGCTGCGGCCAAGAAGACATCGACCAAATCAACGACCAAAACCAGCCGGACGACCGCCACGCGCTCGCCCGCCCAGAAAGGACCCACCACCATGAACGATACCGTCAAGACCATGACCAAGACCGCCAAGAAGGTCACCGAAGACACCAAGGCACGCGTCGAGACACTCGTCGCCGACGCCAGCGCCAAGACGCGCGAAACGATGGAGAAGACCGCCAAGGCTGCCGAGGAAGTCACCGCTTTCTCGAAGGGCAATGTCGAAGCGATCGTCGAGAGCACGAAGATCACCGCCAAGGGCCTGAAGTCGATCGGCGAAGACACGATGGAATTCTCGCGCAAGTCGTTCGAGGACGCCACCGGCGTCGCCAAGAAATATGCCGCGGTCAAGACGCCTGCCGAGCTGTTCCAGCTGCACGGCGACTATGTCCGTTCGAGCTTCGACATGCTCGTCGCCCAGGCATCGAAGAACAGCGAAGCCATGGTCAAGCTGGCCGGCGAAAGCTTCCAGCCGCTGTCGAACCGGTTCGCCGAAGCCGCAGCGAAGATCAAGACCGCCGCCTGATAGGTGTCGCGCCGGTGCGGCCTGTCCGCTCCCCGACAAACGGGCCGCTCCGCCTTGGGCTGGGGCGGCCCTTTTGCATGGGGCGATGAAAGCCGCCCAATGCTCTTGTTTCCTGCCCCCCACGTGCCATATTCTGAGGCAATGACGACCCTTATGCGCCCCCCCTCGCCGATGCCCCGCAATGCCGACGCCGCAGCTGTGCGCGCGGCGAGCAAGCCGCCGCGCATCGACGAGGGCGACGGCGACAATTCGACCGGCGTTGCCACGCGCACGCGGACGAAAACCAAGCAGCCTTCGATGTACAAGGTGCTGATGCTCAACGACGACTATACGCCTATGGAGTTCGTCGTCCTTGTCCTGCAGCGCTTTTTCAAGATGGACATGGAGGAAGCGACGCAGGTCATGCTCCACGTCCACCAGCGCGGCGTCGGCGTGTGCGGGACATTCAGCTACGAAGTCGCCGAGATGAAGGCGACGCAGGTGATGGACTGCGCGCGCGAAAACCAGCACCCGCTGCAGTGCACCGTCGAAAAGGCGTAGTTTCCGGCTTTCGCCCTACATTGTACCGCGCATAGGGACAGCCTGCTGTCCCGCACCAATGCATAAAGCTCAGCTGCGTGCGGCGGGCAACCAGCTGAAATCGAGGTCGGCGAACCGGTCCTGGTAATGCGCCAATTCGCACAGGCCGGCCTCGTCGACGACGGTGATCGTCGATCCGTCGCGCTTGATCAGGCCATCCTCGTCGAGTTCGCGCATCATGCGGTTGACGTGGACCGAGGTCAGCCCCGTGGCATCGCCCATTTCTTCCTGCGTCATGCGCGGTTCGAACGTGGTGATCTTATCCTGCTTCATCAGCCTGAGGCGGAACAACACGTCGAGCAGGATCGCCGCGATGCGCGCCTTTGCCGGCGTCCGCCCGATCGAGGCGAGTCGGTCGGTCAGGGTTACCCGCTCGGCCTGATTGAGCGCGAACAACACCGCAGCGACGCGCGGATGCTCTTCGAGCAGCCCGCGCACGCCGTCCTTGTCGATCGGACAGACGACGGCATCGTCGATCGCGACGATCGTCTCGCACGCGTTGCGATAGACGGTGTTGCTCGCCGCCAGCGTATCGCCGGCGTAATAATGGCGCAGGATCTGGCGGCTACCGCCGTCGAGGACGACATAGCCCATCAGGCGCCCGTGCTTGACGATATAGGTTTCCTCGACCGTGTCGCCCTCCCGCTGGAGGAACTCGCCGCGCTTCATTGCGCGTTCGCGCTCTTCGAGCCGCGCCAGCGAAGTCCGCTCCGATTCGCTCAGAGCGACAAAATGGCTGAGATGCTCAGCAAAACAACTTCCCGACATTGTTCGTCCCCCAAGCGTCATATGCCATGATTGCCGGATAAACCGGTGCTTTGGCACGCTGGGCGGCCGCCGCGAGCATCGGCATAGTCGCACACGCGCCGCCTGTCCAACACCGGACGGCTTGCGTCGAAAAGCCGAGCCAGTATGACGCTCGGATGGATCAGATTGTCATTCGCGGTGGAAATCCGCTCAAGGGGCGCATCCCGATTTCGGGCGCCAAGAACAGTGCGCTCACCCTGTTGCCGTGCGCACTCCTCACCGACGAACCGCTGACGTTGCGCAACCTGCCGCGGCTCGCCGATGTCGACAGCTTCGGCCACCTGCTTAACCAACTTGGCGCGACGACGATGATCGAAGGATCGCGGCCCGAAGATTTCGGCCGTGTCATGACGATCCGCGCAAGCCGCATCACCGCGACGATGGCGCCATACGACATCGTCCGCAAGATGCGCGCATCGATCCTCGTGCTCGGCCCCTTGCTCGCGCGCACCGGCGAGGCGACGGTGTCGCTGCCCGGCGGCTGCGCGATCGGCAACCGCCCTATCGACCTCCATCTTAAGGCGCTCGAGGCGTTCGGCGCCGAGATCGAGATCGCCGCGGGTTACGTCAAGGCGACGGCGCCTGGCGGGCGGCTCGCCGGCGGCACCTATCGCTTCCCCGTCGTTTCGGTCGGTGCGACCGAGAACGCGCTGATGGCCGCCGCGCTCGCCAAGGGCACCTGCGTCATCGAGAACGCGGCGCGCGAGCCCGAGATCGTCGATTTGTGCAAATGCCTCGTCGCGATGGGCGCGAGCATCGACGGGATCGGCGGCGCGACGCTGACGATCGAAGGGCGCGACCGGCTCCACGGTGCGACCTACAACGTCATGCCCGACCGCATCGAGGCGGGCAGCTATGCCTGCGCGGCACTGATCACTGGTGGCGAAATCGATCTCGTCGGCGCGCGGATCGACGAGATGCAGGCGACTGTCGATGCACTGGTCGATGCGGGCGCGACGGTCGAACAGCGCGGCGATGCGGTCCATGTCGGATCGAACGGGAAGCTGCGCGGCATCAACCTGACCACCGCGCCCTATCCGGGTTTCGCCACCGACATGCAGGCGCAGTTCATGGCGATGCTGACGCTCGCCGAGGGCACCAGCGTGCTTACCGAGACGATCTTCGAGAACCGCTACATGCACGTTCCCGAGCTTGCCCGCATGGGCGCCGACATCAGGGTCGACGGCCATACCGCGATCGTCCGCGGCGTCGACGGCCTCAAAGGTGCGCCGGTCATGGCGACCGACCTGCGCGCATCGATGAGCCTGATCATCGCGGGGTTGGCGGCGGAAGGCGAAACGCAGGTCAGCCGAATCTATCACCTCGATCGCGGCTATGAACGGCTCGAGGAAAAGCTCCAGGCGGTCGGCGCCGATATCGAGCGCATCGACGGCGGCTGATACGGCAGGAGACGGCGGCGCGTAGCCAATCTATTCGGGTCGCGTGCCCTCGGACGAAACCGCCACCGGTGTCATGTTCCCGCTGACGACGGGGCGCGCCGGGCGGGCCTTGAGCGCGATCGCCAGGCCGACAAACGCGAGCACGCCGCCGATGATCGCGTTGGGCGTCCAGCGATAGCCCTCCATCACCGTCGAGATCAGCATCGCGATGATCGGGACGAGCATGCTCGACCATGCCGCCTGGCCGGGGCCGACTTCGCGAATGATGCCGAAATAGAGCGGAAAGGCGACCGCGCTGGCGAAAATGCCGAGATAGAGCACCCCGCCGAGATAGGCGGCATCGGTCGCGACGACCGGCGGACCCGCGGTGATCCATGCGTAAGCGGCATCGCCGAGCGCGCCATAGAGCATCGCCCAGGCGAGCATCACCGCCATGTCCTGCGCGCGGGCGAGCCGGCTGCCCTGCGTGACGTTGGCGATCGAGGCGGCGAACACGCCCGCCAGCGTCAGGCCGATGCCAAGCAGCACCGCGTCGCCGCCGGCGTCACCCCCGGTGAGCGCCATCGCGCGGTATTCGCGCACGATCATCAGCGCCACGCCGCAGATCGCGATGCCCGCGCCAAGAAGAAAGCGCCGCGACAGGCCGCTGCCGAGGAATATCCGCGACAAGACAGTGTTGGGCACCATCAGCAGCGCGAACAATACCGCGACGAGCCCCGAGGTAACATACTGTTCGGCGCGATAGACGAAGTTGAAATTGCCGACGAACTGGGTGAGGCCGATCAGCATCGCGAGCGCGTGGCCACCGCGCGTGAGGCCAAGCGGCTTGCGCTTCCACAAAGCAAAGGCGAACATCGCGGCCGAGGCGACGAAAAAGCGATAGGCGACGCTCCACGTCACGGGCACCTCGCCCAATTGCCCGCGAATGACGATCCAGGTCGATCCCCAGATCAGCGTGCAGATGACGAACGGGATCAGGATGTGCGGGGTCAACAGCGTAGGGGTGTCGTGGCCCGGTTCGCCGCGCAGTACACTCACAGTGCGCGCAACGCGTCGGCGAGCGGCGCGACGGCGGCGGCGTCCTGGTCCCAGCTCGTTACCAAGCGCGCGGCGCCACTGCCCCAGTCATAGAAATCGAAGCCTTGCGCGCGCAGGCTGGCAGCCTCGTCGGCAGACAGCCTGACGAACAGCTCGTTGGCCTCGACCGGGTGCATCAGGCGTTCATCCGCGGCCTCGGCGATCAGCGCGGCACCTGCGTTGGCGGCGCGCGCATTGGCGAGCCACAGGTCATCCTTCAGCATCGCGAGCAATTGTGCTGCGGCGAAGCGGCCTTTCGACATCAGGTGGCCGCCGCGTTTGCGCAGTTCGCGCACGCCCGACAGGTCCTGGTCGCCGAAGAAGACGAGCGCCTCGGCATTCATCCCGCCGTTCTTGACGAAGCCGAAGCTGAGCGCATCGACCCCCGCGCGCCAGGTGACGTCGGCGGGCGACGCGTCGGTAAAGGCGACCGCATTGGCGAAGCGCGCGCCGTCCATGTGGAGTTTGAGCCCATGCGCGCCGCACGCCTCGCCGACTGCGCCGACCTCGGCCGGTCGCCAGGCAAGGCCGTATTCGGAGGCGTTGGTGATCGATACGACGCTGGGCTGGACCTGGTGGACGTCGGCGCGGATCTGGCCGCATTTTTCGGCGATGGCTTCGGGCGAAAGCCTGGCCCCTTCGCCGCCCGCGAGGATCAGCTTGGCGCCACCCGAATACATCGCGGGAGCGCCGCATTCGTCAACCTCGATATGCGCTTCCTCGTGGCAGATCACGCCCTGCCAGGGACGCGCATAATGCGCGAGCGCGATCGAATTCGCCGCCGTGCCGGTGGTGATCCACAACGCGGTGCAGCGCGTTTCGAACAGGTCGGAGAACGCATCGTCGAGCTTTGCCGACAGCGCGTCGCCATCATAGGCGGTGTCGGGATGGTTGGCGGCGGCGATCGCCTCCATCACCGCGGGATGAACGCGCGCGGCGTTGTCGGAAAAGAAGCGCTGGATGGTCATCGCCGTCATGTGCCGCGTGGCCCGCCCGCTGTCTAGCCGCCCGACAGGACGTTGATCGAAAACGCCAGCACGCCGAGGTTGAAGACGAATGCGGCAAGGCAGTGGAAGGTCACCACCTTGCGCCAGTGGACCAGCGTGATCTCGACGTCCGAGGTCTGGAAGGTCATGCCGAGCGTATAGGCGAAATAGACGAAATCCCAATATTCGGGCTCGCTGGTCAGCGGGAAATCGACCCCGCCGCAATCCTTGGCTTCCTTCGCCCCCGCCTTGTTGCCGTCCTTGTCGGCGACATAGAACAGGTGCGCGTAATGCAGTGCAAACACCGTGTTCGAAAACAGCCAGGCGGCGGCCAGCGTGGTGACGATGAAGGCGATGTCGATTGGCGATTCGGCACCCTTGCCCGCGAGGATCGTCGCGACCGAGACGAGCACCGCGAGCATCACGATCGTCGTGACGATCAATGCGACGAGGCGGTTGGCCTCGTTTTTCCGGCTTTGCGTCCGCATCATCGCGCTGTCGGATCGGAACAGCGGCGGCAGCGTGACGAAGAAGCCCAAGGCGGCAACGTCGAAGCCCGCCATCAGCGCCTGCTGCCACGGCAGGATCAGCGCGAAACCCGCCATGCTCGCCAGCAGCAACAGGAACAGGCCGAAGCGCCACGGGAGGAACGACGATTTGACCGGCGTTTCGTCCTTGGCGCCTTGGCGGCGCTACGGCCCTGGCCGCAGCCTTGCGCGGCGCCTTGGCGGCGACCATCAGGTCCGGCCCTGCGGCGTGCCCTTGCGGATCTTCTCGCGATTGCGGCGACCGAGCAGCTGGAGGCGCAGCGCGTTGAGCTTGATGAAGCCGTGCGCGTCCTTCTGGTCGTAGCTGCCGGCATCGTCCTCGAAAGTGACGACGTCCTTCGAATAAAGGTTGAAATCGACATCGGCGCGGCGGCCGACGACCTGGACGCTGCCCTTGTAGAGCTTGAGCCGGACATCGCCGGTGACGTCGGCCTGGCTGCGGTCGATCAGCGCCTGGAGCATCTCGCGTTCGGGGCTGAACCACAGGCCGTTGTAGATAAGCTCGGCATAGCGCGGCATCAGCTCGTCCTTCAAATGCATCGCGCCGCGATCGAGCGTCAGCTGTTCGATCCCGCGATGCGCGGCGAGCAGGATCGTGCCGCCCGGCGTTTCGTACATGCCGCGCGATTTCATCCCGACGAAACGGTTCTCGACCAGGTCGAGCCGGCCGATGCCGTGGCGTTTGCCATACGCGTTGAGCGCGGTGAGCAAGGTCGCCGGGCTCATCGCTTCGCCGTCGATCGAAACCGGATCGCCGCGCTCGAACCCGATAACGATATATTCGGGCGTGTCGGGCGCGTCCTCGGGATTGTCGGTGCGCGAATAGACGTGGTCGGGGACCTCGTCCCACGGGTCCTCGAGCACCTTGCCCTCGGAAGAGGTGTGGAGCAGGTTCGCGTCGGTCGAGAAGGGCGCTTCACCGCGCTTGTCCTTGGCGACGGGGATATCGTGCGCTTCGGCGAACTCGATCAGGCGGGTGCGGCTGGTCAGGTCCCATTCGCGCCACGGCGCGATGACCGCGATGTCGGGATCGAGCGCATAATAACCCAGTTCGAAGCGGACCTGGTCGTTGCCCTTGCCAGTGGCACCGTGAGCGACCGCATCGGCGCCGACTTCGCGCGCGATCTCGATCTGGCGCTTCGAAATCAGCGGCCGCGCGATCGCGGTGCCGAGCAGGTATTGCCCTTCGTAGACGGTGTTGGCGCGGAACATCGGGAAGACGTAATCGCGCACGAACTCCTCGCGCAGGTCCTCGATGAAGATATGCTCTTCGGCGACGCCGGCGGCGCGCGCCTTGCCGCGGACGGGCTCAAGCTCCTCGCCCTGGCCAAGGTCGGCGGTGAATGTGACGACCTCGCAGCCATATTCTTCCTGCAGCCATTTCAGGATGACGCTGGTGTCGAGCCCGCCCGAATAGGCGAGGACGACCTTCTTGATTCCGGCATGTTTGAGAGGCGTTTTCATCGCGGCGAATCCTGCTGAAATTGACGATCGTGCGCGTATCAAGCTGGACAGGCGGGCGCAAACCAATAACTTGTCCGGCAAATCCGGCGAGTCGTCCGGATAATTTGGACACGAGGAAATGCCATGAAAACCAAAGCCCTTATGCTCGCCGCCATTGCGATGCCATTCGCAACATTGGCAACCGCGCCCGCGCAAGCCGACGAAGGCATGTGGACGTTCGACCAGTTCCCGACCGAACAGATGCGCGCCGATTACGGCTGGGCGCCCGACCAGGCATGGCTCGACCGCGTGCAGGCATCGGCGGTGCGCCTGACCGGCGGCTGTTCGGCAAGCTTCGTCTCGGCCGAGGGGCTGATCCTGACCAACCATCACTGCGTCGTCGGCTGCCTGCAGAACCTGTCGACCGGCGACAACGACCTCGTCGCCGACGGCTTCAACGCCGCCGACCGGACCAAGGAACGCAAATGCCCCGGCCAGCAGGCCGAGGTCGTCACCGCGATCACCGACGTCACCCCCGCAATCAAGGGCGCGATGACGGGCCTTTCGGGCGAAGCGCTGATCAAGGCACGCGATGCCAAGATCGCCGCGATCGAGAGCGAAAACTGCAGCGACCGCGAAACGACGCGCTGCCAGGTTGTCACGCTCTATGGCGGCGGCCAGTACAAGCTTTACACCTATCGCAAATATTCGGACGTCAGGATCGCCTGGGCACCCGAATTCCAGGCGGCGTTCTTCGGCGGCGATCCCGACAATTTCAACTACCCGCGCTACGCGCTCGATAGCGCGTTCCTGCGCGCGTATGAGAACGGCAAACCGGTCACGACCAAGGCTCACCTCAAATGGAATCCGCGCGCGCCCAAGGATAATGAGGCGACCTTCGTCGTCGGCAACCCGGGATCGACGCAACGACTGCTGACGCAAAGCCAGCTCGCCTTCCAGCGCGAGGTCGCGTTGCCGATCACGCTGACGACGATGTCCGAACTGCGCGGCCGCCTGATCAGCGCGATGGAACAGAGCGCCGAACGCGAACGCGAGGGCGGCGATGAACTGTTCGGCGTCGAGAACAGCCTCAAGGTCTATATCGGTCGCGTCAAGGCGCTCGGCGATCCCGAGTTTTCGGCCAAGCTCGCCGCGGGCGAAACCACGCTCAAGGCCAAATCGGCGGGCAACGCCGCAATCGGCGATCCGTGGAGCGCAATCGACAAGGCGACCGGTAACTTGCGCGATTTCTACCTCGCCTATCGCTTCTCGCAGCCATCGAGCGACCTCTATCGCTATGCCTCGACGCTCGTCCGCGCGGCGGCCGAGCGGCAAAAGCCCAATGGCGAGCGCCTGCCCGGCTTCACCGATTCGGCGCTGCCGCTGGTCGAGAAGCGCCTGCTCGACGAAACGCCGGTCTATCCGTGGCTCGAAGAGCTGACGATGGCATGGAGCCTGTCGAAGGCGCGCGAATATCTCGGCGCCGACCATCCGCAGGCCAAGCTGATGCTCGGCAAGGAATCGCCCGAAGGCCTGGCATCGCGCCTGGTCGAAGGCAGCAAGCTTGCCGATCCGGCGGTGCGCAAGGCGCTGTGGGAGGGCGGCCAGGCGGCGATCGACGCATCGACCGATCCGATGATCGTCTATGCCCGCCGGCTCGACCCCAATGTCCGCACGCTGCAGCAGCGCTTCGACGCCGAATATGACGCGCCGGTCACCGCCGCACAGGCCAAGCTCGCCGACGCGCGCTTCGCCGCTTTTGGCGACACGCTCTATCCCGACGCGACCTTCACGCTGAGGATCAGCTACGGCAAGGTTGCCGGCTGGATGGAAAACGGCGCGATGGTCCCGACGCGCACGACGATGGGCGGCGCGTTCGACCGCGCAACGGGGGCGCAGCCGTTCCTCCTCGCCAAGGCGTACAGCGCCAATGAGGCGAAGATCGACAAGGCTACGACCTATGACTTCATCACCACCAACGACATCATCGGCGGCAATTCGGGTTCGCCGGTGATCGCGCGAGACGGCAGCGTGATCGGCGCGGCGTTCGACGGCAACATCCACTCGCTCGGCGGCAATTACGGCTATGACGGCAGCCTCAACCGCACTGTCGTCGTGTCGACCGCGGCGGTCCAGGAAGCGCTCGAGACGATCTATCCGGCGCCCGCGCTGGTCAAGGAACTCGCCGCCAAATAGGGGATCCATGGTCGCCGAGAACAAGACGCGAGCCACCGCGAGGGACGTCGAGGCGTTCCTCGCGGGCATCGAAGACGACGGGCAGCGCGCGGACAGCCGCGTCATCGCCGCGATGATGGAACGGTTGTCGGGCGAAGCGCCGACGATGTGGGGCGACGCCATGGTCGGCTTCGGCAGCTATCACTATAAATATGCCAGCGGCCGCGATGGCGACTTCTTTCGCACCGGTTTCGGCCCCCGCAAGCGCGACCTCTCGCTGCACCTGATGGGCGTCTATTCGGACGGCGGCTATGAGAAACGCCAACAGCTGCTCGACCGGCTCGGCAAGCATAAGCGCGGCAAGAGCTGCCTCTATATCAAGCGCCTGTCCGACGTGGACATGGCCGTGCTCGAAGCTCTCGTAGCCGACAGTCTGGCGGTGATGGACCGCGATTATCCGCGATAAGCTGCCTCGGCTTGGGCCATGTAATCGCGCGTCAGCGGCAGCGTGTGGCGATCGCGGGCGTATTGCAGCTGGAAATTGACCATGCCGCCATATTCGAATGCGGCGGTCGCGCCCGACAAGTAGAAGGTCCACAGGCGGTAGAATTTCTCGTCGTACATCGCGACGATCGCGTTTTTGTTGGCGACGCAATTGGCGTACCATGCGCGCAGCGTCTTGGCATAATGGACGCGCAGTATCTCAACATCGGACAGCATCAGCCGCGCCGGTTCGCTCGCCGCGACGGTTTCGCTCAGGGCGGGGATATAACCGCCCGGGAAGATGTATTTCTGGGTGAAGCTATCGGTCGCGCCGGGTCCGCCGACGCGCCCGATCGTGTGCAGCAGCATGACGCCGTCGGGCGCGAGCAGATTGTGGCAGGTGCGGAAGAATTCGCCGAAATTGGGCGCGCCGACATGTTCGAACATGCCGACCGAGACGATCCGGTCGAAGCTGCCTTCGACATCGCGATAATCGCGCAGCTCGAAGCGCACCTTGTCGGCGACGCCGTCGGCCTCTGCGCGCGCCTTGGCATAGGCGATCTGTTCCTCGCTCAGCGTCACGCCGAGCACTTCGACACCCGCCTTGTCGTGGAGGTAACGTGCCATGCCGCCCCAGCCGCAGCCGATGTCGAGCACGCGCATGCCCGGTTCGAGCTTCAGCTTGGCGGCGATGTGGGCAAGCTTGGCCTCCTGCGCCTCGGCCAGGTCGGTCACGCCGTCGTCCCAATAGGCGCAGCTGTACTGCCAGTGCTCGTCGAGGAACAGGCGATAGAAATCGTTGCCGAGGTCGTAATGGTGCGCGACGTTGCGTTTCGACGCGGCGCGCTGGTTGAGCTGCTGCAGCCGGTTCGACGCGCGCTTGACGAGGCGCCCGGTGCGCGACGGCCGGTCGAGATCGCGGCCCTGTTCCCAAGGGTTATTGCGCCGGACGAAGGCGATGAAGTCCATGATGTCGCCGCCCTCGACGACGACGCGGCCGTCGATATAGGCCTCTGCCATGCCGAGCCGCGGGTGGCGCGCAATGTATCCCGCCACCTTGTCGTCGGTCAGCCGCATGACGAGATCGGGCCAGCCGGTTTCGGCGCGGCCATAGACGGTGCGCTCGCCCCTGGCGGTAACGAGTGTCAGCGTTCCCTGTTTGATGAGGCGCGTAAGCGCCTTGTCGAGCAACCACATCATGTCGGAATCTCTTCGTAGCAGGACAGTCAGATTCCCGCATACCATTCGTAATTCGACGCGTCTTCCCAATATCCCCCCAGTCCGCGACCGATCCCGGCGAGGCTGGCGACCGCCTCTATGCGGGTGACATATTTGGCGTGCTTGTAACCGAGCTGGCGCTCGACGCGCAGGCGTACCGGCGCACCATTGGCGACGGGCAAAGCCTCCCCGTTGAGCCGCCAGGCAAGCAGGGTCTGCGGGTGGAAGGCGTCGGCGAGGTCGATACTCTCGTAATAGGGCGTGGCGCCAAACCGGTCGGCGCAGCGAAAGACGACGTAGCGCGCGGCGTCGCGAAGTCCCGCCGCCTTGAGCACGTGATGGAGCGGCACGCCGGTCCACTGGCCGATCGCGCTCCAGCCCTCGACGCAGTCGTGGCGGGTGATCTGGGTGCGTTGTGGAGCGCCACGAATATCGGCGAGCGACAGGCTGAGCGGGCGCGCGACGAGCCCGGTGACCGCGATCCGCCAATCTACGAAGCCGCTGGCCAGATGGCGCGCATAATTGGCGCCGCCGGGCATCGCAGTGCCGTTCGAGCGGAACACTGGCGAGAGGTCGCTCGCGGCGAATTCCTTGGCAAGGCCATAAGGGCTTTGCAGGACGCGCTGGGCGTGGCGGTGCATGTCCTCGCCGAGCCCGAGGATCTTGCGGAAACTGGGCGAATCGTTGAGCGCGTCGCAGCCGGCGAGCAACGGCGCCGCGCCGATGGCAAGGCCGGCGGTGGCGCTGCGGACGAGCGCCTGACGGCGGGTCAGGCGGGCGGACATGATCATGCGGCGTCCTCGCGGTCGCGCGGCACGCGGTAGCGACCGGTGATCATCGACCGGATCTCGTTGATCGGTCCCGCCGCGACGACCATCGCGATATGGACGACGAAGAAGCCGATCAGCAGTCCCATGCCGATGAAATGGATCGAGCGCGCCGACTGGCGCCCGCCGAACAGGTCAACATACGGTGCGAGCACCGCGTCGAAGCCCGGCGACAGCGCGAGACCGGTGAAGATCATCAGCGGCAACAGGATGAAGACGACGCCGATATAGCTTAATTTCTGGAGGCTGTTGTAGCGCAAAGCCGCCGCGCCGGTAGGAAAGCGCAGCCGCGCGTGGTCCCTGGCTTCTTGCCAAAGATGGCGCGGCGACCAGTCGCGCCGGTTGGTCGCGAGGTCGCGGCGGACATGACCGTTGAACAGGCTGCGGATCATGTACGCCAGCAGCGACAGCGCGAGGATCCAGGCGAAGAACAGATGCCACAATCGCCCGTCGGCGAGGCTGTAGTGCGACGGGATCGTCGCCCAACCCGGAAACGCGCGCTTGCGCACGATGCCGTCGCCATCGCGCCAGCGTCCGAGCACGCCGGTCGTCGCAACCGCGACGCTACCGACGCGCAGATAGCCCGTATCGCCGCGCGCGCCGATTTCAAGCCAGGCGGGATCGGCATTGGCACCGTACTGGCCCCAATAGAGCCGCGGGTGTGCGTTGAAGATCATCAACCCGCTCATCACCATGACGAGCAGGGTCAGCGCGTTGACCCAATGCCAGATGCGCGTCGAGAGACGATGGCGATTGACGACACGCGGCGCGGCGCGGGTACCGCCGTCGGTTGCCTGCTCTTCGCCTTCGCTCATCCTGTCACCTTTCGGATAAGACGGATTTACGCATTACCCTTGCGAATGGACGCAGCGTCGATGCTAGGCCTCTTGCGCATAGCGATCGCGTAACGCCTTCTTGTCGATCTTCTCGGTCCCGCCGCGCGGCAGCGGTTCGTCCCACAGCCAGATCCGGTCGGGCACCTTGAACGCGGCGAGCCGTTCGCCGAGAAACGCCTTGAGTTCCTCGTCGTCGATCGCCTTGCCGTCATGGCAGTGGACGACCGCGCCGGGGACTTCGCCGAAGCGATCGTGCGGCAGCGCGAAGACCGAGCATTCGGCCACCGCGGGATGTTCGTAGATCGCCGATTCGACCTCGATCCCGCTGATATTCTCGCCGCCGCGGATGATGATGTCCTTCTTGCGGTCGACGATGAAGAGATAGTCGTCCTCGTCGAGATAGCCGAGGTCGCCGGTGCGGAAATAGCCGTCGGCGGTGAACGCCGCGTCGGTCGCATCGGGGTTGTTCCAATAGCCTTCGAAATTGGCGATCGAGCGGATGCACACTTCGCCGACCTTGCCCTGCGCCAGATGGATGCCGGCATCATCGAGGATCGCCATGTCGACGAGCGGTTTCGACGGCGCGCCGGTGCTGTCGGGCTTGGCGAGGTAGTTGGTCGACAGGTTGCCACAGCCGACCGCGTTGGTCTCGGTGAGGCCATAGCCGAGCACCGGCTGGCCGCCGCCCATGCCTTCGGACAGGCGCTTGACGTGTTCGGGCGGACGCGGCGCCCCGCCCGCAGCGAACAGCGAACAGCTCGACATGTCGTACTGGTCGCGCCGCGGGTGGACGAGCATTTCGTAACTCATGAGCGGCACGCCGACGAAATAGGTGACTCGCTCGGCCTCGATCAGCCGCATCGCCTCTTCGGCGTCCCATTTGCGCATCATGACGAGCTTTCGCCCCATGCCAAAGCTCTGGAGGAACACCGGCACCTCGGCAGTAACGTGGAACAGCGGCGTGTTGACGATCGTCGCCGGTTGGCCCGATGGCGGGGTCCCGTCTTGGCTCAGGATGCGCAGGATCGAGCTGGTCTGGACGAGGTAGTTGAAGGTCGCCTGGACGACCGAGCGATGGCGCGACCAGGCGCCTTTCGATTTTCCCGTCGAGCCCGAGGTAAACAGGATTGTCGCACCGTCGTCGCCGGTCAGCACCGGCAGCTCGGCAGATCCATCATCGTCGCCGACAACGCCCGCCAGCGCCTGTTCGATCGGCGCATCGACGTCGATCGTCAGCACCGTCGCGGCATGCAGTCCGCCCGCCAGTCGCTCGGCGCGCGGGATATCGGCGAGGACGAGGCGCGTCCCGGTATCGACAACGCCGTCGGCCAGTTCGCCCGCCTGCCACCAGCCGTTGAGCAAGGTGGCGACGCCGCCTGCCATGTGAATTGCCATATAGGCAACGATCCACGACGCCGCGTTGCGCATCGCGAGACCGACGCGGTCGCCGCGTTCGACGCCGTGGCGTGCAACGAGTGCCCGCGCCAGCATCGTTGCAAGGCGGTGCGTTTCGATGAAGCTCAGCCGGTGATCGCCGTCGACGATAAACGTCGCATCGCCGTGCGCGGTACAGAAATGCGCGTAATAATCGGGCAATGTCGCCGGCGCGGTCGCAATGATCGGGAGGGTGACGCCGTCGCGGTCGTAACTGCCAACGCGAAACGGCCCGTCGTCAGAGGTCAGCGCTGCGTTGGCCTCACGCAGGCGAAGGTCCAAATCGGACGGCATGGCATCTCCTCTTTGACTTGTTTTATTCAGCCCTTATGGAGACAAAAATCCTAAGGGGGAAGCCTTGCTCCAGACGATCGCCAGCGCGCCAGCCTATCTCAATTTCGACGATCTCGGGCTCAGCCGGGTCGCCCTGTCGATCGGCCCCTTCGACCTGCGCTGGTACGCGCTTGCCTATATCGCGGGCGTCCTGCTCGGCTATTGGTACCTGCTCAAGCTGATCGACCAGCCGGGTGCGCCAATGGCGCGGCGCCATGCCGACGATACCGTGTTCTACGCGATGCTCGGCATCATTTTCGGCGGTCGGCTCGGCTATGTCCTGTTCTACCGACCAGAATATTATGTCGACAATCCGCTGACCATCCTCAAGCTGTGGGACGGCGGCATGTCGCTCCACGGCGGGGTGCTCGGCGTGCTGCTCGCGATCTACTTCATCACCCGGCGCAACCAATTGAGTTTCCTGCGCTTCTGCGATTATATCGCGTGCTGCGTCCCGTTCGGTCTTGGCCTCGGTCGGCTCGCCAATTTTGTCAATGGCGAACTGTGGGGCCGGCCGACCGATGTCCCCTGGGCGATCATTTTTCCGCAGTCGGGGACGATGGACCCGCGCCATCCGAGCCAGCTCTACGAAGCGGGGCTCGAGGGCATCGTCCTGTTCGCGGTTCTGTGGTTCCTGTTCTGGAAGACGCAAGCGCGCTACAAGCCGGGCCTGCTCGTCGGCACCGCCGCGCTGATCTATGGCGCCAGCCGCTTCCTCGTCGAACTGGTCCGCCAGCCCGATGCGGGGCTCGAACATCTTTCCTGGGGCCTGACGATGGGCCAGACGCTGACGATCCCGATGCTTCTGATCGGCCTCTATCTCGTCGTCACCGCCAAGAAGCGCAGGGTGCGCGTCGAACCGGTCGCCGGACCGTCGAGCGTTGCCTGACGAGACGCCGTTGTACGAGGCGCTGAGCCGTACGATCGAGCGCGACGGGCCGATCCCGATCGCCGACTTCATGGCGCAGGCCAACACGCATTATTATGCAACGCGCGATCCGCTCGGCGCGCCCAATGGCGCGCGCGGCGGCGATTTCGTTACTGCGCCCGAGGTCAGCCAGATGTTCGGCGAGATGATCGGCCTGTGGTGCGCCGACCTAGCGATGCGCGCCGAGGATGGCGGCGAATTCGCCTATGTCGAGCTGGGGCCGGGACGCGGCACGCTCGCCGCCGACGCGCTGCGCTCGATGGCACGCTTCGGCCTCTCGCCCGACGTCCATCTCGTCGAGACCAGCCCCGTTCTGAGGCGCGCGCAGGCCGAGCGGCTCCCCGCCGCGCAGTTCCACGATTCGATCGCGATGCTGCCCGACGACCGCCCGCTGATCATCATCGCCAACGAATTTTTCGATGCGCTGCCCGTCGCGCAGTTCATCTCGACCGCCAGGGGCTGGCGCGAGCGCGTCGTCGGGCGCCACGAGGGGCGGCTGATCGCGATGCCTGGCGCCGATCCCGCCGACGATGCGGTGCCCGAGGCGCTGCGCCGTCAGCCGCCCGGAATGATCGTCGAACACTGTCCCGACGCGGTGGCGATCGCCGCCGATCTTTCCGCGCGCATCGCCGCGCAGGGCGGCGCGGTGCTGATCGTCGATTACGGCTACCAGGGGCCCAAGGTCGGCGACACGCTGCAATCGGTCCGCCGTCACAAGATCGCCGATCCGTTCAACGATCCCGGCGAGCAGGACCTTACCGCGCATGTCGATTTCACCGCGATCGCCGCGCCCGCGAACGATCGGGGTCTGCGCATCGTCGGGCCGATCGAGCAGGGCAAGTTCCTCCACACGCTCGGCCTCGGCCACCGCGCCGAGGCGCTGCGCCGCAAGAACCCCGAGCGCGAGACCGAGATCATCTCGCAATATCATCGCCTGACCGATCCGTATGAGATGGGGTCGCTCTTCAAGGCAATCGCGATGACCGCGCCGCACTGGCCCGCGCCCGAAGGCTTTGCATGACTACCGATCTCGCCGACGCGGTGCTACGCGAAGCTAATTCGGCCGACGCCGAGAGACTAGCCGAGATCGGCGCGCGCAGCTTCGCCGAGACCTTCGGCCATCTCTACGATCCGGCCGACCTCGCGCTGTTCCTCGCGACGCACAATGTGGCCGACTGGCGCGCCGCGCTTGCCGATCCGGGGACGCGGGTCATGATCGCCGAGACCGGTGCGACGATTGCGGGCTATGCGCGCGTCGGGCCGCCGACCTTGCCGTTCGAGGTGCGCGGTCAACCCGTCGAGCTGCGCCAGTTCTATGTCCTGGCGCCGTGGCAGGGGTCGGGCCTGGCGCAGCGGATGATGGACTGGGTGCTGGCGACGGGGCGCGCGCTGGGCGGCGATGCGATGTACCTGTCGGTTTTCAGCAACAACCGCCGCGCGCGCGCCTTTTACGAGCGCTATGATTTTGCCTTCGTCCAGACCTACGCCTTCATGGTCGGCAACCACGCCGACGAGGACTACATATTATGTCGGACGCTATAAGCTCGCCGCCCTTTGCCCGCGCTGGCGCGCTCGAGGATGTGCCGCACGGCTTTTTCGGGCGGCGCGGCGGGATTTCGCCGCCGCCTTACGACAGTCTCAACACCGGCAGCGGGTCGGGCGAGGACGAGGCGGTGCTGGCCGAGAACCGCGCGCGGATCGTCGCGGCGGTCGCGCCCGGCGCGCAATTGCTCAACGTTTACCAGGTCCATGGCCGCGACTGCGTCATCGCCGAGCAAGTCTGGCCGCACGACGACCGCCCGCAGGCCGACGCCATGGCGACCGCGACGCCGGGACTGTTGCTCGGCATATTGACCGCCGATTGCGCGCCGGTGCTGTTCGCCGACCGTACGGCAGGCGTCGTCGGCGCGGCGCATGCCGGATGGCAGGGCGCGCTGGCAGGCGTCACCGATACGACGATCGCCGCGATGGAGACGCTCGGCGCGGCGCGGGCGAATATCGTCGCCGCGATCGGCCCGACGATCGCGCGCGCGAGCTATGAAGTCGATGCGGCATTCCGCGCGCGCTTCACCGATGCCGACCCGGCCAACGATCGCTTCTTTGCCGAAGGTGCGCCGGGCCATGCGCAGTTCGACCTGCCCGGCTATGTCGCGCACCGCCTCGCTGCCGCGGGTATCGGCCGGATCGAGATCATCGACCACGATACCTATGCGATGGAGGACGCCTATTACAGCTATCGCCGCGCGACGCATCGCGGCGAGCCCGGCTACGGTCGCCAGCTGTCGGTGATCGGGCTATGAGCACGCCCGCGCCCGACACGATCGCGACCGACCCGCCGCGGCCACCGGTACGCGATATCGGGCTCATCGCCGGGGTCGCGATCTTCGCGGTGATGGCGCTCGTCCCGCCGCTCGGCGGCATGCCGCAGGCCGCATGGATCGTCGCCGCGCTGACATTGTGGATGGCCGCATGGTGGATGACCGAAGCGGTTCCGTTGAGCGTTACCGCGCTGCTCCCCTTCCTCGTCGTCCCGCTGACCGGCGCGATGGATGCCGATGCGGTCGCGGGCGAATATTACGATTCGATCATCCTGCTCATTCTCGGCGGCGCGTTCCTCGCGCTGGCGATCGAGCGGACCGGGCTGCACGGACGCCTCGCGCTCGCGATCCTCAACCGCGCGGGCAGCGGCGCGCGCGGCCTGCTGCTTGCCTTCATGGTGTCGACCGCTTTGCTGTCGATGTTCATATCGAACACCTCGACGACGCTGATCATGGTGCCGATTGCCGCTGCCGTATTGCGCGCGGGCGGGATCAGGGAAGGCGAAACCGACGGGATCGCCGGCGCGCTGATGATGGGCATCGCCTTTGCCGCGTCGATCGGCGGATTGGGCACGCTCGTCGGGTCGCCGACCAACGCGATCGCCGCCGGGCTGATCAACGAAATGGCCGGGACCAACATCACCTTTTTGAGCTGGGCGATGGTCGGCCTGCCCGTCGTCGTGATCGGCATCCCGCTGGCCATGGCGATCCTGATGCGCGTCCAGAAGATCGGCGCCGACGGCTTCGACAGCGGCGCCGCGCGCCGCGCGATCGGCGATCCCGGCCCGTGGAGCGTTGCCGAGAAACGCCTCGTCCCGCTGCTCGCTCTCGTCGTTGCGGGCTGGATGCTGCTGCCGCTGCTCCAGCCGTATGTTCCCAAGGGCGCATTGAAGGACGGCAGTATCGCTATCGCCGGCGCGATGCTGCTGTTCGTCATCCCCGACGGCAAGGGCGCCCGGCTGCTCGAATGGCGCGAGGCCAATCGCGCGCCCTGGGGCGTGATCCTGATGTTCGGCGGCGGCCTGGCACTCGCCGGGGCAATCGGCGCGTCGGGCCTCGCCGACTGGCTCGGCGAGGCACTCGTTCCCTTGCGCGTCGTGCCCGTGCTGCTGATCGCGCTGGCGGTGACCGCGATGGTCGTTATCATCACCGAATTCGCCTCGAACGTCGCGACCGCGAGCGCGATCATTCCCGTCGTCGCCGCGCTGATCGCGGCAACCGGCGCCGACCCGATGCTGCTCGCGATGCCCGCCGCGATGGCCGCCAGCTGGGGCTTCATGCTGCCGTCGGGCACCGGCCCCAATGCAATCGCCTGGGCGAGCGGGCACATCGCGCTGCCGCGCCAGCTGCTCGCCGGATTGCTGCTCGACCTGGCCGGCGTGCCGCTGATGATCGCATCGGCCTTCGCGATCGCATTGCTCTTCGGCTGAGCTTGCCCAAAGCGCCGCGCGGAGCTAGGCAGCCGCACAATCGAGCGCTGCCCCGCGCGGCCCGCCAGCCAAGGAATTTGATCATGGAAAACGAAGCCGACATCACCGGAACCACGCCGCGCCGCCGTCCCAAGCCGCACGTCCTCGAAATCGGCGGGCGCAAGCTCAAGCCGTCGACGCTGATGATGGGCCACGGCTTCGATCCCGCGCTGAGCGAAAACTCGTTGAAGGCCCCGATCTTCCTGACCTCGACCTTCGTGTTCGAGAACGCCGCAGCGGGCAAGCGCCACTTCGAAGGCGTCACCGGCAAGCGTCCGGGCGGTGCCGACGGCCTCGTCTATTCGCGCTTCAACGGACCCAACCAGGAAATCCTCGAGGATCGCCTTGCTGTCTGGGAAGACGCCGAAGAAGCGCTGACCTTTTCGAGCGGCATGTCGGCAATCGCGACATTGTTTCTTGCGATGGTCAAGCCCGGCGACGTCATCGTCCATTCGGGACCGCTCTATGCCGCGACCGAATCGCTGATCGCGCGCATCCTCGGCAAGTTCGGCGTGACCTATATCGACTTTCCCGCAGGCGCGACGCGCGAAGAGATCGACGCGGTGCTGGTCAAGGCCAAGGCGCAGGGCAACGTCTCGCTGATCTACCTCGAAAGCCCGGCCAACCCGACCAACGCGCTGGTCGATGTCGAGGCGGTGCGCGATGCGCGCGACGCAGCCTTTTCGGGCGACGATGTCCCGCCGATCGCGATCGACAACACCTTCCTCGGGCCGCTCTGGTCGAAGCCGTGCGAGCACGGCGCCGATCTCAGCGTCTACAGCCTGACCAAATATGCCGGCGGCCATAGCGATCTCGTCGCGGGCGGGATTGTCGGCAAGAAGGCGCTGCTCGACCAGGTCCGCATGATGCGCAACACGATCGGCACGATCACCGATCCAAACACCGCGTGGATGCTGCTGCGCAGCCTCGAAACACTCGAGCTACGCATGAGCCGCGCGGGCGAGAATGCCGAAAAGGTCTGCGCCTTTCTCAACGGCCATCCCAAGGTCGAAACCGTCGGTTATCTGGGCTTCCTCGAGGCCGGTTCGCGCCAGCGCGACATCTATGACCGCCACTGCACAGGCGCGGGCTCGACCTTCTCGCTGTATTTGAAGGGCGGCGAGAAAGAGGCGTTCGCATTCCTCGACGCGCTGAAGATCGCCAAGCTCGCCGTATCGCTCGGAGGGACCGAGACGCTGGCGAGTGCGCCGGCGGCGATGACGCATCTGTCGGTACCCGACGATCGCAAGCAGGCGCTCGGCATCACCGACAACCTGGTGCGGATATCGATCGGGGTGGAGGATGCCGACGACCTCATCGCCGATTTCACCCAGGCGCTCGACGCGATCTGATCGTGCGCCAACGCCAGCCTATTAGCGGCTGACGATAGATAACGGCTTGTCGCAAGGCGGGAATTGACGCACTGTCGCGGCAATGAACCGCGGGGCCGACTTCACTTACGAACCGGGCGACGGAAAGGCGATCATTCGCTTTTCCGGTCGCCTGACTTTGGCCCGGATGGGCGACCTGCCGCAACGTCTTGCCTCGCTCGGCGGCTATGACCACGAAGGCGACGCGCACGACGACGAAAAGATCGCCAGCGTCAGCGTCATCGACCTCAGCGAGGTCGAGCGGGTCGATACCGTTGGGGCGTGGATCATCCACCGGATCAAGCGCGACTATGGCGCTCGGATCGAAGGCGGCAAGCCTGACGTCGTCAAGCTGCTCGACGAGATCGAGAAGGCCGACCAGAAGGTCCAGATCCACCCCGACACGAACAACAGCTTTACCGAAATGCTGGCCAATGCAGGCCATGCAACGCGCGCGGCCGGGGCGTCGCTGATCGGCATGGTCGGCTTTTTCGGCGCGATGATGGTCGGCATTGGCGGCATCATCCGCAATCCGCGCCGCTTTCGCCTCAACGCCGTCGTCCAGCGCTTCGAGGTCGTCGGCATCAACGCGCTGGCGATCATCGGGCTGATGAGCTTCCTGATCGGCATCGTCATCGCGCAACAGGGCGCGACCCAGCTCGAACAGTTCGGCATGGAGGTCTTTACGATCAACCTCGTCGGGCGATCGTCGATGCGCGAACTCGGCGTTCTGATGACCGCAATCATGGTCGCCGGTCGTTCGGGCAGCGCGTTTGCCGCACAGCTCGGCACGATGAAGCTGACCGAGGAAATCGACGCGATGCGCACAATCGGGGTGTCCCCTGTCGAGGCGCTCGTCCTGCCGCGCGTCATTGGCGACGACGATCATGATGCCGCTGCTTGGTTTTTACGCGGGTGTGATGGCGGTGATCGGCGGCATGATCTTCGTCTGGATCGGCCTCGACATCCCGCCGATCACCTATCTCCAGCGAATCCGCGAAGTCGTGCCGATGACCGACGTATTCATCGGCCTGATCAAGGCGCCGGTGTTCGGCTTCATCATCGGCCTGACCGGATGCTACCAGGGCATGCAGGTCGAAGCGAACGCCGAGGAGGTCGGCCTCAGGACAACATCGGCGGTCGTCCAGGGCATTTTCATGGTGATCGTCCTCGACGCCATATTCGCGGTGTTCTTCACCGGGCTGGGCTGGAAATGATCATTCCCGAGGAACACGACATCGCGATCAAGGTCCGCGGGCTCGTCAACGCATTTGGCGACCAGGTCGTCCACGACGGCATCGATCTCGACGTCAAGCGCGGCGAGATCCTCGGTGTCGTCGGCGGATCGGGCACCGGCAAGTCGGTCCTGATGCGATCGATCATCGGCCTGCAGAAGCCCGTTTCGGGCGATATCGAAGTGTTCGGCCAGGACATGACCGGCGAGTCGGAAGACGACGACGAAGCGCTCGACATTCGCCGTCGCTGGGGCGTGCTGTTCCAGGCCGGCGCGCTGTTTTCGACACTGACCGTGGCCGAAAACATCCAGGTGCCGCTGCGCGAATTCTATCCCGAGCTCGACCCCGCGTTGCGCGACGAGATCGCGTCGTACAAGGTCACGCTCGTCGGACTACCGGTCGAAGCGGGCCCCAAATATCCTGCCGAGTTGTCGGGCGGCATGCGCAAGCGCGCCGGCCTCGCCCGCGCGCTGTCGCTCGATCCCGCCTTGCTGTTCCTCGACGAACCGACCGCCGGGCTCGACCCGATCGGTGCCGCTGCGTTCGACGAGCTGATCCTCGACCTGCGCGACACGCTCGGCCTGACGGTGTTCCTGATCACCCACGATCTCGATACCCTGCACGCGATCTGCGACCGGATCGCGGTGCTCGCCGACAAGAAGATCGTCGCGGTCGGCACGATCGATGAACTGACCCATCTCGACCAGCCCTGGATCCAGGAATATTTCAACGGGCCGCGCGGACGCGCGGCTATCGACTCAGCCGCCCGCAGCGGGCAAGACTAGGCGCAACGACATGGAAACACGGTCAAACAACGTATTGGTCGGCGCGGTGACGCTGGCAATGATCGCGCTCGTCGCGTTCTTCATCCTGTGGCTGGCGCAGGCCGGCCAGGGCGACCGCAACGAATACGACATTTTCTTCAAACAGTCGGTCGCCGGGCTCAACAAGGGGTCGGGCGTATCGTTCGCCGGTGTCCCCTCGGGCCAGGTCAAGGAAATCGCGCTGTGGAAGCCCGATCCCGAGTTCGTCCGCGTCCGCATCGAGGTCAATTCCGAAGTCCCCATCCTGCAGGGCACGACCGCGCAGATCAACGGCGTCGGCTTTACCGGGGTCAGCGAAATCCAGCTCGACGGCGCGATCAAGGGTGCCCCGCCGATCAGCGAGGACGGCCCAGCGGGCAAGCCCGTCATCCCGACCAAGCCGGGAGCCTTGGGCGAACTGCTCAATTCGGCGCCGCAACTGCTCGAGCGTATCTCGACGCTAACCGAACGGCTGACCGAATTGCTCAGCGACCGCAACCAGGCATCGATCGCCGGCATCCTCGACAATATGGAGAAATTGAGCGGCGAATTGTCGAAACAGGGTCCGGAAATTTCGGCGACGTTGCAGCAGACGCGCGTCGCGATCGCGCAGGCAGGCAATGCCGCCGAGCAGATCGGCAACCTTGCCGACACGACCAACGGTGTGCTGAGCGACGATGCCAAGCCGCTGATCGCCGACCTGCGCGCGACGGTCCAGTCGGCCAAGACGAGCATGGATGCGCTGCAGACCACGATCGAGGATGCCCAGCCGGGCGTCCAGGCGTTCTCCAAGACGACGATCCCGCAGGCCAACGCGTTGATCCGTGATTTGAGGAAGACGTCGCAATCGCTCGCCGACGTGTCCGAGAGGCTCAACAATGGCGGTGCGACGGCGATCCTCGGGGCGCCCAAGCTGCCCGACTACAAGCCCAAGAAATGAGGCCCACAGACATGACGCGCATGATGTTCCGATCGACCCTTCGCCCGCTGCTCGTGGCAGCCCTGCCGCTGGCGCTTGCCGGCTGCATCAGCTTCGGTGCCAAGCCGCCGCCCTATCTGCTCAGCCTGACGCCCGACGCGCAGCTCGACGCCGGCGCGACCGCAAGTGGCCGGGCCGAGGGCGCAATCACCGTGCTGACGCCCGAGATTCCGCAGAAGCTGTCGACCCCGCGCGTCCCCGTTCGCGCCAACGCAACCGAGATCGCCTATGTCGAGGGCGCCCAGTGGGTCGATACGCCGCACCGCCTGTTCCGCCGCCTGCTCAGCGAGACGATCGCGGCAAAGTCCGGGCGGCTGGTCCTCGACGAAGGCCAGGGCGTGACCGATCCGGGCACGCGGCTCGCCGGCGACCTCGTCGATTTCGACGTCGACGCGACCGCGATGCAGGCCGTCGTCACCTATGACGCCACGCTCGTCGTGGGCGAGAATGTCAGCAAGCGCCGCTTCCAGTCGCGCGTGCCGATCACCGCGGTCGAGCCGCAAGGCGTCGGCATCGCCTTGAACGCCGCCGCCAACGCGGTTGCGGGCGAAGTCGCCGCATGGATCGGCGGGCGCTGAGCGCCTAGCCCGACAGGCTCTTGCCCGCCTGTTCGGCAACATCTTTCGATAGCCCCGGCGTTGCCAGGATGCGGCGAAGTTCGGCCTGCATCAGGCGCTGGCGCGCATCGTCGAACCTCCGCCAGCGACCGAGCGGCGGGACGAGCCGCGCGGCGGTCTGCGGGTTCTTTGCGTCAAGCGCGATGACGAGGTCGGCGATGAGGCGATAGCCCGCGCCGTCGGCGCGGTGGAAGCTCGCCTGGTTGCCGGCGAAGGCGCCATAGAGAGCGCGCACGCGGTTGGGGTTGGCGAGCGTGAAGTCCCTATGCCCGGCAAGCTCGGCGACGCGTTCGGGGGTATCGTCGCGCATCGCCCACGCCTGGATCTGGAACCATTTGTCGAGCACCAGTGGATTGCCCGAGAAACGGTCGTAGAACGCGTCGAGTGCGCGCTGCCGCAGTGGCGAATCGCCGTGCGCGAGCGCGAGCAGCGCCGACTGGCGATCGGTCATCCCGCCTGCTGCCTCGAACTGCGCAAAGGCGATATCGGCAGCATCGGGCTCGCCGCTGGCCAACAGATAGGCAAGCGCGGCGCCGCGCAGGCGGCGCTGGCCCTTGGCGAGCGGCGACACGTCGGCATGGTCGGTCGCGGTGCCCGACTGGATCGCACGCCAGCGCGAGGCGAGCTTCTGCCCGACCAGGTGCTGGACATCGCGGCGGATGTCGCGGATCGCCTGTGGATCGACGACGAGCATCTGGTCGCCGAGATAGGCCTCGCTCGGGAGCATGACCGCCTCGGCGACGAATGCGGGATCGGCGTCGGCGCCCTTGAGCGTCTCGGTGATCGCCGCGACGAGCGCATCGATATCGCCCGCCTCGCCGCCAATCCGCGCGACCAAAGTCTCGACCATCAGCTGCTGCAGCGCCTCATAGCGGGCAAATCCATCATCGTCGTTCGCCGCCAGCCAGGCGAGCTCGCCCGGCGCGCGTTCGATCTCCATCGTCACCGGCGCCGAAAAGCCGCGATTGATCGACAAAGCGGGCGGGCGGGAAAAGCGGCCGAGCGCGACGCTCTGGCTCGCGGTGTCGAGATCGACGAGCTGTTCCTCGACGGCCCCCTCGGCGCTGTTGGCGGCGATATCGAACGCCTTTACTCTCAACGGAATCGCCATCGGCTTTTTGTCGGGCTGGCCGGGGGTCGGCGGCACGCTCTGGTCGAGGTGGAGCACCGCCTCGCCGCTCGCCGCGTCGTGGGCGAGCCGCGCTTTGACCCGCGGCGTCCCCGCCTGGCTGTACCACAGGCGGAAATGGTCGAGGTCGACCTTGCCGCCGTCTTCGATCGCGCGGACGAAATCCTCGCAGGTTGCGGCCTCGCCGTCGTGGCGGTCGAAATAGAGGTCGGTCGCGGCGCGAAAGCGCTCGGGGCCGGTCAGCGTCGCCATCATGCGAATGAGCTCGGCGCCCTTGTTGTAGACGGTCGCGGTGTAGAAGTTCGAGATTTCCTGGTAGCTGTCGGGCCGGACGGGATGCGCCAGCGGCCCGGAATCCTCGGGGAATTGTGCGGCGCGCAGGATGCGGACATCCTCGATCCGCTTGACCGTCGCCGATCCCATGTCGGCCGAAAAGCTCTGGTCGCGATAGACGGTAAAGCCTTCCTTGAGGCTCAGCTGGAACCAGTCGCGGCAGGTCACGCGGTTGCCCGACCAGTTGTGGAAATATTCGTGCGCGACGACGCCTTCGACGCCGTCGTAATCGAGGTCGGTCGCGGTGTCGCTGTCGGCCAATATATACTTGGTGTTGAAGATGTTGAGGCCCTTGTTCTCCATCGCCCCCATGTTGAAATCGTCGACCGCGACGATGTTGAACACGGGCAGGTCATATTCGCGGCCATAGGTCTCCTCGTCCCAGCGCATCGCGCGCTTTAACGAATCCATCGCGTGGCCGGTCCGATCTAGATCACCGTCGCGGACATAGATCGCCAGATCGACCGTTTTGCCCGACATCGTTTTGAAGCTGTCGCGATTGGCGACGAGATCGCCCGCGACGAGCGCGAACAGATAGCTCGGCTTGGGCCAGGGATCGTGCCAGATGGCGAAATGCCGCCCGTCTTCGGCATCGCCGGTCTCGACGCATTCGCCATTGGCGAGCAGCACCGGGAATGCTTTCCGGTCGCCGGTCATGCGGACGGTATAGACCGCGAGGTTGTCGGGCCGATCGACGAACGGGACGATCCGGCGGAAGCCCTCGGCCTCGCACTGGGTGCACAGCATGCCGCCCGAGGCATAAAGGCCCATCAGCTGGCTGTTCTGGTCGGGCGTAAGTCGCGTTTCGATGACGAGCTCGGCGCTCGCGTTGGGCACCGCGACGATCAACGCTTCGTCGCCCTCGCCGTCCTTGCTCCACGGCGTGGCGATGTCGTCGACACGCAGCGCGGTCGGCCAGCTGCCGTCGGCATCGAGCCTCAGCGGGCGATCATGCGTGCCGTTGCGCGTGAGCGCCATCGTTGCAACGACGCGCGTTTCGGTGACGCCAAGATCGAAGTCGAGATGGACGGTATCGATCCAGCCAGTCGGGCGGGCGATAGTCCTCGCGGCGGATCGTGCGCGGTTCGGGCGGCGGCGCGGCATCGGCGCTGAAGGTGTCGGTCATGCGTATCGGCTTATGCTGCCAACCCGCCCGGCACAACGGTGTTCCGCGTTCCATCGTAACCCCCCATCGGCTAGGGTCGATCGCATGACAACGATGGTGATCTTTGGCCTGGGCTATACCGCGACGCGCCTCGCCGCGCGGCTCGAGGCGCGCGGCTGGGATATTCGTGCGACGACGCGCGAAGGACGCGGCAACTCGATAGTTTTCGACGACCATGCAGCAGTGCACGGTGCACTGCGCGAGGCGACGCACATACTGTCGAGCGTTCCGCCGAGCGGCGCGGGCGGTCGCGACCCGGTGTTCGATGCCTATGGCGAGGCGATCGCGCTGTCGGGCGCGCAATGGGTTGGCTATCTTTCCTCGACCGGGGTTTACGGCAACCGCGACGGACGCTGGGTCGACGAGGACAGCGAACTGGCACCCTCGCCGCGGGCCGCTTCGCGCGCGACCGCCGATCTCGCGTGGCAGGCACTGCGCGGCGATGTCGATGTCTTCCGCCTTGCGGGCATCTATGGTCCGGGGCGCAGCGTGTTCGACCGGATCCGCGCCGGGACCGCAACGCGCGTCGAAATGCCGGGGCAGATCACCAACCGCATCCATGTCGATGACATCGTCTCCGCGATCCTCGCGTCGTTCACCGCTCCGTCGGGCGTCTACAACCTCGCCGACGACGACCCAACCTGCCAGCGCGCGGTGGTCGAATATGGCTGCCGCCTGCTCGGGGTCGAACCGCCGCGACTGGTCGGGATCGACGATCCGTCGCTGTCGGCGATGGCGCGTTCGTTCCTCGCCGACAGCAAACGCGTCGCCAATACGCGCGCAAAGGAAGTTTTGGGCTGGGCCCCGGCCTATCCCGATTATCGCAGCGGGCTGAAGGCGATCCTCGCGACCGAGCGCGATTAGAGCAGCAGCACGTCGATCGTGTGAAGCGCGACACCGACGAGCCCGCCGACCAGGGTGCCATTGATGCGGATATACTGGAGATCGCGCCCGACCGCGCTTTCAAGCCGGTCGGTAATCGTCTGCGCGTCCCAGCCGCGGACCGTTTCCGACACCAATTTGACCGCGCTGTCGCCATAGCTCGCCGCCGCACCCGCAACCGCGCGCCGGGCGAAGCGGTTGACGGTGTGCTTGAGCGCGGCATCCTCGCCGAGCGTCGTGCCGAGCTGGCGCATCGCCTCACCCATCCGGCCGGCGAGCGCGGTATCGGGATTGCGCGCGGCGCGCAGCAGCCCGGCACGCGTCTGTTCCCACAGGCCGTCGAGCCAGCGCACGATCGCCGGATTGTCGAGCAACTGGTCGCGCACGCCCGCGACCTTTGCCTGCATCTCAGGGTCATATTGCAGGTCCCAGGCGAGGTTGGCGAGTGCTTCTTCGGCACGGACGCGTAATGGATGCTCGGGATTGGTTGCCATTTCGGCGAGCATCTTGTTGAGGCCGTTGACGATCGAATTGGCGATCGTTTCGTCGAGCCCGGTAAAGCGCAACAGCGCGTTGGCGCGTTCGTGAACCATGTCGCGGATCAGGTGCGCATTGTCGTCGAGCACTTCGGCCGCCCAGACGACGAAAGCGTCGATCACCGGCTTGTGTCGTCCTTCGGCCATCGCGGCGTCGAGCGCCTGACCAAGCAACGGCGAAATCTGCAGCGCGCGCATCTTCTCGTAAAAGGCGTCGCGCACCATGCCGCCGAGCCGTTCGGGATCGAGCGCGCCGAGCACGTCGGCGATCAGGCGCGAGGCACCGCCGCGCATCCGTCCCGCCTCGCCCGACGGATTGGCGAGGAAACGTCCCGCCGCGCCGGCCAGGTCGAAATGGCGCATGCGGTGCGCGATCACCCGCGGGATGAGGAAATTGTCGCGGATGAACTGGGCGAGCGTATCGCCGATCCGGTCCTTGTTCCGCGGGATGATCGCGGTGTGCGGGATCGGCAGGCCCATCGGGTGACGAAACAATGCGGTAACCGCGAACCAGTCGGCCAGCCCGCCGACCATCGCCGCCTCGGCAAAGGCACCGACGAAGCCGACGATCGGGTGGACATGGGCGAAGTAGCGCGCCGCGGCGTAGGTTGCCGCCATGACGAGCAACATGCCCGTCGCGACCATCCTGACGTCATGCCCGCCAGTGGGGATCCGCGCCCCGAGATCGGGGATCGTCAGGCCGGTTTTGCGGACATAGGCAGGATCGGTTGCGCTCACACCTAATGAAATGTCCGAGGTCGGCGGAGGTTGCAAGTCACTCCGCCGGCTGGACCGCGCCGGGATCGCCCGAACTGCGATAACCCGGTTCGCCGGGATGGCGCGCGCCGTCGGCATCGCCCGGCTTGAAGGTCAGCAGTTTGCCGAATTTGGGGCCGAGCCATTTCTCGAACCCGTCGGCGAGGCTGAACGAGGCGGGGACGATAAGCAGCGTCAGCACCGTCGAGACGATAAGGCCGCCGATCACGACGGTACCCATTGGCGCGCGCCACGACCCGTCACCCGAAAGCGACAGCGCGGTAGGTACCATACCCGACGCCATCGCGACCGTTGTCATCACGATTGGCTGCGCGCGCTTGTGTCCCGCGTCGAGGATAGCGGTGAGCTTGTCGACACCCTTGTCCATTTCCTCGAGCGCGAAATCGATCAGCAGGATCGAGTTCTTGCCGACGATGCCGAGCAGCATCAATATGCCGATATAGACGGGCAGCGAGATCGGCTGGCCGGCGATCCACAAGGCAACGAGGCCGCCGAGCGGGGCGAGTAGCAGCGAACCCATGTTCACCAGCGGCGACATCACGCGCTTGTAGAGCAGGATCAGCACTGCGAGAACGAGCAGCAGCGCGGCGAGCACCGCAATGATGAAGTTGAGGATCAGCTCCTGCTGCCATTTGTCGGAACCGGCTGCTTCGTTGCTGATGCCCTGCGGCAGGTTCTGCATGATCGGCAGGTCCTTGATCGCCGTGTCAGCGGTGCTCTTGATCACGCCGGGGGCTAGGTCGGCACCGACGAAGATACGCCGCTGCTGATCGGTCCGCTGGATCGAGGTGGGGCCCGAGCCGAACGAAATTTCGGCCACGCGGCTCAATGGCACGGTGCCGCCGCTCGCGGTCGGCACGGGCAGGTTCTCGATCGTCGAGAAATCGCGGCGCGATTCCTGCGGCAGCATCACGCGGATCGGGATCTGCCGGTCAGACAGCGAGAACTTGGCGCTGTTCTGGTCGATATCGCCCAAGGTGGCGATGCGGATCGCCTGGCTGAGCGAGGCGGTCGTGACCCCGAGCGAGGCAGCGAGGTCGAGGCGCGGGGTCACGATCAGCTCGGGACGCCGCATGTCCGACGCGACGCGCGGCGCAACGACTAGATTGTTCAGTGTCTTCATCTGCTCGACGAGCGTCGCCGAGGTCTTTTCGAGCAGCGCCGGGTTCGACCCGGTCAGCATGATCGATATGTCGCGGCCCGACCCGCCGCCGCCGCCGCCATTGTTCTGCGAGGCGAAGCTGACCCGTGCATCGGCGATCTGGGCGAGACGCGGGGCGAGCGAACGCTCCCACTCGACGCTCGTCATCGCGCGATCCTTCTTGAGCGTGATGTAGATATTGGCGCTGCCCTCGCGGATCGATTCGAGCGCGATCTCGACCTCGGGCTGCGCCGAAAGGATCGCGCCGACGCGGTCGGCCAGCGCCTCGGTCTGCTGGATCGTCGTGCCAGGGACCATCTCGATCTTGACCTGGCTGTCGTTGCTGTTGACCGTCGGCTGGAATTGCTGCGGGATGATCGCGAACATCGCGACCGTCAGCAGCAAGGCGGTCGTTCCCGCGACAACCGACGACCAGCGATGTTTGAGCGTCCAGCGCAGGATGCCCATATAGCGGTCCATCATCCAGCCTTCGCCATGCGACTGCTGGCCCTTGGCCTTGAGGAAATAGGCCGCGATCATCGGCGTGATCATCCGCGCTACGGCAAGGCTCATCAGCACTGCGGCAACGACAGTAAAGCCAAAGCTCTTGAAGAACTGGCCTGAAATGCCGGGCATCAGCGCAACCGGCAGGAACACTGCGACGATCGACATCGTCGTCGCGACGACGGCTAGACCGATCTCGTCGGCGGCATCGATCGATGCCTGATAGGCCGATTTGCCCATCCGCATGTGCCGCACGATATTCTCGATCTCGACGATCGCGTCATCGACCAGCACACCCGCGACAAGGCCGAGCGCGAGCAGGCTGAGGCCATTCAGCGAAAAGCCCATCAGGTCCATGAACCAGAAGGTCGGGATCGCCGACAGCGGAATCGCGATCGCCGAAATGATCGTCGAACGCCAGTCGCGCAGGAACAGGAAGACGACGATAACGGCGAGCACGGCGCCTTCGACCATTGCCTCGATCGAACTGTGGTATTGCCCACGCGTGTAATCGACGCTGGTGCCGAGCGAGCGGAAGGTGACCCCCGGATTTTCGCTTTCGATTTTCTTGAGAGTCTCGACCGCGGCGTCGTAAACCGTGACGTCGGACGATCCCTTGGCGCGCTCCATGCTGAAGATGACGACCTGCTTGCCGTCGACCTTGGCGATCGAACGTTGCTCGCCATAGCTGTCGGTAACATCGGCGACGTCCTGCAGCGCGATCGTCCGCCCGCCGCCGATCCCGATACGCGTCTGCGCCAGCGCCAGCGCGGTGCCGGCATTGCCGAGCACGCGGACCGACTGGCGCGATCCCGCGATTTCGGCCTGGCCGCCAGCAGCATTGAAATTGACCGATCGAAGCGCGTTGTTGATCTGCGATGCAGTGACGCCGAGCGCCTGCATCCGCGCGGGGTTGAGGATAACGCGAATCTCGCGGTCGACGCCGCCGCTGCGCCCGACATTGGCCATGCCCTCGATACCGAGCAATCGCTTCGACACGGTATCGTCGACAAACCACGACAGCTGTTCGAGCGTCATGTCCGACGCCTCAACCGCATAATATCCGATCGGCTGGCCGGCGATATCGACCTTCGATACCTGCGGCTCGAGAATGCCGTCAGGCAGCTCGCTGCGCGTCTGGTCGACCGCGTTCTTGACCTCGTTGACCGCGTCGTTGACGTCGATGCCGGTCCCGATCTGGAACTGGACGAAGACGCTCGCGCGGCCCTCGGACGACGTCGAATTGATCGAATCGACACCATTGATCGATCGGATCGCGGCCTCGACCCGCTGGGTGATCTGCGTCTCGATTTCGGTCGGGGCAGCGCCCGGCTGGACGATCGTCACCTGCACCGCGGGAAAATCGATGTCGGGGTTGTTGTTGACGTCGAGCCTGGCGAAGCTGACGAGACCCGCGAGCAGGAGCCCGGCGAACAGCACCAGAGGCACGACCGGATTGCGGATCGACCAAGCCGAGATATTGCGAAAGTTCATGTGTCGGTCCCGCTGGGCATGGTTGCGTTATCGGGCCTGAGTCGCGGGCGTGCCCGCTGACTGCGCCATCAACTTGGGTTTGACGATCTCGCCGGGGTTGAGGAAGCCGCCGGCAAAGGCAACGACGCGCTCGTCGCCCTTCAGTCCCGAAGCAATCGTCAGGCCCGCCGCAGTCACGGTTCCCGTGGTCACCGCGCGGCGGACGACCTTGTTATCCTTGTCGATAATATAGACGTAATTGCCCTTGGCGTCGTTCATCACCGCCGATTCGGGCAGCACCGGCGCGCTGCTGGCGCCCGCCTTGATCGTCGCGCTGGCAAAGCCGCCGGGGCGGATGCCGCGGTCATAGGGGACCGCGATCCGCGCGGTGCCCTGACGGTTCTGTGCGTCGATCACGGGTGAAATCTGCCAGACATTGCCGGTGATCTCGCGGTTCGATCCGACCGGCACGACGGTTGCCGGAACGCCGACCGAAACCTGCGCCAGATCGTCCTCGCTGAGTTGTGCGAGCAATTCCATTTCGCCGCCCTTGGCGATGGTGAAGAGCGCGCCCGAACCGGCGCTGACGACCTGTCCCGGTTCGACATTTCGCGTGAGCACGAGCCCGGACGCGGGCGCCCGGATGGCGAGGCGGCGATTGCTCGCCTGCGCTTGGCCGAGCTGTGCCTGGGCGACCGATACGCGCGCGTTGGCGGCATCGCGGGTTGCCGTCTTGCGATCGATGTCGGCCTGCGAGATGAAACCGCGTTCGACCAGCTTGCGGGCGCGATCGAGTTCTGCCTGCGCGAGGTTTGCATCGGCCTGCGCGACACGAACCTGCGCAGCGAGCGCCCTGGCATTCTGCGTCTGGACCGAAGCGTCGATCGTCGCGAGCGTCTGTCCCGCGCCAACCCATTGACCCGGCTCGACCAGTACGCGCGACACCTGGCCGCCCTCGCCGGGAATGCCGACGGGCATCTCTCGGCGCGCCGCAAGGCTGCCCGTCGCGGTGATCTCTCGCGTTACAGTCTGGTTGCCAGGCACGATGATCGACACCACCGCAGCACCCTTGCTGTCGGCGCCGTCGGCTGCAGCCGCAGGCGCATTCTCGGCCGGCGCTGGCTCACCGTTGCCACGCGTCATCGCAAAAGCGATCGCGGCGATCGCGATCAGCGCGACAACGACCGCGATGATGATGTTGCGCCGGCGCCGCGAGGGAGCCTCGGACGTGGCATCGTGCCATTGGGTGTCGCCGGCAATCGGGCTTTCGAGGTTCATCGCTTTCACTTCCGCATATCCAAGGCTGGTTCAGACCGCCGGTGTATTACATAAATAGGTCACCCGCTGCAAGCCTATTTTATGCGGCTTGCCACCGATCCATGTCGGAAATGTGTCGGGATCGGCGCCGTATAGACCCATTTTCCTGAATGCGCACAAAGAAAAGGCCCGGCAAAAGCCGGGCCGATCCTTAGTCCATTTGTTTCGCGGTGGTTTAGCGAACGCTGCCGCGACGAACGAGGTTGACGATCGCCAGCAGGACGATGGCACCGATCAGCGACCACAACAGGCCGATGGGGCTGAAGTCGGTCAGCGTGGCGCCCGAACCGAACAGTCCGCCCAGCCAGTTGCCGAGGAACGAACCGACGACGCCGACAATGACGTTGAGCAGGATGCCCTGCTGTGCGTCGGTGCGCATGACGATACTGGCGAGCCAGCCGATAATGCCGCCGACGATGATTGCGATAATGATACCCATGTTATCCTCCTGTTGAACCTGTAGTTACGGCAATGAATCCGTATTGGCCGTTGAGAAAGAAACCGCCGAGGCGAAAGATTGTTCCGTTACCGAAAGGTCATTCGTCACAGCGTCGTTCGCAGCCGGACGGCGTAACGAAAAAGGGCCGCCCGAAGGCGACCCTATTGCTATCTTGTTACGCTGTCAAAACGATCCGAAGATCAGTTCGCTGACCTGATCGTCAGTATTTCTGCTGGCGCTCGTACAGGTCGCGATAATGCTGGATTCGGGTGACGCGAAGACCGGGCATGCCCGAGCGATCGATGGCCCGCTGCCAACCGGCGAATTCCTCGGTCGTCAGACCATAACGGTCGCACACGTCATCAACGCTGAGAAGCCCACCATTGACCGCAGCGACAACCTCTGCCTTGCGCCGGACGACCCAGCGGGTCGTTTCGGGCGGCGGCAGCGAATTGATCGTCAGCGGCTCCCCCAGGGGACCGACGACCTGCGCTGGCCTGATTTTCTGGTTTTCGATCATAAGTCCTCAAAATTTCCGGAAAGCTCGGGTTGGTCCGACGCGTTTAGGGCGAGGGACTGAACATACGTTGAAATCCCAAGGTTAACGGCGCGTTCAGAGCCGGGAAGCGGCCAGCCGTCACTCGCCGTAAGGTCCGACAGGTCGTAGAACGACGCGGTTCCATCGCGGTTAAGCGATCTGGCGAGGCCAGCCAGAATCGTCAGAGCGCAAATCGTGTCGTCGGCTCCCCCATGCGTCCCCGCCATCGCCAGCCGCGCAGTCGGCGAATTGACCTGCCGGAGTGACGCGAGCGTCATCATCACCTCGAAATCGGGTCTGGCGAGTGGCCGTGCGCTGTCGAAGGCGCCATGGGTGAAGAGGGATTCGTTCATCGCCTCCCCGCTCTACGCGCCAAGGGTGTAGGGGGAGTAAATGCGCTCTTCACATCTGGTTAGCGCAGGTTAACCGCAGGCCTCGCAACGCTGGAAATCGCTGCAATTCCCCGCTATGGGGCGATCATCATGGAAAATCCGTTCGACCTTCCCGCCCACACCGGGCGCAACCGTATCGTCGTCGCGATGTCGGGCGGCGTCGATTCGAGCGTCGTCGCGGGCCTTGCCGCGCGCACCGACGCCGAGGTCATCGGCATCACGCTGCAGCTCTACGACCATGGCGAAGCGGTTGGCCGGACGGGCAGCTGCTGCGCCGGGCAGGACATCCGCGATGCGCGCGCGGTCGCCGAACGGCTCGGCATTGCACATTACGTGATCGACAAGGAAAGCGATTTCCGCGCGTCGGTGATCGACGATTTCGCCGACGAATATCTTTCCGGTCGCACGCCGATCCCGTGCGTGAAGTGCAATATGGGGGTGAAGTTCACCGACCTGCTCGCCTTTGCCCGGTCGATGGATGCCGATTGCCTCGCCACCGGCCATTATGTCCAGCGGATCGCCGGCGAACATGGCGCCGAGCTCCACCGCGCGATCGACCCGGCCCGCGACCAGAGCTATTTCCTCTTCGCGACGACCGACGACCAGCTGGATTATCTGCGCTTTCCCTTGGGCGGCCTGCCCAAGTCGCGCGTGCGCGAACTCGCCGTCGAAATGGATCTCGCGGTAGCGGCCAAG
The DNA here is from genome assembly GCA_963800335.1 of uncultured Alphaproteobacteria bacterium. Classification (GTDB taxonomy): domain Bacteria; phylum Pseudomonadota; class Alphaproteobacteria; order Sphingomonadales; family Sphingomonadaceae; genus Flavisphingopyxis. Next base: position 368,718 of record CAWDAN010000001.1, on the reverse strand, counting down.
CCCGACAGCCAGGACATCTGCTTCGTACCGAATGGCGATTATGCCAGCATCGTCAAGAAGGTCCGGCCCGAAGCGGGCGAGGGCGGCGACATCGTTGCGCTCGACGGGCGCGTGCTCGGGCAGCATCGCGGCATCGTCCATTTCACCGTCGGCCAGCGCAAGGGACTCGACATCGGCGGCCAAGCCGAACCGCTCTATGTCGTGCGGATCGAGGCCGAAAGCCGCCGCGTCGTCGTCGGACCCAAGCGCGCACTCGCGGTCATCGCCGCGCGGATCGCTGACGTCAACTGGATCGGCGCCGCGCCGACCGGGCCGATCACCGCCAAGGTGCGCTCGCTCGCCAAGCCCGTCCCCGCGCGTCTGGTCTGCGAGCGGCTGGTGTTCGAAACGCCCGAATACGGCGTGTCGCCCGGCCAGGCGGCGGTGCTGTATGATGGCACGCGGGTGTGCGGTGGCGGTTGGATCGTCGCGACCGAGGCGGCGGAACTGGCCGAGGCGGCTTAGACCAAGCCCTGCGACTTAATCCTCGGGAACGAGGATGCAGCCCGACAGGCCGGCATAATGCGCGCTGGCGCTGCCAAGCAGCGGTACCGACGCGGTAACGGTGCGCGTCTCGGGATCGTCCGAGAGGCTGACCATCGCCATGCCCGGCTCGAAATCGCTCTCGCAATTGCCGAGTTCGCGGTTTTCGACATAGCGGCACGAACAGCCGACGCGCGCGCCATAGGCGCTGCCCGCCTCGGCCTGCGCCTTCAGACCCGGATATTGCCACACGATCAGCGCGATCAGCAGCGCGAAAATCGCGAGCGTAACGATTTTCCAGCGGGGAATCGGTTTCGTACCTGTTGCGGCGGGCGGTTGCTTGCTATCCATCACGCCCATGAAGAACAAATCGATCGTGCTGGCAAGCCTCGGCCTTGCCGCAATCGCCGCCACGCTCGCCACCACGGCGCTCGCAGTGCCGCGTCCCGTCGCCAGCGTCGAGGCGCCCAGCTCGACGTTGACCAGCCCGCTGTTGGCGATCCCCGCCGACCGCGACCGCGCGGCGATAAGGCGCACCGTCGATGCGCTCTTTACCGGTGACGAGATGGGCGAAACGCGGGCGCTGCTCGTCCTCCAGGATGGCAAGCCGATCATCGAACGCTATGCGCCCGGCTTCGGTCCCGACAGCAAGCTGATCAGCTGGTCGATGGCCAAGACGGTGACCGCGATCCTGACGGGCATGATGGTCGCCGACGGCAAGCTGTCGCTCGATGCCCCGGTGCCGATCCCTGCCTGGCAGCGTCCGGGCGACCCGCGCGGCGCGATCACGCTGCGCAACCTGCTCCACATGTCGTCGGGTATCGAGCATGTCGAGGAAGGCGATCCTGTCTACGACAGCGATACCGTGCGGATGCTGTTCCTCGGCGGGTCGGCCGACATGGCGGCCTATGCCGAGGGCCAGCCACTCGCCGCCGAGCCCGACGAGGTGTACAATTATTCGAGCGCGACGAGCGTCATCGTCGCCGACATCCTCGCGCGCGCACTGACCCCGAGCAAGGATCCCACCGCGCGGCGCGACGCGATGCTGCGCTATCTTGACGGGCGATTGATGCAGCCTGCCGGGCTTAACAGCCTGACCCCCGAATTCGACGCCGCCGGCACGATGATCGGCGGATCGATCATGCACGCGACAGCCCGCGATTATGCCCGCATCGGCGAGCTGTTGCGCAACGACGGCTTTGCCAGCGCCGATGGCAAGGGCACGCGCCTGCTGCCGCACAGCTGGGTCGACTTCATGCAGACGAGCGCGCCGACCGATGCCGGCTATGGCGGGCACCTATGGCTCAACAAGCCGCGCCCGCCGGGATCGGGCAAGGCGCTGTGGCCCGGCGAGGGACCGGCGGACATTTTCGCGATGCTCGGCCACCAGGGACAATATGTCGTCGTGTCCCCGTCGCGGCGGCTGACGATTGTCCGGCTGGGCATCTCGACCAAGGACGAGATTCCGCACGTCCGCGACGCGGTCCGCGACCTCACCAACGCACTGTGACCGACGGGTTCCTGCACGGAACCGTCCACACGGCGGGCGCCGACATGGAGGCGGCAGTGTCGGCCGATCGCGACACGCTGGCGTTTTGGCAAAAGCTGACCCCGCTCGGCCGCAACGAGTTCATCTGCTGGGTCGATGACGCCAAGCAGGAAAAAACGCGCGCGCGGCGGATCATGCGAACCTGCGAGGAACTGCGCGAGGGCAAGAAGCGCCCATGCTGCTGGGCGGGCTGCATCCACCGCACCGACAAACCGCCGAGCGCGTGGCAACAGGCGGTGCTGATCGACAAGAAGGCGAAATAGGGCAGGCCCTGGCGAGCGGCGGCGCGACCCCGGTCTAACTCTTGGTTGGCGGCGGCTGGCGCAGGAACGGCAGCATGTGCGGGATATAGTCGGCCTTGCCGAGCGCCACACCCTCGCTGCGCGAGATCGCATAGGCAGTCATGATGTGGAAATAGAACTGCGCCAGCGCCCAGTCGCGCGCATATTGCTCCGCGGTCAGGTCGAACACCATGTCGTTGGGCAGCCGGTGCGCAATCGGGCTGTCGGGATCGGCTTCGAGCGCATCGGGCACGAGCGCCTCGAGCATCGTGACGGCTTCGCCGATCCGCGCCTGCGCATCGGCCAGCGTGCCGGGCTGATCGCCCGCGTTGCGCCCTTCGTCGAGCAGCGCATCAATCGATGGCGGGAATTCCGTACCGCTCAGCCGACAGATCGCTTCGTGCGCCTGGACGCAGGCAAAGCGGACCTGCGTTGCCAACGGGAACATGTCGGGCGCCAGCCGGGCCGAGAGCAGCGCCTCCGCTTCGGCTTTCGTAAGCTGGGCGTCGGCCTTTGCCAGCCAGCCCGAAAGCGCAATGAGCATTTGCGTGAAGGTCGGCACGACGAGGCTGGTGAGCGACATACGCGATGATTCCAAATCGGGGGCGATGAGCGACGAAGCGAATCGCTTGATAATCGGTTGCACGCCCGGCCGAAAGGGTGAGATCGCGCTTTGCCGTTGCGTTGCATTGCCACGCGAAATCGATTTCCCTTAATCGAATCCGAACCCTAGCCGTTCCATGAAGGGGCTAGGAGGCCCAAGGCATTTCCATGAATCGCCAGATGACCGCAGTCGTATCGCCCCCCGAAGCACCGGAAGATGAAGCCGGCTGCCCCATCCTGATCGACGCCGATCAGTCCGCGATTGATGGGCAGGCGGGTCGCAATCGCCGATCAACCGAACGCCACGACGCCGACATTGTCTCGCGGCTGCGGCTGCCGGCGTCGGAGCACGACTGCCAGATCCTCGATCTGTCGGCGACCGGCATGCGGGTGGTCTCGCCCGTCGCGCTCGTCAATATCGGCGAGCAGGTCGCGATCGAGACGCAGGGTTTTCCGCTATTCCTGGGGACGGTGACCTGGCGCAGCGGCGATGGATTCGGCGTCCAGTTCGCCCGGCCGCTGTCGGACGACATCGTCCAGGGCCTGATCCGCTTCAGCCGCCGCGTGCGCACCCAGCGCGCCCCGCGCATGGCGCTCAACCGTCCGGCGATCGCCTATTTCGACCACAACCGGATCGATGTGACCGTCGGCAACATCTCGGTCGGCGGGCTGATGATGGCGACGCACGACCATCTGCGCAAAGGCCATCGCAACCTGATCCAGACCGGCCAGGCATTGATGATCGAATTTCCCGACCTGCTGCCGATCGGTGGTCATGTCCGCTGGACCTGCGGGCTACAGTGCGGCGTCATGTTCTCGAAACCGTTGAAGCTGTCGGTCGCCGAAGACATCGTCGGAGAGGCCAACCTGGCCTCCGCGTTCATCGCAGACGTGCGCCGCACGTGGCGAACGATAGCGGCGGCGTCAGCCAGTCCGGCAGGTTAACGATCAAACGCTAGCGACCAGCTTCCAACCCATTGCCGACACCGCTCCGCTTTCGTTCAAATCCGCATCACGCCTTCGACCACCGTGACGCAGCGGCCGCCGAGGATTGCGCGGTCGCCGGCCAGGCGGCAGGTCATGCGGCCACCGCGCGCGCTCGCCTGCACCGCATCGAAGCTGTCGCGGCCGAGCCGTTCGGCCCAGAAGGGTGTCAGCGCGGCGTGTGCCGATCCGGTCACGGGATCCTCGTCAACGCCCCAGGCGGGGACGAATACGCGGCTGGCGATGTCGCTGTCCTCACCCGGAGCGGTGACGATCGCCATCAGCTCGATCGTGCCCAGCGCGCGCATGTCGGGGGTGAGCGCGCGCAGCTGCCGCCTCGCTGTCGAGGAGGACAATCGCGGTTTCTTCGGCGCCGCTGATTGATTCGTAGACTTCGCCGTCGCAGCCCAGCGCGGCGAGCAGCGCGGCATTGTCGCGCCGTTCGACGCGCGTCACCGGCAGGTCGAGCGCATAGCCGTCACCATCGCGCGTAACATGGAGCACGCCCGCCTTGCGCGTGCGAAAGCTGACCGCATCGGCCTCGCTCTGGCCCAGCACGACGTGACCGGTGGCGAGCGTCGCATGGCCGCACATCGCGACCTCGGTCGTCGGGGTGAACCAGCGCAGCTCGAAATCGGCCTCGCCGGTCGCGTCGGGCAAGTAGAAAGCGGTCTCGCTGAGGTTGTTCTCGGCCGCGATGGCCTGCAGCACAGCATCGTCGAGCCACGCGTCGAGCGGCATCACCGCGGCGGGATTGCCGCCGAACGGCGCGTCGGCAAAGGCATCGACCTGGACGATCGGGATAATAATCTGGGTCATGGTGCGTCCTCGAGTTTTTCGATCTCGTCGGCTTCTGCGAGCGGGTTGTCGGGTTCATCGACATGGCCCGCCGGATCGATGTGGATCAGCACCTCGGTGCCGGGAAATTCATGCGCGAGCTCGTCCTCGAGCCGCTCGATGATGTCGTGCGACTGCTGGACGGTGAGGTCGGGATCCATCCAGACGTGGAACTGGACGAAGTCGCGATGACCGCTGGTGCGCGTGCGCAGATCGTGGAGGTTCTCTAGCTCGGAAAAGCGGCTCGCGACCTCGACGAACTTGCGGCGGCGCTCCTCGGGCCATTCCTTGTCCATCAACTGGTCGATCGCGCGGCTCGATGCGCGCCACGCGCCGAATGCCAACCACAGCGCGATGACGATGCCGATCACCGGGTCGGCGCCGCGCAGCCCGACGAGCTGTTCGAGCACCAGCGCGACAATCACCCCCGCATTGAGCAGAAGGTCGCTCTGGTAGTGGACATGGTCGGCCTCGATCGCGATCGAGCCGGTGCGGCGGATGACGACGCGCTGATAGGCAAGCAGCGCGACCGTCGCGACGATCGCGACCACCGACACACCGATGCCGAGCTCCGCCTCGGCGGTCACTTCGCCGGTGATCAGCCGGTCGATCGCGCGCCAGCCGATGCCGATTGCCGACAGCGAGATGAGCACGACCTGGAACAATGCGCCGAGCGCTTCGGCCTTGCCGTGGCCGAAGCGGTGGTCCTCGTCGGCCGGCATGCCGGCGAGCCGGACGGCGTAGAGCGTGACGAGCGAGGCGAACAGGTCGAGCCCGGTATCGGCAAGGCTGCCGAGCATCGCGACCGACCCCGTCTGCCACGACGCCCACGACTTGAGCACGAGCAGCAGCAGCGCGACCGACACGCTGGCGAGCGCGGCTCGCTGGTTCAGGCCCGAATTTCCGTGCGCGTGGTCGTGTGCTCCGCTCACGGATACAGCATCCCGGCGGTCCAGCTATCGCCAGCGCGGCGATAGAGCCAGCGTTCGTGCAGCCGGTGCGGCCGGTCGGCCCAGAACTCGATTTGCTCGGGCGTCACGCGAAAGCCCGACCAGCCTGGTGGACGCGGCACGTCGTCGCCGGCAAAACGCGCTTCCATCTCGGCAAAGCGCGCTTCGAAGGTCGCACGGTCGGACAGCGGGCGCGACTGGTCCGACGCCCAGGCGCCAAGCTGCGAATCGCGGCTGCGCGATGCGAAATAGGCGTCGGCCTCGGCATCGGCGACGCGGCCGACAGGGCCTTCGATGCGGACCTGGCGACGCAGCGATTTCCAGTGGAACAGCAGCGCGGCGTGCGCATTTTGGGCGAGATCGCCCGCCTTGCGGCTGCCCAGGTTGGTATAAAAGACGAAACCCTCGCGATCATGGCCCTTGAGCAGCACCATGCGAAGCGACGGTCGCCCGTCGGCATCGGCGGTCGCCAGCGCCATGGCATTGGCGTCGTTGGGTTCGTGTGTGCGCGCCTCGGCAAACCAGTCGGCGAACAGGGCGAAGGGGTCTGAAGCGGGGGCTGCGGTCATGATGTGCGCCTTCTAGGATGTCATTGCGCCAGCGTCGAGGCCGCGCTGCGCCACGCTCGGCGATGATCAACGCGCTTGACCTTTGCCGCCGCTCCCCCACATGCTGGGCCACATACTGGCGCGTCAGGCGCCGCGACCGAAGTGACAGGCAAACAGGAATTTCATGGCCGATCCCTATTCGACACTGGGCGTGGCCCGCACCGCGAGCGAAGCCGAGATCAAGAAGGCCTATCGCACGCTCGCCAAAGAGCTGCACCCCGACAAGAACAAGGGCAACGACAAGGCGTCGGAGCGATTTTCCGACGTCACCAAGGCGTATGACCTGCTGACCGACAAGGACAAGCGCGCACGCTTCGACCGCGGCGAGATCGACGGCGAAGGCAATCCGACCTCGCCCTTCGGTGGAGGATTCGGCGGCGGTGGCGGCGGGTTTCGCGGCCAACCGGGAGGGCAAGGCGCGGGTCCCGGCGGCTTCTCTCAGGACAATATCGACCTTGGCGACCTGTTCGAGGGTCTGTTCGGCGGTGGCGGCGGCCGTTCGCGCGGCGGCTTCGGCCAGCAGCAGCATCGCAATGTCCCTCCGCCCAAGGGAGCCAACGTCGCCTATCGCCTCGCGGTCGATTTTGTCGATGCCGCCACGCTCAGCGCGCAGCGCATCACGCTCGCCGACGGCAAGACGATCGATTTGAAGCTGCCCGCCGGGATCGAAACCGGCACGCAGATGCGCCTGTCGGGCAAGGGACAGCCCGGCCCCGGCGGCAATGGCGATGCGATCGTCACGCTCGAGGTCAAGGGGCACCGCTTCTTCCGCCGCGACGGCGATGATATCCGCCTCGACGTGCCGATCACGCTCGGCGAGGCGGTGCGCGGCGACAAGATCAAGGTGCCGACGGTCGACAATCCCGTCTTCGTCACCGTGCCCGCGGGCACGTCGAGCGGCAAGACGCTTCGCCTCAAGGGCAAGGGTTTCAGCAAGAAGGGCGGCGGCCGCGGCGATCAGCTCGTCACGCTCAACGTCGACCTGCCCGCCGACGACGCCGAGCTCAAGGACTTCGCCAAGCACTGGAAAGACACCCGCAACGTCCGCCAAGAGCTGGGCGTATAGGGCGATGAGCGCCGGCCCGGTCGATCAACAAGGTGAGGCGCCGCCGCTCGGGCCCAAGCCGGCGGACTCGGACGACGTCGAAACGATCGACCGCATCGACCACGCACTCGCGCATGAAATCGCCGCGCAGGGCCATTCGCCCGAAACCCCCGAGGCGCGCGCCGAACGCGACAAGCGGATGCGGCTGATCATGCGCCATGGCTATCGCAAGATCGCACCGGGCAGCCGCTTTTTCACCGTGACCAAGCGCGTCCTCGTCGGGACCTATTTCGACGGCTTCATCCACGCCGGCAACCTCGCCTATATGGCGCTGATCGCGCTGTTCCCGTTCTTCATCCTCGCCACCGCCCTGCTCAGCGCGTTCGGCCAGACGACCGGCGGCGTCGACGCGATCAACGCGGTGTTTTCGACGATGCCGCCATCGGTCGCCGAGACGCTCGCGGGGCCGGTGAAGGAAGTCCTCGCGGCGCGGACCGGCGCGCTGTTGTGGCTCGGCGCGCTCGTCGCATTGTGGACCGTCGGGAGCCTGATCGAGACGATCCGCGACATATTGCGGCGTGCCTATGGGACCAAGTTCTCGAAGACCTTCTGGCATTACCGGCTCTATTCGATCGGCATCATGGTCGCGGCGGTATTCCTCCTGATGCTGTCGTTCGCGGCGCAGGTGCTGATTACCGGGGTCGACCAGTTTTTCTCACTCGTGCTGCCCGACCGGGTCGATGCCTATTTCCAGATCCTGCTGTCGCGCGGGGTGTCGGCGCTCGGCCTGTTCGTCGCGCTTTATCTGCTGTTCTATTCGCTGACGCCAAAGAAATACCGTATTCGCGGCTGCCCCAAATGGCCCGGCGCGCTGGCAACGACAATTTGGTGGGTCGCGGTCACGCTGGCGCTGCCGCCGTTGTTGCGGGGGCTTTTGGCCTATGATCTGACCTATGGCAGCCTCGCCGGGGTGATGGTCGCGCTGTTTTTCTTCTACCTCGTCGGGCTCGGGGTGGTTATCGGGGCAGAACTCAACGCCGCGCTCGCGGAATCGCCCGAAGAGTGCGAAGATAAGGTCGGTCAGGCCGACAACAGGAACAGAAAGACCGGGGAAACAGAATGAGCGGATTGATGCAGGGGAAACGCGGGCTGATCATGGGGCTTGCCAACGACAAGTCACTTGCCTGGGGGATCGCCAAGAAACTCTCCGAAGCGGGTGCCGAGCTGGCCTTTTCCTATCAGGGCGAGGCGCTCGGCAAACGCGTCAAGCCGCTCGCCGAGAGTCTGGGCAGCGATTTCTGCCTCGAATGCGACGTCAGTGACATGGCCGCGCTCGACCAGACATTCGTCGAATTGAAGCAGCGCTGGGAGACGATCGATTTCATCGTCCACGCGATCGGATTTTCCGACAAGAACGAACTGCGTGGCAAATATCTCGACACCAGCCTCGACAATTTCCTGATGACGATGAACATCAGCGCCTACAGCCTCGTCGCGGTCGCGCAGCGCGCGGCAGCGATGATGCGGCCGGGCGGCAGCATCATCACGCTGAGCTATTACGGCGCCGAAAAGGTCATCCCGCACTATAACGTCATGGGCGTGGCCAAGGCAGCGCTCGAGACCAGCGTCAAATATCTCGCCAACGACCTTGGTCCCGACGGCATCCGCGTCAATGCGATTTCGGCGGGCCCGATCAAGACGCTCGCCGCATCGGGAATCGGCGATTTCCGCTATATCCTCAAATGGAACGAATATAACGCGCCGCTGCGCCGCAACGTGACGATCGAGGATGTCGGCGGCGCCGGCCTGTACCTGCTCAGCGACCTCGCCTCGGGCGTCACCGGCGAAGTCCACCATGTCGATGCGGGCTATCACACCGTCGGCATGAAACAGGAAGACGCACCCGACATTACGGTGTCGTGATGCGCGCCGCGCGATGAGCGTCAACACCTTCGGCCGGATGTTTCGCGTCACGACGTGGGGCGAGAGTCACGGGCCGGAGATCGGTGCGGTTATCGATGGCTGCCCGCCGGGGATCGCACTGTTGGAAAGCGACATCCAGCCGTGGCTCGACAAGCGCAAGCCCGGCCAGTCGCGCCACACGACGCAGCGGCGCGAAAGCGACACGGTGCAGATCATGTCGGGCGTATTCGAAGGGAAGACCACCGGCACGCCGATCAGCCTCGTCATCGCCAATGAGGACCAGCGTTCGAAGGATTATGGCGAGGTCGCGCGCGCCTATCGCCCCGGCCATGCCGATTACGTCTATGACGCCAAATACGGCATCCGCGACTGGCGCGGCGGCGGCCGGTCGAGCGCACGCGAGACCGCGATGCGCGTCGCTGCCGGCGCAATCGCGAGGCTGGTCATCGGCGTTGTCGGCATCCGCGCGCATCTCGTCGAACTCGGCGGCGATCGCGCGACGCGCTTTGCCGCGCAGCATCTCGATACCAGCGCGCTCAATTGCGCCGATCCCGACGCCGAGGAACGCTGGGCCGCGATGCTCGACAAGGCGCGCCGCGCGGGGTCGTCACTGGGCGCGGTGGTCGAAGTCATCGCCAGCGGCGTCCCCGCCGGTTGGGGCGCGCCGGTCTATGGCAAGATCGACGCCGATATCGCCGCCGCGATGATGGGCATCAACGCCGCCAAGGGGGTAGAGATCGGCGACGGCTTTGCTGCCGCGCGGCTGACTGGCGAGGAAAACGCCGATGCGATGCGCCCCCGCGCCGACGACGGGCCGCCGGACTTTGCGAGCAACCATGCCGGCGGCACCGCGGGCGGCATCACCACCGGACAGGACCTGATCGCGCGCGTCGCGTTCAAGCCGACGAGCTCGATCCGCACGCCGGTCGACACGATCGCGCCCGACGGAAGCGCGACGACGATCGCGACAACCGGGCGCCACGACCCGTGCGTCGGCATCCGCGCAGTGCCGGTGGTCGAGGCGATGATGGCGCTCGTCCTCGCCGACCATATGCTGCTACATCGCGGACAATGCGGTTGATTCGCATGCGGAGCATCCAATGATCGACATCATCCGCATCTTCATCGAAGAGCATCAGGCAGCGATCGGCCTGATCATCCTCGCCGCAATGCTCGTCGGCTTCGTCCTCGAACGCTTCCCCGCAACGGTTGTCGCGATTATCGGCGCGTGCACCTTCCTGTTTCTCGGGATCCTCGATTCGAAGGGTCTGTTTTCGGTCTTTTCGAACGAAGCGCCGATCACGATCGCGGCAATGTTCATCCTGTCGGGCGCGTTGCTGCGCACCGGCACGGTCGACGCGATCGCCAACGCGATCATCAAGCGCGCGGGCAAACATCCCCGGCTTGCCGTCGTCGAGATGTTCGTTGGCATCTATTTCGCGTCGGCATTCATGAACAACACGCCGGTCGTTGTCGTGATGATCCCGATCATCATCCGGCTGGCCGGAGCGATCAATGTCAGCCCCAAGAAGCTGCTGATCCCGCTGTCTTACGTCTGCGTGCTGGGCGGCACGACGACGCTGATCGGCACGTCGACCAACCTGCTGGTCGATTCGGTCGCGCGCGACGCCGGAATGGACGGCTTCGGCATCTTCTCGATCACGCCCTACGGGCTCGTCGCGGGCGTATCGGGCATGCTCGCGTTGATCTTCATCAGTCGCTGGCTGCTGCCCGGAGACAAGGATTCGAGCCCTGCCGTCGCCGACGAGAGCGCAGGTTTCTTGACCGAAGTTACGCTGACCAAGGACAGCGAACTGGCCGGCCGCAAGATCGCCGACCTGCCGCTATTCAAGCGGTCGAAGATCCAGGTCATCGCGCTCAAGCGCGGCGGCCGTTTCCAGCGAACAGCCATCGGATACGAAACGCTGGGCATGGGCGACCGGCTGGTGCTGCGGCTCGACGCGGCGGAACTGCTGACGTTGCGCCAGAACGAGGATTACGAGGTCGGGCTGACGGCAGGCGATTCGGACGTCGCGACCGATGCGGTCGGCCTGGTCGAGGCGACGATCGCGCCGTCGCACCCGAGCATCGGCCAACGCCTGATTGACATTCCCTTTCTCAGCACCTTGCGCGTACGCATCCTGGGCGTATCGCGCTTTCGCAAGGTGCCGGGCCCCGATCTGCCCAACGCGCGCATCCATGCGGTCGACCGGCTGCTGATCACCGGCGCCGAGCGCGACGTTCGCCAGCTTTACGGCAATCCCTATCTCTATTCGGTCGGCGAGACCCTGGTGCGCGAATTTCGCCGCGACCGCGCGCCAATCGCGATCGGCGCGCTTGCCGCGGTCGTGATATTGTCGGCGCTCGGCATGCTGTCGATCGGCATCGCCGCGATCATCGCTGTCGGCGTCATCCTGCTGACGCGCTGCATCGATGCCGAGGAAGCGTGGACCTCGATCGAGGGCAATGTCCTCGTCCTGATCTTCGCCATGCTCGCGGTCGGACTGGCGCTCGAAAAAGCGGGCAGTGTCACGCTGATCGTCGATGCGCTGACCCCGCTGCTGCGCGACATGCCCGCCTGGGCTCTCGTCGCATCGGTCTACATCCTGTCTGTCCTGCTGACCGAGATCGTTACCAACAATGCGGTCGCGATCGTCGTCACGCCGATCGTCATCAAGCTTGCCAACGATCTCGGCATCGATCCCAAGCCGCTCGTCATAGCGGTGATGTTCGCCGCCTCGGCGAGTTTCGCGACCCCGATCGGCTACCAGACCAATACGCTGGTCTATGCCGCCGGGGGCTATCGCTTCATCGACTTCTTCAAGGCCGGCATCCCGCTGACGCTGTGCGTCGGACTGGCGACGGTGATCGCAATTTCGCTGCTGGGATAGACGCGCTTGCACGGCGCCTGAGGCTTGGCTAGCGTGCCGCGTCGGCCGCTTGGCGCCGCGAATTTCTGGGGGATGTGACGATGCTGGGCTGGTGGTTCCGGATTCACCTGTGGCAACGTGTGGTCGGGGCGCTGATCCTCGGCATCCTTGCGGGCCTCTGGTGGGGTCCCGATGCCGAACAGATCAAGTGGATCGGCGATTTCTTCATCCGCTCGATCAAGATGCTCGTCGTGCCGCTGATCTTCTTCAGCCTCGTCTCGGGCGTCGCGGCAATCGGCGACGTCAAGAAACTCGGCAAGATCGGCGGCCGCGCGCTGCTGCTGTTCGTCGTCACCGGCCAGATTGCGGTCTGGCTCGGGCTGTTGCTCGGGACCATATTCAAACCCGGCCTCGGCATTGATACGTCCAAGGTCGTGATGGGCGAAACGCCCGCGCCGACGGTCACGAGCTGGACCGACATGATCCTGTCGATCGTCCCGCAAAGCCCCGTCCAGACGATGGCTGACGTCAACGTATTGCCGTTGATCGTCTTCGCGTTGCTGATCGGCATCGGCATCCTGATGGCCAAGGAAGAGGGCGAGCCCGTCGCCAAGATCTTCGATTCGGGTTCGGTCATCATGCAGAAGGTGACGATGATCGTCATGGAGCTGACCCCGTTCGGCGTCTTCGCGCTGATGGCGTGGGTCGCGGGCAGTTTCGGAACCGACGCGCTGCTCAGCCTCGCGCAGGTCGTCGGGCTCAACTATCTCGGCTGCCTGCTGATCATTTTCGTGATGTATTCGGCGATGATCAAGTTCCTCGCCAAGCTGCCGGTGATCGACTTTTTCCGCGGCATCGTCGATGCGATGGCGGTCAGCTATTCGACCGCATCGTCGAACGCGACCTTGCCGGTGACGATGCGCTGCACCCAGCGCAACCTCGGCGTGTCTAAGAGCGTGTCGAGCTTCGTCGTCTCGCTTGGCGCGACGATCAACATGAACGGCACCGCGATGTATCTCGGCCTCGCCACCCTGTTCGGCGCGCAGCTGTTCGGCGTCGACCTGTCGTGGGGCGATTATTTCATGATCTCGATCACCGCTACGCTGGGCGCGATCGGTGCCGCGGGGATCCCCGGCGCGGGACTGATCATGATGGCGCTGGTCTTCGGCAGCGTCGGCGTGCCGCTTGAGACGATCGCCTTCATTGCCGGCATCGACCGGATCATGGACATGATGCGCACGACGACCAACGTCAGCGGCGATGCCGCGGTCGCGGTCACCGTCGCGGCGATGACCGGCGAAATCGATATCGAGGAAATGAAATCGGCCGACGACGTCTGAACGTCGCCGGCCGTAATCTCGGTCAGCCTGAACCCGTCGGCTTAGTCGGGCTGGACCCGCCCCGGTTCCTGGCGCTCGCGCCTCGGGGTCGAACGCCGCTCCTGCGTCCGGACCCGAGCGGCGGGCCGGGCCACAGGCTGGGTCGCGGGCGCCGCCTCGACGCGCGCGGGACGGTCTACCGTCCGCGTTTGCGGTGCGGCAGTGCGCGTACGCCGATTGGCGCGATCGACACGATCGACGATCTGGCGAGTGGGGCGACGCGTCTCGGGAATCCTGCGCTCGACCGCCTCGGGCGCAGTCGTAGCGCGCGGCGCGCGCCGGCCCCGCGTCGTCTCGCCATTGGCTTGGCCGACGCGATCGACGATCTGGCCGCCGACGCCGCTGCGATCACGGCGCTCGCTCCGTTCGCCGCGACGACCATCGCGCTGCCGGTCGCGATGGCCGCCATGGCGCTGCCAGTTGTAACCGGCACGGCGACCGCCCCAATAGCGTGCATAATTGCCGTAAAGCTGGCGCCGCGCGCCATAGCGATCGAACATGTAGTAGCCGTAGCCGGGATAATAGAAGTCGTTCCACCAGCCGCCGCCAAAGCCGATATTGACCGAAAACCGGCTGTTGTAATCGTTGCTATCATAGCAGTCGTACTGACTGTAATAATTGTCGTAGCCGTCATAGGCATCGTAGCAGCGATCGTTATAGGCATAGCCGTTCGCGCCATAGCCATCATTATAATACCCGTCGCCGTAACCCGCGCCGTAACCGCCCATTGTCATGCAGCCCGATGCGCCCAGCGCAAGGAGGCCGGCAAGCGTCGCTTTCAAACCCGTATTGGCCATAATGTATCTTCCTCTCGGCCGGACATGCGCCCGATTGCGCCCGCCCCTCGCCGCCGTCATGCGGCGAAATTGCAAGGCGATTCCAGCAGTTCGTCGCTACTCTTGCACGGTTCCACTTGAATTTAGGGTGAATAAACCTCTTACTTGCATTGGTGTCAGTAGAGGATTAGGCTCGTCGCAGGGAGAATGCCATTATGACTGCCCATGCCGCGCTTAATCCGGGAAAACCCGCACTGGAAGCCGTGGCCCGATGGCAGCACGCTCGACCATATTCCCGGCGAGGACGGCCTCCCTGTCGTCGGCGTCACGCTCGAACAGCTCAAGGACCCCGCCGATTTTACCCGTCGGATGGTCGCGAAACACGGCAAGGTCTATCGCGTCAACAGCTTCGGCGGACGGCAGGTCGCGCTGATCGGCCCCGAAGCCAACGAGCTCGTGCTGATGGACCGCAACAAGATCTTCAGCTCCGAACAGGGCTGGGGTCCGGTCCTGTGGCGCGTCTTCCCGCGCGGGCTGATGCTGATGGATTTCGACCATCACCGGATGGACCGCAAGACGCTGTCGGTCGCGTTCAAGCCCGAACCGATGCGCGCCTATGCCGATAGCTTGAACGACGGCATCGCCGAACGGATCGAAAGCTGGAGCGGGCAGACCTTCCAGTTCTATCCGGCGATCAAGCAGCTGACGCTCGACCTTGCCGCGACGAGCTTTCTCGGCATTCCGCTCGGTCCCGAGGCGAAGAAACTCAACCAGGCGTTTTTCGACATGGTCCGCGCCTCGATCGGCGTCGTACGCAAACCGTGGCCGTTCACCGCGATGGGCCGCGGCGTGAAGGGCCGCAAATATGTCATCGACTATCTGACGCGCATGGTCCCCGACCGCCGCGAAGGCGGCAGCCAGGCCGATGGCGACGACATGTTCACCAAGATCTGCCAGGCGCGCGACGAAAACGGCAATCTGCTCAGCGTCGAGGCGATCGTCGATCACATGAACTTCATGCTGCTCGCGGCGCACGACACGATAACGAGCAGCATCACCAGCCTCGTCTGGCAGCTCGGCAAGAATCCCGAGTGGCAGGACCGGCTGCGCGAAGAAATGCTGTCGGTCGCGGGCGCGGGTGAGCGGATCAGCCACAATGCGCTCGGCGAGCTGAAGCTGACCGAATATGCCTTCAAGGAAGCGCTGCGGATGGTGCCGCCGGTGCCGGGCATCCCGCGCCGCGCGCTCGCCGATTTCGAATTCGGCGGCTATCATATCCCGGCGGGCACGCAGATCGGTATCAATCCGTCGTACACGCACCACATGGCCGAATACTGGCCCGAGCCAGAGAAGTTCGATCCGATGCGCTTCGAACCCGAACAGGTGCGTGAGCGGCACAAATACGCCTGGGTCCCGTTCAGCGGCGGCGCGCACATGTGCCTCGGCCTGCATTTTGCCTATATGCAGGCGAAGATATTCTTCCATCATTTGCTGACGACGCACCGCATCGAGGTCGCCGAAGGATATGAACCCGAATGGCAGCTCTGGCCGATCCCGCGCCCCAAGGACGGGCTGACGATCACGCTCAAGCCGCTGTAACGCGGCCGACCAAATTCGTTACATTTGTAAATGTTGACAGGCGGGCGGTGAAAGGCTCGATGGGGGCGCAATGACGCAGCACGCGCCTTCGGCCCTGAATGGCATCACGCTCTCGGCAATCGCCGGGCGTATCGCCGCGGCGAACGCCTCGTCATATTATTATTATCGCCGCCGGGCGGTTTTCGACTAGCGCGCGTCGCTCACGACACGCGTCTCTTTCGAAACCCCGCCCGGACATCCCGGCGGGGTTTTTCTTTGTGCAAAAGGAATTCCCGACATGGATATGCAAACAACGATCATCAAAGAGCTGCACGGCCTCGCTGCATCGCCGGTGCCGCCGCCCGAGGCCGCGCCCGACTGGACGGTGCCGCAGCACTGGGATCGATTTACCTCGGCCGACCACGCGGTCTGGGACCTGCTCTTCGCCCGCCAGGTGAAGCTGCTGCAGGGGCGCGCGGTATCGGCCTTTCACGATTGCCTCGACATACTCAGCCTGTCGCGTCCCGGCGTGCCCGATTTCGCCGAACTCAACGCGGCGCTGATGGCGCGCACCGGCTGGCGCGTCGTCGCCGTCCCGGGCCTGATCCCCGACGACATCTTCTACGCGCACCTGGCGAAACGACAATTTCCGGCGGGCAATTTCATTCGCAGTGCCGACGCGCTCGATTATCTCGAGGAGCCCGACGTGTTCCACGACGTTTTCGGCCACGTCCCGCTGCTCGCCGACCCCGCATTCGCCGATTTCATGGAGACGCTGGGGCATATCGGCCTCGCCGCGCTCGCCAAGGGTGATCTCGCGCGCGTCGCGCATCTCTACTGGCGCACCGTCGAGTTCGGCCTGGCGCGCGAGGACGGCGAGTTGCGCATCTTTGGTGCGGGCATCTTGTCGAGCTTCGGCGAGACACGCTTCGCGCTCGAAAGCCCCGAGCCGCAGCGGATCGATTTCGACCTCGAGGCGGCGATGACGACGCCGTACCGCTCGGACCGCTTCCAGGACCGCTATTTCGTCCTCGATCGCTTCGAGGATGTTCTCACGCTGGCGGATCGCAAGCGGTGGGAGTGATGGCTAGAAAAGCAAAATGCGTGAAGCTAAAGGAATGAAATGTCGATTTTTCGAAAAGCCCAGATTTTTATGTATTGGACGCTTTTCGTATTTTTTACATTTCCGATATGGGGGCAATTCGTTCTCCAGTTGGGCGAAACAGCATTCACTATTGCCGGTATTTTCTGGCTTGGCCATGGGGTGGTAATGTTGGTTGCCTTCCCTTGTCCGGAATGTCGCACATCGGCCTTTATGTCCGGTCACGGATTTTTCAACATGGCCTATCCGTGGCCAGCGAAAAACTGCCGCCACTGCGGCTTGTTTCTAGACCAAACGCCTAAACCGTAAAGCTTTCCCCGCATCCGCACGCGCCCGTCGCATTGGGGTTGGCGAAGGTGAAGCCGGCGGCGAAATCGTCTTCGACCCAGTCCATCACCGATCCGATCAGGTAGAGCACCGAGCCGCCATCGACGTAGAATGTGCCGCCGGGGGTTTCGATCTTCTCGTCGAACTTGGTCTCTTCGCTGACGTAATCGACCGAGTAAGCGAGCCCCGAACAGCCGCGCCGCGGGGTCGAGAGCTTGACCCCGATCGCATCGTCGGGCGCGCGCGCCATCAGCGTCGGCGATGCGCGCCTCTGCTGCGGGCGTCAGCGTGATCGCCGCGGGGCGCGCGGGGGCCGTCGCCTTGGCCTGGGGGTCTGCTTCACTCATAATTCAAAATCCGTTCGGGCTGAGCCTGTCGAAGCCCTGCCCTTCCTCTTGAAAAACCCGACCCTTCGACAAGCTCAGGGTGAGCGGAATTAAATGTCAGTCTTCAAACCATCATAACATGCCCAGTTCGAGCTTGGCTTCGTCGCTCATCTTCTGCGGGTCCCATGGCGGGTCCCAGACGAGTTCGACATCGGCGATGCCGACGCCGGGCACCGCGCCGACGCGCAGTTCGACCTCGGCGGGCATCGATTCGGCGACGGGGCAATGCGGCGTCGTCAGCGTCATCTTGACCGTCGCATGGCCGCTGTCGGTCACCGAGACATCGTAGATCAGGCCGAGATCGTAGATGTTGACCGGGATTTCGGGGTCGTAGATTTCCTTGATCGCCTCGACGATCGCTGCCTGCAGGTCGCTGCCGGGTTCGGCCGCCGACGGCTCGGGCGGCTTGGCCGAGAGAAAGCCTTCGAGATAGTCGCGCTTGCGCTCGAAGGTTTCGCGGACATTGCCCTCGCCCAGTTCCTCGGCCTCATGCGGCGACGGCGCCATGATCGGCGTCCGTGCGGGTGCGACGCTCGCGTCCTCGACCTTCGCGCGCTGCGGCTTGGCGACCGCATCGACGGTCTCGGTTTCGATCTTGCGTTCGTGGTTCATCCGAAAATCTTCCTGACGCGTTCGACGCCGCGCACCAGCGCGGCGACATCGCTTTCGTCGTTATATACCCCGAAGCTGGCGCGGACGGTCGACGGGATATCGAGATAGTCCATCAATGGCTGGGCGCAATGGTGGCCGGCGCGCACCGCGACCCCCTCTTCGTCGATGATCGTCGCGACATCGTGCGGATGGACGCCTTCCATCAGGAAGCTGACGATGCCCGCGCTGTCGGCGGGGCCGAGCAGGCGGACCGAGTTGATCTGGCCCAGCGCATCGCGTGCCTTGGTGGTGAGGTCGCATTCGTGCGCGTGGATCGCGTCGAGGCCGATGGCATCGACATAATCGATCGCGGCATGCAGCCCGAGCGCCTCGACAATGGCAGGCGTGCCCGCTTCGAAACGCCCCGGCGGCGGCATGTAGGTCGCGCCTTCGAACGTCACGCGGTCGATCATCGACCCGCCGCCCTGCCATGGCGGCATCGCGTCGAGCGTGTCGTAGGCCGCCCACAGCGCGCCGATGCCCGTCGGGCCGTAGAGCTTGTGGCTCGACATGACATAGAAATCGCAGCCGATATCCTGGACGTCGACCGCAACGCGCGGGACCGCCTGGCAGCCGTCGAGCAGGAATTTCGCGCCGACCTTGTGCGCGATGCTCGCCGCGCGCCTGGCGTCGAGAACACCGCCCAGAACGTTCGAGACATGCGCGAAGGCGACGAGCTTGTGCCGTTCGGTCAGCATCTTTTCGGCGGCGTCGAGGTCGATCTTGCCGTCGTCGGTCAGCGGGCAGACGTCGATCGTCGCGCCGACATGGCTCGCGAGCATCTGCCACGGCACGATGTTGGCGTGGTGTTCGAGCGCCGAGATGAGGATGCGGTCGCCTTCGCGGATATTCGCGCCGCCCCAGCTGTTGGCGACGAGGTTGATCGCCTCGGTCGCGCCGCGGACGAAGACGATCTCGCGATCGTCGTCCGAGCCGAGGAAGCTCGCGACGCGCTTGCGTGCCGCTTCGAAGCGCCGCGTCATTTCGGCCGAGCGCTGATAGACGCCGCGATGGACGGTGGCGTATTCCTCGCCAAAGCCGCGCGTCATCGTGTCGATCACCGATTGCGGCTTCTGCGCGGTCGCCGCGGTGTCGAGATAGTGCCAGGCGCCGCCATCTTCGGTCTTGAGACCGGGGAAATCGCTGCGCACGCTGTCGAGTTTGCCGTTGGCGGTCATGCCAGTCCTTCCAATATGCCGAGCGCCTTCGCCTCGATTGCTTCGCGCGCCGCATCGTCGCCCATGCCGACAAAGGCATCGGCGATGAACGCCTGCAGCATCAGCCGCTGCGCGA
This sequence comes from uncultured Alphaproteobacteria bacterium, assembly GCA_963800335.1. Taxonomy (GTDB): domain Bacteria; phylum Pseudomonadota; class Alphaproteobacteria; order Sphingomonadales; family Sphingomonadaceae; genus Flavisphingopyxis. The sequence goes on along the minus strand of CAWDAN010000001.1, from coordinate 349,054 downwards.
CCTCTGGCGGCAGCCCGCGCGAGGCCATGTAGAACAGCGCCGCCTTGTCGAGCTCGCCGACGGTCGCGCCGTGCGCGCATTTGACATCGTCGGCGTAGATTTCGAGTTCGGGCTTGGCATTGGCGGTGGCCGAACGGTCGAGCAGCATCGCCTTGACCGATTGCGCGGCGTCGGTTTTCTGCGCGTCGCGCGCGACCGCGACCTTGCCCATGTACGTCCCCGTCGCCTTGCCGGCGAGAACCTGGCGGACAACCTGGTTCGACGTGCCGTTCGGCGCGGCGTGGATCGTCTCGGTGACGATCTCGAGCGTCTGGTCGCCGTTGCCGAGGATCGCGCCGCCAAGTTCGAAATGCGCGCCGCGGCCGAGCGTGGCGCGGATCTCGACGCGGCCGTAATCGGCATTGGCGACGAGCGCGTGGAGCGCGAAGGTCGCACTGTCGCCGACCGTCACGTCGAGCCGGCGGATGCCGCTCGGCGGCAGCGTGTCGATCACCATCGCGGCGCTCTCGCCAGCGGCAACCGAAATTTCCTCGGGCGCAGCGAGATCATCCCAGACACGCGTCAGCGCGGCGATGTCGGCATAGCGCCACGCCTCCGATTTGCGCGTCGGGAGGGGAGCAAGCGCGGTCATGCCGCCACCGCCTCGTAACCCTCTTCCTCGAGCTGGTGCGCCAGTTCGGGGCCGCCGGTCTTGACGATGCGGCCGTCGGCGAGGACGTGGACGAAATCGGGTTTCACGTAATCGAGCAGGCGCTGGTAATGCGTGATCAGCAGGACCGCTTTATCCGGCGCACGCATGATCGCGTTGATGCCCGCGCCGACGGTGCGCAGCGCGTCGATGTCGAGACCGCTGTCGGTCTCGTCGAGGATCGCGAGCCTGGGATCGAGAATGCCCATCTGGACCATCTCGTTGCGCTTTTTCTCGCCGCCCGAAAAGCCGACGTTCACCGGCCGCTTGAGCATGTCCATGTCCATCTTGAGCAGCGCCGCCTTTTCGCTTGGCGAGCTTGAGGAAATCGCCGCCCGACAGCGGCGCCTCGCCGCGCGATGCGCGCTGCGCGTTGAGGCTTTCGCGCAGGAACTGGACGTTCGACACGCCGGGAATCTCGACCGGATACTGGAAGCCCAGAAACAGCCCCGCGGCGGCGCGCGCATGCGGATCGAGTTCGAGCAGATCCTGACCGTCGAAAATCGCGCTGCCGTCGGTGACCTCATAGCCCGGCTCGCCCGCCCAGCACGTTGGCGAGCGTCGACTTGCCCGCGCCATTGGGCCCCATGATCGCATGGATCTCGCCCGCTTTAACGACGAGGTCGAGCCCCTTGAGGATCGGCTTGTCGGCGACAGTGGCGTGGAGGTTGGTGATTTTAAGCATGTCTATCCTACTGATCCTTCGAGACTGATCGCGAGCAGCTTCTGCGCTTCGACCGCGAATTCCATCGGCAGCTGTTTCATCACGTCCTTGGCGAAGCCGTTGACGATCAGCGCGACGGCGCTTTCGGGGTCGAGGCCGCGTTGCTGCGCATAGAACATCTGGTCGTCGGAGATCTTGCTGGTGGTCGCTTCGTGCTCGACCTGCGCGGTCGGGTTGCGGACCTCGATATACGGGACGGTGTGCGCGCCGCATTTGTCGCCGAGCAGCAGCGAATCGCACTGGGTGAAATTGCGCACGTTGTCGGCGCCGGGCATCACGCGGACCATGCCGCGATAGGTGTTGTTCGAGCTGCCCGCGCTGATCCCCTTCGAGATGATCGTCGAGCGCGTGTTCTTGCCGATATGGAGCATCTTGGTGCCGGTATCGGCCTGCTGGTGATTGTTGGTCACCGCGACCGAATAGAATTCGCCGACGCTGCCCTCGCCCTGCAGGATGCACGACGGATATTTCCACGTGATCGCGCTGCCGGTTTCGACCTGCGTCCAGCTGATCTTGCTGCGCGCGCCGCGGCAGGCACCGCGCTTGGTGACGAAATTGTAGATGCCGCCCTTGCCGTCGGCATCGCCGGGATACCAGTTCTGCACGGTCGAGTACTTGATCTCGGCATCGTCCATCGCGACGAGTTCGACAACCGCGGCGTGGAGCTGGTTCTCGTCGCGCATCGGCGCGGTGCAGCCTTCGAGATAGCTGACATAGCTGCCCGCTTCGGCGACGATCAGCGTGCGTTCGAACTGGCCCGTATTCTCGGCATTGATGCGGAAATAGGTGGAGAGCTCCATCGGGCAGCGGACGCCCTCGGGAATGTAGACGAAGGTGCCGTCGGAAAAGACCGCGCTGTTGAGGCAGGCGAAGTAATTGTCGCGCTGCGGCACCACGCTGCCGAGATATTTCTTCACCAGTTCGGGATATTCACGGATCGCCTCGCTGATCGAGCGGAAAATGACGCCCGCGTCCTCGAGCTCCTTGCGGAAGGTGGTGGCGACGCTGACGCTGTCGAACACCGCATCGACCGCGACCTTGCGCGCGCCCTCGACGCCGGCGAGCACCTTCTGCTCCTCGATCGGGATGCCGAGCTTCTCGTACACGCGCAGGATTTCGGGATCGACCTCGTCGAGGCTGCCGAGCTTTTCCTTCTTCTTCGGCTCGGCGTAATAATAGGCGTCCTGGTAATCGATATGCGGGATGTCGAGCTTGGCCCAGTCGACCTCGTCCATGTCGAGCCAGGCGCGATAAGCCTTCAATCGCCAGTCGAGCATCCATTCGGGCTCGTTCTTCTTCGCGGAGATGAAGCGGACGGTGTCCTCGCTCAATCCCTTGGGCGCGAAATCCTGTTCGATGTCGCTCGACCAGCCATGCTCGTAATCGGACACCCGATCGACCGCGGCGTGGGCTTCCTCGTTGCGGAATTTGGTCGTGTCGTCGGTCATGCCGGCGCTCCCGTCGTAATATGATCGTGGCTGAGGCTGGCGAGGCTGACCTGGCCGAGCGCGGACTTGATCGCGCCGTTGACCTGCGCCCAGTGCGGCTGGACCTTGCACGATCCTTCGAGCGCGCAATCGTGCCGGCCCTCGTCGCAGCACGCCGCCATTGCGATCGGTCCCTCGATCGCCTCGACAATGTCGACAAGGCTGATCGCGGCAGCCGGACGAGCGAGCTGGATGCCGCCGCCGGTGCCGCGCGACGAGCGCAGCAGTCCGGCACGCGTCAGCAGGCTGACGATCTTTTGCGCGGTCGGTACCGGCACACCGGTTTCGGCCGCGAGCATTGCCGCCGAAACGCGTGACCCGCCGCAATGGCGCGCGGCGGCGCCCATCAACACGACGGCATAATCGGCCAGGCTAGAAAGCTTCACTGCGACTCCAATCAGACCAGATCGGTCTGATTGCCCATGTGGCCGCTCGGCCGCGCTAAATCAACCCTTTTGCGCCGCAATCCATGCATCGACATTCTCTTCGAGGATATCGAGCGGGACCGGACCCGATTTCAGAACGACATCGTGGAAGGCACGGATGTCGAACCGGTCGCCGAGCGCGGCCTGCGCACGGTCGCGCAGCTCCATGATCTTCAGCTTGCCGATCATGTAAGCGGTCGCCTGCCCCGGATAGACGATATAGCGTTCGATTGCCTTTTCGATGTCGCCATCGGGATTGGGCGTGTTGGTCTTGAGCCACGTCGATCGCCTGCTCGCGGCTCCATCGCTTGGAGTGGAGCCCGGTATCGACGACGAGCCTTCCTGCGCGCCATAACTCCATGCCGAGTCGGCCGAAATCGGAATAGGGGTCCTGATAAAAGCCCATGTCCTTGCCGAGCTCCTCCGAATAAAGGCCCCAACCTTCGGTATAGGCTGTTACCCCGCCGAAGCGACGGAACGGCGGGACATCGCCAAGCGCGGTCTGGATCGACAGCTGGAGGTGATGGCCGGGCAGACCCTCGTGATAGAACAGGGCCTCGAGCTCGTTCTTCGACATGTCCTTGAGATTATAGAGGTTGACGTAATAGGTGCCGGGGCGCGAACCGTCGGGGGCTGGCCGCTGATAGAACGCCTTGCCTGCCGATTTCTCGCGAAACGCCTCGACCGGTTTGACCACCAGCGGGTCCTTGGGCAGCGTCGAAAAGAAGCGCGGCAGTGCCGCCTCCATGGCGACCTTCTTCGACTGCACATCGGCCAGATAGGCCTCGCGCGTGGTGTAATAGAATTTGGGGTCGGTCCGCGCATATTCGAAGAATGACTGCAGATCGCCCTTGAAGCCGACCTGCTTCATGATCCCACGCATCTCGTCATGGATGCGCTCGACCTCGCGCAGGCCGATATTGTGGATCTGGTCGGCTGTCAGGTCGGTCGTCGTGTAATTGGCGAGCAGAGCGTTGTAATAGGCCTCGCCCTGCGGGAAGCGCCAGACGCCGTCGTCGGTCCCGGCGAGTTGCTGCTGTCGCTTCATTTCGGCGAGCAGGCGCTGGTATGCCGGCGCGGCCGACTGGAGCCATGCTGCCTGCGCTTCGGCGACCAAGGCCGTCCTTTCGCCGTCGGCAATGTCGAGCTTGGCCACCTTGCCGGCGAAATCGGCGAGGATCGGATTGGCCCCCGCACCCGTTGCGACGTTGCTCTTCAGGATGTTTTCGATGTCGTCGATGACGTACGCGTAAACCCACTTCGGCGGCATCACGCCATCGGCCGCGCGCTCGGCCGACTCGCTCCTCAGCGTATCGAGCACCTCTGCGGTGCCCGTGATGCGCGAGATATAGTCACGAGCCTGCGCGACGTCGGCGACCGAATGAATGTTGATCAGAAACGCGGGGCCATCGCTCTGCGCGCCGTTCATCTGGTCGAAAATGTAGCCGTAGTGGCGATAGGGAAACAGCGAGGCCGAACGCTTGGCCATGCGGTCGAACAGGCGATACGACAGCGCATCCTGCGCCGACAGCTTGGCCGGATCATAGGCCATGCGCATCGCATCGGCGGTCGCCTGGAGCAACTGCTCCTCGGCGACGTCCCCCGCATCGCTGACATCGCCCCATTTGCCGTAATCCTCGTCGCGGATGCCGCGATAGGCTTTGACGAGCGGCGACAGCGAGAGCTGCGCAGCGTCGTATTTTTCGAAGAACTCGCCGATCTCGGCGCCCGCGACCTGCTGCGTCGGCTCGGTTGCGGTCGTCGGCATAGCGTCCTCCATCGTCGCGCAGCCGCCCAGCACCAGCGCGGCCAGCGCAACCCCCTTCGTCAACATGATCCGCTTCGTCATACGCTCTCTCCCTGTTCGCCGTTCCGGCTTTGGGTTGCATCTAAGCCCAAGCGGCGGCAGTTGACCAGCCATGCTCTTTTCTCCTTCGTTCTATCGACTGGCGCGTCCGCTGATCTTCCGCGCCGATGCCGAGCGCGCGCATCACGCCACGATCGGCCTGCTCGCGCGGATGCCCGACGCGCGCACCGCGCTGACGGGACCGCGGCTAGGAACGCGCGTCGCCGGCATCGATTTTCCCAACCCGGTCGGGCTGGCGGCGGGATTCGACAAGGATGCGCGCGCGGCGCACACGATGGCACGGCTCGGATTCGGCTTCGCCGAGGTCGGCACGCTGACGCCGCAGCCGCAGCCGGGCAATCCGCGCCCGCGCCTGTTCCGCCTGACCGAGGATCGCGCAGTGATCAACCGGCTCGGGTTCAACAATAACGGGCAGGCGGCGGCGGCGATGCGACTGCGATCGCTACGCGCGGCGGGCTGCGTCATCCCGGTCGGGATCAACATAGGCGCCAACAAGGCGAATGCGTCGGGCGACGCGGCGATCGCCGATTACGTCGCCGGGGTCGAGGCGATGGCGGGCCTCGCCGACTATCTGACGGTCAACATTTCCTCGCCCAATACGCCGGGACTACGTGCACTGCAGGACAAGGGCGCGCTCGACGCGCTGCTCGGCGCGGTGATGGCCGCGCGCGGCGATACCGGCCCTCCTGTTTTCCTGAAAGTCGCGCCCGATCTGGAACCCGCCGATATCGACGACATTGTCGGCCTTGCCCATGCCCATCGGCTCGGCGCGCTCATCGTATCGAACACGACGATCTCGCGGCCGCCGCTCGAATCCGAGCAGGCGCGGGAAGCGGGCGGCCTGTCGGGGGCGCCGCTGCGCGACCTCGCCTTGCAGCGGCTGAAGGATTTCCGCAGCGCCGGATCGGGCGACATCGCGTTGATCGGCGTCGGTGGGATTGCCAGCGCTGCCGATGCCTATGCCCGGATCGGCGCGGGGGCGAGCCTGGTCCAGCTGTACAGCGCCATGGTTTATGAAGGGCCGGGCCTCGCCGCGCGGATCGCCCGCGGTCTCGCCGCGCTGCTCGATCGCGACGGATTTGGCAGCATCGCCGACGCGGTCGGCAGCGACGCGCGCTAGGCGCAGACCCCATTGCCGCACACGCCGCAAAGGTTTAGCCAATCGCCCATGCGATCGATTGTCCTTATTGCCGCCGCGCTCCTGTCGCTGACCGGATGCGCTACCCCGACCAGCCAGCCAGCAACTGCCAGCGCCAACCATGCGGGCGTTCCGGGCATGGTTAGCGCCGCCGACCCGCGCGCGGCAGAGGCAGGGGCGGCGATGCTGCGCAAGGGCGGCAGCGCCGCCGACGCCGCGATCGCGACACTGGTTGCGCTCAATGTCGTCGAACCGCAAAGTTCGGGCATCGGTGGCGGCGGTTTCCTCGTCTATCGCGACGGCAGCGGCACGATCGGCAGCTATGACGGGCGTGAGACCGCACCCGCCGCGGCAACCGGAACCTGGTTCTATCGCGACGGCAAGCCGCTACCGTTTTCCGAAATGCAGCCCGGCGGCCGCAGCGTCGGCGTGCCCGGCAACGTCCGGATGATGGCGCTGGCGCATGCGCAGCACGGCCGCCTGCCGTGGAAGGACCTGTTTGCGCCTGCGATCGCGCTCGCCCGCGACGGCTTTGTCATGACCGCACGGATGAACAACGCGCTCGATTACGGGCGTGCGACCGGCGCGCTCGATGCCGCCGGCCGGGCGCTCTATTATGATGCGAACGGCGAGCCGCTTCCCGTCGGCACGCGGATCAGGAACCCGGCTATGGCGGCGTTCCTGACGCGCCTTGCCGAACAGGGTCCTGACAGTTTCTATGTCGGCCCCAATGGCCAGGCGATCGCAGCCAAGGTCAGTGGATCGCCGGTCAGCCCAGCACCGATGACGCCGGGCGACCTGGCAAGCTATGATGCCAAGGCGCGCGATGCCGTCTGCGGCACGTATCGTGGCTACAAGATCTGCGGCATGGGGCCGCCCTCTTCGGGTGCGACGACGGTGTTCGCGATCCTGAAGCAGCTCGAACGCTTCGACATGAAAAAGCTCGGCCCCGATTCGCCCAAATCATGGCACCTGATCGCCGAATCGATGCGCCTCGCCTACGCCGATCGCGGACGCTACCTCGCCGACAGCGATTATCTGCCGGTCCCCGTTGCTGGGCTAACCGACTCCGCCTATCTCGCCAGGCGATCGCTGCTGATCGATCCCGACCACGCCATGGCAACCGCGCCCGTGGGCACGCCGCCGGGCGCGCAACCGATGGCCGCGGGGCGCGAAGCGGTCGAGCACGGCACCTCGCACTTCGTCGCGGTCGACCGCTGGGGCGAGGTCGCCTCGCTGACCTCGACGATCGAAAGCGCCTTCGGTTCGGGGCTGATCGTCAATGGCTACTACCTTAACAACGAACTCACCGATTTCAGCAGTGTCCCGCAAGAGGACGGGATAGCGGTCGCCAATCGCGTAGAGGGCGGCAAGCGGCCGCGCAGTTCGATGTCACCGTCGATCGTGCTCGCACCCGATGGCAGCGTCCGCCTTGCGGTCGGCGCCGCGGGCGGCGCGACGATCATCGCGCAGGTCGCCAAGGCGATCATCGGCGTGATCGACTGGGATCTGAGCGCGCATGACGCGATTGCGCTGCCGGTGCTCTATGCCCCGGGCGATACCGTCTATCTCGAACAGGGCAGCACGCAGGTGGCGATGGCCCCCGCGCTGCGCGCGATGGACCATGTCGTCGACATCCGGTCACCCGGCTTCAAGGCCAATGCGATTGAATGGCGCGGCGGCGCATGGGTCGGCGCCGCCGATCCACGAAGCGAAGGCGGCTGGGTCAAGGAATAAGCGAGCGTTCCAGGGCGGCGCAGACTGCCCGGAACTCGAGAGGAGCGACAATGGCGAAACAGCGCGTAATGGAATCATTCCCCAACCTCGTGACGATGTTCTTCACGCGGGCGCAGGAAAATGGCGACAAACCATTCCTGTGGCACAAGGACGGGCGTGACTGGACCGCGATCAGCTGGCGCCAGGCGGCGGCGCAGGTCGCCGCGCTGGCCGACGCGCTCACCGAGGCGGGCTTGCTGCCCGGCGAAACGGTCATGCTGGTCAGCGAGAACCGGCCCGAATGGTGTATCGCCGATCTTGCCATCATGGCGGCGGGCTGCGTTACCGTGCCGACCTATACGACCAACACCGAGCGCGATCACCAGCACATCCTCGACAATAGCGGGTCAAAAGCGGTGATCGTTTCGTCCGCCAAGCTGGCGCGCACGCTGATGCCAGCGGTCGTCCAGTCGGAGGCGCACACCGTGATATCGATGGAGCCGCTCAAGTCGGGTCAGCGCAGCGCAGTCGCGTTGCTCGACTGGGATGACCTCGTCCATGGCGGCGAAACGCGCGTCGATCGCTATGCCGAACGCGCTGCGAGCGTCCAGCGCAGCGATCTTGCCTGCATCATCTATACCAGCGGCACCGGCGGTGCGCCGCGCGGCGTGATGCAATCGCACGGCGCGATTCTGCATAATGTCGAGGCCTGCGTCGAAGTCATCCAGAACGATTTCGGCTGGGACGACGAGGTATTCCTGTCGTTCCTGCCGCTGAGTCACGCCTATGAACATTCGGGCGGGCAGTTCTTCCCGATCGGGCTCGGCGGGCAGATCTATTATTCACGCGGCCTCGACAAGCTGATGAGCGACATCGAGGAGGTCCGCCCGACGATCATGGTCGTCGTCCCGAGATTGTTCGAGGTGATCCGCCAGCGGATGCTCAAGACGCTCGAGAAACAGGGCGGCCTGGCCAATTTCCTGCTGTCGCGCGCGCTGTCGATTGGCGGCAAACGCTATCGCGGGCACGTGCCCTTGTGGGACAAGCCGATGGACGCGATCCTCCACCGCACGCTGCTGCCCAAGATATCGGCAAAGTTCGGCGGCCGGGTGAAGGCGATGGTGTCGGGCGGTGCGCCGCTCAACCCCGAGATCGGCATCTTCTTCCATTCGCTCGGCATCTCGATGCTGCAGGGTTATGGCCAGACCGAAGCGGGACCAGTGATCAGTTGCAACCGGCCGAGTGCGGGTCTGAAAATGGACACCGTCGGTCCGCCGCTGATGAACACCGAAGTGCGCATCGCCGACGACGGTGAAATCCTGGTGCGCGGAGAGAACGTGATGCTGGGCTATTGGCGCAACGAGGCCGAAACGCGCCGCGTGCTGCGCGACGGCTGGCTCCACACCGGCGACATCGGCCATATCGACGATGACGGCCGGATCGTCATCACCGACCGCAAGAAGGACCTGATCGTCAACGACAAGGGCGACAATGTCAGCCCGCAAAAGGTCGAGGGGATGCTGACGCTGCAGCCCGAGATCCTGCAAGCGATGGTCCATGGCGACAAACGCCCCAATATCGTCGGGCTGGTCGTGCCCGATCCCGATTGGGCACGCGATTGGGCCGAAGAGCACGGATTGCCCCACGAATGCGAACTGCTGAAAGAACATGATGCCTTTCGCAGCGCGATCCGCGCCGCGATCGACCGCGTCAATTGCGACCTGTCGGTGACCGAGAAGGTTCGCAAGTTCGCCTTTGCCGACGAGGCCTTCACCATCGAGAACGAAGAAATGACACCGTCGATGAAGATCCGCCGCCACGTCATCACGCAGCGATACGCCGACCGGCTCGCGGGGCTTTACGTCAAATAACGAGGATGTCGGCGACCAGCGCGGTCAACGGGACGGGGTGCGATAGGGGACAAACTGGCCCAGCGAGCACGCCCCCTTGGTAATGCCGCTTAAGCGGTCGACCAGATGGATGATATCGCCGTCGCACAGCTGCGACCCATAGGTTTTGACAACGATGATGTCGTCATCACGCCCCAGCCCAAGGCAGCTGTTGGCCAGATCATTGCGATACACGAGCCGTTTCGAAACGCGATAGAGAATGATGTCGTCGCTCACCCGGATGCTGTTGTCCGCTATGCGGGACGGGATGCAGTTGACCGGCTCGCCTGCCACCTTGCCTGCCAATTGCTTGTCGAGCTTTTCAAGCTGGTTCGGCTTGAGCGGTGCCGCCTCGCGGTCGACCCCAGCCACGCTGCAGGCGGCAAGGCCTAGCGCGGCGAAAGTCGCGCACGAGAGGCGCAATAGGTTCGATCGAAGGGTCATGCGATCTCTCTGTCTAGCAAGGCCGTGGCTGGCCCCTGCTGCCATGATACCATGAAATCGCCGGCATCAGAAAGAATCCTTGGCCGCGCGCAATTCTGCGAGGTGCCCGGCGTCGGTTGCACGCATGAAAGGGTTGGTCGCGCGCTCTTCGCCGATCGTCGTCGGCACCGTTGCATCGCCCGCCGCGCGCGCGGCCTCGACTGTGACCATGCGCGCCGCGATCGCCGCGTTGTCGGGTTCGGCATGGCGGGCAAAGCGCCCGTTGGCGAGCGTGTATTCGTGCGCGCAATAGGCGCGTGTCTCGGGTGGCAGCGCGGCAAGGCGCTGCATCGCGGCGAACATCTGCGTCGCGGTGCCTTCGAACAGGCGGCCGCAGCCCATCGCGAACAGCGTGTCGCCGATGAAGACCGCGGGCTCGTCGGACAGGTGATAGGCGATGTGCCCGGCGGTGTGCGCGGGCACTTCCCAGACGGTCGCGACATGGTCGCCGAGCGTGACTGTATCGCCTTCGGCAACGAGCCGGTCGGCGGTCGGGATGCGCGCCGCCTCGGCTGCGGGTGCGGTTATCGTGCAAACGCGCCCCGCTTGTTTTACCGCGGCCTTGATCGCAGCGTTACCGCCGGTGTGGTCGGGATGCCAGTGGGTGTTCCAGATCTGACCGATCGTCCAGCCGCGCGCCGCCGCCTCGGCCAGGACAGGATCGCCAACTGCCGGGTCGATCACCGTCGTGTCGCCCGATGCGGGATCATGAACCAGCCAGATGTAATTGTCGCTGAGCGCGGCGATGCGGACGATGTCGAGCGGCATGGTTTCTACCATTCCCCCGTATTTTCCATCGACGCCCAGGGTTCGGCCGGGTCGAGCGCCCCGTCCTGGAGAAGTTCGACCGAGATCCCGTCGGGCGAGCGGACGAACGCCATATGACCGTCGCGCGGCGGGCGGTTGATCGTCACTCCGGCCGCAGCAAGCCGCGCGCAGGTGTCGTAGACATTGTCGACGCGATAGGCGAGATGGCCGAAATTGCGCCCGCCGTCATAGGTCTCGTGCCCGCCGTCTTCGCCCGGCCAATTGTAGGTCAGCTCGACCTCGGCAACTCCCTCCTCACCCGGACAGGCGAGGAAGATCAGCGTGAAGCGTCCCTTTTCGCTGTCGACGCGACGAACCTCTTCGAGCCCGATCAGGTTGAAGAAGGAGACCGTCGCCTCGGGGTCGGTCACACGGATCATGGTATGAAGGTAATTGGCCATTTTCTCGCTTCGTCTATGGAAATGCACGGTTCATCGCACGTTCAATCGATTTAACCCAGATTAGCGTCGCGACGATAACGCCGCTGACGAGGAAAGGACAGGCCGATGGACCACGACGAAACTGCTCTACCTGCGCACCGAGGACGATTGCTCGGGAGCTGGCCGGGCATAGTGCTCGGCTCGGTGGCGATTTTCTCGCTCGGTATCGTCACCAGCGGCTATCTGCTTGGCGACGGCCTGCGCCGCGCCAAGGCGGCCGAGCGCGCGGTGACGGTTCGCGGCGTTTCAGAGCGCGACGTCATCGCCAATACCGCGACGTGGTCGATCGGTTTCTCGCAACAGGGGCCGACGCTCGCCGCGACCCAGCCGCAGGTCGCGCGACAGGCGCAGGCAGTCCGCAAATTCTTCCTCGAGGCCGGATTCAAGCCGACCGAGATCAGCGATACGGGAATCAGCGTATCCCGCGAACGCGACTATAATTCGAGTGTCGAACATATCATCATCAACCGCCGGATCGGGGTGAAGAGCGACGATATCGCGCGGATGAAGGCAGCGTTTGCCAAACAGGCCGAGCTGGTCGCAGCAGGGGTCCCGCTGACCGACAGCAATATCAGCTACACCTTTACCCAGCTCGACAAGGTCAAGCCCGCGATGGTCGCCGAGGCGACGCGCGACGCGCGCGAATCGGCCCAGCAATTCGCCAAGGATTCGGGTGCCAAAGTCGGCGGGATCAAGTCGGCGACGCAAGGCTATTTCTCGATCGAGGCGCGCGACGGCGAAGGCGATTACGGATCGGGCGATACGCCCAACAAGAAGGTTCGCGTCGTCACGACGGTCGAATTCTACCTCGACTGAGGTGTCGGCGGACTCTCGGACGCGGGTATCGATCCATCGGCTGCGGTGAGCTGCGAAAGGTTGGCGCGCGCACTCTCGGCTTCGGGACTCTGCGGCGCGGCCGCGACGGCCGATTGCCAGTTCGCCCGAGCAGCAGCTTCGTGGCCCGACAGGATCGCGATATTGCCCGCTTCGAGCATGACCGCCGGATCGGTCGGGGCGAGCCGCGCAGCCTCTGCGATATACGTTGCCGCGGCAGACAGGTCCGCCTGGCGCCGCGCGAGCGTCGCCGACAGCAGCCAGGTCAGCGGGTCGGCGGCGGCATCGGTGCGTGCGCGCTCAAGATCGCTGGCCGCACCGGCAAGATCGCCCGTCGCAACGCGCGCTCGGGCGCGGTCGAGGTGGACCTCGCCGAGCGCGAGACCGGTCAGCGTCGCGCGCGAGAGCGCGGCATCGAAATACTGGGTCGCAGTGCGTGCTTCATCGTTCGCCAGCGCAGCATTGCCGGCGAGCGCCCAGACGCTGGCCGCGCCTGGATCGCGGGCAACGTCGGCCTCGCTCGCGGCGCGGGCGAAGACGCCCGTAGCGGCGGCAAAATCGCCCCCTTGCGCATAAGCGAAACCGAGGCACTGGCGCGCACTCCAGTCGCCGCCGCGACCGATCCAGTCGAGCGCAGTTTTGGTCGCCGCTGCGGGATCGTCATTGGCCTGTTTCAGGCAGGCGTCGAGCACGGCGCTTTTCGTGGGACCCACGCCCGATGCCTTTTCGGGCACGTCGTCGCGGCCGGGGATCATGATCGGCGCGGGTTCGTAAATGCCCGGCGACGCGCTCTGCATCGCGGTGGCCAGCAAGAGGCTTGCGAAGATCATAGTGTTGGTCCTTCGATCGGTGCAACGAGGCGCGTCAGCGTCGTGAGCAGCAGCGCGACATCGCGCTCGCGCGACAGGCGGTGATCGCCGTCCTTGACGAGGACGACCTGCACATCGTCTGAACGCAGCCGGTCGGCGAGGCTGGAGCGAGACGTCCCACGGCACGTCGGCGTCGCGCTGGCCATGCAGCAGGCGGACGGGGCAGTCGATCGCGATGGTATCACCGAGGACACGGTTGGCCTCGCCGGAGTCGAAGAAACCGCGCGTCGTGATATAGGGATCGTCCGAATAGGGCGTCGATTCCTCGAGACGACCGGTCGTGCGGATCGTCGCCTTCTCGGCTTCGCTAAAGCCCCATTCGGTGAAATCGGGCGCAGCGGCGATGCCGACGAGCCCGGCGACGCACGTGCCGAGCCGCAGCGCGACGAGCAGCATCAGCCAGCCGCCCATCGACGATCCGACGAGGATCACCGGCCCGTCGACCAGTTGCTCGATCAGGAAAATGACATCGTCGCGCCAGTCGTCGAGCGCCTGGTCGGCGAATGCGCCGTCACTCGACCCGCAACCGGCATAATCGAGCAGCAGGCAGGCGCGGCGCTCCCTCTGCGCCCAGGCGAACACCGCCCTCGCCTTGCTGCCGTCCATGTCGGACATATAGCCCGGCAGGAAAACGATCGTCGGCGCGGGGCCGGCGAGTTGGCGATAGGCGAGACGCGCGCCGCCAGGACGATTGAGAAAAGCGATGTCGGACATGGCGAAACCATGCCCGACATCAAAGGCGCTCGGCAAGAGGCGGGGAATCAGTCGCCGAGGAATGCCGCGACCTGCCCGGCAAAGAAGGCGGGCTGGTCGAGCATGATGAAATGATAGCTGCCCTCGGCCGGGGTCAGCGTGACGTTGGGCGCGCCCTGATAGGCCGCGCCGTAAAGCGCAGCAGCCATTTCGGCGGTCACCGCGCGGTCGTCCTGCGCATAAAGCACTTCGACCGGCACCGTGATTTCGCCGAGGCGCGGACGCATGTCGGTGGTAAAATCGTCGTACATCGCCTGCGCCGTCACTCGGTTGTCGGCGATCGACGTCCAATTGCCGATCTGGCAAAGGCCGCGCGCGGTGTTCGATAGATTGCCCGCCGTCGCCGCCTCATTGACCGGAATAGCATCGCAATCGCGAGGAGCCGCAGTTGGGGAGGCGTTTGCCGCGCCGGACGATGCGAGGATCATGTCGCGCATCTGCGCCGCGCGCGGCTCGGCCGCAGCAACGCTGTCGACGCCGAAAATCGTGCCAATAAACGGAAGTGCATCGACGATCATGAGTTTGCCCGGCAGTCCGGGATGATCGGCGGCGAGCATCAGCGCGGCGAGACCGCCCATCGAATGGCCGACAATCGGCGCGCCTTCGAGCCCTTCGGCTTTGATATATTTGGCCAGCTCGGCGACGAATGGCGCGAGCACCTCGCCCTCGGCATTAATCCCGGCGGCGTCGCCGAAGCCGCGCAGCTGGACCAAATGCACCCGGTGCGTCGCCTTGAGTTGATCGGCGGTCGGATACCAGACGTCGCGCGGCGTAGAGAGGCCGGGAATGAGGATGACGTCGGGCCCGCTGCCAAGCGTTTCAACGGTAAAACGCTGCGAGGAGAAAGCGGCGGCAGTGCCTTCCGGGACGGAGCCGGCCTGTGCGACGAGCGGTGTCGCCAGGCCAAGCGAGAGGGCAACCGCCGCGAGGGCGGTGAAGGGGATCAAGGGTTTCATGGGCTGTCTCCTGATTGTGTCCGGCGCTCAGTCGCGCAGGAAAACCTGTTCTATGGTCATTTCGAATATATCGGCGATCTTGAACGCGAGCGGCAGCGAGGGATCGTATTTGCCCGTCTCGATCGCGTTGACGCTCTGGCGCGAGACTTCGAGTCGTTCGGCGAGATCGGCCTGGCTCCAGCTTTTTTCGGCGCGCAGCACCTTGAGACGGTTGTTCACGAGCAGGTCCCACTGTCACCGAGCGTCAGCCGATTGAACAGCGCGCCGATGCCGAGGCCGCCGAACCACGCGATCGCCCAGTAATAGGCGTCGATATGCGGCACGAGGTCGAAGTTCTCGAGGAACCCCCAGGCCGTCGCCGCCGCCATCGCGACCGCGGTCGCGACGAGCGTCTGGCGCA
The DNA here is from genome assembly GCA_963800335.1 of uncultured Alphaproteobacteria bacterium. Taxonomy (GTDB): domain Bacteria; phylum Pseudomonadota; class Alphaproteobacteria; order Sphingomonadales; family Sphingomonadaceae; genus Flavisphingopyxis. Next base: position 333,578 of record CAWDAN010000001.1, on the reverse strand, counting down.
CCAGCAACATGCGCTGATATTCGTCCTTCGTCTCGACGATCAGGCGACCGATCGCCCAGAACACGCCGATGACGGGTAAAGCAGGCAAGATACCGAGGACGAAGGCGAGCGGCCCCGTAACCGGATCGGCGCGACCGAGAAAGCGCACCGCGATAACGAGTAGCGATAGATAGAGCGACATCAGCGCCAAAAGCCGAATGACGTAGCGGCGCTGGGCACTGCCTGGCTTGCCGAAATTCTTCATCGCTCAGGCTCGGGTCGTGCGGCACGCACCGGCACGGCTGCGGCTGATCGACAGCCAGGCGAGCGCCGGCAGGACGATGATCAACGTCGTGGCGACATCGCGTTCGATCGCTCCGAACCATGATGCGACCGCCATGGCGAGAATTGCGGTTGCCCAAAGCAGGGCTTGCTGAATCTTGGTCATAGTAAACCTCCCTTTTCAAACTGTATGGTGTCCTTTACATCACGATTCACTCTCATGTCAAGCGTCATAGACATAATGTCGTGTGACCTTGCCCTGGAGTGCGGTGCCGATTGACCCTAAGCGCGGATGGTCTAGGGAATTCGCACATGACCAAGATGATCACGATCACCCTTCCCGACGGCTCGGCACGCGAGGTCGAGAGCGGCACCACCCCTGCCGATATCGCCGCGGCGATTGGCCCCGGCCTGGCCAAGGCGGCGCTCGCCGCGCGCGTCGATGGCGAGCTCGTCGATATCGGCCGGCCGATGGAGGCCGACGCCGCGCTCGCGCTGGTGACCAGCCGTGACGAAAAGGACGCCCTTGAGCTCGCCCGCCACGATTACGCGCACGTCCTTGCCGAGGCGGTCCAGGCACTGTGGCCCGATACGCAGATCACCTTCGGTCCTGCGACCGACGACGGTTTCTATTACGATTTCGCGCCAAGCGAAGAGCGCGGCCCGTTCACCGAGGACGACCTGCCGGTGATCGAGGACAAGATGCGCGAGATCATCGCCGCCGACCAGCCGCTGGTCCGCGAAGTGTGGAGCCGCGCCGACCTCATCGCGCGCTGGCAGGCGAAGGGCGAAAGCTTCAAGGCCGAATGGGCCGCCGAACTGCCCGAGGACGAGGAACTGACCGTCTATCGATCGGGCAACGGCGAGGACGCGTGGCTCGACATGTGCCGCGGGCCGCATCTCGCCTCGACCGGCCGGCTCGACCCCAAGGCGTTCAAGCTGACCAAGGTCGCGGGCGCGTACTGGCGCGGCGACCAGAACAACCCGCAGCTGAGCCGAATCTACGGCACCGGCTGGCTCGACAAGAAACAGCTCGCCGCGCACCTGATGCGGCTCGAGGAAGCGGCCAAGCGCGACCATCGCAAGATCGGCCAGGAGATGGACCTGTTCCACCTTCAGCACGAGGCGCAAGGCAGCGTCTTCTGGCATCCCAAGGGCTATCTGATCTGGCGCGAGCTCGAGGCCTATATGCGCCGCAAGCTCGACGCGGCGGGCTATCACGAGGTCAAGACACCGCAGCTGATGGACGCGCGCCAATGGGAGCAATCGGGTCATTGGGGCAAATATCGTGAAAACATGTTCGTCGTTCCCGACGAAATCCCCCATGTTCCCGAAGAGGGCGCCGACGACGATACCCCGGTGATCACCGGCGATGCCGACATGATGGCGTTGAAGCCGATGAACTGCCCCGCGCATATCCTGATCTTCAAACAGGGGATCAAGTCGTATCGCGACCTGCCGGTCCGCATGGCCGAGTTCGGTTGCTGCCACCGCAACGAACCGCACGGCGCGCTGCACGGTATCCTGCGCGTGCGCCAGTTCACTCAGGACGATGCGCATATCTTCGTCACCGAAGACCAGCTGATCGAAGAGGTCCGCGACTTCTGCGACCTGCTCGACGAGGTCTATCGCGAGCTGGGTTTCGAAAGCTATGCGATCAAGTTGGCGCTGCGCCCCGAGGCACGCTACGGCAGCGACGCCGAATGGGACAAGGCCGAGCAGCAATTGCGCGACGCGGTCAAACTCGCTGGCCGTGCGACCGAGGAGTACGGTTGGGAAGAGCTGCCCGGCGAAGGCGCTTTTTATGCGCCCAAACTCGAATTCCATCTCTCCGACGCGATCGGCCGGACGTGGCAGGTCGGCACGATCCAGGCCGATACCGTGCTGCCCGAGCGGCTCGACGCGAGCTATGTCGGCGAGGATGGCGAGCGCCATCGCCCGGTGATGCTCCACCGCGCGATCCTCGGCACCTTCGAACGTTTCATCGGCATTCTGATCGAGCACCACGCGGGCAAGTTCCCGCTGTGGCTCGCGCCGGTCCAGGCGGTCGTCGCGACGATCGTTTCCGATGCCGACGATTATGCGAACGAGGTCGTAGCCAAACTGAAGGCGGCGGGCATCCGGGCCGAGGCCGACACGCGCAACGAAAAGATCAACTACAAGGTGCGCGAGCACAGCCTCGCCAAGGTCCCCAACCTGCTCGTCGTCGGCAAGCGCGAGGCCGAGCAAGGCACGATCGCGTTGCGCCGCTTGGGTAGCGACGAGCACCAGAAGGTGATGACCTTCGACGAGATGATCACGACCTTACGCGACGAGGCAACGCCACCCGATCGCAAGGGCGGCTGAACGCTCTGCTCTTCCTATGCCCCGTCAAATCGGCTAAAGCCCGCCCGCTGCACCGTCGCAGCCGCTAAAGGAGACTCCGCTATACCCCCGCCAGTTCGCCGCCCGATGGGCCAGCAAATGCCCAAGCACGGCCCCCGATTCAATGAATTCATCCAGTCGCCCAAGGTTCGCGTCATCGACGAGAACGGCGAGAATCTGGGTGTCATGTTGACCGAAGAAGCGATGGAGCAGGCCGCTGCGGTCGGCCTCGACCTGGTCGAGGTCTCGCCCAACGCCGATCCGCCGGTCGCCAAATATCTCGACGTCGGCAAGTTCAAGTACGAGGCGCAGAAAAAGGCGAACCTCCAGCGCAAGACGCAGAAGACGCAAGAGATCAAAGAGATCAAGATGCGTCCGAACATCGACGATCACGATTACGATACCAAGATGAAGAAGGTCGTCTCGTTCATCGAGGACGGCGACAAGGTGAAGGTCACGCTGCGCTTTCGCGGTCGCGAAATGTCGCATCAGGAACTCGGCATGGCGCTGCTCCAGCGCGTCGCAGAACAGACCAACCCGATCGCCAAGGTCGAAGCCTATCCACGGCTCGAAGGCCGCCAGATGCTGATGGTGCTGTCGCCTAAATAACCGCTCGCAAGAGCGTCACGCTGCTAAGACCGCGCCCGGTGAAAATCAGGGTGCGGTTTTTGCCGTGTAGAGCGCGGGGAACACCGATTTGAGGTTGGCGAGCTTGGGCGCGTCCCAGCGCACGATATAGCCGTGGCGCGGATTGGCCGCCATGAAGTCCTGGTGATAGGCCTCGGCGCGATAGAAGCCCTTGTTGGATTCGATCCGCGTAACGATCGGGCGCGGATAATAGCCGCCCTTGCCGAGCTGGGCGATATAGCGTTGCGCGACCTTGGCCTGCGCCGCGTTGGTCGGGACGATCGCGCTGCGATACTGCGTCCCGCGATCGGGACCCTGGCGGTTGAGCTGGGTGGGATCGGTGACGACTGAGAAATAGACGCGCAGCAAATCGCCATAGCTCACGACGCGCGGGTCGTAGACGATCCGCACCGCCTCCGCCGCACCGGTATCGCCGCCGCTGACCGCGTCGTAATTGGCGGTCGCCTTGTTGCCGCCGGCATAGCCCGAAACGACGCTTGTGACGCCCTTCACATGGCTGAACACGCCCTCGACACCCCAGAAGCAGCCGCCCGCAAGGATCGCGGTGGCAGAACTGCGTGTATCGGCGGGGTCGTAGGCGGCGGCGGGAATCCGCACCGCTTGCTCGGCCGCCAGCGCCGTATCCGACGCACCGGTACCCAGCGCGGCGAGACCGCCGGCAGCGGCTATCAGCAGCACGGTCGCCCATATACCCGATGTCGGTTTCATCTCGTGCTCCCTGGCAGCGTTTTCGAAACTGGTCGTCGCGGCCCTAGCTGGAGGACGCTGAGCCGCGACTGAACGAAGCTTCGTGCGAACCGGCCCGATGGATGCAGCCGGACCGAGATAGTTCGCGCGTCAGCCGAGTCTGGCGCAGGCCCGGGCAATGCGATCGCACGCGGTTTCGAGAATTTCGCGCGACGTCGCGTACGACACGCGAAATGCGGGCGACAGGCCGAAGGCGGCGCCGGGGACGACCGCGACGCGCGCTTCGGCGAGAAGATATTCGGCGAGATCGGCGTCGTTCGACAGCGTCACGCCCTCGGGGGTCGATCGCCCGATCAGGCCGCTCGCATCGGGATAGACGTAGAACGCACCTTCGGGGCTGGGACAGGCGAGGCCGTCGATCGCGTCGAGCCGCTCGACGACGAGATCGCGGCGTGCGCGAAATGCCGCGTTGCGTTCGGCGAGGAAATCCTTGGGGCCATCGAGCGCGCCCAGCGCGGCCGCCTGCGCGATCGAACAGGCGTTCGAGGTCGATTGCGACTGCAGCTTGGTCATCGCCGCGATCAACCAGCGCGGCCCGCCGGCAAAGCCGATCCGCCAGCCGGTCATCGCATAGGCCTTCGAGCAGCCATTGACCGTTAAAATCCGGTCCTTGAGGTCGGGAGAGACCTCGGCAAGCGTCGCGAACGACGTGTCGGCATACCAGATATGTTCGTACATATCGTCGGTAATCGCCATGACGTGCGGATGGTCGCGCAGCACCGCGCCGAGCGCCGCAAGCTCTTCGCCGCTATAGGCAGCGCCGGTCGGGTTCGACGGCGAATTGAAGATCACCCAGCGCGTCGCCGGGGTGATCGCCGCGGCGATCTGCTCCGGGGTCACCTTGTAGCCCTGCTCGCGACCGGCGGGCACGGCAACGACGCTGCCACCGGCAAAGCGGACGATGTCGGGATAGCTCACCCAATAGGGCGCGGGCACGATCACCTCGTCGCCCGGTCCGACGGTGGCGAGAATCGCGTTGAACAGGACCTGCTTGCCGCCGACCCCGACGATCACCTCGGAGGGGGAATAATCGATCCGGTTTTCGCGCGCGAACTTCGCGACGACCGCTGCCTTAAGCGCAGGTGTCCCGCCGACCGCTGTGTATTTCGTCTGCCCCGCCTCGATCGCGGCGATCGCCGCCTGTTTGACGAAATCGGGCGTATCGAAATCGGGCTCGCCGGCCGACAGCGAGATGACGTCGATCCCGTCGGCTTTCATCGCCGCGGCGCGTGCGGTGATCGCCAGGGTCGGCGATGGTTCGATCCGTCCGATAGCGGCCGACAGGCGATGATCATCCATCGAGCGATCCTTGTTCAACGAGGCGCGCGGGGATGAGGCCGCGCAGCGAATTGCCGAGATAAAAGCCGTCGCCGAGATCGGCAACGCGCAGCCGCGATTCGATAGCGCGATGCTGTTCGATCAGTTCTTCGCGCAGGACGCCGGGCAGCAGGCCGAGCTCGGCCGGCGGAGTCAGCAGCGTGCCGTCGCGATCAACGAAGATGTTGGTGAAACTGCCTTCGGTGACGAAGCCGGCATCGTCGACCAGCACCGCTTCCCAGCCCGATGTCGCGGCGCGCGCATCGTCGTAAAAACTGCGGTCGGTCGTCTTGTGGCACAGGCGGACATCGTCGCGTGAGACGCTGCGTGCGACGAGGCCGACCGCTACCGGCACGTCGGGCAGGCGCGGCATGTCGCGAATTTCGATCGCCAGCGCGCCGTCGGGCGACGCGAGCAAGCGGACCTTGCTGGCATGGCGCAGGCGGAAGGTCGCGGCCTGCAGTTCGTTGCGCGCGCGGTGGCGATCGAACGCAAAACCGAACGCCGACGCGCTCGCCTTCATGCGCGCCAGATGCCGGTCGAGCCTGAGCAGTCCTTCAAGCGGATCGAACGCCATCGTCTCGACGAGATCGAAGCCTGCCCTGGTCTCTCCCACGAACGCCCCCTTGGCCAAACATTCGCGCCATTCCGCGATCGGATCGGAATCCGCCACGATCCCGGCGCCAAGGCCAAGCGTGGCGGTTTTGCGATTCGGGTGCAAGAGGTTCGCTTCACCGATTACACGTTCGCCGCGGCGAGTGACATGAAGCGTACGAATCGCGACGTTGAACGCCGCTTCGCCATCGGGCGCCATGAAGCCGATGGAGCCGGTATAAACCCCGCGCGGCGCGTCCTCGGTGGCGGCGATGATCTCCATTGCCCGGATCTTCGGCGCGCCCGTGATCGATCCGCAGGGAAAGGCGACCCGCAGCAGATCGAACGCATCCCTGCCCTGCTCCAGCCGCGCCGTGATCGTCGAGACGAGCTGGTGGACGGTCGGATAGGTCTCGACCGCGAACAGGCTCGGCACCTGGACGCTTCCGGGCTGCGCGACGCGCGACAGGTCGTTGCGCATCAAATCGACGATCATCAGGTTTTCGGCGCGCTGCTTGGTATCGCTCGCCAGCGTCGTGCGCTGGGCGCTGTCGGCAGTGGCATCGGCGCCGCGCGCCGCGGTTCCCTTCATCGGCCGCGCAGTTACCCGATCGCCGTCGAGCGCGAAGAACAGCTCGGGCGACAGGCTAAGTAACCAATCGTCGCCGGTGTGGACGATCCCGCCATAACCGGCGCGGGCGCGCTGGCGCAGCCTGGCATAAGCCGCGAGCGGATCACCGTCGATCGCGACATCGCAGGTGAAGGTCAGGTTGGCCTGGTAGATATCGCCGGCGCAAATATGATCGAGGATCGTCTCGACGCGCGCGACATAGGTGGCCGCCTCGATGCGCGGCTTTGGTGTGCCGACCCATGCTCCTCCCGGATCGCCGAGCAAGGCGGGAACGGCGTCGGGAGCGATCCGTTCGACCTGCTCGAATGCCCCGAACCAGGCGATCGGCGAGTGCGGTCTAAGGCGTGCCAGCGGGGCGAGCCGCGCTTCGAGGCCGAGCCCCGCCTCGTAATCGAGATATCCCGCCAGGTGGAGGCCATCGGCACGCGCGCGTTCGAGCTGGACAAAAAGCGTCTCGAGCTGGTCAATTCCATCGGCGGTGAAGATGGCGACCGGATCACGATACAGGCGCGCATCGACGGCACCGTGGGCTCGCGCATCGTCGAGCAGCACGAACGGCGCGCGATAACCCGTCGTGTCGCTGGGCGAGAGAGCAGCATGGTGCATGAAAGATTGGTCGCGGCGCGAAGTCGTCGTCAGTTGACCCGTTTCACCCTGATAGCGATCATTCCGTCGATATTCGCGAGATAGCTACCGAGAGCAGCGCGGCGGATCTTGATTTCCATCCCCGGCTTGGCGGTGCGCGGCAGGTTGCGGCTGTCGATCTGCTGCCAGCGCGCACCATCGTCGAGCACCAGCGTCAGCTTGTTATTGATCATCCGCAGCCCGGCAATCTTGGCGGTAATCTCGTTAACCTGCTCGTCGGCATCGTCGTCGCGACCATTGCCGAAGATGTTGAGGTTCGACAGATCGAGCCCGAACAGGCCCTTTTTCGTCTTTTTGACCTGGTTGCGATCGGCGAACAGGAGATCGCGGCGCTGATCGGCCGCCACCATCTCACCGACCCGCGCATCGAAGCAGGCGAGCCGCGCCTGGTTATCGACGATATCGCGGCACTGATAGATCGCATCGACCACCGCCGGGCGGCTGGGGGGATCGTCGGCCGCAATCGCGACAGCCGAGCCCAGTGCAATGACGGCGGCGCCGCCGACCAGTTTCGCAATCGTCTTGCGTGCGGACATGATCTTAATCCCCTTATTCGGTTGATTCGCCAACGGACGTGTGGCGCCTACCGATAAACTGCCATCGCCCGCGCGGCAATGATTGCCGCCGCTGCGGCCTTCGGATAGGCAGAAGGAATGACGAGCGTAGCGCCCCCGCATCCCGCCTGGATTTCCGCATATCAGCACCCGGGCCAATGGGACCTCGACCTGCCGCCGTTAACGCTGCCCGACATGTTCGTCGCGATGGCAAAGGGGCGCGGCGACGCACCGATGCTCGATTTCCTTGGCCGCAAATACAGCTATTCGGAAACGCTGAGCGGTGTCCGGCGGGTCGCCAAGGGCTTGCAGGACATGGGGCTGAAACGCGGCGATCGCGTCGGCCTGTTCCTGCCCAACGTGCCGCATTACGTCGCCGCTTATTACGGCGCGATGCTCGCTGGTGCGACGGTGGTCAATTTCTCGCCGCTCTATACGGTCGACGAATTGCGCCACCAGGTCGAAGATTCGGGCACGCGCTTCCTGTTCACCCTTTCTGCCAAGGCGCTGCTCCCCAATGCGCTCGCGGTGCTCGAACGCTCGTCGCTCGAGGCGCTGATTGTCGGGTCGGTGGCAGGCGCGCTACCGCGAGCAAAATCGGTACTCTATCGTCTGTTCAAGCGCGGCGAGGTCAGCGAGAGGCCCGACGATCCACGCATTTCCGCATTTTCAAAACTGATCGCCAATGACGGCACCTTTGTCGCCGCCGACCCCAGCCCCGATGACGTCGCGCTGATCCAGTATACCGGCGGCACGACCGGCGTGCCCAAGGGCGCGATGCTGACGCACCAGAACCTCAGTGCCAATGCCCGCCAGGTCAACGCGATCGACCCGCGCATCGACGAGGTCGACCGGATCATGGGGGTGCTGCCCTTTTTCCACGTCTTCGCCAATACCTGCGTCCTCAACCGTACGGTCGAGAATGGCGGCGAGATCGTCATGCTGCCGCGTTTCGACGCGGCGCAGTGTCTCGCCGCGATCACACGAACCCAGCCGCGATCGATGCCCGGCGTGCCGACGATGTACCAGGCGCTGCTCGATCATCCGGCGCTCGCCAAGACCGATTTCTCTTCGCTGCGCGTCTGCATATCGGGCGGCGCGCCGATGCCCGCCGAGCTGCAGCGCAAATTCGAGGCGGCGACCGGCGCACGCCTCGTCGAAGGCTATGGCCTGACCGAGAGCTCGGGCGTTGTTTCGACCAACCCTTATGAAGGCCTCAACAAGCCCGGAACGATCGGTCAGCCGCTGCCGATGACCAACGTGCGACTGGTCGACAAGGAAAATCCCAACAGTCCGCCATCCGAGGGCGATCCGGGCGAGATGGTCATCGCGGGACCGCAGATCATGAAAGGCTATTGGCGGCGCCCCGATGCCGATGGCGAGACTTTCATCGCAATTGATGGACAACGTTATCTGCGCACGGGCGATGTCGGCGAGATCGACGCCGACGGCTATATCAGCGTCGTCGACCGGCTGAAGGACATGATCGCGGTCGGCGGATTCAAAGTCTTCCCGAGCCAGATCGAGGATATCCTCTATACCAATTCGGCCGTCCGCGAAGCGCTCGTCATCGGCGTACCCGATGCCTATCTGGGCGAACGACCGCGCGCCTACGTCACGCTCGAACCCGATACCGATATCGACGCCGACCGGCTCGTGGCGTGGCTCAACTCGCAGCTCGGCAAGCATGAGCGCGTGGAAAGCGTAGTCATCCGTGAGGAACTGCCCAAGACGATGATCGGCAAACTCGATCGCAAGGCGCTGCGAGCGGAAATCGGCGATGCCGGCATCGCGACCTAACCGGCAAGCGCCGGTTCAGCCGTGCGATGCGACACGATCAACGATGACTCGGTCGCTCTCCTTCGCGTTTGCCGCGTTCGCGCTGCTCTGCACTCCACCTGCACGCGCAGACGAGGCGCACGATCTCGCCATCTACGGCGCGTTTCGCTCAATGGACGCGCGCGTTGCGACAATTGGATATCGGCTTGCGACCCGGAATGTTGGCCTGTGTGACCAGCGCCTGCCCGCAACCGGGCTCGCGCTGAGCGATATCGCACTTTTCCCCGCGAAACAGCGCGCGGCTGCGACGCGTGCCTATTCGCTCGAGGACGCCGCGCCACCGGTGTTCGTCGCTGCCGTCGCAGAAGACAGTCCGGCCTATGCCGTGGGCCTGCGCACCGGCCATGCGATCGCCGCGATCGATGGCGAACCGCTGGCGACGATCGCGCGCCACGGCGACGGCGACTATGCGCGCATGGCGGCGATCGATGGCGCGATGGGGCGCTGGCTCGCCAACGGCGAACTGGTCGTCTCGGTCGCATCGCCGGCGAAGACAGTCGCGGTCACGCTCGACGGCACGCCCGCATGCGCGACGATCTTCCAGGTCAAGGCGTCTGCAAGCCTCGGCGCTGCGGCCGACGGGCGCTATGTTCAGGTTACCGCGCCGCTCGTCGATTTCGCGCGTGAGGATGATGAGCTTGCGGCCGTCATGGCGCACGAACTGGCGCACAATATCCTGCGTCACCGCGAACGGCTCGACGCCGCCGATATAGATCGGGGCCTGTTGCAGGAATTCGGTCGCAGCGCCCGGCTGACGCGCGCCACCGAAACCGAAGCCGACCGGCTTTCGGTCTGGCTCCTCGCGGGAGCGGGCTACGACCCTTTGGCGGCGGTGCGATTCTGGACGCGCTGGGACAAGGAACGCGGCAAGCCGCTGATCGCCAGTGCAACGCATGGCCGCAGTTCGACCCGTATCGCCGCAATCGAAGACGAGATCGCGACAATGACCGCTGCCAAGGCCGCCGACCCCGGCGCCCGACCTACTCTCATCGCTTGGCCGCCGCGCGACTGACGCCCTTGTCGGCACCGCCCGCAACCCTATCTGCTAGACACGTGTTTTTGGAGAGAGCGAATATGACGAGTGAAACCGCGACGCTGGCCGGCGGATGTTTCTGGTGCACCGAAGCGGTGTTCCTCCAGATCGACGGCGTCGAATCGGTCGAGAGCGGCTATATCGGCGGCACCACCGAAAATCCAAGCTATCGCGACGTGTGTAGCGGCGACACCGGCCATGCCGAGGCGATCCGCATCACCTACGATCCCGATGCGATCAGCTATGCGACATTGCTCGATATCTTTTTCGCGACGCATGACCCGACGACGCTCAACCGCCAAGGCAACGATATCGGCACCCAGTATCGCAGCGCCATCTTCCCGCACGACGAAGCGCAGGAGCAGGCGGCACGCGCCGCCATCGCGCGCGCGCAGGCCGAACAGTCGGACGAGGTCGTCACCGCGATCGAGCCGCTCGGCCCGTGGTACAAGGCCGAGGTCGAGCACCAGGATTACTGGGCGCGCCAGGGCACGCGCAATCCGTATTGCGTGTCGGTCATCCCGCCCAAACTGCAGAAATTGCGCAAGGGCTTTGCTGACAGGCTGAAAGCTGCCAGCTAGGCTGGCGTCGTTTCGCTGGGGGAGCTTGTAGACATGAAACCGATCCGCAAAGCGGTCTTTCCCGTTGCCGGGCTCGGAACGCGCTTCCTGCCCGCGACCAAGGCGATCCCCAAGGAGATGCTTCCCGTCGTCGACCGGCCGCTGATCCAGTATGCGGTCGACGAAGCGCGCGAGGCGGGGATCGAGCAGATGATCTTCGTCACCGGTCGCGGCAAGAGCGCGATCGAGGACCATTTCGACATCGCCTTCGAGCTCGAAAAGACGATGGCCGAGCGCGGCAAGGACATGAGCGTGCTGGAGGCGACGCGGCTCGGCCCGGGCAATTGCGCCTATGTCCGCCAACAGGAACCAATGGGCCTCGGGCACGCGATCTGGTGTGCGCGCGGGCTGGTCGGCGACGAGCCGTTCGCGATCTTCCTGCCCGACGAGTTCATGGTCGGCTCGCCCGGCTGCATGAAGCAGATGGTCGACGCCTATGATCGCGTCGGCGGCAATGTGATCAGCGTCCTTGAAGTGCCGCACGAGCAGGTGTCGAGTTATGGCGTGATCGATCCGGGCGAGAGCGACGGCGCGATTACCGAGGTGCGCGGCCTGGTCGAGAAACCAAGCATCGATGCGGCACCGTCGAACCTGATCATCTCGGGCAGATACATCCTCCAGCCCGAAGTCATGCGCGTGCTCGAGGACCAGGAAAAGGGCGCCGGCGGCGAGATCCAGCTGACCGACGCGATGGCGCGGATGATCGGCGACCAGCCGTTCCACGCGGTCATCTTCGACGGACGGCGGTTCGACTGCGGATCGAAGATCGGCTTTGCCCAGGCGAATTTTGCGCTCGCGATGGAACGCGCCGACATGGCGCAGGAGCTACGCGCCTTTGCGCTCGACCTGCTCGGTTAACTGCCGGTCCAGAATTGCGCGCTATGAATGCGGCGATGTCGAACCGAGATTTCATTATCGTATCGCTGGCGGCGGTCACGCTGTCGCTTGGCGGCTGTGTCAGCACGATCGGATCGGTCGTTACCGCGCCGGTCAAGGCGGTCGGCAAGGTCGCCGACTGGACGACGACGAGCCAGGATGAAGCCGACCGCAACCGCGGGCGCAAGCTGCGCGAACAGGAACAGCGTCTAGGGAAGCTGGCGCGCCAGCGCGACAAGTACCAGCCGCGGTGCGAACGCGGTGATGCCGACGCGTGCGCAAAGGTCGAGGCGATTGATGCCGAGATTTCCGAAGAGCAGGCGCGGCCGATCTAGGCCGCCGCGCGGCGCAACCGGTCGTTGATCGCGCGACCGATGCCCTTGGCCGGGATCGGCACCACCGTTATCTGCGCCGCCTCGCTCGCATCGGCGGCATGGAGCGCATCGAACAATCGCGCCGCCGCCTCGACCAGGTCACCGCTTGCGCTGAGATTGAAATCGCCCTCGGCAGCGCCGAAGCCGATGACATAGGCGTCGGCAGGAGGATCGACTTCGTCAAACGTCAGCGACTTTCGCGGAGCGTAGTGGCTGGCGAGCTGACCCGGCGCGCTGATCGCGGTCGCCGGACTCTCGTATGCCAGCGCGATATCGAGGCCCGTCGCCTGCGTCAGCATTTCGCGCGTGACCGGACCCGGTCGCAAAATCGCGATGCCGCGATCGCCCGAGCGAACGATGGTCGACTCGAGGCCGGCCTCGCACGCGCCGCCGTCGATCACGAGCGCGATGCGCCCACCCAGGCTGGCGACGACGTGCGCCGCGGTCGTCGGACTGATCGATCCGCTGGCATTGGCCGACGGCGCGGCGAGCGGGCGATTGCAAGCAGCGAGCAGCGCGCGCATTACCGGATGGGCAGGCACACGGATTGCGATCGTGTCGAGACCAGCAGTCGCGATCCCCGCTACCGGCGCATCGGCGCGCTTGGGCACGACGAGCGTTAGCGGACCGGGCCAGAAGCGCTCGGCGAGGAGCAGCGCCGTCTTGTCGAAATGCGCCAGCCGCTCCGCCGCCGCGAGATCGGCAACATGGACGATTAGCGGATTGAACGCGGGACGGTCCTTGGCCGCATAGATTCGCGCGACGGCTTCCGCGTTGGACGCATCGGCGGCGAGGCCGTAAACCGTCTCTGTCGGCACCGCGACCGGCTGGCCCTCAGCAATTAGCTCGGTTGCCGCAATTAGCGCAGCGTCTCCTGCGGTGAGGACTTTGGTGGCGGTCGGGTTTGTCGCGTTCGGCATGGCGCGCTATAGGCGCGTTCGCGCGTCGTTTTCCAGCCCATCCCCACGCTTTGCCGAAAGACCCAGACCGATGACCTATGCCCCGCCCGTTGCCGAGCAGCTGTTCGTCCTCAAGCATGTTGCATTGATCGACGAGCTGGCGGCGCACGAGCGCTTCGCCGAGGCGACCCCCGACATGGTCGAGGCGATCGTCGGCGGCGTCGGCGAATTTGCCAGCGGCGAATATGCCCCGCTCAACCGCGTCGGCGACCAGGTCGGCGCGCGCTGGGACGCGGGCAAGGTAACGATGCCGCCGGGCTTTCGCGAAGCCTATGCCGCATTCGTCGCGAGCGGCTGGGGAAGCCTCGACGGGCCCGTCGCCTATGGCGGCCAGGGCCTGCCCTTTTCGCTGTTCAGCGTGATGATGGAGGATCTCGGCACCGCGAACATGGGCTTCAGCCTCGTCAACATGCTGACCCCTGCCGCGATCGAGGCGCTCCATGCGCACGGCAGCGAGGCCCAGAAGACAACCTATCTGCCGAAGCTGATCAGCGGCGAATGGACCGGCACGATGAACCTGACCGAGCCGCAGGCGGGATCCGACGTCGGCGCGCTGAAGACGATGGCGACCCCGGTCGAGAGCGGCGACCACGCCGGCCAGTGGCGGGTCAAGGGCACCAAGATCTTCATCACCTTCGGCGAGCACGATCTGACCGACAACATCGTCCACCTGGTCCTCGCCCGGACGCCCGACGCACCGCCGGGAACGCGGGGAATTTCGCTGTTCCTCGTACCCAAATATCGGCTCGACGCCGACGGCGCGATCGGTAAGGCCAACGACGTCGCGTGCGTTTCTATCGAGCACAAGCTGGGCATCCACGCCTCGCCGACCTGCGTGATGAGCTTTGGCGACCACGACACCTGTTACGGCGAGCTGGTCGGCGAACTCCATGGCGGGATGCGAGCGATGTTCACGATGATGAACAATGCGCGACTCAACGTCGGCAACCAGGGGATGCAGATCGCCGAGCGTGCGACCCAAAGCGCGCTCGCTTATGCGGCCGAACGCATCCAGGGGTCGCGCACGCGGCTGGGGCCGATCGCCGACACGCCGAGGGCCGATGTCGGGCCGGTCGCGATCATCGAACATCCCGACGTCCGCCGCATGCTGATCCGGATGAAGGCGCTGACGCAGGCGGCGCGCGCGCTGACCTATTATGCCGCCGGCCAGGCTGACCGCGCATCGCTCGGCCTCGACGGGGCGCAGGCGCGCGTCGATATCCTCACTCCTCTGGTCAAGGCCTATGGCACCGATATCGGCTGCGAAGTCGCCAGCCTGGGGGTCCAGGTCCACGGCGGCATGGGCTATGTCGAGGAAACCGGCGCCGCACAGCATTATCGCGATGCGCGCATCGCGCCGATTTATGAAGGCACCAACGGCATCCAGGCCGCCGACCTCGTCGGGCGCAAGATGACGATCGACGGCGGCGCGGCAATCAAGCAATTGATCGACGATATCCGCAGTGGCGTGAAGGATGCGGCGCCGCTCGCCCTGTTGGCCGACGATTGCGCCGAAGTCGCGGCGTGGATGCAGGCCAATGCGAGCAGCGACGACCGGCTCGCGGGCAGCACGCCATTCCTGACGATGCTGTCGGTCGCGACGTGCGGCTGGCTGATGACGATCGAGGTCGCCGCGCTTGACCGCGACGATGCGATATCGCCTGGTTTCGCCGCCGCGAAACGCCAGGCGGCAAGCTTCTATATCGACCAGGTCGTGCCGCAGGCGGCAGGGCTGAAGGCCGCGGCGATGGCGGGGGCGGCGCCGCTCTACGCGGTCGATGCAGCGACTCTGGCCGAGCGCGACTGAGACGTCAGCGAGGTCTGGAAACTGCTGGGTTTGCGTAGGATAAGGGTCGCCAATCTGCACTGCCGGTGGAGAATTGCCTCCCCGGACAGCAGCTTAGCCGATTAGTGCGTGCGCGAGCCCGTGCCTTAACACCTCTCTAACCATCGTAAGCCTAGGGTGAAGCCTGATCGGACGATGTGGCGAGGCTCATGGCTGAACGTTTGCAACACCCCTATAGCTGGCGCGCATGGCTGATTGCCGTGCTGGTCGGGCTGTTGTGTGGCGTCACAGCACTCAGCCAGCCAATCGATTTGGTCTTGCGCGGGATCCAGTTCAAACTCCACTCACGACCAGTTTCGGGCGACATCGTCGTTGTCGGTGTCGACGATACGACACTTGCCACCTCTGGAACCAACGGATTTGACCGGACCGATACAGCGCGCACCATCGACGCGATCAGAAAGGCGGGCGCGAATCGGCTCTTTGTCGACTTTGTCTATAATCGACCGGCGCCCGCCGAAGATACCCGTATGCTCGAACGTGCGATATCTCGCTGGGGCGGAAATATCTTCATGGCTGTCCTCGTAGAAGACCAGGGCGGTGCCACTCAGTCATCGAAATTGGAGAACATAGGTTCGGCGCGTCAGGTTGCGATCGACGTGATCTATGAAGCGTCGTCGGTCTGGAAGATGCCAGTCAGGGAAGAAAATGCTGGCGTAGCGCTGGATAGCATGTCGAGCGCTATAGCGGGCACATATTCCCCGGATAAATTATATTATTCGCCCGATTATGGCTATGATTACAAAACAATTCAGCTGATCGGCGCAAATACGGTTCTGAAAGACCCAAAAATATCTGATGCCTTGCGTGGGAAAGATGTGATTCTCGCGCCGACGGCGATGTCGCTGCTCGACGTCCATTTCATGCCTGGACATAATGTCGGTCGATTGCCCGGTGCGTTCTTCCATGTCATCGGCGCAGAAACGTTACGACATGGTATTCCGTCAGATTTTGGCTGGTTTCCGGCATGGATCCTTCTTTCGGCACTCCTGATCGCAGGCCGGTTTAGCGCCGTAAATCGCTTACGCACCGTGCTGATAATGGGTTGCCCAATTGCCGCGGTTGTCACGGTTCTCGCCATTCCAGTACAAATCGCGGTAATTTCTGTCGGCCCGGCGCTCGTTACCGGCGTGATCATTGGCATAGCCGCGGCGAGGCGGCGCCGGCAGCGGCGAACGCAGCGGCATCATCACGAATTCGGGACTCCCCAATTTCGAAGCGCTGCGCGATTTAAAGCTGCCTGATAACGCTGTCATCGTCGCGGCCAAGATGGTCGGCTTCGAGGCGCTGTCGATCTATCTCACCCCCGAGCAAGGAAAACAGTTGAGCCGCGAGGTTATTCGTCGGCTGCGCGTCGCAGCGGGCGACTTGCCGCTTTACCATGACGAGAATGGTCTCTTTGCCTGGGTTACGAGGCCAAACATTCGGAGACGATCGACAGCCAACTGGCGGGTCTGTCGGCGCTGTTCATTAACCCGATTACGATTGGCAGCGAACAGATCGACGTCGAACTTGCGTTTGGGGTCGAGCAGAACACTCAGGGAACGACCAGTCAACAGCTTGCCGCCGCAATGGTCGCTGCCGAAAATGCACAGCGCAAGCGCACGACGTGGAGCGCCTATGAAGCGCCGCAGGTCCAGGAAGCACGCTGGCAGCACAGTTTCCAGTCTCAGCTGAGCGATGCCCTGCTCAACGGCGAAATCTGGGTCGCCTACCAGCCGCAACTCGACCTCAAGACCAACCGGATCGTCGGCGCCGAAGCGTTGGCGCGCTGGTCGCATCCCAAGCTCGGCAACATCTCTCCCACCGAGTTCATCTACCAGGCGGAAAAGCACCAGCGCATTGAACGGCTGACGCTCTATGTCCTGAACGAGGCGATTGGTCGGGCCGCCGAGATGCTCCGCCACATTCCCGGCTTTACGATGTCGGTCAACATGTCGGCGCTGTTGCTCCACCGACACGATCTCGCCGGACAAATCCGCGCACTGCTGACGACGCATGGCGTCGCCGCGCAACAACTGACGATCGAGATCACCGAGACTGCCGAGATCGAGGACAGCGAGGCAGTCCGATATACTCTGGCGATGCTGCGCGAAATGGGTTGTCGCCTGTCGATCGACGATTACGGCACGGGCCAATCCAATCTCGATTACCTGACCCGATTCGAGGCCGACGAGATCAAGATCGACAAGCGATTTGTAGACAACATCGTCGATTCGAAACGCAACCGCGAAGTGGTGACTTCGACGATCGAAATGGCCCATCGGCTCGGCGCGACGGCTGTTGCCGAAGGGCGTCGAAGACGAGCGCACTTTGGCCATTTTAAGCGACTCTGGGCTGCGACATAATCCAAGGCTATCTAATTGGAAAGCCGATGCGTTTCGATAATTTCATGGTCGCCGTAACAGGCCCCCGATCCTCCGCCGGCAGGGCCATTGGTTAGCAAATAAGGTTACCTCTTTATTAACCAGTTCGATTAAGCTATAACCGTCTCCAAGACAGCTGTTATTACGACTGTCAGAAGGGAGACTAATTATGGCTAAATCACCCTAAGACGACGGAAACATCGTTCGATTTCTGGGACTGGCTGACTCGGCGGCAGTGGCAGCGGCAGCGCCGGCGGCCGCGGCTAACCTCTAATCCAATTTATCACTAAAAGGCCCCGGAATTCCGGGGCCTTTTTTGTTGTCCTGACATAAGGTCCGACAATCGCGGCCGTCGCGACGCGCCGATGCAGAGGGTCGCACGCGCACCACATCGCCCCCGAGGGGTCGTGATCCCGTTCACCGGATCACGCGAAATCGTGTTGGAAGCCCGAATGGCAACTGGAGCGGGCGAGGCGATTCGAACGCCCGACCCCAACCTTGGCAAGGTTGTGCTCTACCCCTGAGCTACGCCCGCTCTGGCGCCGTCCCGGACACAGGCAAAAGCCGCGGTCCGGGTGGGTGGAGCGGGCAGCTAGCATCGATTCGTCAGGCCGACAAGCCCCTTCGCCATAGTTCTAGGGCTTGGCATAAGTATGGTGTTCGCCCCCATATGGCTTTCAAGCAGGCATCGGCGAGGAAAACCCCGCGCGAGCCATGGGTTTTTATCATGAATTGGAGATACGCGTGGCGACGCAGGGACTGAATCTGGAAGAACAAAAGGCCGTCGACGCATTCCGTCGGCAGGTCGTCGAACCATCGATGACGGGGCTCGTCATCGTCGATTTCTGGGCCGAGTGGTGCGGGCCGTGCAAGGCGCTGACCCCGGTGCTGGAAAAGGTCGCCGCCGATTATGCCGACAAGGGTGTCGTGCTCGCCGAAGATCAACGTCGACGAGGACAAGTTCATCGCGGCGCAATTCCAGGTGCGATCAATCCCAACGGTCTATGCTATCTTCCAGGGCCAGCCGGTTGCCGATCTCACCCAGGCGCGCAGCGAGAGCCAGCTCAAGGCCATGCTCGACGAAATCCTCGCCAAGTTGCCGATCGAGGCAGGCGATGGTGCGCAGAAGCAGGATGTCGCGCCCTTGCTCGCAATGGGCGAAGAGGTGCTCGCCGACGGTGACGCGGCGCGTGCCATCGGCATCTTCAGCCAGATCGTCGAACTGGCCCCCGACGCCGTCGCTGCGCAGGCCGGGCTGGCACGGGCGCTGGCGGCCGATGGACAGGTCGATGCCGCCGACGAGGTCCTCGCCGCGTTGGACGAGGAAGCGGCCAGGGATCCCGCGGTTGAGCGCGCACGCGCCGCGATCGCTCTGGTCCGCGATCGGCCCGACGAGGGCGCCCTGGCGGCGCTTAACGCCGCGTTCGAGGCCAATCGCGACGACATGCAGGCGCGATTCGACCTCGCCGCAGCGCAGATCGCGGCGGGCGAGCGCGACGCGCCGTCCGAGCATTTGCTCGCGATGATCGAAGCCGACCGCGACTGGAACGACGGTGCGGCAAAGACCAAGCTGCTCGACATGTTCCAGGCGATCGGGCTCGAGGATCCGTGGGTTGCGGCGACGCGGCGGCGGCTGTCGGCGATCCTGTTCGGATGAGCACGCCCGTCGACAAGACCAAGCGCATCTCGATCTTCCCGCTCGGCGGGGCGATCCTGTTCCCCGGGCTGCAGCTGCCCCTGCACATCTTCGAGCCGCGCTATCGCGCGATGGTCTCGAAAGCGCTGGCGAGCGACCGGCTGATCGGGCTGGTCCAGCCGCGCACCGGCGCCACCAATCGCGATCCCGACCGCCCTGCCCTGTTCGACATGGGCTGCATCGGCAAGATCACCGATGTCGAGGCGCTCGACGACGGCTGTTTCAATATCGTCCTGTCGGGCGAGGCGCGCTTTCGCGTCGAGCGAGAGGTGACGCGCGACACGCCCTATCGCGTCATTGAGGCGGCAATCGAAGAGGAGGCAGCAAGACGAGGAAGCGCTGGCGTCGAGCGAGCGCGCCGCGCTCGAACGCGCCGCGCGGACCTTTGCGATGGCGCAGGGTTATGTCGTCGACTGGGACTCGGTCGCCAATCTCGACGATCGCACTTTGGTCAACGGCATCTCGCAGGTCGCCCCGTTCGACGCGGCGGCGAAACAGGCACTGCTCGAAGCCGAGACGCTGCGCGATCGCAGCGAGCTGGCTATTCAGCTGATGCAGTTCTTCGGGCGGCACGACGGCGACGATAAGCTGGTGACGCTGCAATAGGAGCCGTCGCCGGCGCGACGTCGGTCAGACCGTCATCCCGGTTAGCAATTTGGGCAGGTCGCCCGATTCGCCGCGTGCTTCGGACATGAACAGCGATTTCAATGGCGGCGTCGCCTGGACCGCGCCGAGGCCGAAGCGACGGACCGCCGAGGCGGCCTTGCCGCGAATCCCGAACAGGCGCGTCAGGACGTCGGTGGCGACCGAGACCGACAGCGAATCGAGCCCGCGCCAGCGTTCGTAGCGGTCCATCAGCTGCGCATCGCCGAGGTCGAGGCCGAGCCGCGCACCGTCGACGAGCACTTCGGTCAAGGCCGCGACATCGCGCAGCCCGAGATTGAGCCCCTGCCCGGCGATCGGGTGGATGCCGTGCGCGGCGTCGCCGACCAGCGCGAGGCGTTCGCCGGTAATCTTCGCGCTGTGGTGGAAGCCGAGCGGATAGGCCATGCGCGGCGCGATCATCGTCACATTGCCGAGCAATCCTCCCATGCGCTTTTCGAGTTCGCGGGTGAAACCGCGTGTCCCGAGCTTGAGCAGGCCGGCGGCATCGGCGCGCGCGACCGACCAGACGAACGCCGAACGATGGCGGCCATCCGCAAGATCGGGCAGCGGCAGCAGCGCAAACGGGCCGGCCGGATAGAAAATCTCGTAGGCGACCGAGTCGTGCGGCAATTCGTGCGCGATGCCGCCGATGATCGCGCTGTGATCGTACGACCAGTTCGCCATGTGAAAGCCCGCCGCGTCGCGCGTCGGCGAACGGCGCCCTTCGGCGGCGATCAGCAGCGGCGCCGCGAGCCGCGTGCCGTCATCGAGCGTGACTTCGACGCCGTGCGGTCCGCGCGTCGTCGTGACGGCATGCGCAGGCATGTGGAGCGCGATTTCGCCGCTTTCGGCCACCGCATCGCGCAGTGCGATCCTGAGATCTCGGTTTTCGTACATTGTGCCGAGCGGGCCGTCGTCTTCGGCCGCGGTAAAATCGAGCTCACCGGGTTTCAGGCCGTCGCTGACCCAGATCTTGCGGATGTCGCAGCCCTTGCCCGCCAGCCGCTCGGCCACGCCGATCGCGTCGAGCATCTTGTAACTGGCGCTGGCGATCGCCGAAGCGCGTCCGTCAAAATCGGGCGCAATGACCTTGGCCGGATCGGCCGGATCGATGATGCTGCTGGAAAGGCCGTGCGCGGCGAGCGCGAGCGCGAGCGTCTGCCCGACGAGCCCGCCGCCCGAGATGATCACGTCGCTGGTGTGGGTGTCGGTCATGGCAAGGGGTTTAGCGGGTGGCGCCGGCCTATTCCAGTGGCGGCGTGACATGGAGTGCGCGATTGAGCCTGGTCCCATCCGACCCATGATCGCTGACGTCACAATCGGCCTCGAGCCTGCGCCGCCAGCGCGCATCGCTTGACCCCGCGCGCGCGCGGATTCATGGTGAATCGCGAGAGTGTAATCGCGGGCAAAACGCCTGCGCCGGGGAAACAGGACAGCATCATGGCGAGCCGCGTTGGCGCCCGTAAAGACAGCGAATGGCGAGCGATCTTTCGCGAGAGCGTCGCGCGGTCGGGGACGTTGCTCGGCGGGCTGCTGCTCGCCAGCATCACGATCTTCCTCGCCATCGCGCTGGCGACTCATCGCGGCAGCGACCGGTCGCTGTCGACCGCGGCAGGCGACCATGCCAGCAACTGGGCGGGCAGCTGGGGTGCCTATGCGTCGGACGCGGCCTATCTGTTGCTCGGCGCTGGCGCGGCGTTGCTCGTTCCCCTGCTGGGAGTGTTCGCCTGGCGGCTGTGGTGCGGCGCGGCACAACCCCACTGGAAACGCCAGACGATCGTCGCACTGGTTGGAATCGCGCTCGCCGGTACCGCGCTGGCGCTGAGCCAGGGTGCCGGGTCGAGCTGGGACCTGCCCGCCGGACGCGGCGGCGTCGCGGGCTATGCGCTGGCAAGCGCGATCGAGCGGCTCGCCGGGCTTTCCGGCGACGTCGGCAAGTGGGTCATCGCGGGCGCGATCATCGTCCTGCTGACCGGGGGAATAATCATCTGGTACCGCAGTCTGCGGCTCGAGCGACTACCCTTTGCCGGGCTGTCGTTACGCGGCGAACGCGACGAAACCACCGGCAGCGAGCGTGTCGTCGTCCCGAACAAGGGGGCGGACGCGGAGGATGCGCCGCGCACCATCCTGCCACGCAAGGCGGCGCGGCCCAACGACCGGCCGCCGCCGGCGATTTCCGATCCCGCAGCATCGCCCGCGCGGTCGAAACAGCCCAAGGCGCTGCAATCTGAGATGTTTTCCAATTACTCGCTGCCGTCGGTCGACCTGCTGACCCCGGCGGCGGACAGTTCGCACCAGGTGATCGACAAGGCCGCGCTCGAGCGCAATGCGCGTCTGCTCGAGGCAGTGCTCGAGGATTTTTCGGTCAAGGGCGAGATCGTTTCGGTCCGGCCCGGCCCGGTAGTGACGATGTACGAACTCGAGCCCGCGCCGGGGACCAAGGCGAGCCGCGTCGCCAACCTCGCCGAGGATATTGCGCGCAACATGTCGGCATTGAGCGCCCGCATCGCGCCGATTCCGGGCCGGACGGTGATCGGCATCGAGCTGCCCAACGCCCACCGCGACCCCGTCGTGCTGCACGAGATGATCGCCTCGGACGCCTATTCGGGTCACGACGGCGCGCTGCCGATCGTGCTCGGCAAGAATATCGCAGGGGATGCGGTGATCGCCGACTTGGCGCCGATGCCGCATTTGCTCGTCGCGGGCACAACGGGGTCGGGCAAGTCGGTCGGATTGAACGCGATGCTCGTCTCGCTGCTCTATCGCCTGACCCCCGACGATTGCCGGATGATCCTGATCGATCCCAAGATGCTCGAGCTGTCGGCCTACGAGAATATCCCGCACCTCCTCGCCCCCGTCGTTACCGAGCCACAAAAGGCGGTTCGCGCCCTCAAATGGGCGGTCGAGCAGATGGAGGACCGCTATCGCATGATGTCGGGGATCTCGGTCCGCAACCTAGCGAGCTTCAACGAAAAGGTGCGCGGCGCACTCGCCAAGGGCAAGCCGCTCGGGCGGCGCGTCCAGACCGGCTATGATGCCGACACCGGCCAGCCGGTGTACGAGGAAGAGCAGCTCGATTTCCGCCCGCTGCCCCAGATCGTCGTTATCGTCGACGAGCTCGCCGATTTGATGATGACTGCGGGCAAGGAGGTCGAGTTCCTGATCCAGCGGCTGGCGCAAAAGGCGCGCGCGGCGGGCATCCACCTGATCATGGCGACGCAGCGCCCGTCGGTCGACGTCATCACCGGCGTGATCAAGGCCAACCTGCCGACGCGGATCAGCTTTCACGTTACTTCGAAGATCGATTCGCGGACGATCCTGGGCGAAGGCGGTGCCGAACAGCTGCTCGGCAAGGGCGACATGCTCTACATGCCGGGCGGCAAGAGCGTAGTGCGCGTCCACGGCCCCTTCGTCAGCGACGACGAAGTCCGCGCGGTTGCCGACCACTGGCGCGGCCAGGGGCGGCCCGAATATGTCATGGAGGTCACCGAGGAGCCCGAGGATGGCGGCTTCGCGCTCGACGGGGCACCCGCCGGCGACGACACGCCCGAGGGACGCCTGTACCGCAAGGCGTGCCAGACCGTGTTCGACAGCCAGAAGGCATCGACCAGCTGGCTGCAGCGCCAGTTGCGCGTAGGCTATAACAGCGCGGCACGTCTGATCGAACGGATGGAGGAAGAAGGGCTGGTCAGCGCGCCAAACCATGTCGGTCGGCGCGAGGTGCTGGTCGACCAGAACGGCCAGCCGCTTTAGGGCCCGCTTCATCGCGTCATGCTGAACGGCAGGGAACTTGCGGGTTCACGGGGCATTCAAACCCGGACCGCCATAACGGCGCATAGATTTTACGCACAGGAAGACCAATTATGAACAAGACCCTGGCTCTCGCCCTCCTCACCGCGCCGCTGATCGGCGCAGGTTTCCTTCCTGCCGCGCCAGCCGTGGCGCAAGGCAATACGTCCGCCGCGCAGCTGGCGATGGTCCAGGCGCATCTGAAGGCGGTCAGCTCGATGACTGCCGACTTCACCCAGACCGACCGCAAGGGCCAGACGGTGAGCGGCAACCTGCTGCTCAAGAAGCCAGGCAAGATCCGCTTTGCCTATGGCAAGGATGTGCCGATGCTGATCGTCGCTGACGGCAAGTCGCTGACGATGATCGATTACGACGTCAAGCAGGTCCAGCGCTGGCCGATCAAGAATTCGCCGCTATCGGTCCTGCTCGACCCCGATCACGACATGTCGCGCTATGGCAAGATCGTCGAGACAGGCGATCCCAACGTCGTCAGCATTGAGGTCAAGGATCCCAAGAAGCCCGAATATGGCGTGATCAACATGGTCTTCGTCAAGCAGGCGTCGGCGCCCGGCGGTCTGATGCTGCGCGGCTGGGTTGCGCTCGACGCGCAGAACAACCGCACGAGCATCCGCCTGAGCAACCAGCGCTTCAACGTCGCGGTCGCCGATTCGAGCTTCCGCTGGACCGACCCGCGCACAAAATCGCGTGGCCGCTAAGAAACCACGCTTTAACCGCTAACAGGACCCTCTGTTCATCTTCGCGACAGGCGGCCCGGCGTAAAAGTGAGTTCGAAGCCGCATAACGGGTCGGTAGCCGGATTTTCCCCCCTGTTACTCCGCATCGAACCCGCGGTTTCGAGTAAAGCGTGACGAACGCTGATACGGACCCCCGCTCCATGCCCCCGGAGCGGGGGTTTTTCGTTGTCGCGCCGCCTGTTCCCATCGCGCCGTCACCCGCATGCGCATTTGCGTTGCGCCGAGCGTCTGGTTAGGGCCGGGGCATATCATCCGGCAGAGAGAGTCAGTTCCATTTCCGATACTCCCAAAACGATCAAGGTCGCCTCGTGGAACATCAATTCGGTGCGTTTCCGGATCGAGATCGTCGAACGGTTCCTCCGCGAACACCAGCCCGACGTACTGTGCCTGCAGGAGACCAAGGTCACCGACGACCTGTTCCCGGCCGGCCCGTTTCGCCAGCTAGGCTATAACCACCAGTTGCTCCACGGCCAGCCGATGCACCACGGCGTCGCGATCATCAGCCGCATCCCGATTCGCGAGGACGACCGGCTCGACTGGCAGGCCAACAAGGAGGCGCGCCATATCGGCGTCGCGCTCGACAACGGCGTGCGGATCGAGAACGTCTACGTCCCCGCCGGCGGCGAGGTCGCCGATCGCGAAGCCAATCCAAAGTTCGGGCAAAAGCTCGACTTCCTCGAGCGCATGATCGACTGGTCGAAAAACCTGAAATGCCCGACGATCCTGACCGGCGATTTTAACGTCGCGCCGCTCGAGAGCGATGTCTGGAGCCACAAGCAACTGCGCACGACGGTCAGTCATACCGAGGTCGAGATCGAAACGCTCGACCGGCTCAAGGCAGCGGGCGACTGGGTCGATGTCGGGCGCGAGTTCGTCCCCGCGCCCGACCGCCTGTTCACCTGGTGGAGCTATCGCGCGCGCGACTGGTCCGAATCCGACCGCGGCCGCCGGCTCGACCATATGTGGGTAACCCCCGACCTTGCCGGCAAGGCGGTCAGCCATGTCGTGCACGAGCCGTGCCGCGGCTGGGGCAAGCCGTCGGACCATGTCCCGATCGTCACCGAGTTCGCGTTCTGATGGCGGGCTGGCTGATGGACCCGCGGGGATGACCTCGCCGGGCAGGAGCGCGGCGCAGGCGATCGACGCGCTGCGGCGCGGCTGGCCCGTGCGGATCGCGGGCGCGACGAGCGCGATCGACGTGCTTGCGGTCGAAACCGCGAGCGACGCGAGCCTGACGCAGTTTGCGCGCGGCGGCGGCTGCGACCTGATGATCTCGTTCGAACGCGCGATAACGCTAAAGCTGGTCAGTCAGCTCGCTGCGGCACAGCCCGGCCCGGTGGTGATCGCGCTCGGGAAAGCGCCCGAGCTTTCCCGGGCGATCGCAGTGGCCGACCCGGCGCGCGACCTCGCCACCCCGTTCAAGGGCCCGTTCGACACGCTGGCCGTCACCGTGCCCGACGCCGCCGCCGCAGGCATCGCGCTGGCGCGCCATGCCGGGCTGCTGCCGGCGCTGTTCGTGCGTGCAAGCCGCGACGACGACGAGCTGGTCCACACCGATGGCGATGCGGTCGCGGCCTTCGTCGATCCGGCGGCTTTGGTCATCGCGGCGCGCGCGCGGCTGCCGGTCTCGGCCAGTATCGACAGCGAGATCGTCGCGTTTCGCAGCATCGACGACCCGCACGAGCATGTCGCACTGATCGTCGGCACGCCTGACGACACGCCCCCGCTCGTCCGGCTGCACAGCGAGTGCCTGACCGGCGATGTGTTGGGCAGCCTTAAATGCGATTGCGGACCGCAGCTTCACGGCGCGCTCGACCGGATTGCCGATGCCGGCTGGGGGGTGTTGCTCTATTTGCGCCAGGAAGGGCGCGGGATCGGCCTTATAAACAAGCTGCGCGCATACGAGTTGCAGGATCAGGGATTCGACACGGTCGACGCCAATATCCGCCTCGGCTTTCCCGTCGAGGCGCGCGATTTTGCGATTGCCGCGCGGATGCTCGACCTGCTCGAAATACCGTCGGTGCGGCTGCTGACCAACAATCCCGACAAGGTCGCGCGGCTCGAAGCCGCGGGGATCGCGGTGGTCGAACGGCTGCCGCTGGCGTTGGCGGGCAATGCGCACAACGAACGCTATCTCGCGACCAAGCGCGACCGCACGGGACACCAGCTCTGATCGCGCGCGACCGCGCAACGCTTGAGCGCGGTCCGGCGCTGCCGCTGTTGCTGCGCGAGGTCGGTGTCCTCGCCGACTGGATCCGCGGCGCGCTGCACCTCAAGCGCGGTCCGCGCCACAAGGTCGGCGGCGGCATGCACGTGATGATCGTCCCCGGCTTCATGGTTGCCGACAATCGCCTGCGCCTGCTGCGCATGGCGCTCAACGCCGGCGGGTTTCGCGCGCACCGCTGGAAGCACGGGCGCAACATGGGCGCGACCGCCGACGTCATCGAGCGGATCGACGCGCGGATCGACTATCTGATTACTAAGTCGGGCGGCCCAATCGCGCTGGTCGGCTGGAGCCTCGGCGGCATCTACGCGCGCGAATATGCCAAGCGCTTTCCTGCCAAGGTCAGCCGCGTCGTGACGATGGGATCGCCCTTTTCGGGTAATCCCCGGGCGAACAACGTCTGGCGAATCTACGAACTGATCGCCCGCCACCCGGTCGATGCACCGCCGATCGAGATGCACCCCGCAGCCAAGCCGCCGGTGCCGACGATTGCCCTGTGGTCGCCAAAAGACGGGCTGATCTCGCCCGAAAGCGCGCGCGGCACACCCGACGAACGCGACCGCGAAATCGAACTTTCGTGCCCGCACATGGGCTTCATCTGCGCCCCCGAGGCAATCGAGGCGATCAAGCGGGCGCTGGTCGAGCCAGTTCCGTCGCGCGACGAATCGCCCTCGCCCTAAGCGCTGAACGCCGCGACAATTTCAGGCGGGACGCGCTGCGGACGGCCGGTGGTCTTGTCGAGCATCGCCCATACCGTCTTGGCGCGGACGCGGACTTTGCCGTCGTCGCCGGTCAGTTCCATGTGGCGGTCGAAGCGCGCCCCCTTGGGCGCATCGCCGACCCAGGTCCGCGCGGTGACGCTTTCGTCGGGGCCAAGGCTGCGCAGATAATCAATCTCGTGGCGGATCACGACCCAGACATAGGCTATCGACTAGGTCGGGCGGCGCGGCGGCGCGCCAGTGCGCGACCGCGACCTGCTGAATCCATTCGACCCAGACGGCGTTGTTGACGTGGCCGAGCTCGTCAATGTGTTCGGGGCCCGCGGTCAGCCGCTGCGAATATTCAGGCGTTCCCATCGGCCTTTCCCTCATCGCCGAAGCCCTTGAGCTCGTCGCCGGTCAGCGTCGCGACGTGGAGGACGTTGGTCGAACCCGGCGTGCCGAACGGGACCCCCGCCATCATGATGAGTTTCGAGCCCGCGCTGGCGACGCCGTGGCGCAATGCCATTCGCTTGCCCTTGGCGATCATCTCTTCGAAGCTGCCGATGTCGCGCGTCGAGACGGCGTGCGCGCCCCACAGCAGGCCCGAGCGGCGCGCGGTCTTCAGCTTGGGCGTGAGGACGAGCAGCGGCACCGAGGGGCGCTCGCGCGAAATGCGTCGCGCGGTCGAACCCGACGAGGTGAAGCAGATGATCGCGTCGGCCGAGATCGTCTCGATGATCCCCCCGGCCGCCGCCGACAGTGCATCTGCGGTGGTCGCATCGGGCAAGGTCTCGGTAAAATGGAGGCGCGCGCTGTAACCGGTGTCGGCTTCGACCGCGGTGGCGATCTTGTCCATCATCGCGACCGCCTCGACGGGCCAGTCTCCGGCAGCCGTCTCGGCCGAGAGCATGATCGCGTCGGCACCGTCATAAACCGCGGTGGCAACGTCGCTGACTTCGGCGCGCGTCGGGCTGGGCGAGGTGATCATCGATTCGAGCATCTGCGTCGCGACGACGACGGGACGGCCGAGCCGGCGCGCGGTGGCGACGATCTGTTTCTGGATCGGGGGGACGTTCTGCGGCGGCAGTTCGACGCCGAGATCGCCGCGCGCGACCATGACGCCGTCGGACAGCTCGATGATCTCTTCGAGCCGGCGGATCGCGGCGGGCTTTTCGATCTTGGCGAGCAAAGATGCGCGGCCGCCGATCAGGCGGCGCCCCTCGGCGACGTCCTCGGGCCGCTGGACGAACGACATCGCGATCCAGTCGACCCCCTGGTCGAGCGCGAAGGCGAGATCCTTGCGGTCCTTTTCGGTCAGCGCAGCGACCGGAATGACGACATCGGGGACGTTGAGCCCCTTGCGATCGGACAGCTTGCCGCCGACTTCGACGCGCGTTTCGATGCGGTCGGCGGTCAGCGCGACGACGCTGAGGACGAGCTTGCCGTCGTCGAGCAGCAGGCGCGAGCCGACTTCGAGCGCTTCGTAGATTTCGCGGTGCGGCAGCTCGACGCGCGTGACGTCGCCCGGCGCGGAATCGCGGTCGAGGACGAAGGTCGCGCCCTCTTCGAGCATCACCGGGCCATCGGCGAACTTGCCGACGCGCAATTTGGGTCCCTGGAGATCGACGAGGATCGTGGTCGGGCGGCCGAACTGTTTTTCCAAGCTGCGGATCGCGGCGATGACCTCGGCATGGCGGGCGTGTTCGCCGTGGCTCATGTTGACGCGAAAGGCGTCGGCGCCGGCGCGGTAGAGCGCGGCGATCCTTTCGGGCGTGTCGCTGGCGGGGCCGAGCGTCGCGAGGATGCGAACCTTGCGATTGCGGGGGGAAAATTTCTCTGTCACCGGCGGTTTTCCTCACTCTGGTCGCGGCCCGCAATGACGCAGGCCCGCCGCGATGGCAAGGGCGTTGGCTTGTCGGTTCGGCATCGCTAGAGCGTGCGCCGACCGATTCTTTCGCGGGCCGCAATGCCCGCCCCCTGCACCGATGGAGTATTTATGTCTGAAGGTAACGTCGCGGCCGACCAGCTGCGCCTGTTCATCGAGCGCGTCGAGCGGCTCGAAGAGGAAAAGAAGGGCATCGCCGACGATATCCGCGATGTCTATGCCGAGGCCAAGGGCCAGGGATACGATCCCAAGATCATGCGCCAGATCGTCCGCCTGCGCAAAATGCAGCCGCACGATCGCGCGGAAATGGAAGCGATCCTGGATACGTATAAGTCGGCGCTGGGGCTGGAATAGGGCTGGGTTTGCACACCGACCCTTCGATACGGCCCTGCGGGCCTACTCAGGGCGAACGGGTCTGGGGGAGCTTGGTTCGACAAGGGCCGCGCGAGCCGTTAGCCTGACGGGCAAAGGAGAAAGCGTATGATCGTTACCACCACGCCTTCAATCGACGGTCGGACTGTCGCCGATTACCTCGGCATCGTCACCGGCGAGGTGATCGTCGGGGCGAACCTGTTTCGCGATATCTTCGCGTCGATCACCGATCTCGTCGGTGGGCGGTCGGGCAGTTACGAGCGCGTCCTCGAACGTGCGCGCAAGGAAGCGATCACCGAGATGGTCGACAAGTGCAGGCAGCTCGGCGGCGACGCGCTGGTCGGTTGCGACCTCGATTACGAGGTGCTCGGCAAGACGGGATCGATGCTGATGGTGTCGATCAGCGGGACCGCGGTAAAGCTGGCTTGAGCGAGCCCGGGTCTCGCGCTAAGCCGCGCGCCTGTCCCATCCACTCAATGCAGGGGTTCCGCCCGTATGGCCGGCCATAGCAAATTCAAGAATATCATGCACCGCAAGGGCGCGCAGGACAAAAAGCGCTCGGCGATGTTTTCCAAACTGTCGCGCGAAATCACCGTCGCGGCGAAAATGGGCATGCCCGACGTCGACATGAACCCGCGGCTGCG
This sequence comes from uncultured Alphaproteobacteria bacterium, assembly GCA_963800335.1. Taxonomy (GTDB): domain Bacteria; phylum Pseudomonadota; class Alphaproteobacteria; order Sphingomonadales; family Sphingomonadaceae; genus Flavisphingopyxis. Next base: position 303,193 of record CAWDAN010000001.1, on the reverse strand, counting down.
GCTCGCGGTCAATGCGGCCAAGGGCCAGTCGATGCCCAAGGACAATATCCAGCGCGCGATCGACAAGGCGACCGCCAACGAAGGCGATGAATATGAAGAGCTGCGCTACGAGGGCTATGGCCCCGCCGGCGTCGCGCTGATCGTCGAGGCGCTGACCGACAACCGCAACCGCACCGCGACCAACGTCCGCACGGCATTTTCGAAGAACGGCGGCAATCTGGGCGCATCGGGATCGGTCGCGCACGGTTTCGACCGATTGGGCCTGATCGTCTATCCGGCCAGCGTCGGCGACGAGGAAAAGGTGCTCGACGCGGCGATGGAAGCCGGCGCCGACGACATCCAGTCGGACGACGACAACCACGAGATCTGGACCGCTCCCGACGACTTGCACGAAGTCGCCGGCGCGCTCGAAAAAGCGCTTGGCGAGGCCGAGACGGTCAAGCTGGCGTGGAAGCCGCAAGTCACCGTCGAAGTCGACGAGGCGCAGGCGGGGACTTTGTTCAAGCTGCTCGACGCGCTCGACGACGACGACGATGTCCAGACCGTCTGGGGCAATTACGATGTGTCGGACGAGATTGCCGAGAAGCTTGGCCAGGACTGAATGATCGTCCTCGGCCTCGATCCCGGGCTCGGGACGACCGGCTGGGGCGTGATCCGCGTCGAGGGCAGCCGGCTGACGCATGTCGCCAACGGCCAGATCAGGACCGATGCCAAGGCGCCGCTGGCGAGCCGGCTGATGACGCTCGACACCGCGCTGGCCGCGGTGATCGCCGAGCATCGTCCCGACGGAGCGGCGGTCGAAGAGGTGTTCGTCAACGCCAACCCGCAATCGACATTGAAGCTCGGCCAGGCGCGCGGCGTCGTCCTGCTGTGCGCGGCGCGTAGCGGGGCTTTGGTCGGCGAATATGCCGCGCGGCTGGTCAAGAAGGCGATCGTCGGCACCGGCGCGCGCCGACAAGAAACAGGTCCAGGCGATGCTCGGCGATACTGTTGCCCGGCGTGAAGCTCGCCGGGCCCGACGCCGCCGACGCGCTCGCAGTCGCGATCTGCCATGCGCACCATGCGAAACCTGCGCGAAGCTAGCTCTTCGCCTCCCCGCGCTTGTCGAAGTGCGGAGCTTGCTTTAGGCAGGAACAAAAGGGGAAGAACCGAGCCATGATCGCGAAACTGACCGGGACGATCGACGAGGCAGCGGCCGACACATTGGTGATCGACGTCGGCGGGGTCGGCTACCTCGTCCACGCGTCGAGCCGGACGATCGGCGCGGTCGGCGCGGTCGGGCAGCTCGCGACGATCTTCACGCAGATGCAGGTCAGCGAGAACGACCAGCGGCTGGTCGGTTTCGCCAGCGCCGAAGAGCGCGACTGGTACCGCGCGCTGACGCAGGTCCAGGGGGTCGGGATCGAAGGTCGCGCTGGCGATCCTCTCGGCGCTCGAACCCGACGATTTGACGCTCGCGGTGGCGCACGGCGACGCGGCGATGGTCGCGCGCGCGAACGGGGTCGGGCCCAAGCTGGCGACGCGGATCGTCAATGAACTCAAGGACAAGGTCGGCGGAGTCGCGCTCGGCGCACTCGGCGGCGGCACCGCCCCGCCCGCCGGATCGCTCGCCGCCGACGCGGTCGCCGCGCTGACCGGCCTCGGCTTCAAGCCCAACGAGGCGAGCGGCGCGGTCAAGGCGGCGAACGACGAACTCGGCGCAGGCGCGGGGCTCGATGCGCTCGTCCGGCTGGCGCTGAAGAAGGCGGCGAAGTGATGGCTTCACGAAAGGAGATTGTGGTCGAATTAGCCAAGATCGAGGCCGAAAGACGCTGGATATGAAGCCGAACGTCGACCTCGAATGTTCGATTGGCTATGCACAAGCTGGATTAAAGAGTCTATTTCTTGCCAATGGTGGCCTCTATTATTGTCACTGCTTACTTTCCTAGGAAATTCAAGTTCAACAGTAGAACGCTCGAACGTTATGGTGGCGCATTTATCTGCTTTTCGGTTGGCGTCATCGCTTACGCTCGGCGCGTACGTAGCTGCATAGCATTGCCCAAGGCGTCATAATGAACGCTGCGTTCAATTAGTCTCGTCAAGCCGACAGTGATGCCTATTCAACTGGTCAAACTTACAAGCACTGAAAGTCATGAAAGAAAATGGCGATCTGGCCGTCTAACAGTAGCGCTTAATTTTGGCTATTTGGCTCGCTCGCGTGCTGTTCAGCTCGCCGGAACGTTCGTTGCATCGGACGCAATATACGTGACCGAACCCGACCGCCTCGCCGCGCCGATGCGCAAGCCCGACGATATCGATGCCGCGCTGCGGCCCAAGTCGCTCGACGAGTTCGTCGGGCAGAAGGCGGCGCGCGAGAATCTGCGCGTGTTCATCGAGGCGGCCAAGCGCCGCGAAGAGGCGATGGACCATGTCCTGTTCTTCGGCCCGCCGGGGCTCGGCAAGACGACGCTGGCGCAGATCGTCGCGCGCGAGCTCGGCGTCGGGTTTCGCGCCACATCGGGCCCGGTGATCGCCAAGTCGGGCGACCTTGCCGCATTGCTGACCAATCTCGAGGACGGCGACGTATTGTTCATCGACGAGATCCACCGGCTCGCGCCCGCGGTCGAGGAAATCCTCTATCCGGCGATGGAGGACCGCGCGCTCGACATCATGATTGGCGAAGGGCCTTCGGCGCGCAGCGTGCGGATCGACCTGCCGCAGTTCACCCTGGTCGGCGCGACGACGCGGCAGGGCCTGCTGACGACGCCGCTGCGCGACCGTTTCGGCATCCCGCTGCGATTGAATTTCTACACCGTCGAGGAGCTCGAACAGGTCGTCCGGCGCGCCGCCGGGCTGCTCGGTCTCGACCTGACCGACGATGGCGGGCACGAAGTCGCCAAGCGGTCGCGCGGCACGCCCCGCATCGCCGGGCGCCTGCTGCGCCGCGTGCGCGATTTCGCGCATGTCGCGGGCGACGGAACGGTCGATGCGAAGGTCGCCGATGCCGCACTGAACCGGCTCGAGGTCGATTCGATGGGTCTCGACGCGATGGACCGGCGCTATCTCGGCATGATCGCCAACCTCTATGGCGGCGGGCCGGTCGGGGTCGAGACGCTCGCCGCGGGGCTGAGCGAGCCGCGCGACACGATCGAAGAGGTGATCGAGCCCTATCTCATCCAGCTCGGCCTCGTCGCGCGGACCGCACGCGGGCGGTGTCTGAATGCGCTGGCGTGGAAGCACCTCGGCCTGACGCCGCCGAACGAAGGGCGCGCGGCGCAGGATGGACTGTTCGACGCAAAATAGGGTGATCTAGCGAGTTCACGCCTCCAGGCTGAACAGGTCCTCGACGGTGCAGTCGAACGCCGCCGCCAATTTCAGCGCGATGATCGTCGAGGGGACGAAGACGCCGTTTTCGACGGTATTGATCGTCTTGCGGCTGACCCCGACCGCCTCGGCAAGATCGGCCTGCGTCCAGCCGCGCGTTTCGCGATGGGCGCGCAACGTATTGGTCAGCGCTTCAGGCATCGGCGTAGGCGCGGCGTTCAAGCATGGTAAAGCGCACCGCCGCGACGACGACGCCGATGCTGACGACGATATGGATCGCCTCGCGCACCTGCATCGGTTCGATCCCCGCGGTCGCATAGATCACCAGCGCTACACCCATGCTCAGCACGAACCCCAGCGACAGCGCCTCGCCGCGGTGCGCGCGCGTGACGTCGTCGTTGAGCAGCGCGCGGACCGACTTGCTATGGAGCCAGGCACCGCCGTTCCAAAGCAACAGGACGAGCACCGCCGACAGCAATAGCCACCCCCCGACGGCGACCTTGTCGACCAGCCGCGACGCATTGTCGGCGGGAACGAAGAACACCGTCTGCTGCGCGGCAAAGATCGCCGCCATCGCCGGCAACATCTGCGTGCGCCTGCGCCCGAGCCGTTCGGCGGCTTCGATATCGGATTGCGTCATGATAATCTCCCTGTGTAACCTGTGAGTTACATGTAACCCTTAGGTTACTCGTTCGTCAAGCCGATTGTCGCTTCCCCTCGATTCGTCGCGCCGTTAAGGATCGCGATATGGCCGATCATGCTCCCCTTGCCCCGATTTCGGGCCGTTTCGTCGGTGCCGAGCACCACTTTGCGGTGCGCATCTACTACGAAGACACCGATTTGAGCGGGATCGTCTATCATGCCAATTATCTGCGCTACATGGAGCGCGCGCGATCGGACATGCTGCGGCTCGTCGGGATCGACCAGCGCGCTGGCGTCGAGCAGGGCCTCGGCGCCTATGCGGTGACCGACCTGCACATCCGCTACCGCGCACCCGCGCGGCTCGACGACGAGCTGATCATCACCAGCACGGTCGAAACCGTGCGCGGCGCGTCGTGCGTCATTCATCAGACGATCAGGCGCGGCGATACAGTGCTGACCGACGCGGTCGTCACCGCCGCATTGCTCGACCCCGCCGGCCGTCCGCGCCGCCAGCCCAAACCATGGATCGCCGCGTTCGAGGCGATCAGAACAGGAAACGCCGCCCACTCATGACCATGCCCGATATCTCGCTCGCCACCGATGCCGCCACGCTGTCGCCGATCGCGCTGTTCATCCAGGCCGACATCGTCGTCAAGATCGTCATGGTCGGGCTGCTCGCCGCCAGCATCTGGACCTGGCTGATCATCGTCTCGTTCTTCCTGCGCCTGCGCGGCGTGAACCGCAAGTCGGAGGCGTTCGAGCAGGATTTCTGGCGCACCCCCGACATCGATTCGTTTCACCGCGAACACGCCAAGTCGGCGCTGCCGACTGCGCGCGTGATGACTGCCGGGGTGAGCGAATGGCGCCGATCGACCAAGGCCAAGGTTGTCGATCGAGCGGCGGTGCGCGAACGGCTGGCAAGCGCGATGCAAAGCGCGACCTCGGGCGAGATCGACACGCTGTCCGACCGGCTCAACATCCTCGCGACGATCGGATCGGTCGCGCCGTTCGTCGGCCTGTTCGGGACCGTCTGGGGCATCATGCGCAGCTTTACCGCGATCGCCGCCGAGCAGAACAGCTCGCTCGCGGTCGTCGCGCCGGGCATTGCCGAGGCGCTGTTCGCAACCGCCCTGGGCCTGTTCGCCGCAATCCCCGCGGTCATCGCCTATAACCGGTTTTCGCACCGCATCGGGCGCTTCGAGGCGCGACTCTATCGCTTTGCCGACGGCTTCCACGCGACGCTGAGCCGCGAGCTCGAGAGCGACGCCTGAGATGGCGATGGGAATCCATCGACCGGGCGGGCGCGGGCGCGGCGCGGGACGGCGCGCGCCGATGGCCGAGATCAACGTCACGCCGCTGGTCGACGTCATGCTCGTCCTGCTGATCATCTTCATGATCACCGCGCCGCTGCTCGTCGCAGGCGTGCCGGTCGACCTGCCCGACAGCCGGGCCAAACCGATCGGCCAGGAAGATCGCGAGCCGATCCAGATTTCGGTCGTCGAGGACGGGTCGATCTATATCGGCGAGGACCAGGTCGCGCGCGGCGAGATGACGACGAAAATCGAGGCGCTGGCACGCGAGCTCGGCGATAGCCCGCCGCAGATCCTGCTGCGCGCCGACCGTAGCCTCGATTATGGTGCGGTGATGCGCGTGATGGGCGAGCTCAACCGCGTCGGCCTCAACCGCGTCTCACTGGTCACGACAGGTTCAGCGGGGGCGCCATAGCCCATGATCCGATGGCTTTAGACCGCACCGATACGATCAGCCTGACCGTCGTGGTCGCGGCGCATCTCGCGCTGTTCGCGGCGCTGTCGGTCAACCTGTTCGCCAAGCCGCCGCGCAGTTTCGACAATCCGCCGATGGAGGTCGACCTGATCGCCGAGAGCGCGATTACCAGCGCGGCGCCCGAACTCAGCGCATCGCCGCCCGCCGCCCGCCTCGCCGCCGAGGACGGCCCGGTCGAGGATGCGATAATCGCCGAACCCGATCCGCTTCCGTTGCCGCGTATCGACCCCGTGCCGACGCCGCGCACCGAACGCCCGGCGCCCGCACCGCGCGTGACTCCCAAAGCGCCTTCGAGACCCACCCCGCCGGCGCGATCCGAACCCGCTCCAAAGTCAGCTCCCAAGGCGGCCAAAAGCGCGCGGCCGACGGGCAACCTCAAGGGTCTTCTCGACGGTATCGGCAAAGAAGAAAGCGCGTCGAAGTCGAAAGCCGCGCCGGCGCAGAGTGTCGGCGAGATTCGGCGCGCGATTTCGGTCAGCATCAACGCAGAGGTGCGCGGGCCGTGGAACCGCTGTTCGGTCAGCGGTATCGACGTCGACGAGCTCAAGACGACGATTGTCTTTCGCCTGAGTAAGTCGGGCGCGCTCGCCGGTTTCGACCGCGTTTCGACCAGCGGCGAAACACCGAGCAACGCGCCGCAGATCGCCCGCTTCGAGGAATGCGCCAAGCGCGCGATCCAGCTTGCCGCGCCGTTCGACCTGCCGGCCGAGAATTACGATTACTGGAAAACCTACACGCTCGATTTCGAAAAAAGGTAGCTGCCATGTCCCTACGTTCCCTCCTGCTTCTCGCCGCCGCGCTCGGCGCGATGCCCGCCGCCGCCATGGCGCAGCAGCTGCCGCCCGCGCCGTCGACGCTGCCACAGCAGACGACGCCGCGCGAAACCGTCACCGGCACCATCGGCAACGAACGATCGGTGATCGCGGTGCCCGCGCTCGCGACGCCGCAATCGCTGCCGACCGCGGCAGGCAATACCGCCACGCTGGGGCGCCAGATCGGCGAAGTCATCTCGAGCGATCTCGAGCGCAGCGGCCTCTATCGCCCGCTCGGCCCGGGCAGCGTCCGCGCGATCAGCTTTGGCGAAGTCACCGCGCCACAATTGCCCTATTGGCGCGGCAGCAGCGCCGAAATGCTCGTCCAGGGCTTTGTCCGCGCCGACAATGCCGGCAACCTGACCGTCGGCTGCTATCTCTATGACGTCGCCTTGGGCAGCGAGCTTGTCCGTCAGGGCTATGTCGTCCAGCCCGCCGACTGGCGCCGCGCCGCGCACAAATGCGCCGATGCGATCTATTCGCGCCTGTCGGGCGAAGCGCCGTTCTTCGACAGCCGTGTCGCCTATATCGCCGAGACCGGACCCAAGGGAAATCGTCGCAAGCAGCTCGCGATCATGGATTCGGATGGCGCCAACCACCGCTTCATCACCAACGGCCAGTCGCTCGCGCTGACGCCGCGCTATTCGCCCGATTACAAGTCGATCGTCTATGTCAGCTATCTCGGCAGCCGAGCACGCGTCTATGTTTACGATGTCGGCAGCGGCAAGCAGACGCTGGTGACAGAAAACAGCGCGCCGACCTTTGCCCCGCGCTGGTCGCCCGACGGCCGCTTCATCCTGTTCTCGATGGCGATCGCGGGCAACACCGACATCTATCGCATCCCGCGCGAAGGCGGCAGCCCGCGCAAGCTGACGACGAGCCCGGGGATCGACGTCGGCGGCAGTTACTCGCCCGACGGCAGCAAGATCGTCTTCGAAAGCGACCGTTCGGGAACGCAGCAGCTTTACGTCATGAATGCCGACGGATCGGACCAGCGGCGCATCAGCTTCGGCGGCGGACGCTATGCCACCCCCGAATGGAGCCCGCGCGGCGATCTGATCGCCTTTACAAGGATCGCGGGCAATTTCCGCATCGGCGTGATGACCCCCGAGGGGCGCGGCGAGAAGCTGCTGACCGACAGCTGGCAGGACGAGGCACCGAGCTGGTCACCCAATGGCCGCGTGCTGCAGTTTTTCCGTACGACGCAGGGTGCCAAAGGCACTTCGACGCTGTGGCAGGTCGACCTGACCGGGGTCAACGAACGGCGCCTGCCAACGCCGGGCGGCGTCGATGGATCCGATCCCAGCTGGGGCCCGGTACTGCCGTGAGCGAGCGCGCGCGCAACCAGATGACCCTGTTCAGCGTTGAGACAGCAGTCGAGAGCTTTAAGCACCCGTTGCGAGAGCGTAACGAGAGTTATCCACCAAGGAGCCGATCATGATCCGTAATAGCCTATTCCTCAGCGTCGCCACCGCCAGCCTCGCACTCGCGGGCTGCGCCAAAAAGGCGCCCGAAGTCCTTCCCCCGACCCCGGTCGATACCAGTGCGGACGATAGCGGTTATAACGACGGCATGTCGGGCGCGGTCGTTCCCGGCAGCCAGGCTGACTTCATCGCCCGGGTGAGCAGCGACACCGTCTATTTCGACACCGATCGCTATGACATCGACGGCGAAGACCGCGCGGTGTTGATGAGCCAGGCTGAGTGGCTGCGCCAGTATCCCAACGTTCGCGTCACGCTCGAAGGCCATACCGATGAGCGCGGCACGCGTGATTACAATATCGCGCTGGGTGAGCGACGCGCCAATTCGGCGAAGAACTACCTCGCCTCGCTTGGTGTCGATCCGTCGCGTATCTCGACCGTCTCGTACGGCAAGGAACGCCCGGTAGCGCTAGGATCGAACGAGAGCGCCTGGGCGCAAAACCGCCGTGCGGTGACCGTCACGGTCAACTAAACACAAAACTACCAGCCACGAAAAAGGGCCGCCCCGCGAGGGACGGCCCTTTTTGTTAGGCATAGTGGGCCAGGCGGTCAGCCCTGGCGCGTGCCCGTCATCGGCATCTGGCCGAATGCGCCGGCGTTGATCGTGCCGGTCAGCGTGTCGCCGTCGATCGTCGCGGTGCAATCGAGCGTCATCGGCATCGGCACGACCATGTTCATCTTCCAGGTCAGCGTGTTGCCGTCGACCTTGCCGTCGACAACGTCGAGCGAACCCATCGCGCCGACATTGCTGCCGGTGAACGAATCGCCGTCGGTCTTCACGGTGAAGACCGATTTCTGATCGCCCATCGGCGTCTTGGTCAGGCAGTCGTAGCTTCCATCGAGCGACATGATGATATTCTCCTTAACAGCGGTGTCAGTTATTTCGCGGTCGCTTCTTCCACCGTCAGGCCGAGGCCGTCAAGCTGTGGCCGCACGACCTTGGCATCGCCGACGACGACGAAGACGAGTTCGTTGTCGAGGAATTCCTTGCGCGCGACCGCGTCGAGGCCCGCCGCGGTCATCGTCCGATAGCGGGCGGCGAGCGTTTCGTAGAAATTGTCGGGCCGGCCGTATTTGACGATGTTGACCATCCCGCCGAGCACCGCGCCCGAGGTTTCGAACTGGCCCGGGAGCTCGCGGACATTGCCGTTGATCGTGCGTTCAAGCTCGTCGGCACTGATCCCCTTGTCGCTCGTATAGCTGGTCAGCTCCTTGCGCAGCTCGCGGATCGAATCGCCGGTGCGATCGGCCTGGACCGGGGCCGAAATGGTGAAGGCGGTGCGGTCGACGACGCCCTGGACACCGCTGCGCACGCCGTATGACCAGCCCTTTGTCTCGCGCAGGTTCATGTTGATCCGCGACAGGAAGGAGCCGCCGAACACCTCGTTCGCAGCCATCAGCGGGACGAGATCGTCACCCCCCTTGAGATCGAGCACGCGGCCAGCGGTGATGATCGACTGCGGCGAATTAGGTCGGTCGATGAGGACGATGCGCGGTTGCGGCTCGGGCGTATCGACCGCGAAGTTCTTGACCGGATGTGCTGCGCCGGTCGCCGTCCAGTCGCCGAAGCTGCGATTGAGCAGCGCGGTGACTTCGGACAGCGTGGTGTCGCCGACGACGAAGATCTTGGCGTCGTCGGGACGCAGCCAGGCATCGTGGAAGGCGGCGAGCTCGGCGGGCGTGAGCGCGGCGACCGCGCTTGCATTGCCGAGACCCGAGGGCGGGATCCCATAGGGATGGTCGGGACCGTAGAGCAGCGGCGCGAGCGCGCGCGCGGCGATCCCCTGCGGATTCTTCAGTTCGGCATTGAGCCGGTTGAGCTGCTGTGCGCGAACGCGTTCCATGACCTTGGCATCGAACGCGGGGTTGCGGACGTAATCGGCCAGCAAATCAAGCGACGGCGCCAGATTGGGCGCGAGGGCCGACAGCTGGAACGAGGTCCAGTCGGCATCGGCGAACCCGTTGATGTTGGCGCCTAGCCGCTCCTGCGCCTCGGCGAGCGCGATCGAATCGAGGTTCTTGGTGCCCTCATCCATCATCCCGAGCATCAGCGACTGGGTACCGAGCGCCGACTTGGGATCGGCGGCATAGCCCGCGTCGAAGGCGACGCGAACGGTGACCTTGGGCACCGTCGTGCGCCGCGCGAAATAGATCTCCATGCCGTTGGCGAGCTTGGCGCGCTCGATATCGGGGAAGTCGAGTTCCTGCAGCTGGCCGACCGAGGGAAGTTTCGAGCGGTCACCGTCATACGACAACGTCAGCGCGGCGGCATCGCAGGTCTTGGGATCGCAATAATAATCGAGCGGTGCGGGCGCGACCTCGGCTTGGTCGAGATAGGTGCCGATCGCCGCCCCGCCGCGATTTTCGCCGCCCTCGGTCCGTTCGCCGGGTTTCATGACGAGCGTGAAGCGCGGCTTGGTCAGCCATTTGCGCATCGTTTCGGTAACCTGTTCCGGCGTTGCGGCGGCCATCTGGTCGAGCTGGACCTTGTAGTAGTCGGGATTGTCCGAATAGAGTTCGCCTTCGGCCAGCGCGACCGCCTTGCCGCCGAAACCGCCGACCGATTCGAGCCCGCCGATGATGCCCGAGACCATCGAGGTCTTGGCGCGCTGGAGTTCGTCGGCCGTCGGACCGGTGGCGAGGTAGTCGGCGATCTGCGCATCGAGCTTCTGCGCGACCATCGCCGCGTCCTCGCCCGGCTTGACGTCGGCCTGGACGATGAACGCGCCGCCTTCCATGAAATCCCAGGTCGAGGTCGAAACCGACACCGCGACCGGGTCCTTGCGCACGAGCGCGTTGTCGAGCCGCGAACTCGACAGGCCACCGAGAACCGACGCAGCGAGCTGCAGCGGAATCGATTCGGCCGAGGTGAAGCCGGGGATCGGCCACATGCGATAGAGCCGCGTCGTCGCGATCTGGTCGGTGACCGTCTTGTCGATCGGCGCAGCGAGCGGCGTCACCGGCGCGTCGGGATGGGTGACCGCGGGTCCGCGCGGAATGTCGCCGAACCATTTGGTGACGAGGGTGCGCGCGGTCGCGGTATCGATATCGCCGGCAAGGACGAGGACCGAGTTGTTCGGACCGTAGTTCGCGCGGAACCAGTTCTTGACGTCGTCGAGGCTGGCGGCGTTGAGGTCGGCCATCGAGCCGATCGTCGAGTGATGATAGGGGTGGCCCGCGGGGAACATGTTTTCCTGCACTTCGTAGCGCAGCAGGCCGTAAGGCTGGTTGTCGCCCTGGCGCTTTTCGTTCTGGACGACGCCGCGCTGGTTATCGAGCTTCTCCTGCGTCACCGCGCCGAGCAGATGGCCCATGCGATCGCTTTCGAGCATCAGCGCGCGTTCGAGCGCGCCGGTCGGGACGGTTTCGAAATAGTTGGTCCGGTCGACGTTGGTCGTGCCGTTGAAATCGGTCGCGCCGACCTGCTGCAGCGGTTCGAAGAAATCGCCGGGCGAATTCTCGCTGCCGTTGAACATCAGATGCTCGAACAGATGGGCAAAGCCCGTCTTGCCCTTGGGTTCGTCCTTCGAGCCGACATTGTACCACACCGACACCGCGACGACGGGCGCCTTGCGATCCTCGTGGACGAGGACGGTGAGGCCGTTCGGCAGGGTGAACTTCTCGTACGGAATATTGACCGCATCGACGAGCGTGCTGACCGGGGCGGGTTCGAACGCGGCCGGCGCAGCGGGCGCGGCGGGCGTTGCCGCCATGTCGGCGGCGGGCATCGTGGCGCAGCCGGCGATCAGCGCGGCGGGCGATGCGGCCAGCAGGATACGGGCAAGACGGGACGAACGGGTCAGCATGGCAATCATTCTCCTGGAGATAAACATTGTGCGGAACTCGGACGGTTCCGTGTCTTGCCGGCGACCATATCGTCACGCGGCTGTATTGCAATGCTATGACAGGTCTTGCGCGCGGTTTTTGCCGCATTATCTTCAAGTGGATCAAGATCTCCGGGGACAATCCATGAATCTCGAAAAATTTACCGACCGCGCCAAGGGCTTTCTGCAATCAGCCCAGACGGTTGCGATCCGCATGAACCACCAGCGGATTTCGCCCGAGCACCTCCTGAAGGCGCTGCTTGAGGACAATGAGGGCATGGCCGCGGGATTGATCGCGCGTGCCGGCGGCGATCCGAAGGTTGCGGTGGCCGCGGTCGATGCGGCGCTCGCCAAGGTGCCCGCAGTATCGGGGTCGGGCGCACAGCAGACGCCGGGGCTCGACAACGACACGGTGCGCGTCCTCGACCAGGCCGAACAGGTCGCCGACAAGGCGGGCGACAGCTATGTCACGGTCGAACGGTTGCTGCTCGCGCTGACACTCGCCAAGACGACCACCGCGGGCAAGGCGCTGGCCGACGCCAGGCTGACCCCCGAGGCGCTCAACAGCGCGATCAACGAGCTGCGCGGTGGGCGCACCGCCGACACGGCAAGCGCCGAGGACCGGTACGATGCGCTCAAGAAATTCGCCCGCGACCTGACACAGGCGGCGCGCGATGGCGAGCTCGACCCAGTCATCGGGCGCGACGAGGAAATCCGCCGGACAATCCAGATCCTTGCCCGGCGAACCAAGAACAATCCCGTGCTGATCGGCGAACCCGGCGTCGGCAAGACCGCGATCGCCGAAGGCCTGGCGCTGCGCATCGTCAATGGCGACGTGCCCGATACGCTGAAAGACCGCACGCTGATGGCGCTCGACATGGGGGCGCTGATTGCAGGTGCCAAATACCGCGGCGAGTTCGAGGAGCGGCTGAAAGGCGTGCTCGACGAGGTCAAGGGCGCCGACGGCCAGATCGTCCTGTTCATCGATGAGATGCACACGCTGATCGGCGCGGGCAAGTCCGAGGGGTCGATGGACGCGTCGAACCTCTTGAAGCCCGCGCTTGCACGCGGCGACCTGCACTGCATCGGCGCGACGACGCTCGACGAATATCGCAAGCATGTCGAAAAGGACCCTGCCCTCCAGCGGCGTTTCCAGCCGGTCTTCATCGGCGAGCCGACCGTCGAGGACACGATCAGTATCCTGCGCGGGCTCAAGGAAAAATACGAGCTGCACCACGGCATCCGCATCACCGACGGCGCGCTGGTCAGTGCGGCGACGTTGTCGCACCGCTACATTTCGGACCGCTTCCTCCCCGACAAGGCGATCGACCTGATGGACGAGGCGGCAAGCCGGATCCGCATGGAGGTCGAATCGAAGCCCGAGGAGATCGAGGCGCTCGACCGGCGGATCATCCAGCTCAAGATCGAGCGCGAGGCGCTGAAGAAGGAAAGTGACAAGCCGTCGCAGGACCGGCTCGCCAGCCTCGAGGACGAGCTCGCCAATCTCGAGCAGCAGTCGAGCGAATTGACGACGCGCTGGAAGGGCGAAAAGGACAAGATCCACGCCGAATCGCGGCTCAAGGAACAGCTCGACGCAGCGCGTATCGAACTTGAACAGGCGCAGCGTGGCGGCGACCTCGCCAAGGCCGGCGAGCTCAGCTACGGCACGATCCCCGAGCTCGAACGCAAGCTCGCCGATGCGGGCGTTGCCTCCGAAGGCGCGATGCTGCGCGAAGAGGTCACCGCCGACGACATCGCCGGCGTCGTGTCGCGCTGGACGGGCATCCCGGTCGACCGGATGATGGAGGGCGAGCGCGAAAAGCTGCTCGGCATGGAAGCCGCGATCGGCAAGCGCGTGATCGGCCAGGAAGAGGCCGTCAAGGCGGTATCGACTGCCGTACGACGTTCACGTGCAGGGTTGCAGGACCCCAACCGCCCGCTCGGCAGCTTCCTGATGCTCGGCCCCACCGGCGTCGGCAAGACCGAGCTGACCAAGGCGCTCGCAGGCTTCCTGTTCGACGACGACAGCGCGATGGTCCGCATCGACATGAGCGAGTTCATGGAAAAGCACGCGGTCGCGCGACTGATCGGCGCGCCTCCGGGCTATGTGGGATACGAGGAAGGCGGCGTGCTGACCGAGGCGGTGCGGCGACGCCCGTACCAGGTCGTATTGTTCGACGAGGTCGAAAAAGCCCATGGCGACGTCTTCAACATCCTCCTCCAGGTGCTCGACGACGGGCGGCTGACCGACGGCCAGGGCCGTACGGTCGATTTCTCGAACACGCTGATCATCCTGACCAGCAACCTTGGCAGCCAGTATCTCACCGGGCTCAAGGACGGCGAGGACGTCGAAAGCGTCGAGCCGCAGGTGATGGAGGTCGTGCGCGCGCATTTCCGGCCCGAATTCCTCAACCGGCTCGACGAGATCATCCTGTTCCACCGGCTCGCGCAGGAGCACATGGCCGGGATCGTCGATATCCAGGTCGGCCGGGTGCAGAAACTGCTCGCCGATCGCAAGGTGACGCTCGACCTGACCGACGCGGCCCGCGCCTGGCTGGGGCGCGTCGGCTACGACCCTGTCTACGGCGCGCGGCCGCTCAAACGCGCGGTGCAGAAATACGTGCAGGACCCGCTCGCCGACATGATCCTGCGCGGCGAGGTGCCCGACGGATCGACGATCAAGGTCGACGAAGGCGACGGGGCGCTTGAGCTGAAGGTCAGCTGAGCGGGTCCGTGCTTATGGTCCTGACGGTCCGGCAAATTGACTTTTTGCGCTCTTGGTGACACTGTGTTCAGGCCAATTAGGCAAGGAAAACAGCCATGAAAGCTTTTTTGATAGCGGCCGTCGCGGTTACTCTGGCAAATCCGGCTTGGGCGGGTGGAACAGGCCGCCCCTGTCCAAACGCAAGCCGACGCCGCTCAGGCACAGCAGGATAGCGGTGTACAGGGCGATGCCCAGTCAGGCGACGATGACCTCGCCAGCGCCAGCGCCAACCCCAATGCTGCAGGCGACACCAAGGATCCCAATCGCAAGATCTGCCGCAAGCAGGAAGTGCTTGGAACGCGACTGCACCAGAAGCGGGTTTGCGCGACAGCAGCCGAATGGGCCCGGATGCGCGCAGAACACCAACAATCGACCGAGCAGGTGCAGAACGGCAAGTTCACCTTCGACGGAGAGTAGGCATAACACGCTGCGACCAATTGACCATTGGCGTGCGAAGTGCCAGTTCTGGCTTGGCCAATTAGACAAGGAATACAGTCATGAAAGCATTATTGATGGCCGCGGTGGCGATAACTCTCACACACCCAGCCTTGGCAAATGAACAAGTTTCCCCGGCTCAGGCGTCCACGCAACCGAACCCGGGCGACGCTCCACGTGACAACGACGACAGCAGCCGCGCCAGCCCCGATGCCACTCAACAGGGCGATAATCCCGATCGGGTGATCTGTCGCCGGCAGGAAGTGGTCGGCACCCGATTGGCCAAGAAGCGCGTGTGCGCGACCGAAGCCGAATGGAAACGGATCCACGCCGACGAGCGACAGGCAACCGAGCGCATCCAAAACCAGAGGTCGAAGTCGAACTAGAGCCGCCAGGACTTTCGGCTACCCCGGGGGGTTATTCACCGTTACCCCCCGGGCTGTTACTCGGTCTCATATCCCATACGCTCGGCCCAGGGGCGCAGGATCGGCATCACCGGCGCCAGATGGTCACTGTAGCGACGCCAGCGATCGCTCGCATGGGTGTAGAGCTTTTCACCGATCTGAGAGTAGCTGGCGGTTCGTACGCGGCCGCGCGCGCTGGCGGTCTGCTGATGATCGAGCAGATCGTCATGCCATTCTTCGCCAAGCCATTCGACCAGCGGAGTGAGCTCGGCAGCCGAGTCGACGACGAGGCGTTCATAGCGAACCGCGTGCGATTGGACGGGTAAAAGCGCCTGGGCGCGATGCCACGCAGAGAACACTGCATCGTACGTCTTTGCGGCCTCATCGAGCGAGGTGAAGCTGCGCATCGCCACGTTGAGCTGGAAGTTCGCCATGAAGCAGCTCAATACGACGTCATAGGGATGCCGCTCGGCAAGGATGAAGCGCGCCTTGGGAAACAGTCGCTGGATGAACGGGACGCGCGCCATGTTGAGCGGATGTTTGTCGACCAGCCAACGATCATCCGCCCAGCCATATTCGCGGGCATATTCGAAATAGGCCGCGCGCAATTCGCCGATCCGATCGGGCGTCAGCGTCGGCAATGCGTCGTCGCCAAGGAGCGCGAGCGTGCGCGCGACCATCGGCCGTTCTTCGAGCACCGACAGGGTCGGCAGGCCCATCAACATGGTATCGAGCAATGTCGTGCCCGAACGCGGGAAACCGACGAGGAAGATCGGATCACGAAACTCGTCGGCGGATTCGACATTGACCCAGCCGGCCGCCCAGTCATCGGTCCAGACCGCCAAATCGGCCTCGACCTTGCTACGAAAACTGGGCCCCGCAAGCGGCGGCGATAGCGCCACGGCCTCTCGATTCATCTGCTCGAAGGCGGGGAAAGCGGTCGCCGCATCGCCGCGCCGGTCGGCGATGCCACCGATCAGGTGATAACGGCGCAGCGGCAGGATCGTTTCGGGAATCGCCTCCGCGAGCGCCGCGGCATCGTCGAAGCGCCCCTCGCGGCGCGCCTGCCATGCGAGGAGGAACGACAGCTCGGGAGGGGCATCCTTTGTATTGCTCTGCTCAACCAGCGCGGCGAGGTCGTCGACGCGATTGAGCGTTTCGAAGATGAGGCCCAGTTCGAGCTGAGCGGCACCAAAATCGGGCGACCGGTCAATCGCCTCGCGAAGCGTCGCGATAGCGTTCTCGAGATCGTCATTTGCCGCATAGGCGAGCCCGAGTTCGGTCAGGACCTGTGGATTTTCGGGAGCAACGCTTTGAGCGTCCTTGAGCGTCCTGAGACGCGCCTCCTGCAGATCCGACCGCATCAGCAAGTCGGCGAGATTCAGGTAAATCGGAATATCTGCGGGTGCCAAAGTGATCGCGCGCTCGAAGGCGCGAATTGCGTCATCGACTTCGCCGAGCTGGGCCAACACGTTGCCGAGGTTGTTCCAGCTCGCGAGGTCATTCGCATCGGCGGCAATCGCACGCCGATAGGCCGGAACAGCTTCATCGAGCCGATCCTGATGCTGATGGATATAGGCTTCGATACGCGCGAGCGACGCTTCGGGAGCGCCCGCGACAATTTCGAGCGCCCTGGCAAAATCCCCGACACCGAGCAGGGCATTCGCCAGGTTGGCTTTGGTCGCGCGATCGTCAGGATGCAAAGCGAGCAAGTCGACAAGATAACCGATGGCCCTGTCGGCCCGATTGAGGCGCAAGGCGGCCTGTCCGGCAAGTGCCAGGTACGGCGCGCGATCGGCCGCGTCGGGCAGAGCCGAAATCGACGATGTCGAGGACAAATTCCATGTCACCCGCACGCATCGTATGCAGCGCTTTGAGTAGTGCCGGAGGCGGAACCTTCGGAGAAACGGGACGTGAAGCCATGAATTCAACCTTGCTGGGGACGGGCGATATCGAACGCGACGGTCAGCCGCTCGCCCGCAGGAAATGGGCGCGTACCATGCCACATGATCGATGGAAATAGCACCAACCGACCGGGTTTGGGCTCGACCAGGCGAACCGGGGCAAGTTCGGGCACGAGGTCCCGCGCTTCACCAAGACTGAGCCAACCCTCTTCACTGCCCTGGCATTGCGCAGAATCATGCCCGCCAGGCAGCGAGACATAAAAGGCCGAACTGATCCAGCCCTGGCTGTGGATGTGATCTGCGTGAAACCCGTCATCGACCAGCCGAACAGACCACGATCCGGCGATGCGCACCGGCGAACGCGTCGCGATCAGGAAGGGATGGCCGCTTTCGGGTGGCGGCAGTTGCGCGATATAATCCGCGACCGCTTCAAGGATCCTTGAACGCAGACCCGTGATCGGGGCCTCGTCGCGCAGGAGGAGATTTCCGTCGGTCTGCGTCCCACCACGGACCGACTGATCAAGTGGCGCACCCTTGGCGTTATGCAGCCCGCGGAGGTGATCCGCCAACACAGCTAGATCGCCCACCTGATCGCCCAGGTCGTAAACGCCGATCAGTCGCTCATCGCCGGCAAGCCAGGTCCAGCGATGGTCGCCTGTCATCCGCCAGGCCAGCGCCAGATAGGGCCAAAGCAGCCGGTCGTCGTCGTTTTCAATCCATGGTTCGATCAATTCGATTGCGCGTTCGGGCCGATTGGACCGGATCAGATGACGCGCGCGCTGCGCCACCAGACCAAGAGAACGGGCCGGGCCCAATGCCATAAAGAGCTTGTCGGCCTGGTCGAATGCGCCGCGTTCGGAAGCAATGTGCGCACACAATTCGGCGAGCCAAGGCTGGTCCCCAAATCGCGCGAATGCGATGCTTGCTGCGTTGTCGGCCCCGTCGAGGTCGCGCGCCTCAAGCCGGATTGCGATGAGTTCGCGGTGCAAATCTATTTGGTCCGGATGCTGCGATAGCGCTTGGGTGACGCTTTCAGCAGGATCGAAGCCTTGTTGACCCTTCAGCCGAGCCAGCGTGCGATGACCCTCGAACCACAGCGCATTCTTCCCGACGATCGGGGCGAGCACATCGATCGCTGCATCGACCGACTGGGCGGCCGCGATGGCGGCAATACGACCCAGAACAACCGACGCATCCTGCGGCGATAACCGTGCCGCACGATCGAACAAGGCCGTGGCCGGCTCCCCCGCTTCGAGAGCGGCGCGGGCATGGCTGTGGGCAATCAGCGGATCGGCGGGCGCAAGTCGTGCTGCGCGGTCAAATGCATCGAGCGCCAGCCTGCTGTGCCCGGTGGCGCGCGCGGCGAGGCCAAGCAGTTGTTGAAGCCTGGGGTTGGCGCGGTGGCGCAATGCGGCCGCTCTCGCGGTCTCAAGCAGTTCCTCGAGGACGATCGGCGTTGAGCAAACTGATACCGACCCGAAACAACGTCGCTGGATCGTCGAGCGATAAACCACTTAGGGCAGCCTGGGCTTCGTCGTGGGTCACGGCATGACAACGCTATCAGGGGATTCCGACGGCTGGACGGTCGGCACAAATGAAAATGGCGGGCCGAAACGGCCCGCCATTCTCAAGTTCATCATGTCGACGCTTAGAAGTCGAGCGTGACACCGGCGTAGATGTAACGGCCCAGCGCATCATAGACCTGCGAGTAGGTGTTGCCGTTGCAGAACACGCGGGGCAGGCCTGCGACCCGGCCAGCGGCGGCTGACTTGTCGAACAGGTTGTTCGCGCCGAGGCGGAACTTGTAGTTCGCCGACGCCATAGGTCAGAGCCAGATCGAAGTAGCTGACCGCCGATCGACGTCGCCGGCTGCACCACCGTGAGCGTGCGATTCTCGCTCGTGATGTCCTGCTTGACCGAGTCGAAGTACCGCCAGCGCACCGAAGCACCGAGGCCGTAGGGAATGTCGAACCCGACGCGCATCTGGTGGCGCCACTTGGGGTTCGGCGTCCCGCAGCCGTTGCCGGCGCAGTCGAACGCACCGGGTTGTCCGGCCCAGAACGCCCGGTGTCGGTACGAGATTCGTCCAGCCAGGTCCCGATGAAGCTGAGGTTCAGGCGCCCGAGGTGCCCATCGTCGGCGGTAAGCGGCGTTCACGTCGATGCCGCGGGTGCTGGCCGACCGATGTTCTGCTGACGTGTCGACCACGTAAGCCATCCGGGGTCCGCCACAGCGAACCCGAGCGTCACGATGGACCAGCCCGCAGAAGAACGGATCGGCGGTGTTGGTGCACTGCCCGACGATGGTGTCAGCACCGATCCCCTGGATCGCGTCGTTCACCTGGATGTTGAAGTAATCGACGCCTGATCGACAGCCCGCGGAGGAACGGCGGCGTCAGCACCACGCCCGCCGTGTAGGTGTCAGCCATTTCCGGGATCAGGTCGACGTTGCCGCCGATCTGGCCGTTGTACTGCTGCGCCGGGTTCTCCGCGAGTGACCTGACCCACGGAGAGACCCTGGGCAAGACAGCCCGTCGTCGGCACCGATCGGCGTGACCCGCGCAGGGGTCGGTCGCACCGTCGAGCGCGACGCGCTGCGGGGCGAAGAGATCCTGCACCGTCGGGGCACGGACGGCGCGGTTGTAGCCACCGCGGAAGCGGATGTCCGGCGTCAGCGCCAGTTCGCCCTCGATCTTGTAGGTGTCGGTCGTTCGCTCCCGTGCTGTATTCCGAATGGCGGTAACCGCCCGTGAGGGTGACATCGTAGATGCAGCTGTCCTGCACGATCGGAACGCGAATTTCGGTGAAGAATTCCTTGACGTCGAACGAACCGGAAACGGGCAGCGTCGGCGCGCCCTGGCCGGCAAGGTCGCCGGTCTGGAACGAGATGTCGGAGTAGAACTCCAGCGTTTCCTTGCGGTACTCGGCGCCGAGACACGATGCCGACGCCTTCATCGGCCCATGGCGACTGCACGCCGTATTCGCCGAGCGAACCCGGTAACCGACGCGCTGGCGACCTGCTCGCTGTTGATGCCGCGCTGGAAGCCCGGAATCTGGAGGTAGTTCAGCGCAGGCCTGCGAGGGCACCGTGCCGGGCGAGAAGATGTCCCAGGGCACGCAGTTCGGGTCCGTGCCGTCCAGCGCGGAACGGCAGACCGGCGTTGCCGTTGGCGTCGGTCACGACGTCGAGCGCACGATTCAGGCGCGAGACCGAGAAGTCGTTGAGTACGTTTCAGCGAAGTTCGTACGGCCATACTGGTAATAGGCGTCGTAGGTCCATGCCGAGCCGAGATCGCCCTGCTACCGATCACGCCACGATAGCTCGGTGTGCTGCAGATCGTCCTGACGCGCGCCGCCTTCGACGTTGCGGCGCAGGATCTGGGCGAAGCCGCGATTGTAGGTGCTGCCGGTGGTCGGATCGACGAAGGCGAACGGCGTCGTCTGGAAGCGGTTCACCGAGGCCGCGGTCGATACGCGCCGCATTTTCAGCAGCGGCGATTGCCGACGACGTTGAACGCATGGTCCGGGCTCGGGCTGACGAGCAGGTTCTCGTTCGTCGCAGATCGACGGAGAGCTGCGCGCGCCCAGCAGCGGGTTGTCGCAGTTGAGCGACAGCGTGTTGCCGAAGTCACCCGACGGGGCGATCTGCGCCATCGTGCGGTCGTCCATGAACATGAATTCCATGTAGGGCTGAAGCGCGCTCGAGATCTCGTAGTTCGGCGAAGACGCCGGCGGTGTAGCGCTCATCCGGACGCTGGAGGTAGTTCGTCGGCGCGAAGTTGAACGCGGGTGAAGCCGTGGCCAGCAAGCGGCCGTTGGGCCGAACTGAAAATGGTCGACGTGAGCGAGTTGGCAATCCCGTCGGGCTGGTCGCCGTTCGGGCCATCGCCTTGCGTCCGTCGGATCGCCGAACAGCTGCCGTGGGCGAAGTCGCCGAGCCAGCGCAGGTGAACGAACTGCCGCAGGTGCACGGATTGCGCCGTGCTCGAGCCAGAGAGCGCGCACGAGGAGTAATCGCGCGAGGCCTGCAGCGACCGGATTGATCTTGCGATAGCCGGCATAGGCGGTGACGTGGCCGCGGCCATCATCGAAGCCGGCGCCGAAGGCGAGCGTGACGTCGAACGTGCCGCCATCGGTCGACTGACCGCGTCGGATAGGGGAAGCCGCGCGCATCGAGCGCGTTCGGTGATCGGCGCTGCCGCGCGGTTGTTGTGGTTGTAGACGCCGTACTGCGCGTCGATCCGGAAGCCTTCGAAATCGGTGTCCATCACGAAGTTGACGACGCCCGCGACGGCGTCGGCACCGTACACCGACGAAGCGCCGCCGGTCAGCACGTCGACCCGCTTCATCAGCGCGGCGGGAATGATGTTGATGTCGGCAGCCGAGGTGGTCGGGTCACCCGGGACGAGGCGGCGGCCGTTGACCAGGACCAGCGTACGCTCGGAGCCGAGACCGCGCAGGTTCAGCGTCGCGATACCGGTGGCGCCGTTGGCGATCGTTCCGACCCTGGCCGGCGAAGACCTGCGGCAGCGAGTTGACGAGATCTTCAACCCGGGTCGTGCCGGTCTGAGCATTCTTCGGCGCGACCACCGTGACCGGGCTGGCCGACTGGAGATTCGGCTGCGCATGCGCGAACCGGTAACAACGATACCCTGGCCCGTCGAAGCGGAACCCGATGCGTCCGTCGTGGAAGCGTCCTGGCTTTCGATCGGTCCGACGCTGGCGTCCTGCGTATCCTGCGCCATGGCGGGGGCGGCAAATGCGGTTGCGGCGAAGATGCCGGCACCGAGGAGCGACAGCGCCTGGAGCGCCGAGCCCGCCTTAAAGGCCGCCTTGCGTTGCGTAATGGTATTCATGTTCATCCCCTTGCTAGAATTCAATTGGGTAAATGCGGATCACACCAAGCCATGTGAATTACCGCGCTATCTGCCAATTTATCCCAGTGGCGTAAATGGAGCCGGGGGCCGGAAACCTATTTCTTTCGGTACTGTCTCAAAATTGTCACGCTTCGCCTAGGGCACAGACATCTGCCGTATCCATTGAATCCATTAGGCAAATTGGTTCGGCGATGGTGAAGCAGCCCAAATCGCCTTGTCGCGTGAGCCACGCGAGCGGTGCCTAACGGTACGGCAAGCTGCCTATCGCGCGGGGCGGGCGAGCTTACGCGGGTCGATTCGGGCGCCGGCGAGCTTCATGCTCCAGTGGAGGTGCGGACCGGTGGCACGGCCGGTCGAGCCGATTTCCCCCAGCGGCTGCCCCTGACGGACCTGTTGCCCCTCGGTCACGTAGAGCTTCGAGCAATGGAGGAAGGCGCTGTTGAGGCCGTGGCCGTGGTCGATCATCAGCAGGCGGCCTTCGAGCGTGAAGGGTTCGTCGGCGGCGAGGATGACGACGCCGTCGGCGGGCGCGCGAAACACCGTGCCGGCGGCGCCCGCCATATCGACGCCGCTGTGATAGCTGGCGGGGGTGCCGCGATAGATCCGTTGCGAACCGAACACGCCGGTGATGCGGCCGTCGGTTGGCCAGATGAAGGCCTGCCGCCAGCCGTCGACGGCGTTGGCCTGCGCGCGCGCGGCATTGATCCGGGCAAGCTCGGGTGCGCGGCGGCGCTGGAATTCGGCGCTCGATACGCCGCCGGTCAGCGACGCGTCGATATTCTGGATATCCCAGCGGCCCGGCGCAATCGCGATCGTGCGGCTGTCGCTATGGCCGTCGGCGAAGGTCGCAGTGAGCGTTTCGGATGACGGAGCGTCACGATCGAACGCGATGATGAACGCGCCGTCTTCGGCGATCGGCACTGCGTCGCCATCAAGGCTGAGCGCGACGGTTCCCGACGGCGCGACGCCGCGCAGGACCGCGCCCTGCTCGCTGGCCGAGGCAATGTTCCACGGGCGGGCGGGCGGCTGGACAATCGGGATGGCAGGAGCTGGCCGGGGAACCGCCACCGGCGGCGGCGCTTCGGCTGCCGGCTTGGGCACGACGGTGCAGGTCGTCGTCAGCAGCAGCGTCGCGAACCCGGCAACGATGCGCGCCGTGACAGTGGCAGATCTCGGCAGGGCGATCACGCGCGCTGCGCGGCGAGCTCGGCCTCGACCGATGCGCGCGCGGTGGCATAGGGTTCCTGCCGCGCGACCGACCAGTATTTGAGTTCGTCGAGCGGGATCGGCGCGCCGGTCGCGGCGCACAGGACGTGGTCGCCCGCGGTCAGGACGCGATAGTGGCTGCCCATATAATGAAGCCGCGCAACGCGGCCCCGGTTGCTCATCAACATCGGTGTCTGTCCAGTTTCAGGGTCGTTCTGCAGCGTTTATCGCAGATGCGCGCGCACCATGCAAACGCTGCCGCGCCTCCTCGTCGCCCTAATCGAACAGGTCGACCTGCCCCTTGGGCGCAGGCTTGGCGGCGCGCGGCGCGCGGGCGGGTGCGGCGCGAGGCGGATCGCCCTCGCCGGTGTGCGCAGCGACCGATCCGTCGTCGAACTGGAGCGTCAGTGCGCCAGCGGCGCGGGCGCGCGCCGCGCTGGCGACAACCTTGCCCGCGGCATCGGTGACCATCGCATAGCCGCGCGAGAGGATCGCGCGCGGATTGAGCGAGGCGAGGACGCGCGCACCGCTCGCCAACCGGTCGCGGTCGCGGCGCAGCAGGCGGTCGAGCAGGACGGGCGCGAGACGATCACCCGAGCGCGCATAAACCTGGCGTGCGAGCAGCAGCCGCTGGCCGAGTGCGCGGGCGAGGCGTTCGCCCTGGTCGTCGAGCCGCTGGCGCTGTGGCGCGACGAGACGATCGAGGCTGGGGATGACGCGGGCGAGCGCACGCAGCCGTTCGCCCGCGCGTTCGAGCTGGCGGACGAGGCCACGCTGCGCGCGCAGGCCGAGCTCGCGCACGGTGCCGAGCCATTCGGCGCGAACCGGCACCGCCATTTCGGCCGCAGCCGTCGGCGTCGGCGCGCGCAGGTCGGCGGCATAGTCGGCAAGGCTGGTGTCGGTTTCGTGCCCGACCGCAGAGATTGTCGGAATGCGGCAGTCGGCGATGGCGCGCACGACGACCTCTTCGTTGAATGCCCACAGGTCCTCGATCGAGCCGCCGCCGCGCGCGACGATGACGAGATCGGGCCGCGCCATCGCGCCGCCGGGTTCGATCGCATCGAACCCGCGCACCGCCGCGGCAATCTCGGCCGCCGCGCCGTCGCCCTGGACGCGGACCGGCCAGACGAGGACGTGGGTCGGGCAGCGATCCGCGAGCCGGTGGAGGATGTCGCGAATGACCGCGCCGGTCGGCGAGGTGACGACGCCGATCGTGCGCGGCAGGAACGGAAGTCGCTGCTTGCGTCGCGGTACGAACAGTCCTTCGGCAGCGAGCTTCGCCTTGAGCTTCTCGAACAGCGCCATCAACGCGCCTTCGCCCGCAAGCTCGAGCGAATCGATGACGATCTGGTATTTCGACCGGCCCGGATAGGTCGTCAGCCGCCCCGTCGCGATCACCTCGACCCCGTCCTGCGGCGCGAAGGCGAGGCGCCTGCCGAGCCCTTCCACATCACCGCGTCGATGACCGCATTGTCGTCCTTGAGGCACAGATAGACATGCCCCGAGGCCGGCGCGCTTATAGCCCGATATCTCGCCGCGCACCCGGACATGGCCGAAGCGTTCCTCGACCGCGCGCTTCAAGCGCCGAGATTTCGCTGACGCCGAGCGGCGGCGCATTGTCCCCCGCGCGTCTGGCTACCAGCCGCCAGACGCCGAAAACGGCGCGTTGCCGTTATTGTCATCCTGATCGGGGGCCTGATCCATGAACGTCCTTCTGCTCGGTTCCGGTGGGCGCGAACATGCGCTGGCGTGGAAGCTGGTGCAATCTTCCGCTCTGATACCCTCTATGCCGCGCCAGGCAACCCCGGGATTGCCGCCATCGCGACGATCGCGCCGCTGGAAGCTCGAGGACCATCGCGGGATCATCGATTTCTGTTTTCGCAACTCGATCGAGCTCGTCGTCATCGGGCCCGAGGCGCCGCTGGTCGACGGCCTCGCCGACAACCTCCGCGCGGTCGGGCATCGCGGTCTTCGGCCCCGACAAGAAGGCGGCGCGGCTGGAAGGTTCGAAGGCGTTCACCAAAAAACTGTGCGAGCGCGTCGGCATCCCCACCGCGAAATCTCGCCATGCCCGCGCGCTCGGCAGCGCGTTGCGCGCATTGAAGGCGTTCGACCTGCCGGTGGTGATCAAGGCCGACGGCCTCGCCGCCGGCAAGGGCGTGACGATCGCCGAGACCGAGCAGAGGCGGCAGCCGCGATCGAGGACATCTTCAGCGGCCGGTTCGGCAAGAAGGGCGCGGCGGTCGTCATCGAGGAATTCATGACCGGCGAGGAGGTCAGCCTGTTCGCGCTGACCGACGGCAAGCATTTCGTCGCCTTCGGCAGCGCGCAGGACCACAAGCGCGCTTTCGACGGCGACACCGGCCCCAATACCGGCGGGATGGGCGCGTACAGCCCGGCGCCGCGTGCTGACCCCCGAACTCGAAGCGCAGGCGATCGACACGATCGTCCGCCCGACCGTCCAGGCGCTGGCGCAGGACGGCACGCCTTACTAGGCGTGCTCTATGCCGGGCTGATGCTGACCGACGAGGGTCCCAAGCTGGTCGAATACAATGTCCGCTTCGGCGATCCCGAATGCCAGGTGCTGATGGCGCGGTTCGACGACGACCTGCTCGCGCTGATGCTCGCGGTGCCAACGGCGAACTCGGCACGATGCCGCCGCCGAGCTTTGCCAACCGCACCGCGCTGGCGGTCGTGATCGCGGCCAAAGGCTATCCCGACGAGCCAGGAAAGTCGGCGCGATCGGCGGCATCGACGCCGCCGAAGCCACCGGCGCGACGGTCTTCCACGCGGGCACCGCGATGACCGACGAGCAGCTCGTCGCGAGCGGCGGGCGCGTCCTCAACGTCGTCGCAACGGGGCGCGGGATCAAGTCGGCGCGCGACGCCGCCTATAAGGCTGTCGATGCAATCGACTATCCCGAAGGCTTCCACCGCAGCGACATCGGCTGGCGCGAACTCAAGCGCAAACGCTGATCGAGCGGGGCTGGACGCGCGCAAGATAGCGGCGTAGTCTCCGCGCCGGTGCGACAGCCACTGACGCTAATTCGCAGGGAGCCACCCGATGGCCGATATTCTCAATCAGTACTGGATCGTCATCGTCATCGCGGTGCTGCTCGTGGTCGCCGCGGTGGTCTTTTTCGTGCCGCGCCGCGAGCCGCGAGCGGGACGCATCGCCAGCGACGAGCCCCGCGCGCCGCTCGAACCGCGCAAGCCCGATATCGTCGCGGCCAAGCGCAACGCCTTTGCCGATCCGCCTGCACCTGCCCCATCCCCGGCCGAGCCGGTTCCGCCGACGAACGCGCAGCCGCCGACGATCGACCCGCTGCCCGCCGCGCCGGATACGGTTCCGGCCGCTGCTCCGACAGCAGAGGTTGGTGGCGACGACCTGTCGGTGATGAAGGGCGTCGGGCCCAAGCTGGTGGCACGGCTCGCCGCGCTCGGCGTGACCCGCTTCGACCAGATCGCCGCGTGGAGCGAGGCCGATATCGACCGCATCGACGGCGAGCTGGGCAATTTCGCCGGCCGCATCCGGCGCGACGACTGGACCGAGCAGGCGCGCCTGCTCGCGGCGGGCGACCGGGCGGGTTTCGAAGCGAAGTTCGGCGCGCTCGGCTGAACGGCAAGCTCCTTGTTTGCCCTGAGCAGGACCGCAGGTCCGTATCGAAGGGTGATGGGGTGCTGAGCCTGGTCAAAGGTCTCTGGCCAAAGCGACAAGCGACCGCATCGCTACCGCCTAGGCCTCGTCGTCATCTTCGCGCGGCGGCGGTTTGCGTTCGATCGCGCTGACGAGCAGCTTGTCGATCCGGCGGCCGTCCATGTCGACGACCTCGAAACGCCAGCCCTGGTCGGTAAAATGGTCGCCGGTCTCGGGCAGGCGCTTGAGCACCCACAAAGCGTGGCCCGCGACGGTGGCGTAATCGCGATCCTCGGGCAGCGTGATGCCGAGCCGTTCGACGAGGATCTCGGCCGAGGTCCCGCCCGAGATCAGCACCGAACCGTCTTCGCGCTCGACCAGCGCGGGGTCGGTGCCGATATCCTTGTCCGAGACGAATTCGCCCGCGATCGCCGCGAGAATGTCCGACGGCGTCACGATGCCTTCGAAATGGCCGTATTCGTCGTGGACCAGCGCCATCGGCACTTCGACCGTACGCAGCCGCCCGAGCGCGTCCATCGCGTCGAGCTGGTCGGGCAGGATTTCGGCCGGCCGCATCAGCGCGGCAAGATCGGGCTCGCCACCTTCGAGCAGGACGCGGACGATATCGCGCAAGCCGACGACACCGACGATGTCGTCGACCGAACCGCGCGCGACGGGCAGGCGCGTGTGCGGCGAGGCGAGGATCTGCGCGCGCGTCGTGGCGGGATCGGCGTCGATGTCGAGCCAGTCGATTTCGGGCCGCGGCGTCATCACTTCGCGCACCGGCCGGTCGGCGAGGCGGACGACACCCGAAATGATTGCGCGCTCGCTTTCCTCGATCACGCCGGCGCGCGCGGCCTCGATCATGACGAGGTGGATTTCCTCGGCGGTGACGTGTTCCTTCGATTCGCGGTTAAGGCGCAGCAGGCGGAAGATCAGCGCGCTGCTGCTGTCGAGCAGCCAGACGATCGGCGCCGAGACGATCGACAGCCACAGCATCGGCCGCGCCATCGCCGCGGCGATCGGTTCGGGATTGCGCAGCGCAAACTGCTTGGGGACGAGCTCGCCGACGATCAGCGAAGCGTAAGTGGTCAGCCCGATGACGAGCGCGAAGCCGAGCGTCGCAGCCGTGTCCGGCGCAAGACCGAACCAGACGACGAAGCGTTCACCAACCGGACCGCCGAGGCTGGCGCCCGAATAGGCGCCGGCGATGATCCCGATCAGCGTGATGCCGACCTGGACGATCGAGAGGAACTTGCCCGGATCGGCGGCCAGCGCGAGTGCGACGCGCGCGCCGCGATGGCCCGCTTTTTCCATCGCCTGGAGGCGCGGGCGGCGCGCCGAAACGATCGCCAGCTCGGACATCGCGAAGATGCCGTTGAGCGCGACGAGCGCCAGGATCACGAGCGCATCGGTCCAGGGAAAGGGCGTCATCGCGTCACCGCTGCGGGCGTCCCGGCGGCGCTGTCAGATCGTACGAGGAGCGAGAACATGGCCACGCCATGGCCTATAAGCGGCTAGCGGCTCGCCAGACAACTGCGCAATCGTCGCGACATGATGCGCAAACGGAACAATCGCCCGCGTCCACCGTTTGATCAGCCAGTTGTGGGAAGCGACCAAGCACCCAGACGAAAGGGATACATCATGAAGAATACCACCAAATTCCTGACCGGCGTCGGCATGGCGATCGCCATGATTACGACCGGCTGCGTCACCGATCCGGTGACCGGCAACAAGAAAATCTCGAAGGCTGCCATCGGCGGCGTCCTCGGCACCGGCGCAGGCTATCTGCTCGGCGACCTCATCGGCGGCCGCAACAGCCGCACCGCCGAAATCGTCGGCGCGGGCATCGGCGCAGTCGCCGGTGCGGGCGTTGGCTATTACATGGACCAGCAGGAAAAGAAGCTGCGTGAACAGACCGCGGGCACCGACGTCAACGTCGTGCGCGACGGCGACCAGCTCGTCCTCGACATGCCGGGCGACGTGACCTTCGCACTCAACAGCGCGACGGTCAGCCCGAGCGCCGCCTCGGTCCTCAACCAGGTTTCGCAGACTCTGGTCCAGTATCCGAGCACCTATATCGACGTTTACGGCCACACCGATTCGTCGG
This sequence comes from uncultured Alphaproteobacteria bacterium, assembly GCA_963800335.1. Classification (GTDB taxonomy): domain Bacteria; phylum Pseudomonadota; class Alphaproteobacteria; order Sphingomonadales; family Sphingomonadaceae; genus Flavisphingopyxis. The sequence continues at coordinate 274,011 of CAWDAN010000001.1, read as the reverse complement.
GCAGCGCCCAGTACAACCAGACGCTGTCCGAACAGCGCGCGCGCTCGGTCGCAAACTACCTCGCCAGCCGCGGCGTCCAGCAGGCGCGCATGGCGACGCAGGGCTTCGGCGAAACGCAGCTGAAGTGCGACGAAAGCACCGAAGCCGGCAAGCGCTGCAACCGCCGCGTCGAGATCCGCATCTCGCCGGTCACGCAGAACGACGTCAACGCCGTTCGCTAAACGCGACGACAGTCAGAACGACGAAGGGGCCGAGCGATCGGCCCCTTTTTCGTGGGATAAATGCTGGCGCCCTCAGGCGAAGCTGGCGCGCAGCCCGTCGATGACGAATTGTGCCGCCAGTGCAGCGAGCAGGACGCCGAGCACGCGGGTGATGACGATTTCCATCCGCTCGCCGAGCAGCTTCATCAGCGGACCGGCGGCGAGCAGCGCGGCGAGCGTGATGAGCAGGACGAGGCCGAGCGCGCCGAGGATGACGCCGCGCGTCGCCCAGTCGGTCGAGGTTCCCATCAGCAGCATCACCGAAGCGATCGAGCCCGGACCGGCGATCATCGGCATCGCCATCGGAAAGATCGAGACGTCTTCGATCTCGGGATCGTCGATGATTTCCTGTGCGCGCTCCTCGCGCCGCTGGGTGCGCTTTTCGAACACCATCTCGAGCGCAATGAGGAACAGCATGATGCCGCCGGCGATGCGAAAGCTTTCGAGATCGATCCCGAGCGCGCCGAGCAGCGCGTGGCCGAACAATGCGAAGACGAGCAATATGCCCGCCGACACGACAATCGCGCGGATCGCCATCGCGTTGCGCTGCGCCGGCGTCGCGCCGGTCGTCAGGCTGGCATAAATCGGCGTACAGCCCGGCGGATCGACGATCACCAGGAAGGTTATGAAGGCAGAGATGAAAAGCTCGGTCATGGAATATCCCGTTGCGCGCGCCGCCGCGCCTTATTCGGCAGCGACCCTGTCTTCAAGCACCGTCTCGAACGCCGTCCCGTTCCACAGCTGCGCACGGACCGTGCGCGACCCGTCGGGTGCAACCGCCGAGGACCAGACGAGGCTGCGGTCGCGCGACGCGCCCTGTTTCACATCGCCCGTCGCCGTTGCGGCGGGGAGCGCGGCGGGCAGCGCCTTGCACGAGGCAAGGCGCGAAGAGATCGCGTCGGACGAACCGCGCGGTGCGGCGAGCGTATCGCCATGGTCGAGCACCCATTTCCAGCGGCCATCGCCCTCGCGCCGCCAGACCGTCGTGAAATAGCCCTGGCTGCCGTCTGGGCGCTGCCATGCGCCGGTCGATACCGCGGCATTGCCGTCGCACGACATGACGACGCTTTGCGGCTGCCAGCGCACCGCCTGCGCCGGATCGGCGCGACCCTTGAGCCAGTCCTGCGCCTTTACGCGTGCGGGAACGAACATGTCGGCATCATCGGTGGCAAAGCGCCGGAACGCGGTCCATTGTCCGTCGTCCTGCGCGGCGCGGGCAAAGGCGATCTCGGTCGCGATGACTGCGCTGGGATTGGCCAGCAGCGGACGGTTGCCGAGCGCATCGGGCACGCGGTTCGCGGCACATCCGGCGAGCAGCGCGGTCGCGGCAAGGAGCATCGCGAGCGGGGCAGATCGGGTCATATCGCGTCCCTGGCAAGAACGACGCCGGCGCGCCGATGGGCGGCGACGAGAGTATTACGCAACAGCACCGCGATCGTCATCGGGCCGACGCCGCCGGGCACGGGCGTGATCGCGCCGGCATGCGCCATTGCACCTGCAAAATCGACATCGCCGACGAGCCGCGTCGTGCCGGGCTCGTCGCCCGCAATACGGTTGATACCGACGTCGATCACCGTCGCGCCGGGCTTGAGCCAGTCGCCCTTGATCATTCCCGCGCGGCCGACCGCGGCGACGACGATATCGGCGGCGCGGACCTTGGCGGGCAGGTCGCGCGTCTTCGAATGCGCGATTGTCACGGTGCAGCTCGCGCCGAGCAGCAATGCCGCCATCGGCTTGCCGACGATGTTCGATCGACCGATAACGATCGCGTCGAGCCCGGCGAGATCGCCGAGCCGGTCCTTGAGCAACATCAGGCAGCCCAATGGCGTGCACGGCACGAAGCCGTCGAGGCCCGAAGCGAGCCGACCGACATTTTCTGGCGTGAAGCCGTCGACGTCCTTGCCCGCGTCGATCGTGGTGATGACCGCATGTTCGTCGATATGATCGGGCAGCGGCAGCTGGACGAGGATGCCATCGACCGCATCGTCGGCGTTGAGCTGCTGGACGAGCGCGCGGACCTCGTCCTCGCTCGCGCTGGCCGGCAGCCGGTGTTCGAAGCTGAGCATGCCCGCGGCGAGCGTCGCCTTGCCCTTGGCGCGGACATAGACCTGGCTCGCCGGATCGTCGCCGACAAGGACGACGGCGAGGCCCGGCTGGCGACCCGCCTTGGCGGCGAAAGTCGGCCGACAGCGCAGCGACGCGTTCGCGCAGGTCGAGCGCGAAGGCTTTTCCGTCGATGATCTCGGCGGTCATGCGCCGCTTATCCCGCCGCCCGCAGCATGGCGGGCAGGATGACGCTCTGGAGGATCAGGATCAGGATCAGGACGACCATCGGCGACAGGTCGAGCGCGCCGAAATCGGGCATGATCTTGCGGATCGGCCGGTAGATCGGCTGCGTCATCTTGTCGAGCGCGGTCCAGATGTTGGCGACGAAGTCGTTGTAGGTGTTGATGACGTTGAACGCGATCAGCCAGCTCATCACCGCCTGGATGATGATGATCCACCAGGCGACGGTCAGCAGGATCGAAAGAATTTGGACGATGACGAGCATAAAGGCTTCCACATGAGGCATCGGAGGGCGAACGCCGCCTTAGCCGACTAGCACAGCCCTGAACAGCCCGCCACCGCGAGATCGTCAGGCGTCGGCGGGCCGATCGAGCCATTTGCCGAAGGCGACGCACGCCTGAATCAAAACCGGCACGAGGACGATCGACAACGTCACCTTGGCGAGCAGCTGCCCGGCGAGCAGCCCGGTGATCGGGAAGATGCCGTAAAAGGCGACGGTGATGAAGAGCAGCGTATCGACGATCTGGCTGAGCACGCCGGCGACCGCGCCGCGGATCCACAGGAAGCTGCCGCCGGGACGGCGCAGCGCGCTGAAGATCGAGACGTTGAGCGTCTGCGACACGCCATAGGCGATGATTCCCGCGACCCAGATCCGCGGCGTCGCGCGCATCATCATGTCGAATGCGCCGAGCCGCTCGGGCTCCATCCCCGGCGATGCGGGCAGGAAGAGAACGAGCAGCGCGAGCAGGATCGACGTGATCAGCGGGATGAAGCCATAGCGGACCAGCCGGTTGGCGACGCTGCGGCCATGCAGCTCGGCAACCGCGCTCGATACGACGACGAGCAGGAGAAAGGCGAAAATGCCCGCCTCGACCGCGAGCGGGCCCAGCGCGACCTGCTTGTTGCCGAGCACGCCGGCGATGCAGACCATGCCGCCGTAGAACACCGACAGGACGAATAGCGATCGGGGAATCTGCGCGGCGACCGGCTGCGACAGCGATGCGTCGGCAGGAGCGAAGACGGGGGTGGCGGTCGCGCCGGGCGCGTCGGGGGTCGATGTCATGCGCCTTCGCATAACGGGCTTTGCGCTGCTGTGAAAGCCGTTGCTGCCAAGTTGCGCAGCGGCCGATGGTTTTGATGCTTCCGCACCGTCGCCTCTGCCGCTATGCCAGCGCGAAATGCCCGGGGAGGGGCGGTAAAATATGTATAATTTCCTGATCGGACTGGGCGGCATCGTCGTCATCCTGGCAATCGCCTTTGCGCTGTCGACCAATCGCCGCGCGATCCGCCCGCGCGTCGTTGGCGCCGCGTTCGCCTTGCAGGCAGGCTTCGCCTTTCTCGTCCTCGGCACGTCGGGCGGTCGCGCTGTGATCCGGACGCTCTCGATGGGCGTCGCCAGCCTGCTCGGCTATGCCAACAAGGGCACCGAATTCCTGTTCGGCCCGAGCGCGACCAACCCGCTCGCCAACACCTTTGCATTGGGCGCGCTGCCGGTGATCGTGTTCTTCGCCTCGCTGATCTCGATTCTCTATTATCTCGGCGTGATGCAGCTGATCATCAAATGGGTCGGCGGCGCGATCCAGTGGGTCACCGGCATCACCAAGGTCGAAAGTCTCGGCGCGGCAGCCAACATCTTCGTCGGCCAGTCGGAAAGCCCGCTGGTGATCAAGCCCTATCTCGCCGGCCTGACCAAGGCGCAACTGTTCACCGTGATGACCGTCGGCATGGCAGGCGTCGCGGGCACGATCCTCGCCGCTTATGCCAGCGTCATCGGCGAGCAGTTGCTCCCCTATCTCCTCGCCGCAAGCTTCATGTCGGCACCGGGCGGCATCCTGATGGCCAAGATGATCGTCCCCGATAACCCCGAAGACATCGGCATCGAACCCGTCGAGCTGGCCGATGCGAGCCATGCCGACGAACGTCCCGCCAACGTCATCATGGCCGCCGCCCAGGGCGCTCAGACCGGCGTCAAGCTGGCAGTCGCGGTCGGCGCGATGGTGCTTGCCTTCGTCGCGCTCGTCGCGCTCGCCAACGGCCTGCTTGGCGCGGTCGGCGGCTGGTTCGGCCAGCCCGATTTGAGCTTCCAGCAACTCGTCGGCTATGTCTTCCAGCCGGTCATGATGATGCTCAACGTGCCTGCCGCCGAAGCGGGCCAGGCGGGCGGCCTGTTCGGCACCAAGCTGGTGCTCAACGAATTCGTGGCATTCATCGAACTCGGCACGATCCAGGGGACGCTGTCGCCCTACACGATCGCGGTCGTCACCTTCTCGCTGTGCGGTTTTGCCAATTTCAGCTCGATCGCGATCCAGATGGCGGTGACCGGCGGGCTCGCCCCCAACCAGCGCCCGATGATCGCGCGGCTCGGCATCCGCGCGCTGATCGCGGGCAGCCTCGCCAACCTGATGTCGGCGGCGCTGGCGGGGATCATCATCTCGACGACCGGGATCACGCCGATCGGGTAGCCGGGTGATCGTCGGTTAGGCCATCGAGCAATCCATGCCAGATCGCCGAAGACGACGGCGCGGGTGCTGGCGGCGCGAAATCGCGCGCTGCACGCCACAAAGCGCCGAGTTCAAGATCGAGGTCGTCGGGATCGAACGGGTCCAGACCAGAACCTGGATAAAAGGTCATTTCGCCGAACAGCGGGCGCCCGCCGACTTCGTAGAAATCGGTGCGGACGAAATCGAAACCCTGCCCCAGTGTTTCGGCCGCAGCGATCATCGCGTCGAGCGATCGGGGACGCGGCGGGTCGGCATCGGCGCTTGCCGCCGAACGCCGCCGCCAGTCGGGCGTGAACAGCATCCAGCGATGGTCGTGCTCGCGGTCGAGATGGACCTGGATGTGCGTGACGCGCCCGCCGAAGACGTAAAGCTTGTAATCGACCGGCAGCGACCCGCCGTCGCCGATGAACGGCTCGACCAGGATGCCGCGCGGGATCTCGCGATAAAGCCATTCGTCGAGCCAATAGCCGTAGCGCGTGGTCATCCAGCCGGCGGCGGCGCGGCGGATCTCATCCCAATCCTCGGCCCCGCTCCGCACGAAGCGCGTCTGGTTGCAGCCGTGGCGCGACTTGACGACGAATGGTCCCGTCCAGTCGGGTCGTTCGGGCAGGACATCGCCGTGCCACAGCGTCGGCGTGATCCATTCGTCGCCGAGCAGGCGGCGGGCATAGGCCTTGGCAGCGACCTTGTCGGCGAGGCGCGGCTGGCGCGGATCATGGTCGAACAGCTTGCGCCACTGGACAAGGTCGGTGAAGCGGACCGGATCGGCGAGTTGCGGCAGCCGGCGATGCCGCCAGCCATAGGTCAGGTAAATGCGCGCGAGTGCGGTCAGCGGCGCAGCCGGCGGCGCGCCTTCAAGGGCGCCGAGATCTGCGGCGAGTGCCGCGCTGTAGGCGTTCACGAAGTGATTTCGTAGTGGATCGGCTTGAAACTGCCGTTGTTCGATTGCAGCGCCGAGCAAGCGGTCAGGCCGATGACGAGATCGGCCTGCGCTTCGAACACGATCCGGTCGCCCGCCTTGCTGAGCGGCGGTTCGACCGTCAGCTCGCCGGTTTCGCCGTTGATCGGCACGTTCATGAAGCAGTTGAACGCGACGGGGATCATGTCTTCGGAAACCCCATAGGGCGCGAGCGCGGCGGCGAGGTTGCCGAAACATCCGCGGTGCGGATCGGTGTCGCCATAGATGATGCGAAACGTGTCCTTCGAGCACGGCGTCAAAAGGAAATCGTGCCGCCCGACCGTATCCTCGACGATGTCGAGCATGACATTGCTGCGGTTCGAATAGAGTTTGTCGCCGGTCGTCAGATAGATCCGGCTGGCATAATCGAGCGTCCGGCCCGAGCTGATCACCTCGGCGACATCGTCACGCGCGAAGGCGAGCAGGTCGGCGACCTGTTCGCCCCTGGGATCGATCACGGTCAGCCGCTGCCCCTTGTCGAGCGTGAAGGCGACGCCCGAGCGGGGCGGGATTTCATGGGGCATCGTCATGTCCTTGGCTTGCCTAGGCTGCGCGGCCGCTGAACGGGCAGCGCCAGTCGGAACCGACCGCGCGACCGCTATACTGGCGGGCGGCCGAGACGGTGCCGTGCGGCGCGAGCATCGGGTTGGCCGAACCGGCGAGCGCAACGTCGCGATCGATGATCTTGGTGCTCAACCGATCGTAGACGCCCGAGGCGCGCAGTCGTTCGAACTGGTCGTGCAGGTTGAACACGATGACCGGGTGGGTGAACCGCCGCGCAGGACGGCTCGCGCCGGGGTGGAGGCCGACGACGAAAAACGCCTCGCCGCCAAAGCTCATCGCGAAATGCGGATCCTGCGGATCGTGGCTGACGCGCGGATCGGGTTGCTGGCCGAGCCACTCGTCCTTGTCGCTGAGCGACTGGAGGCGCTGCCAGAGCAGTTTTTCGAACTCGGCCTCGTCGACACCTTCATCGGTGTCGAAGACGACGGCGAGCGACTGGAAAGGCTCGGGATCGGCGCGATAGGCGGCGGCAAGCTCCATCAGCGAGGGCAGTATCCGTAAGTCGTCCCAGCCCGAGCGCATGCTGCGCGCGACGATGATCCGCAGATTATCGCGGCCCAGCGCCGATTTCGCGCCGACACAGGGGAAGGACGGTTCACGGATGAAGCTACGGAATGTGTCGGCGAGCGGATGCGCGCTATCGTCGGCAGGCTGGATCATAGAGACACAAACGCCGACCGGCCGTTTCGGTTGCGAAGCAAAACCGAAATGCCGAAAATTCCTGATTCAATTCGATTATGTCGCCTTCGAGGCCATGTAGTCGCTGTTCCAATGCGATCAGGGCGCGGTGCGGTACTCGGTCGCATGCGCGAGGATCAGCGCGAAGCGATCGTCGGCATCGGTCCAGGTCTCGATCGGCGTCCATTCGCCGGTGCGGAGCAGCAGATTGGCGTCGCGCGGGCCGTATTTGTGGCTGTTCTCGGTATGGATCGTCTCGCCCTTGGCCATCGCGAACGCCTGTCCGGCAACCTCGAAGGACACGTCGCGCTGCGCCTCGAGATGCATTTCGATCCGCGCGAAGCGGTCGTTCCAGCGCGCGACATGCGCAAAGGCATCTTCGGGAATCGTGCCGTCCAGTTCGCGGTTGATCCGGGCGAGTAGGTTCAGGTTGAACGCGGCGGTGACGCCGGCGGCATCGTCATACGCGGCCTCGAGAACATCGACATCCTTGATCCGGTCGATGCCGATCAGCAGCATCGCGCCGCTGTCGGGCCCGCCCAGTGTATCGCGCATCGAGCGCAGCAGGTCGACCGCGGTCCGCGCGACCATGTTGCCGATCGTCGAGCCGGGAAAGAAGCCGAGTCGCGGCTGGTCGGCGACCTCGGCGGGCAATCTCGACCGGCTTCATGAAATTGGCCTCGACCGGGATCACCGGCAGGTCGGGGAAGCGTGCCGATAGGTCGTCCGACGAGCTGCGCAAAAAGTCCCCGCTGATATCGATCGGGACGTACGAGGCGGGATCGATCGCGGCGAGCAGGTGCGGCGTCTTGACCGAGCTGCCCGAACCGAATTCGACGACGCAGCGCCCGGCCCCGACACGCTCTGCAACCTCGCCGCAGACGTGTTTGAGAAGCTCGGTCTCGACGCGGGTCGGGTAATATTCGGGCTGGGCGGTGATATCCTCGAACAGCTCGGACCCGCGCGTGTCGTAGAACCAGCGCGCGGGGATCGCCTTTTGCCGCTGGCCGAGGCCGGCGAGGACGTCATCGCGAAAATCGCTGTCGAATCCGGCGGGATCGGCTTCGACAAGGCTCATGGTACGGACGATGGCCATGCGGCTCCCTTTGCGGGTTAGAGGTCTTTGGCGAGCCGCAGGCCGGTGAACTGCCAGCGCTGGTGCGGGTAGAAGAAATTGCGATAGCTCGCCCGGACATGGCCGCGCGGTGTCGCGCAGCTACCGCCGCGCAGGACGAACTGGCCGCTCATGAACTTGCCGTTATATTCGCCGACCGCGCCTTCGCACGGCCTGAAGCCGGGATAGGGGCGATAGGCGCTGCCGGTCCATTCCCAGCAGTCGCCGAACATCTGTTTGAGGCGGGGGAGATCGGCGGTAGCAGCGGGTTGCGGGGCGACCGGACCGGCGCTGTCGAGAAGGTTGCCGGACAGCGGTTCGGATGACGAGGCGGCCGATTCCCATTCCGCCTCGGTCGGCAGGCGCGCGCCGGCCCAGCTGGCATAGGCATCTGATTCGTATAGAGAAATATGCGTAACAGGCGCGGCGGGATCGATCGGTCGCCAGCCCGACAGGGTGAACTGTTCCCAATCGCCGCCGTCGCCTTGCCGCCAGTAGAGCGGCGCAGCGATGCGCTCATCGTTCACCCAGGCCCAGCCGTCGGCGAGCCAGTGCGCGGGATCGGCATAGCCGCCGTCGGCAATGAAATCGATCCATTCGCCGTTGGTGACGAGCCGGTCGGCGAGCGCATGCGGGGTCAGCAGCACGTCGTGGCGCGGGCCTTCGCAATCGAACGCAAAGCCGTCGCCAGCATCATGGCCGATCGTGACGCGGCCCGTTGCCCCCTCGACCCAGCCCAGCGGTGCGGGCGCGCTCGCGACGGGCGCAGCAGGCGCGGCAAACATCGCGGGCCCGAGCGGGTTGCGCGAGAACAGGTGGAGCATGTCGGTGAGGAGCAGCTCCTGGTGCTGCTGCTCGTGATGGAGGCCGAGCGTGACGAGATCGCCCGCACTCTCGGCAAGGCGCGGCATCGCGTCCGCCATCGCGGCATCGACATGGTCGCGCCAGGCGAGGATGTCGGCGAGCGCGGGACGCGTCAGCAGGCCGCGCGCGGCGCGCTCGTGCCGCTCGCCCTCGGCCTCGTAATAGCTGTTGAACAGATAGGGATAGCGATCGTCGTAGAGGCGATAATCGGGGACGTGATCGCGCAGCAGGAAGGTTTCGAAGAACCAAGTCGTGTGCGCGAGATGCCATTTGGCGGGCGAAGCGTCGGCCATCGATTGCGCGCTCGCGTCGGCGTCCGACAACGGCGCAGCGAGCGCACGCGTCAGGCCGCGGACCGCCTGATAGGCGGCGGCGATCTGCGCCGGGCCCGTCTTTGGACTACGCCCGGCGTCGATACTGGCGGGCTTGGTGGCCATGGCCTCCCCCTGTCGTTACGCGCTTTAAACGAAAGCGTACGCGATTTGTTTCGGGGCGTCAGGGGGGTGCGGAATTTTTGTCGGATGCGATCTGCCGCCCGGCGCCTGAATGACGGCGATCCGGGAACCAGCGGTCCTATGCTCGGAGCATCTATTGCGACGGCCCCCGGACTGCGTGCTGACCCGACTCGAACGTTATTCCACCGTCGCCATCGACCGTTGCGGTCACATCAGGCCCGGCGTGTGCGAAGCCGTCGATCCACAGCCCCCCTTCGGCAGTCGCCCATGCGCGCACCCGCGTTGGTGGCATTTCGGTTTCCTGTCCGACAGGCTGCAGCCCGTTGATCCGGCCCTGCGGATCATAGACGATGCCGATGTCCATCGATCCGCGCTCAAAATCGATCCGAACCTCGGCAAAATCGTCGGTGGTGGAATAGACGTGATGGTCACGGTAGGCACCGAACTGTTCAAGGAATTGAGCCCAGGTTTCATCGAGCGCGCCAGCGGGCACATTGGCGAGCATATCCGGGCTGAAATGCGATGCGATCCCGGCCTGGCCGTGCGCCGCCCAACCGGCGACGGCCTGATCGGCATCGTTGGCCAGCGGACCCGTGGCGTGGACGAGTTTCGGGAGTTGCAAGACCGACCAGCCCCCGTCGGTTTCAAGCCAGAGCTGCCCTTTCGTGTCGACGTTCAACGCGAACGACCGGTCTTCCGGTAGGCGGTAAGCCCCTTCGAGCGCACGACCGGCAAGCGGCGGCGCAAGGGAAGGAACGGTTGCAGGCGTCCGGCCCGCGACGATCGATGAAACGACGGTGCGCAAATAGCTTTCGCTTTCGTCGATATGCCCAAGGTCGAGCGTGCGATTGAGGTCGCCGAACACGGCTTTATGCTCTGCGGGAACCAAGACCAGGTTGCTGACAACGCCAGGGATGGTGCCGTCGTGCGCGACCTGCTGCACGCCGTCGATATCACGGACCAGCCAGCCAAGCGCGAATGATTCCCCGGGATTGCGCGTCGGAACCACCGGCGTCCACATCAGCGCGAGGGTTGCCGGCTTGACGATCCGGCCGGACATCAGCGCTTCGCTCCATTTCAGGAGGCCGTTTGGCGTGGCGCGAACACCAGCAGCACTGAACGTCTGCGATGGATCGAGGACGGGGGCGGCAACGAAGCTGTCGCCGTGCCTCTCGAATGCGGTGGCATTGGGGTGGCCGGGCAGGTTGCGGCACAAGCAGAATTCGCGCGAAACTCCCGCCGGGGCCAGCACCAGCGCGTCGAGCGCGGCATAATATGGCTTTGCGGTCACGACCTCGAGGATGCGTCCCAGCAGGATATAGCCCGAGTTCGAATAGCCGTAGCGAGTGCCGGGTTCGAACAGCAGGGGCGCGGCCGAAAACTGATCGATCAACGCGCTGGTCGAGATCGGTAATGCCAAAACATCGAAGTCCAGCGGACCGTCGCCCAGGCCCTGATCGTCCTTGAGAATGCTGGGCACGCCGCCGGTGTGGCTGAGCAGCTGGGCAATCGTGACCTTGGCAAAGGGCCGCCCGGCATATTCGGGCAGGTAGGATGCCACCGCGGCCTTCAGATCGACACGCCCCTGTTCGACTAGGCGCATGACCGCGGTGGCTGTCAGAACCTTTGTCACCGATGCTAGCGGATAGGCAATCCCTGCCCCATTGGCGATTTTGCCATCGGCGTCCGCGCGGCCTTGTGCGTCCACGACGCTGACGATTCCGCGTTCGCCGGTCGCTACAACGCCGGAGAATCGACCCACCCGCGCATCATCTGCCAAGGCTGTGGTGGGTTCCGCAAGGGCCGGGCCCGAGATCCCGGAAGCGATTAAAATAGCGGTGCCGAGGAGAAAGACAGTCCGGCGGAGAGGGCTCATGTTCGACTTCCTTGGAAAGTTGATGCGGATATTCAAAGCATCAGTTCAGCCCCGACCGCACGTCGTACAGTCGGATGCCAAGGTGTATTATATGACTAATACGGCCTTGTCCAGTTCTGTCGCTAGCCGGCCCTCGCCGATAGCGCGACGCCGTCGCTAGCCGTCGCTAGCCGTCGCGCCGGAGATCTCGCCCAAACAGCTGTCGAGTGCCTGTTTGAGCGATTGTTCGTTAAAGGGCTTGTCGAGAATGACCAGCCTTTGCGGAGCGCCATAATCGGCGATATCGAGGCCAGCGCTGCCACCCGAAGCCACGATCACGGCGATTTCGGGATACTGATCAAGAGCGTGTCGTATCAGGTCCTGACCCGAACCGTCGGGGAGCCCGAGATCGGCAATCAGGATATCGTGCGATTCGTTCGCGAGCCTGTCTTGCGCAGCGGCCACGGTTCCGGCTTCGACGACGATATAGCCAAGGTCGCCGAGCATTTCGGCAGTCGTCATCCTGATGAGTGGCTCGTCTTCCACCAACAATATGCGGCGCTGTTCTGCTCCCGCTGCCGCGCTGTCGGTTCGCACGGCGTCGATGCCGGCGGAAGACCGCGCTGCGGCAGGAACCGGTCGCAAGTCTCGCGCATCGAGGACCTGACGGATTTTTCGCGCGAGCCGCTCGCGGGTGAAAGGCTTGCTGATCAGTTCGACGCCGTCATCGAGACGGCCGGCGTGCACGATGGCGTTCTGCGTATAGCCCGAGGTGAACAGGACCGCGAGATCCGGAAGCCGCGCCTTCGCTTGTCGGGCGAGGTCCGGGCTGGCGAGCGTTCCCGGCATCACGACATCGGTAAACAGCAGGTCGATCTTCATACCGCTCTCGACAATCGCCATGCCGTTGTCGGCGTTGCTGGCCTCTAAGCACCGAATATCCCAGGTTGCCGAGCAATTCGACGGTCGTTTGCCGGACCGCCCCATCATCCTCGACGACCAGGACCACCTCGTCTCCGCCCGGCGTATCTCCGCTTGCATCACGCGCGGCAACCACTTCGTCCTCACGCGTGCGTGGCAAGTAGATCCGGATCGTCGTCCCTTGCCCAAGCTCGCTATAGAATTTGATATGGCCGCCCGATTGCTTGACGAACCCGTAGACCATGCTCAATCCCAAGCCGGTCCCTTCACCGGGGGGCTTGGTCGTAAAGAACGGTTCGAACACTTTTTCAAGATCGTCGGGCGCAATGCCCTTTCCGGTGTCGGTCACCGCCAGCATCACATACTGACCGGCCGAAACATCGTGATGCTCGCCGGCATAGTCGTCGTCGAGCGATGCGTTGCCCGCTTCGATGGTCAGCTTGCCACGGCCTTCCATGGCGTCCCGCGAGTTGATCGCCAGGTTGAGAATGACGTTTTCCAACTGGGCCTGATCGACCAGGCAGTTCCACAGGCCGCCCGATATGACGGTTTCGACATCGATTGCCTCGCCCAGGGTGCGACGCAACATGTCGTCCATTTCGCGGATCATCCGGCCGGCGTCGATCGGCTCTGGGTTCAAGCGGTTGCTTGCGGCCAAAGGCGAGCAGCTGCGCGGCCAGCTTTGCACCCCGCGCAACACCCGAAAGAGCATTGGTCACGCGCGCCTGCTGTTTGAGATCATCGTCGGGGAGCTCTCGCTGCAGCAGCTGGAGGTTCCCGCCGATGACTTGCAGAAGATTGTTGAAATCGTGCGCCACACCCCCGGTCAGCTGCCCCACGGCTTCCATCTTCTGCGATTGCACGAGTTGCCCCTGCAACAGTTCGCGTTTCTCGATTTCTTCTTCGACACGAATTTTGAGCCGCTCGTTGAAGTCTTCCAGAGCAGCTCGAACCTTCAGCTCTTCCGAAATTTCGCGCGCTTCGATGACCGTCCCGACAGTCTGCCCCGTCCCGTCTTTCATCGGCGACGCGGTGAAAGCGACCGGATAGAAAGATCCGTCCTTGTGAACGAAAACCTCTTCGCCTTGCGTCTGGTTATTTTCCGGAAATGCCCGGTCGATCGCGCATTCTGCGATCGGAAATGGCCGCCCATCCGGATAGGTGTGATGGAGGACATCGTGCAGGGGTCGTCCGCGTGTTTCGGCAAGCGAATAGCCGCTAAGCTGTTCAGCCGCCTTGTTCATGAACGCGCAGTGCTGCTGATCGTCCAACATAAAGACGGCCATCGTCGTATTGCCCAGAATCGCGTCCAGGCGAACGGTGACCTCGCGCAGAGACCTTTCAATCGCCTTGCGTTCGGAGGTGTCTTCGATCGCAGCAAAGAACACCGCCTCGCCATCGGACCGGATCAGCTGCAATCGCACCACGACATCGTAAAGCGAGCCATCCTTGCGCTCGTGCACGGTCTCGAAATCGAGCCGGTTTTTTGCGCCGGTGACGAGCGGCTGTATAAATTCCAGGAATTCGTCCTGGCTAAAATCGGGCTTGATGTCCCAAGGCGTTCGTTCGCGCAGTTCGTCCATCGAAAAACCAAGGTTTTCGCGGGCACCGCGATTGACCAGCGAGAAGGTGAAATCTTCCGCCGAAAACACGTAAATCTCGCTTGCCGAATCTTCTACAATTCGCCCCAGGCGCTCGCTCGTTATGGATTTTGCGTCCGGCATGTTGTGTTCCGTCGATGGCCGGACTTGCATGAAGGTCGCGTCCGATGGGGCGATATCTCTAATGCAACGGGTGGGCTTCGCCAACACCGATCATAATGCTGGCGGTCGAGGCGGATTCTCACGAGAAATAGAGAACACTGGCCCTGAAATCAGTGCTGCGCGCCGCGTGATCGCGGGCCAGCTTATCGTGGGACAGATCGACCATACGCAATTCATGCGTAGATCGGCCGTCGGCGTGCTAGCGCATGCTTGCAAAGGCCTGATCAAGCCATGTTGGCTCGGCGAACCACGCAGGAAACCTGGCCATGAGCGCACCGCCCCTGGACGCCGATGACAAATTCATCGGTCCCTCGATCGAGGAGATATTGTCGTGCGTCGGCGATGCGGTGATCAGCACCGACGTCGCGGGCAAGATCGTGCTGTTCAATCCGGCGGCGGAGAAAATATTCGGCCATCGCGCGCACGATATCCTGGGATCGAACATCGACCGCTGATCCCGGCGCGCTTTCGCGGTGCCCATGCGGCCATATCGCTTCGTTCCGATTTGCGCCGAGCGACGTCGCGCGCGCGATGGCCAGCGAGCGCGAGGTCGTCGGGCTGCGCCGCGACGGCAGCGAATTCGCCGCCGAGGCGATGCTGAGCTGTCGCCACCTCGACCACATGACTCTGCTGACCGTCGTCATTCGCGATGTCAGCCCGCGCAAGGCGCTCGAGGAAGAGCGCGACATCATCGTCGCCGAAATGGCGCACCGGTTCAGCAACATCTTCGCGATGGTCAATTCGGTGGTCGGGATGACCGCGCGATCGGTGGCCAGCGTTGACGAATTTCGCGACGTCCTCGAAGGGCGGCTGCACGCGATCATGCACAATCAGGCGGCGCTAGCCGAGCCGGGCCGCGCGGTCCGGTTCGGCGACCTGATCGCGTTCGAACTCGCCCCGTTTCGCAGCGAGGCGGGCGATGCGATCATCCTCGATGGAGACGAGCTGACGGTGCCCGCGAAACAGGCGGTGAGGATATCGCTGCTGCTCCACGAGCTGACGACCAACGCGGTAAAATACGGCGCGCTGAGTGCCGCCGGGGGATCGCTCCTACTCGCCTTACGACCGAGCGCGATGGCGATGTCCACTATCTCGTCCTCGACTCGATCGAGCGTGGCGGGCCGCCGGTTTCGCCGCCAAGCCGGCGCGGATCGGGCAGCGCGCTGATCGAACGATCGTTCGGCGTGGCGAACAGCACAGTCACCTACGCGCCGGAAAGGCTATCCGCCAGATTTCGCATCCGCCTCTGAGCGGTCCGCGCGAGTTGCTTGTGCGGTCCATGGCGGCGGTTTAAGGCCTGCGCTATGAAAGCCCTCCTCCTCGCTCCGCTCGTCCTGCTCGCCGCCTGTGCGACCGCCCCCCTCACCGACAGCGCGACGCCGGCGCCAGCCGCTGCGGCGATCTCGCCCGAGCGCCTGTCGGCCGACGTCAAAACGCTGGCGTCCGAAGATTTCGGCGGGCGCGCGCCAGGGACGCCGGGCGAGACACGCACGATCGACTGGCTGGTATCGCAGTTGAAGGCGATCGGCCTCGACCCGGCGGACCCGACGGTCATGGACTCAGCCGGTGCCGCTCGTTCGCACGATGCTCGGCGACGGGACGATGTCGGCGAGCGTCAAGGGCAAGGCGATGCCGCTGGTCCAGGCGCGCGACATCTATGTCAGCACCGTGCGACCGGTCGACACCGTTGCGATCGCCGACGCGCCAATGGTCTTCGTCGGCTATGGCGTCGCTGCACCCGAACGCGGCTGGGACGATTTCAAGGGCGTCGACCTCACCGGCAAGATCGCGGTGATGCTGGTCAACGATCCCGATTTCGAGGCCGCCGCGGGCGAGCCTGCCGCGGGCAAGTTCGGCGGGCGCAAGATGACCTATTACGGCCGCTGGACCTACAAGTTCGATGAGGCCGCCAAGCGCGGCGCGCGGGCGTGCTGATCGTCCACGACACGCCCGGCGCGGGCTATGGCTGGGCAACGGTGACCGCGCCCGCGGGCGAGAATTACGACATCGCCGATGCGCCGTCGCCGGCTTGCGCTGCAGGGCTGGCTGCACGGCGATGCCGCGGCGCGGCTGTTCGCGGCGGCGGGCTCGACCTGGCCAAGCAGCGCGTCGCGGCGCGGTCGCCCGATTTCCGTCCCGTGGCGCTCCCCGCACCTTCTCGGCCAACCTGCCGGTGACGCACGAGACGCTGATGAGCCGCAACGTGCTCGCGCGGCTGCCCGGTACGACGCACCCCGACGAGGTCGTCATGTACGGCGCGCACTGGGATGCCTATGGCCGCGGCGCGCCCGATGCCGAGGGCCGGACGATCCGCCCCGGCGCCAATGACGATGCGCTCGGCGTCGCCGGACTGCTCGAGATGGCGCGCGCCTTCAAAAAGGCACCCGCTCCGGCGCGCAGCATCGTGTTCGGATTCTGGTCGCCGAGGAACGCGGCCTGCTGGGCTCCGAAACCTATGCCGTCCACCCGTCTATCCGTTCGCCAAGACCGTCGCCAACATCACGCTCGACATCCTCCAGACCGGCGGCCGTCGAACGACGTGATGCTCGTCGGCAAGGGGCAGAACAGCCTCGAGAACGACCTTGCCAGCGCGGTGGCGACGCAGGCCGCGTCGTGACCAACGAGGCGCTGCCCGAACGCGGACTGTTCTATCGCGCCGACCATTTCTCGCTCGCCAAGCACGGCGTACCGACCTTGCTGTTCATGGCGATCAGCGGCGCGCCCTACCTCAAGGTCGGCGGGCGTGCGGCGGGCGAAGCGTGGCTCGACGCGTATATGAAATGCTATCACCAGACCTGCGATGCGTGGAGCCCGACATGCGCTTTGCCGCCGCGCGCGAATTTCGGCCTCACTTATCCGAACGTAGCGCGATCGCGACGTCTGACCGCTGGCTCGTATAGAGCGCACAATCGAATTTCGCCAGCTCCGGCTCACAGCCTCCAAATAGCGACCGTCCTCTGCGCCCTTGCTAGCGCAGCTCCCGACAGGGGTGAGTGGAAATTTTATGGCGGGAGCTCGGCTTATGATGGGCTGTTTGCGCCAAATCCCTGTGATTCGGGAATAGCTTACCGATCGCCTGACGCCTGAAAGACATCGGTAATTGCCATAGTCAGATCACAAAGTACGCTAATCTGATCGTGATGTGATGAAGGCCGCCTACCGGCTTCCCCCCGGCACCCACAGGATGTCGCCGTCGGCGCGCGCGTTGACGAGCCGGGTCATGACGAAGAGATGGTCCGACAGGCGGTTGAGATACGACAGGGCTGCCGGATTGAGCGCGCGCGTCTCGCCCGCCGCGACGGCGCTGCGTTCGGCGCGCCGGGTGATCGCGCGGGCAAGATGGAGCGCGGCGGCGGCGGGGGTGCCGCCGGGCAGAATGAAGCTCCTGAGCGGTTCGAGATTCTCGTTCATCGCGTCGATCTCTCGCTCGAGCCGGGCAACCTGGGCAGCGGTGATGCGCAGGACCATTTCGGACGGGGTAAAGTCGGTCCCGTCGGCGTCGCTCGCCGGCGTGGCGAGGTCGGCGCCGAGGTCGAACAGGTCGTTCTGGATGACGGTGAGTTGCGCACCGAGCGCGGCGTTGGGACCATCGCCAAGCGCGACTATTGCCACGCCGATCGCGCTGTTGGCTTCGTCGACGTCGCCGACGGCAGCGATCAGCGGATCCGATTTCGATGTGCGCGATCCGTCGACGAGGCCGGTGGTGCCAGCATCGCCGGTGCGGGTGTAGATCTTGTTGAGCTTGACCATCGCGTGCCCCCTTGCCGCGCCGCGCCGCTTCGCGCCGCGCGTTATTTGGCGGCGGCGAACATGCCGAGGATGACGAGCAGGATGACGGCAATCGCCTGATATTTGACGCGCGCGAACATCATCTTGTTCTGCATCAGGTGCATCTCACTCGTCCCCTCGCCCTTGAGATCGGCTTCGGTTGTTCGCAGGAATGTGACGAGACCGCGGATCAGGGCGTAGAGAACCGCACCCATGGCGAGGACGATGGCGAGAATGACGATGATGCTCATGGCATCAATCTAGGCGTTCGCGAGCGAATATCCAGTGGGAAAGCGTCCGGCCCGCAGATCGTCGGCGAGCGCGTGGCCGTCGATCCCGCCTTGCCGTAGCGTCGCGAGGCCGGCGGATTGATCGCGCTTGGCGAGGCGTTTGCCGTCGGCGCCGACAACAAGTGCATGATGGCGATAATCGGGGGTCGGCAGTCCGAGCAGCGCCTGGAGCAGCCGCTGGACATGCGTCGCGTCGGCAAGGTCGCTGCCCCGCACGACGCAGGTCACGCCGAGCGCGGCGTCGTCGACGACATTGGCGAGGTGATAGCTCGCCGGGGCATCCTTGCGCGCAAGGACGATGTCGCCGGCGGTGAGCGGATCGGCGGCGATCGTGCCGACGCCCTCTTCGTGCCAATCGAGCGGCCCGACCGAATCTGCAGCGCGCACGGTGTCGAGACGCCAGCAATGCGGCTCGCCGGCGCAGCGTGCCATCGCCTCTGCCGCCGGGATCGCGCGGCAGGTGCCGGGATAGAGCGAGGCGGCGGGACCGTGCGGCGCGACATCGCTCGCCGCGATCTCGGCAGCGATGTCGGCGCGCGTGCAAAAGCACGGATAGGCAAAGCCGGCGCTGCGCAACGTGTCGAGCGCGGCGGCATAGCTGTCGAGGCGGTCCGACTGGAAAACCGGGTCGCCGTCCCGGGCGAGGCCGAGCCAGGCAAGATCGGCGAGTATCGCGGCAACATGTTCAGGGCGCGAACGGCCCGCATCGATGTCGTCGATCCGCAGGATGAAACGCCCCCCGGGCCGCGCGCGGGCGGTGTCGTGCGCGAGGATTGCGGAATAGGCATGGCCGATATGGAGCGCCCCGCTGGGGCTCGGGGCAAAGCGCGTGACGATGCTTGCGGGCGGCGTCATGCCGTCAGGTCTGGGCATATTTTGAGTGCCCGATGTGTCCGACCCGCAACATATTGAGACATTTCCTGCTTGACGCCATCGCCGGCGCGGCTTGTAATGGCCCTGTCATGCTTCGGCGCGACATGCGGCGTCAAGCACAAGCCCGCACCCTTGCGGGCGAGCCAAAGGGGGCGACGTCCGGTGTTCCATCCCGACCTCAACCGGCATCCCGACCAGTGCCCGTCGCTGGTGCTCAATGCCGACTACACGCCGCTGAGCTATTATCCGCTCAGCCTGTGGCCGTGGCAGACCGCGATCAAGTCGGTGTTCCTCGACCGCGTCCAGGTCGTCGAAAGCTATGAGCGCGAGGTCCACAGCCCCAATTGGGCGATGAAGATCCCGTCGGTCATCGCGCTCAGGCAATATGTCAAACCGTCCGAATATCCCGCCTTCACGCGCTTCAACCTGTTCCTGCGCGACAAGTTCTGCTGCCAGTATTGCGGCAGCACGCGCGACCTGACCTTCGATCACGTCATCCCGCGCCGCCAGGGCGGCCGGACGACGTGGGAGAATGTCGCCACCGCGTGCAGCCCGTGCAATTTCCGCAAAGGCGGCCGCACCCCGCGTGAGGCGCGCATGCCGCTCCACGTCGAACCGACGCGCCCGACCAACTGGCAGTTGCAGGACCAGGGCCGCGCCTTCCCGCCCAATTACCTGCACGAAAGCTGGCAGGACTGGCTCTACTGGGACATCGAGCTCGAGGCTTAGAAGAGGCTACGAATTCTCTCCCGCAAGCTGAGAGAATTCCAGAATCGCGCGTGAAGTGGTCTATTTCGCTTCGCGGATCGTCAGCTCGCCGGTGCTCGTTTTCCCGGCATCGGCGATGGCGAGCGTGAAGCTGTCGCCGTCGTCGGTGGTCCCCGAGAAATTGCCGCCGTTGCGCGTATAGGTGACGTCCTTCTGCTTCATCGCGCCTTCGTAATAGTCGGCGACGCTGGCGGCGGTGGCGGGATAGGTCATCCCGACGCGGACGATCGCCTTTTCGGTGCCAGAGCTCTTGCCGGCATCGATGTTGAAGCTCTTGAGCTTGGTGCCGGGATACATGTCGACGCCGCCGATATCGACATCGTCGGCCTTGATGTCGATATTGGGCACCTTGACGTTGATGTCGATGCCCGGGAAGCTTCAGGTTGACGCGGTTCTTGTCGCTGCCGTCGGACTTGATCGCGATCTTGCCGTCCTCATCGCCGAGGTTGATCGCGATATCGGTCGATTCTTCGGCCTTCGTATCGTTGGCCGCGACCTCGTCGGCATCGTCGCTGGTCAGGCTGCAGCCCGAGGCGAGCGTGGCGAAGGCAAGCGCGGAAGCGAGGATATGGGCACGCATGGCAGGCTCCTTGTTGGGTGAGCTATCAATATAACACACCCTAATTGGTGCGTCAAGAGTTCGGCAGCCTAGGCGCCGATGCTCGTCCTGACATCGGCCCCGACGAGCCCGCCGTCGACGGTCAGCGTTTCGCCGATGACGTAATCGCCCGCGCGCGATGCGAGGTAGATCGCCGCGCCCGCCATGTCCTCGGCCTCGCCGATGCGCCTGGCCGGGATCGCCTGGGCGACCGCATCGCCGTGATCGCGCGCCGCCTTGTTCATGTCGCTGGCAAAGGCGCCCGGCGCGATCGCGCTGACGTTGATGTGGTCCTTGACCATCCGCGCGGCCATCCGCTTGGTCAGCCACAGGATCGCCGCCTTCGAAGCGTGATAGCTATAGGTTTCCCACGGGTTGAGCCGCTGGCCGTCGATCGAGCCGATGTTGATCACCTTGGCCGGCGCGCCCTCTTTGCCCGCCGCCTTGAGCTGGGGGAACAGCGCCTGCGTCAGGAAGAAGGGCGACTTGACGTTGAGGTCCATGACCTTGTCCCAGCCGCTTTCGGGGAATTCCCCGAATTCGGCGGCCCAGGCGGCGCCGGCATTGTTGACCAATATGTCGAGCCTGTCCTCGCGGGCGGCGAAGTCTGCGGCGAGCGCATCGCAACCGGCGACGGTCGAGATGTCGTGCGGCAGCGAGATGCAGTTGGGGCCGAGTTCTTCGGCGACGGCATCGCAGACCTCGGCCTTGCGGCTCGAAATATACACCCTGGCGCCGCTGTCGATATAGCCGCGCGCGATCATCAGGCCGATGCCGCGCGACCCGCCGGTGACGAGCGCGACCTTGCCGTCGAGGCGGAAGAGCGTTGAAATGTCCATGTTGCGATCCTTTGAACTTGGGTGGGTGGGGGCTATCCGCCCGCCTTGATTGTCTCGCGGGCGATGATCAGCCGCTGGATCTCGCTGGTGCCTTCGTAGATGCGGAACAGGCGCACGTCGCGGTAGAGGCGTTCGACGCCATAGTCGGCGATATAGCCCGCGCCGCCCAATATCTGCACCGCGCGGTCGGCGACGCGGCCGACCATTTCGCTGGCGATCAGCTTGGCGGCGGCGCAGTCGAGTGTGATGCGCGCGCCGGCGTCCTTCTTTCGCGCGGTCTCACGCACCAGCGCCTTGGCCGCCATGCATTCGGCCTTCGAATCGGCGATCATCGCCTGGATCATCTGGAAGTCGGAAATCGGCTGGCCGAACTGCTTGCGCTGCGTCGCATAGGCGACCGCGTCGGCGATCAGCCGTTCGGCGACGCCGACGCAGACCGCCGAGATGTGAAGGCGGCCGCGATCGAGCACGCGCATTGCGACCTTGAACCCCTCGCCCTCGGGACCGACGCGGTTCTCTGCGGGCACGAAGACGTCGTCGAAATTGACGTCGCAGACGTGCGCGCCCTGCTGGCCCATTTTCGCTTCGGGCGCGCCGACGCTGAGCCCCGCACTGTCGCGCGGGACGAGAAACGCCGATACGCCGCTCGCGCCTTCGCCGCCGGTCCGCGCCATGACGGTGAACAGGTCGGCCTTGTCGGCATTGGTAATGTACCGTTTCGATCCCGACAGGCGGTAGCCGTCGGCACCGTCGTCGCTCTTCGCCTTGGTCGCGCGCGTCTTCACCGCACCAGAGTCCGAGCCGACATCGGGTTCGGTCAGCGCGAAGCTGGTGATGATCTCGCCCGAAGCGATGCGCGGCAGCCATTCGGCCTTCTGCGCATCATTGCCGTCCTGGACGATCGCCTGGCTGCCGATGCCGACATTGGTGCCGAACGCCGATCGCATCGCCGGCGTCGTCCCGCCGAGGACGAAGGCGACCTCGATCTCCTCGACCATCGACAGGCCGAGCCCGCCGAACTGCTCTGGAATCGACAGGCCGAACAGGCCCATCTCGCGCATTTCGGCAATCAGGCTGTCGGGGATCGCGTCTTCATCGGCGACCTGTGCCTCGAGCGGACGAAGCCGCTCGGCGACGAAGCGGCGCAGCGTGTCGAGCAGGAGATCGAAACTTTCAGTATCCATTATTGCGCCTGTTCCCTTCGGGCTTGCGATCAATAGCCCAGCAATTCCGCGACGCGATTGGCGTGGTAGCGCGTGTCGCCGAAATACTCGGCCAGCGCGCGGTCGCGTTTCATGTAGAGGCCGATGTCGTATTCGTCGGTCATGCCGACGCCGCCGTGCATCTGGACGCCTTCGCGCACCGCCAGGTTCGACGCATCGCCCGCCTTGGCCTTGGCGACCGAGACCATCAGC
The DNA here is from genome assembly GCA_963800335.1 of uncultured Alphaproteobacteria bacterium. Classification (GTDB taxonomy): domain Bacteria; phylum Pseudomonadota; class Alphaproteobacteria; order Sphingomonadales; family Sphingomonadaceae; genus Flavisphingopyxis. The sequence goes on along the minus strand of CAWDAN010000001.1, from coordinate 251,241 downwards.
TCGGCATTGTCGGCGCTACCCTCGTCTTTGGCGTCAATCAGCTGGCACGCCTTCAACACCGCGGCGCGGGCGATCTCGATTTCGGAATAGAGATGCGCGGCGCGGTGCTGGAGCGCCTGGAAGCTGCCGATATGACGTCCGAACTGCTTGCGGCCCTTCAAATATTCGAAGGTGATGTCCATCGCGCCGCCGCCGACGCCGACCGCTTCGGCCGCCGCGCCCGCGCGGCCCGCGGCGAGCATTTTCGACACCACCGCCCAGCCATTGTCGACATCGCCGATGACGCTGCCGCCGTCGACCTCGACGCCGGCGAATTCGCAATGCGCCGCCATCGAACTGTCGACCAAGCGCACGCTCTCTCGCGAAAGCCCGGCAGCATCGGTCGGCACCGCAAAGACCGTGAGGCCTTGCGTGTCGCCCGCCGAACCCGCGGTGCGCGCGACGACGATCAGCGCGTCGGCCGAAGCACCCTGCAGCACGGCGCGCTTGCGCCCGTCGAGCTTGAAGCCGTTGCCCGATTTTGTCGCGGTCATCGCGATGTTGGATGGATCATGCCGTGCGCCCTCGTCGATCGCGATGCCGAGCACGGTGCGTCCCTCGACGATGCCCGGAAGCCAGCGGCCACGCGCATCGGCATCGGCGGCGGCGAGCGCAGTGACGCCGACGATGGCGGTCGACAGGAAGGGCGACGGGGTCAGGTTGCGGCCGATTTCCTCCATCACCACGCCCGCCTCGACCGCGCCCATGCCGAGCCCGCCATCGGCCTCGCTGGCGAGCATCCCGGCAAAGCCCATTTCGCCGAACTGGCGCCACAGATCGTGGCCGAAGCCGTCCTTGCATTGCATGTCGCGCCAGTGGCGCAATTGCTTGGCGATCGAGCCTTCGCCCATCATGAATTCGTGCGCGGTATCGCGCAGCATCGTCTGGTCGTCGTCGAGGATGAGGGGCATTAAACTCTCCGGATCGGTCCCGCACGCGGGAGCAATGATGATTACGCGTCGGGCAGTTCGAGGATGCGCTTGGCGATGACGTTGAGCATCACCTCGCTGGTCCCGCCCTCGATGCTGTTGGCCTTTGTCCTGAGCCAGCCGCGCGGGCGTTTGCCCTCGTCGCTCGCCGCGCTGTCCCATTCGAGCGCGTCGCTCCCGCCCGCCGCCATGACGAGTTCGTGGCGGCGCTTGTTGAGCTCGGTGCCGGCATATTTCATCATGTTGGGCTGTGCGGGATGCCCCTGGCCCGACTTCATCTGGTCGACGAAGCGTTCGGCCATCGCGCGAAACGCCAGCGTGTCGACGTCGAAGCGCGCAAAATCGGTGCGCAGGATCGGGTCGGCCTTGGCCTCCGCCTTGAACGCCGCACCGATCGAGACCATCGCACCGCCAAGCCCGCCGCCCGAGATCATCTCGCGTTCGTGGCCGAGCAGGTATTTGGCGACGTCCCAGCCGCGATTGAGCTCGCCGACGATCTGGTCCTTGGGGACCTTCACATCGTCGAAAAACGTCTCGCAGAAGGGCGAGTTGCCGCTGATCAGCTTGATCGGCTTGGTGCTGAAACGCCCTCGCTCGCCATGTCGAACAGCAGGAAGCTGATCCCGCGATACTTGTCGTCCTTGTCGGTGCGCACGAGGCAGAAGATCCAGTCGGCCTTGTCGGCATAGCTGGTCCACACCTTCTGTCCGTTGACGACCCAGTGGTCGCCTTCGTCCTTGCCGAAGGTCTGCAGCGAGACGAGGTCGGAGCCCGCGCCGGGTTCGCTATAGCCCTGGCACCAGCGGATCTCGCCGCGCGCGATCTGGTTCAGGTAATGGACCTTCTGCTCCTCGGTGCCGAAATGGAGCAAGGCGGGGCCGAGCATCCAGATACCGAAGCTCGACAGCGGCGGGCGCGCATGGATCCGCGCCATTTCCTGCTTGAGGATCTTGGTCCGCGCGGGGTCGAGGCCCGCGCCGCCGTACGCCTTGGGCCAGTCGGGGACGGTATAGCCCTTGGCGACGCAGGCATCGAACCAGGATTTCTGGGCCTCGGACTTGAAGCTCCAGTCGCGCCCGCCCCAGCAGACGTCGTCCTCGTCCTGGACGGGCAGGCGCATTTCGGGCGGGCAGTTCGCGTCGAGCCATTCGCGCGTTTCGGCGCGAAAGGCATCGAGATCGCCAGCGGGATTGGGGGCAGCTTCGGCCATGGTCATCCTCTCTTGTCGTTTTGCCCATGCTATGCCCCGGATTCGCGGGCGGCAAGCGCGTTGAGCGCGCGCACCGATGCCGTAGCGGCAAGCGCGCGGGGCTGGAAATGCCCGTATTAAGCTGGCACTCAGAACCATCACGGGGCCGGCTTGCGAGTCCCGCCAGCGGAGAACAGCGCGATGAATTTCGAACCGACACAGCGACAGGTCCATTGGCGCGACCGCGTGCGCGATTTCATCGAAGCGAACGTCCGGCCGCGGATCAAGGATTACAAGTCGCAGCAGGCAGAGCGGCGAGCGCTGGAAGGTGCTGCCCGTCGTCGAGGAAGAAAAGGCCCGCGCCAAGGCGGCGGGCATATGGAACCTGTTCATGCCGCCCTCGAGCGGCCGCACGCCGGTTGACGACAGTTTCGAATTCGAAGGCCCCGGCCTGACCAACCTCGAATATGCGCTGTGCGCCGAGGAGATGGGCCGGATCGAGTGGGCGAGCGAGGTGTTCAACTGCTCGGCGCCCGATACCGGCAACATGGAGGTCATCCACCGCTATGGCACGCGCGGCCAGAAGGACCGCTGGCTCAAACCGCTGATGGAAGGCGACATCCGTTCGGCGTTCCTGATGACCGAGCCGCAGGTGGCGAGTTCGGACGCGACCAACATCGAATGCAGCATCACGCGCGACGGCGACGATTACGTCATCAACGGGCGCAAATGGTGGTCGAGCGGCGCGGGCGATCCGCGCTGCAAGGTCGCGATCGTGATGGGCAAGACCGATTTCGAGGCCAACCGGCATGAACAGCAGTCGATGGTGCTGATGCCGATGGATGCCGACGGCATCACGATCGAGCGCCACCTGCCCGTCTTTGGCTATGACGACGCGCCGCACGGCCATATGGAGATCAAGCTCGACAACGTCCGGGTCAATGCCGAGGACGCGATGCTGCTCGGCGAAGGGCGCGGCTTCGAGATCGCGCAGGGGCGGCTCGGGCCGGGCCGCATCCACCATTGCATGCGCACCGTTGGAACGGCGGAAGAGGCGCTCGCCAAGATGGCGCACCGGCTCCAGCACCGCGTCGCCTTCGGCAAGCGGATTTCCGAACAGAGCGTGTGGGAACAGCGCATCGCCGAAGCGCGCATCCAGATCGAGATGACGCGGCTGCTGTGCCTCAAGGCCGCCGACATGATGGACCGCGTCGGCAACAAGGCCGCCCAGGCCGAGATCGCGATGATCAAGGTCGCCGCGCCGCGCATGGCGCTGCAGATCATCGACGACGCGATCCAGGCGCATGGCGGCGGCGGCGTCAGCGACGACTTCGGTCTCGCCAAGGCCTATGCCGGCATCCGCACGCTGCGGCTCGCCGACGGTCCCGACGAAGTGCACAATCGCCGCATCGCGCGGATCGAATTCGGCAAGCACGCGTGAGCGCGAGGCAGGCCATTCGCGCCGCCGTGCTGCGAGAGCCCGGCACGCCGCTCGCTGTCGAAACAATCGATATCGACGCGCCGGGGCCGCACGAGGTGTTGATCAGGACTGCGGCGTGCGGCGTCTGCCGATCGGACCTGCACTTCGTCGATGGCGCCTTCCCGCATCCGCTGCCAACTGTGCCGGGGCACGAGGCGTCGGGCGTCGTCGAGGCGGTCGGCAGCGAGGTGCGCGGGCTGGCGCCCGGCGACCATGTCGTCACCTTCTTCACCGTGTTCTGCGGCACGTGCGAACTGTGCCTCAGGGGCAAATACACCCTGTGCGTCGATCCCTCGACGCGCCGCGCCAAGGATGCAACCGCCGCGGCTGAGCCAGGACGGCGCGCCGATCGCGACCTTCCTCAATTTGTCGGGCTATGCGGAAAAGATGCTGGTGCATGAAAATGCCTGCGTGAAGATCCGCAACGACATGCCGCTCGACAAGGCAGCCTTGCTCGGCTGCGCAGTGGTGACCGGCGCGGGCGCGGTGTTCAACGACTGCAAGCTGACCCCGGGTGAGAGCGTCGCGGTGATCGGCTGCGGCGGCATCGGCCTTGCCGCGATCAACGCCGCCAGGATCGCCGGCGCGGGCACGATCTATGCGATCGACCCGGTCGCCTCGAAGCGCGCGCTCGCGCTCGAAATGGGCGCGACCGATGCGTTCGATCCGTCAGGCGAGGATGCGGCGAAGACGCTGCTCAAGGCAACCGGCGGCTTCGATTACGCGATCGAGTGCGTCGGCCAGCCGGCAACCGCCGAACTGGCCTGGACGATCCTGAAACGCGGCGGCACCGCGACGATCCTCGGCATGATCGCGCCGGGCAAATCGGTGATCGATTGCCGGGCCGAGCTTCCTCACCGGCAAGAAGCTGCAAGGCTCGCTGCTGGGGTCGACCGTCGCGCCGATCGACCTGCCCCGGCTGGTCGACCTTTATCTCGCCGGCGACCTCCAGCTCGACAAGCTGGTCGCCGAGGAAATCGCGCTCGACGATATCAACGAAGCGCTCGACAAATTGCGTGCAGGCGACAGCGTCAGAAGCGTGATCGTGTTTTGAGCATCGACGCCGAGACCGCGATGACCGGGACGATGCCGGTCGCGGGCAAGGACCGGCTCGACGAGGCCGCGCTCGCGACATGGATGCGAGAGAATATCACCGGCTACGAAGGTCCGTTGAGCCTGAGCCGCTTCAAGGGCGGCCAGTCGAACCCGACCTATCGGCTCGATACGCCGGGCAAGTCCTATGTGCTACGCCGCAAGCCGTTCGGTGACCTGCTCCCCAGCGCGCACGCGGTCGACCGCGAATATCGGCTGATCGCCGGGCTGCACCCGACCGGATTTCCCGTCGCTGCGCCCTATGGCCTGTGCGAGGATACAAGCGTCATCGGCGCGGCCTTCTACGTCATGGAGCTGGTTGAGGGGCGGACGATCTGGGACGGCAAGATGCCGCTGGCGACCCCGCAAGAACGTCGCGCAGTCTATCTCGAGCTCGCCGACGTCCTCGCGCAGCTCCACGGAATCGATCCCGCCTCGGTCGGGCTCGGCGATTACGGGCGGCCAGGCAATTATTTCGAGCGCCAGGTGGCGCGCTGGACGCGGCAATATCGCGCCTCGGAAACCGACGAGATTCGGGCGATGGAAAGCCTGATCGCCTTCCTGCCGACGAGCCTTCCCGAGCAGAAGCGCAGCGGCTTCGTCCATGGCGATTATAGAATCGACAACCTGATCTTCGAGGCCGACGGGACGAAGGCTCTGGCAGTGCTCGACTGGGAACTCTCGACATTGGGCGACCCGATGGCCGACCTTGCCTATCTGCTGATGAACTGGGCGCTGCCTTATGAAGGCCGCGCGGCGCTCGGCGGGCTCGATCTCGGCGAACTCGGCATTCCGGGCATCGACGAGATGGCGGCGCGCTATTGCGAGCGGTCGGGGATGACCGACGTGCCGCCGCTCGATTGGTATTTCGCCTTTAACCTGTTCCGCCTCGCGGGCATCGTCCAGGGCATCCGCAAACGCGTCATCGACGGCAACGCGGCCAGCGCGCAGGCCGCCGAGATGGCCAAGCAGGTCGAGCCGCTGGCTGAGGCGGCGTGGAATTTTGCAAGGAAGGCCGGAGCATGAACGAACTTGAGGGCAAGGTGGCGATCGTCACCGGCGCGGGCAGCGGGATCGGGCGCGCGACGGCGCTGCTGTTCGCCGCAAACGGCGCAAGGGTGATCGCGGTCGACGTCGGCAACAGCGCCAACGAGACCGCCACGCTGGGCGAGAATATCAGCGCGGTGCAGGCCGATGCCGGCGACGAGGCGGCGGTCGCTGCGCTGATCGATCGTGTCGTCAAGGAGCACGGACGGCTCGACATCGTCTATGCCAATGCCGGCATTTCGGGCGGTTTTGCCGGACTGTTCGACCAGAGCGCCGACGACTGGCACGAGATCTTGCGCGTCAACCTGATAGGGCCGTTCCTCGCGATCAAATATGCCGGCAAGGCGATGGCCGGACTGATCGAAAGCGGCGCGCAGGACGCCGGGTCGATCATCGCCACCGCGAGCGTCGCCGGGCTGCGCTCGGGTGCGGGCGGGCCGGCCTATTCGGCATCGAAGGCCGGCGTCGTCAACCTCGTGCGGATCGGCGCGCAACAGCTTGCCGGAAGCAACATCCGCGTCAACGCGATCTGCCCCGGGCTGATCGAGACGGGCATGACGCAGCCGATCTACGACCATGTCCGCGCCGCGGGCAAGGAGCAGCGGATCGGGCAATTGAACCCGCTCAGGCGCGGCGGCGTACCCAATGAAATCGCCGAGGCGGCACTTTTCCTCGCCTCGAGGCGTTCAAGCTATGTCAACGGCCACGCGCTGGTCGTCGATGGCGGGCTGTCGAGCTCGCATCCCTTTTCACGCCAGGAGTTCGGCAAGACCGCAAGCTAGCGGCACGCCGACGATAAGGAGCGACCATGCAATTCAGACAACTCGGCGACAGCGGCATCACCGTCAGCGACATTTGTCTCGGCAGCTGGCTGACCTATGGCGTCGGCGTCGATACGGCCAATGCCAAGGCGTGCATCGACCGCGCCTTCGACGAAGGCATCAACTTCATCGACACCGCCAACATCTATGGCAAGGGCGCCGCCGAGAGCTTTCTTGGCGAGGCATTGAAGGACCGCAAGCGCGATTCATACGTCCTTGCGACCAAGCTGTTCTTCCCGATGACCGATACCGACAAGGGCCTGTCGGCGAAACAGATCGCCAAGCAGATCGACGCGTCGCTCGAACGATTGCAGACCGATTACGTCGATCTCTACCAGTGCCACCGCTATGACGACGACACGCCGATCGCCGAAACGATGGAGGCGCTGAGCGAGGTCGTGCGATCGGGCAAGGCGCGCGCGATCGGCTTTTCCGAATGGAGCCCGCAGAATATCCGCGACGCGCTGGCGGTTCCGAACACGGTCAAGTTCGTGTCGAGCCAGCCGCAATATTCACTGCTGTGGCGCGAACCCGAGGAAGAAGTGATCCCGCTGTGCGAAGCCAACGGCATCGGCCAGATCGTCTGGTCTCCATTGGCCCAGGGCGTGCTGTCGGGCAAATACCTCCCCGGCGAGCAGCCTCCCGCCGACAGCCGCGCCGCGTCGGACGAAATGGGCGGGTTCATCTCGTGGCTGATGCAGGACGCGACGCTCGAGGCGGTGCAGAAATTGAAGCCGCTCGCCGACGAAGCCGGCTGCAGCCTTGCCCAGTTCGCCATCGCCTGGGTCCTGCGCCTGCCCAATATCACCGCCGCGATCGTCGGCGCGAGCCGCCCTCAACAGGTCAGCGAAAACGCCGCTGCATCCGATCTCACGATCGATCCGGCCTTGTTCGCGAAGGCCGAAGCCATCATCTCGAGCGTCAAAGCCGATTACCGCTAAATCCAAGGAAGCCCCAATGACCAATACCGCGACCGACACCAGCCCCATTTCGACCCAACGCGACGGCGATATCCTGATCGTCACCAGCGACAATCCGCCGGTCAACGCATTGAGCGCCGCGGTCCGCACGGGCATCTGGAAAGCGCTCGACGAGGCCGAGGGCGACGATGGCATCAAGGCGGTGCTGCTGATCTGCGCGGGGAAAACCTGGTTCGCCGGCGCCGACATTACCGAGTTCACCAAGCCGCCGGTCGAGCCGCTGCTCCCCGCCATGGTCGAGCGGATGGAAGGCTTCGCCAAGCCGATCATCGCCGCGGTCCACGGCACTGCCCTTGGCGGCGGCTGCGAGACCGCGCTCGGTTCGCATTACCGCATCGCTGTGCCATCGGCGAAGTTCGGCACGCCGGAAGTCAAACTCGGCCTGCTCCCCGGTGCAGGCGGCACGCAGCGCCTGCCACGTTTGGTCGGCGTGCCTCTGGCGCTCGAAATGACCGCCAAGGGCGACCCGATTTCGGCCAAGCAAGCGCACGAAGCCGGACTGGTCGATCGCCTCGCGGGCGAGGACAGCCTCAAGGCCGACGCGCTCGCTTTCGCCAATGAGGTCGCCGCGACGCGCCCGATCCCGCGCGTCGGTGAAAAGGACGCGACCCCCGATGCCAAGGCCATCGAGGATTTCAAGGCAAAGAACGCCAAGCGTTTCCGCGGCCAGCTGGCGCCGGCCGCCAATATCGACTGCGTCGAGGCGGCGACGCGCCTCCCGCTCGCCGAGGGCCTCCAGTTCGAACGCGACGCGTTCATGAAGCTGATGTTCTCGCCGCAATCGGCGGCGCTGCGCCACATCTTCTTTGCCGAGCGCAAGGCGTCGAAGATCGACGGCATCGCCCCCGATATCAAGCTGCGCGAGATCAAGCGCGTCGGCGTCATTGGCGCGGGCACGATGGGCGGCGGCATTTCGATGAACTTTCTGTCCGCCGGCATCCCCGTGACGATCGTCGAGATGAAGCAGGAGGCGCTCGACCACGGCACCGGCCTCATCCGCAAGAATTACGAGGCGACCGCGAAAAAGGGCCGGATGACCGACGCGCAGGTCGAGGCGGCGATGGGCGCGCTGACCCCGACGCTCAAAATGGAAGACCTCGCCGACTGCGACCTCATCATCGAGGCGGTGTTCGAGAACATGGACGTCAAAAAGCAAGTGTTCGGCAAGCTCGACACCATCGCCAAGCCCGGCGCAATCCTGGCGAGCAACACGAGCTATCTCGACATCAACGAGATCGCCGCGAGCACGAGCCGCCCGCAGGACGTGCTCGGGCTGCACTTCTTCTCGCCCGCCAACATCATGAAGCTGCTCGAGGTCGTGCGCGGCGACAAGACCGCCGACGACGTGCTCGCCACCGCGATGGCGCTGGCCAAGAAGATCCGCAAGGTCGCGGTCGTCGCGGGCGTCTGTTACGGCTTTATCGGCAACCGCATGCTGATCCCGCGCCAGATGGAGGCGATGAAGCTCCTGATGGAAGGCGCGACGCCGGCACAGGTCGACAAGGTCCATGTCGATTTCGGCATGCCGATGGGACCGTTCCAGATGAGCGACCTCGCCGGTGTCGACATCGGCTGGCATCGCGACCCGAGCCGCATCGAGAACATCCGCGACGCGCTGTGCGCCGAGGATCGCTGGGGCCAGAAAAAGGGCGCCGGCTTCTACGATTACGACGCCAACCGCGCAGCCGAGCGAGAGCCCGCGCGTCGCCGAGATCATCGAGGACTTCCGCAAGAAATCGGGCGCCGAGCAGCACGAGATCAGCGACCAGGAGATCATCGAGCGGACGCTCTATACGATGGTCAACGAGGGCGCGAAGATCCTCGCCGAGGGCAAGGCGCAGCGCGCGAGCGATATCGATGTCGTCTGGGTCTACGGTTATGGCTGGCCGCCGTACAAGGGCGGACCGATGTTCTGGGCGGGCCAGGAAGGCCTCAAGAAGATCGTCGAGGGATTGGAGAAGCACGGTTTCGACGTCGCGCCGCTGCTGCGCGAAAAGGCCGACAAGGGCGAGACGTTCTGATGCATCCATTCCTCCCCGTTCCGGGGAGGAATGAAAGGAAAATGTTTATGCCCACTATCCTCATCACCGGCGCCAATCGCGGCATCGGACTCGAATTCGCCAAACACTATACCGGCGAGGGCTGGGACGTCATCGCCACCGCGCGCGATCCCGGTGAGGCCGACGACCTCGCCGCGACCGGCGCGCGCGTACTGGCGCTCGATCTCGCCGATCCGGCGAGCGTCGATGCTTTCGTCGCCGAGCTGGGCGACACGCCGATCGACGTGCTGCTGTCGAACGCGGGCGTGATGGGGCCGATGGCGCCCGATCGTGACGGCTGGATGGACACCTTCGCGGTCAACACCGTCGCGCCGACCCTGCTCGCGCTCAGGCTCAAGCCCAACCTAAAGGCGGGACGCCTCAAAAAGGCGATCGCGACGACGAGCCGGATGGGCAGCATCGCCGACAACGACAGCGGCGGCTTCTATGCCTATCGCTCGTCCAAGGCGGCGCTCAACGCGGCGTGGAAAAGCCTGGCAATCGAGTTCAAGGCCGACGATATCGCGGTCGCCGTCGTCCACCCCGGCTGGGTCCAGACCGACATGGGCGGCCCCAATGCGATGATCGATACGAAGACGAGCATCGCGGGCCTGGCGAAGATCGTCGACGACCTCGATCTCGCGACGACGGGGCGGTTCTGGGATTACAGCGGCGACGAGATTGCCTGGTGAGGTAGCAAAGCGCGATTTCCTCCCCTGACCGGGGAGGAACGCTCCCTTTTCCCTTGGGTTTTTACCCCCTTTCGCCTATAGAATCGGCATGACAGACCCGATTGAAAACACGCCCGAAAGCGGCGCTGAAAACACCCCTGCAACGCCCGCGATCAAGGAATCGAACCAGAACCTCTACGAGGCGGATTCGATCAAGGTTCTCAAGGGCCTGGACGCTGTCCGGAAACGCCCGGGAATGTATATCGGCGATACCGACGATGGCTCGGGCCTGCACCACATGGTGTTCGAAGTTTCGGACAATGCGATCGACGAAGCGCTGGCGGGGCATTGCGACCGCGTGCTGATCACGCTGAACGCCGACGGGTCGGTTTCGGTCGAGGATAACGGCCGCGGCATCCCCGTCGACATGCACAAGGGCGAAGGCGTCTCGGCGGCCGAGGTCATCATGACCCAGCTCCACGCCGGCGGGAAGTTCGACAACACCAACGACGAGAACGCCTACAAGGTTTCGGGCGGCCTCCACGGCGTCGGCGTGTCGGTGGTCAACGCATTGACCGAATGGCTCGAGCTGACGATCTGGCGCGACGGCAAGGAGCACTGGATGCGCTTCGAGCACGGCGATGCGGTCGGCCCGCTCGAAGTGCGCGGCGACGCGCCGGGCCGCAAGGGGACCAAGGTCACCTTCCTGCCCAGCCCCGACACCTTCAAGATCACCGAGTACGATTTCGACCGGCTCGAGCATCGCTATCGCGAGCTCGCCTTCCTGAACTCGGGCGTGCGCGTCATCCTGCGCGACGAACGCCACGAGGAGGCCAAGGAGCACGATCTATATTACGAGGGCGGGATCGCCGCGTTCGTCCAGTATCTCGATCGCAACAAGGTCGCACTGATGCCCGATCCGGTCGCGATCACCGGCACGCGCGACGACATCACGATCGACGTCGCGCTCGAATGGAACGACAGCTATTACGAAAACGTCCTCGCCTTCACCAACAACATCCCTCAGCGCGACGGCGGCACGCATATCGCCGCGTTCCGCTCGGCGCTGACGCGCACGCTCAACAACTATGCCGAGAAATCGGGCATGATGAAGCGCGAAAAGGTCACGCTCAACGGCGAGGACATGCGCGAAGGGCTGACCGCGATCGTTTCGGTGAAATTGCCCGACCCCAAGTTCAGTTCGCAGACCAAGGACAAGCTGGTCAGTTCCGAAGTGCGCCAGCCGCTCGAAAGCCTGATGGCCGACAAGATGGCCGAATGGCTCGAGGAAAACCCCGCGCATGCCAAGGCGATCATCCAGAAGGTGATCGATGCCGCCGCCGCACGCGAAGCCGCCAAGAAGGCGCGCGAACTGACGCGGCGCAAGGGCGCGATGGATATCGCCAGCCTGCCCGGCAAGCTCGCCGACTGCCAGGAGCGCGACCCCGCCAAGTCCGAACTGTTCCTCGTCGAGGGCGATTCGGCCGGCGGTTCGGCCAAACAGGGCCGCGATCGCCATTACCAGGCGATCCTGCCGCTCAAGGGCAAGATCCTCAACGTCGAGCGCGCGCGCTTCGACCGGATCATCTCGTCGAAGGAGGTCGGCACGCTGATCCAGGCGATGGGCACCGGCATCCGCGACGATTTCAACATCGAAAAGCTGCGCTATCACAAGGTCGTGATCATGACCGACGCCGATGTCGACGGCGCGCATATCCGCACGCTGCTGCTGACCTTCTTCTATCGCCAGATGCCGCAGATCGTCGAAGGCGGCTATCTCTACATCGCCCAGCCGCCGCTCTACAAGGTCGCCAAGGGCCGCTCGGAGGTCTACCTCAAGGACGACAATGCGCTCGACCAGTATCTCGTCGATGCCGGGATCGGCGGGCTGCAGCTCGAAACCAGCGGCGGCGCCCGCGCCGGCGAGGATCTGCGCGCGCTGATCGCGCATGCGCGGCGCATGCGCAGCCTGATGGCCTATGTGCCGCGGCGCTATGATTACGGCCTGATCGAGGCGCTCGCGATCCGCGGCGCGCTAAAGCCCGACGCGACACGCGCCGAGCAGGAAGCGGCGGTCACCGAGACCGCACGCTGGCTCGACGGCCAGGATGCCGAGGCACGCTGGACTGGCAGCGTCGGCGAAGACGGCGGCTATCTCCTCCAGCGTGCATGGCGCGGCGTCACCGACCATCACGCGATCGATGCGAAATTCGTCGGATCGGCCGAGGCGCGCAAGCTGCACAAGCTCGCCGCCGAAGAGGCCGAGAGCTATCTGACGGTCAGCCAGCTGGTCAAGATCGGCAGCGGCGACGAAGCCGAGGCCGAAGGCGACGAGGCACCCGCGACCGCGAGCGTCACCGCCGGCACGCAGATCACGCGGCCGAGCGAGCTGATGGAGGCGATCCTCGCCTTCGGCCGCAAGGGCCTGTCGGTCCAGCGCTACAAGGGTCTCGGCGAGATGAATGCCGAGCAATTGTGGGAAACCACGCTCGACCCCGAAAACCGCTCGCTGCTGCGCGTCGCGGTCGAACAGGCCGACATCGCCGGCGACATCTTCGAACGGCTGATGGGCGACGAGGTCGAACCGCGCCGCGAGTTCATCCAGGAAAACGCGCTCAACGTCGCCAATCTCGACGTCTGATCGCGGTTCCAGCGACTAGTCGGTGTTGTTCGCGGGATCCCATAGCAAAGCGAGCGCCAGCGCGCCGACATAGACCGCGCGCCGCACCGCCGGATCGTCGGTCGGGAAGATGCGGACTTCGGGCGTTCCGTTGATTTCGACCGAGCCGACCGCCATCCCGTCACGCTCGAACAGATAGCCGATCGGCGCGGCTACCGGCAGTGGCGAGCGCTCTATGCGATGGATCGATCGGATTTGCAGGATGACGCGATCGAGTGCAATTTCACCGCGGCGGTCGCGCTTGAGTGTCGCGCTCGGCCCCTCCTGCAATTCGAAACGCGCCGGGATTGCGCGCCCATCCGACAGAAACGAACAGCGATAGGCAAACCGTTCGGGCGTCGAGGTGAAAATGCCGATCTCGAGCACACGTTCGGCAAAATCGCACCGCGCCGAGAGAGGTGCCGAAAGATGGGGGCCCGTGAGCGTGAAATCGGTCGTACCGCGATGGTCCTTGATCGTGTTGAAATAACTCAGCCCGTCAGCCGACCGGACGAAGCGGCCGGCAAACGCATCGTGGCCGTCGGTGAACGAAAACTGCCCACTGCGTCCTCCGCCGATCTGTTCGATTCGGATCGGCGCAACCTCCGCAAGCGAAGCGGGCTGGACCATCTGAGCTGCGGCACAGCCGCCAAGGACAAGAGCAAATAAGGCAGACACATAGCGCTTCATCACGATCGACTCCTGCAAATAGTCGCCGCGACCCAACGACGGCGGCGATCTGTGCGCGCTGCGCCAGTCGGGCTGAACCGATGATTTACGAACGATACGTTATCGAAACGAAGCCCACCTATTAATCTGGAGCAGGAACCCATTGGTTCGCGCGGCGTTTAAGCGGCAACCAAAGGAATTGATTATGCGACATGTTTTGATGCTTTCAGGTGCGATCGCCATGGCCATTGCAGCCCCCGCAATGGCGCAGGGCAAGGGCCATGGCGGTGACAAGGGTCACGGCGAAAAAGGCCACGGCGCGAGCATGAGCGCACAGGGCCACGGTCCCGTTGGCAAGGGAGCGCGCAAGTCGGTCGAAAAGGCCGTCAAGGCCGACGCCAAAGCCTACGCCAAGGACGCCAAGGATTACCGCAAGGCGGTAGAAAAGCGCGCCAAGGACTATCGCAAGCGCGAAGACGTGCGCTCGTCGCGCGATGACGATGCGGGCCGTTATGCCGCGCGGCGGATGGACGCGCCGCACCGCGACGACGCCCGCCGCTTCATGGCGAGCCACATGATCATCGATGGCTGCCCTCCGGGCCTCGCCAAGAAGCACAATGGCTGCATGCCCCCGGGTCAGGCGAAGAAGATGTACCAGCGTCAGGATCGCTATGCGCCGTTGTTCTATTCGATCCCGACGCGCTATCGCGACTATCGCGACGGCTATAGCTACAACGACGGCTATCTCTATCGCACGCAGGACAATTCGATCGTCTCGTGGCTGCCCGTTCTTGGCGGCGCGCTTGGCGTCGGGCAGATCTTCCCGAGCAGCTACGCTTCGCAGCCGATGCCGACCTATTACAACGCCTATTACGGCCAGAACCAGAATTACGACTATCGCTACGCCGACCGCGCGATTTTCGCAGTCGATCCCGAGACGCAGGCGATCCAGTCGATCGCGGCTCTGCTGACCGGTGACGACTGGACCGTCGGTCAGCAGGCACCTGCCGGCTATGGCGTGTACAACGTGCCGCTCGCCTATCGTGATCGCTACTACGATACGCCCGATGCCAGTTATCGTTATGCCGATGGCCAGGTCTATCGGATCGATCCGACGACGCAGCTCATCAAGGCGGCGATTTCGCTGCTGACCTGACGCTGCGCAGTCGCCGCATCGGCCGCCGAACACTAGCATAACAGGGATAATGACCATGACGAATACACGTCGCGCCTTGGCGCTTCCGATCCTGGGACTGGCCGCCGTCGCGCTGTCGCTCGGTGGTTGCAAGAAAGTCCCGAACGAGCCGGGCAGCGCCACCGCTGCTGCGGGCAGCGAGGCGAGTGCCGATACGCTGACCACGGTGCTGGCTGATGACAGCAGCCTGTCTGGTACCAAGGCGCTGATCGCATCGGCCGATCTGGGCGCAACGCTCGACGGGCGCGCGCCCTATACCGTGTTCGCGCCCTCGAACGCCGCGCTCGATGGCGTCCCCGACGATGTCCTCGCGGCGCTCAAGACGCCCGAGGCCAAGCCGCAGCTGACCAGCCTGCTGACCGGCCATATCGTCCCCGGCACGGTGACCGCCGCAGACATCACCAAGGCGATCGAGGCGGGCGGCGGCAGTGCCGAACTGAAGACGATGGCGGGCGACGTTCTGACCTTTGCCAAACAGGGCGACGCGATCACCGTCACCGCGCCCGGCGGCGCGAGCGCGAACATCGGCAGCGCATCGCACCAGGCAGCGAACGGCGTCGTCCATGTCGTCGACGGCGTCCTGATTCGAAGCTAATCCGGTCGCGCCGGTCGTTCGGCGCGGCCCATGTCCGTTCCAACCAAGCGATCGTCGCGCCCGCTGGCGTGCGGTCGCTTGTTGGCGTATGCAGCGCCGAAACCTACAGGCCATCGCATGACCAAACCTCCCCCACTCGTATCGACCGCCGCCGCTGCGACCGCCGACGGTTTCCCGATGGGATTTCGCGAATTCCTTGCGCTGATGGCGTCGCTGATGGCGCTCAATGCGATCGCGATCGACGCGATGTTGCCCGCCTTTCCCGGCAATTGGCGAGGCGCTCGGCGTCGCCGACGCCAACGACCGCCAGTATGTCCTGTCGGCCTATATGTTCGGATCGGCGATCGGGGCATTGTTCTATGGGTCGCTTGCCGATCGCTTACGGTCGCAAGCCGGTGCTGCTGTCGGCGCTGCTGCGCTTATGCGATTTTCGCCGCGCTCGGCGGCTTTTCGACGAGCTTTACCGCGCTGCTCGGCTTTCGCTTTGCGCAGGGCCTCGACCGCCGCAGCGATGGGCGTTGTCGCGCTGGCGGTAATCCGCGACCGTTATTCGGGCGACCGCATGGCGCGGCTCGTCAGCCTTGTCTTCATCGTCTTCATGGCAATGCCGATCATCGCGCCCGACGCTCGGCCAGATGATCCTCTATGTCGCCAGCTGGCGATACATCTTCATCCTGTTCGTCGTCCTGTCGGGCTCGTCGCGCCTGTGGGTCTGGCGGCGCCTGCCCGAGACGCTCGACCCTGCCAACGTCATCCCGATCCGCATCGCACGAGGTCGCCGCGACCTGGCGCGAGGTCGTGACCAACCGCGGCGCGCTCGGCTATGTCCTTGCCAGCGGCGTCGTCATGGGCGGACTGTTCGGCTATCTCAATTCGGCGCAGCAGATCTTCGCCGACATCTTCGACGCCGCCGATATCTTTCCTTACGCCTTTGCCGCGGTCGCCGCGTCGATCGCGATTTCGAACTGGTTCAATTCGCGCATCGTCGAACGCTTCGGCGCGCGCCGCGTCAGCCACAGCGCGCTGATCGCCTTCATCCTGTTGTCGGGCGCGCAGATCGCCGCCGCCTCGATGGCGCACGAAACGCTGCCGATCTTCCTCGTCCTGATCGCCGCCAACATGTCGATGATCGGTTTTACCGGATCCAATTTCGGGTCGATCGCGATGCAGCCGTTCGGTCGCATGGCGGGCGCCGCGTCGAGCTTCCAGCAGTTCGCGCGCACGCTGCTCGCGGCGGGAATCGGGGCGATCATCGGCCAGCTGTTCGACGGCAGCGTCGTGCCGATGGCGACGGGGTTCCTGATCACCGGGCTGGTCGCGCTGGTCCTCGTCGCCTGGTCGGAGAAATGGCAGCTGTTCAAGCGACGGATGCCGCCGGGTACCCCGGCGATGCCCGAATAGCGAGGACACAAAAAAGGGGACCCGCGAGGGTCCCCTTTTTCATGAAAGGCGTTCGATCAGGCGTCGTGCGTGCCCGGGATCGGCGGTTCCAGATCGGCATAATCGTCCTCGTGCACCTCGACGATGCCGCGGCCGAGATGGCTGTTGCCGCGGCTGTAGAGGAAATAGACGAACAGCCCGATGACGCCCCAGATCGGCAGGAACAGCATCGCGTTGGTCGGCAGGTTGACGAACAGGAAGATGCAGCCCGCGATCGTCAGCGGTCCGATCAGCCACAAAGCGGGGACGCGGAAGCTGCGCTTGCGCGCGGGATCGGTCCGGCGCAGCATCATCACCGCCACCGCGACCATCAGGAAGGCATAGAGCGTCCCCGCGTTCGAGATGTCGGCAAGCTGGCCGACCGGGAAGAACGCCGCTCCTACCGCCACCAGCGAACCGGTAATCGCGGTCACCACGTGCGGCGTCTTGAAGCGCGGGTGGACACGGCTGAGCAGCGGCGGCAGCAGGCCATCGCGGCTCATGACGAAGAAGATGCGCGTCTGGCCGAACAGCAGGACGAGGATCACCGACGGCAGCGCGAGGAAGGCCGCAACGCCGAGCATGTTGCCG
Organism: uncultured Alphaproteobacteria bacterium; assembly: GCA_963800335.1. Lineage (GTDB taxonomy): Bacteria > Pseudomonadota > Alphaproteobacteria > Sphingomonadales > Sphingomonadaceae > Flavisphingopyxis. The sequence continues at coordinate 233,826 of CAWDAN010000001.1, read as the reverse complement.
ACGCCCGAGAAGCCGATCTGCCTGAGGACGTGGGCGAGCGCCTCGTCCGAGCAGACCAGCGCCTGGGCATATTGCGGCATTGCGCACTGGCGGGCGAGTTCGACCGAGCCGGCCTCGACCGGCAGGCCGCCCGACATGATCGGCTGTCCGCCGATCGTACCGATCGCACCGGCGGCAACGAGGATGTAGAACACGGTACAGAAAAGCAGCGATCCGATCAGCCCGATCGGGACGTTGCGCTGCGGATCCTTGGTCTCTTCAGCAGCAGTCGAGACCGCGTCGAAGCCGACATAGGCAAAGAACATCGTCGCCGCCGCGCCGACCGCGCCGGTGCCGGTGCCCCAGACGCCGAACAGTCCGGCGGGGAGGAAGGGATTGAAGCGATCGGCGCTGAATTCGGGGCTGGTCAGCGTCAGTGCGATGAACGCGGTGAGCGCGGTGACCTTGATCGCGACGAGCACCGCGTTGACCTTGGCGCTTTCGCTGGTGCCGATGATGAGAAGTCCGGTGACGAGCAACGCAATCAGCGCGGCGGGCAGGTTGATCAACCCGCCCTCTTCGCCGCCGAGTATGAGCGGCCCGTGCGCCAGCGCCTGCGGCAGGTGTATGCCGAGGAACTCGTTGAGGATGGTGCCGGCGAAATAGCCCGACCAGCCGACCGAAACCGCTGCAGCGGCGATCGCGTACTCCATGATCAGCGCCCAGCCGACGGTCCAGGCGAGGAATTCGCCGACGGTCGCGTAGCTGTAGGTATAGGCGCTGCCCGCAACCGGGATCATCGCGGCGATCTCGGCATAGCAAAGCGCGGCGACGATGCAGACCGCACCGGCGATCGCGAAGGCGAGCATCAGGCCAGGGCCGGCCTTTTGCGCACCGACCGAGGTCAGCACGAAAATGCCCGTGCCGATGATGCAGCCGATACCGAACAGCATCAGCTGGATCGGTCCTAGCGTTCGTTTGAGCGACTTCTTTTGCGCAACGGCCAGGATGGCGTCGAGCGGCTTGACGCGGTCGAATATCATGTCTGGAAATCCCACATTAGGCGGACGGCTGGAACGCGTCCTAAGGACAGTACGAGGCGGTAACGCTTATGCCCTTTTACGCTACGCGCAAGGGGATTCCGTCGTCCGCCGTCCGGGGCCGGATTTTAGCCGAGCAGATCGGGAAACAGGCCGAAGATCAGGATCAGGGCGACGGCGATCGGGCACAGCCAGGCGATCAGGAAACGCCAGGCCAGGTGCAGCGTGCCGTCGATGCCGTTTTCATCGTCGGTCAGCCGCTTGTCGGCACGCCAGCCGATGAAGATCGCGGTCAGCAGGCCCGACAACGGCAACAGGATCTTGCCCGACAGCGTGTCGGCGAAGTCGAACATGTTGAGCCCGGCGAAGATGCCGAAATCGAGCGGATGGAAATCGCCCATCGTACTGAACGACAGCGCCGCAGGCACGCCGAACGCAAGGGCGATGCCGCCGATGACGAGCGTCGCGGTCATCCGCGTCATGCCGAACCGGTGGCGCGCCCAGCTGACCGGTGCCTCGAGCAGCGCCACCGAACTGGTCAGCGCGGCGAAGAACACCATGACGAAGAACAACAGGCCGATGAACGACCCCGCCGGCATCGTCTGGAACGAGGCGGGCAGTGTCTGGAACATCAGCGTCGGGCCGCCATCGACTGCGAGCCCCGCGGCAAAGACGATCGGGAAGATGGCCAGCCCGGCGATGATCGCCACCGAGGTGTCGGCAAAGGCTATGATGCCCGCAGTCTTGGCGAGGTTGACGCTGCGATCGGCATAGGCGCCGTAGGTGATCATCAATGCCGAACCGAGTGACAGCGAAAAGAAGGCCTGGCCGAGCGCCGACAGCATCACCGGGCCGTGAAACACCTTGGCCGGTTCGAACGAGAACAGGAAGGCAATCGCCTCTGCCGCCGCTCCGGTCGCGAGGCTGTAGCCGGTAATCGCGACCAGCAGCACGAAAAACGCAGGCATCAGCCAGGTCGCGACGACCTCGATCCCGCCGGTGACGCCGCGCGCGACGAAGAACACGGTAATAGCCATGAACAGCGCATGGAGCGCGATATTCAGGCCCGAATTGGCGAACAGAGAGGGGAGCAATGCCTGCACCTGCTCGCCGCTTTGTCCGGCAAAGGCCCCGCCGCCAAGATTGCCGAGCGAGCCGAAAAAGTCGCCCGCGAAGATGCCGATATAATAGAGCACCCAGCCCGCGACGACGCTGTAAAAAGTGAGGATGACGAAGGCGCCGAGCGTGCCGATCGAGGCAAGCGCCGACCAGTGTTTGGAAACGCCCGATTCGACCGCGACCTTCTCGGCGCTCTTGACCGCCGACGATTTGCCGTGGCGCCCGATCAGCGTTTCCGACAAGAGCACCGGCAGGCCGATGAGCACGACGCACAATATGTAGAAGACGACAAAGGCGCCGCCGCCATTGCTCCCCGCCTCGCTCGGAAAGCGCCACAGGTTGCCCAGTCCGACCGCCGAACCGATCGCGGCAAGGACGAATGCACTTCGCGATGACCAGTTTTCGTTGGTCGCACGATCAGGTGTTGAATCGCCCGTCGGCTCTATTGTTGCGGCCATGACATTTTCCTCTTCCCGGCGCGTCCTCTTGACGGGACTGCGCTGTCGGCGACGTTAGCGCCTCGCCAGCATCGGGCCAAGGGGCTTGCCCGCAAACAGGTGGACGTGGAGGTGCGGTACCTCCTGCCCCGCGTCGGGGCCGCTGTTGGCGAGCAGGCGATAGCCCGGCGCGACGAGCCCGGCGTTGCGCGCGACGATGCCGACCGCGCGGATGAAGCCGGCGATCTCCGCCTCGCTCGCGCGCGCCGAGAAATCGTCCCAGCCGACATAGGCGCCGCGCGGGATGACGAGGATATGCGTCGGCGCCTGTTTGGCGATGTCGTGAAAGGCGAGCGCGTAATCGTCCTCGTAAACCCGATCGCACGGAATCTCGCCGCGCAGGATCTTGGCGAAGATATTGTCGGGATCATAGGGCTGGGTCGCATCGACGGGCATTGTATTCCTTCCTCTGGCCTTTGGCTGGTGGGCGCAAGGCTAGGCCGCCACTGCGCGGCGCGCAACGCACCGGTGGCGCGTCCCCCCTTGACCCGTAGGTCGCCCGCGTTCACCTAGCGGGCATGAGCGACGAGCAACCAGACAGCCTGATTCCCTATGACGAGATCGTCCAGGAGGCGCTGCGTGCCGTGGTCGGACGCGTGCTCGGCGAGGTCGTCAGCCACGGCCTGCCCGGCGAGCACCATTTCTACATCACCTTCAAGACGCATGCGCCGGGGGTCGACATTCCCGCTGCGCTGACCGCGCGTTTCCCCGACGAGATGACGATCGTCCTGCAGAACAAATACTGGGACCTCGTCGTCGAGGATGACGGCTTTTCGGTCGGATTGAGCTTCAACCAGGTCCCCTCGCACCTGCACATCCCCTATGCCGCGATCACCGCCTTCGTCGATCCGGCGGTGGATTTCGGGCTGCAGTTCCAGGTCGGCGATGGCGGCGCCGGGCCCGAACCGCACGAAGACGCCGAGAACGATCACCCGCCGGTCAGCGACCGCATCATCGAGAGCGACGACGGATCGAACGTCGTCACGGTAGATTTCGGGAAAAAATAATGAGCGATACACGGACTGAAAGCGATTCGATCGGCAAGATCGAAGTGCCTGCCAGCGCCTATTGGGGCGCGCAGACGCAGCGCAGCATCGAGAATTTCCCCTTCGGCACGCGCGAAACGATGCCGATCGACATCGTCCACGGCCTCGCCCACGTCAAACGCGCTGCGGCGCTGACCTACAAGGCATCGGGCGCGCTCGATGCGAAGATCGCCGACGGCATCGTCGCCGCGGCCGACGCGATCCTGGCGGGCAAGCACGACGACCAGTTCCCGCTCGTCATCTGGCAGACCGGATCGGGTACGCAGTCGAACATGAACGTCAACGAGGTGATCGCCGGCATCGCCAACGAGGCGCTCAGCGGCACGCGCGGCGGCAAGGACCCCGTCCACCCCAATGATCACGTCAACAAGGGCCAGTCGTCGAACGACAGTTTCCCGACCGCGCTCCACGTCGCGACCGCCGTGGCGACCAGGGAGCGCCTGCTGCCCGCGCTGATCGAGCTGACCGACGCACTCGCCGCCAAGGCAAAGGCGTGGGATGCCATCGTAAAAATCGGCCGGACGCACCTGCAGGACGCGACGCCGCTGACGCTGGGCCAGGAATTTTCGGGCTATGTCGCGCAGCTGATCGCGTGCCGCGCGCGGATCGAAGGCGCAGTCAACGGCAACATCCACAAGCTCGCACAGGGCGGCACCGCGGTCGGCACCGGATTGAACGCGCCCAAGGGCTTTGCCGAAGATATCGCGCGCGAGATTTCGGCCGCGACGGGAATCGCCTTCGAACCCGCGCGCAACATGTTCGAAGCATTGGCATCGAACGACGGGCTGGTGTTCTTTTCGGGCGCGCTCGAAACGCTCGCCGTCGCGCTCAACAAGATCGCGGACGACATCCGCCTGCTCGGATCGGGCCCGCGTTCGGGCCTCGGCGAACTCAGCCTGCCGGCCAACGAGCCGGGCAGCTCGATCATGCCGGGCAAGGTCAACCCGACGCAGTGCGAAATGCTGACGATGGTCGCCGCGCAGGTGATCGGCAACGCCGCGGCGGTGACGATCGGCGGGATGCAGGGCCATCTCGAACTCAACGTGTTCAAACCGATGATCGGCGCCAACGTGCTGCGCTCGATCGACCTGCTTGCCGTCGGCATGGAAAGCTTCTCGCGCCGCTGCGTCGAGGGGCTCGAGGCCGATACCAAGCGGATCAAGGAACTGGTCGACCGATCGCTGATGCTCGTCACCGCGCTGGCGCCCGAAATCGGCTATGACAATGCCGCCAAGATCGCCAAGACCGCGCACGAGACCGGCCAGACGCTGCGCGAGGCGGCGCTCGCTTCGGGCCTCGTCGACGGCGACACCTACGACCGCGTCGTCCGCCCGGAAACGATGATCGGCCGCTAGCCAATCGACCGTCGCGGCGGAACCGCACGCGGTGTAGTGGCGTTGTTGTTTCGAAAGGATAACAACCATGATCGGCAAGCTCTTCGCCGCCGCCACTGGCGCGGCCATCAACAAGGAACAACACGGCAATCCCGTAACCGGGGCAGCGGTCGGCTTCGCCACGATGGCGGTCGCCCGGCGGCTCCTGCCGGCACGCTTTGCCGTGATCGGCGCGACGCTCGCCGCGGGTTATCTCAGCAAGAAGCTGGCCGAACGGGCCGAACGGCGCGACCAGACCGAAAAGGCGATCAAGCGCACCGGCCCCGCGGGCGTCGCCGACAGTTTCGCGCTGCTCGAAGAGGGCACGCAGGGCAAGACGGCGAAACCGCGCAAGGCCGCATCAACCGCCAAGCGCCAACCCGCTCCCGGGACCGCAAAGGCCAGACCCGCGCTGCGCAAGCGTGCGGCAAAGCAGACGGCGCAGGCGATCAAGGTCCCCGAGCCGACCGCCTAAGCCTTCAGGAGATCGGCGCGCCCGCCTGCCAGTCGCGCACGGCATCGACCGGCGCGACGAGCATGATGACGTTCAGCGTCAGGTTGTCGCGAATCCGCCACAGGGTGAACGCCTCGAACGCCAGCGCCAGCGCGACCACCCATGGCCAGCGCAGGCGGCTGGCGAGCCAGAAGCCGGCAATCATCATCGCGATGTCGCTGGCCGAATTGAGCACGCTGTCGCCGCTATAGCCGAACGCCATCGTCGCCTCGCGATAGCGGTCGATGACCATCGGCGTGTTTTCAAGGATTTCCCAGCCCGCCTCGATCAGCGTTGCGACGACCAGCCGCAGGCCCACCGGCCGCGTCCGCAGCAGCCACCAGCCGAGGCCGTAGAATATAAAGCCGTGGGTGACGTGGCTGAAGCTGTACCAGTCGCTGAGATGCTGGCTGTTGCCCGCCGACTGGACGCTGCCGTGCCACAGTTCGATCGTCCCGCAGGTGCAGATCGGGTTGCGCCCCATCGCCAGCAGGATCCCCGCCGCGGCGATGATCGTCGCAACGATTCCAGCAGCATAAGCCCAGGTCGGGCCACCGCCATCGCGTTGATCGCTCATCTCCATCTCGCCTCCCCCTTGACGCTCGCCCCGGCTTTCGCCCACTAGCGCGCATGGCCGACACCGATAGCGCCCCGGCGGGCGAACCCAAATCGCAAAAATTGCCCGTCGAACGACGCGGCGTGCTCTACGTCCTGTCGTCGCCCTCGGGCGCGGGCAAATCGACGATCGCGCGCAAGTTGCTCGAGCATGACGACCATCTGTCGATGTCGGTATCGGTGACGACGCGGCCGATCCGGCCCGGCGAGGTCGACGGGCGCGACTATCATTTCGTCGATGTCGATACGTTCAAGGCGATGGCCGATGCGGGCGAGTTCCTCGAATGGGCGCGCGTCTTCGGTCACCGCTACGGCACGCCCAAGCAACCGGTCGAGGACATGCTCGCCGCCGGCCAGGACGTCCTGTTCGACATCGACTGGCAGGGCGCGCAGCAGCTTCACCAGAAAGAGGGCGGCGACGTCGTGCGCGTCTTCATCCTGCCGCCGCGCATGGAGGAATTGAGCCGCCGCCTGCACACCCGCGCGACCGACAGCGAAGAGGTCATCGCCGGGCGGATGGAGCGCGCGGCGAGCGAGATCGCCCACTGGGACGGCTATGACTTCGTCCTCGTCAACGACGACGTCGCGACCTGCTATGACCAGGTCCACACGATCCTCAAGGCCGAACGCCTGCGCCGCAGCCGCCAGACCGGCCTGATCGGCTTCGTCTACAATCTGACGCGCTGAAGCGGCGGCGACGGCGGGAGGGAAACCGCCGCCGCGCACTTCAGGTCGCGCAGCTCAGGCTTTCGCCTTGCCGTCGCGATAGGTTTTGAGCGCGCGTGCCCCAGCCGATCAGCTCGTCGAACATCGTGTCGAGCGCGGGGGCGTGGACGTCGCGCGGCTTGAAATCGGAGAAATTCTCGAAATCGTCGAACAGCGACAGCGCGACCTGGCCGCGCACGTCGGCGATCTTGATCTCGGCCGCGATGGTACGCAGATGCTCGACTGCGCGCGTTCCGCCCGCGCTGCCGAAGCTGACGAACGCGGCCGCCTTGTCATTCCATTCGGCATAGATGAAATCGATCGCGTTCTTGAGCGCGCCGCTCGTCGAATGGTTGTATTCGGGGGTGACGAAAACGAACGCGTCGAGCGAGGCGATTTTCGCGGCCCAGCGCTTGGTGTGCTCCTTGCTGTAACGGCCCTGCGACGGCGGGACGGGCTCGTCGAGCAACGGCAGGTCGAAATCGACAAGGTCGACCAGTTCGTAATTGGCATCGCCGCGCTGGGCGGCATGGTCGCGCACCCACTCGGCGACTTTGATCGTGTTGCGTCCCGGCCGCGTGCTGCCGACGATGATTCCGATATTGAGCATGGATATGTCCCTTGATGGCTGTTTGGTTTCTACTGGTTTCTTTTGGTTACCAGGCCTATGTTGGAAACCGGATCAACCATGCAAGAGGGCACGATGACGAAACCGGGTAACCTGCACGAAACCGGCGGCTGCCAGCGCGTCAACACCGTGCTGTCGCGGATCGGCGACAAATGGTCGGTCCAGGTGATCATGCGGCTGTCGGCCGGATCGCTGCGCTTCAACGAACTGAAGCGCGAGATCGGCAACGTGTCGCAAAAGATGCTGAGCGCGACACTGCGCGGGCTCGAACGCGATGGATTCGTGTCGCGCAGCGTGACGCCGTCGGTGCCGCCGCGCGTCGATTATGCGCTGACCGACCTGGGGCACGAGCTGCTCGTACCCGTCGGCGCGCTCGGCGACTGGGCGTTCGCCAATATCGACGCGGTCGAATGCGCGCGTGCGGCGTTCGATGCCGCGCACGCCGATGCCGCCGGCGCCTAGGCGCGGAAGGCGTATTCGCCGATGCGCTTGCGCTGATCGTCGCCGATCGCGACCGCGCCGTTGGCGTCGGTCAGGACGATCGTGCAGTCGGCGGTGGCGATGCAGGTGTCGCCCTGGAACACGCCCGCCAGGATATCCCAGCTCGAACTGCCGACGCGGCCGAAGCCGTGGCCGATCGTGACGGGCTCGGGATAGTGCCCCTCGGCGACGTAATTGATCTCGAGCCGCGCGATCAGCCAGCGCTCGCCCGGCTTGCGGTCGCGGCCGTCGACGCCGACGCGGTGGTTGAACGCGATCCGGCCTGTTTCGATAATCGCCGCCATCGCGCCGTTGTTGATGTGGCCCAGCGGATCGAGATCCTGGAAGCGCGTCTGCACCTCGATTGCGACGGGATAGTTCGCCGGGTCGAGGCGCGCGGGGGAAGGCTTGGGCATGAAATGCTTTCGTTCGGGCGGAAGCGCACGGCCCCGCCCCGACCCCTCCCCGTTACGGGGAGGGGCCAGGAGGTTAGCGGGGACCCATGCGCAGCGCGCCGTCGAGACGGACGTCTTCACCGTTCCAGTAATCGTTCTCGATCATCGCCAGCGCGAGCTGCGCGTATTCGTCGGGACGGCCGAGACGCTTGGGGAACGGCACCGCAGCGGCGAGCGCGTCCTGGGCGGGTTGCGGCAGACCGCGCAGCAGCGGGGTTTCGAAAATGCCCGGCAGGATCGTGTTGACGCGGACGCCTTCGTTCATCAAATCGCGCGCGATCGGCAGCGTCATGGCCGAGCACGCCGCCCTTCGATGCCGAATAGGCGGCCTGGCCGATCTGGCCATCCTCGGCCGCGACGCTGGCGGTGTTGATGATCACGCCGCGCTGTTCGCAGCCCCGGCCCCCGCCAGGCTGAGAGCTCTCGCCGCCGGGGAGCGGATCGGCGGCAAGCAGGCCCTCGGCGAAATAGGAGATGCAGCGGAAGCTGCCGACGAGGTTGATCTGGACGACCCAGTCGAACGCCTGGCTGGGGAAGCGGCGGATCGTGCCGTCTTCCTTCGAACGGCTGACGGTCTTCATCGCGTTGCCGACGCCGGCGCAGTTGACGAGGATGCGTTCCTGGCCGTGCGCTTCGCGCGCCTTGGCAAAGCCCGCCTCGACGCTCTCGTCGCTGGTCACGTTGACCTCGCAGAATATGCCGCCGATGTCCTCGGCGACCTTGCGGCCCTTTTCTTCCTGCAGGTCGAAGATTGCGACCTTGGCGCCCTTGGCGGCCAATGCACGCGCGGTCGCTTCGCCGAGGCCCGATGCGCCTCCGGTGACTACGGCGGGAGTGTTTGCGGAGATTTCCATGATGTCGTTCCTTTTTCGATTACGCAAATGGGCGTCGCGCGACGCCTAGAGTCGTTCAACAATCGTGACGTTGGCGATACCGCCGCCTTCGCACATCGTCTGCAGCCCGTATGTCTTGCCGTGGCGTTTGAGCGCGTGGACGAGCGTCGCCATCAGCTTGGTGCCCGAAGCGCCGAGCGGATGGCCGAGCGCGATCGCGCCGCCATGGACGTTGAGCCGCGCCGGGATCGCCGCCGCTATGCTGGAGCCAGGCGAGCGGGACGGGGGCGAAGGCCTCGTTGACCTCGAACAGGTCGATATCGGAAATTGTCATCCCCGCGCGCTGCAGCGCCCGGTCGGTCGCGAACAGCGGCTCTTCGAGCATGACGACGGGGTCGCCGGCGGTGACGGTCAGGTTGTGGATCCGCGCGATCGGCGTCAGCCCGTGTTCCTTCAACGCCCGTTCGCTGACGATCAGGACCGCCGAGCTGCCGTCGCAGATCTGGCTGGCGTTGGCGGCGGTGACGGTGCCGCCTTCCTGCAGCAGCTTGACCGAACCGATGCTCTCGAGGCTTGCGTCAAAGCGGATGCCTTCATCGACGGTGTGCATCTTCGTGCCGTCGGGAGTTTCGATCTCGAGCGGGATGATTTCGGCATCGAACGCGCCCGCTTCGGTCGCGGCGGCGGCACGCTGGTGGCTTTGCAGCGCATAGGCGTCGAGCATCGCGCGATCGAAGCCGTATTTCTTGCTGATCATCTCGGCGCCGACGAACTGCGACCACATGATGCCGGGATATTTGCGCTCGAGGCCGGGCGATTTGTAGATCCCCATGCCTTCCTTGGCATGGAGCGCGCCGGTCGAGCCCATCGGCACGCGGCTCATCGATTCGACGCCGTTGGCGACGACGATATCCTGCGTGCCCGACATGATCGCCTGCGCGGCAAACTGGATCGCCTGTTGCGAGCTGCCGCACTGGCGATCGATCGTCACCGCCGGCACGCTCTCGGGCAGGCTCGAGGCAAGGACGATGTTGCGCCCGACCTGGAAACTCTGTTCGCCGCCCTGGCTGACGCAGCCGGTGATGACGTCCTCGATCGCCGCGGGATCGATGCCGGTGCGCGCGACGAGGCCGTCGAGCACCGCGGCGCCGAGATCGACGGGGTGCCAGCCGGCGAGCGCGCCGCCGCGCTTGCCCCCGGCCGAACGGACGGCATCGACGATATAGGCGGTGGTCATGATATTGGTCCCTAAGGTTGCGCGCTGGCAATGCGCGGAAAGGTTACAGGCTGCGACCGATCAGTTCTTTCATGATCTCGTTGGTGCCGCCGAAGATACGCGTAACGCGTGCCGCGCGCCATGCGCGGGCAATCGGATACTCGTTCATATAGCCCGCGCCGCCGTGAAGTTGCAGGCATTTGTCCATCATGTCCCACTGGAACTCGGTATGCCACAATTTGGCCGCCGCGCCTTCCTCGGGGGTCAGTTCGCCGCGCAGGTGCCGCGCCAGCGCCCAGTCGAGATGCGCCCAGCCGACCTGGAGGCGGGTCTTCAGATCGGCGAGCGTGAAGCGCGTGTTCTGGAAATCGAACACCGGTTTGCCGAACGCCTTCCTGTCCTTGACGAACTCGACGGTGCGATCGAACGCGCCCTGCGCACTGGCCTGCGCGCTGACCGCGATCGAAAGCCTCTCCTGCGGCAGTTCGCTCATCAAATAGATGAAGCCCTTGCCCTCCTCGCCCAAGCAATTGGTCATCGGCACGCGGACGTCGTCGAAGAACAGTTCGGACGTGTCGGCGCTGTCCATGCCGATCTTGTCGAGGTTGCGGCCCTTGCGATAGCCGTCGCGCGACGATTCGACGAGGATGATCGAAACACCCTTCCAGCCGGGCGAGGCATCGGGGTCGGTCTTGGCGCAGACGAGCGTCAGGTCGGCATTCTGGCCGTTGGTGATATAGGTCTTCTGGCCGTTGACGACATAATGGTTGCCGTCCTTCTTGGCGCTGGTGCGGATCGATTGCAGGTCCGATCCGACGCCCGGCTCGGTCATCGCGATCGCGGTGATGACTTCGCCCGATACCATCTTGGGCAGCCATTCGCGCTTCTGCTCTTCGGAGCCATAAGCGATCAGGTAATTGACGACGATGTCCGAATGAAGCGAGAAGCCGAGCGTCGCACCCGCGCCATAAGCGAGCTCTTCGTCGACGATCGCATTATAGCCGAAATCGAGGCCGAGGCCGCCATATTCTTCGGGAACCGTCGGGCACAACATGCCGAGCTCGCCCGCCTTGAGCCACAGTTCGCGCGGGACGATCTTGTCCTTTTCCCACTGGTCGGCGTGCGGCTGGACCTCTTTTGCCAGGAACTGGCGGACGGTCGCGCGGAACGCCTCGTGGTCGTCGCCATAGGCGGTGCGGTGCAGGCTATCGAGCGTCATGTCGGCGGCTCCCCGGAGCGGTACGGGCGGCGTCGAGCGGCCCATGAAAGGTTGCGCCATGAAACCTAACGTTTACGTTCGCGTCAAGGGTAAAGCCGAAACTTGTGTCCGATCGAACAGCTTCGAGGCTGGACCCGGACCGTGTTATCCGGTTAAGCCAGACCTCAAGAAGCACGGCCAGACCGGGCCGTCAAAAATATTTCAAGAAACAGATCAGGACAGGAACGCCGATGAAATATGCATTTACCCTCCTAGCGGGAAGCTCGATGCTTGCCGGATGCGCGACGATGGATGACCGCGCCGACACCGCGATCAACACCGTTGCCGAGGCTGCCGACGCCGCTACTGTCGCCGCTACGGCAGTCGACAACCCCGTGCTCGCCGAATGGACCGGCCCCTATGATGGCGTGCCGCAGTGGGACGCCTATACGCCCGACCAGCTGCCGCAGGCGTTCGACGCCGGCATGGCCGAGGTGAAGGCCGAGTATGAGACGATCCTGTCGAACCCGGCGACGCCGACCTTCGACAATTTCGTCGTCCCGCTCGAGAAGGCGGGCGAGATTCTCGGCCGCGTCTACCCCGTGTACGGCGTGTACACGAGCAACCTGTCGAACCCCGACGTGCGCGCGATCCAGGCCGAGTGGAGCCCGAAGCTGTCGGCCTTTTTCAGCGAGCTCAACCTCGATCCCCGGCTCGTCGAAAAATACAAATATCTCTACGACAATCGCGCGAAGATGGGCCTCGATGCCAAGCAACAGCGATTGATCGAGCGCGCCTATGACGGGCTGAAGCGCGACGGCGCGTTGCTCGATGCCGCCAAGAAGCCGCAGCTGATTGCGCTCAACACCGAGCTCGCGGGTCTTTACAGCGACTTTTCGAACAAGGTTCTCGCCGACGAGGAGACCTATATCTTCCTCGACAGCGCCGACGATCTCGCCGGCCTGCCCGCCAGCTTCGTCGCCTCGCTCAAGAAGGCCGCCGAGGAACAGGGCAAGAGCGGCTGGGCGATCAAGAACACGCGCTCGGTGATGCAGCCGTTCATGGAAAACTCGACCCGCCGCGACCTGCGTGAAAAGGTCTACAAGGCGTACAGCAATCGCGGCGACAATGGCGACGCCAACGACACCAATGCAACGATCGCGCAGATCCTCAAGCTGCGCCAACAGCGCGCCGAGCTGCTCGGTTTCAGGACGCATGCCGATTATCGCATGGCCGACACGATGGCCGGGACCCCCGATCGCGCGATGGACCTGATGATGAAGGTGTGGCCCGCCGCGGTCGCGCGCGTGAAGGAGGAAGTCGCCGACATGCAGGCGCTCGCCGATGCCGACGCAAAAGCCGGCAAGGGCGCTAAGATCACGATCGCGCCGTGGGATTACCGCTATTACGCCGAAAAGGTCCGCAAGCAGAAATACGACCTCGATGCCGCGGCGATCAAACCGTATTTCCAGCTCGACAAGATGATCGCGGCGATGTTCGATTCGGCCAACCGCCTCTATGGCCTGAGCTTTACCGAGAACACCGGGACAGTCCCCGTCTTCCATCCCGACGTGCGGACCTTCGAAGTGCGCCGCGACGGCAAGGTGATCGGCCTGCATTACCTCGACAACTACGCCCGCTCGGGCAAACGGTCGGGCGCCTGGGCGACGACCTATCGCTCACGCGACAGGTTGAGCGGCGACGACATCGTGCTGGGGTCGAACAACAACAACTTCACCAAGGGCGGCGAAGGCGAACCGACTCTGATCAGCATCGACGACGCATCGACGCTGTTCCATGAATTCGGCCATGCGATCGATTATTACCTGACCGACGCGGCCTATCCGAGCCTAGCCGGGACGCCGCGCGACTTCGTGGAGTATCCAAGCCAGGTCAACGAGAACTGGCTGATGACGCCCTATGTGTTGCAGAACTACGCGCTGCATTATCAGACCGGCGAACCGATCCCGCAGGCGCTGATCGACAAGATCGAAAAATCATCGACCTTCAACCAGGGCTTCGAAACGGTCGAATATCTGTCGAGCGCGCTGATCGACATGAAACTGCACAACCGCACGACGCCGGTGACCGACGTCGATGCGTTCGAACGCAATACGCTGGCCGAACTCGGCATGCCGAAGGAGATCATGATGCGGCACCGCCTGCCGCAGTTCAATCACCTGTTCTCGTCCGACGCCTATTCGGCTGGCTATTACAGCTATCTGTGGTCGGAGACGATGGATGCCGACACCTGGGCGGCGTTCGAGGAAGCGGGCGGCCCGTGGGACACGACGATATCGCACCGCTTCCGCGACCTGTTGCTCGTCACCGGCAACGAAACCGACCGCGCCGAGGCCTATCGTGCCTTCCGCGGGCGCGACCCCGACGTGAAGGCGCTGCTCGAACGACGCGGTTTCCCGACCGGCAAATAATCGCGACGTACACCGCACCGCGCACGAAAAAAGGGCGGCTCCCTCGCGGGGCCGCCCTTTTGCTATGCGATAGTCAGGATCAGGCGACGGCGAATTCGACCGCGTCGGCGCTGCCGTCATGGCCGCGGCTCGAGAACAGGCCGACGCCTTCGCAGCCCTGTTGCTGCTGGATCGGCAGCGCTGTCAGGCAATGTCCGCATTCGGCTGTGACGCGGCCGACATGCCAGCTCGATCCGCCGCAGCCGGGGCAGATATTCTGCCCGCCAGCACGATACATCACGTGATAGCCGCGCGTTTCGGGATGCGCGAAGCCCATGCCGACCGGGCTGGTGGTGTTCGCTGAATAGTCTCGTGCCTGAACGTGCATTGCCGTTCTCCTGTCAAATGTCTTGCCTGTTAAACGCGCAATGCGCCGCGGGTTTCCCTCGCGGTGTTCGCTTCGCTGTATCGAAACGGGATGAACGACAGCCAAACCCCTGCATTTTCGCGGCTTAGGCAACAATGTCACACCCCCGTCTTTTTGCGTTGACTTTGTCGGCAACCAATATAATTATGATATCATCTTTTTAGGAGGCTATCATGACCCAAACCGGTTCCAGGGCGATTCTCAACCCGACGCGCGAACACCCCGCGGCGAGCGCCAGCGGCTATCCGATGCTGCTGCTCGCGCTGCTCACCGTCCCCGCGGGCTTTGTCGCGATTACGCAGGTCCCCCTGCTCGGCGGCTGGGCGATTGCGGGCCTGATCCTCGCGATCGTCGTGCTGGTGTTCGTCATCGCCGGATTCTACCTGATCGCGCCCAACCAGGCCTATGCGATCCAGCTGTTCGGGTCGTACAGGGGCACCGACCGCAACACCGGCCTGCGCTGGGTCCTGCCGTGGCTGATGCGCAAGAAAATCTCTGTCCGCGTCCACAACATCACGTCGGACCGATTGAAGGTCAACGACCTGCGCGGCAACCCGGTCGAGATCGCCGCCAACGTCGTCTGGCGCGTCACCGACAGCGCGCAGGCATTGTTCGACGTCGATGACTACAAGGAATTCATCCACATCCAGATCGAAAGCGCGGTCCGCGCGATCGGCAGCCGCTATCCCTATGACGATATCGAGCACAAGGAAGTCACGCTGCGCGGCGACGCCGACGTGATCAGCGAGGAACTGCGCATCGAACTGCAGGAACGCGTCGAGCAGGCGGGCATCACGATCGACGAATGCCGCCTGACGCACCTCGCCTACGCACAGGAGATCGCGCAGGCGATGCTCCGGCGGCAACAGGCCGACGCGATCATCGCGGCGCGTGCGCGGATCGTCGCCGGCGCGGTCGGGATGGTCGAGATGGCGCTCGCCGAACTGTCGAGCAAGGACATCGTCAACCTCGACGACGAGCGCAAGGCGGCGATGGTGTCGAACCTGATGGTCGTATTGTGCTCCGAACGCGATACCCAGCCGGTCGTCAATACCGGCACGCTCTACCAGTAAGCGGCAAGGCTGGTCGGACAGATCGTGGCCCAGCGCCCCAAGAAAGCCTTTCCCCTACGCCTCGACCAGGCGCTGTTCGACGCGGTCGAGCGGCTCGCTGCGGCCGAACTGCGCAGCGTCAATGCCGAGATCGAGTTCCTGCTGCGGCGCGGGCTCGAACGGCGCGGGATCAAGCTCGACCCGCCGGTCAACCGCAAGCGCGGGCGCCCGCCGGTCCAAACCGAAAATCAGGAGACGCGTGATGAATAGGGTAATGATGAATGCAGTGATCGCAGCGCTGTTGGCCGGATCCGCCGCGCTGCCGACCCCGGCGACAGCCCAAAACGAAGCCGCCCAGCGGGAGACGAAAATGCCGATCGCGAGCGATATCACCGCCCCCGGCCCGCAAGGTCCGCTTGCCGGCACCTTGCTGATGCCCGATCGCGCCGACGCGCCGGTCGTCCTGGTCATCCCGGGTTCGGGACCGACCGACCGCGACGGCAACAATCCGCTCGGCGTTGCCGCGTCGAGCTATCGCCTGCTCGCCGAAGCGCTGGCCGATCGGGGTATCGCCAGCGCGCGGATCGACAAGCGCGGGATGTTCGGCAGCAAGGCCGCGATTGCCAATGCCAGTGACGTGACGATCGGCGCCTATGCGGATGATGTCGCCAGCTGGGCGCGGACGCTCAAGTCCCGGACCGGGCGCGACTGCATCTGGCTTGCCGGGCATAGCGAGGGCGGGCTCGTCGCACTTGCGGCGGCATCCAACCCCGATGTCTGCGGCCTGATCCTGATCGCTTCGCCCGGCCGCAAGCTCGACGTCGTCATCCGTGAACAGCTTTCCGCCAATCCCGCCAACGCGCCGCTGCTCGCCGACGCTAACGCCGCGCTCGACCAGCTCGTGGCGGGCAAGCGCGTCGATGTAACGGCCATGCATCCCGCGCTGGCCCAGGGCCTGTTCAATCCCGCCGTCCAGGGCTTCCTGATCGACATGCTGGCGCAGGATCCCCGCGCGATGGCGGCGGCGACAGACAAGCCGGTGCTGATCGTGTCGGGCGCCAAGGACATCCAGGTGGCGCGGGCCGACGCCGACGCGTTGAAAGCCGCGCAGCCAGGGGCCGAACTGATCGTCGTCGACGGAATGAACCACGTCCTCAAACAGGTCGCGGGCGACGACCGGGCGGCGAACCTGGCGACCTATGCCGACCCCTCGCTGCCGATCGATCCGACGCTCGTCGAAACCATCGCAGCATTTCTCTCCCGTCATGAGGGCTGAAGGATCGCCTTATGCTCCACCTGTTCCTCGATGACCGGCCCTGGTTCAAGGCCAAGCGTTACGGCCTCGGCGCCTATCCGGTCGCCTGGCAGGGCTGGGCGCTGACGGTCGCCTATGTCGGCCTGGTCGGCGGCCTGCGCATGCTGCGCGAACAGCGGGGAGGCTTGACCGACGCCGTCTGGTGGTCGGCCTTCGCCGTCGCGACGCTGGTTTTCGTCGTGATCGCGTGGCGCAAGACCGCCGGCGGCTGGCATTGGCGCTGGGGTCGCGATGACACCGTCAACGGCCGCGACGATGATCGCCGCCAACCGCGCGACAAGCATCGCGAACGGCGCCGATAACGCTGCCACGAACCTTGCCCGCCCGCATCGCAATCGGTAAGGGCACCGCATGCCCAGCCCCGACGCATCGCCCGCCGCCGTCCCGCCCCCTGTCCGTATCGCGCCATCGATCCTGAGCGCCGATTTCGCGCGCCTCGGCGAGGAAGTCCGCGCGATCGATGAAGCCGGCTGCGACTGGATCCACATCGACGTGATGGACGGGCATTTCGTCCCTAATCTCACGATCGGCCCGGCGGTGGTCAAGGCGCTGCGCCCGCACACCAGCCTGCCCTTCGACGTCCACCTGATGATCAGCCCGGTCGACGGCTTCCTCGACGCCTTTGCCGAAGCCGGCGCCGACATCATCACCGTCCATCCCGAGGCCGGACCGCATATCCATCGCAGCGTCCAGCACATCAAGTCGCTGGGCAAGCAGGCGGGCGTGTCGCTCAATCCGGCAACCCCGGCCAAGCTGCTCGATTACCTGATCGACGACATCGACCTCGTCCTCGTGATGAGCGTCAATCCCGGCTTCGGCGGGCAGAGCTTCATCGACAGCCAGCTGAGGAAGATCGAGGCGGTGCGCAAGATGATCGACCGGACCGGGCGCGACATCCGGCTCGAGGTCGACGGCGGCGTCGATGCGACCACCGCGCCGCGCGCGATTGCGGCGGGGGCCGACGTCCTCGTCGCGGGGACCGCCACCTTCAAGGGCGGACGCGATTGCTACGCTGCCAATATCGCGGCGCTGAGGGGATTATGAGCGACGCCTCGGGCGGAGATCGTCGCGGCGATCCGCCGTCCGACGCGACCGAAGCCGATGCGATAGACGCCAACACTTCGAACGATGCCAATTCGAGCGATGCCAATTCCATCGACGCCAATTCAATTGATGAGGGCCGCCGCCTGATCCGCCTGTCGGGCGATCGTGGACAGAGCCTCGCGACGCGCCTCGCGCACCAGTTCTACCGCCTGACCTGGCGCACGCCATTGCATAAAATGCGCCTCAAGGGCCGCTATCCGCTCAAGCTGCTCGCGGTGCCGCACGACCCGCTGCCCGGTGATCCTTCGGCGGGAAAGGCGATCCGCGCCGGCCATTTCCTGTTTCGCGGGCTCAAGGCGCCGCTCAAGGGCATCGATTTCGCCTCGCCCGGCGTCACGCCACCCTTTGCCCACTATATTCACGGCTTCGCCTGGCTGCGCGACCTGGCCGCCGTCGCGCCGCGCGAAGAGGCAGCCCCGATCGCCGAGCGGCTGACGCGCAAGTGGCTCGCGGCGCATGGCACCAACGTCACCGAACCCGCCTGGACGAGCGACGTCGCCGCCTGGCGGATCCTGTTCTGGACCGCCTATGCGCCGCTGATCCTGTCGTCGCGCGACATCGTCTATCGCTCGGCGGTTCTCAACCATATCGCGCGCGCCGCGCGCCATCTCGACCAGACCGCGCATCGCGGACGGCCCGGTGTGCCACAGCTCGTCGCCTGGTGCGGCGTCGTTGCCGCCGCGCTGCTGATCCCCGGCGGCGAACCGCGCCGCATCTTTGGCGAAGACGGCCTCAAGAAATCGCTCGAGGCAGCATTCTACGGCGATGGCGGCGCGGTGTCGCGATCACCGCATGCCCAGATCGAGGCGATCAGCGCGCTGACCATGCTCAGCCGGACCTACGACGCACGGCGGATCGATCCGCCCGCCTTTATCGGCGAGATGCTCGCGCTCGCGGTTCCCGCGCTGACCGGCCTTGCCCATAATGATGGCGGGCTGGGCAGCTGGCAGGGCGGCGGCGCGACGCGCGCCGAGGCGGTCCGCGCGGTGGTCGAGGCAAGCGGCGTGCGTGCGCGCCCGCTCAAGCAGGCACGTGACTGGGGTTATCAGCGGCTGACCGCGAAAAAGACCGTCCTGCTGGTCGATGCCGCGCCGCCGCCGGTCGCGCGGCTGACCGACGCCGGCTGCGCCTCGACGCTGGCGTTCGAACTCAGCGACGGCGATCAGCGGATCGTTGTCAATTGCGGCGGCGCCGCGCTCGCCGGCGCGCTGATCCCGCAATCACTCGCGCAGGGGCTGCGCACCACCGCGGCGCATTCGACGCTGGTCCTCGCCGACCGCAATTCGACCGCGATCCTCGGCGACGGAACGCTCGGCAAGGGCGTCGCCGAGGTCGAGATCGAGCGCCAGGAGATCGACAACGGCACGCGGCTCGAGATCGGCCATGACGGCTATGCCAGGCGGCTCGGCTTCCAGCATCGCCGCCTGCTGATCCTGTCGGACAGCGGTCGCGAACTGCGCGGCGAGGACCTGTTGCTGCCGGTCGGCCGGCGCAAGCGCCCGGGCGAGACGCCCTTCGTCATCCGCTTCCATCTCGGCCGCGGGATATCGCCGACGATCACCGCCGACGGCCTCGGCGCGCTGTTGCGCCTGCCCGACGGGCCGCTGTGGCAGTTCCGCGCCTCGGCGGGCAAGCTGGCGATCGAGGACAGCCTGTGGGTCGACGGCAACGGTCGCCCGCATCCGACGCAACAGCTGTCGCTGAGCGACGCCACCGGCCCCGGCGGCACCAGCATCGGCTGGCTACTGAAACATATGGGATGACCGACATGGACCAGATCACGATCAAACGCGCGCTTCTCTCGGTCAGCGACAAGGCCGGCCTCGTCGAACTCGGCGAAGCGCTCGTCCGTCACGGCGTCGAACTCGTCTCGACCGGCGGCACCGCCAGGACGCTGCGCGATGCGGGCCTTGCGGTCCGCGACGTTGCCGAGCTGACCGGCTTTCCCGAGATGATGGACGGACGCGTCAAGACGCTCCACCCGATGGTCCATGGCGGGCTGCTCGCGGTCCGCGACAATCCCGAACACCAGGCCGCAATGGCCGAGCACGCGATCGGCGCGATCGACCTCGTCATCGTCAATCTCTATCCCTTTGTGCAAACGGTCGCCAAGGGATCGCCGCGCGACGAGATCATCGAGAATATCGACATCGGCGGCCCGTCGATGGTGCGCTCGGCGGCAAAGAACCACGGCTTTGTCGGCATCGTCACCGATCCGGGCGACTATGCTGACGTCATGGCGGAACTCGACGCCAACGATGGCGCGCTGACGCTGGCGACACGCAAGAGGCTCGCCGCCAAGGCTTTTGCCGCGACCGCCGCCTATGACAGCGCGATTGCGAGCTGGTTCGCCTTTGCCGACCAGGGCGAGCAGTTCCCCGAGCGGCTGACCGTCGCGATGACGCTTGGCGACAAGCTGCGCTATGGCGAGAACCCACACCAGCAGGCGGCGCTCTACCTCCCCGAAGGCCCGGCCGCGCGCGGCATCGCGCAGGCGACGCAGATCCAGGGCAAGGCCCTGAGCTACAACAACCTCAACGACGCCGATGCCGCGCTCGAGCTCGTCGCCGAGTTCCGCGACGCGGGGCCGAGCGTCGTCATCGTCAAGCACGCCAATCCGTGCGGCGTCGCCAGTGCCGACACGCTGATCGACGCCTATCGCGCCGCCTTGGAATGCGACAGCGTCTCGGCCTTTGGCGGGATCGTCGCGCTCAATCGCCCGCTCGACGGGCCGACCGCCGAGGCGATCGCCGAGATCTTCACCGAGGTTGTCGTCGCGCCCGATGCCGACGATGACGCCAAATCGGTGTTCGCGAAAAAGAAGAACCTGCGCCTGTTGCTCACCGGCGAACTCGGCGATCCGCGCCGTGCGGGGCTGGCGATCAAATCGATCGCCGGCGGGATGCTGCTCCAGAGCCGCGACAACGGCTTCGTCGCCGACGCGGATTTCAGGATCGTCACCAAGCGCGCGCCGACGCCGCAGGAGCTGGCCGATTGCCGCTTCGCCTGGACCGTCGCGCGCCACGTCAAGTCGAACGCGATCGTCTATGCCAAGGACAATGCGACCGCCGGGATCGGCGCAGGCCAGATGAACCGCCGCGATTCGGCGCGCATCGCCGCCATCAAGGCGCGCGAAGCGGCCGAAACCTATGGCTGGGACGCTGCGAAAACCGTCGGTTCGGCGGTCGCCTCCGATGCCTTCTTCCCCTTCGCCGACGGCCTGCTCGCCGCGGTCGAGGCAGGCGCGACCGCGGTGATCCAGCCGGGCGGATCGATCCGCGACGACGAGGTCATCGCCGCCGCCGACGAAGCGGGCCTCGCGATGGTCTTCACCGGCATGCGGCATTTCCGGCACTGATACGAAACCGGCCCGCTCTCCTGTTGGAAAGCGGGCCGGCCGTCGTGACGAAATCCTAAAGGCTCAGCGCGCGCGCTGGACCGAGCCGGCATATTTGCCGACGCCCGATTTCTTCGGGCCGCCGAAGCGGCGCGGCTGGCCGTCGCTGCGGCCTTCGCCCCCGCCCGAACGGTTGCGGTTGCCTTGCGGCTTGCCGGCGGGACGACCGCCGCGTGCGTGGCGATGGCCCTCGTCGCCCTTGCCATGGCTCTTGGGCGCGGCCTTGGGAAGCTTGGCGACCATCTCGCGGAAATTCTCGGGCAGCGGCAGCGGCGTCGTCTTGACGCGCGTCAGCCGCTCGATGTCCTTGAGATACGACCGCTCGTCCGACGCGACGAAGCTCACCGCGACGCCTTCGCGACCCGCACGCGCGGTGCGGCCGATGCGATGGACGTACTGTTCGGCCACGTTGGGCAGCTCGAAGTTATAGACGTGGCTGACGCCGGGAACGTCGATCCCGCGTGCGGCGATGTCGGTCGCGACGAGGACCTTGACCGATCCGTTGCGGAAGGCGTCGAGCGCGGCGGTGCGCTGCCCCTGCGACTTGTTGCCGTGGATCGCGCGCGCTTCGATGCCGGCACCGGTGAGGAACCGGACGATGCGGTCCGAACCGTGCTTGGTGCGGCTGAAGACGAGCGCGCGGTCGATGTCGTCGGTCTGCAGACGGTGCGTCAGCAGCGCCTGCTTTTCGCTCTGCTCGACGAAGGTGGCATATTGCTCGACGCGCTCTGCGGTCGTTGCCTGCGGGGTCACCGAGACCTGGACCGGGTTGGTCAGGAAGCGCGCGCCGAGGTCGCGGATCGCCTTGGGCATCGTCGCCGAGAAGAACAGCGTCTGGCGCTTCTTGGGCAACAGCGTGTCGATGCGCTTCAGCGCGTGGATGAAGCCCAGATCCATCATCTGGTCGGCTTCGTCGAGGACGAAGAATTCGACATTGTCGAGCGTTACGGCGCGCTGGTCGATCAGGTCGAGCAGACGGCCCGGCGTGGCGACGAGGATGTCGACGCCGCCGGCGAGCTTCTTCTTCTGCGTGAAGATCGGCATGCCGCCAACGACGGTCAGGACGCTGAGGTCGCAATATTTGCCGTAGGTGCGGAACGATTCGGCGATCTGCGCGGCCAGTTCGCGCGTCGGCGCGAGGACGAGCATGCGGCACGACTTCTGCTTACGGTATTTGGCGTCGGTCACCATGTGGTGGAGCGAGGGCAGCGCGAACGCCGCGGTCTTGCCGGTGCCGGTCTGCGCGATGCCGCACAGGTCGCGGCCTTCGAGCAGCGGAGGAATCGCCTGCGCCTGGATCGGCGTCGGGGTGTCGTAACCGGTCGCTTCGAGCGCGCGGACGATAGGCTGGGCAAGGCCCAGGTCAGAAAAATAGGTCATAATGTCTTTCGAATCTTCATCAAAGGCCTGTGCCGCGATCCCGCGGAAATGCGGGCGCGTGCGTTGGCGGGTTTCTTTACGAAACCGCCCCGCGTGAAGTGGGAAGCCTCTGGATGCGCTCTTGTTCGTCCCGGGCGGGTAAGGTCCTTGTACGGACCGCCCTCACGCTGCCGGGACTGCGGCGGACGTGGGTCCGCTCGCCGTGGCGCGAGACGGCATATGGGGCAGCGGGGGTTAATTTGCAACTAAATTACATAGGCGCGTGATTATCTTGCCGTGCAAGCTAGGCTTTGTCGTGCGCATTTTACCATGTATTAGCCGGCATCGTTGACGGTGCTAACGGCACGAACGCGCGTGATCAGGGAACCATATGCAAGCCGACTACACCAGCGACGTAGCGATCATCGGGGCGGGTCCGGCTGGGCTTACCGCCGCCTATCTGCTGACCAAAAAGGGGTATTCGGTGACCGTCATCGAAAAGGACCCGGTCTATGTCGGCGGGATCAGCCGGACGGTCGAGCATGACGGTTTCCGCTTCGACATCGGCGGCCACCGATTCTTTTCGAAATCGAAACAGGTCGTCGACCTGTGGAACGAGATCCTGCCCGACGATTTCATCCAGCGCCCGCGGATGAGCCGGATCTACTACGAGGGCAAGTTCTACAGTTACCCGCTGCGCGCGTTCGAGGCGCTGTGGAACCTCGGCATCTGGCGCTCGACATTGTGCATGGCAAGCTATGCCAAGGCCAAGGTCCTGCCCAACAGGAATGTGCGCAGTTTCGAGGACTGGACGATCAACCAGTTCGGCCGCAAACTCTATTCGATCTTCTTCAAGACCTATACCGAAAAGGTCTGGGGCATGCCCTGCGACGAGATGTCGGCCGACTGGGCGGCACAGCGAATCAAGGGGCTGAGCTTGTGGAGCGCGGTGACCGACGGTCTCAAGCGCAGCCTCGGGCTCAACAAGAAACCCAATGACGGCATGGCGACCAAGACGTTGCTCGAAAGCTTCCGCTATCCCCGTCTCGGTCCCGGGATGATGTGGGATGCGGCACGAGACAAGGTCGTCGCGGGCGGCAACCGCGTCCTGATGGGTCATGCGCTCGACAGCCTGAGCGAGGATAAGGACGGCATCTGGCACGTGACCGCTAACGACGCCGACGGCCAGCCGGTCGTGATCACCGCGAAGCACGTCATCAGCTCGGCGCCGATGCGCGAGCTGTCGGCGCGGCTCGAGCCCAGGCCCGCGACGGATGTCAACGCGCAGGACCTCAGATATCGCGACTTCCTGACCGTCGCGCTGATGATCCGCTCGGACGACCTGTTCCCCGACAACTGGATCTATATCCACGATTCGAAGGTCAAGGTCGGCCGCGTCCAGAATTTCCGCAGCTGGTCGCCTGAAATGGTCCCCGATCCCAGCCTCGCCTGCGTCGGCCTCGAATATTTCTGTTTCGAAGGCGACGGCCTGTGGTCGATGGCCGATCCCGACCTGATCGAACTGGCCAAGAGCGAGATGGCGATCCTTGGCCTGTGCGATCCGGCCGACGTCGTCGGCGGCGCGGTCGTCCGTCAGGAAAAGGCCTATCCGGTTTATGACGACGATTATGCCGCCAATGTCGACGCGCTGCGCCGCGAGCTCGAGGCGAGCCATCCGAACCTTCACCTCGTCGGGCGCAACGGCATGCACCGCTACAACAACCAGGACCACGCGATGATGACCGCGATGCTGACGGTCGAGAATATCGTTGCCGGCAGCCGCGTCTATGACATCTGGCAGGTCAACGAGGACGCCGAATATCACGAGGCCGGCGAAGAAGGCGCCGACGACGACGCGGCGGGGATCAAGGCCGCGCTCGAATCGGTCCGCGACGTCCCCGGCCGGATCGCGTCCGGCACAACCGAACGCGCTGCATGATCGGGGCGCGGGGGCAATGAAAGACGGACTGCTCGCGTTCCACCGCTGGACCTATATGCGCTATATCGGCGCAAGCGTCGTTGCACTGGTCGCCGATACCGGGCTGTTCCTGCTGTTGCTCCGCTGGCTCCCGGCGACGCTGGCGGCGGCGGGCGGCTATGTCTTCGGCATCCTCGTCCACTGGCTGATCTCGAGCCGGGTCGTCTTTGTCGAACAGACCGCGACGGTGGCACGGTTGCGGCGCAAGCAAAAGGTGCTCTTCCTCGCCTCGGCGCTCGCCGGGCTCGCACTCACCGTCGGCATCGTCGGGGTCGGCGATCTCGCCGGCTTCGACCCGCGCCTCGCCAAGGCCATCGCGATCGTCGTCAGCTTCCAGGCGACATACCTGCTGCGCAAGCGGATCGTCTTCCGGCCATGACCGACGCGGCTCGCCTCCCCTACAACCCGTTCGTGCGGATCCATCCGCGCTGGACCGCGCTGGCGTGCTGGATCATCGTCGCAGGTTCGATGCTTTACGAATACCGGGAGGCGATCGCCGCGCTCAGGGTGTTCGACGGCGACGATGCACTTCGCCTCGTCCAGGTCCGCGACCTGATGGCCGGGCAGAGCTGGTTCGACACGACGCAATACCGGATCAATCCCCCCGCCGGGGGAATGATGCACTGGTCGCGGCTGATCGATCTGCCGATCGCGCTCGGTATCCGCGTTCTCATGCTGTTCGTCGAACAGCCGGTGGCCGAACGGTTCGTCATGGCGCTTTATCCGATGGCGCTGCTCGGCCTGCTCTTTCTCGCGGTAAAAATGTGGTTGTCGACATATGGGTCGCGCCCGCTGACGCATGTCGGGCTGATCATCCTCGCGACATCGTCGACGATGCTGTTCCAGTTCGCCCCGATGCGGATCGACCACCACAGCTGGCAGATCATTCTCGCGGTCGTCGTGATGGGCTTTGCGGTGCGCAGGCCGAGCGCGACGAGCGGCGCCCTGGCCGGGCTGTTCATGGCCAATTACCTCAGCATCTCGATCGAGGGCGCGGCATTCATGCTCGTGTTCGGAGCGATCTTCGCTTTCGACTGGCTCCTCGACCGGCGCAGCGGCCCCCGCTTCCTGGGCTATTGCGCCGCGCTGGCGATCGCGTCGGTGCTGCTCGTCTCGATTACCAAGGGGCCATGGACCCTCGGCGCAAGCTATTGTGACGCGCTGTCGCTGCCCTACATGGCCGCACTCGGTGCGCTGGCGGCAGGGTGCGGGGTCACCTGGCGGATCTTCGGCGATGCGAGCGTGATCCGGCGGATCGCGATCCTCGCGGTCGGCGGCGTCGCGGGGCTGATCGCCTTCGGCCTGTCCGACGCGTCGTGCTTTGCCGGGCCGTTCGAGGCACTCGACCCGCGAGTTCGCCTGCTGTGGTACCAGAACGTCAAGGAAGGCCTGCCGGTCTGGAACCAGTCGCAGCTGCGCCAGCTGCACCTGTTCGGCCCGGTGATTGTCGCCCTGGCGGGGACGGTGTGGGCGTGGATACGGGCGGAGGACGATGTTGCAAGGCACCGCTGGCGCACGACGCTGCTCGCCCTGATCGGCGCCACGGCTGTTGCGATGATGGTCTTCCGGACGATTTCGGTCGCGCATATCTACGCGATCCCCGGCATTGCCTGGCTGATTGTGATGCTGGCCATCAAGGCGCGGCGCGTCGGGTCTCCGCTGATCCGTGTCGGCGCGACGCTGGCGGTGCTCGCAATGGCACCCGTGTTCGTCAACTGGTTCGCGATGGTCTTCCTTGCATCGGGAAAGAAGGACACCGCAGTCACGGTCGCGGCGAAACCCGATCCGACCTTGAAGCGCGTCGTGTCATGCCTCGACGGCGGTTCGCTCGACCAGTTGCGCGCGCTTCCGCCAGCGTTGCTTTTCGCCCCGCTCGACGTCAGCCCGTTCCTCCTGGCCTATTCGCCGCATAGCGTCGTCGCCACCGGCCATCACCGCAACCAGCGGGCGATGCGTGAAGTGATCGACGGTTACCTGTTACCGCCCGATGAAGCGCGCACGGTGATCGAAGCTTCGGGCGCGCGCTATCTGGCGGCGTGCCAGCAGGCGCCCGAATTCTACAACTTCCGCCACATGGACCCGAAAGGCCTCGCCGCCGATCTCTATCGCGGCAAGGTGCCCGACTGGCTCGTCGCGATCCAGCCGCCGGGCGACAGCCGGATCAGCATCTATCGCGTGCGCCATCCCGGACGCCGCAGCACCGACTGAGCGCGATCAGGCGGGCCGGAAATCCATCGCCACCCCGTTCATGCAATAGCGCTTGCCGGTCGGTCGCGGACCATCGTCAAAGACATGGCCGAGATGCCCGCCGCAGCGGGCGCAATGCACCTCGGTGCGGGAGAAACCCAGCTTGCGGTCGGTCGCGGTGCCGATCGCGCCCTTGAGCGGCGCATAGAAGCTCGGCCAGCCGGTGCCGCTTTCGAACTTGGTCTTCGACGAATAGAGCGGATTCGCGCATCCTGCGCAGGCAAAGGTTCCCGCGCGATGCTCGTCGTTGAGCGGGCTCGAATAGGGGCGCTCGGTCGCCGCCTGGCGCAACACGCGATACGCCTCGGGACTCAGCTTCTTGCGCCACGCCGAATCGCTCAGCGCATAGCGATAGGCCTTCGCCGCCGCCGGTTTGGCGCAGGCGGCGAACAGCATCGAGGCACCGGCCCCGGTAATCATCGTCCTGCGATCGAGTTTCATGGCGAATCCTTCGGCGTTGCGTTCGTTATACCAGCTACGAACGAGGGCCGTCATTGGATGCGCGCTAGTCAGCGGCGCCGAGCCGGT
Source organism: uncultured Alphaproteobacteria bacterium (assembly GCA_963800335.1). Lineage (GTDB taxonomy): Bacteria > Pseudomonadota > Alphaproteobacteria > Sphingomonadales > Sphingomonadaceae > Flavisphingopyxis. The sequence continues at coordinate 206,331 of CAWDAN010000001.1, read as the reverse complement.
CAGCGCGCCCGCTTGCGGAACAGGCGCCAACCGGGACCCGATTTGAGCACGCCAAAGCGGAACAGCTTGACCGCCAGCCACAGGACGAGCGCGACCCACAGCCCCTGCCAGGCGATCGCGAGCAAATGCGGCCAGATTGCCGGATCGGTGGCGCCGCGCGCGGCCATCGCGAAGGGCGAGCTGAACGGGATGACCTGCGCCACCGTCGCGATTGTCGTGCCGGGATTGTTCGCCGCCGCCGAACCGAGGCCGAACATCGCGACCTGGAAGATCGTGATCGGCAGCGACAGCATCTGGATTTCGCGCATCGAGGACGCCAGCGCGCCGATGCCGAGAAAGACCGAGCCGAGCAGCAGGAAGGCGAGCAGGAAATAGATCACGCCGAGGCCGAGGAACGCGGGAAAGCCGATCGCCGGGGCAAAATCGGCGATATCGAACGGCGTCGCTCCCCCGTTCGCTGCGGCCGATGCTGCCGCGCTTGCCTGCTCGGCGAAGATCGCCACTGCGGCAAGCGATCCGGCGATACCGACGACCAGCCAGAACGAGATGAACAGGATCGCGACGCCGAGCATCGCGAGGACCTTGCCGGCAAAGATCGATTCGAGCGGCGCGGCGGCGGCGAGGATCTCGATCACCTTGTTCGCCTTTTCCTCGGCCAGCGTGCTGACCGTCTGGCCCGCGGTGAGCAGCGTCAGCATGAAGATGACGAACGCCGCGCCGAACCCGAGCACCTTGCGCGTCACGCCGATATTCGCGCCGCTGCCAAGCTTCTGGTACTCGGGCTGGACGAGCGGCCGCATAGAGCCATCAGCTTTCGCACGAACCGCCATTTCCGCCAGACTGGCGAGATAGCGGCCTGACATGCCGCCCTCATTCTGTTCGACGATGACGGGTTTCTCGAGCACCCCATAAAGCGCGGAATAAACCTTCTTGTCGTCCTTCTTCGCCAACGTCCGCGCCTGTTTTTCGGGGTTGGCACCGGCCACAACGGTTTCGAGGCGGTAGATGCCCGACTTGCCGGGATAGTCGCGATGCATCTGAGCATCGGCGGCATGGAGCAGCGCGGCATCGGCGGGTGAGACGACAGCCATGACGATATGGTCGCTGCCATCCCCGTCGAGCGCGCTAGCACCGAGACCGCCGACCAGAGCGAAGCCGAGCATGAACAGCGGCGCAAGGAGGAACAGGAGGAAGGTCGGCGTCGCGACGATCGACAGAAAGTCGCGCCGCGCAATCACGAAGGTTTGGCGCAGGCCCGAACTCATTTGAAGTCTCCCGTTGCCGGGTCATCGCGCACTGCGTCGCTGCCGACGATGTGAACGAAGGCATCATGCAGTCCCGGCCGTTCGATCGACAGCGAGGCAACGCCGTGGCCGCTATCAACGAGCCGAGTCAGCCAGGCGGCAACGGCGTGGTCCTCGATCGGGAAGCGAAAGCTGTCGCCGCGCCGCGTCGCCTCGGCGGGTAGCAAGCGATCAAGCCGCGCCGCTCCGTCGGCCGGAGTATAGCGCACTTCGAGCGGCAACTGCCCGCGCGCTTCGTCAACCGTGCCTTCGAAACGGCGCTGGGCCCTGGCGATGATCGCGAGGCGATCACACAATCGCTCGGCGTGCGCCATGACATGGGTCGAGAAGACAATCGTCGCGCCGCGCGCGCGCTCTTCTCCGATCAACGCCTCCAGCCGCCCCTGGTTGACCGGGTCGAGACCCGAAAAAGGCTCGTCGAGGACGATCAGCTCGGGTCGGTGGACAATCGATCCGATCAATTGCACCATCTGCGCCATGCCCTTCGACATCTTGCGGATCTTTTCTTCGACGACGCGGGACAGGCCGACCTGCTCCATCATCTCGGCACCGCGCTTGCGTCCCGCCGACCAGTCGAGCCCGCGCAGCGCGCCCATGAAGGCGATGACTTCGCACGCCTTCATGCCGGGATAGAGGCCGCGCTCCTCGGGCAGATAGCCGATGCGATCCGAGACGCTGCGCGGGTTGGCCGAGCCGAGCAGCGAGCGCGCCCCCTCGTCAGGATCGATGATGCCGAGCAGCATGCGGATCGTCGTCGTCTTGCCGGCGCCATTGGGGCCGAGAATGCCGTAGACCGATCCTTGCGGTACCGAGATGTCGATGCCCTCAACGGCGCGAAAATCGCCGAAATATTTGACGAGTCCACTCGCCTCGATAACCGTTGACGCCAAAACCGTTCCCCGTTCGCGAGTTCGCCGCGGAGATAGCCAGCCCGCCGCGTCCGTGGCAAGGCGCGATTCGATTATGGCAGACAGACCGCCTCCCGGCCGCGATTCGCCGACCAGCCTCGAAGCCAGGATCGCTGCCGAGGCACGCGCGCTGGGCTTTGCCGCATGCGGCATTGCGCGGGCCGATGCCGCGCCGCGCAGTGCCGCGCGGCTCGACGAATGGCTCGCTCAGGGCATGCACGGCGACATGATCTGGATGGAAAGTCGCGCCGCGCAACGTGGCAGCCCAACGGAGCTGTGGCCAGAAGCGCGATCGGTCATCGCGCTCGGCATGAGCTATGCTCCCGACTGCGACCCGCTGGCGCTCGAGGCCCATCCCGACCGCGGCCGGATTTCGGTCTATGCGCGCGGCAAGGATTATCATGACGTCGTCAAGAAGGCGTTGAAATCATTGGCGCGATGGATCGTCGCGGAGACCGGCGTAGGGACTGACGTCAAGGTGTTCGTCGATACCGCGCCGGTGATGGAAAAGCCGCTCGCAGAGGCCGCCGGGCTCGGCTGGCAGGGCAAGCACAGCAATCTCGTCAGCCGCTCCGACGGCAGCTGGCTGTTCCTCGGCGCGATCTACACGACGCTCGAACTGGTGCCGGCGACCCCGGGGAGAGATCGCTGCGGCAGTTGCGACGCGTGCCAGCGCGCCTGCCCGACCGATGCCTTTCCCGCGCCCTATCGGGTCGATGCGCGGCGCTGCATTTCGTATCTGACGATCGAGCACAAAGGCCCGATCCCGACCGAGTTCCGCAAGGCGATCGGCAACCGCATCTATGGCTGCGACGATTGCCTCGCGGTCTGTCCGTGGAACAAGTTCGCCGACAGCGCCGCGGCGAACATCGCCTTTGCCGCGCGCGCCGAGCTTGCCGCGCCGCGCCTCGCCGATCTGCTAGCACTCGACGATGCGGGGTTTCGCGAGGTCTTTGCCGGGTCACCGATCAAGCGGATCGGACGCCATCGCATGGTGCGCAACTGCGCAATTGCGGCGGGCAATTCGGGTGACGCCGCGCTGATCCCGGTGCTGACGTCATTGTGCCAGGATGACGATGAAGCCGTGGCAGAGGCGGCGCACTGGGCGTTGCAGGAACTGGTCGCGTAGCCGAAGGCGGGTCGTCCTCAGGCGGCGTCTAGCGAACCTCGAGCGCGGCGGCGCAGCGCGCACGGTCGGTGTCCTCGCCAGTCGGCAGGCGCGCATCGACATAGGTGACGACGGGCTCGGCGCCGCGACCGGGCGGGTAGAGATAGGCATCGAAAACGCATGCTTCTCCGGTAAACTGCAGCTTGCGCGCGGCCCCCTCAACAATGTCGAGGCGCGGCTGACCGAGCGCCGCGATCAAGGCACTGCGTGTCGCGCCGATGATGTTTTCGAGCCCCGCCACATTGAGCCGCGGTGTCGGGCTTGCCGGGCGGACCGCGGGAGCCGCGACAACCGCGCCGCGCGAGACGCACCCCGACAAGGCGAGCGTAGCGAGGGCGAGCACAGCGGTTGCGCGTTTCATGCCGCCGGTTCCGTAAGTCCTGGAGATTTGCGCCCGTGGATCATGTGGACCGCCATAGCCGCACCGAGCACGGGGGCCAACAGATTGGCGACGGGCACCATGAACAGCGCGGCGACCGGCAGGCCGAGGATCGCGCGGCGACCGCGCGACGGCAGGACAAGTTTCGGATGGCGCGCGGTGACCATCTCGGAAAGGTCGCGGCCGAGCAGCAGTGCGTTGACCCCGAGGACCGCGATCAATGTGCCGACGCCCGTCGCGACGAGGACGGCATAGAGCGGCAGCGCGAGCATGTTGTAGCCGATCGTCCGGCCAGCCGAATGGAGCCCGATGCCGAGCCCCTTGGCGAACGGAACGGGCCGCGCCACTGCCGCCTGTTCGGGATAATGGCGACGCTCGACCGCCTCGACGACGTCGTCGGCAAGCGCGCCGAGGACCGCCATCGCCACCGCGCGGAACAGGAACCAGCCGAGCAGGATCGCGATCAGCACCGACAGCGCGGCAAGCAATCCACTGTCGAGCGCATAGCCTGTCGCGGCGAGTGTCCAGTCGAGCGCCAACCACAGTAGTCCGCCGATCGCGACGAAGATAGCGAGCGTCAGCACCGCCGCCTTGGCGAGCGTCTTGAGCAGGGCAGGATCACCCAATTGGGCAAACGAAAGAGCAAATGCGCGCAACGGGGACATGGCGCATGAGTGGCGTGCGCACCGCGCGCGGTCAACACGCTTGGTAAGCGGCGACTTGCCAAGCGGGTGTCGCCTTACTAGGCAGCGCGCCAATCCTGTCCCATCCCTCAACTTTGCAAGTGGTCCCCTTATGAGCCAGTCCGCCCCCCGTTACGACGTCGTCGCAATCGGCAACGCTATCGTCGACGTGATTGCGCGCGCCGACGAGGACTTCATCGTCGCACAAGGCATGACCAAGGGTTCGATGCAGCTGATCGACGCCGACCAGGCGACGAGCCTCTACGACGCGATGGGCCCCGGCATTGAAATAAGCGGCGGATCGGCCGCCAACACGCTTGCGGGCCTCGCAATGCTCGGCGCGAAATGCGGCTTTATCGGCCAGGTTGCCGACGACCAGCTCGGCCAGGTGTTCGCGCATGACGTCAAGGCGGGCGGGATCGATTTCACGACCGAAGCGCGGCAGGGCCATCCGCCGACTGCGCGATGCCTGATCCTCGTCACCCCCGATGCCCAGCGGACGATGAACACCTTCCTCGGCGCGTCGCAATACCTTCCCGCCGCCGCGCTCGACGAAGCGATGATCGCCGATGCCGCGATCCTCTATCTCGAAGGCTATCTGTGGGATCCCGCCGAACCGCGCGCAGCGATGCGCCGGGCAATCGATCTCGCCAAGCAGGCGGGCCGCAAGGTTGCCTTCACCTTGTCCGACGCATTCGTCATCGACCGCCACCGCGACGACTTCCTCGCGCTGATCGACGAAGGCGCGATCGACATCCTGTTCGCCAACGAGGTCGAGATCGGCTCGCTCCAGCAGACGCAGGATTTCGAGACGGCGGTTGCGACAACTGCGGCGAAGGTCCCGTATCTGGTCGTCACGCGCAGCGAAAAGGGCGCAATCGCGCTGGTCGACGGCGAGCGTCATGAGACCCGGGCCGAACCGATTGCCGAGATCGTCGACACGACCGGCGCGGGCGACCTGTTCGCCGCTGGCTTCCTCGCCGGCCTGGCAGCGGGCGACGGTATCGATCGCTGCCTCAAGATGGGCGCGCTATGCGCGCGCGAGATCATCAGCCATGTCGGTGCACGCCCGCAGGTCGACCTGAAGGCGCTCGTCGCACAGGCTTGATCGCCCTGCGGCGGTCACGCCGCAACGGCTATTCGGATTTTTCGAGCCGTTCGAAGGTCATGCCCTCGTCGGCAGCGCCCTTCGAGCGGAAGAGCGCGCGGTCTTCGGCGCCGAAGCCCTTGGTCCAGACGATATAGCCGTAAATCGCCAGGATGATCGGAACGCCGAAAGCAAGCTCGGCCCATTCGGGCAATTGGATTGCGCCATAGCCGAGCAGCATCGCTCCCGCGGTCGCCCAGGCGAGCGCCCAGCGCCAGCCGCTGACCGGCGCTTCGAGAATTTTCGCGAGCAGCCGTGCCTTCAGGATCGACGAAAGACCGAGCGAGACCATCAACGCACATGCCACCGCGCCCGCTTCGTAGGTCGGCGGCAGATGCAGCGTCCGCACGACGAGGACGAAGCCCACGCTGAGCACCGCCTGGAGACAGATCATCGCGACCGAGATCATCAGGTTGCGATGGCGCGCGACATAGACGAGCGCGCCCTCGGCAACCGCGGCGGTCGAGGCAACGACTTCGGCGGCGAGCAGGAAGGCAAGCGCGCCGGTGCCGCCGACGAAGGTGGCGCCGACCAAACCCATAACCGCCTCGCCTGGAATGCCGAGCGCCAGCGCGATCCCTGCCTGCGCCGCGATGACCCAGAAGCTGACCTGGCTGATCTGGACCGCGATCGCCTTCATATTGCCAGCCTCAAGATTGCGCGTGATGACCGGGCCGAGGATCGGTTCGAAACTGGTCTTGAGCTTTTGCGGCAGGCTGGCGACCTGTTGTGCGACGTAATAGATGCCGACGATCGCGGGCGACGCGAACAGGCCGAGAATGGCGAGATCGATCCGCCGCGAGCCCCATTCGATCGCATCGGCGGCGGCAAGCGGTGCATTGCGCCGGGCGAGCTTGCGCAATTGGTCGGTGCGCGGTCGCCAGCCATGCGGCAGGCCATAGCTCCTGATCAGTGGGATCATCGCCGCAATCATCGCGCCGACCATCGAAACGACGTACGCCATGATCAGCCCGTCACGCGTCGAATAAAAGGCGAACCCGATCGCGGCAAAGCTGATCGTCCAGGGTTCGACGATCGATCGTGCCCGCACCGTCGCGGCGACGTCATACCGATAGGCGAGCGCGGCGAGCGCGATGTCGGTGCCCGCGACAGCGAAGATAACGAGCGGCAGCAAGCGATCGAGGCCGTTGATGTCGCTGTTGGGGAACATCGCTTCGGGAAATGCGATCAGGATGACCGCCGCGATCGACGAGACGATCAGGCTGACAAGCAACCCGTCCCACACGACATGGGTGTGATGGCGATCGGTCGAGCTCAATTGCTCGGCGAGGCCGCGCTTGAGCCCGAGGGTAGCGAGTTGCGCCGCGAATTCGACGATCAGGATCGCGTAGGCGAAGCGTCCGAGCGCCGCGGCACCGTACCAGCGACCGGCGATGTAGAGGAATGGCAGGCGTGCGGCGAGGCGCAGGACGAAGCCGAAGAAATTGGTCCGGCCGCCCTTGGCCAGCGCGGCGACATCAGCGCCGTTCGCCTCTTCGGCGGTAAGTGCGGGCACGATGGGTGGAAGGGGCGGACCAGCCAAGCTCAGCGCTCGCTCTTGAGCGGACGCGCGAGCAGGTCGCGGACGACCTCACGGACATCGCGCGTGCCGGCGAGCAATTCACCGACCGCCGCAACGATCGGCATGTCGACGCCCATCTCTCGGGCCGCCGCGAGGACGACGGGGGCGCTGTGCGCGCCCTCGGCGACGGTGTTGCGGTCGGCGAGCAGCTCCTCCGCGCTGCGCCCCTCGCCGAGCCCCTTGCCGAGCGAGAAATTGCGCGACGACGTCGACGAGCAGGTCAGGACGAGATCGCCAAGCCCGGCGAGCCCGGCGAGCGTTTCGGCATGCGCGCCCTTGGCGAGGCCAAAGCGCGTCATTTCGGCAAAACCGCGGCTGATCAGCGCGGCGCGTGCATTCTGGCCGAGCCCGGCGCCGTCGACGACACCGCAGGCGATCGCGAGGACGTTCTTGACTGCGCCGCCGATCTCGGCGCCGATGACGTCGCTCGACAGATAGGGACGAAATGCGGGACGCGCGATGTCTTTGGCAAGGCGCCGGCCGAGCGGCTCGTCGGCCGAAGCGAGCGTTACCGCCGCTGGCAGTCCGGCAGCAACTTCGTGCGCGAAAGTCGGTCCCGACAGCACCGCGATCGGCGAATCGCGATGGACCTCGGCGGCAACGTCGCTCATCAGCAGGCGCGTCTTTCGCTTCCATGCCCTTGCTGCACAGGATCAGTGGACGCCCGCGCGCATCGAGTCCGGCGAGGACGCTGCGCATGTGCTGCGCGGGGGTGACGACGAGGAGCGCATCGCAAGCGTCGAGATCGCCAAGGTCGCTCGTCGCCCGCAGTGTCGGAGACAGAGCAAGCCCCCTGAGAAACAGCGTGTTCTCGTGGTGCGTATTGACGCTTTCGACGACTTCGGTTTCGCGCGCCCAGAGCAGCACCGGCGCGCCTTCGGAAGCGAGCATCTGTGCCAGCGCCGTGCCCCAGGCGCCGCCGCCGATGACGCCGAACGACGTCATGCCTTCACCCCCGCACCGCGCACGCTGTCGGCGGCGGTATCGAGCGGCCAGCGCGGGCGCGCGGCGATGTCGAGCGGGTCGGTGAGGCCGGCGGCGAAGCGTTCGGCCCCCGCCCAGGCGATCATCGCGCCATTGTCGGTGCACAGCCACAAGGGCGGCGCGACGAAGGCGAGGCCGTGATCTGCGGAGAGCCGCTGGAGAGCGGTACGGATGACCGCGTTGGCTGCAACGCCCCCCGCCACGACGAGAGCACTCGGAGCAAAATCGAGGCCTTTCAATGCTTTGTCAGTGCGATCAACGAGGCAATCGACGACCGCCTGCTGGAAGCTCGCGGCGATATCGTTGGTTTGGTAGTCGCCCGATTGCGCGGCGCGCATCACCGCGCTCTTGAGTCCGGCAAAGCTGAAATGCGGCTCGGGCGAGCCGAGCAGCGGACGCGGTAACGGTACCGCAGTAGGATCGCCTTCGCGCGCCGCCGCCTCGACCGCGGGGCCGCCGGGAAAGCCGAGGCCGAGCAGCTTGGCGGTCTTGTCGAACGCCTCGCCCGCGGCATCGTCGATCGTCGTCGCAAGGCGCCGGTAGCGGCCGACGCCCTCGACCGCGAGCAATTGGCAATGGCCGCCCGAGACGAGCAGCAACAGATAGGGAAATTGCAGGTCAGGGTCGGTCAGGCGCGCGCTCAACGCATGGCCTTCGAGATGGTTGACCGCGACCAGCGGCTTGCCCGCGCCATGCGCCAGCGCCTTGCCCGTGACGAGCCCGACCATGACGCCGCCGATCAGTCCCGGTCCGGCGGTCGCGGCGATCGCATCGACCTCAGCCAGCGCCAGCCCCGCATCGGCGAGCGCGGCCTCGACCAGCGGCGCGATCTTTTCGGCGTGCGCGCGCGCAGCGATTTCGGGCACGACGCCGCCATAGGGGCGGTGCGCGTCTTCTTGTGTGGCGAGTTTGTGCGAAAGGATCTCGCGTTGCGACGTGACCAGCGCAACTGCGGTTTCGTCGCAGCTCGATTCGATACCGAGGATGATCGTCATGGCGGTCGCGTTGTTCTCCCGTCCGCCGCCATAGGCAGTTTTGCGCCAAGGCAAAAGGGCGATGGTGACGCACCCCCCTTCCCCTTGGCGCGCGGCTTGGATAGGGGGCAGAGCGTGGCAGACCCGATCGCATCGCCTTCGTCCGAGCAACCGTTCCGCATCGGCACCCGCGCCTCGCCGCTCGCGCTGGCACAGGCGACGCTGACGCGCGATGCGCTGATTGCCGCGCATGGTTGGGCGCAGGACGCGGTCGTGCTCGTCCCGATGATCGCGAGCGGCGACCGCATCCAGGACCGCGCGCTCGCCGAGATCGGCGGCAAGGAGCTGTGGACGCGCGAACTCGACCGCGCGCTGGCCAACGGCGAGATCGATTGCGCGGTCCATTCGCTCAAGGATGTCGAGACGATCCGTCCGGCGGCATTCGTCATTGCCGCGATCCTCGAACGTGCCGATCCGCGCGACCGGCTGATCGGCGCCGCGAGCATCGCCGACCTGCCCCGCGGCGCGCGGATCGGCACCGCCAGCCCGCGCCGCGCGGCACAATTGCTCCATGCGCGCCCCGATCTCGATATCGCGCTGCTGCGCGGCAATGTCGCGACTCGGCTCGCCAAGCTCGACGCCGGCGAGGTCGACGCGACCTTGCTCGCGGCGGCGGGTCTCGACCGGCTCGGCATGACCGAGATCGGCGTCGCGCTCGACATCGACACGATGCTGCCGGCGCCATCGCAGGGCGCGATCGGGATCGAAGTGCTCGCCGACAATGACGGCGCGCGCGCCGCGGTTACGGCGATCGATCATGACGTCAGCCACCGCTGCGTCGCCGCCGAGCGCGCGCTGCTCGCCGAACTGGGCGGAGACTGCCGCTCGCCCGTCGCAGCGCATGCGCGGACGCGCGAGCAAGGCTTCATCCTGACCGCACATCTGTACGCGACCGACGGATCGGCGATGGTCGCGGGCGAGTACATGCTCGACGACGAAAACACGCCGGCCGGGCTGGCCCGCGACCTGCTCGCCGAAGCGCCAGCATCGATCCGCGCCCTGTTTGCGCAATGAGCGCTCCGCCTGTCATCGTCGTGCGGCCCGAACCGGGTGGCAGCGCGACCGTGGCGGCAGCGCGCGCGATGGGCCTCGAGGCGCACGCCTGTCCGCTGTTTGCCGTTGCGCCGATCGCCTGGTCGCCGCCGCGCGCCGAGCCTTCGACGCGCTCGTCCTGACCAGCGCCAACGCGGTGCGCCACGGCGGCGCTGGGCTGACGCGCTATACGGCTCTCGCGGTCCATGTCGTCGGCGAAGCAACCGCCGAAGCCGCTCGCGGCGCGGGTTTCAGCGTCGCGGGAATACACGATGGGGCGCAATCACTGTTCGATTCGCTTGGCCCCGCCGGCGCGCGCAATGTCCTGTGGCTGTGCGGCGAGGATCGCACCGCGATCGAGCCGGGCGCGCTCGATATCACCGCGCTGCCCGTCTATTCCGCGCGGCCGATAGATCCGCCCGCGACATTCGCCGCGCTGGTTTCGTCGCCCGCGATCGCGCTGGTCCATAGTGTACGCGCAGGCGAACGCCTCGCCGCCCTGGTCGAGCATCGCGCGTCGGTCGCGATCGCCGCGATCAGCGACAAGGTGGCGCAGGCATGCGGCGACCGATGGGCGCGCATTGTCGTCGCCGCCGAGCCGAACGGAGAGGCGATGCTGGAACTGGCCCGGCGGATGTGCCAGACGACAGACTGCAAGCATGCCGCAGGACAATGACCCGATGACGCGCGATTACGAACCGATCCGAGGCAGTGATACATCGAGCCCGAACCGCGGCCGCACGCTGGCGATCATCATCGCGGTCGCGCTGATCTGCGGCATCGTCGCGGGCGGCTGGCTCGTCACGCGGTTCACCCGCGGCGAGACCGATGGTGCCAAGATCACGGCGCAGAGCGGCGCGGCCAGCGAGCAGGCAGCCGCAGCCCTCGGCCAGCGGATCGGTCCCGACGGCAAGGTCGCGGCGCAAATTCCGCCCGAGCGGCGATCAGCCGCCGGCAATGGCGAGCGCACCCCTGACCCCCGAAGCGAACCGTGCGCTGGCAACGCGCGTCGCCGATCTCGAAGACCGGCTGTCGCGGATCAACGTCGCGGCACAGGCGGCATCGGGCAATGCGGCGCGCGCCGAAGGGCTGCTCGTCGCGTTCGCCGCGCGCCGGATCATCGATAAGGGCGTTCCGCTTGGCTATATCGAGGGGCAGCTCAGGCTGCGCTTCGGCGACCAGCAACCGCGCGCGGTCGATACCATCATCGAAACGGGCAACAAGCCGGTGACGCTTGAAGACCTGCGCACGGGCCTGGCCGATATCTCTGGCGAGCTCGTCAGCGGCAGCGATGTCGGGGGCCTGTGGAGCAACTTCCGCCGCGAGCTCGGCGAGCTGTTCGTCGTCCGCAAGGAGGGCACCCCCTCGCCGGTCCCGACGCAGCGGCTCGAGCGCGCCAAGCGCTCGCTCGACGCGGGCAATGTCGATGCGGCGATCACCGAGGTCGAGGCGATGCCCGGCCACGAAGCCGCCGACGAATGGCTGGTCGAGGCGCGCCGCTATGCCCGCGTGCGCGAGGCGCTCGACCTTATCGAGACCGCCGCGATCCTCGAGCCGCTGCGAAGCGGCGACACCAGCCCCGGCGCGGTCGCCCCCGTCACACCCTCCACCACCCGCTAGACATCAGGACATCTATCATGGCGCGCGACGACGCATCTTCCATCCAGCGGCTCGACTGGGCCGACCCGTTCCGCCTCGACGCGCAGCTGACCGACGAAGAGCGGATGGTTCGCGACACCGCGCGCGATTATGCGCAGGACAAGCTGCTGCCACGCGTCACCCGCGCCTATCTCGACGAGACTTTCGACCGCGAGATCATGACCGAGATGGGTCAGCTCGGCCTGCTCGGTTCGACCATCCCCGAGGAGTTCGGCGGCGCCGGGCTGGGCTATGTCAGTTACGGCCTCGTCGCGCGCGAGGTCGAGCGCGTCGATTCGGGCTATCGCAGCGCGATGAGCGTGCAGAGCTCGCTCGTGATGCACCCGATCAATGCCTATGGGTCGGACGAACAACGGCGCAAATACCTGCCCAAGCTCGCCACCGGCGAATGGGTCGGCTGTTTCGGCCTGACCGAACCCGATGCGGGCAGCGATCCCGCCGGCATGCGCACGCGCGCCAGGAAGGTCGATGGCGGCTATGTCATTTCGGGCAGCAAGATGTGGATCACCAATTCGCCGATCGCCGACGTCTTCGTCGTCTGGGCGAAATCGGACGCGCACGACGGCAAGATTCGCGGCTTCGTCCTCGAAAAGGGCATGAAGGGGCTGTCGGCTCCAAAGATCGAAGGCAAGCTCTCGCTGCGCGCATCGATCACCGGCGAGATCGTGATGGACGAGGTCGAGGTCGGCGAGGATGCCTTGCTGCCCAATGTCGAGGGATTGAAGGGTCCGTTCGGCTGTCTCAACCGCGCACGCTATGGCATCGCCTGGGGAACGATGGGCGCCGCCGAAGCGTGCTTCGAGGCCGCGCGCAACTACACGCTCGAGCGCAAGCAGTTCGGCCGCCCGCTCGCCGCCAACCAGATCGTCCAGCTGAAGCTCGCCAACATGCTGACCGAGATTGCGCTCGGCCTGCAGGCGGCCTTGCGCGTCGGCCGGCTGATCGACGAGGGGCATCTGTCGCCCGACATGGTCTCGATCATCAAGCGCAACAATTGCGGCAAGGCGCTCGATATCGCGCGCGTCGCGCGCGATATGCATGGCGGCAACGGCATCGCCGCCGAATTCCACGTCATCCGCCACGCGATCAACCTCGAAACGGTCAACACCTATGAGGGCACGCACGACGTCCACGCGCTGATCCTCGGCCGCGCAATCACGGGCATTTCGGCTTTTTAATGCGGCTTTTTCCGCCTGTCGGCGGGGCGGCGCCGGCCCGCTCCCGTCATTTTCCAAATGTCCGGGGGACATTCAGGATTTTGGCCCGGCCTCCCAGCCAGTGTACCCTATGGGAGGCCGGGAGGGGGAGCGGGCTGGTGCCGTGCATAGGGGCAGCGACAGCTGACCCGGCTCAATGCAAATGAACGCGATTCCCGACCTGCAGCCGACACTGGTCGGCGCAACGATCGACCTCCGCCCGACCGTCGCGAGCGACTGGGACGGATTGTTCGCCGTCGCGTCCGATCCCGCAATCTGGGCAGTGCATCCGGCGCACGACCGTTGGCAGGAGCCGGTGTTTCGCAAGTTCTTTGACGACGCGCTGGCGTCGCGCGGCGCGCTGACGGTGCGCGACAAGGCAAGCGACAAGATCATCGGGTCGAGCCGCTATAGCGCCGAGCGCGCGCAGCCGGGCGAGATCGAGATCGGCTGGAGCTTCCTCTCGCGCGACTATTGGGGCGGGATCGACCAACGGCGAGATGAAACGCTTGATGCTGGCGCATGCCTTCCAGTGGTTCGATCCCGTCATCTTCGTCGTCGGCGATTCCAATATCCGGTCGCGCAAGGCGATGGAGAAGATCGGCGGCGTCCTGACGACGCGCACCGACGAACGCGTCATGGCGGGCGAAACGACGCGTCACGTCATCTATGAAATGCGCCGACCGGATAATTGGCCGGCATGAAACCGCTCGCCGGGATCAAGGTGGTCGAACTGGCACGCATCCTGGCCGGACCGTGGTGCGGGCAATTGCTCGCCGATCTTGGCGCCGAGGTGATCAAGATCGAGCGCCCCGGCGCGGGCGACGACACGCGCCACTGGGGGCCGCCCTTTGTCGGCGAAGGCAGCGATCGCAGTGCCGCCTATTTCCACGCAACCAACCGCGGCAAGACGAGCCGGTCGATCGACATCGCCACGCCAGAGGGCCAGGCCGCGGTCCGCGCGCTCGTCGCCGACGCCGATGTCGTGATCGAGAACTACAAGGTCGGGGGCCTTGCCAGATACGGGCTCGACCACGCCGCGCTGAGCGCGATCAACCCGCGCCTCGTCACCTGCTCGATCACCGGCTTCGGCCAGACCGGGCCGTACAAGGATCGCGCCGGATACGATTTCATCATCCAGGCGATGGGCGGCATCATGTCGCTGACCGGCGAGCCCGACGGGCCACCGCAAAAGAGCGGCGTCGCCTATGCCGATATCTTCACCGGCGTCTATTCGGCGGTCGCGATCCTCGCCGCGCTGCACCAGCGCGACACCGCGGGGCACGAGCGATACGGGCACGGCGCGCATATCGACATGGCATTGCTCGACACGCAGGTCGGCGTGCTCGCCAACCAGGCGGCCAATTATTTCGCCAGCGGGCGCGCGCCGTCGCGCATGGGCAACGGCCACGCCAATCTCGTCCCCTATCAGGCGTTCGCCTGCGCCGACGGCGACCTCGTCATCGCGGTCGGCAACGACGCGCAGTTCGCCCGGCTGTGCGGCGTCATCGGGCGCGGCGAGCTGGCCGACGACGCGCGCTTTGCAACCAATGCCGGGCGGGTCGAGCATCGCGCCGACCTGATTCCCGAACTCGCGCACGCAATCGCGCGCCAGTCGAAGGCGGCGCTTTACGAAGCGCTCGAGGCGGCGGGCATCCCGGCAGGGCCGATCAACACCGTCGCCGAAGTCTTTGCCGATGCGCAGGTCATCGCGCGCGGGATGCGGATCGAACCCGAAGGTGCTGCGATCGCCGGGCTCGCCACGCCGATCGTCATCGACGGCGAACGGATGGTCAGCAAGACCGGCGCACCGGGCAACGACGACTAGATCGAAGCCGTTCTAGGCCGCACGGCGGTCTTCCTTGTCGCCCGTGTCCTTTGGTCCGCGCGCGGCATCGAGCAGATGGCGTTCGAGCGTTTCGAGCCGCGTCTTCGAGACGATCTTCTGGCCCGTCAGGTCGGTCAGATAGAAGGTATCGACCGCGCGCTCGCCATAGGTCGAGATGTGCGCCGAATGGAGCGTGACCTTGGCCTCGAACAGCGCTTCGCCAAGATTGCCGAGCAGCGCGGGCCGGTCGCGCGCATTGACCTCGACCACGGTATAGCGGTTCGAGGCACGGTTATCGGCGGTCACCGAGGGGACGATGCGGAAGGCTTCGGCGCGGGTCAGCGCCAGCGGCTTGTCGGCAAGCTGGCTGGCGAGCGGCGCTTCGCCGGCGAGCGATTGCTGGATCGCGCGCTTCATCCGGGCCAGTTTCTGCTTGCCGGTAAAGGCCTTGCCGCGATGGTCCTGGACGAGGAAATTGTCGATCGCGATGCCGTTGTCGAGCGTGTGGATGCGCGCGTCGATGATGTTGCCGCCGACGAGGTGGATGCCCATCGCGATGCGATAGAACAGGCCGGGATGATCGCCCGCCGCGACCATCACCAGCGTCGCGCCGCGATCCTTGTCGGTGACGGTATCGATCGCGAGCGGCGCGTCGCCCATCGCGGCGAGGTGGCGCGCATTGTGTGCGAGAATCTCGACCGGTTCGGCGATCAGATATGGGGCAGGCGCGCCCGCGACGAAGGCGTCGAATTCCTCGGCGGGCCAGTCGAGCGCGGCGCGCAGGTCGGCGATCTTGTGCGCCAGCCGCGCCTCGCGCCCGTGCTGGATATGGCCGAGCCGCAGCACCTCTTCGGCGGCGTCGAACAGGCTGCGCAGCAGCTGGCGTTTCCAGTCGTTCCACACGCCGGGACCGACCGCGCGGATGTCGACGACGGTCAGCATCAGCAGCAGGCGCAGCCGCTCGATCGATTTGACCTCGCCGACGAAGTCCTGGATCGTCTTGGGATCGGCGAGGTCGCGCTTGAAGGCGAAGCGCGACATCAGCAGGTGATGGCGCACGAGCCAGGCGACGAGTTCGGTCTCGCTGTCGGTCAGGCCGAAGCGCGGGCACAGCTCGAGCGCAATCTCGCCGCCGAGTTCGCTATGGTCGCCGCCGCGGCCCTTGGCGATGTCGTGCAGCAACACCGCGACGTAGAGGACGCGGCGATGCGCGATGCGGCCGAACAATGCGTGGCTGAGCGGATGGTCGTCGCCGAGATCGCCCGCCTCGATCCGCGCGAGCAGCCCGATCGCGCGGATGGTATGCTCGTCGACCGTGAAGTGATGGTACATGTCGAACTGCATCTGCGCGACGACTCGGCCGAAATCGGGAACGAAACGGCCGAACACGGTCGCCTCGTTCATCCAGCGCAGGACGCTGGCGGGATCGCGCGGGCTGGTCAGCACGTCGAGGAACAGCGCGTTGGCGCGGGCATCGTCGCGGACGGTGCGGTCGATCAGCTTGGCATCGCGGCGCGCGGCGCGCATCGCCAACGGATGGATTTCGAGCCCGTATTGGTCGGCCAGCGCGAAAATCTCGATGAGCCGTACCGGATCGGCGCGAAAGAACCCCTCGTCGGGCAGTGCGAGCCGCCCGCGATCGAGCGCGAAGCCGTTGAGCTTGCCCGGGCGCCGCCGGATCGTCGGGAGGAAGCGCCGGCCCTTTTCGCCCTTCGCCTCGTCGAGATGCGCGAGGAAGACGCCGGTCAGGTCGCCGACCGTCTTGGCGTTGAGGAAATAGAACTGCATGAAGCGTTCGACCGGCGACTGGCCGGCGCGATCGGCATAATGCATCCGGGTGGCGACCTCGCGCTGGAGATCGAAGGTCAGCCGGTCCTCGGCGCGACCGGTAATCGCATGGAGATGGCAGCGGACGGCCCAGAGCCAGTTCTCGGCGCGCTGGAACTGGGCGAGCTCGCGCCTGGTCAGCAGGCCCGCCTCGACAAGATCGCCGACGGTGCGCACGCGATAAACGTATTTGCCGATCCAGAAGAGCGTGTGAAGGTCGCGCAGGCCGCCCTTGCCCTCTTTCACATTGGGTTCGACGACATAGCGCGAATCGCCCATCCGCTTGTGCCGCGCGTCGCGCTCGGCGAGCTTGTCGGCGACGAACTGGCGCGGTGCGAGCGAGAGAATCGTCGGAGATGAAGCGTTCAGCCGCCGCATCGTAGACCTCGCGGTCGCCCCAGACGAAGCGCGCTTCGAGCAGCGCGGTGCGGATCGTGAGGTCGTCGCGTGCCAGCCGCACGGTTTCATCAATGCTGCGCGACGACTGGCCGACCTTCAGGCCGAGATCCCACAAGGCATAGAGGATCGTTTCGATGACCTGTTCGGCCCAGGGCGTGCGCTTGCCCGGGGTGACGAAGGCGATGTCGACGTCGCTATAGGGCGCCATTTCGCCGCGCCCATAGCCGCCAACGGCGATGATCGCGAGCCGCTCGCCCGCCGACCGGTTGCCGCCGGGATAAAGGTGCGCGAGCGTGAAATCGTGGATCAGGCGGATCAGCTGGTCGGTGACGAAGGCATGGCCCGCGGCGATCTCGAGCCCGCGCGATGGATGTTCGGCGAGGCGGCGGGCGAGTTCGGCATTGGCGTCGGCGAGGGCCTTTTTGAGCAATGCGACGGCGGCGTTGCGACGGTCGGTCGCGGATTTGGCTCCCTCGCCGATCTCGGCAAGCGCATCGCCGAGCACACGCCGGTCGATCAGGGCGCGCTGGTCGGGCAGATGGGCGAAACGCGGCATGGCCGCAATCTAGGACGCGTCGGCCTCGCTGGCCAGTTGCTTCAAGCGGTAAACGAGTTCGAGCGCGTCGCGCGGGGTCAGCGCATCGGCATCGAGTGCGGCCAGTTCGGTGCGCAGCGCGTCGGGCCTTTCATCCTCGACCTCGGCGAGCGCGGCGGCGAACAGCGGAAGGTCGTCGAGTCCCGCGGCGAGTCCGCCGGTTTTTTCGCGGCCCGCCTCGAGCTTGGCGAGGACCGACTTGGCGCGCGCAACGACGTGCGGCGGGACGCCCGCGAGCTTGGCGACGGCAAGACCGTAGCTGCGATCGGCGGGGCCGTCGGCAAGCTCGTGGAGGAGGACGAGATCGCCCTTCCATTCGCGCGCCCGAACATGATGCAGGCTGAGCGCGTCGCAGCGCTCGGCGAGACGGGTGAGCTCGTGATAATGGGTCGCGAACAGGCAACGGCAGGCGAGATCGTCGTGCACCGCCTCGACCACCGCCCAGGCCAGCGCGAGGCCGTCATAGGTCGAGGTACCGCGGCCGACCTCGTCGAGCACGACGAAACTGTTGGGGGTCGCCTGCGTCAGGATCGCGGCGGTTTCGACCATTTCGACCATGAAGGTCGAGCGGCCGCGCGCGAGATTGTCCGATGCTCCGACCCGGCTGAACAGGCGATCGACCAGGCCAAGCCGCGCGATGGTCGCGGGAACATAGCTGCCCGCCTGTGCGAGCAGGACGATCAGCGCGTTCTGGCGCAGGAAGGTCGATTTGCCGCCCATGTTCGGCCCCGAGACGAGCCAGAGGCGGGAGTTTTTTCTGCCTTTCGGCAGGGCCGCAGGGCCGAGAAAACAATCATTTGCGACGAAACGCTCGTTGCGTGTCGCCAGTGCGGCCTCGACGACGGGGTGGCGACCGCCCTCGACCTCGAGACACGGAGTGTCCGCGAACGACGGCCGCGTCCAGCCGCCTTCGACCGCGCGGACCGCATGGCCCGCGGCGACGTCGAGCCGGGCGAGCGCATCGGCGGCGGCGGTGATGCGATCCTTGGCGGCGGCGACCTCGCCGAGCAGGTCCTCGAGGTGCGCCTGTTCGGCAGCGAGCGCATGGCCCCCCGCCTGTGCGACCTTCATCGCCTCTTCGTGCAAGGCAGGCGCATTGAAGCGGACGACGCCGGCGAGCGTCTGGCGATGGGTGAAGCCCGAAATCGGCGACCATCAAACGGTCGCCGTGCTTGGCGGGCACCTCGACATGGTATCCCAATACCGCATTGTGCTTGATCTTGAGGCTCGCGATGCCGGTGGTTTCGCGATAGCCGGCCTCGAGCGCGGCGATCGCGCGGCGCGCATCGCCCGAGGTCGCGCGCAACGCGTCGAGCGCGGCGTCATACCCCTCGGCAATGAAGCCGCCGTGCTGGCTTTCGGTCGGCGGACTGGCCACCAGCGCGCGGGTCAGCGTATCGACCAGCGCGCCATGGCCGTCGAACGCGGGCAGCAGCGCATCGAGCAGCGCGGGGCGGTCGGCGGCCAGCGCGAGCCGTTCGCGCAGCAGGCGCGCGCCGCCGAGGCCATCGCGGATCGCGCCGAGATCGCGGGGCGACCCGCGCGATGCGGCGATGCGGCCGAGCGCGCGCGCGATGTCGGGAAGCGACCGCAGCGTATCGCGCAAGGCGATGCGCAGGCCTTCGTCGTCGTGAAGCCATTGCACCAGCGCCAGCCGGTCGTCGATCGCGGCGCGGTCCATCAATGGCGCCGACAGGTCGGCGGCGAGCAGCCGCGCGCCCGCGCCGGTGACGCTGCGGTCGACACAGGCAAGCAGGCTGCCGGCGCGGCTACCCGACTGGCTGCGCGTGATCTCGAGGCTTTCGCGCGTCGCCGCGTCGATCAGCATGTGCGCCGTGCGCCGCCGCTGGACCGGCGGGCGCAGCAGCGGCAAGGCGCCGCGCCCGGCGTGGTCAAGATAGGCGATAAGGCCGCCCATAGCGGCGCGTTCGGCGCGGCTGAAATCGCCGAACCCGTCGAGCGTCGCGACGCCGAACATGCGCCTTGAGCGCCACCTCGCTCTTGCCGCTGTCGAAGCTCGCCGTCGGGCGCGCGCAGAGCAACGCAGGATCGATCATGGCTTCGAACGGCGATCCTTCGGCGACGATCACTTCGGAGGGGCCAAGGCGGGCGAGTTCGGCGTCGATCTCGCCCGCAGCGACCTCTCCCACTTCGAACGTCCCGGTCGAGATATCGGCGGCGGCGAGCGCGCAGCCTCCCGATGCTTCGGCAATCGCGACGAGCCAGTTCGACGCTCGCGCGTCGAGCAATGCGTCCTCGGTCAGCGTGCCCGCAGTGACCAGCCGGACGATGTCGCGCGCGACGAGCGTTTTCGATCCGCCGCGCGCCTTGGCCTCGGCGGGCGTTTCGACCTGTTCGGCGATCGCGACGCGGTGACCGCCCTTGATGAGGCGGGCGAGATAGCCCTCGGCAGCATGGACGGGCACGCCGCACATCGGCACCGGCGCGCCGTCATGTTCGCCGCGGCTGGTCAGCGCAATGTCGAGCGTTTCGGCCGCCGCCACCGCGTCATCGAAGAAGAGTTCGAAAAAATCGCCCATGCGATAGAACAGCAGGCAGTCGGGCGCTTGGCGCTTGAGCGCGAAATACTGCACCATCATCGGCGTCGGGGCGCTGCTCGCGTCGCTGCGTTTCGCCGATGGTCGCGCTTTTGCCATAGCGGCCTGCGATAGCGATGCGACGCGTCCGCGCCAAGCCGCGATCCCTGCGCGTCGATCGGACGGCCGCACGCTTGTCTCGCCCCTGCCGCTACGGCTAAGGCGGACGCCAACCAAAAGGACTGACCATGGCCGACGATATCGAGTTTTCCGACCGCGAGGCGCTGTTGTTCCATTCGCAGGGGCGGCCGGGCAAGATCGAGATCATCGCATCGAAGCCGATGGCGACGCAGCGCGACCTCAGCCTTGCCTATTCCCCCGGCGTCGCGGTCCCGGTCCAGGCGATCGCCGACGATCCATCGGCGGCATATGATTATACCGCCAAGGGCAATCTCGTCGCGGTGATATCGAACGGCACCGCGATCCTCGGCATGGGCAATCTCGGCGCGCTGGCATCGAAGCCCGTGATGGAGGGCAAGGCGGTGCTGTTCAAGCGCTTCGCCGACGTCGACGCGATCGACATCGAGGTCGATACCGAAGACGTCGACAAGTTCATCGAATGCGTCGCGCTGCTCGGTCCCAGCTTCGGCGGGATCAACCTCGAGGATATCGCCGCACCGTCGTGCTTCATCATCGAACAGGCGCTGCGCGAACGGATGAACATTCCGGTCTTCCATGACGACCAGCACGGCACCGCGATCATCACCGCGGCGGGATTGATCAATGCCTGCCACCTGACCGGTCGCGATCTCAAGGACGTCAAGCTCGTCGTCAACGGCGCGGGCGCGGCGGCGATCGCGTGCACCGAGCTGATCAAGGCGCTCGGCGTGTCGGGCGACAACGTCATCATGTGCGATCGCGAAGGCGTCATCTACAAGGGCCGCGAAGGCGGCATGGACCAGTGGAAATCGGCGCACGCCGCCGAAACGCAAGCGCGCACGCTCGAAGACGCGCTCGACGGCGCCGATGTCTTCCTGGGGCTTTCGGCCGCCGGGGCGCTCAAGCCCGAATGGGTCATGAAAATGGCCAAGGCACCGATCATTTTCGCGATGGCCAATCCCGATCCCGAGATCACCCCGCCCGACGCACGCGCGGCGCGGCCCGATGCGATCATCGCCACGGGCCGGTCGGATTTTCCCAACCAGGTCAATAACGTGCTTGGGTTTCCCTTCATCTTCCGCGGCGCGCTCGATGTCCGCGCGACGACGATCAACGAGGAAATGAAGATCGCCGCGGCGCACGCCATCGCCCAGCTCGCACGCCAGCAGGTGCCCGAGGAGGTCGCGCGGGCGTATGGCGGGCGGGCGCACAGCTTCGGCCCCGAATACATCATCCCCGCGCCGTTCGATCCGCGGCTGATGGAGGTCGTGCCTGCCGCGGTCGCGCAGGCGGCGATGGATTCGGGTGTGGCGCAGCGCGATATCCTCGACATTCCGGGCTATCGCCAGATCCTCAAGGGAGGCTCAACCCGACCACGTCGGTGCTCACGCTCGCCTATGATGCGGCGCGCGCCAATCCCAAGCGCGTCGTCTTTGCCGAGGCCGAGGAAGAGGTCGTGCTGCGCGCCGCGATCCAGTTCAAGCAGGGCGGCTATGGCATCCCCGTGCTCGTCGGGCGCGAAGGCGTGCGCGACCAGTTGAAGGCGATGGGCGTCACCGATCCCGAATCGTTCGAGCTGCACAACAGCGTCAATTCGCCGCTGGTACCGCGAGATGGTCGAGACGCTGTACGAGCGACTGCAGCGGCGCGGCTATCTGCGCCGCGACGTCGAGCGGATGGTCAATCGCGACCGCAACATCTTTGGCGCGATGCTGCTCAAGCTCGGCGCCGCCGATGCGATGCTGACCGGCGTCACGCGGACCTATGCGCAGACGATGCGCGAGCTGCGCCGCGTGTTCGATAACGATCCCGATCGGACCGCGTTCGGCATCCACGTCCTCGTCGGGCGGTCGCATACCGTGTTCATGGCCGACACCACGGTCAACGAGCGCCCCAGCCCCGCCCAGCTCGCCGATATCGCGGTCGAGACCGCCAAGGTCGCGCGCCGCATGGGACACGAGCCGCGCGTCGCGTTCCTGAGCTATTCGACCTTCGGCAACCCGGCGGGCAACTGGCTCGAGAATATCCGCGCGGCGGTCGCGCTGCTCGATGCGCGCGGCGCGGCGGGCGACGGCGTCGATTTCGAATATGAAGGCGAAATGGCGCCCGACGTCGCGCTCAACCCGACGGTGATGAAAAGCTATCCGTTCAGCCGCCTGTCGGGCCCGGCGAACATCCTCGTCATGCCGGGGCTGCAGTCGGCCAATCTCAGTGCCAAGCTGCTGCGCGAACTCGGCGGCGACGCGGTCATCGGACCGATGCTCGTAGGGATGGAAAAGCCCGTCCAGGTCGCGACGATGGCGTCGAGCGCGTCCGAACTGGTGACGCTGGCGGTGCTCGCGGCGGGCGGCATCGCGCGCTGACGCGCGGTTAGCGTCTAGCCGGCACCCACTCGCGCGAGCATCGTCTCGACCTGCATCAACAGCCGGTCGGCGGTGAACGGTTTGGCGATCATCGCGTCGTGCGCGGCGTAATCGGGGGTTCCCTTGCCGGCATAGCCGGTCATCAGCAGGATCGGCATGTCGGGGAAGCGCTTGCGCACCTCGGCACTGAGCTGGAATCCGTCGAGATTGGGCATCTTGACGTCGGACAGGACGAGGTCGGGCTGTGTGCCGCTCCCAAGCAGCTCGACCGCCTGCGCGCCGTCGACCGCCTCGACAATCGCATAGCCCGCCTCGCCGAGCAGCTCGACGACATGGCTGCGCAAGCGTTCATTGTCCTCGACGAGCAGGATGTTGCCCTGCGCCCGGCCGGGTGACAGCAGCACGTCTCCGGCGCCGTTCGCCGTTGCGCGCTTGCCGGACTGTTCCTCGTCCTCGACCGCAACGGGGAGCCAGAGCGAAATCTCGGTGCCCTTGCCGACGCTGGTGTCGACCGCGACGCGGCCGCCCGATTGCGCGACGAAGCCCATCACCTGGCTGAGGCCGAGCCCGGTCCCCTTGCCATGGTCCTTGGTCGTGAAGAACGGTTCGAAGACGCGCTCGCGCGTCGCCGCGTCCATGCCGATGCCCTCGTCCCGGACCGCGATACGGACATAGTCGCCGGGCTGGCAGTCCTGCGCGCTGTCGTCGTCGGCGAGGCTGTCGAGATCGACGTTCTCGACCGTGATCTCGATGGTTCCGCCGTCGGGCATCGCGTCGCGCGCATTGACGACGAGGTTGATCAGCGAGTTTTCGAGCTGGGCGGGATCGATCGAAATCGCGCAGACGTCGTCGCCCTGGCGATAGGCAACGCGGTGCGCCCCGCCGAGCGATCGGTCGAACAGGTCCTTGAGCTGGGTCACCAGCGCGACGGGATCGATCACCACCGGGTCGAGCGATTGGCGCCGGGCGAAGGCGAGCAACCGCTGGGTCAGGTTGGCGGCGCGCTCCGACGCTTCGCGGGCATGGTCGAGGACGCGCGCAAGATCGCCGGTCCGCCCCGCCTTCGCCCGGCGCATCGCGGTTTCGATATTGCCCATTATGATCGTCAGCAGATTGTTGAAATCGTGCGCGATCCCGCCGGTCAGCTGGCCGAGCGATTCCATCTTCTGGATGTGCGCGAGCTGCTCCTCGGCGCGGATCGCGCGCGTCTGGTCGCGGCCGATGCGAAAGACGAGGTCGTTCTTGCGGACCAGCGTCCAGTCGATCGACACCTCGTCGCCATTCGCGGTCATCATCCGCCGCTGGATCTGGATGCCGTTCTCGCCTTCGCCGGGAATCTTGAGCGGACTGGTCTCGCTCGCCGCATAAAGCTGCGTGATCGGTTGCCCCTTGTCGATCGAACCGAACATGGCTTGCCAGGCGGGGTTGGCTTCGACGACGACGCCTTCGACGTCGGTCACGACCATGACGTCGATCGCCCGTGACCAGAGCAGGTCGCGATAATCCTCCGCAACCGAGACGCTGTCGGTGTCGCGCGCGATCCGCCGGCGCAGCTCAAGCTGGATCGCGACCTGGCGGGCCAATGCGGCGAGGACGTCGGTGCCATCGAAATCGGTCCGCGGCTGTGTGTCGATGACGCACACGGTGCCGAGTGCATGGCCGTCGCTGTCGATGATCGGTGCGCCGGCGTAAAAGCGGACGAACGGGTCGCCGGTGACGAGCGGATTGTCGGAGAAGCGCGGATCGAGTGCGGTGTCGGGCACGATCATCACCGCGTCACCGCGAATCGCATGGTCGCAAAAGGCGATGTCGCGCGGAGTCTCCGACGGATCGACGCCGACCTTCGCCTTGAACCACTGTCGATCGCGATCGACCAGCGAGACGAGCGCCGAAGGCGTGCCGCACAGCCGGGCCGCAAGCCGCGCGATATCGTCGAACGCCTGTTCGGGCGCGGTGTCGAGCACGGCATAGCTGTCGAGCGCGGCAATCCGGGCGCGCTCTTCGCTGCTGCCGACCTCGCTGGACCCGCTCATCTCCCCTGCCCCTGCAACCGGTCAGTTCGTCGGCGGTCCGCCCGCGCCAGGCACGCCCACCGAACCGATATTGCCGAACAGCTCTTCGAAGAAGCTGCGTTCGCGGCCCTTCGTCGGGGTCTTGTCGCCATTGGGATTGATATCCTCGGCCAGCTCGACGCCAGTGCGATCGACGCTGGCGACATTGCCCGCTTCGTCGAAGGTCACGCGCAGGACGGTCTGTTCGAGCGGTCGCGGCGTCGCGAACGCCAGCTGCTTGGTCGTGCGCGAGACATAATACCATTCGTTGGGAGCGAACTGGCCGACAAAGGTCGGACGCCCGAGCGTGCCGACGACCGAATCGCGATTGTCGACGCCCGGCGAAATCGACGAGGACAACAACGGATCGAGGATCTGGCCGCGATGCATGCGCGTCTGGGTGCAGCCCGAGAGCGCCGCAGCGGCCGCCAGCGAAGCCAGGATGAGGACGGTAGGTCGGGCGAAATTGCCCATGCGTTATTCTCCGGTTCGGGCGAACGTCCGGCGGACCGGGCGCGCGCGTGTCATGTCGCAGCGCTAGACGCGCCAAGCTTGCCCTTCCATTAAGCCAAAGCCGCGCCGTCGCCAAGGGCAGGCGCGCGATTGATCGAAATCGCGCGTGCCGGTTGCTCGGCGGTAGGGCTGGCGGGGCGTGACGCGCATGGCTATAGGCCCGGGTCATGTTCGCACGCCTGTCCTCGCTGTTCGCCCCGCGGCCCGATCCGCGCGTCGCGCTGCTGCCGCTCTACGACGCGATCGTCACGGCGGCGCGGGCCCCGCACTGGTATCGCGCAGGCGGCGTTCCCGACACGATCGACGGACGCTTCGAAATGGTCGCCGCGCTGCTCTCGCTGACGATCGAGCGGCTCGACAGTTTTCCCGAGCGGAAAAGCGAGATGGCGCTGCTAGCCGAAACCTTCGTCGAGGACATGGACGGGCAGCTGCGCCAGAGCGGCATCGGCGACGTCGTCGTCGGCAAGCATATTGGCCGGATGATGGGCGCACTCGGCGGGCGTTTTTCGGCATATCGCGCAGCGTTCGAGGCCGATGGCGATCTCGGCGCGGCGATGGTTCGCAACCTCTATCGCGGTGAGGCCCCGAGCCCCGACGCGCTGACGCACAGCGCCGCGGCACTGACCGCATTTCGCGATATGCTGGCGCAGCGCGACGCCGATGCCCTGCTCGCGGGCGACATCGAAGGACCCGACGCCGCATGATGACCGTCGACGCACCAGAATTTTCCCGGCCTATGACGCTCGACAAGGTCGACCGTCAGCGCGAACCGATGACGATCACCGCCGAACCGGACGAACGTTCCGCGCTCGCGGCGCGCTTCGCCATCGACGCGATCGACGCGCTTTCCGCGACGATTTCGTTCGCGAGCGAGGGCGACGATGTCATCGCACGCGGCCGGTTGTCGGCGAAGGTAGTCCAGACGTGCGTCGCAACGGGCGACCCGCTGCCCGTCGTGATCGACGAGCCCTTTGCCGTGCGCTTCATCCCCGAGCCCGGCGACGCCGCACCCGAGGAAGAGGAGATCGAGCTGTCGGCCGACGAGTGCGACACGATTCATTATCACGGACGTGCGATCGATCTCGGCGAAGCCGTCGCGCAGACGCTGCTGCTGAGCCTCGATCCCTATCCGCGCGGCCCCGGCGCCGAGGACTTCCTCAAGGCCAAGGGCGTCAAGAGCGAGGGCGAGGCCAAGCGCGAGGCGAGCCCGTTTGGTGCGCTGGCTGCGCTCAAGGATACGTCCCCTTAAAAACTGAGCGGGTTTGCTTCTCCGCGCGCGAGGCACCCCAACCTGGGTCCGATCTTTCGATATTGGCCTTCGATACGGGGCTTCGGCCCTGCTCAGGACAAACGGGTCAGGGTGCCTCGGGCGCGGTGTAAGCCAGACAGGCAGGGCTTCGACAGGCTCGGCCCGAACGGATTGCGCTGCCTAGCGATCGGCGAGATAATACCGGTCGGTCGCACCCAGCGTGTCGTCGAGTTCGTATACGATCGGCTGGCCGGTCGGGATTTCAAGCCCGGTAATCTCGTCGTCGGGAATGTTCGACAGGTGCTTGACCAGCGCGCGCAGCGAATTGCCGTGCGCCGAGATCAGCACGCGCTCGCCCGCCTTTAGGCACGGCGCGATCCGGCTTTGCCAATAGGGCAGGACGCGCGCGATCGTGTCCTTGAGGCTTTCCGATCGCGGGACGTCGATCCCGGCATAGCGCGGATCGGCCGACAGGTCGTACGGCCCGCCCGGCTCCATCGGCGGCGGCGGCACGTCGAAGCTGCGGCGCCAGATGTGAACCTGCTCGTCGCCATAGCGATCGCGCGTGTCCTGCTTGTCGAGCCCGGTCAGCCCGCCATAATGGCGCTCGTTGAGGTGCCAGTCCTTTTCCTCGGGCAGCCACAAGCGGTCCATTTCCTCGAGCGCAAGATGCAGCGTCTTGATCGCGCGCGTCTGCAGCGAGGTGAAGCAGCGGTCGAACTCGAGACCCTTGTCGCGCATCAGCCGCCCGGCGGCGCGCGCTTCCTCGGCGCCCTTTTCGGTCACGTCGACATCCCACCAGCCGGTGAAGCGGTTTTCGAGGTTCCACTGCGACTGGCCGTGGCGGATCAGGACAAGCGTCGGCATCGCCTCACATCACCTCGTCGACCAGTTCGGCGAGGACGGCGAGGCAGTCGTGCGCGAGGCTCTTGCAGCGTTCGGGCGACCAGCCATGTTCGGCGTCGGGCAGGTCAACATTGTCCTTGTAGGGCATTTCCAATGTCATCGCGGCGCAGCCGAAGCGTTCGGCGAGCTGATTGGTCGACATGCTGAGATTGGCGCTGCCCTTGGCCGAAGTCTCATAGCCAAGCCTGGTCTGGAAATCGGGGGTGCGCCTGGCGAGCAGGTCGCGATAGGCATAGAACTTGTCGCCCTGCGCGTCACTCCACGAGGGGATGCCTTCGAAACCCGCGAGGAACACCGCGGGGATCGCTTCGTCACCGTGGATATCCATCGCGAAATCGACGCCGGTCGCGTCCATCGCGCCCAGCACACAGAGCACTTCGGGGCTCTTTTCGGCGCTCGGCGTGTCCCATTCGCGGTTGAGGTTGGTGCCCGCGTAGTTGGTCCTGAGATGGCCGCGGATGCTGCCGTCGGGGTTCATGTTGGGGACGATGTGGAAGCGGCATTTCTGCCGCAGCAGCCGCGCGTGCGGGTCCTGTGCGTCGCAGAGCATTTCGAGCGCGCCTTCGATCCACCATTCGGCCATCGTCTCGCCGGGATGCTGGCGCGCATAGATCCACACCTGCTTGTCGCCTTCACCCATTTCGAGGCAGTCGATCGGACGGCCTTCGAGCGTCTCGCCGAGCTGGCGCAGCGAGACGCCGGCGGTCGAGGCGGCTTCGGACACCAGATTGTGATGGCGGTCGAGGCTGTAGGGCGCAAAATAGGCGAACCAGGCGATATTGCCGGTCGGCGCATAGCGGATCGTCAGCGTGCCGCCGTCTGCATCCTTGTCGTACGACGTCTCGGCGCGCGTCCAGTAGTCGCGATCTTCGCTGACGCACGCGTTGTACTCGCTCCAGCCGCCGGGATAGGCAGATTGCTCGAGCCCGGTGATCGCCAGTTCGAGTTCGGCCCCCGCTTCGCAGGCGACGCGGAAATGGAACCACTGGAAAAAGTCCGACTCGCGATCCCTGGCGATATGGAGGCGTGCCGAACTGCCGTCGATCGAATCGACGACGATGTTTCCGCCGTCAAAAGCGGCGCTGATCTGAATAGTCATGGCACGGTGATAGTGCGCCCCGACTCCCCGGGAAACCCCTTGAACAGCGCTGCGGCCAGTTTATTTGCCATCGCCTCGACGCTCGCTGCATCGCTGCCTTCGCGTGCTGCGGCATCGGCGCGGCCTTCCCAGATGATCGTGGCGTCGGCCCGGCGTTCGATCGCGACACTCAGCTCGGTGAGCACCTCGCCACGATTTTTCGCGCCAAGCGAGATGCCGACGCCGACGCCCACACCGCTACCATAGCTGCCCGTCGATCCGCCGACCCCGACGCTGACCGGGCTTCTGCTCGGCGGAGCCTCGCGCGTCGCGCGGCGATAATTGACTCGCGCCAGGTACGATGCACCGGCTGAATCGGCGACGGGCATATAGCCGATCTGCCGCAACTGTTCGCTGACGGCAGCGGCGTAGCTGCGGAATTCGAGGCTCTGCGAATTGAGCGGCGAATCGGTGAGCGTGCCGATCGCGATCGTCCCGCGGGCGATCTGGCCGTCGCTTCCGGCAAGGTGGAAGCGCGTGACATCGACCGGGCCGGCGCCCGATCCCATCGACGCGCATCCGCCCAGCGCGAGCAGCGGCGGGACGAACGCAAGACTGAGAAAACGCCGCATGGAAAGGTTCCTTTTCGAACAAAACACGGTCGGTGACGGCATGGCCCGGCCAGCCACCGTTAGACACATCAACGCCTCGGCTTCGATTCGGCTCCGTAATCATCGATTATGCGGTCCGATGCCAGCGTTTCGACGAAAGGCCGGTTGACTTTTAACGGGGGCAACCATAGATGCCCGCCTTCGCGATCGGTGACGAAAGATCCCGAACGCCCGCAGATTCATCCGGAAGAGATATCATGAAAGTTCGCAACAGCCTCAAGTCGCTGAAGGACCGCCATCGCGATTGCCGCGTCATCCGCCGTCGTGGCCGGACCTATGTGATCAACAAGACCAACCGCCGCTTCAAGGCGCGTCAGGGCTGATCCAGCGTGTCGGCCGTGCGCAGCGCGCGCGGCGGTAATATCGACAACCGCCGCGGGAGCGATCCGGCGGCGGTTTTTCTGTGTCCGGGAGCCGAACATTGAGCCAGCCGACCGCGGTGATCTTCGACGTCGGGCGCGTCTTGTTCGAATGGGACCTGCGCCACCTGTTCGCCAAGCTGATCGCCGACGAGGACGCACTCGAACAGTTCGTCACCACCGTCGTCACGCCCGAATGGCATTTCCAGGCCGACCAGGGCCGCCCGGTCGACGAGATGGTCGCCGAGCGGATTGCCGAATTTCCGCAGCATGCGCAGCTGATCCATGCCTATGCGGAGCGCTTCACCGAGACGATCCCCGGCCCCGTCGCGGGCATGCCCGAACTCGTCGCGCGGCTCGATGCGGCCGAGGTGCCGCTCTATGCGATCACCAATTTCGGGCACGAGTTCTGGCAGATGTTCCGCCCGGCCCAGCCGATCTTCGACCGTTTCGCCGATATCGTCGTGTCGGGCACCGAACAGCTCGCCAAGCCCGACCCGCGGATATTTCGCCTCGCGCTCGACCGCTTCGCGCTCGCGCCGCACGCGGCGCTGTTCATCGACGACAACGAAGACAATGTCGCCGCCGCGCGCGCGATGGGCATTACCAGCCATCACTTCACCGACGCCGCCAGCCTCGAAACCGACCTCGGGCGATTCGGGCTGCTCTGACCGGGTTATTCGGGCTCGCGCTGCATCTGCGTCAGGATGAAGGCGAATTCCTCGGCGGTTTCGCGCAAGCTTTCGAACCGTCCCGACTTGCCGGCATGGCCCGCACCCATGTTGGTCTTCAAGAGCAGCAGGTTGTCGTCGGTCTTGGTCGCGCGGAGCCGGGCGACCCATTTGGCGGGCTCCCAATAGGTTACGCGCGGGTCGTTGAGCCCGGCGGTCACCAGCATCGGCGGATAGGCCTGCGCGGTCACGTTGTCGTAGGGACTGTATGACCGCATGTAGGCGAACGCCGCCTTGTCGGTGATCGGATTGCCCCATTCCTGCCATTCGCCAGGCGTCAGCGGCAGCGATTCGTCCATCATCGTGTTGACGACATCGACAAAGGGCACGTGCGCGACGAGCGCGCCGAAGGTTTCGGGCGCCATGTTGGCGATCGCCCCCATCAGCTCGCCGCCGGCCGATCCGCCCGAGGCGGAAATGCGCCCCTCGCTGGTATAGCCCAATGCGGCGAGACCCTGAGCAACGTCGATGAAATCGGTGAAGGTGTTGATCCGCTCCATCCGCTTGCCCTGCAGGTACCAGCGGCGGCCGAGATCGTCGCCGCCGCGGATATGCGCGATGGCGTAGACGAAGCCCTGATCGACGAGGCTGAGGCGCGTCGTCGAAAAGCCCGGCGGCACCGCATAGCCGTAAGCGCCATAGGCGTAGAGGTGGAGGCGCGCCTTTCCGTCCATCGCGAGGCCCTTGCGATAGACGAGGCTGACCGGGACCATCGTCCCGTCGCGCGCCTTGATCGAGACTCGCTCGGTTGCATAGCGCGATGCATCGTATCCCGAGGGGATTTCCTGCACCTTGAGCGTTTCGAGGCTGCGTCCCGCCACGTCGTAGTCATAGATCGTATCGGGCGTCGTCATCGCCTCGTACGACAGGCGCAGCCTGGCCTGGTCGAATTCGGGATTGTCGTCGAGCCCGGCGGTGTAGCTGGCGGCGGGAAAGGCGATCCGTTCGATCCGCGCGGGGTCGTCGTAATAGCGCACCTCGACCTGGTCGAGCCCGTCCTCGCGGCCCTCGACGACATAGAAATCGCGGAAGGTCTGGACGTCGGTGAGGTAGAAGCGGTCGGACCCCTCGATCAGCGTCGTCCACTTCGAAGGCGCCGACAGCGGCGCGGTCGCGAGGCGGAAATTCTCATGGGTATCGTTGGTCAGGATGAACAGCGTCCCGTCATGTTCGTCGATCTCGTATTCGCGCCCGGTCTTGCGCGGCGCGACGAGAACGGCCTTGGCGAACGGGTCGCTCGCGGGAATCAGGCGGACCTCGCTCGTCTCGTTGTCGCCGGTGGCGATGACGATATGGCCTTGCGAGCTGGTCAGGCCGACGCCGACCGAAAAGCTCTCGTCGGGCTCATGATAGATTTCGCGGTCGGCCGAAGGATCGGTGCCGATCGTGTGGACGCGGACATTGTCGGTGCGCCAGTTTTCGTTGGCGAGGCCGTAGAGCAAATGCTTCGAATCGCTCGTCCAGACGAGGTTCGACAGCGTGCCCGGAATATGGTCGGATAGCATCGCGCCGGTCGTCAGGTCCTTGACGACGACGTCGAAGCGTTCGGAACCGCTGGTGTCGGTGGCATAAGCAAGCAGGCGACCGTCGGGACTGACTTCGGCCTGACCGAGACGGAAATAATCATGCGGTTTGGCAAGCGCGGTCTCGTCGAGGATCAGCTGCGCGTCGCCGCCCGCGACAGGCTTGCGATACCATTTCTTGTACTGCGCGCCCTTTTCATATTCGACCCAGTAGAGCCAGTCGCCGTCCTTCTGCGGGACACTGGCATCGTCTTCCTTGATCCGCGCCTTCATCTCTTCGAACAACGATTCGACGAGCGGCGCATTGGGCTTCATCGCGGCTTCGAAATAAGCGTTCTCGGCCTTGAGATAGGCCAGCACATCGACATCGTCGACCTTGGGGTAGCCCTGGTCCTTGAGCCAGAAATAGGGGTCCTCGACGGTCTGCCCATGCGCGCGATAGCTATGTTCACGCCGGTCGGCGACGGGCGCGGGCGGGAGGTCGGCGGGAGTCACGGCGATCAGGCGCGTAGGGGTCGGTGGTGCGGTCACGGCTTGGGGTGGTTCCTCTATGCACAGATTGCCGGCCTCGGGGTCGGGGAGCGAGACGCAACCGGCGAGCGGGGTGGAAATGATGAGGGCGAAGGTCCAGATAGGATGCAAAGCAAATCTCCCCCGGCGCGTCAGGCGCGCCTCTCGATACGAACAGGAAGCCCGCTATGTCCAGCGATACCAGCACCGCCACCCGTCCCGCCAACCTGACCGACAGCGGTCCCGACGCCGCCGCCCGGCTCGATTTGCTGCGCGAAGAGCTCAAGCGGCGCGGGCTCGAAGGTTTCGTCGT
The DNA here is from genome assembly GCA_963800335.1 of uncultured Alphaproteobacteria bacterium. Classification (GTDB taxonomy): domain Bacteria; phylum Pseudomonadota; class Alphaproteobacteria; order Sphingomonadales; family Sphingomonadaceae; genus Flavisphingopyxis. The sequence goes on along the minus strand of CAWDAN010000001.1, from coordinate 173,643 downwards.
ACCGATCACCGACGAATACATGTCCGAATATGTCGGCAGCTATGCCCAGCGCATGGCGTGGCTGACGGGCTTCGAGGGATCGGCAGGCAGCGCCGCGCTGCTCGGCGACAAGGCCGCAGTGTTCACCGACGGGCGCTACACGATCCAGGTCCGCGAACAGGTTCCGGGCGACCTTTATGATTATGTCGACGTCCCCGCGTCGAGCCCGGCCCAATGGCTGGTCAAGAATGCCCGGCCGGGCATGAAGATCGGCTATGACGCGTGGCTGCATTCGATCGACTGGGTCAAGGCAACCGCCAAGGCGCTTGCCGCCAAGGGCGCCGAGCTCGTCGCCACCGACGGCAACCCGATCGACGCGGTATGGAAAAGCCAGCCCGCGCAGAGCCCTGCTGAAGCCAAGGTCCATGACGACACGCACGCAGGCAAGTCGGTCGCCGCCAAACGGCAGGAGATCGCCGACTGGCTGAAGGACAACGAGTGTGACGCGACGATCGTGACCGCGCTCGATTCGGTTGCCTGGCTGTTCAACCTGCGCGGTTCGGACGTGACGCACACGCCGGTCGCGCTTGCCTATGCCATCGTCCATGCCGATGCGACCGCCGAGCTGTTCATCGCGCCGGGCAAGGTGACCGACGCGGTCAAACAGCATCTCGGCAATTCGGTGCGGCTCCATGCGCGCGACGATTTCGAGGCGGGTCTCGCCGAGCTCGCCGGCAAGACCGTCGCGGCCGACCCCGAACGCGCGGTAGCCGGCATCTTCGAGGCGCTCGAGGCGGCAGGTGCGAAGATCGAACGGCTGCGCGATCCCGTCGTCCTCGCCAAGGCGATCAAGAACGTCGCCGAGATCAAGGGCCACAAGGCCGCGCAGGCGCGCGACGGCGCGGCGCTGACCAAATTCCTGCGCTGGATGGAAAACGAAGCCCCCAAGGGCGAACAGACCGAACTGTCGGCGGTCGACCGGCTGCTGGCATTTCGCGAAGACACCGGAAAGTTGCTCGATACCAGCTTCGACACGATTTCGGGCGCCGGTCCGAACGGCGCGCTGTGCCATTATCGCGTCGACGAGGCGAGCAACCGGGCAATCGCGCCCGGCATGCTTTATCTGGTCGATTCGGGCGGGCAATATGCGGATGGCACCACCGACGTCACGCGCACGATTCCCGTCGGCGAACCGACCGCCGAGAACCGGCGGCGCTTCACCCAAGTGCTCAAGGGACATATCGCCGTCGATCGCGCACGCTTCCCCGCCGGCACGACGGGCGGCCAGCTTGATACGCTGGCGCGGCAGTTCCTCTGGGCCGACGGTGTCGATTATGCGCACGGCACCGGCCATGGCGTAGGCAGCTTCCTCGCGGTCCACGAGGGCCCGCAGAGCATCGCCCCACCGCACAGCAAGCCTGGAACCGACGAGCCGCTCCGCCCCGGCATGATCCTGTCGAATGAGCCGGGTTACTACAAGGAAGGCGGTTTCGGCATTCGCATCGAGAATCTGGTGCTGGTCGTGCCCGTCGAGGTGGCTGGCGCCGAAAAGCAGGTGCTCGGATTCGAGACGCTGACCTTCGCGCCGATCGAACGCGACCTGATCGACGTGTCGTTGCTCACCGACGACGAACTCGCCTGGCTCAACGACTATCACGCCAGGACACTGGCATTGCTCGGCCCGCAGCTCGACGGCGACGACAAGGCGTGGCTCGAAAAGAAGTGCGCGCCGATCAACCGCTAGGGGTTCGGGCCCTGATATCCGGCAGGTTCAAACCAAAAAAAGGGCCGCCCCGAGGGACGACCCATAAAAGTTTTTAGGAGAGGATGCCTAAAAGGCACGCTCTTTGTGCAGCGCAACATAAAATTGTGCAAGTGCGAAGAAAACAAGCGCAGTTGCAAAAGTTGCAACTTGCCCATGCACTAATGTGATGCCGATTCGCCGCGTTCGATCCCCGATAGCGCGAGCTGCGCGTCGATCTGCGCGAGCAGGCGGTCGAGCCCGGCTTCATCATTCGCTTCGGCGCGCGCGACGAGGACATCCTGCGTGTTCGATGCGCGCAGCAGCCACCAGCCGTCGGGCGTGTTGACGCGCGCGCCATCGGTGCGGTCGATGTCCGCGCCATCGGCGGCCAGCCGTTCGAGCACTTCGTCGACCACCGCGAACTTGCGCGCATCATCGACCTGGAACCGCAGTTCGGGGGTGTTGACCATCGCGGGCATCGCGCCGCGCAATTCGGTCACGCTGCGGCCCAGCACGTCGGCGGCGCGGATCAGCTGGATCGCGGCATAGAGCGCGTCGTCGAAGCCGTAATAATCGTGCTTGAAGAATACATGTCCGCTCATCTCGCCGGCCAGCGGCGCGCCGGTTTCGAGCATCTTCTGCTTGATCAGACTGTGTCCCGTTTTCCACATGACCGGCTTGCCGCCGAGCTCGGCAACGCGATCGAACAGCGCCTGGCTCGCCTTGACGTCGGCGATGATCGTTGCCCCCGGCACCTCTTTCAGGACCATTTCGGCGAAAATCGCGAGCAGTTGGTCACCCCAGATTACGCGGCCGGTGCCGTCGATCGCGCCGATCCGGTCGCCGTCGCCGTCGAATGCCAGTCCGAAATCGAGGTTCTTCTCGGCGACCAGCGCCTTGAGGTCGGCCAGATTCGCCTCGTCGGTCGGATCGGGATGATGATTGGGAAACGCACCATCGACGTCGGTGTAGAGCGTGAAATGCTCGCCGGGCAGGCGCGCGACGAGCCGGTCGACGATCGGTCCCGCGGCGCCGTTGCCCGCGTCCCAGCCGATCCGCCACGCCGTGCCTTCCGTACCGAGACTTTCGAGCAGGCGGTCAACATAGGCGTCCATGATCGCCCGCTGTTCGTTCGCCGCGACATAGCCGGCGGGCGCATCGCACCACGCGCCGCTTGCCGCCATCCGACCGAGATCCTGGATATCCTCGCCGAAAAACGGACGGTGACCCAGAACCATCTTGAAGCCGTTATAGTTGGCGGGGTTGTGGCTGCCGGTTATCTGTATGCCGCCATCGGCATCCTCGACCATTTCGGCATAATATAGCATCGGCGTCGGACCGAGCCCGACCTCGATCGCATCGACCCCGCCCGCATTGAGTCCTTCGACCAGCGCGCGGGCGAGTCCCGGCGAGCTCAACCGGCCGTCATAGCCGACCGCGACGCGGCTGCCGCCGGTCGCGCGGACGCGCGTCGCGAAGCCGCGACCGATGGCATATGCGTCGGCATCGTGGAGCGTCTGGCCGACGATGCCGCGGATATCGTATTCGCGCAGGCTGCTGGGATCGAACTGGTGCGTCATTGCTGGGGCTTTCATAATCCAAAAAAGAGCGTCAAATGCGGGTGCGTGCGGCAAGATCGGCCAACAGCAGGTCGCGCGCAGCGGCCAGCCGCGTTGCCGAGGCGGTGTCGCCGCCGGTGTCGGGGTGGGCCGCGACGATACGGTTGCGATAGGCGGCGCGGATCGCGCGTTCGTCGGCCCAGGGCAAGATGCCGAGCAGGTCGCGCGCAGCGTCGAGGTCGGCCGCGTTGGCGGGGCGCCGCGCGAGCACTGCGCCGCGCAACCTGCCCCAGTGCCGACCGATCCACAGCGCACCGCCGCCCGCGAGCAACAGGCCGATCGCCACGCCGCCGCCGGTCAGCAGTTTCGCGCCGATGACGACCGCCGCGAGCGCGAGCACGTCCTGACCGGTCCAGCCGGCAAGGCGACCCGTCATCCAGGCCCAGGCGATCAGGCCGAGCGCGACGAGCGCGAGCAGCACCATCGCGGGCTAGACCGCCTCGGCGAGGGCTTCGTCGCGGCCCGCCGGAGCGCCTTCCGCCCGCGGGCGCGGCAGCTGCAAGCCGGCGACCATTTCGCGCAATTCCTGGCGCGCGGCGATATGGCTGACGCCGAGTTCGCCGAGCATGCCCTTGTCGAGCAATGTCAGGCCCGAGGGAAACAGTTCGCGATAGACGACACGCTCGCCAAGGCCCGGCAGGACGCGAAAGCCGACGCGCTTGGCCAGCTCGGTCAGCGCGGCGCCGACGCGGCGCATGTTGCGCGCCTCGATATGCTGCAAGCGGTTGCGCATCAGCACCCAGTCGATCGTCACGCCGTCCGATTTGGCGCGCGCCTTGCGCGCTTCCCAGATGAGTTCGGCGTAGAAGCTGAGCTTTTTTACCTTGAAGGTGTCGGGATCGACCTGGCCGACGAGGTCGAAATCGACGAAGCTGTCGTTCATCGGCGTCACCAGCGTGTTGGCCAGCGTCGCCATGTGGCGGGCGAAGCGGTCGTCGCGTCCCGGCGTGTCGGCGATCAGATAATCGGCGCCGTCGCTCATCCGCTCGACCATCTGCTCGAGCTCGCCGAGCGTATCGCCGGTGAACACTTCATAGGCGGGCGTCGGCAGGTCGATGCCGCGCCGCTGCGCGGTCGCATCGCGGTTTTCGAGATAGCGGTAGAAGGTGCGCTGGCGCGGATCGAGATCGATCCCCGCGACGCGATAGCCCTGGCTCGCCAGCGCCACCGCCACGTGCACCGCGCTGGTCGATTTGCCCGTTCCGCCCTTTTCATTGGCGAAGACGATGACATGCGGTCCCGCGGCGCGGCGCATCGGCGTATCATCGGTTTCGGCACGATCGGTTTGCACGCTCATCCTGGCTGTTCTAACCCCCCATAACAACTGTCCCCACCGTCTACCCAAGGGCTTGCCGCCATGCAAACCATCCGTGATCTCGCCGCGCTGCGCGCCGCCTGTAGCGCCGCACGCGCCGATGGCGGGCTCGCGCTCGTCCCGACGATGGGCGCGCTCCACGACGGCCATCTCGCGCTGGTCCGCGAGGCAAAGCGCCATGCGCGCCACGTTGCGGTATCGATCTTCGTCAACCCGACGCAGTTCGGTCCGGGCGAAGACCTCGACGCCTATCCGCGCCGCGAGGCCGAGGACCTCGCGCTGATCGCGGCCGAGGGCGCGAGCATCGCGTGGCTGCCCGATGCGGCGACGATGTATCCCGACGGCTTTGCGACGAGCATCCGCGTCGGCGGCCCGAGCGAAGGCCTGTGCGGCGCGGCGCGACCGGGGCATTTCGACGGCGTCGCCACCGTCGTCGCCAAGCTGTTCAACCAGGTCGGCCCCGATGTGGCGGTGTTCGGCGAGAAGGATTACCAGCAGCTCGCGGTGATCCGCCGCCTCGTCGCCGACCTCGATTTCGCGATTGATATTATCGGCCTGGAGACGGTGCGCGAGGCCGACGGGCTCGCCCGGTCGAGCCGCAACGCCTATCTGTCGGACCAGGACCGTGCGCGTGCCGCCGCCCTCCCCGCCACATTGCATGCCTGCGCTACGCGGATCGTCGCAGGCGATGCCGTCACCGACGTGTTGCGCGACGGGATCGCCGCATTGCACGAAGCAGGCTTCGCATCGGTCGATTATCTCGAGCTGCGCGACGCCGCCTCGCTCGTCCCCGTGACGACGCTCGCCGCGCCCGCACGGCTGCTCGTCGCGGCGCGGATCGGCGCCACGCGGTTGATCGACAATATCGCGGTCGCCTAGTTTGCGCGCAAATTTATTGCGGGCGACCTCGCGATTCGCGACGTAAAATATCCTTTTACACCGACAAAGTACGATTTCCCGATCGCTGTTAACCATTTGGTTACCATGATCGCCGATCACTGGTCGTCACTGCCACAGGGGGCAGGGACCAAAGGGGAAAACCAGTGGCCAGCAGTAGCAAATCCGCCATGTTCCTGATCGAAAGCCGGCTCGCCGATGCGGCGCGCGGCAATCCGGAAGCCTATTACGATCTCGGCGTTGCCTATTCGACCGGATCGGGCGGGGTCGAATACGACCTTATCCAGGCGCACAAGTTCTTCAATCTCGCCGCGCTCGGCGGCAGCAGTCGGGGCCAGATGTGCCGCGCCGAGATATCGGGCGAGATGAGCCGCGACGACATCGCCGAGGCCCAACGCCAGGCCCGCGGCTGGCTCAACGACACGGCGCGCGCCACCAGCTACGGCCGCTTCGCCGCATAACGAAACGAAAAAGGGCGGCCATCGAGCCGCCCTTTCGTTATCATCTATCGGTCGCCGGGCATCAGCCCTTGCGGCTGGCCTCGAACAGGAACCAGGCGCGCTGTTCGGCCTGGTCGGTCCAGTCGTCGAGAATGCCGCTGGTCGCATTGTCCTTGGCTTCGTCGACGATGTCCTTCGCCTCGCGCAGCGACGCGACGAGCGCGAGATTGTCCTCGCGCAGTTCGGCAAGCATCTTGTCGGCGCTGACGAAATCCTCGTCATTATCCTTAATCGTCTGATGCCGCGCGATGTCGCCGATCGAGCGCAGCGTGGTGTTGCCCGTCTTGCGCACGCGCTCGGCAATCGCGTCGGTGGTGCCGAGGATCTGCGTCGCCTGTTCGTCGAGCATCAGGTGATAGTCACGGAAATGCGGGCCCGATACGTGCCAATGAAAATTCTTGGTCTTGAGATAGAGCGCATAGCTGTCGGCAAGGATCGCGTTGAGCGCTTGCGCCACGGTCTTGGCGGCGTTGGTCTTGATGTCGGTCGGCGTATCGAGCTTGGCGGGGGCGTTGGTCATGGGAATCTCTCTGTCAAAATGCGTGTCTGATATCCGTTCAACCCACGGCCACGGCGAGAGTTTCAGTTTAGCGATACGATTTAATTGGGCAGTTTGATCGACTGGCTCGATCGCACAGCTAAAGCGCGCCCAGCGCCGATCACGATTGCCGCGGCGGCAAAGCCGATGCCGCCCGCGAGGCGCAGCCATTTGAGCGGTCGCCATCCTTCGATCCGGCGGGCAAAGGCGACCGCGGGGAGCGTGGCGGCGGCAATGCCGATCGCGCCGCCGAGCCCGGCGATCCAGGGCAGTTCGGTCCGCGCGGCAGCGGCAATGACGAGAAACTGGCTCTTGTCGCCGAATTCGAGGATCAGGCAGCCGAGCAAGGCGAGCCAGAAAGGCCCCATGCGCCAGCCTTCGAGCCGGTCAAGCGCGAGCCGCGGCCACAGCATCGCGATCGCCGCAAAGGCCAAAGCGAGCGCTTGAAACATCATCAATGCATGGCCCGAGATGACGCTCGCGAAAAAGCTGCCGACGAGGACAGACAGCGTGCAATTGATAACCGTTGCAGCTGCGAACCCCGCGAAGATCGGGCCCGGCCGCGCAGTGCGCACGACGAGCAGTGCGACGAGCAATTGCGTACGGTCGCCGATTTCGGCGACGAAGGTAGCGATCATCGTAAGGAGGAAGGTGTCCATTGCGGCGGGGTATCAGCCCGCGAGACGGATTTCGACCGATGCCAGCAATGCTTCGCGCGCATCCAATACCGGCGCCGCCTGCTGGTCGATGGCGATCGCATCGTGCAACGCATCGAGAAAGGCGAGAATCCCCTGGTGGCGTCCACCGCGCGAGATCGCCGCCTCGAGCGCCTCAGCGACGCATTGCACCGTCGGATAATTTTGCTGCCGGGCATAGGCGCGCAGGCCAGCAACTTCGGTCAGGATCGGTCCGGGCCGTTCGCGCGAGCGGTGATTGGCGATAACCATCACGCGGCGCAGCATCTGCTGGCGGACAAAGCCGCCGTCTACGCCAATATCCCTTGCCGTATAGTCCATCGCCTGCCCCCGTCCGCGACCCGTTTCGATCGCATTTCAAGGATGCGCATGCTATGGTTAGCATCGGGTTAAACCCCGCGCTTTGACAGGTCTTTCATCGTCCCACGGCTTGACAGCGGGGGCGCGATTGGCCAAAGGGCGCGCTTCGAAGCGTAAGGGCGGCGAAGTGCGCCGCTTTTCTTTTGTCACCGACGATTCGCATCGCGGTACGAAAGCCCAGCGCACCGACCATACGCACACGCGAATTTGCAAGGGATTGGGCCATGGCCAAGCCAGCCACCATCAAGATCAAGCTCGTCAGCACTGCCGACACCGGATTCTACTACACGACCAAGAAGAATCCGCGCAACATCACCGAGAAGATGTCGCAGCGCAAATACGACCCCGTCGTGCGCAAGCATGTCGAGTTCAAGGAAGCCAAGATCAAGTAAGCTGCGCGCCGGCGCTTCGACGCCGGCGCCGCTCGCATGACTCGCCAGAGTTTAAGTCGAAGGCTTTCAGAGGGCGTGCCGTCATGGCGCGCCCTTTGCTTTGCGCGCCGTGTCGCGTGACGACCAATAGCGGGTGCCGAGCAGTCGCTCAGGCGACGGGCTGCAGCATCCCGGCGACGGTTTCGATGAACTTGATCACCGATATCGGCTTCGACACATAGGTCTCGGCGCCCGCTTCGCGGATCCGCTCCTCGTCGCCCTTGCCGGCATAGGCGGTTACCGCCATCACCGGCACGCCGCGCAGTTCCTCGTCACGTTTGAGGGCGGTGATCAAGTCGAGCCCGCTGACATGCGGCAGCTGGATATCCATGATGATGAGATCGGGACTGAGAGCGCGCGCGCGTTCGATCGCGTCGCGGCCGTCGCGCACCGCCTCGGCGACATAGCCGTGGGCGCGCAGCAGGTCGCAGAACAGTTTGAGGTTGAGTTCATTGTCCTCGACGACGAGCACGGTCCTGGTCATAACTGTCGCGCCGATCCTTGGCCTGGTTGAGCGCGGTAACCATAGCCAAAACGCACGCCTAGACAAAGGAGAAAGCCGATTCGCCCCGAACCGCCCGCCGTCGATCCGGCCGTCCGCGATGCCGATGTCGCCACCGCGCTTTCCGCGCTGGTCTGGACGTTGAGCGACGAGGCGCGCGCGACGCGGCTGTTGTCGCTGACCGGACTCGACGCCGACGAACTGCGCCAGCGGGCGGGCGACCCCGTCCTCCTCGGCGCGGTGATCGCATTCCTGGGCGGACACGAACCCGACCTGACCGGCTGCGCCGAGGCGCTCGACCTGCCGCCGGGCGCGCTGGTCGCCATTGGCGAACGGCTGTCCGGTAGCTAAGGAGGCGGCATGACCACCGCTTCCCCCAGTTCGCCCCCCCGCCCGCTGCTCGTCACCGATTGCGACGAAGTACTGATGCACATGGTCGTCCCGTTTCGCGACTGGCTCGACGAGCATCACGATATCGATTTTCGCCTGAAAGGCGCGAGCTTTGCCGGCGCGCTGCATCGCCGCAAATGCGGCAGCCAGCTCCAGCGCGAAGAGGTCTGGCCGCTGCTCGACCAGTTCTTCACCGGCGAAATGCACCGCCAATATCCCGCACCGGGCGCGTTCGACGCGCTGGCGCGGCTGGCCGAGCAAGCCGACATCGTCGTCCTGTCGAATGTCGGCGACACGATCCACGCGCTGCGCGTCGAACAGCTGCGCGCGCACGGCCTCGATTGCCGTCTGGTCACCAACCGCGGCGAAAAGGGCCCGGCGCTCAAGCGCATCGTCGACGAATTCGCCCCCTCGGTGACGGTCTATACCGAGGATCTCGAAATCCATCACGCGTCGGCCGCCGAATACGTCCCCGACGTGTGGCGGCTGCAGATGGTGATCGAGCCCGAGATTGCCGACGCGATCGCGCATGCGCCGCACGCGCACGCGCGGATCGATCACTGGGTCGAGGCCGAACGCTGGATCGCCGAGCGCTTTGCCGAAGCGCGGCCAGCCCCCGCAACAAGCGACGAGAGGATCGAGGCATGAGTGGAACAATCGACGCACGGATCGCCGAACTCGGCCTGGTCCTGCCGACCGCGGCAGCGCCGATCGCCGCCTATCGCCCCGTCGTGATCGCCGGCGGCATCGCGCACGTTTCGGGCCAATTGCCGTTTCGCGACGGCGACCTCGTCACCGGTCGTGCGGGCGAGAGCGACGACGTCGCCAACGCCGCCGAGGCCGCGCGCCTGTGCGGCCTGATGGTCGTCGCGCAGCTGCGTGCGGCCCTCGGCGATCTCGACCGCGTCGAACAGGTCGTCAAACTCAATGTCTTCGTCAATTCGGCGCACGATTTCCACGACCAGCCCAAGGTCGCCAATGGTGCCTCCGAGCTGATGCAGGCGATTTTCGGCGATGCGGGGGTGCACGCCCGCGCCGCCGTCGGGGTCGCCGCGCTGCCGCTCGGTGCACTGGTCGAGGTCGATGCCCAGGTCGCCGTCCGCGCTGCTTGATGCGCGCTATGCGCCGCCGCCCGATCCGGGCCGGGTCGCCTGGCTGAGCGCGCAACCGTTCGCGCACAGGGGTTTGCATGGCGACGACCGGGTGGAGAACAGCCGCGCAGCGTTTGCTGCAGCGATCGCGGCGGGACACGGCATCGAATGCGACGTCCAGCTGTCGCGCGACGGGATCGCCTTTGTCTTCCATGACGATGCGCTCGACCGCCTCGCCGGACGGCCCGACCGCGTCGCGTCGCTGTCGTCGGACGCGCTCGCCGGGATCGCGCTGACGGGCAGCAGCGAGACCATACCGCGCCTCTCCGAGATGCTGCGGCTGGTCGATGGGCAGGTGCCGCTGCTGATCGAGATCAAATCGACCAACCGCCGCGTCGCGCCGATCTGCCAGGCGGTGGTCCGCGCGCTCGAAGGCTATCGTGGCCCGCTCGGCGTGATGTCGTTCAACCCGCTCGTCGGGGGATGGTTCGCGAGCCATGCGCCGCGCATCGTTCGCGGCCTCGTCGTCACCGAAGAGGGCAAGCGCACGCTGCGCGGGCGGATCGAGCGGCATCTGTGGCTGTGGCGGTCGCAGGCACAGTTCCTGGCCTATGACATTCGCGACTTGCCATCGCGCTTTGCCGCCGCGCAGCGCGCGCGCGGCCTGCCGGTCACGACCTGGACGGTGCGCACGCCCGAGCAATTGCAGATCGCGCGCGCCGAGGCCGACGCCCCGATCCACGAAATGCCGCTGGAAGCGTTTGGCAAACAACCCATATAGGCGCGATGGCCGACCAAGATCCCCCCGAAGTCATCGCCCGGATCGCAAGCGGCGTCGGCCCGATCGATGCGATGCAATGGGACGCACTGACCGGCGGCAATCCCTTTATCGGCCATGATTTCCTCGCCCTGATCGAGGCTTCGGGCAGCGTCGGACCCGACACGGGGTGGACACCTGCGCCGATCGTCATCGAGCGCGACGGGCGACTGGCGGGTGCGCTACCCGCCTATCTCAAGACGCACAGCCAGGGGGAATATATCTTCGACCACCATTGGGCCGAAGCCTATGAGCGCGCGGGCGGGGCCTATTATCCCAAGCTGCAGATCGCCGCGCCGTTTTCGCCGGTGCCTGGCCCTCGCGTACTGGCGAGCGACGAGACGACCGCGCGCCAGCTGCTCCGCGCCGCCGAAGCGCTGGTGACACAGAACGGCCTGTCGTCGGCGCACGCGACCTTCATCGATCCCGGGCAGGTCGCCTTGTTCGAGCGCGCAGGCTGGCTGGCGCGCGAGGACGTCCAGTTCCACTGGATCAACCGCGATTATGCCGATTTCGAGGACTTCCTCGCCGCGCTATCGTCGCGCAAGCGCAAGGCGATCCGCAAGGAGCGCGCCGCCGCGCAGGCCGAGGTGCGGATCGAGCATGTCACCGGCGATGCGCTGACCGAGGCGCACTGGGACATCTTCTGGGAATTCTACCAGGATACGGGTGCGCGCAAATGGGGCCAGCCCTATCTGACGCGTGAGGCGTTCAGCCTGATGGGTCAGACGATGGCCGAACGGATGCTGCTTGTCCTCGCGTGGCGCGGCGACGAAGCAGTCGCGGGTGCGCTCAACGTGATCGGTCCCGACCGGCTCTATGGCCGCTATTGGGGCTGCCGCGAGGACATCCCGTTTCTCCATTTCGAGCTGTGCTATTACCAGGCGATCGAAGCGGGCATTGCGCGCGGCCTCAAGGTCGTCGAGGCGGGCGCGCAGGGCGCGCACAAGCTCGCGCGCGGATATGAGCCCGTTGTCACCCACAGCGCGCATTTCATCGCCGATCCCGGCTTTCGCGCGGCGATCGCCGACTTCCTGAAGCGCGAGCGCGCGGGCAATGCCGAGGAGGTCCGCTACCTCTCCACCCACGCGCCGTTCCGCAAGGTATGAGCCAGAGGATCACCCCCGTTGCCACGGCTCCGCGCGGCGGCATGGCGTCCTTTGCCGCGCTGATCGACCAGCTGATCTACACGCGATCGCGCAACGCCAAGCTGCATCTCATCGCCGAATATCTGAAAGCCACGCCCGATCCCGATCGCGGCTGGGCGATGGCGGCGCTGACCGGCGAGCTCGACCTGCCCGGGGTCAAGCCCGCACAGGTGCGTGCGATGATCGAGGCGCGCGTCGATCCGGTGCTGTTTCGCCTCAGCCGCGATTATGTCGGCGACACCGCCGAGACGGTATCCTTGCTGTGGGAGCGCGGCCCGGCGGCTGAAGAGCTGCCCGATGACGACGGCATGAGCCTCGACGAGATCGTCGCGACGCTGTCGGTGCTCAAGCGCGCCGAGGCGCCCGCGGTGCTCGCCGCGATGCTCGACCGGCTCGACCCCAGCGGACGCTATGCGCTGCTCAAGATCGCCACGGGCGGAATGCGGATCGGCGTTTCGGCGCGGCTTGCCAAGACCGCGCTGGCGCAGGCGTTCGACCTCGATGTCGATGATGTCGAGGAGGTCTGGCACGGCATCGACGCGCCCTATGAACCGCTGTTCGCCTGGGGTGAGGGCCGCACGCCACCGCCGAGCGTCGACGACCTGCCCGTCTTTCGCCCGTTCATGCTGGCGCACCCGCTCGAGGACAAGCGCGTCGATCTGGCCGACTATGTCGCCGAGTGGAAATGGGACGGGATCCGCATCCAGCTCGTTCATGCCGGTGGCGAGACGCGGGTCTACAGCCGCGGCGGCGAGGAGATTTCGGCGAGCTTTCCCGATGTCGTCGCAGCGTTCAATGTGCCCGGCGTGGTCGATGGCGAGTTGCTCGTGCGCGGCGATGTCCAGGGCGGGACAAGCGGCGGCGCGGCGAGTTTCAACGCGCTGCAGCAGCGGCTCGGGCGCAAGATCGTGTCGAAAAAGATGCTGGCCGAAGCGCCCGCCTTCGTGCGCCTATACGACATCCTGCTCGACGGGCGCGAGGACCTGCGCAGCCTGCCGTGGAGCGCGCGGCGCGCGCGGCTCGAGGCGTTCATGCCGGGCCTGCCGGCCGACCGCTTCGACCTATCCGAAGTCGTCGATGCCGAGCATTTCGATGCGTTGGCCGAAGTGCGCGACGGTGCGCGCGATGCGGCGATCGAGGGGCTAATGCTCAAGCGGCGCGATTCGCCCTATGTCGCGGGGCGAAAGACGGGCCTGTGGTACAAATGGAAGCGCGACCCGCTGACCGCCGATTGCGTCATGCTCTATGCCCAGCGCGGATCGGGCAAACGATCGAGCTTCTATTCCGATTACACCTTCGGCTGCTGGACCGCACCGCCCGAGGAGGGTGGCGAGCTACTGCCGGTCGGCAAGGCCTATTCGGGATTTACCGACGACGAGCTCAAGATGCTCGACAAGTTCGTCCGGCAGAACACATTGCAGCGCTTCGGGCCGGTCCGCGAGGTCGAAAAGTCGCTCGTCCTCGAGGTCGCGTTCGATTCGGTGCACAGTTCGAAACGGCACAAATCGGGACTCGCGATGCGTTTCCCGCGGATCAGTCGAATCCGCACCGACAAGCCGGCCGAGGAGGCCGACCTGATCGCGACGCTGACCGCGATGATCGTCTGATCGTCAGTCGAGCGTGAGCGCGAACACCGTCGGCCACAGCTTGCCGGTGACGAGCAGCTGTTTCGCGACCGGGTCCCAGGCGATGCCGTTGGGCGTCTTTACCATCATGTCGCCGCCCGCTTCGAGGGTCAGCGCGGATATGTCGATGATCCCGGTAACGCGGCCGCTGGCGGGATCGATCCGCACAATCAGGTCGCTTTGCCAGACATTGGCGTAGATCACGCCATCGACCCATTCGAGCTCGTTGAGCCTGGTGAGGGGCGCGCCGTCGAGCGTTACCGCGAGCAGTCGCTTTACGGTGAGAGTTTCGGGATCGAGGAAGCGCAGCTTATCGCTGCCGTCGCTCATGACGAGGTCCGTCGGCGTCGCGGCGAGACCCCAGCCCTCACCCGCGTAAGAAAACGTGCCGAGCGGGGCGAAGTCGTCGAGCGACCAGAGGAAACCCTGTCCGCCCATCCACGTCAGGCTGACCAGCCGATCGCCGGCAGGCGCGATGCCTTCGCCGAATATCCGCGGGTCGAGTTCGCGCTGGCGAACCAGCCGGCCCGTCCTGGCGTCGCGCGCAACGATTCGCGAGTGACCTTCAAGGCCGGTGCTTTCAAACAGCAGTCCGTCTCGCCAGAAGAGCCCTTCGGTAAAGGCGGTGACATCGTGCGGATAACGCGCGGCGATGCGGTAGCCGATCTGCGCGACGGGTTTTGCGGTGGGTTGGGCCGAGGGCTGGGCGGCCGATTCGGCCGGTGACGGTACCGCGCACCCGGCGAGGGCCGCGGCGAGCGCCAGATACGACAATGCCCGGCATCCGGTTGTCCGGAGCCGGGCATCGTTAAAAGCCACGCTGATCGGCAATCAGTCGGCCGGCTTGAGGTTCACCGCCGCGAACTTGCCGCGATTGTCGACCTCGACGTCGAATCCGACGCGATCGCCTTCGTTGAGGCTGTTCATCCCGGCGCGTTCGACCGCACTGATGTGAACGAACGCATCGGGCTGTCCATCGTCGCGCTGGATGAAGCCGAAGCCCTTCATCGCATTGAAGAACTTGACGACGCCGGTCGATTTTTCACCGGTCAGTTGACGCTGCGGACGGCCACCGCCGCCGGCGCCGCCGCGATCGTTGCCGAAGCCGCCACGCTCTTCGCGCGGTGCGCTGGCGGGAACGGGGAGCGGTTCGCCTTCGATCTCGATATCGCTGGCCGAAACCTTGCCGCCGCGATCGACGAGCGTGAACGAGATCGGCTGGCCCTCGGCGAGACCGGTAAGGCCTGCCTGTTCAACCGCGCTGATGTGCACGAACACGTCTTCGCCGCCGTCATCGCGGACAACGAAGCCGAAGCCCTTTTGCGCGTTGAAGAATTTGACGATGCCCTTGCCTTCGCCGACGACCTGAGCGGGCATGCGCCCGGCACCGCCGCGATCACCGCCGCCGCCGCCGAAGCCGCCACCGCCACGCGGTGCGCCGCCGAAACCACCGCCGCCGCTGTTGTAACCGCCGCCGCTGGATGCATTGTAGCCGCCGCCACGATCGCCGCCGCCGAAGCCGCCGCCACCAAAGCCGCCACCGCCACCGCGTCCACCGCGATCGTCAAACGGCTCGAAGTCGCCGCCAGGATTGTCACGCTTGTCGCGTCCACGTCCACCACGTCCGCCGCGGCGATCTCTATCGAAACTCATGCCCTGTTAGTCACTTTCGCTTCGCCCCAGAACCAAGATCGGGCCGCTGTCACGGACGAATACGACAGCCGACCACCATCACGAACGAAGAGATTCGCCCATGTGGGCGCGACTCATAGCGTAATTTATCGGATTCGCGAAAGAAAAAGCGGCGCGGCCGGCCGCGCGGTCAATGGCTGCGGGCAAAAAGATGGTGCACTGCGACAATCGCGCCGCCCCAGACGAGACCGAGCAGCCCCGCGCCGAGCGCCCCGACGATCCATTCGACCGCACCCGCCAGTTGGCCCAGGCCGTGACCGACCGATTCGGCCAGGCCGTGAATCGCGTGCGCCGGAGCCGCAAGGCCGAATTCTTCAAGTCCGTGCAGGATGATCCCGCCGCCGACCCAGATCATCGCGGCAATGCCGATGATCGACAGCGCCGCCATCACCTTTGGCATGGCGCGTACCAGGCCCCGGCCGAACGCGCGCGTCCCGGCTTGCTCGCGCCGGGCGAGATGGAGTCCGATATCGTCCATCTTCACGATCAGCCCGACCGCGCCATAGACGCCGAGCGTGATCGCCACCGCAATAATCGCGAGAACTATCGCGCGGGTGACGATGGGGTCGCCCGCAACCTCGGCGAGCGCGATGACCATGATTTCGGTCGACAGGATGAAGTCGGTGCGAATTGCGCCCGACACCATCCTGGCCTCGTGCGCGGGATCGGCGAGAACCTCGGGACCGACATCGTCGGCGGTGCTCGTGCCCGACAGCCATTCCCAGACCTTTTCGGCGCCTTCGTAGCAAAGGTAGGTGCCTCCGAGCATCAGGATCGGCGTGATCGCCCAGGGCAGGAAGGCGCTCAACAGTAGCGCGACCGGCAGGATGATCGCCAGCTTGTTGATCAGCGAGCCCTTGGCGATCTTGGCGATGATCGGCAGCTCGCGATCGGGCGTGAAGCCGGTCACGTAGCGCGGCGTTACTGCGGTATCGTCGACGACGACGCCCGCCGTCTTGACCCCCGCGCGGCCCGCACCGGCGGCAACGTCGTCGACCGAGGCCGCGGCGATCTTGGCGATCGCGGCAACGTCGTCAAGTAAGGCGGCCAGTCCACCCGGCATAGGAAATCCCCCCGATTGCAGTGGAGTCCCTGTTAGCGCCGATGCGCCGCCGATCAAGCGACATGCGTATCGGCGAGGGTGGATTGAGCCGCGCGGCATTTGCGCCTATGGCGCACGGCGATGACCGTATATTTCCATGAAGAAGACCTGCCCGAGGGCGTCCTTGCCGCAGGTCCCATCGCCGTCGACACCGAAACGATGGGGCTCAACACGCTGCGCGACCGACTGTGTCTCGTCCAGCTGTCGGACGGCAACGGCGACGAACACCTCGTCCGCTTCAATCCCGGCAGCGATTATGCCGCGCCCAATTTGAAGGCGGTGATCGGCGACCCCGACCGGCTCAAGATCTTTCATTTCGCACGCTTCGACATCGCCGCGCTCGAACATTATCTCGGTGTCAAATGCGAGCCGGTCTATTGCACCAAGATCGCCTCGCGGCTGATCCGCACCTATACAGATCGCCATGGCCTCAAGGAGCTCGTGCGCGAACTGCTGGGCCAGGACATTTCCAAGCAGCAGCAGTCGAGCGACTGGGGCGGCCCCGAGCTGAGCGAGGCGCAGCGCGATTATGCCGCGTCCGACGTCCGCTTCCTCCACGCGATGCGCGACGAACTCGACCGCCGCCTCGCCCGCGAAGGACGCACCGACCTGGCCCAGGCCTGTTTCGACTTCCTTCCGACACGCGCTCGGCTCGATCTTGCGGGCTGGCCCGAAATCGACATTTTCGCGCACGCCTGAGCCATGTCCGCCCGCGCCGAAACCGATCGCCAAGCGCGCAAACTCTGGGCGCGGCGCGGCGGCAGCCATGATCGCGTCATCGCGGTGCTGCGCATCGTCCTGCCCGCCGCGGTCGGCGCGCTCGCGGCGGCCATGGTGTTCACCCCGCTGGTCAACCGCGACGAATTCAGCTTCGTCCTCGACAAGAACAAGGTGGCGATTGCGCGCGACCGCTTCGCGGTATCGAGCGCACTCTATCGCGGCGAGGACGATCGCGGCCGCGCCTTTCTCCTTTCGGCAGGTTCGGCGGTCCAGAAAAGCGTCGCCGATCCGGTCGTCAAGATCGCCGACATGACCGCACGCATCGCCCTCGAAGACGGTCCGGCCCAACTCATCGCGGCCAGCGCGCAATATGACATGGACGCCGACACGGTGACGGTCGACGGGCCGATATCGGTGGCCGGCAACAACGGCTTCGGCCTGCGCACGCGCGACGTCCTGGTCAATCTCAAGGCGCACACGATGACCGGTCGCAGCGGCGTCAGCGGCACGCTGCCGATCGGCCGGTTCAGTGCCAACAGCCTGTTCGTCGACCTTGATGCGCGCAACGTGCGCCTGTCGGGTGCGGCGCGCCTCCATATCAACCAGGGAGCAATCCGATGAGCGGTTCGAACTATCGCGTCACGCTGCGCGACGTCACGCTCGGTCTCGGCGGCTTTGCCGTGACCGCCATGATGCTGGCATCGATCGGCGCGGGGCCCGTCGCCAGCGCGCAGGCTCTCGCCAATCACAACAGCAACGCGCCGGTCGATTTCGCCGCCGACCGGATCGAGGTGCAGGATCGCAGCGACCGCGTCGTCATCGCCGGCAGCGTGCGCGTGACGCAGGCCGGGCTGACGCTCACCGCCGCGCGGATGACGGTCGCCTATGCCCGTAGCGGCGGCGTCCAGGTCAACCGGATCGACGCCTCGGGCGGTGTGACCGTGACCAAGGGCAACGAAAGCGCGCGCGGCAACGTGGCGATTTACGATCTCAACCGCCGACTGATCACGCTGGTCGGCAACGTGCAACTCAACCAGGGCGCGAACCGGCTCAATGGCGGGCGTCTCGTCATCGATCTCGCCAGCGGGCGATCGACGATCGACGGCCAGGGCGCAACGCGTGCTGCCGACGGGACAACGGTCCCTGGCCAGAACGGACGCGTCACCGGCACCTTTACCGTTCCCCAACGCGGCGACTGACCGGTCGGCACGCGTGCAGCAGCGGGTTGCGGCGGCGCGTTAAGCCCTTTATCCGTGGCAACTGCGATAAACATGCAATAATCCTGCCAAGCGCAGCTTATGCAGTTCGAGGGGATGGCCATGGACACCGAAGCGACCGCCGATATTGCCGAACGTCCGGGCTCGCCGAGCGATGCGATCACCGACGAGGGGCTGAACGAGGGCCTGGCGGTCGTTTCGATTGCCAAGAGCTATGACAAGAAGGTCGTGCTGAGCGACGTATCGCTGTCGGTGGCCAAGGGCGAGGTCGTCGGCCTGCTCGGCCCCAACGGCGCGGGCAAGACGACGTGCTTCTATTCGATCATGGGGCTGGTCAAACCCGATTCGGGTCGCATCATGCTCGAGGGAGAGAATATCACCGGCCTGCCGATGTATCGCCGCGCGATGCTCGGCCTCGGCTATCTGCCACAGGAAACGTCGATCTTCCGCGGCCTGTCGGTCGAAGCCAATATCAACGCGGTGCTCGAACTGAGCGAGCCCGACCGGGCGGCGCGGCGCGGCCGGCTCGAGGAGCTGCTGGACGAGTTTGGCCTGACGCGCTTGCGCGCATCACCCGCAATGGCGCTGTCGGGCGGTGAACGGCGGCGCTGCGAGATCGCCCGTGCGCTGGCCGCCAGCCCGTCGATCATGCTGCTCGACGAACCGTTCGCGGGCATCGACCCGATCTCGATCAGCGATATTCGCGAGCTCGTCTGCGACCTCAAGAGTCGCGGTATCGGCGTCCTGATCACCGACCATAATGTCAGAGAGACGCTCGACATCGTCGATCGCGCCTGCATCATCTATGACGGCAAGGTGCTGTTCGCCGGATCGCCCGCCGAGCTCGTCGCCGATGCCGAGGTGCGCCGTCTCTATCTCGGCGAGGGTTTCGAATTGTGAGGGGCGTCTTTTCCGAATTGCGCGGAAGAGCACAATTTGGTCGCGGCGGTCTGGCACCGTATCTGCCGCACGGCCGCAACTAATGAGCCTCGCGCCAAGCCTCCAGCTCCGCCAGAGCCAGTCGCTGGTGATGACGCCGCAGCTGCAGCAGGCGATCCGCCTGCTGGCCTGCTCGAACCTCGAAATCGAAGGCTTCATCGCCGAGGAGATCGAGAAGAACCCGCTGCTCGAAGCCGGCCGCACCGACGACATGGCGACGCCCGAACGGTCGGAAAAGAGCGATGCTGCGCCCGACGGCGCCGACGCGATGATCGACGGCGGCGGCGATGCCAGGGAAAGCCTCGACGTCGACTGGAACGAGGCCGCCTTTCATCATGACAGCGCCAGCGACCTTGCCGGTGGATCGTTCGACGGCGCGCTCGGCCAGAGCGGCGGCGGCAGCCTCGGCGGCGACCTGGGCGGGTCGGCGGAAGCGATCGATTTCGACGGCTTCGCCGGGGCCGAGCCGACGTTGCACGACCACCTCCAGCGCCAGGCGGGTGAAGCGCTCGGCGGGCCGCAACTCGCCATCGCGCTGGCGCTGATCGACCGGATCGGCCCGGCGGGCTATCTCGATGCGCGGCTCGCCGACATCGCCAACGACATCGGCGCGCCGCTGGCGGCATGCGAGGATGCGCTCGCTGTCATCCAGAGTTTCGATCCGTGCGGCGTCGGCGCGCGCGACCTGGCCGAATGCCTAGCGCTGCAGGCCAAGGAGGCCGATCGCTACGACCCGGCGATGGCATGCATGATCGCGCATCTCGATTTGCTCGCGAAGGGTGCGCTGGCGCAGCTCAAGCGCGTCTGCCGCGTCGATGACGAAGACATCGCCGACATGATCGCCGAGATCCGCGGATACGATCCCAAGCCCGGCCTGCGCTTCCAGACGGGCGAAACGCAGAGTATCGTGCCCGACATCTTCATCGAACGGCGCGGGTCGGGCAAGCAGGTCGGCTGGTCGGTCGAAATCAATTCCGCGACCCTGCCGCGCGTCCTGGTCAATCGCCATTATTATGCCGAAATGGCGCGCGGCGCGGCGTCGAAGTCGAAGGCGTGGCTCAACGAATGCCTCGCCAGCGCCAACTGGCTGGTCAAAGCGCTCGACCAGCGCCAGCGGACGATCGTCAAGGTCGCGTCCGAAATCGTCAAGCAGCAGGAAGGGTTTTTCCTCCACGGCGTCGCGCAGATGAAGCCGCTGACATTGAAGACCGTCGCCGACGCGATCGGCATGCACGAATCGACGGTCAGCCGCGTCACCAGCAACAAATATCTCAGCTGCGCGCGCGGCGTGTTCGAGCTCAAATACTTCTTCTCGAGCGGCATCCAGTCGAGCGAAGGCGGCGAGGCTTCGTCGGCCGAGGCGGTCAAATCGGCGATCAAGTCGCTGATCGATACCGAGACGCCAAGGAATATCCTGTCCGACGACACGCTCGTCGACCTGCTCAATGCCAAGGGCTTCGACATCGCCCGGCGGACGGTCGCCAAATATCGCGAGGCGATGGGGATCGGATCATCGGTCCAGCGCCGCCGCCAGTCGAAGCTGTCAGCGGGCGAACGCCGCGCGGGCTAGTTGCGCGGCGCGACATGCGCTGTCATTCCCTCGGGGTATCGTGGTTCTCACTTGGGATCATTGCATGCTCTATCTTGTTCATCAAGGCCGCGATATCGGGGCTGATCATCGCGATCGCGTCCGAAGTCGCGCGGCGCAGCCCCGCGCTCGGCGCGCTCGTCATCGCACTGCCGACAGCGACGATCCTCGCGATGATCTGGCTGTGGCGCGACACGGGCGATACCCTGCAGGTCGCGGCGCTGACGCAGGGGACGTTGTTCTATGTCTTCGCGACGCTGCCGTTTTTCCTCATCGTACCGTGGCTGCTGCGATCGGGCTGGGGGTTCTGGGCGGCGCTCGGTGTCGGCAGCGTCGTCACGGTGATCGCGTATCTCGCGATGACCGCGTCTGCTGGCGCGGCTGGGCTACCGGATCTAGATCCGCGTATCGAGATGGCGGCGCAAGTCGTCATAGCCGCCGATTTCCTCGTCGCCGATGACGATCAGCGGGGTCGTTTCAAGCCCATGCTCGGCCATGAAGACGTCGGTTTCCTCGCGCGTCGCCAGGATGCGGTCGTCGACCTCGAAGCCCTTTTCCTCGAGCAGCGCGAGCGCCTGCACGCCGAACGGGCAGGTGTGGTCGGGCAGGATCATGCGATAAAGCGTGGCGGACTGGGTCTGGCTTTCGGTCATGTCGGTCATCTCGGTCCAACAATCGCCGCCGCGCGCGGTTCCGCCTAGTCGTCCTCATCCTCGTAATGCGCGAGGTGGAGCGGCACCGCCTTGATCTGGCGCGTCATGCACCAGTGGACCAGCGCATCCTCGCGCCCGTGGGTCACCCACACTTCCTGCGGGCGGATTTCGAGCAGCGTCGAGGTCAGCTCGTCCCAGTCGGCATGGTCCGAAAGGATCAACGGCAGTTCGACATTGCGTTGCCGCGCGCGCTGGCGGACGCGCATCCAGCCCGACGCCATCGCGGTGATCGGATCGGGCAGCCGCCGCGACCAGCGGTCGTTGAGCGCGCCCGGCGGGCACAGCACGATTGCCCCCTTCATATCGTCCTTGGGCGTATCGGCGACGAGCCGCAGCTCGCCGAGTTCGACACCGAAATCGCGATAGAGATCGCACAAGCGCTGCAGCGCGCCGTGGATATAGAGCGGAGCGTCATAACCCGCGGCGCGCAGTTCCATGATGACGCGCTGTGCCTTGCCGAGCGCATAGGCGCCGACGAGGACGCAGCGGTCGGGTTCGGCAGCGATCGCATCGGTCAGCTTGGCGATCTCGCTGGGCGTATCGGGATGGCGAAAAACCGGCAGGCCGAAGGTCGCCTCGGTAATGAAGACATCGCACGCCACCGGCTCGAACAAGGCGCAGGTCGGGTCGGGGCGGCGCTTGTAATCGCCCGACGCAACGACGCGGACATTGTCCTTTTCGAGCAGGATCTGCGCCGATCCCAGGACATGGCCGGCGGGATAATAGGTCACCGCGATATCGCCGATCGTGATCGTCTCGCGGTACGCCATCGCGTGCCCGCGATGCGCGTCGCCGTAGCGCACGCCCATGATCGCGAGCGTCTCGGGCGTCGCCCAGACCTCATCATGACCGCCGCGCGCATGATCGGCATGGCCGTGCGTGACCAGCGCGCGGTCGACCGGGCGCGACGGATCGATCCACGCGTCGATTGTCGGGAGATAAATGCCTTCGGGTCGCGCCTCGACCCATTGCGCCAGTTTCGCCATCGCCCCCATATAGGCACTGTGAGCGAAAAATCCCCCCTACCGCAACGCTTTGCCGACTGGTTCGCGGCGCGCGGCTGGCGGCTGCGCGATCACCAGGCGGGAATGCTCGCGGCGGCGCAGGCGGGCGAGAATGCGCTGCTCGTCGCGGCAACCGGCGCGGGCAAGACGCTGGCGGGGTTCCTGCCGAGCCTGATCGAGCTGTCGCAGGCCGAACCCGCCGCTGGCCTGCACACGCTCTACATCTCGCCATTGAAGGCGCTCGCGGTCGACGTGCAGCGCAACCTGCTGACGCCGATCGAGGAGATGGGGCTGCCGATCCGCGTCGAGGCGCGCAGCGGCGATACACCCGCCGACCGCAAGGCACGGCAGAAGTCGAACCCGCCGCACATCCTCAACACGACGCCCGAAAGCCTCAGCCTGCTCCTCTCGCATCCCGACAGCCTGGTGCTGTTCGCAGGGCTAAAGACCGTGATCGTCGACGAGATCCACGCCTTTGCCAGCGGCAAGCGCGGCGACCTGCTCAGCCTGTCGCTCGCGCGGTTGCAGCGGATCGCGCCGGGGCTGCGCCGCGTAGGATTGAGCGCGACGATCGCCGATCCCGACGCCTATCGCGCCTGGCTCGCGCCCTATGGCGATATCGACAGCGTCCGGTTGGTCCCAGGCGAAGCAGGCGCCGCGCCCGACATCGCGATCCTGTTGCCGAGCGAGGAGAACGGTGTCGTCCATGTCCCGTGGTCGGGCCATTCGGGCAGCTATGCCGCCGCGCCCGTAATGCGCCTGATCGAGCAGAACCGTACGACGCTGGTGTTCTGCAACACGCGCAGTCTAGCCGAGCTGATATTCCAGCAACTGTGGAAGGAGAACGAGGGTAACCTGCCGATCGGCATCCATCACGGCAGCCTGAGCCGCGAGGCACGACGCAAGGTCGAGGCGGCGATGGCGCGCGGCGCCCTGCGCGGGCTCGTCGCCACCGCGAGTCTCGACCTCGGCGTCGACTGGGGCGATGTCGACCTCGTCGTCCAGATGGGCGCGCCCAAGGGATCGAGCCGGCTGCTGCAGCGGATCGGCCGCGCCAACCACCGGCTCGACGAAGCCTCGAAAGCGCTCGTCGTCCCGGGCAACCGTTTCGAATATCTCGAGGCGCGCGCGGCACTGGACGCGGTCGAGGCGGGCGAACGCGATCCCGACGATTTCCACCCCGGCGCGCTCGATGTCCTCGCCCAGCACATCATGGCGTGCGCGTGCGCTGCGCCATTTTCGCAAGGCGCGATGCTCGACGAGGTCCGCTCGGCGACGCCCTATTCGGCGATCGACGCAGAACTTTTCGGCCGCGTCCTCGGCTTCATCCGCGACGGCGGCTATGCGCTCAAGGCCTATGACCGCTTCCGCCGGCTCGCCCCCGACGGGACCGACGACGACGGCAGCCCGGTCTGGCGTGTCAGCCATCCGCGCTTCGTCACGCAGCACCGGATGAACGCGGGGATCATCGTCGATGCGCCCTTGCTCGACGTGCGTTTCAAGAACGGTCGCAAGCTCGGCACGGTCGAGGAATTCTTCGCCAGCACCCTGTCGGCGGGTGACACCTTCTTCTTCTCGGGGCTGAGCCTCGAGGTGATCAGCATCAAGGACACAGATCTTCTGGTGCGTGCGACAAGCCGCAATGCGCGCATTCCGACCTATGTCGGCGCACGCATGGCGATGACCACCAACCTTGCAACGCGCGTACGCAATTTCCTGTGCGACAAGGCCGAATGGCCTCGCTTTCCCGACGAGGTCCGCGAGTGGCTCGAGGCGCAGGACCGCCGCTCGCTGCTGCCGCAACCGGGCCAGCTGCTCGTCGAGACCTTTCCGCGCGACGGGCGCCATTACATGGTCGCCTATCCGTTCGAGGGGTGGAACGCGCACCAGTCGCTCGGCATGTTGCTGACCAAGCGGATGGAGGCGCGCGGCCTGCAACCGCTCGGCTTCCAGGCATCAGACTATGCGCTGGTCTGCTACGGGCTCGAACCCGTCGAGGACCCAGCCAGCCTGTTTTCGGCCGACATCCTGGCCGACGAGTTCGTCGAATGGGTCGAAGGATCGTCGCTGCTCAAGCGCGCGTTTCGCGAGGTCGCGGTGATCGGCGGTCTCGTCGAGCGCCATCATCCCGGCCGGCGCAAATCGGGCAAGCAGGTGACGTTTTCGACCGACCTGATTTACGACGTGCTGCGCAAATACGAGCCTGACCATTTGTTGATGAAGGCGGCATGGGCCGATGCGCGCCGCCGCCTGACCGATGTCGGGCGGCTCGGCGACCTGCTCGATCGCGCCGCCGACACGATGCTGCATGTGACGCTCGACCGGGTCAGCCCGCTCGCGGTGCCCGCTCTGATCATGATCGGCAAGGAAAGCGTCGCGCGCGGCGCCGCCGACGACGCGCTGCTCGAAGAAGCCGAAACGATCGTTCGCGAAGCAATGCAAGGCGGATAGCTCCTCGCAGGACCGATCATTTCGTGCAACGCGTGTATTGCTTGCCTAAAACGCTTCAAAGGCGTAGGATCGTAGCAGTGTGAAAGGAGGCTGCCATGCTGCATCCTCGCCTATTCGAACACTTCGGCCGGATTGGGCGCATCGCGCTACCGCTGGCCGCCGGCCTCGCGTCGCTGACATCACCTGCCAGCGCGCAGGTGCCGCTCGCCCCGCTGCCCGTCGACGCTTCGGCAACCGCCGAGCCGGTCGCACAACCGGTCAGCGAATGGGAACGCTTCGTTTACGACCGCACCGCGCGGATGACCGTTCCGGTCAGCATCAACGGAACCGCAGCAGTGCCCTTCATCATCGATACCGGCTCTGAACGCACCGTCATCAGCCGCGAACTGGCGGCCTCACTGACCCTGCCGGCAGCCCAGTCGATGTTGCTCGCTACGGTATCGGGACCGGTGGTGACTGACAGCTATCGCATCCACGACCTGGCCAACGGCGGCTTTGCCGTTAGCGACATTGTCGCACCGGCGCTGGCCCGCCGCCACATGGGAATCGACGGGCTGATCGGGATCGAAAGCATCAGTGACAAGGTCATCGTGTTCGATTTTGCCCAGCAACAAATGATGGTCCTGCCGTCACGCGGAAAGCCGATGCGGATCGCGAGCCGCGAAGACGCGATTATAGTAACCGCCAAGCGCAAGAATGGCAGGCTGATCCTGTCCGACGCCCGCATCCAGGGCCGTCGTGTCGATCTCGTCATCGATACCGGGTCGCAAAGCAGCATCGGCAACCTCGCGCTCAAACGCTTGATGGCGGCCCGTACCGATGCCGCCGCCGGGACCCCTTCCAGTCTGATCGACGTTGGCGGCACCGCAGTCGCCACCGAAGCCAACGCGATCCCCGAAATTACCATCGGCAACGTCACTCTCGCGCGCCTGCCGGTTGCCTATGCCGACAGCTACGCCCTCGACGTTCTCGGTCTTGGCGAACGCCCCGCGATATTGCTGGGAATGGACGCGCTGTCGCTGTTCGACCGGGTCGAAATCGATTTCCGTCGCCGCAAGGTCAAGTTCGTCATGCCCGAGGGCGCCGAACGCGAAACGATACGACGCCAGCCCACCCGGTTGGGCGCTGAGCGAATCTGAGCCCGGGTTACCGTGTTCACCGAGCGAAAGGAGGAAACACCATGCCAGGCTGTATGACTTCGCTTTCCGCCCTTGGGCTTTTGATCGCTCCCGTTCCGGCGCCGGTCGGTACCGCCACCGCGATCGGGACTGCCGAGACGAGCGATTCGATCGCGCTCGGCCGCGAGGCATCGCGGCGGATGACCGTACCGGTCATGGTCGGCGGCGACGGGCCCCATCATTTCGTCGTCGATACCGGGTCGCAACGCACCGTAATTTCTTCGGAACTGGCCGCACAACTCGACCTGAACGCAGCGCCGCAGAAGATGCTGGTGTCGATCCTCGATCGTCGCCTGGTAGAAATGATCGACCTCCCGCCGCTACGGATCGGTCATACCGATACGGGGCCGCAAAGAGCACCGGTTCTGGAATCTCGCAACATGGGGGCTGATGGAATCCTTGGCCTCGACAGCCTTGGCGACAAGCGAATCGAAATCCAGAACTTTGGCCAGTGCCTGGCGATCGTCGACCGCGACAGCACAGTTCCCGACCGGGATGCCGGCGCGACGATAAAGGTCGATGCGCGCAAGAGGGAAGGCCAGCTCATCCTCGTCAGCGCCGAGGCAACCGGCCATCCCGTCTATACCGTTCTCGATACAGGGGCCGAAATAAATGTCGGCAACTCACGGTTGTTGAAGCTCCTGCGAACACGCGGCGGAGTGACGATCCTTGGATCGCGAAAGATCGTTGCGGTCACGGGCTATGCCAAGGACGCGACGATCGGCTATATCCGTGAGCTCAAGATCGGCGACGCGACACTGCGCAACCTGGCCGTCGCTTTCATCGATTCGCCGGCCCTCGAAAGCCTGGGGCTTACCGACCAGCCGACACTGATCATGGGCATGAACTCGATGGCGGCGTTCGAGCGGGTATTGATCGATTTCCCGCAAAACCAGATTACCTTTGTCATGCCCAATACGCGCGTCCAACCCCGATCAATGAGCGTGCTTCGTCGATTTGGCGACTAGCGCCATCTACGACTTGCCAAATCGAAGGCTCCGGCTCATTGCAGGACCATGGTTCCCCTTTCGTTCGACGGCAAGCAATGGATCGCGACACGCGAAGGTGCGCTGTTCTGTCCGGCGACGCGGACCCTGGTCGTCGCCGACCTGCACCTTGAAAAGGCCAGCTGGTATGCGGCGCTTGGGCAGATGCTGCCGCCTTATGACAGTTTCGCCACGCTCAGCACGCTCACGCGCCTGGTCGACCGGTTCGACCCCCGCGCCCTGTGGTGCCTCGGCGACAATTTCCATGACGGCGGGGGCCCGGCGCGCCTGCCGCGCCATGGTCGCGACCTGATCGAGAAGCTCGCCGCGCGGGTAACGTTCAACTGGATCGTCGGCAACCACGATCCCGCGCTGAGCGATGCGTTCGGCGGCACGGTCCATGCCGAAGGGCGGCTCGGCAATGCGGCCTTGCGCCACATCGCACGGCGCGATGCCTCTGGCCCCGAACTGTCGGGCCATTTCCACCCCAAGCTGCGCCTGACGCTGCGTGGCCGGCGCGTTGCACGCCCGTGCTTCGTCCGCGCGGGCGATAAACTCATCCTTCCCGCGTTCGGTTCGCTGACCGGAGGGATGGATGCATTCGATCCGGCGATAGAAATGGTAGCGGGGCGTATCAGCGAGGCCATGATCGTTACAGATCGGCGGCTGGTGTGTTTCCCCAATGCCGTAACGGAAATGGCCTGATCCGTCTGGTTTTTTCATCCAGAATCGGCGGTTTTCCAACAGTTCTGTTGCAAATCGTGGATTTGGGTTCATAATCTGCATGGGGTCCAGCGATGCCGGTCGCCAGCGAAATAAAAGCGCAAAAACGCGCTACAAGAAATCGCGCGCCAGTGCGCGAATGGGAGAGGGTATGATGAGCAAGATTCACACCACAGCTGCGTCCGCACGTCGCGCCGCACTGCTTCTGACGGTCGCCGGACTTGCGCTAAGCAGCCCGGCTTTTGCCCAAGATGCCACCGCCGACGGAACAGGCCCAGCAGGCTGCCGACGAAGCATCGAGCGACGGATCGATTATCGTCACCGCGACGCGGCGCGCCAGCCCGCTGAGCGACGTGCCGATCGCGGTCACCGCGATTACCGCTGATTCGCTGCAGAATACCGGTGCAAACGACATCCGCCAGCTCAACCAGGTGGCGCCTTCGCTGCTCGTGTCTTCGACCGGCTCTGAAGCCAACGGCTCGGCGCGTATCCGCGGCATCGGTACGGTCGGTGACAATCCCGGCCTCGAAAGCTCGGTCGCGGTGTTCATCGACGGCGTCTATCGCTCGCGTTCGGGCATCGGTCTCAACGAACTCGGCGAGATCGAACGGATCGAGGTCCTGCGCGGGCCGCAAGGCACGCTGTTCGGCCGCAATGCGTCGGCCGGCCTGATCAACATCGTGTCGAAATCGCCGTCGTTCACCTTTGGCGGCAATGCCGAGCTGACCTATGGCAATTACGATTTCATGCGCGCTGCGGGCAGTATCACCGGCCCGCTGAGCCAGACGATCGCCGCACGGATCGATGGCGTCTACGTCAAGCGCGACGGTTTCTACCATGACGTTATCAACGACACCGACGTCAACGACCGCGACCGATATTTCGTTCGCGGCCAGTTGCTGTTCGAACCGACCGACGCGTTCAGCGTCCGCCTGATCGGAGATTACAGCAGGCGCGACGAAAAATGCTGTGGTGCAGTCAACCTGACCAGAAACCAGAATCCGCTGATCGGCGGGCTCAACGACCCGGCGCAGAACAACATTGTCCGCGTCCTGCTCGACCTGGGTCAGCCCGCTGCCGCCTATAACGACCCGTACAGCCGCAATATCTATGTCTCGCCGGGCCGCAGCTATGGCGGCAAGACGACTGACGGCGGCGTCAGCCTCGAAGCCAACTACGATTTTGGTGGCGCGACGTTGACCTCGATCACCGCCTATCGCGACTACAAGAGCTCGCAGGGCGGCGACATCGACTATAGCGCGGTCGACATTCTCTACCGCGCCGACGACGACAAGAGCTTCCGCCAGTTCAAGACCTTCAGCCAGGAACTGCGCCTCCAGGGCGCGGCCTTCGCCGATCGTCTCGACTGGCTGGTCGGCGCCTATTTCGCCGACGAAAAGCTGACCGTGGGCGACAATCTGCGCTTCGGCGAAGACTATGGCCGCTTTGCCACCTGCCGTCTCGTCACGGGCAGCAGCCTTGCCCCGCTCTATAACCCAGCGGGAGCGGGCTGCCTGGCCGCACGACCGGCCGCCTTTGGGGCGCTGTCGCCGGTTTTCTACGGCGCGATCGACCGGCTCGACTCGCTCCGCGACCTCGGCAGCACGCAGGACATCTACAAGCAGGACAGCCGCAACTGGGCGCTGTTCACGCACAATATCTTCCACGTCACGCCGACGCTCGATGTGACGCTGGGCCTGCGCTACACCAACGAGCGCAAGAAGTTCGATGCGACGTTCGGCAACGACAACACGGTCTGTACCGCGAACCAGGCGGCGCTGTTGCCCTACCGGGCGATTCCGACACTGACCGCCACGGTCGACGCCATTGTCGGGCTGAGCTGCCAGGGCAACTCGACCGCCGAACTCAACGGCGTGTCGATCAACGATCAGCGCAACGAGGACGAATTCACCGGCACCGCTGTTGTGTCGTGGAAGCCCGATCCGAAGTGGCTGGTCTACGGCAGCTATTCGCGCGGCTACAAGGCGGGCGGTTTCAACCTCGACCGTTCGGCGCTCAAGCCCCCGGTTGCGCCGTTCGGCGGTCAGGCCGGTGCGCAGGCACTGGTCAGCGGGCTCCAGTTCGACCCCGAAATCGTCAACGCCTATGAGGTCGGGATCAAGTATTTCACCCGGCCATTCTCGTTCAACATCGCCGCGTTCCGCCAGGAGTTCCAGAACTTCCAGCTCAACACGTTCAACGGAACGGTCTTCCTCGTCCAGAACATCAACGGCTGCACCGATAGCCTGAACGGCGGCGACCGCGACCAGAGCAAGTTCACCAATTCGGCGAACTACAACGTCAATGCTTCGGCGACCGGCGCCTGCGCGGCGGACAATGTGAGTTATGGCGTGCTCGCCCAGGGCGTCGAACTCGAAGCGACGATCGCTCCGACGCGCGATTTCCGGGTCGGCATGGGCGTGACCTATGCCGATACCAAATATCGCGATCAGCTGGTCGGCAACGACAGCGGCGCACCGCTCGATCAGGCTCTGCGTAAACTGCCTGGTCAGAATCTCTCGAACGCGCCCAAATGGACGGTTACGAGTTCGGCGACCTGGACGCCGGCGATCGGCAACACCGGCCTGTCGGGCCTGGTCTATGTCGATAGCCGCCTGACCGGCGATTATAACACCGGTTCGGACCTGTTCCCGCAAAAGTCGCAGGACGGCTATCTCATCGTCAACGCGCGCCTCGGCCTGCGCGGACGCGACGAGCGCTGGGGCATCGAGGTCTGGGCACAGAACGTGTTCAACACCGATTATACCCAGGTCGCGTTCAACTCGCCATTCCAGGAAGGCGGCACGACCGCAGCCTATTCCGACCCACAGTTCCCGGGCGGTCGGCAGATATTCTCTGCCTACCTCGCCGAACCGCGGACCTACGGCCTGACGCTCCGCGGCAAGTTCTAAATCCGCCAATCACGCGAACGGGGGCCTCGGCACAATCGGTGCCGGGGCCCCTGTCGTATTGGGCACCGGCGCAAAGTCTTTGCGGCAGCGCGACGCACGGCAATTGTCGATTGCGCCCGAGCCATGCATAAGCGGGCACAATGATTTCCCAATATCTCCCCCTGTTCGACTCATTGATGGTCAAGATCGCGCTGATCGGCGTGCTGGGCATCGGCGCACAATGGATCGCCTGGCGCACCGGCCGACCCGCGATCGCGCTGATGCTGATCGTCGGCGTCCTAGCCGGACCGGTGCTCGGCCTGATCCGGCCCGAGGAGGATTTCGGCCCGCTGATGGAGCCGATCGTCAAGCTGGCGGTCGCGGTGATCCTGTTCGAGGGCGGCCTGAGCCTCAATTTCCGCGACCTGCGCCATGCCGGCGCGGGCGTGCTCAGGCTCGTCGTCATCGGCGTGCCCGTCGGCTGGGGCCTCGGCACAGCCGCAGCGTACTACGGCGCGGGCCTGCCGCTGCCCGTGGCGGCGTTGTTTGGCGGCATCCTGGTGGTCACCGGTCCGACCGTCATCGGGCCGATGCTGCGCACGCTGCGCGTCGGCGATCGCGTCCGCAACATATTGAAATGGGAAGGGATCATCAACGATCCGATCGGTGCGCTGCTCGCGGTCGCGATTTACGCCTATATTTCCTACACCGGCCCGCAGGTGAACTACGTCGACATCGGCGTCGAGGTGATCGGCGCCACGCTGATCGCCGCATTGCTCGGCGCGGCGCTCGGCTTCTTCCTCACCTGGGCGTTCCCGCGCGGCTATGCGCCCGAATATCTCAAGGCGCCCATCCTCCTCATCACCGTCATCTTCGGTTTCGTCGCCGCCGATCTCATCATGCACGAAACCGGCCTCGTCACCGTCACCGTGATGGGCGTCGTGATGGCCAACCGGGCAATCTATTCGAGCCACGCGCTGCATCGCTTCAAGGAGGATCTCGCGGTCCTGCTGATCAGCGGCGTGTTCATCCTGCTGTCGGCGACGCTCGATTGGGAGACCGTCAGCCAGTTCCAGGCGCGCTTCGTCGCCTTCCTGTTCCTGCTGCTGTTCATCGTTCGGCCGCTGACCGTCTTTGCCAGCCTGATGTTCTCGAACGTGCCATGGCGCGAACGGATCTTCATCGGCTGGATCGCGCCGCGCGGGATCGTCGCGGTGGCGATCACCGGCCTGTTCGCGCTGCGGCTCGTCGATTACGGGGTCGAGGACGCCGAAGCGCTCGTTCCCCTGTCGTTCGGTGTCGTCGTGGTGACGATTTTCGCGCACGGTTTTTCGGCCGGCTGGCTGGCCCGGCGGCTGGGCATCGACGAGGGCAAGGGTGAGGGCCTGCTGATCGTCGGGGCCAACCGCTGGACGATCGCGCTCGCCGAATTCTTCAAGGCACGCGACATCCCCGTCATGATTGCCGATTCAAGCGCGATCGCGTTGCGCGGTGCGCGGCGCGCCGAGCTTGAAACCTATCGCGGCGACATCCTCGACGAAGTGCAGGAGGACGATCTCTCGCTCGGCCGCTTCCAGCACCTGATCGCAGCGACCGACAATGACAGCTACAACGCGCTCGTCGCCAACGACCTTGGGCCCGAAATGGGCCATGACGCGATCACCCGCATCGGGCGCGACGCCAGCGTCGGCGCTCTGCAGAAGCGCGGGCGCATCCTGCTTGAAAGCGGGAGAACGATCGACGGCCTGCTCGATCGCCTGCTAGCCGGCTGGGCGTTCAGCCAGACGCGCATCACCGAGAAATTCTCGGTCGACGACTATCGCGAAAACATGAAGGCCGGCGGCGGTGAAAGCGTTGCGGTGATCAAGCCCGACAGCCGCGTGCTGTTCTTCTCGATGCAAGCCCGGCCGGTGATCGATATCGGCGACCAGCTCGTCAGCTTCGTCCCGCCCGAAGACCCGCAAGAGATCAAGGAAAAGCGTGACGAGGAACGGGTGGTCAAGGACGAGGCGAAGAAGAAGGCGGGCTAGCCCCGCGCGCCGAACAGCGCACTGCCGACCCGCACGCAGGTCGCCCCGAGCATCGCCGCGGTCTCGTAATCCCCCGACATGCCCATGCTGATCCCGGCGAGGCCATGATCGGCGGCGAGCTTTGCGAGCAGCGCGAAATAGGGCGCCGGTTCGACATCGAGCGGCGGCACCGCCATCAGCCCGGCGATCGTCAGCCCCTTCTCTTTCGCATAGGCGAGCAGCGCTGGCAGGTCGGCAATCGCGACGCCGCCCTTTTGCGGTTCTTCGCCGATATCGACCTGGACGTAGAGCGTCGGAGGCTTGGCGATATCCGCCATCGCCTTGGCCAGCGCATCGACCAGCGACGTGCGATCGACCGAGTGGATCGCATCGCACAGCGCCACCGCCTCGCCGGCCTTGTTAGACTGCAGGCGGCCGATGCAGTGCAGCCGGACATCGGGGTGGCGGGCGCGCAGATCGGGCCATTTCGCCTGCATTTCCTGGACACGGTTTTCGCCGAAGTCGCGCACGCCGGCGGCGATCAACGCCTCTATCGCCTCGACCGGCTGCGTTTTCGATACCGCGATCAACGTCACCGCATCGGCGTCGCGCCCCGCGAGGCTCGCGGCATGCGTGAGCCGGTCGGTCACTTCGGTCAGGCGCGCCGCCGCGCCACTTTGGTCTTCGTGGGTCATAGCGCGCTGCTATACGGATCGCCGTGACCGACCGCCACCCTTCGCGATTCGCCGCCGCCGACCCGACAGACTGGCCGCAGATTTGGCTGTTCAGCGATGAACGGATGGCCGATTGCCTCGCCGCGGTGCGCGCCTTGCCGCCGCGATCGGGAATCGTCTTTCGCCATTACGCCACGCCTGCCCCCGCGCGTCACCGCCTGTTTCGCGCTGTGCTGCGCATTGCGCGCGCGCGGCACCATGTCGTGTTGATCGCGGGAAAGCCGATTGCCGGAGCCGATGGGGCGCACGGTTCGGCACGTCGCGCGATTCGCCGCGATCAGCCGCCGGTATCGTTAGCCGTCCACAATGGCCGCGAGCTCGACCTTGCCAAGCGCCTGGGCGCGCGACTCATATTCATCTCGCCGGTCTTCGCCACGCGCAGTCACGCGGGCACCAAGCCGATCGGGAGGGCGGGCTTTGCGAGGCTGGCAGGCGGTTTCGGCGGCTCCTGCATTGCGCTCGGCGGGATGAACGCCGAGCGGTTTCGCGCCTTGCGCATTCACGGCGCGCACGGTTGGGCGGCGATCGATGCGCTTACGTGAAATTAGACGTGCGGGAGCGTTAGAGCACGGCCCGGTGCGATCAGAACTTGAAGCGCGTTCCGACATAGACCGCCTGGCTGTCGCGACGATCGTCGGCCAGCGGGGTAAGGCGGTCGTTCGCCTGCTTGTAGCGAACCCCGGCCGTCACCTTGAGGCGGCGGCTGAGGCTGTAACCCGCGCCGACATCGACCGAGGCCGCATCGTCGGGGTTAAGCGTCCGCGCACTGCCCGCCTCTACGCCGTCCTGACCGACCTTGAGTTCGGTGCTGAATCGCGACTTGCGCGTCGTCGTTTCAGGCGCGCGCACCTTGGGCAGTGACGCGAGATCGAGGCCGGGACCGGCATCGGGAATCGTGAACTTGGTATAACCGACCGACTTGCCGAGATTGTACGCGACCGGTGCAATCGCCAGCGGCTTGTCGCGTTCGGTCGGCAAGATCTTCTGCGTGGTCGTCGTGCCGAGCGAACGTGCGGGCGCGCGCACGACGACGGTTATCGCGCGGCTGCCGTCGGCCGAGCGGGCAACGACAGGCGTGAAGCGGAAATTGCGCTTGGTCGCGTCCGAAACCTTGGCATAGCGTTCGATCAGGCGCGGATCTCCTGTCGCCGGAGTGAACTGCCCGGCCATCGCCGCGACGTCCATCGTGCGGTCCTGCAGCGACGCAGCAGCGCTCAGCGCAGGCGACGCAAAAAGCGTCACAACCGCGCCGGTTGCCATCAATGCTGCAATGATCGCCTTGGATTTCACCGCTTCGCGACTCCACACCCATGTGTTCATTTCAATATCTAGCACATAGCTGGGGACGATGGCGAATCGAACAAGGCCAATTGGACGAAAGCTGCGATGGTGTTGCACAAGCCCCACAGTTCGCGCACGTCGGCCGAGCGATGCCGACGCGCTTGCTCCGCTTCGGCTTGGCGGTTAGACGTGCTGTCAACGCTTCCTCGCCCACCATGCCGCAGAGCCAAAACTCGCCGTATCGAAAGCCATTCAGTCATGACCAGTTTCGCCCCCTCTTCCGTCAAAACCCTGATCGCCGCCGGGGCGATCGCGCTTACCCTGGCGGGCTGCGCTTCGAAGGAACGCCCGCGGGCCGATCTCGCTGCGGCGCAGACGACGACGATCGGGGTCAACAGCTATCTGTGGCGCGCCAGCCTTGAAACGCTGTCATTCATGCCGCTGACGCAGGCCGACAGCAACGGCGGCGTCATCGTCACCGACTGGTACGCCAATCCGGCGAACCCCGGCGAGCGTGTCAAGGTGACCGTCTCGATCCTCGACAGCGACCTGCGAGCCGATGCGTTGCGCGTCGCGGCATCGCGCCAGGTGTCGAGCGGCAACAGCTGGGTCGATGCGCCGGTGGCTGCCGCGACCGTCCAGAAGCTTGAGGAAATCATCCTCACCAAGGCGCGTTCGCTGCGCCAAAGCGCCATCGCGGGCTGATCCGGCCCGCCCATGATCGTTCGACGGGGCGCATTATGACAGATCAGCGGTTCAACCCGCTCGCCGCCGATGCGCGCTGGCAGGCGCGCTGGGAGCAGGACGCGACCTTCGTCGCCGACGACGCGAGCCCGAAGCCCAAGGCCTATATCCTCGAGATGTTCCCCTATCCGTCGGGGCGCATCCATATCGGCCATGTCCGCAATTACACGATGGGCGACGTGCTGGCGCGCTACAAGCGGATGACCGGGCACGAAGTGCTCCACCCGATGGGCTGGGACGCGTTCGGCATGCCCGCCGAGAATGCGGCGATGGAAAAGGGCGTCCACCCCGGCGGCTGGACGCGCGACAATATCGCGACGATGCGCGCGCAATTGAAGAAACTGGGCTTCGCGATCGACTGGAGCCGCGAACTCGCGACCTGCGAGCCCGATTATTACGGGCACGAGCAGGCGCTGTTCCTCGACCTGCTCGAAGCCGGCCTCGTCTATCGCAAGGAATCGGCGGTCAACTGGGATCCGGTCGACATGACCGTGCTCGCCAACGAACAGGTGATCGACGGCAAGGGCTGGCGATCGGGCGCGCCGGTCGAGAAACGCAAACTGAGCCAGTGGTTCCTCAAGATCACCGATTTCGCCGACGAGCTGCTCGACGGCCTCGGCGATCTCGACAAATGGCCCGACAAGGTCCGGCTGATGCAGGAGAACTGGATCGGCAAGAGCGAGGGGCTGACCTTCCGCTTCACCGTCGCGGGTTCGCCCGACACCGTCGAGGTCTTCTCGACCCGACCCGACACGATCTTCGGCGCCAGCTTCGTCGCGGTTGCCGCCGATCACCCGCTGGCGCAGCGGATCGCCGCCGGCAACGCCGATGCCGCGGCGTTCGTCGCGCGGTGCAAGCAGGGCGGGACGACCGCCGCGGAAATCGAGACGCAGGAAAAGCTCGGTTTCGATACCGGGCTGAAGGCGATCCACCCGCTCGACGCAAGCATCTCGTTGCCCGTCTACATCGCCAATTTCGTGCTGATGGATTACGGGTCGGGCGCGGTGATGGGCGTGCCGGCGCACGACCAGCGCGACCTCGACTTCGCACGCAAATACGATCTCGACGTGCGCCGCGTGGTCGCCGAGGGCGATAAAACCGATCCGGTATTCGAAGGCGACACCGCGTTCACCGGAGAGGGCAGATATCGTCAATTCTGCCTTCCTCGACGGGATGGACGTCTCCGCAGCCGGTGCCGCGGTAACCGCGCGGGCGGCCACTGGAAACTGGGGCGAAGCGACGACGACGTGGCGCCTGCGCGACTGGGGCGTGAGCCGTCAGCGGTATTGGGGTACCCCGATCCCGATCATTCACTGCGCCACGTGCGGCCCCGTCGGCGTGCCCAAGGACCAGCTGCCCGTCGTCCTGCCCGAGGATGTCGATTTCAAGACGCCGGGCAACCCGCTCGACCGCCATCCGAGCTGGAGCCACATCGATTGCCCCAAATGCGGCGGCGCGGCGCGGCGCGAGACCGATACGCTCGACACGTTTGTCGATTCGAGCTGGTACTTCCTGCGCTTCGCCAGCCAGCCGAAGGACCGCCCGTTCGACCCCGAGATCGTCAGGCAATGGCTGCCGGTCGACCAGTATATCGGCGGCGTCGAGCACGCGATCCTGCACCTGCTCTACGCCCGCTTCTGGACGCGCGCGCTGGCGCGGATCGGCATGATCGACGTCAACGAGCCGTTCGCCGGGCTGTTCACGCAGGGCATGGTGACGCACGAGACGTACAAGGCGGGCGACGGCAGCTGGCTGAGCCCGAATGAAGTCAAGCGCGACGGTGCCGACTGGACGCGCATTATCGACGGCACGCCGGTCACGCCGGGCCGCGTCGAGAAGATGTCGAAGTCGAAGAAGAACACGATCGATCCGCTGCCGATCGTCGATCAGTACGGCGCCGACGCGGTCCGCTGGTTCATGCTCAGCGATTCGCCGCCCGAGCGCGACCTGCCGTGGAGCGAGGCCGGGATCGAAGGCGCATGGCGCTTCGTCCAGCGCCTGTGGCGCCTGATCGGCAGTGTCGGCAAGGGTGGCGGCGCGACCGACAAGCCACTCGCGCAAAAGCTCCACCGGACGATCGCAGGCGTCGGCGAGGATATCTCTGCGCTGGCGTTCAACAAGGCGGTGGCCAAGCTCTACGAGCTCGCCAACGCGATCGAAAAAGCGGCGCCCTCGGCGACGCGCGACGACGCGATCGACGGGCTGGTCCGGCTCGTTGCGCCGATGGTGCCGCATCTTGCCGAGGAAGCCTGGGCGCAATTGGGCCGCGCCAATAATGAAGATCGCGGCCTGATCGCCGATGCGCCGTGGCCAGTCGCCGATCCGGCGTTGCTGGTCGACGACGAAGCGACGATCGCGATCCAGGTGATGGGCAAGCTGCGCGACACGATGACGCTGCCCAAGGGCATGGCCAAGGACGAGATCGAAGCCGCGGCGATGGCGCGCGAGAAGATCGTCGCCTATGTTGGCGACTCCGTCCCCAAGAAGGTGATCGTCGTGCCCGACCGCCTGGTCAATATCGTCCTGTGACGCGCCGCGGTGCGCCCTTGCTGCTGCCGCTGGCCATGCTGGGCGTGGCGCTGGGCGGCTGCAGCCTGACGCCGCTCTATGCCGGCGGGACGCACGGCGCGGTCGCCCAGGGGCTCGCCGACGTCAAGATTGCGCCGATCGAAGGGCGCGCGGGCTGGCTGGTGCACAATGCGCTGGCGCAGCGGCTCGACGCACTTAACGGCGGATCGTCGCAGCGCTATCGCCTGATCGTCACGCTCGACGACGACATCACCGGCTATGGCGTGCGGCGCGACAATGCGGTGACGCGCGAACGGCGGACCTTGCGCGCGCGCTACCAGCTGACCGACAGCACCAACGGCGAGGTCGTGCTCGACGCGACCGCCAGTTCGGACGCCGGGATCGACGTCGTGACGTCGCGAATATGCGACCATCGCCGCCGAAGACAGCGCGCTCGAACGCCTCGCCGAAATGATTGCCGACCAGATCGTCGCGCGGCTCGCCATCTATGCGCGCAACATGGACGCCGCGGCCAAGACACCGTGAAGGTCAAGCCGCCCGAAATGGCGCGCGCGCTCGCCCGCCCCGACGGCGCGATCCGATTCTACCTGCTGACCGGACCCGACGCCGCCGCCTCGATCGCGGGCGCCCGCGCGCTCGGTGAGGCGATCAAGGCGCAGTCGAGCGAGCCGCCCGAACGCATCGATATTCATTCGCCGAGCCTGAAATCCGATCCTGCGAGACTCGCCGACGAGGCTGCATCGATCGCGCTGTTCGGTGGGCCGCGCTATGTCGAACTGAACATCGCCGGAGCGGGCGACGATTGCGTCGCGGCGGTCACCGCGCTGCTCGAAGCGCCGCAGGCAGG
The DNA here is from genome assembly GCA_963800335.1 of uncultured Alphaproteobacteria bacterium. GTDB lineage: Bacteria > Pseudomonadota > Alphaproteobacteria > Sphingomonadales > Sphingomonadaceae > Flavisphingopyxis. The sequence goes on along the minus strand of CAWDAN010000001.1, from coordinate 134,644 downwards.
CAACCCCGTCGTGGCGATCGGCCCCGGCGTATCGGCGCGATCGAAGCTGATGAAGCTCGCCGAAGGATCGCGGCTGGCGATGGCGACGATCCATTATGCCCCCGAGGGCCGCGAGCTCGAAAAGGTTGCGCGCGATATCGCCGGCCCGCTCGGCCTGCGCTTCGAAGGCGATGTCGGACGGCTGCTCGTCGACATGGTCGCGGGCGACCGGCTGGTGCTGGCGCAGGAGCTCGAAAAGCTCGCGCTCTATCTCGATGCCTCGCCCGCCGAACCCAGGACGTTGACGCCCGATGCGCTGATCGCGCTCGGCGCCGAGACGCACGAAGAAGATATTGCGCGCAGCATCGACGTCGCGCTCGGCGGCCGCGTTGCCGACCTCAGCGCGATGATCGAGAGCATCGATGCGACCGGGCTCAACGAGATCCGCCTGATTCGCGCGATGGGCAATCGCGCCCGGCTGCTCGCGCGGTTGCGCGCGGCGGTCGATGGAGGACGTTCGCCGGGCGAGGTCGCGCGCGATCGCAGCGTTTTCTTCAAGGAGCAGGCGAGCGTCGCGCAGCAGTTGGCGATCTGGGATACCGAGGCGACTGCGCGGATCGTCGAACGGCTGCAGGCAACCGAACGCGCGATCAAGGCGCGCGCGAGCCCGGGCGGCGTGCTGATGCGCCAGCTGCTCGTCGCAATGGCGCACGAGGCGAACCGCCGTTCAGCGCGTGGCGGCATGTCGCGCCGGTGATCGCGGAACAGCCATTGCGCGGTCGCGTTGATAGAATTCGGGTGAACGACATCCGATTCCGCGCTTTGAGCGTATAGTGGCGGGACTCCCCAAAGCCGATCGACGGCGATGCGCCGGAAGGCCGCTATGACCCAATCCATTACCACTGCCGTCCATGGAATCGGCACGGCGGTTCCGAGCCACGAGGTGCACGGCGCGTTCATCGACTGGGCGAGCGCGCACGTCGCCGACGAGCGCGCCGACAAGATGTTCCTCCGGATGGCGGCGCGGTCGGGCATCGATCAACGCTGGTCGGTTCTGCCGCACGGCGATGACGGCGGCTCGCCGGTGGCACCCGGCGGGTTTTACGATCGCGATCCTCTCCCCGGCACCGCCGAGCGGATGGCGGCCTATGCCCGCTACGCGCCGCAGCTCGCGCTCGCCGCGATCGGCGACCTGGCGAGCCGCGTCGAGCTTGGCGACATCACCCATCTCGTCGTCGCCAGCTGCACCGGCTTCGTCGCGCCGGGCATCGACCAGATCATCGCGCGCGAACTCGGCCTCGATGCCGACGTCGAGCGCACCTTCATCGGCTTCATGGGCTGCTATGCCGGGATTACCGCGCTGCGGACCGGGCGCCATATCGTCCGCTCCGAACCCGATGCGCGCGTCCTCGTCGTCGCGGTCGAGCTGTCGTCGCTGCACCTGACGCCGACCGACGAAATCGAACGGTTGCTCGCGATGCTCCAGTTCAGCGATGGCGCCGCGGCCGCGCTGCTGACTGCCGCCGACGCTGCGCCGACCGATGCGATGCGGCTCGGCGATCCCGCCAGCCTTGCTCTCGCCGGTGGCGAGGAGCTGATCCAGTGGCATATCGGCGACGCCGGATTTTTGATGGAGCTGTCGGGCGCGGTGCCGCGACGGCTGCACGACGCGCTCGAGGATCCAGCGGTCCGCGCGCAGCTGATCGGTGACACGCCGCCCGATCTTTACGCGATCCATCCCGGTGGGCGCTCGATCCTCGACGCGGTCGGGCGCGGCCTCGACCTGCCCGAGCACGCGCTCGACGACAGCCGCGCGGTGCTCGCCGCCTTTGGCAATATGAGCTCGGCGAGCGTCCTGTTCGTCCTTGCCAGGATGATCGCCGAGCGGCGCACCGGCGCGGGCATCGCACTCGCCTTCGGCCCCGGCGTCGCGGTCGAGGGACTGGCGTTCGACCTGCCCCGATGACGCGATGACACCGTTCGCATCCCTGTCGCAGCGTCACACGGCCGAAGAGCAGATGGACGCCGCCGACCTGCCTGCGACGCGGTATGACAGGGTGCTGCGCGATCTCGCGCGGGTCAACGCGGTGACGATGGCACCGCGCGCCACGCTGCGCTTTTTCGAAGCGGTACATGCCCGCCATGCGCGCGCGGCACCGTGGCGCATCCTCGACGTCGGCTATGGCCAGGGCGACATGCTGCGGCGGATCGCACGCTGGGCAGGGCAACGCGGCCAGCGCGTCGAGCTGTTCGGGATCGACCTCAATACCAGGAGCGCAGCGAGTGCGCGCTCAGCAACGCCGCCGGATATGATGATCGACTGGCGCACCGGCGATTATCGCGACCTTGCCGGAGAGCGTTGGGACATCGTCCTGTCGAGTCTCGTCGCGCATCATATGTCCGATGGCGAGCGCGCCGATTTCGTGAAGTTCATGGAAGACGAGGCGGCGCTTGGCTGGATGGTCAACGACCTCCACCGCCACCGCCTGGCCTATCTCGGCTATCCGTGGCTCGCGCGGGCGATGGGTGTCGATCCGATTGTCCGTGCCGACGGCCAGCTGTCGATCGCGCGCAGTTTTCGCCGCGATGAGTGGTACGCGATGCTGGCGCGGGCGGGGTTGGAAAACGCGGCGAAGATCGTCCGGCGCTTTCCCTTTCGCCTGTGCGTCGAGCGGATCAGATGAGCGGCGACCCGGTCGTCATCATCGGCGGCGGTCCGGCAGGTTCGGCCGCGGCGATTGGCCTCGCGCGCGCCGGGTCCGAGGTCCATCTGGTCGAACGCCAGCGCGCAATCGGCGATGCAATTTGCGGCGGATTCCTCAGCTGGCGGACGCTGCAGCAGCTCGAAGCCTTGGGGATCGATAGCGACGCGCTCGGCGGGCAGCGCGTTACGCGCCTCGCGCTGTTCGCGGGCGATCGCGCGGCGCATTCGCGCCTGCCACACGCCGCGATGGGGGTGTCGCGCCACCGGCTCGATACGCTGATGCTCGACCGCGCTGCGGCGAGCGGTGCGCGCATCGCGCTTGGCGTCAAGGTACGCGCGATCGGCGATGATGGACGGATCGATTGCGGCGAGGCGGGGATGCTGCGCGCGAACGCGCTGATTCTTGCGAGCGGCAAGCACGAGTTGCCCGGCGCGAGGCGGGCGATGCCCGAGCGGATCGCCGATGATCCCGTGCTCGGCCTGCGCGTCCGCGCCGAACCCTCGGCGGGCTTTGCCGCGCTGGTCGGCGACGGCATCGAGCTCCACCTGTTCGACCGCGGCTATGCCGGGATCGTGCGGCAGGAAGACGGCGGCGGCAATATCTGCATGGCGGTGCGCAAATCGCTGCTGAGCCAGGCGGGTGGTAGTCCCGCCGCGCTGCTCGCGATGCTTGGCGCCGGCAACCCGCGGCTTGGCGAGCGATTGGCGCACGTCGCCGATCTCGGCGCGACCGATGCGATCGCCGCGGTGCCCTATGGCTTTATCGCGCACAGCACCGAGCCGGGCCGGTTTCGCGTCGGCGATCAGGCGGCGGTGATCCCGAGCCTGGCGGGCGAAGGGATTGGTATCGCGCTCGCCTCGGCGCGCGATGCGGTGGCCGCATTGCTGCGCGGCGGGGCCGGTGCGGCCAGCGTCTATCAAGGCGACTTCGCGCGACGTGCAGCATTGCCGATGCGTGTCGCGGGGGCGGCGTGGCGCGCCGCCGAGAGCCCCGGGCTGGCAAGGCTGGGCATCGGTGCGGCGCGATGGCTCCCCGCGCTGCCGCGACTGATCGCGCGGGCAACCCGGATCATCTGAGCACCTTGCATGCCAGCCCGGGCATCCCACATTCGCGTGATGGAAAAGATTCAGAAAACCGACGCCGAATGGCGTGCCGAACTCACCCCCGAGGAATATCACGTGTTGCGCGAAGCGGGCACCGAGCGCGCTTTTGCCGGCGCCTATACCGACGAGAAGACGCCCGGCGTCTATCGTTGCAAGGGCTGCGGCGCGGAGCTGTTCTCGAGCGAGACCAAATATGACAGCGGCTCGGGCTGGCCGAGCTTTACCAGCCCTGCCGCCGACGGCGTCGTTGTCGAGAATGTCGACGACAGCCACGGCATGCGCCGCGTTGAAGTCCGCTGCGCCAAATGCGACGGGCATCTCGGCCATGTCTTTCCCGACGGGCCGGGCGAAGCGGGGCTTCGCTATTGCATCAATTCGACCTCGCTAGACCTCGACGCCAAGGCCTGACAACGGAGCCTGCCGCCTAGCCTCTTTCTTCGCGCGTTCAGCTATCGTAAACGCGGGGCGAGCCAACGCGCCGGTCGGGACCGGGCGCAATGATGCCGCCCAGGGGAACTGAATGGCCAAGCGCAAGGCGACCGGCGGTCGCCCAAAATCGAACCCCGCCAAGGGTGGGCCGCTGACCTGGCGCGACTGGCTGCGGCGGATCGTCAAGGGTGGCCTCGCGCTCGCGTTGATCGGTACCGTAGCGCTCGCCACCTGGGTCGCGATCGCGGCCAACCAGCTGCCCGACTACCAGGCGCTCAAGCAGTCGAAGAACGAACAGACGATCCGCATACGCGCCAATGACGGCACGGTGATCGTTTCGATGGGGCCCAATTACGGCCAGTGGCTGTCGCTCGACGAGATCCCGCCGGTCATGTCCGACGCGATGGTCGCGGTCGAGGATCGCCGTTTCTACAGCCATTTCGGGATCGATCCGGTCGGCATGGCGCGCGCGGTCTATACCGCGTGGGAACGCCGCGGGACGGGCCGCCGCTGGCAGGGCGCATCGACCATCACCCAGCAGGTCGCGCGCAACCTGTTCCTGACCAACAGCTACTCGATCGGTCGCAAGATCAACGAGGCGGTGCTGTCGTTCGCGCTCGAATGGAAATTCTCAAAGTCGCAGATCGTCGAACTGTATCTCAACAAGGTCTATTTCGGCGGCGGCAGCTATGGCGTCGATGCCGCATCACGGCGCTTTTTCGGACACTCGGCGCGCGAGCTGAGCCTTGAAGAGGCAGCGATCATCGCGGGCCTTGTCAAGGCGCCGTCGCGCTATTCGCCGACCGCCGATGCGCAGGCCGCGATCGACCGCGCCTCGGTCGTCCTCCAGGTAATGCAGGATGCCGGCGCGATCACCCCCGCACAGGCCGCCGCGGCGCAACCGACCAAGGTCAAACTGGCGCGCCAGTCGAACCAGAACAGCGCGCGCTATTTCACCGACTGGGCGTTGCCGCAGCTCGACATGCTGATCGACGAGACCAACGACCCGATCGATGTCTGGACCACGCTCGACCTGCCGATGCAGCAGGCGGCGACCAATGCAATCGCCAAGGACACGCCGAACGGGCTGCAAGGCGCGCTGGTCAGCCTCGACCGCGACGGCGCGGTCCGCGCGATGGTCGGCGGACGCGACTACGTCACCTCGAACTACAATCGCGCGACGCAGGCTGTTCGCCAGCCAGGCTCGGCGTGGAAGATCTTCGTCTACATGACCGCGCTCGAATCGGGCTATCGTCCCGAGGACACGGTGGTCGACGAGCCGGTATCGATCAACGGATGGAAGCCGAAGAATTCGAGCGGGCGGTTCAGCGGCAAGGTCTCGGTGCGCACCGCCTTCGCCTATTCGATCAATACCGTCGCGGCACAGATCGGCAACGAGGTCGGCTATTCATCGATCGCCAACATGGCGCGCCGTTTCGGCATATCGACCCCGATCAATACCCACCCGTCGATGGTGCTGGGATCGTCCGAAGTGCGCGTCATCGACATGGCGCGCGCGGTGGCCGCGATCCAGCGCAAGGGCGTTTCGGTGACCCCCTATGCGATCACCAAGGTCACGACCGCCGACGGCGACGTCCTCTACCAGCACCGCGAGACGGCGCCCGCGCAGCTGGTCGACGACTGGGTCGCCGCCGGGATCACCGACCTGATGCAGACCGCGGTCAACACCGGCACCGGTCGCGCGGCGCAGATCGGTCGCCCCGTGGCAGGCAAGACCGGCACGACCAACAGCAACAAGGACGGCTGGTTCGTTGGCTTTTCGAGCGGCCTGAGCACCGCGGTATGGATGGGGCGCGACGACGCCAAGGCGGTCGGCGGGTTGCAGGGCGGACGCGCACCGGCGTCCGCCTGGGCCGATTATATGCGGATCGCGGTCGCCAAACGTCCCGTCGAGAATTTCGACACCCAGGTCACGCTGCCCGACTGGGTCCTGTCGAACGAACAGGAGCAGTATCTCGATGCGCCCGACAACGGCATGCTGGTCGATGAGAACGGCATGCCGATCGAAATACCGGTTCCCGCTCAGCCGGGCGAACAGCCGCCTGCGGCCGACCAGCCGATCGATCAGCAATGGATCGACGAAATGACCGGACGCAAACGCCCCGGGGCACCGACACCGCAACCGGCGCGCCCGGAGGCCCCGCGTGAGCAACCTGGGCGCACGCCACCGCCGAACCAGCCTCCGCCGCCGCCCAATCAGGAACCGGTCGGCCAGCGCGGGATTTACTGACGCTAGGCGAAGCGCAGGCGGCGTAGCTGCTGGCCATGCGCGCGTAGCCAGGCGCGCGCGGCAAGGGGATCGCCTTCGAACAGCGCCGCGTGAAGCGCATGGAAGCGCGCGCTGTGATCGAGATGACCGAGATGCGCGACCTCATGTGCGACGGTGGCACGGCGGACCATATCGGGCGCCATGATCAATCGCCAATTGTAGCGGATCGTGCCACGCGCCGAACAGCTGCCCCAGCGCGAGCGCGGGTCGCCGATGCTGACGCTTTCGCAGACCAGCCCGCCGCGTGTCGCATATTCGTGCGTTTCGCGCGTCATGATCGTGCGCGCCTGATCCTTAAGCCACCGTTCGACCCGGCGCGCAATCGCCTCGCTCGGGCCGCCGAGCTGAAGCTCGTCGCCGACGCGGCGCACGGCGCGCGGATAGGACGAATCCCAGGCGACGACGATCTTGCCGCCACAAAACGGTATTGTACTACCGTTATCGACGCTCTCGGGCGCGCCGCCCTTGCCCGCCTGTTCGGTCGCCCAGCGGCGATGGCCGTCGGCCCAGGCGATCGCCTTGCGTTGCGCCATGCGCGGCGGGACGGTCAGGCGGAACTCGCCGCGCACCGGGTCGCAGGCAAGGCGCAGGCGGCGCGCGCGCGGGTGGACGACGAGGCGCAGCGGCCAGTTTGTGCCGCAGGGGCCGGTGACATAGCTGGCGAGCGCCGGGTCGGCGGGGGCAGCGGCGTTGGAGCGGCCCGGGTTAGATCGGAAAATCGACAAGGTGATTCTCATACGGGCCGGCATCGGCCTCTGCCACGGTCCAGCCGCGGACCGACTGGCCCGCGCGATGGACCGCCTCGCGGTCTCCGCTGATCAGGTAATGCCAGTCGAACAGCGGCTTGCCTTCGGCGCGCAGGCGATAGGCGCAGGTCAGCGGCAACCAGTCGATGTCCTCGACCTTGGCGAGGGTCAGCTGGAGACAGTCGGGAACGTGGCGCTTGCGGTGTGCATAATCGCTGCAGCGCGCGGTTTCGCGGTCGAGCAGGCGGCAGGCGATGTTGGTCGGGTAGATTCGGCCATTATCCTCGTCCTCGGCCTTGTGCAGGCAGCATTTGCCGCAACCGTCGCACAGCGCTTCCCATTCGCCGGCGTCGAGACTGGCGAGCGGGCGTTCCCAGAACGGCGCGGGCCGCGGTGCGTCGTCGGTCATTTCGCCGGGTGGACCCATTGCGCCAGCGTCGCCGAGATCGCTTCGGGGCTCGCCTCGTCCTGGGTCGTCGAGGGGTCGTCGAGCGGGAGCAGTGCAATCGGTTCGCCCTTCGGCCCCATCAGATAGGCGATCTGGCTATGCGCCATCAGATAGGCATCGGGCTGTGAGCCGGCGACCTTGCGATAGCTGGCGGCATAGGCCTTGGCGGCGGCTGCAACCTGTTCGTCGGTCCCGGTCAGGCCGATCAGGCGCGGCCCGAAGCTGCTCACGAAGGTCTTGAGCACGGCGGGCGTGTCGCGCGCCGGATCAACCGAGATGAAGACGGGCTGGACCAGCGCGGCGGCCGCCGGATCGGACTTTTCGAATGCGGCAAGACCGCGCATCAGTTTCTGCAGGTCGACCGGGCAGACATCGGGGCAATAGGTGTACCCGAAATAGACGATAGCGTATTTGCCGTTGAGGTCGCGGTCGGTGAATACGGCCCCGTCCTGGTCGACCAGGTTGAAGGGTCCGCCGATCGACGCGCCGGACAGTGGCGGTTCGGCACTCTGCGATGGCTCCGACGAGCAGGCCGAAAGGCTGGCCAAGGCGAAAGCGAGCGTGATAGAAGAGGCAATGTTCATGATAGCTGCAGCCATGCGCTGCCATGCACGTGAAATCAACAATCGGTGCCAGATATGATGCGTTCCTTTCGGTCTTTCCAGTTTGCGATCGCCCTCAGCCTTGGGCTTGCCCTGTTCGGTCAACCGCATGTCGCCGCAGCCCAGCAGGCCGCCTCATCGGTGCGGTTTCTCAAGGCGGTGACCGATCGCGACGGGACCGCCGTGATGGCATTGCTCAACGCGTCGATCGACGGGCTGATCAACTCGGCCGACCGCGATAATGGCGAAACCGCGCTGCATATCGTCGCGCGGCGCGGCGATGGACAGTGGATCCGCTATTTCATCGGCAAGGGTGCAACGCCCGATGTCGTCGACAAGGCGGGTTATTCGCCGCTGATGGTCGCGATCTCGAATGACGATGTCGAAACCGCGAAGCTGTTGCTCGAGCTCGGCGCAAGGGTCGATTTCGCCAATACGCGCGGCGAAACCGGGCTGATCAAGGCAGTTCAGCTGCGCAAGCCCGTTCTCGTCCGAATGCTGGTCGCCCATGGTGCCGACCCTGATCGCGCCGATTATGTTGCCGGGCTCAGCGCGCGCGATTACGCGACGCGCGATGCGCGCTCGGCCGCCCTGCTCGATGCGCTGACGCCGCGTCCGGCGGGAGCCGCCGATGCGCTGCCCAACGGACCGATCTTCAAACCTGGCGGCTGATCCGCCCGACGACCGGCCTCAGCCGTCGGCGTAGAGGTTGAGCATTTCGGGGTCGGCAGCGACCATCATACGCCGCATCGCGAGCCGCGCGACTCTCAACAACTCGGCCTTGCGCCGCGCCGGGGCGAGTGCGTGGACCGCGGCTTCGCGGATGATCTCGGCACCGTAGCGATCGGCGACGATGAGGCCGCAGCGTTCGGGCTGGTGCGTCTCGCGCGACAGCAACTCCGCATCGAGCGCGGGATCGAGCGCCCAGAAAAAGCGATCGCAATAGGCAAGGTAATCGGGCCACTTTGTGTCGCCGTGAAGATCGCCGCGCGCGACCTTGATCTCGACGATCGTCACTGCCCCCCTGGCGTCGATCGCCAGCATGTCGGCGCGCCGGCCGTTGGGCAGCGGGACTTCGCACAACACGGTCAGGCCGGCAGCATGAAACATCCGCGCGACGCCGCGCGCGACATCGCTGGCACACGGGAATTGGCGAGCGACTGGTTATCCGAGTCGGGAGGCGAAAGGCTGGCCATGCGGCCAACCTAGAACAAATCGGCAACGCATGGCAACGCCCCGCCCTTTTGGGGCGAGGCGTTGCGGAAGCTCGATGCGAACGTATCGGCGCGGGCGCCGAAGTTATGTTCAGCGATAGAAGATGTGGTTGTCGATCTGCGCGATCCGCGTCAGGCGCCATTTCGGCGAGACGCGTGCGGCATGGAAGAACAAGGCGCCCTTGGCGTCGTTTTTCCACAGTTCGCCGCGGGCGATCTGCGCGATGGCAACGGCGTTGCGCCACGAGTTGCTCGCCGTGTTGATGCGCGGCATCTTGCCGCCACGAACGAACGAGAACTGGCTGCGCTGATAGACGACGCCGCAGATGCTGTTGGGAAAACGCGTCGACGCGACGCGATTGAGGACGACACGGCCAACGGCGAGCTGGCCCGAAAGCGTTTCGCCCTTCGATTCGAAATAGATCGTGCCGGCAAGGCACTGAGTCTCGGCATCGAGCGTGTCGGGGATCGGCATTTTCAGCACGAGTTCGCCGAGCGAAGCGGCTTCGACCTTGGTGCTGTCTGCATCGGCGATCGCGTCTTCGATGGCGCTGGGCGCATCGGCGGTCTCGTCGGAAATTTGAATTGGCAGGGAACTATCTGGCGAACGAAGCGCTGTATCGATAGCATCGCCGGTCTGATCAACCATCGCGCGGTCGATCTGGAGCGTCGGGACGGCGGCCTGTGTGGCAGCTTCCGAAGCAAAGCCGGGATCGGTTGCGATGAACGTACCGGCTGCAGTCATTAGCACCGCAGCGAGGCTGGCGGCGCGAAAGATATTGGTCATGTAATCGTCGGTCTATGCGGTCGATGGTTGATCCGGATGGAGGCAGCGTGCCGGCATCCGGGAACCTATCGTCCGACTGCGTGTTTACCTTCCGATGCCGTCCCACCCGGACGACGAAGGCAACCTGCGCGTTGCGTTGGCAGGGTCAATAGCCTCCCAATCCCCCCGGTCAACCGAACGCGTTCAATTCAGCGACGAAGCGTTGCGTGTCTGCGACGTCCAACTCAAGGACCCACAAATCGCGGTCCTGGGCGTGACGCCTTTCTATATAATCGTTTAATTCCAAGGGGTTCTTTTTTTCGGCCTCGGGAATCGCGCGCCATTCATACGTTCCATCGAGCGTCATCTGGCGCTCCAGCAGTCGCTCGAACTGGCCCATTTTGGTGCATTGCAGCATAATCGAGCCCGAATCATCGTTACCTCTTTTTAAGACCGTCGCGAAGCCGCCCTGCGCCTGGACCGAGCGAATCAGTGCGGTAACGATGAGGCGCGCGGGAAGCTGCGCACTCATTCGCCGGTGCGGTTCGCATAGCCGGGAAGGCCCGACAGCGCGAACGAAGAGCGCATGAAGGTGCCGGTACCGCGCGCAACCTCGTCGCCATGCGCATCGACCAGCGTCGATTCAGCAACGAACACACGGCGTCGCCCGCTGAGCCAGCGGCCGTGTGCGACGACCGGTCCCGACTTGAGCGGCCGGGTGAACAGCAGGTTGAACGCGGTGGTCAGCAGGAAGCGGTCGGTCACGAGGCTGTTGCAGGCGTAGAAGCCGGCATCATCGAGCAGTTTGAAATAGCTCGTCCCGTGCGCGGCGCCCGCGGCGTGATAGACGCTTTCGTCGACATCGAAGGTGATCCGCGCCACGCCGGGGGCATCGATATGCAGGACCGAAGGGAACTTGGCGTTGATCGGCGCCGAATCGTAAAGCGATTCAAGCGCCCGGAAATGTGCGGTTTCGCCTGGCCCCGACACGTCGCGCGCGGCGTTCTCAGGCGGCGTCACGCGCCTGGCCCGATACCAGCGCATAGAGCGCTTCGCTCGACTTGGCGCCGCGCAGCCGCGCCACCGCCTGCTCGTCGCGCAGGTAGCGCGACACGCGCGCCAGCGCCTTCAGGTGATCGGCCCCGCAATCGACCGGCGACAATAGGACAAAGAACAGGTCGACCGGCAGGCCGTCGACCGCGCTGAAATCGATTCCGTGGTCGAGCTTGAGCAGGATGCCCTTGACCCCCGAAAGCCCTTCGAGCCGCGCATGCGGCAGCGCGATGCCCTTGCCGAACGCCGTCGTGCCGAGACGCTCGCGCTCTAGCAGCCGTTCGGTCACCTCGCCGCCGTCGAGCCCGAGCGCAGTCGCCGCGAGGGCACCGGCGTACGGAAAGAACGCCTTGCGACTGTCGATCGCCGCCTTGGCCTGCACCGTCGCCGGATAAAGGAGATCGTTGAGGTCGCTCATATGCTATTGCCACTCGCCGGGCCGCAAACGCGCGTGCCACAACGATAAAATACAAAAAGGGTAGCCGACCGCGGCGAGGCAGCGGCCGACGAGCGATCCCTAGAGGGCGAACGCTAAAAAATCTAGCCCCGCGCAGGCTCTACCCAGCCGATCGTCCCGTCACGACGGCGATAGACCATATTATGCGCGCCGGTTTGAGCATTGCGGAACAGCAGTGCGTTGGTGTCGCGCAGGTCAAGCATCATCACCGCGTCGGCGACTGCGGCCTCTGGAATGTCGACGCGCGTTTCTGCCACGACGACAGGCGCATCGCCCGCGTCGTCACTTTCTTCGCCACCATCGAACACGGTATAGCCGGCGTCGCCCGGGATATCGTCGATGCTGACACGGTGGTCGGCGCCGTTGCCCCCGGCGTGACGGTCCTTCAGCCGGCTCTTGTAGCGTCGCAGCTGCTTTTCCACGCGTTCGGCCGCGGCTTCGAATGCGGCATGCGCTTCGCGTGCCCGGCCATGGCCTTTCATCACGACGCCCTGCATGACGTGTGCGACGATGTCGCAATCGATCGCGTCATGCGGTGCCTTGCCGAAGGTCGCGTGCGCCGAGATTGCGCGGGCGAAATACTTGTCGGCAATGGCGTTCATCCGCTCCCCGACATGCGTCCTGAGAGCGTCGCCGGTATCCATCTGGTGGCCCGATACGCGAATGTCCATATTATGCTCCTTTTCCCCACACGGGATGCGGGGGTTCAACAGTTCAAGCGGCGTCGGCGTTCCACAAAGCGTCGTCGATCCGCGCAATAAATGCGGCGTGCCGGGCCAGCTCGTCGGCGCTCGCGGCAAAAGCGCGCGGCTCGCGATAGGGCCGGGCGGGCGCGCGCGAAGCAGGCTGGTCGGACTTGCCGGGCGCCTTGGCGAGCCCGATATCGAATCCGATCTGCCGCCCGCCGGTCAGCTCGATATACAATTGGGTCAGCAATTCGGCGTCGAGCAGCGCGCCGTGCTTGACGCGGTGACTGCGGTCGATGCCGTAACGCGTGCATAGCGCGTCGAGGCTGTGCTTGGCGCCGGGATGCAGCGTGCGGGCGATGGCGATCGTGTCGATCATCCGCGTCATGCACACGCCGCGCTGTCCGCACAGCCCCAGTTCGGCATTGAGAAAGCCGAAATCGAACGGCGCGTTGTGCGCAACCAGCTTGGCATCGCCGAGGAAGTCGAGCAGCTCGGCGACCTTTTCGGAAAATTTTGGCTTGTTCGCCAGGAAGGCGTCGCCGAGCCCGTGGATCGCCTCGGCACCTGGCGGCATCGGCCGGCAGGGATTGAAATAGGCGTGATAGGTCCGGCCGGTCTCGATCCGGTCGATCAGCTCGATACAGCCGATTTCAACCATGCGATCGCCCGATTTCGGGTCGAAGCCGGTTGTTTCGGTATCAAAGACAATTTCACGCATGTGACGATCATATTGTCCTGTCTCGCGCCGATGACAAGTCACGAAGCGTATCGACGAGCGCGGCAATCGCGCGGCGAGTCTCGGCGAGCGGTACGCCGGTATCGATAACATGGTCGGCGCGCTGTCTTTTTTCGCAATCGGGGGTCTGCAGCGCGAGGATATCGGAGAATTTTTCCTCGCTCATTCCCGAGCGGGCAAGAACGCGGTCGCGCTGCACTGCTTCGGGGGCCGAAACGACGACGACTCGGTCGACCAGTGCCGCACCGCCCTTTTCGAACAACAACGGGATATCGAGCACGACGAACGGAGCATCCTCGTGCGTATCGAGGAAATCGCGCTGCGCGCGCGCCACTGCGGGATGGACGATTCGCTCGAGGTCGGCGAGCGCAGCGGGATCTTCGAACACGCGCGCACCGAGCACCGCGCGATCGACGCCGTCGGGACTCGTGCTGCCGGGAAAGCGTGCCTCGATCGCATCGAGCAGCGCGCCGCCCGGCCCCTGCAGCGCGTGGACCGCGGCATCGGCATCGAACACCGGCACGCCTTCCTCACGCAGCATCGCCGCGACGGTCGATTTGCCCATGCCGATCGATCCGGTGAGGCCGACGACCAGCGGGCCTGCAGGCGGGGTGGTATTCATGACGTCAACAGTTCGCGCAGTTCGCCGTCGTGCTCGCGCGGCGCGGCGACCCCGAAGAACAGCTCGAACGCGACCGCCGCCTGGCCGACGAGCATTTCGAGCCCGTCGATCGTTTCGAGCCCGCGCGCCTCCGCCGCCGCGATCAACGGCGTGATGAGCGGATCATAGACGAGGTCATAGACGATCGCTTCGTCGGGCAGACGGTCAAGGTCGCCGGCAAAGGCATCGTGTCCTGCCATGCCGAGCGGGCTGGCGTTGATCAGCAGGCGCGCGGGCGGCAGCGGCGCATCAAGTCCCTGCGTCGTGCCGGTGAGCTTCAGCGCTGAAAGCAGCATCGCCGCCTTGAGCGGGTTGCGCGCGATCAGCGTCAGCGGACCGATATCGCAACGCGCCAGCGCAAACAGCACGGCGCGGGCCGCGCCGCCCGCACCGATCACCGCGACCGGCGCACCGGCGAGATCGAAATCGGCGATCGGGCCATAGAATCCCGCTGCGTCGGTATTGGTCGCGATCAGCCGATCGCCGTCGCGCAGGACGGTGTTGGTCGCCCCGATCGATTGCGCGAGATCGCCCGCATTGGCGACGGACTCGAGCGCCGCGATCTTGTGCGGCATCGTGATGTTGCAGCCGAGCCAGCCGGGGTCGGCCTTGCGGTCGGCGAAATAGGCGGCGAGGCCATCGGCCTTGACGCGCGTCGCGCGATAATCGGCGGCGATGCCGAGCCGGTCGAGCCAGAAGCGATGGATGATCGGCGATTTGCTGTGTGCGACGGGATCGCCGATCACCTCGGCATAGGCGCCGTCGGGCAGCAAGGGAGCGGCAGGGTCCGTCATGACGTCATTATATCCAAGTTTCTCAGTTCGCTCAGCAATCCCAGGAGGGGCATGCCGAGAATGGTAAAATGATCGCCCTTGAGCGAGGAGAACAGCTGGACGCCGATGCCCTCGATCCGGAAGCAGCCGGCGCACGCGGCGATCGCGGGCCATTCGGCGTCGAGATAGGCTTCGATGAAGCCGGTGCGACAGCGGGCGGACGACGAGCTGCGCGACATCGGCGGTCGTCGCGAGCGTCTGCCCGTCACGAACCAGCGCCGCGGCGCTGTGCAATGCGATCGTCCGATCGGAAAATGCTGCAAGGTGCTCCGCAGCCTCTGCCCGGCTTGCGGGCTTGTCGTAAATCCGCCGATCGAGCGCGACGAGTGAATCGCCGCCGAGGACAATGCGCCCCGGCGCCGCATCCGACCCGGCGCGGGCCTTGGCGAGCGCGAGCGCGGCGGCGAGTTCGGCGGGTGCGCTCGCCGCCAGATCGCGCTTGATCGCGGCTTCGTCGACCGACGTCGGCATGACGTCATGCGGCACGCCTGCATGCGTCAGCATCGCGCGGCGCGACGCGCTGCCCGAGGCGAGAACGATGCGCTCGCTCATGCCAGCTCCATGTCGCGCGACTGGGCGATCTTGATGATCGCCGCTGCGGTTTCCTCGATCGAGCGGCGCGTCACGTCGATCACCGGCCAACCATTGTCGGCAAACATCCGGCGCGCGAAGGCGAGCTCGCGCTTGACCGCGTCCTCGTCGACATAATTGGTTTCAGGCGCCTGACCGACCGATAGCAAGCGGTTGCGCCGCACCTCGACCAACCGGCTGACGCTCGTCGTCAGGCCGATCACCATCGGATGGGTCAGGTTGTAGAGCTTGTCGGGCGGCGGCGATTCGACGACAACGGGAATGTTGGCGGTCTTGAACCCGCGATTGGCGAGATAGATGCTCGTCGGCGTCTTCGACGTCCGCGATACTCCGGCGAGCACGATATCGGCCTCTTCCCAGTTTTCCCAGTTGATCCCGTCGTCGTGCGCGATGGTGAACTGGATCGCATCGACGCGCGCGAAATAGGCGGCGTCCAGGACGTGCTGGCGCCCGGGACGCGCCTGCGCTTCCTGGTGGAGCAGGCTCGACAATGCGTCGGTCACCGGATCGAGCGCCGCGACCGCGGGAAGATCATGCCGGCGGCACGCGCGTTCGAGCGTGCGGCGGTTGTCGCGGTTGACCATAGTATGAAGGACCAGCCCCGGATTGGCCGCCATGTCGCCAATCGTCCGCTCGAGATCGGCTCCAGACCGGATCAGGGGATGGAAATGGCGCACGACATCGATATCGTCGAACTGCGCCAGCGCCGCCTTGGCGATGGTGTCGAGCGTTTCACCGGTGGAATCGGAAACAAGATGGATATGGAGGCGCTGCGTCATAGTCTCGTCGCGTCCCCTTCAATAGACGATAGGCCTGTGGATAAGACCGGTATAAATCGCGCAGAACAGGCACCCCAGTACCTTTTGCCCCGCATTGCGATTTTTATACACAAACGATCCACAGCGCGAAATCTTATCAACAGCCTGTGGATAGCGGGGATGGTTGTTCCGACTCGGCGGCGAACGCGAGACGAGGATTGCGCCGGACTGTTGGCAAAACGCGGATAAGGTCTTTATGCACGCTCTCCACGGCCCAACCTACAACATCATCCTATAGACTCTATTATATTAGTAAGAGGCTAAGCAGGGTCGACGAGCCAATCCAGGGACACGCATGACGCACGCTCACTTCAAACCCCTGCTCGCCGTATTGCGCGGTGAGCGCCAGCCGCGGCCACCGCTCTGGCTGATGCGCCAGGCGGGGCGCTATCTTCCCGAATATCGTGCCTTGCGCGCAGAAAAGGGCGGTTTTCTCGACCTCGTTTATGACAGCGAGGCTGCGGCCGAGGTGACGTTGCAACCGCTGCGCCGCTTCGCCTTCGACGGATCGATCCTGTTTTCGGATATATTGATCGTGCCGCATGCGCTCGGCCAGCATCTCGAATTTCGCGTCGGTGAAGGTCCCGCATTTGTCGCCGCGGCTCGCCGATGCCGCACTCGAGGACCTGATACCTGTGCTCGAGCGCTTCGATCCGGTTTACGATACCGTGCGCAGGGTGAAGGCCGCAGCTGACGCCTGGCACCACCTTTCTGGGCTTTGCCGGCAGTCCGTGGACAGTGGCGACCTATATGGTCAACGGCGAGGGCAGCAGAGACCAGGCGGCGGCGCGTCGCATGGCCTATGGCGATCCGGTCCGCTTCGGCGCGCTGATCGATGCGATCGTGACGACGAGCATCGATTATCTCTCGGGCCAGATCGCCGCCGGGGTCGATGCGGTACAACTGTTCGACAGCTGGGCGGGATCGCTGTCGCCAGCGCAGTTCGATGACTGGGTGATCGCACCCAACAAGGCGATCATTGATGGGCTGCGCGCGCGCCATCCCGATGTGCCGATCATCGGCTTTCCCAAGGGCGCGGGCGGAAAGCTTGCCGCTTATGCTGCCGGAACAGGGGTCGATGCGATCGGCCTCGACGAGACGGTCGATCCCGACTGGGCGGCGCGCGAACTGCCTGCCGATCTGCCGGTACAGGGCAATCTCGATCCGCTGGCATTGATCGCCGGCGGACACCAGCTTGAAAGCGCGGCCAAAGCGATCATATCGGCGTTCGAAGGCCGGCCGCATATCTTCAATCTCGGCCACGGTATCTTGCCCGACACGCCTATCGCGCATGTCGAGCAGCTCGTAGCAATCGTAAGAGGCGCATGATGGATGGACTGGTCGGCTTTCTTGGAACAGCCGTGCTCTGGATAAAGGCGGCGCACGTGATTTTCGTGATCTTCCTGATCGCAGGATTGTTCATGCTACCGCGCTTTTTCGTCTATCATCACGCCACTGCGGTCGGTTCTGCCGAAGACGCGCTGTGGATCGAGCGCGAGAAGCGGTTGATCAAGATCATCCTCAACCCGTCGCTGATCCTCGTCTGGTTATTCGGCCTCGCGCTCGCGTTTAGCCTGGGTATCTGGGATCAGGCATGGTTCCACGCCAAGCTGCTGCTCGTACTCGCTCTGTCGGGCTATCATGGCTGGTGCGTCGGTTATTGGAAAAAGCTCGCGCGCGGCGAGCGGCCACTCAGCGAAAAGCGGCTGCGGTTGCTCAACGAAGTGCCCGGCATCGCGACCGCGCTGATCGTCATCCTGGTCATCGCCAAGCCGTTCTGAAACGGTTGCAAGGCGCACTGACCGGCCAGCAAGCGCGATTGACTTGACCCTGCGACGCGCCTAAATGCGGGCGTTCCAAACCGGCGGCGATCGCAGCTTTATCAAGCGATCTTCACGATTTTCCAGCGTCTTTCCCCAAGACCGGATCGCCAGCCAGTCCCTCCCCTTTCCGCCACGGAAAACCGATATGCATCTCAAAGATCTCAAGAAAAAAGCGCCCGCAGAACTCGTCGCCATGGCCGAGGAACTCGGCGTCGAAGGCAGCTCCACCCTGCGCAAGCAGGATCTCATGTTCGCCATCCTCAAGGAATTGAGCGACGACGGCGAGGAGATCATGGGGCTCGGCACGATCGAGGTCCTGTCCGACGGTTTCGGTTTCCTGCGCAGCCCCGAGGCGAATTATCTCGCCGGGCCCGATGATATTTACGTGTCGCCCAACCAGGTCCGCAAATTCGGCCTCAGGACCGGCGACACGGTCGAAGGCGAAATCCGCGGACCGCGCGACGGCGAGCGCTATTTCGCGCTGACCAAGCTGACCGCGGTCAATTTCGACGATCCCGAAGCGGTCCGCCACCGCGTCAATTTCGATAACCTGACACCGCTCTATCCCGACGAACGCCTCAAGCTCGAGATCGAGGATCCGACGATCAAGGACAAGACCGGGCGCGTGCTCGACGTCGTGACGCCACTCGGCAAGGGTCAGCGTTGCCTGATCGTCGCCCCGCCGCGCGTCGGCAAGACGATCATGATGCAGAACATCGCCAAGGCGATCTCGGTCAACCATCCCGAATGCTACCTCATCGTCCTGCTGATCGATGAGCGGCCCGAGGAAGTCACCGACATGCAGCGCACCGTGGTCGGCGAGGTGGTGTCCTCGACCTTCGACGAACCCGCGACGCGCCATGTCCAGGTCGCCGAAATGGTGATCGAAAAGGCCAAGCGCCTCGTCGAGCACAAGAAGGATGTCATCATCCTGCTCGACAATATCACGCGACTGGGGCGCGCCTACAACACCGTCGTCCCGAGCTCGGGCAAGGTGCTGACCGGCGGCGTCGATGCCAATGCGCTGCAGCGCCCCAAGCGCTTTTTCGGCGCGGCACGCAATATCGAGGAAGGCGGCTCGCTGACGATCATCTCGACCTCTCTGATCGATACCGGCAGCCGCATGGACGAAGTCATCTTCGAAGAGTTCAAGGGCACCGGTAACGCCGAGATCGTCCTCGATCGCAAGATCGCCGACAAGCGCATCTTCCCGTCGATCGATGTCGGCAAATCGGGCACGCGCAAGGAAGAATTGCTTGTCGAGCCCGACCAGCTCAAGAAAATGTGGGTGCTGCGCCGTATCCTGATGCAGATGGGCACCGTCGACGCGATGGAGTTCCTGCTCGACAAGATGAAGGATTCCAAGACCAACGAGGAATTCTTCGAATCGATGAACCAGTAGGCCGATCGGGACCGTCATTGCGGGCGGAATCGCGCGTTTATCCGCTCGCCATGACGGCGATCAGCCTCTAGGGTCGATCGCATGATCCTCGATTTTCTCTCCGCCGCAGCGTCTGCTGCGAGCGCCGCCCCCGGACTCGGCTCGCCCGCCGATATCTGGCATCATATCGTCAACGATTTTTCGAACATCACCGAACCTGCCGCGTTCGCCGCGTTCGTCCAGGTGCTGATGATCGACCTTGTGCTGGCCGGCGACAATGCGATCGTTGTCGGCGCGCTGGCTGCGGGCCTGCCCGCCGATCAGCGCAGGAAGGTCATCCTGATCGGGATCGGTGCCGCGCTCGTGCTGCGCATCTTCTTTGCCCTGATCGTCACCTATCTGATGGGCGTCGTCGGCCTGATCTTCGCCGGTGGCCTGCTCCTGCTGTGGGTATCGTGGAAATTCTGGCGTGAGATCCATCACGGCGGTGAAAGCCCGGGATCCGAAGAGGTGCTGGGCGACGAGCATTCGGGTCTCAAATCGGCCAAGAGCTTTGCCGGAGCCGCCTGGGCGGTCGCCCTCGCCGATGTTTCGATGAGCCTCGACAACGTGCTTGGCGTCGCCGGGGCAGCCAAGGACCATCCCGGCATCATGATCGTCGGCCTGATCGTCGCGGTCGCGTTGATGGGCCTCGCCGCCAATTTCATCGCCAAGCTGATCGAGCGCCACCGCTGGATCGCCTATATCGGCCTTGCCGTCATCGTCTTCGTCGCGGGCAAGATGATCTACGAAGGCTGGACCGACCCGGTGCTCGGTGTGGGATCGCTGTTCGGCTAAGGACAGGCTGCCCCGTTTCGGGGTGTACGCCTAGCAGCTACTTGCGAAACTCTCGGCACTCGCGCGTTTCCAGTAGTTGGCCAGGCTTGTCGCGCCCGCGTCGTCGACCAGCGCGCCATTTTCGACGAATTCGTAAATATGGTTAATCGAGTCCGACCGCGCCGAATTCAGACGCTCGAACAGGTTGCGCGGTTCGATTTCGGACGGGTGATTGAGCCCCATGGCGACGACCATTTCACGCAGCGAGTGCAGACTGTGACGCTGGAACCGCGTCACGCGTTCGGCCTTGGTCGGTATGACGAGACCGCGCTGGCGCGTCGGGTCCTGCGTCGCGATGCCGGTCGGGCACATGTCGGTATTGCAGCGTAGCGACTGGACGCAGCCAAGCGCGAACATGAAGGCTCGCGCGGCGTTCGACCAGTCGGCGCCGAGTGCGGCGTTCATCGCCAGGCCCGCGCCCGAATGGACTTTTCCTGCGGCGGCGAGTCGGATTTCGCCTTTGAGGCCGGTACCGACGAGCGCGTTTCGCACGAGGATCAGGCCCTCTCTCAAGGGCATGCCGATACGGTTCGAAAATTCGACCGGTGCGGCCCCGGTGCCGCCTTCGGCGCCATCGACCACGACGTAGTCGATCCGGATGCCCGTCGCGAGCATTGCCTTCATGACGGCAAGCACCTCGTGCGGTTGGCCGACGCACAATTTTATTCCGACCGGCTTGCCGCCCGACAGGTCGCGCAGTCGCGCAGCCCATTCGAGCATTTCGATCGGCGTCGAAAAGGTGCTGTGCGCGGCGGGCGAGATGCAGTCGACGCCAACCGGAATGCCCCGGATCTGCGCGATTTCCTCAGTCACCTTGTCGCCGGGCAGGACGCCGCCATGACCCGGCTTGGCGCCTTGGCTCAATTTGATCTCGACCATCTTGACCTGGTCGTCGCTCGCCGCGTCGCGGAAACGCTCCGGGTCGAAATCACCCCTGTCGTCGCGACAGCCGAAATAGCCGCTACCGATTTCCCAGACCAGGTCGCCATTGTGCTTGCGGTGATAGGGGCTGATCGCCCCTTCGCCGGTGTCGTGATAGAAACCACCGCGTTGCGCGCCGAGGTTGAGCGCCTCGATCGCCTTGGCGCCGAGCGACCCGAAACTCATCGCCGAAATGTTAAGCAGCGATGCCGAATAGGGTCGGGTACATTGCGGACTGCCGACATCGACGCGCCATTCGCTAGGCGCTGCCTCGTTGGGTACGATCGAATGGCTCATCCACTCATATTCGCTCGAATAGACGTCGAGTTCGGTCCCGAACGGATGCGAATCGAGTTCACCCTTGGCGCGTGCATAGACGAGCGCCCGTTCGTCATGGTTGAACGGCCGTCCTTCGAGGTCGCCCTCGACGACATATGCGCGGGCAAAGGGCCGCAGATCCTCCATGATCCATCGAATCCGGGCGAGCAGCGGGTAATTGCGGCGCAGCGTGTGCTTGGTCTGCAAGAAGTCCCACAGCGCAATGGCGACCAATGGCACGAGGACGATCAGGGCCCAGCGTGCGGGCTCCCAAAATGCGCATGCGACGGCCGCCCCGAGCAGGACAAGCGGCACGCCAAAGCGCGCGAACAGTCCCGGGGTAGGTCTCAGTCGTTCAGGGATCATGCCAGATTGTCGGCGAAGAACTCCGCGGTGCGCCGATCGGCGAGCTTTGCGCCCGCGTCGTCGCGCCGCTGGCCGAACTCGGTCGCGAACCCGTGGTCGAGGCCGTCATAATCGTAGAGCGTGACCTTGCCATGGTTGTCGAGCCCGGCGTGCATCGCCGCTTGCGCATCCTTGCCAACGAAATGGTCGGCGGTCGGGACGTGGAGCAACACCGGGCGCGAGATCGCCTTGGCATCGTCGATCAGGCCGTCGATGCCGACACCGTAATAGCCGACCGAAGCGTCGATATCGGTCCGGCAGGCGGTCATGAAGGCGAGCCGGCCACCGAGACAATAGCCGACGCAGCCGACCTTCTGGGTCGCGCTCAGACCCGATTTGCCGCTCCGTACTGCGCGAATCACCGCCTCTATGTCGGCGATCGCCGTGTCCTGGTCGAGCTGGTTCATCAGCTCGAGCGCGCGGTCGAACTCGTTCGGGATGTCGGGGTCGAGCTGGACCTGCGGTTCGAGCCTCCAGAACAGGTCGGGCGCGAGCGCGAGATAGCCCGCCTCGGCCCATTTGTCGCATTTGCGCCGAATCCCCGCATTAACCCCGAAAATCTCCTGGATGACGATGATCGCCGCTTTGGGCGTGGCTTCGGGTTCGGCGACGTAACAGTCGAAGACGCCGTCTCCATCAAGCGTAGCGAGGCTGGTCATCGTGCTCATATCGGTCTCTCCGGTTGCTCGGTTAAGGGGCTTTGCCCTATCAATGCACCAACCCGACAAAAGGAGCCAGCCATGCGCGTCAAGGTCAACATCGATTGCTCGCCGGAGGAAGCGCGGCGGTTCATGGGGCTTCCCGACGTGACCCCGGTCAACGAACGTTACGTCGCGATGATGACCGACGCGGTCTCGGGCGCGTCGAGCGTCGAACAGGTCGAAAAGATGATGAAGGACTTTGCCCCGTTCGGCGACATGGGGATGAAGATGTTCAAGCAGTTCTCCGCGCTCGCCGGCGATGCCGCGAAAGCGGGCGCGAAAAAGACGGGTCCGGCCAAGGACTGACGTCCGTCGGGCGCCGCAATCATGGGGCATGACGATACCATCTTCGCGCTGTCGAGCGGCGCGCCGCCCGCCGCTATTGCCGTCGTGCGGATCAGCGGTTCTGCGGCGAACGAGGCACTTAACACCCTGACCGGCATGGATATTCCGGCACGCTCGCCACGCGTCGTTAGCGTGAAAGGCACGCAAGGCAACATTATCGACCGCCCGCTCGCGCTGCGGTTTGCCGGACCCGCGTCGGCGACCGGCGAAGATGTCATCGAGCTCCATCTGCACGGCGGCCGCGCGGTCGTCGATGCGGTGCTCGCGCGGCTCGGCGAGATCGACGGGCTGCGCCAGGCCGAGCCGGGCGAATTCACCCGGCGCGCGTTCGAGAATGGCCGGCTCGACCTGCTCGAAGCCGAGGGCCTTGCCGACCTGCTTGCCGCCGAAACCGAGACGCAGCGGCGGCAGGCGATGGGCTTTGCCAGCGGCGGCGTGTCGCAGGCGGTTGCCGCATGGCAGGACGAATGCCTGACGATCGCGGCGCGGATCGAGGCGGCGATCGATTTTTCCGACGAGGACGATGTCGGCGACGCCGATGTCGTCGCTATCCATGCGGCCTGTGCCGCGCTGGCCGCAAAGCTGGCGGCGTGGCTCGACCGACCGCCTGCCGAGCGGCTGCGCGATGGCATCACGGTCGCGATCGCGGGACCACCCAATGCGGGCAAATCGACGCTGCTCAACGCCATCGCGCAGCGCGAGGCGGCGATCACCGCGCCGACGGCGGGAACGACGCGCGACATCGTCGAGGTGCCCGTCGCGATCGGCGGAATTGCCTATCGCTTCGCCGACACCGCCGGGCTGCGCGACGACAGCGATGACGCGGTCGAGACGATCGGGATTGCGCGCGCGCTTGCCGCGGCAGCCGAGGCCGACATCCTCGTCTGGCTCGGCGCCGACGATCCGCCGACTCATCCCGCCACGATCCGCGTCGCGGCGCAGGCCGACCGGCGTAGCGGGGCCGAATGGGATGCGCAGTCCGATGCCGCCGATGTCATCGTGTCGGCGATGACCGGAGAGGGCATGGCCGCGCTGCTCGATGCCATCGCTGGCCGCGCGCGCGACTTGTTGCCGCGCGAGGGCGAGGTCGCGCTCAACCGGCGCCAGCGCGAGACACTCGCCGATGTCGCGGCCGCGCTCGACGATGCGCAGCGCGCGCGCGACCTGCTGATCGTTGCCGAACATCTCCGCAGCGCGATGCTTGCGTTCGATCGGCTGACCGGACGCGCGCGGACCGAGGACATGCTCGACGCGCTTGTTCGGACGTTTCTGTATCGGGAAATGAGCAACGGATCGGGCGTCGCGCCGCGCAACTTTTGACGGCCCCGCCGTGCTGCTGTAACGGGCGGCGATGGACAATTTCGATGTCATCGTAGTGGGCGGCGGACATGCCGGGTGCGAGGCCGCCGCGGTCGCCGCGCGGATCGGTGCACGCGTTGCTTTGGTCACTTTTTCACGTGAAACAATCGGCGCAATGTCGTGCAATCCTGCCATCGGCGGGCTCGGCAAGGGCCATCTCGTGCGCGAGGTCGACGCTTATGACGGGCTGATCGCGCGCGCAGCCGATGCCGCGGCGATCCACTATCGCATGCTCAACATGTCTAAAGGCGCCGCGGTGCGCGGCCCGCGCGTCCAGGCCGACCGCGTCCTGTTCGCTGCCGCGGTCCAGGCGATGATCGCGCGCGAAGCTAATATCACCGTGATTGAGGGCGAGGCCGAAGCGCTGACTCTCGACGGCGATGCGATCACTGGACTGGTCCTGGCCGATGGGCGCTCGCTTGCCGCACCCGCGGTCGTCCTCGCCGCCGGGACGTTTCTTGGCGGGCGGCTCTATCGCGGCGAGTGGAGCGGCGCCGGCGGCCGCACCGGCGAGCGTGCCGCAACCGCATTGGGCATTCAACTGCGCGAGCTCGGCCTGCCTGTCGCGCGGCTCAAGACCGGTACGCCGCCGCGGCTCGACGGTCGGACGATCGACTGGGCGGCGCTCGTGCGTCAGGAATCGGATACCGATCCCTGGACGATGGCACCCGAGACGGTCGCGCGGCGTAATCCGCAACTGTTTTGCGCAATCACGCGGACCAACGAGGCAACGCACGAGATCGTCCGAGGCGGGCTCGATCGGTCGCCGCTTGTTTTCGGGCGCGATCGATGCCAAGGGCCCGCGCTATTGCCCGTCGATCGAGGACAAGATCCACCGCTTCGCAGATCGCGACGGCCACCAGATTTTCCTCGAACCCGAAGGGCTGGCGACGCATCTCGTCTATCCCAACGGGATCAGCACGTCGTTGCCCGACGACGTCCAGCGCGCGATGATCAAGAGCATATCCGGGCTTGAGCGGGCAGAGATCGCGGTGCCCGGCTATGCCGTCGAATACGACCATGTTGATCCCCGCTGTCTCGATCGGCGGCTGGGCGTACGCGCGATCCCCGGCCTGTTCTGCGCCGGACAGATCATCGGCACGACGGGCTATGAAGAGGCCGCTGCACTCGGTCTCGCGGCGGGCGCCAATGCAGCCGCCGCCGCGCTGGGTCGCGATGCGGTCCATTTCGACCGGACGACGAGCTATCTCGGCGTGATGATCGACGACCTTATCCTGCAGGGGGTGAGCGAGCCCTATCGCATGCTGACCGCGCGCGCCGAATATCGGCTTGCGGCTTCGCGCCGACAATGCCTGGACAAGGCTCGGCGCGCATGCCGAGGCGATTGGTTGCCTGTCCGAACGGCGGCAGAAAGCGCTTTCGGCGCATCGCGCAGCCCTGACCGAAGTCGCGACGCTGATCGACGGTGTTGCCGCCACATCTTCGCGCAGTGGCGAGCGGCGCACGCTCGGCGACGCTTTGATCCAGAGCGACATCGCCTTTCGCGATGCGGGCGACGATCATCCTGCGCTTGCAGCGTGCGACCCTGTTGCGCTCGACGAGATCGAAAGCGACCGGCGCTATGGGCCGTATCTGGCCCGGCAGGAAGCCGAGATCCGCGCGCTTGCCGCCAATGAGCGGATTGCGATCCCAGACGATTTCGACTTTGCCGGCGTTGGCGGCCTGTCGAACGAGATGATCGAGCGGCTCGACGCGGCGCGTCCCGAAACGCTCGGCATGATGGCGCGTATTGCGGGGATCACGCCCGCCGCGCTGACCGCGGTGCTCGTGCGCTTGCGGCGGGTGGCGGCATGAGCAGCGAAGAGCAAGCGCGCGCTTGGTTGTTCGACACGCTCGAGGTCCGGCCCGCGAAGATGGCCAAGCTCGCCCGGCTTGCCGAGCTCGTCATCGCGGGCAATCGTGAGCAGAACCTGATTTCCAAGACCACCGAGGACGATATCTGGTGGCGCCATATCGTCGACAGCGCGCAATTGCTCACCGGCCTGCCGCTTGCACCGAGCAAGCGCGAGCGCCGCTGGATCGACCTCGGATTCGGGTGCGGGCTTTCCCGGCCTCGTCATCGCGATCATCACCGGCGATCCGATCGTCCTTTCGGAAATGCGGCCCGCGCGCGCGGCCTTCCTTGAAGATTGCGCGACCGACTTAGCCCTCGCCAATGTCACGATCTTCGGTGGTAAGGCTGAAACTATGGAAGATTGCGCCGATATCATCACCGCGCGCGCTTTTGCTCCGCTTGAGAAACTGGTTAAGAAATCTCGCCATCTGGCGGGCCGCAAGACGATCTGGCTGCTACCCAAGGGCAGAAACGCGGTTAACGAACTGGCCAACCTGCCGCAGCCGTGGCAGGATGCGTTTCACGTGAAACAGAGCGTAACCAGCCCGGACTCTGCCATCCTCATCGGCAAAGGGCGCTTTAGCGGCGGATAGACCCATGATCACCATTGCGATTGCCAATCAGAAGGGCGGGGTCGGCAAGACGACGACTGCGATCAACCTGGCGACCGGCATGGCGGCGATCGGCTGGCGCGTCCTGCTGATCGACATCGATCCGCAGGGAAACGCTTCGACCGGCCTCGGCATCGCCCAATCGGCGCGCGAGCATTCGAGCTACCAGGTCCTGACCGGCGACGCGTCGATCCTGTCGTCAGCACAGCCTTCGGCAGTCCCGCGTCTCGATATTGTTGCCGCGACGGTCGATCTGTCGGGCGCCGAGATCGAACTGGTCGATTTCGACAAGCGCACGCATCGTCTCGAAATGGCGATCGAGCGCGTGCCGCCGGGCCGCTGGGACATCTGCCTGATCGATTGCCCGCCGTCGCTTGGCCTGTTGACCATGAACGCTCTTGTCGCCGCCGACTCGCTGATCGTCCCTCTCCAGTGTGAGTTCTTTGCCCTCGAAGGGCTCAGCCAGTTGCTCCGCACGGTCGAACGGATCCGCGACAAGTTCAATCCCGGCCTGTCGATCCTCGGGGTCGCGCTGACGATGTACGATCGGCGCAACAACCTGACCAACCAGGTTTCCGACGATGTCCGCGCGTGTCTTGGCAAGGTCGTGTTCGATACCGTCATCCCGCGCAATGTGCGCCTGTCCGAAGCACCGAGCCACGGCCTCCCGGCGCTGATCTACGACCACCGCTGCCCAGGCTCGGCAGCCTATATGCAGCTCGCCCGCGAAGTAATCGGGCGGCTCCCCACCAGACGTCAGGCGGCCTAACATGGCGAACAATGAAACGGTAGAAAACCACGACAAGTCAAACCCTTCTGGTGACGCCAAGCCAGCGACGAAGAAGCGTCCCAGCGGTCTCGGCCGCGGTCTCGACGCGCTGTTCAGCGAGGCCGGACGCGAAGCGCCGACGATGGCGGGCGGGACCGAGCCGAGCGGCGAGATCGTTCGCATCGACGTCGGCTCGATCCACCCGCACCCCGAACAGCCGCGACGCCATTTCGATGACGCAGCGCTTGCCGAACTCGCGGCCTCGATCGCCGAGCGCGGCGTAATCCAGCCGGTTATCGTCCGCCCCGCACCGACCGGCCACGGCTACCAGCTGGTCGCCGGTGAGCGTCGCTGGCGAGCAGCGCAGCGCGCCGGACTGCACGATATGCCCGCGATCGTCCGCGCCTTCGACGATGCCGAGACGCTCGAGATCGCGCTCGTCGAGAACATCCAGCGCGAAGATCTCAACGCGATCGAAGAGGCGCGCGCCTATCAGAAGCTGGGCGAGGATTTCGGCCACGCGCAGGAATCGCTCGCGCGGCTCGTCGGCAAGTCGCGCAGCCATGTCGCCAACCTGCTGCGTCTGCTCGAACTGCCCGAACCCGTCCAGCAGGCGGTCGTCGACCAGCGGCTTTCGATGGGCCACGCCCGCGCGCTGATCAACGCGCCCGATCCGATCGCGCTCGCGCGGCAGGTCGAGGACAAGGGGCTGTCGGTGCGCCAGGTCGAGACGATCGTCCGCGACCTGCGTGAGGCGAAGGCGTCGGGCAAGCGCAAGGCGAAAGGGCCGGCGGTCGCCGATCCCGATATCGCCGCGGTCGAGGATCATCTTGCCGACCTGCTCGGGCTCGGCGTCAAGATCGTCAACAGCGGCGCACGCGGGGGCACGGTCTCGCTCAAATACAGTTCGCTCGACCAGCTCGACATGATTTGCCAACGGTTGAGCGGCGAACGGATCTAGCGCATCTGCCGTCTTTTCACTGAAAAAGACCATGATAGCAGGCGGTTAGCGACACCCGCACGGCTGGCGGTTCGGCTTTCCGGGGTGCCTTGCCGCCGTCGGAGAGGCATGGACGAACGCCGCGCCAATGCGTATTGCGCCCGCATGACCGACATCAAAGACCCCGCCCAGATCGACCTCGCCGCCCGCGACGGTTTCTACGCCCGCATGCGCTCGACGCTCGCCGAAATCGACGAACAGGGCCTCACCAAGACCGAGCGGCTGATGACCAGCCCGCAGGGCGCCGAGGTCCGCATCCGCCGCGCCGATGGCAGTGAGACGAACGCGATCAATTTCTGCGCCAACAACTATCTTGGCCTCGCCGATCATCCCGACCTGATCGCCGCGATGGCCGATACCGCGCGCGATCACGGCTTCGGCATGGCCTCGGTCCGCTTCATCTGCGGCACGCAGGAGCTGCACCGCACGCTCGAGGCACGCATCGCCAAGTTCTTCGGCTATGACGATTCGATCACCTTCGCCGCGTGTTTCGACGCCAATGGCGCGGTGTTCGAACCGCTGCTCGAGGCCGACGACGCGATCATTTCGGATTCGCTCAACCACGCCTCGATCATCGACGGCGTGCGGCTGTGCAAGGCCAAGCGGTTCCGCTTCGCCAACAGCGACATGGCCGATCTCGAAGAGCAGCTGAAGGCAGCCGATGCGGCGGGCGCGCGGACCAAGTTGATCGTTACCGACGGCGTCTTTTCGATGGACGGCTATATCGCCAAGCTCGGCGCAATCTGCGACCTCGCCGACGCCTATGGCGCATTGGTCATGGTCGATGATTGCCACGCATCGGGCTTCATGGGCGAAAACGGCCGCGGCAGCCCCGAATATTGCGGCGTCGAAGGGCGTATCGACATTCTCACCGGAACGCTTGGCAAGGCGCTTGGCGGCGGCATGGGCGGCTATATCTGCGCCCGGCAGGAGGTCATCGACCTGCTGCGCCAGCGCGCGCGCCCCTATCTGTTCTCGAACGCGCTCGCTCCCGGGCCTCGTCGGGGCCAGCCTCAAGGTGTTCGACATGCTCGAAGGATCGAGCGAATTGCGCACGCGGCTCGTCGCCAATGCCCAGCGCTTCCGCAAGGGCATGGCAGCGGCGGGTTTCGACCTCAAACCGGGCGAGCACCCGATCATCCCGGTGATGCTCGGCGACGCACGCCTGGCCCAGGACATGGCGGCCAGATTGCTCGACGAAGGGATCTATGTGACGGGCTTCTCGTTTCCCGTCGTACCGCGCGGCGAAGCGCGCATCCGCACGCAGATGTCGGCGGCGCACACCGACGCGCAGATCGATGCCGCGATCGCCGCCTTCACCAAGGTGGGTCGCGAACTGGGAGTAGTCAGCTGATGGCCGATACGATGGACGCTTTGATCAAGGCCAAGCCGCAGGAAGGCATCTGGCTCGAAACCGCGCCGGTGCCCGATATCAAGCCTGACGAAGTGCTGATCCGCGTCGAAAAGACCGCGATCTGCGGCACCGACGTTCATATCTACAACTGGGACGAATGGGCGCAGAAGACGATTCCCGTGCCGATGATCGTCGGGCACGAATTCGGCGGCCACATCGTCGAACTTGGCAGCAACGTCCGCCGTCCGCTCAAGATCGGCCAGCGAGTCTCGGGCGAGGGCCATCTCATTGGCCAGAAAAGCCGCGCGGTGCGCGCCGGCCACTTCCATCTCGACCCCGATACGCAGGGGGTCGGCGTCAACCGGCCCGGCGCGTTCGCCGAATATCTCGCGATCCCCGCGTTCAACGTCATCGAACTGCCCGACGATCTCGACATGGACGTCGCCGCGATGCTCGATCCGCTCGGCAATGCGGTCCACACCGCGCTTGCGTTCGACCTCGTTGGCGAGGACGTGCTGATCACCGGCGCTGGGCCGATCGGCATCTTTGCCGCCGCGATCGCGCGCCATGTCGGCGCGCGCAACGTCGTCATCACCGACATCAACCCCAACCGCCTCGCGCTCGCCGAAAAGGTCGCCGACTGCCGTCCGGTCGACGTCTCGAAGGAAAAGCTCGAGGACGTGATGGCCAGCCTCAAGATGAAGGAAGGCTTCGATGTCGCGATGGAAATGTCGGGCGCCCCGTCGGCGTTCAACGCGATCGTCGACAATATGGTGATGGGCGGCAACGTCGCGATGCTCGGCATCCCGGCGGGCGAAATGCCGGTCGACTGGTCGAAAATCGTGTTCAAGGCGCTGACGATCAAGACGATCTACGGCCGCGAGATGTTCGAAACCTGGTACAAGATGCTTGCGATGCTGTCGTCGGGGCTCGATGTCTCGGGGGTCATCACCCACCGCATGGATCACACCGATTTCCAGGCCGGATTCGACGCAGCGCGTTCGGGCGCATCGGGCAAGGTCATCCTCGACTGGGCCTGATGTCCGGCGCTCCGTGCATTAGCACTTGCTAATTTAGAACTAGCTTATATATTGGTCGGCATGAACACTGTGCTCGACGATATGACCCAGCATGCCGGCCTCGCTGCCGATATGCTCAAGGCGCTGGCGCATCCTGCGCGGCTGCTCGTCCTGTGCCATCTTGTCGATGCCGGCGAGCTGGCTGCGGGAGAGCTTGGCGTGCGCGCCGGCCTCAGCCAGTCGGCGATGTCGCAGCATCTTGCCAAGCTGCGCGAACAGGGCCTGGTTGAAACGCATCGCCAAGGGACCGTCGTGCGGTACCGGATTGCCGATGCCAACGCCGCCCGACTGCTCGCGCTCATCCACGAACTGTATTGCCATAACGAGGTGAAGCCATGACCGACACCGTCCTTCAATCCGCCATCGAGCAGGCGCAGACCGCGATCGCCAATGTCGCGACCCGCCCGGTCGTTCAGACCTTCTTCGACGAGGAAACCTTTACCGCAAGCCACGTCGTCCACGACCCGGCGACACGGCAGGCGGCCATCATCGATTCGGTCCTCGATTTCGACCAGGCATCGGGCACGACCTCGACGCTCAGCGCGCAGGCGATCGTCGATTACGTTGCCGCCGAGCGCCTCACCGTGGCGTGGATCCTCGAAACGCACGCACATGCCGATCACCTGTCGGCGGCGCCGTGGCTGCAGGAAAAGCTCGGCGCCAAACTCGCGATCGGCCGCGATATCGTGACCGTCCAGGACGTTTTCGGAAAGCTGTTCAACGAAGGCACCGCATTCCAGCGCGACGGGTCGCAGTTCGACCGTTTGCTCGCCGACGGCGACACGCTGGCGATCGGCGACCTTACCCTCATCGCGCTGCACGTGCCGGGCCATACACCCGCCGACATGGCCTATCTGATCGGCGATGCATTGTTCGTCGGTGATACGATGTTCATGCCCGATTACGGCACCGCCCGCGTCGATTTCCCCGGCGGTTCGGGGCGCGATCTCTATCGTTCGATCCGCCGCCTGCTCGGCTTGCCAGACGCGGTGCGCGTCTTCCTGTGCCACGATTACAAGGCGCCCAACCGCGACATGTTCGCGTGGGAAACGACGATCGGTGCAGAGCGGACGGGCAACGTCCACATCCACGAAGGCGTCGATGAAGACGCCTTTGTCGCCATGCGCACCGCGCGCGACGCGACGCTGGGCATGCCCAAGCTCATCCTGCCCTCGCTCCAGGTCAACATGCGCGCCGGGCATCTGCCCGAGCCGGAAGACAACGGAAAACGCTATTTGAAACTGCCCCTCAATGCCTTCGGGAGCGTGGAAAATGGCTGAGTTCAATGCGCTGACCGCGCTCGCCGGCGGCCTGATGATCGGCATCGCCGCGGGTGCCATGCTCCTCCTGCTCGGGCGCATCGCCGGGGTCAGCGGGATGTCCGCGCAGGCGCTCGGCCTGTCGCGTGGGGCAACTCCGCGCGGCATCGCGGCGGCCTTCATCATTGGCCTGCCACTCGGTGCGACGCTGCTCACGATGATGACCAACGCTCCGGCGATCACCGTCACCACCAGCCTGCCGCTATTGATCGCGGGCGGCCTGCTCGTCGGATTCGGCACGCGCCTCGGCAATGGATGCACCAGCGGCCACGGGGTTTGCGGCATGGCCCGCCTGTCGCGCCGGTCGATCGCCGCCACCGCCAGCTTCATGGCAGCGGGCTTTGTTACCGTCTTCGTCCTCCGTCACCTGTTGGAGATCTCACTATGAACGCCCGCATGTTGGTCGCGCTCGCCATCGGCGCGCTGTTCGGTGCCGGACTCGCGCTCAGCGCGATGATCGATCCCGCGCGCGTGCTCGGCTTCCTCGACCTTGCCGGACGCTGGGACCCGACTCTCGCCTTCGTCATGGGCGGCGCGCTGTTCCCGTCGTTCATTGCCTATCGCTGGCTGCGCACGATCGACAAGCCTGCCCTCGCTGACGATTTTGCGGTGCCCGAAACGGCGCCGATCGACCGGCGGCTGATCGCTGGTGCGGTGATGTTCGGAATCGGTTGGGGCCTGGTCGGCTTCTGCCCCGGCCCTGCGCTCGCTGCCTTGCTGATCGGCGGCTGGCCGGTGCTCGTATTCGTCGCCGCGCTGGTCGTCGGCATGATTGTCCATGACCGTATGTGGGTGCGTGCAGCATGACCTATGACCTTGCTTTTTACGCCAGCGGCGCGTTTTCGGGCGCGCTGGTCGGTTTCATCCTCGCGCTCGTTGGAGGGGGCGGTTCGATCCTCGCAACGCCGCTGATCGTCTATCTCGTCGGCGTGCGCGATCCGCACGTCGCGATCGGCACGAGTGCGCTCGCGGTCGGTCTCAACGCTCTGCTCGGTGTCTGGGGTCACGCCCGGCGCGGCAATGTCGCCTGGCGTCCCGCCGCGTGGTTCGCCGGTGCGGGCGTGCTCGGCGCACTGCTCGGCTCGACTTTGGGCAAGGCGTTCGACGGCCAGCGGCTGTTGTTCCTGTTCGCGATCCTGATGATCGTCGTCGGGGCGCTGATGCTGCGTCGCCGGACCGCCTCGGACGAAGTCGGAGACGGGCGCGCAGCCCCCGTGCGGACGCCGCTGTTCGGCCTCGGCACCGGTATCTTCTCGGGCTTTTTCGGGATCGGCGGCGGATTCCTTATCGTTCCCGGGCTGATTGCCGCAACGGGCATGGCGATGATTCGCGCGATCGGCACCTCGCTCGTCGCGGTCGCCGCCTTCGGGCTTGCCACCGCGGCAAGCTATGCTTGGTCGGGACTGATCGACTGGACGCTCGCGGGCGTGTTCGTCGTCGGCGGGCTGACCGGCAGCCTCGCGGGAACCGCGCTGTCGCATCGCCTGGCGCAGACCGACGGCGCGCTGCGCCGCATCTTCGCCGGACTCATCTTCGCGGTGGCGGCCTATATGCTCTACAAGAGCGGGACGGCGGTGTTTGGCTGATCGAATTCGGGCTGGCGCCCGTTGTCGGGAATGAAATGGTGCCCGACGGAAGACAAGGATGGCCACTCAGGTCATAGGAGAATCCTCCTCAACCTGCCTTAGCTGCGTCGGTAAAACAGGCGACTGTTTTAAATTGATCCTCGGAAGAAGCCGACGCCGATTCCGATCTGTTTGCAACAAGGCATTATTTTTCAGCAGAGTCACTCAGCCTGTTGCGGGCCTCCTCGCCGATGATCGCAGCGATTTCCGCGTAGAGGCCAGCGAAAGCAGCCGAGGATCGCCAGGCCGCGCCTATGCTGCGATATTCATTCCAGCCCGACGGTTCGGCAATCCCGACCATGTCGAGCCCGCCGGCGCCTGAGCGGATATAAAGCTCGGGAAGAACCGCGAGGCCGACGCCCGAACCGACCATCTGTTGCAGGGCGTCGAGACTCGTGCCCTCGTAATCGGCCAGGATGGCGCCGCCTAGCTCCTTGCAGATGCCTTCGAGTTGTCGGTGGTAATGATGCCGGTGATCGAGGGTAAGGAAAGTCCTGCCGACGAAGTCCTTGCACTTCAGGCGCGGTCGGGAATGCAGCGGATCGTCGGTCGGGGCGACGATATGCAGTGGCTCGCGAAACAGCGGCTCGACATGCAGCCCGCGTCCGGCAACCGGCAGCGGCGAGAGTATCATGTCCAGCTGTCCCGCCGCGATTTCCGCTTGCTGGAGGTCGGGGATCCCCTCGCGGATGAACAGGCGCATATCGGGATAGCGAGCGTGGAGTGTCTTGATGACCGACGGCATAAGATATGGGCCGAGTGTCGGGGTCACGCCGAACCGGATCGAACCGACGAACCGCTGGGCCGCGCGGTCGGATGCATCGCTGAATTCACGAACGGCGTTCAACACCTCGCGAGCGTGGCCGATCAACGCCCCGCCCGCAGGGGTGAGCTGCATACCTTTTGGAACGCGTTCGAACAGCTTTAACGCCAATTCGGTTTCGAGCGTGCGCAGTTGCTGGCTCAACGCGGGCTGGGTAAGCCCCAGAGCGATGGCGGCTTCGCTCATATTGCCGATCTCGGCGAGCTTGGCGAAGATCGAAAATTGTCTCAGGGTCGGCATTTGGACCTATTAGCAATTCTTATTGATTGATGCCAATATTTCGAATTGGATAATCGCAAAGCGCCGTCGCATAGTCACCCCGTCAACCGATGGAGAGCAACATGACCAATAAGTCCCCCGACGAGAAAATCATGAAACCCTATCTGCGCAAGCTGCTGCGCGAGCATCGTGCCTTGAACCGCCTGATCGATACGACGAAGGCGATCGGTGCCAGCGAGGAGGTCAAGGCGATGAAGCGCCTCCGCTTGCGCCTGAAGGACAAGATCGCCGCGCTTCAGCGTTATTATTACCGGCGCGGCCTCCCCGGCTGATCCGCGGCGGCGACCGGCAGGCGTTCCCCCATCCTCCGCTAACCGCTCGCCGCTTCTCTTGTCGTGACCACACCTTCCCCCACCGAGCGCCTGCGCGCTTTCATCGCCAGCGAGAGCGCGGGCGGCATCGTGCTGATCGTCGCAGCAGCGGTCGCACTTGCCGTCGCCAATTCGCCAATGCTGCCGACCTATCAGGCGTTGTTGGCCACGCCGGTCGAGTTTAACGCCGGAGAGCTTGTCGCGATCGACAAACCGCTGCTGCTGTGGATCAACGACGGTTTGATGGCGCTGTTCTTCTTCCTCATCGGGCTGGAGGTGAAGCGCGAGATCGTCACGGGCCAGTTGCGCAGCTGGAAGCAGGCTTCGCTTCCGGTCTACGCCGCGCTGGGCGGGATGATCTTGCCCGCGCTGGTCTTCGTCGCCATCAATGCCGGTTCGCCCGAGAACATTCGCGGCTGGGCGATCCCTGCCGCAACCGACATCGCTTTTGCGCTCGGTCTGCTCGCGCTGCTGGGCAGCCGCGTGCCGGTGGCGCTCAAAGCGTTGCTGCTGGCCATCGCGATCATCGACGATATCGGTGCGATCGCGATCATAGCACTGTTCTACACCGAGAACATGAATGTCGGCGCGCTGGGACTGGCATTGGTGCCGGCGGCAGCGATGCTGGTGCTCAACCGCGCCGGTGTTGCCCGGACCATCCCGTATTTCCTGTTCGGAGCGTTCCTGTGGATCTGTGTGCTCCAGTCCGGGGTCCACGCGACGCTGGCAGGAGTGGTCACGGCGATGTTCGTACCCATTGCGACGGGCGAGGAGCGCCCGCTGGAGCGGCTCGAGCACGCGCTCCATCCCTGGGTCGCCTTCCTGATCCTGCCGATCTTTGCCTTCGCCAACGCGGGCGTATCCTTCGCCGGAGCCGGGCTCGATGTCCTGCTCGCGCCGCTATCCCTCGGCATCGCCGCCGGTCTGGTGATCGGCAAGCAGATCGGCATTTTCGGTGCCTGCTGGATCGCGGTGAAGAGCGGCCTTGCGACATTGCCCGCCGGGGTCAGCCTGCGCCACGTTTACGGCCTGTCCTGCCTCGCCGGGATCGGTTTTACCATGAGCCTGTTTATCGGAAATCTCGCCTTCGTAGCTGTGGACAGCATCGCTGCGGTCAAGCTGGGCGTGCTGAGCGGATCGCTGGTCGCCGCAATTGCAGGTGTGGTGGTTCTGAGCAGGGCGTCGCGGCCGGGCGCCGAAGTATCCAAAGCATGATCCTGACGATCGGCCTTATCATTGCCGGGCTCGTCTTGCTTGTCCTCGGCGGCGAGTTGCTCGTACGCGGTGCTGTCGGGCTGGCGGAGAAGGCCGGTGTCAGTGCGCTCGTTGTCGGTCTCGTTATTGTCGGCTTCGGCACCTCGATGCCCGAACTGGTGACCAGCGTGGAAGCGGCGATGGCCGGATCACCCGCCATCGCCTGGGGCAACATCGTCGGCTCCAACATCGCCAACAGCCTGCTCATCCTGGGCGCAGCGGCACTGGTCGCACCGATAACGATCGCGGCAGCGAACCGGTGGCGCGATCCGGGTGTCGCCCTTGGCGCAAGCCTTGCCTTGTTGCTGCTCGCTACCACCGGATTTGGCAACGCTCTGGCAGGGGTGGTCCTGCTGGCCTGTCTCATCGGCTATATCGCGTGGTGCTATCGCGAAGAGCGCCTGGCCGAACCGGACGTGGTTCACAATGCGCCTTACGACCGCGGACAGGCGCTCGAACTCGCCGACACCACGCTCCACGCGCAGGCCAATGGCTGGATCAAGCCCGCTGCGCTCACGCTTGGCGGGCTAGTGGTGCTGATCGGCGGCGGCAGGCTGCTTGTCACCGGCGCGATCGATCTTGCCCGTCTTGCCGGGCTGACCGAAACTCTGATCGGTCTTACCATTGTCGCCGTCGGAACTTCACTGCCCGAGTTCGTCACCTCGGTCATCGCGGCACGCAAGGGCGAAATGGAAGTCGCTTTCGGTAATGTGGTCGGCTCGAACATCTACAACATTCTCGGAATTGGCGGGGCCACCATGCTGCTGGCCCCCGGCGCAATTCCCACCGACCTTCTCCCGCTCGACATCGGCCTGATGCTGGCAAGCGCGCTTGCGATCCTGTTTCTCGCCTTCCTGCGCGGAGTGACACGCCTGCCGGCGCTCACCTTGCTGGCCAGCTATGCTGCCTATCTCGGTTTTCTTATCCTCAACGCATAAACTGACGGAGCTCATCATGATAATCCGACCTATCGTTCTCACAGGCGCCGTTCGCGGCCGATGACCTTCTTCGGATAGCCGTGCCCGCGCGAGACCCTGTTGGGCCGGGGTTCGGGCGAACGGTTCATCATGCGCAATGCCGGCAATCCTGCGGCGCGGTGAAGGCTGTCGGGGCAGTGGTTGATGCCAACGTTATCTGACCGGGCAGCATCGACTGGATGTCCGAGTCCAATATCACCACCATGCCAGATCTGAGGGGCCCAGGCGGCGACACGCTGAAGGCGGTACGCACTCACTGTGACCTTGACACGGGCGCGCTCGAATTCATCGACAGAAGTAATTCTCGGCGTGGAACGTCCGGATTGGCTGCGGGTCAGCGACTACCGGACGTTTCGCTGACGGCCCACAAATGGCTATTTTGTGCCCAGCTTTGTCCAGTTTGCTTCCCGAGGAATCTCGGTTTTCGTCCGAAAACTAGAAATGGTGCGGTCGAGAAGACTCGAACTTCCACGGCCTTTCGGCCACAACGACCTCAACGTTGCGCGTCTACCAGTTCCGCCACGACCGCACATTTCGAACAAAAACCGCGGCGTCACGCCGCGGCATCCGGTAGGCGAGCGCGCTTAGCAAAGCGTTTTGGCAGGCGCAAGCGCGTCGCGTGTGCCGTGATGTCGATTGTCGCGCGAGTGACGGTTTTGCGTGCTCCGCGGGCGCGGTCATCAGCCGCCGTCGAGCGCCCAGCTGACCGTCAGCTTGGTCGCGGCGCGCGGAATGTCGAGCTTGGCTTCGTTGAAATTGACTCGTTCGCCAGGCGGCAACACCGCGATCGGCGGGCGGATCGTCCAGCTATAGACGATCCGGCCCTGCGCATCGCGCAGTTCGGCGAGCATCGGCGGCACCTTCTGCTCGCGGTCGGTCGGATTGACGATCGTCCCGCTCGCCGCGAAATAGATCGTGTTGTCGGCGAGCGTGCGATGATCCTGGTTTTCTGCGAGTTCGATCAAAAGGTCGGGCTCGGCGGTCGCGGGCGTGACGCCGAGCGCCTCGACCCAGCCGGGCAGGCCCCAGACATAGACCGCACGCCGCAACCCCCGACAGCGTCAGCGCGAACGCGATCGCGGCGAGCGTCCACAGCCTCGCGGGATTGCGCCGCGCGCGAAATGGCGGTCCCGCGGGCGGCGGTTCTGCAAGCCGGTCGCGCGGGATCGAAACCGACGCGCTCGGCGGCGGTGGCGGGGGCGGCTCGGGGATCGATGCCGACGCGGCGGCGACGCTCTCCACCAACGGCTCGGGTGCTGGTGTCGGAGCCGGGGCGCTATCGGCGGGTGCCTGGAACCAGCTGTGCTTGCACGACGCGCAGCGGACCGAGCGGCCTTGGGGACCGATCGCGCTGTCGGGGACGACATAGCGGGTGTGGCAGGAGGGACAGGAAAGGATCATTGCGAACGCCGGTTTAGTCGCCTGTCACGCGGTGGCAAGCGCCGCCTTGCCTTTTCGTGCGCCAAGCGGCTGGGCGATGCGGCTTTATTTCCTGCGCGGGCTGGGGCAAAGCCTGCGAAGCGGGGGCGAATTGGCACCCCCAGGGATACGGGGACGACGTGGCCAGACCGCATGACAGCGACGCTTCGCAGGCTGGCATGGTCCGGTTCGAGAATGTCGGACTGCGTTATGGCACCGGCAGCGAGACGCTGTCCGACCTCTCGTTCACGCTCCAGCCTGGCGGTTTCTACATGCTTACGGGCGCCTCGGGTGCGGGCAAGACGTCATTGCTCAAGCTGCTCTACCTCGCGATGCGGCCGTCGCGCGGCCTGATCCGCCTGTTCGGCGAGGACGTCGTGACGATGAAGCGCGACCGCCTGCCCGGTTTTCGCCGCCGCATCGGCGTCGTCTTCCAGGACTTCCGCCTCGTCCCGCATCTTTCGGTGTTCGACAATATCGCGCTGCCGCTGCGCGTCGCGGGTGTTGCCGAAGAGGATTTCGAGACCGCGGTGACCGAAATGCTCGCCTGGGTCGGTCTTGCCGATCGCGCCAGCGCACGCCCCGCGACGCTGTCGGGCGGCGAGCAACAGCGTGTCGCGATCGCGCGCGCGGTGATCGGCCGGCCAGAAATGCTCGTCGCCGACGAACCGACCGGCAACGTCGACCCTGAAATGGCGGCGCGGCTGATGCATCTGTTCAAGGCGCTCAACAAGCTCGGCACGACGATCGTCATCGCCACGCATGACGCCCATTTGCTCAGCAGCCTGCCGGGCATCCAGCTGATGCGGCTCGATCGCGGGCGCATCGCCGATCCGGTCGGGATGCTCAAATACCCGCCTGGCAAAACGACCTCCAAACCTACGCAGACTCCCGTCGGGCGGAGGCCCTAGGCGATGGCGCGGCAGATATTGCGCCAGCTCGTTCCCGCGCGCGCGCCGGCGCACGAACGCGCCCTGCTGCCCGAGGGACGGCTATCGGGTCCGATGCCGTGGGTCATCGCGATCATGCTGTTCCTGACTTTGCTGTCGGCGGCGACGGGCCTCGCGCTGTTTCGCGCGGCGGGTGACGTCGGGCACGATCTCGCCGGGCGCGTGACGATCCAGATCGCCGATCCCAATCCGGCGACGCGCGCGCAAAAGGTTCGCGACATTCGCGGGGCGCTCGACGGCCAGCTTTATGTCGAACGCGTCACGACGGTCGACGCGGCCGAATTGAAGACGATGCTGCGCGACTGGCTGGGCGATGCGGGCATGGCCTCCGACTTGCCGATCCCCGCGCTGATCGATGTCGATCTCGTCGCCGACGATCCCGGCGGGCTCGACCGGCTGCGTGCGGCGGTGACGCAAATCGCGCCCGATGCCGGGGTCGAACCGCACGCCGCCTGGCTCGGCGCAGTGTCGCGCCTGATCCGGTCACTCGCCTGGCTCGCCGCGGCATTGATCGCGATGATGATCGTGGCGACCATAGCGACGGTGACGCTGGCGACGCGCGGCGCACTCAACACGCATTATGCGACGATCGAGATCCTCCACCTGATCGGTTCGACCGACCGGCAGATCGCGCGCCTGTTCCAGCGCCGCATTGCGATGGACGCGACCTTCGGCTGCACCATCGGCTTCCTTGCCGCGTTCATCGTCATCATGACCGTCGGATGGCAGTTCCGCGACGTCGCCGCAGGATTGCTGTCAGGCGGCAGCGCGCCGCGCGGCTTCGTCTGGGACTATGTCGCGCTGCTCGCGCTGCCGATCGCCGGCGTGGCATCGCGACCTGGACCGCGCGGCTGACGATCACCCGCGCGCTGCATCGCATTCTGTGACGTTAGGCGATAAGGCTGCCCCATGATTCGCAGATCCATCTCCCTCGTCGTCATCGTCTGGCTGCTCGGCTTTGCCGCCTTCGCGGTCACGCTGCCGCGCCCGCTCGGCCCGATGAAGACCGACGCGATCATCGTCCCGACCGGCGGACCCGGGCGGATCGAGACGGGGCTTGAACGGCTTGAGGCGGGCGATGCGCGCCGCATGCTGATCACCGGGGTCAATCGTGACGTCAAGCCGTCGGAGCTGGCGGCCGAGTATAACCGGCCCGTCGCGGTGTTCGACTGCTGCGTCTCGCTCGGCTTCGATGCCAGCGACACGCGCTCGAACGCGCTCGAAGTGTCGCGCTGGCTGGTCCGGCGCAAATACAAGTCGATCCGCCTCGTTACCGCCGACTGGCACATGCGCCGCGCACGCTACGAGCTCGAGCGCGTCCTGCCCGCCGACGTCAGGATCTACGACGACGGGGTGCGCAGCACGCCAAGCCTCGCGACCTTGTGGAAAGAATACAACAAATACGTCCTGCGCCGCCTCGGCGCGGTGCTCGGCCTGTGAGCACTCCCATCGCCGTGCTGCGTTCGACGCTGTTCGCGATCGCCTTTTACGGTGGCTCGGTGTTCATCGTCCTCGCCGCGTTCTTCGCCTTTCCGATCGTCCCTTCGACCATCGGGCCGATCACGCGCGTCTGGGCGCGCTGGCACCATTGGTGCTGCCGCTGGCTGCTCGGACAACGGCTGGTGATCGAGGGCGCGCTGCCCAATGCGCCGGTGCTCTATGTCTTCAAGCATGAATCGATGTTCGAAACGATCGAACTGCCGCGCCTCTTCACCCGCCCCGCGGTGATGACCAAGCGCGAGCTGCTCGACCTGCCCTTCTGGGGCCGCGTGGCGCGCGATTACGGGCTGATCCCGGTCGAACGCGACGCTGGCGCCAAGGCGCTGCGCGCGATGCTCGTCGCGGCCAAGGCGGCGATCGCGCAGGGCCGCCCGATCTGCCTGTTCGCCGAAGGAACGCGCGTGCCGCACGGCCAATCGCCGCCGCTGCGCGCGGGCTTTGCCGGATTGTACAAGATGCTCGGCGTGCCCGTCGTGCCCGTCGCGCTCGACAGCGGGCGATTGAGCCCGCGCGGCGCGTTCATCAAGCGCCCCGGCATCATCACCTTCCGCGTCGCCGAAGCGATCCCGCCGGGCCTCCCGCGCGACGATGTCGAGGCGCAGGTCCATCGGGCGATCAACGCGCTCAACCCATAATCCCTCTCCCCCTCGGGGAGAGGCAACGAAGCTTAGCCGCTTGCGGCGTTAGCATAGTGGAGAGGGGCGCGTCTGGGGCAGCCCCTCTCCGCTGCGACTGGTTCGCTTTGCTCACAAGTCTCGCTGCCTCTCCCCTCGAAGGGGAGAGGATCAGCGCTACCTTTCCTTGGTCGCGCTGAACGTCACGTCGGGGTTGCGCTCGGCCTGGTAACCCACATCCCACGCCGATTTCGCGAGGAACACCGGGTCGCCGTCGCGGTCCTTGGCGAGGCTGCCCTTGTTGATCGCCATGAACGCCTCGACCTTGGCCGCATCGCCCGCCAGCCAGCGCGCGGTGTCGTACGGTGCCTGTTCGAGATATGCATCGACCTTGTACTCGGCCTCGAGCCGGCTGATCAGCACTTCGAGTTGCAGCTGGCCGACGACGCCGATGACCCATTGCGCGCCGATCTCGGGATAGAAGACCTGGATCACGCCTTCTTCCGACAGATCGTCGAGCGCCTTGCGCAACTGCTTGGTCTTGGTCGGATCGCGCAGCACGACGCGGCGCAGGATTTCGGGCGCGAAATTGGGCAGACCGGTAAAGCGGACGACGTTCTTTTCCGAGAGCGTGTCGCCGACGCGCAGCGTGCCGTGATTGGGAATGCCGATGATGTCGCCGGGGCGTGCCTCGTCGGCGATCTCGCGGTCCTGCGCGAAGAACAGGATCGGCGAATGGATTGCGATCGGCTTGCCCAGCCCCGAAGGCGTCAGCTTCATGCCGCGCTTGAACGTCCCCGACACCATTCGCATGAAGGCGACGCGGTCGCGGTGCTGCGGGTCCATATTGGCCTGGATCTTGAACACGAAGCCGGTCACCTCGTCGCCCTCGGCCGAGACCTCGCCGTTGTCGCTCGGCTGCGGGCGCGGCGGCGGCGCGTAATGCGCGATCCCGCCGAGCACCTCCTCGACGCCGAACTGCTTCAGCGCCGAGCCAAAGAAGATCGGCGTCAGGTGCCCCGCGCGATACGCCTCGATGTCGAACGCGGGATAGGCCGCCTGCGCCAGCCCCGCCTCTTCGCGCAGCCGCTCGAGCGCGCGCGGGGACAGGCGGTCGCGAGCGTCGGATCGTCGAGGCCGGTGTGCTGCGACGTGTCGCCTTCGAATTCCTTGCTCGGCCCGGTCGGCTTGTGCAGTTCGTTGGTGACGAGGTCGTAAACCCCCTCGAACTCGCCGCCCATGCCTGCGGGCCAGCTCATCGGGCAGACGTCGAGCGCGAGCATGTCGGCGACTTCGTCCATCAGCTCGAACGCGTCGCGCCCTTCGCGATCGACCTTGTTGACGAAAGTGATGATCGGCACGTCGCGCAGGCGGCACACCTCGAACAGCTTGCGCGTCTGCGCCTCGATCCCCTTGGCCGCGTCGATCACCATGATCGCCGAATCGACCGCGGTCAGCGTGCGATAGGTATCTTCGGAAAAATCCTCATGCCCCGGCGTATCGAGCAGGTTGAAGGTGAGGTCGCCTTCGCCTTCGTAGCTGCGATGGAATGTCATCACGCTCGACGTGACCGAAATGCCCCGCTGCTGCTCGATCTTCATCCAGTCCGACCGCGCGCGACGCGCCTGCCCACGCGCCTTCACTTCGCCG
Organism: uncultured Alphaproteobacteria bacterium; assembly: GCA_963800335.1. Taxonomy (GTDB): domain Bacteria; phylum Pseudomonadota; class Alphaproteobacteria; order Sphingomonadales; family Sphingomonadaceae; genus Flavisphingopyxis. Next base: position 91,006 of record CAWDAN010000001.1, on the reverse strand, counting down.
GCAAGGTGGATCGCCCCGCCCTTGAGGAGGAGTTTTTCGGTCAGCGTCGTCTTGCCCGCATCGGGATGCGAAATGATGGCAAAGGTGCGGCGGTCGGTGGTGGTCATAATTATCGGACTTTAAGGTTGGGGCAATTGGATCGAAGAATATCGGTCAGGGCGAGTTGCTGGTGCCAATCGAACGCGAGGACAATCAACACCACGCCAGCGACAAGGATGTAGCCACTCCATCCCCGCGCACGAATTGCTAGGACTGCGCTGATCGCGAAGATCATGAGGCCGCCCAGCATTGCCCCGAACTGCCCGGTTACCGCTTGCGAACAGTCGGATCGCAACTGCGCTCCTGTCGACAACAGAGCAAGGCCGAGAGCGAACAATGCCACGAGGCTAGCGATAATCGCCAAGGTCGATCGCGTCATCAGCCGCGCAATTCCGCGCCCTGCTTTGCGGCCGCCGCAACCACCTTGTCCGAAATCGCCTTGATCTCGTCGTCGGTGAAGCTCTTGTCGCCGGGCTGCAGCGTGACCTCGATCGCCAGGCTGACCTTGCCCTCGGGGACGCCGCTCTTTCCATCTTTGGCTCCGGCAAAGCGGTCGAACAGGCGCGCGTCGACGATATTCGCCTTGTCGGCGCCGCGCACCGCGCGGACGAGGTCCGATGACGCCACATTGTCATCGACGAGGAAGGCGAAGTCGCGCCGCACGACTTGCAGCGCGGGCGGGGCGTAGGCCGGGCGCATCGCCGTGCTCGCGCGGCCCTGCGGGATCGCGTCGAGGAAGATCTGCGCGGCCACGACGCCGCCCGTCAGGCCGAATGCCTTGACCAAGCGCGGATGCAGGCTGCCGAACTCGGCGAGCACGGTCTTGGGTCCCAAACGCAATGTCGCCGACTGGCCGGGATGCCAGATCGCGCTGCCGTCCTCGCCGTCGACCGGCATCACCTGCAGATTGGCGACGGGCGCGCCGACCGCGGTCAGGATCGCCTCGACCGCAGCCTTGGCGTCATAGGGCGATGGTGCGCCTGCCTTGCCCGCCTGCCAGTCGCGCGGGGCGCGCTCGCCGGCGAGCAGCAGGCCGAGCGTCAGCCTCTCGTCGCTCGCGCCGTCCTTGCCGACGAAATAGCGCCGCCCGATCTCGAACGACCGCACGCTGTCGGCACCGCGCGCAGAGTTGCGCTGCGCGGCGGCGAGCAGCCCGGGCAGCAGCGAGGGCCGCATCACCTTCATCTCTTCGGATATCGGGTTGGCCAGCACCCAGTCACCGCCACCGAAGGGCGCGGCCTCGTCTTGCGAAATGAAGCTCCAGTTGACTGCCTCGTCGAGACCGAAAGCCGCCGCCGCGCGGCGCGCCTTGCGCTCGAGCAGCTGCGCCTTGGTCGCGGTCGGCTTGGCCACGCCGGGCAGCCGCGGCAGCGGGGTCGACGGCACCGCGTCGAGCCCCACGATCCGCACGACCTCTTCGACGAGGTCGGCTGACCCGCTGACGTCACGCCGCCATGGCGGCACCGTGACGTTGAGGATATCAGCGCCTTCGGCCGCGAATCCCAGCGAGCGCAGGATATCCGCCTGGCGCGCCGCGGGGACGTCGATACCGGCGAGCGACAGCGTGTGTGCGGGATCGAAGGCAATCGTGCGGGTCTCGTTCGGCGGCGATCCGGCACGCGTCGCCTCGCTCGCGCTGCCGCCGCAGATCGCCATGACGAGCTGCGTCGCGATCGTCAGGCCATCGTCGAGGAACGCCGGATCGACGCCGCGCTCGAAGCGCTGGCGCGCGTCGCTCGTCAGGCCGAGCGCCTGGCCCGTCACCGCGATGTTCTCGGGCGTGAAATAGGCGCATTCGATGACGACGTCGGTGGTGCTTTCCGACACGCCCGAATCCTCGCCGCCCATGATCCCGCCAATGTCGTGGACATGGGATGCGTCGGCGATCACCGTCATGCGCGTGTCGAGCGCATAGGTCTTGCCGTTGAGCGCGAGCACCTCTTCGCCCGCCTTCGCCTTGCGTGCAACGAGCCCGCCCGACAATTTGGCGGTGTCATAGACGTGCAGGGGTCGGCCGAGGTCGATCATGATGAAATTGGTGATGTCGACGAGCGCGCTGATCGGTTTCTGGCCGATCGCGACGAGACGGCGGCGCATCCATTCGGGGGCTTCTTTATTGGTCACGCCCGCAACGCTGCGCGCATAGAATGCGGGGCAGCCGTCGGGATCGTCGGTGCGGACATCGGGACCGGGCCCGCTGCCGTCGACCGGCGCGATCTCGCCCGCTGCACCATCGGCAGGCGCACGCAGCCCGGCGGGGGCATAGGCTTCGGCGAGCGATTTCAGCGTCCCCGCACCTGCCGCGGCAAGGTCGCGCGCGATGCCGCGCACGCCCATGCAGTCCTGCCGGTTGGGGGTGATCGACACGTCGAACACCGGATCGTTGAGACCCGCATAATCGGGAAACGCCGTGCCGACCGGCGCGTCGGCGGGCAGCTCGATGATGCCGTCATGCTCTTCGCCGAGTTCGAGCTCGCGCGTCGAACACATCATGCCGAAGCTTTCGACATCGCGGATCTTGGCGGGCTTGAGCGTGAAGCCGGCGCCCGGGACATAGGTCCCCGGCGGCGCGAACACGCCCTTCATCCCGGCGCGCGCATTGGGCGCGCCGCACACGACCTGCCAGCGTTTGCCCCCGTTTATGTCGGGACCCGCATCGACGCTAAGCAACTGTAATTTATCGGCATTCGGATGCGGCCCCGCCTCGACGACTTCGGCAACGCGAAAATCGGCAAGCTTTTCGCCAGCATTTTCGACACCTTCGACCTCGAGTCCGATCGCGGTCAAACGTGCCGCAATGCCCGCTGCATCCAGATCGGTATCAAGATGCTCCTTAAGCCAGCCTAATGTGAACTTCATGCCGAAATCCCTCCGCTCAGCGTCGGAACGTCGAGCGCGGAGAAACCGTAATGTTTGAGCCAGCGCAGATCGCCGTCGAAAAAGGCACGCAAATCGTCGATCCCGTATTTGAGCATGGCAAGGCGATCGATCCCGCAACCGAAGGCGAAGCCCTGCCATTCATTCGGGTCGAGTCCGGCCGCCGCGATGACCTTGGGGTGGACCATGCCGCTGCCGAGCAGCTCCATCCAGCCACCATCCTTGCCGTCGTCGGGCGATCCGCCAAGCACGCGCCGACCCTTTTCAAGCCGGTACCAGACATCGACCTCGGCCGACGGTTCGGTGAACGGGAAATAGCTCGGGCGCAGCCGCAGGTGGATGTCGTCGGTTTCGAAGAACGCCTTCAAAAACGTCTCGAGCGTCCATTTGAGATGCCCCATATGGATGCCGCGATCGATCACCAGCCCCTCGACCTGGTGGAACATCGGCGTGTGCGTCGCGTCGCTGTCGCTGCGATAGGTCCGCCCCGGCGCGATGATCCGCACCGGCGCGCCGCCCGCCACCATAGTGCGGATCTGCACCGGTGAGGTATGCGTGCGCAGCAGCATCTTGTGTCCGTCCGCATCCTCGCGGTCGAAATAGAAGGTGTCGTGCATCGCGCGCGCGGGGTGCGTCTCGGGAATGTTGAGCGCGGTGAAATTGTGCCAGTCGTCCTCGATCTCGGGACCCGTCGCGACCGCGAAGCCAAGGTCGGCGAAAATCTCGGCAAGCTCGTCCATGACCTGGCTGACCGGATGGATCGACCCTTCGTGCCGCGGCGGCGCGGGCAGCGACATGTCGAGCCGCTCGCCGGCGAGCTGCGCATCGAGCGCGGCGTTTTCGAGGTCTGCCTTGCGCGACGCGAGCGCCGCCGAGACCGCCTCGCGCAGCTCGTGGATCGCGCGGCCTTCGCTCTGGCGCTGTTCGGGCGTCATCGCGCCGAGCGTCTTGAGCAAGGCCGAGATGCTGCCTTGCTTGCCGAGATAGTCGATCCGCGCCGCTTCGAGCGCGGCGAGATCGTCGCTCGCGGCGATCCGCGCGAGCGCCAATTCTTGCACCTGTTCGATATCCACGAAATCGTCCTCGCTCGACGCCGGTCATTCGGCCATTATTGGCGGCTGCCTAATCGAATCAGGCACGCTTGCCAAAGGCAAAGATCGCGACGCACCGCCGATGCACCAATCCTCAGGCGGACCGACTAGGCGGTATGGGGGCGTGCAACCCCTGCATCGCGGCGCCCGCATGCGCCATTCTCGCGCGCGCCGCAGCTTCGAGTATCGGGTGAGGCAAGGCGGCATATTCGCGCGCGCCCATCCCCATGAAGCGCGCAAAGTCGCGCACGAATTGGGGCTGGTCGCAATAACGGTGATCTATCGTGTGCGTCCATTGCATCTGCGGATTGAGCATGAAGCGAGCCAGCGATCGCAGGAAACGCTGGCGGCGCAGCAGCAGCTTTGGGGCAAAACCGAAAGCACGGGTGCTGATCCGTTCGAGCGTGCGCGGCGACACGCCGATGCGCGCGCCCCATTCGGCGACGCTGGCGACACTGTCGTCGACGAGTGCCGCATGGGCCCGCCATACGAGCGGGTCCTCGCGAGGGGCATCGGCGAGCAAGGCGAGCAGCTGCCCTTCGATTCGCGTGAGGGTGACCTCCTCGGAGTCGGTGTCATCGCCGATCGCTTCGGCTAACCGTGCCAGCGGGCGCAGCGCTGTCACCTCGACAAGGTTGATCAGTCGATCGGCGTAGGCATTGGCGGGGGTGGCGACGAAACGCTGCCAGCCGGTCGGCAATAGACCCACGCCCCATGCGCGCATCGTCCCGCAGGCGAAATAGGTCGCGCGGCTGCTCGGTCCGGCCATGATTGCGCGCGGCATCGTGCAACGCGGCTCGCCCCCGATCGCCGCAATCGCCGGATCGCCCGTAACGAACCGGACGTTCGCCCATTCGGGGTGGAGCAGGTCGGCGACCGGATCGGCGATCGGTGCGACAGTGGTCAGGCGATAGATGGTCGTCAGATAAGGGCGCAGCACTTCGCATGGCGTAAAAAAACGCAGACTCACCGCCGCCGGGTTGTCGTTGGGCCTCACCATCACGGAATGGATCCCCTTCCGATTCTGCCCGCTGTCGGCAGGCCGTGTCGCAAATCGCCAATTCGCTTTCGTTTTGGTGCGCCAACAACGCCTTCGGGTCAAATCAAGGGGAGTAGATCATGACGTCACGCAGCATCACAATCACCGCAAGCATCGTCTTGCTGGCGAGCGCGGTCTCGTCGCCGGCTTTCGCCAAGGACGCACCGGTCGAACTGGCGCGCTGCAGCGAATCGCTCGGCACGATCGCGGTGGTCGAGGGCGATACGCAAGGCTGGTCGAAATATGGTCTCGGCAGTCCGCGTGAGCTGATTGCGGCGCTAGCCGCCGAATCGCGCTGTTTCACGATGCACCGCGCCGATGATACGGCGCCGGCGACGTTCCTGGTGAACGTCATCGCGGGCGACGCCGAAGAAGTCGATCAGGGTCTGTCGGTGGCCAAGGGTCTGGCGACCGAAGGTTTGGTAAGGTCGGGCGCGGCGGGACAGTTGTTGAGCAAGGTACCGATGGGAGGCGCGCTGCTCGGTGCCTTTGGCGGGCTTGGCGGCAAGAAGAAGACGGTCGCTGCGGGCATCCGCGTGATCGCGCCAGGAACCGGCATCACGGTCGCTTCGGGATCGGGCACGGTCAAGAAATCGACGCTCAACTTCGGCGGCACTGCGGGCGCATGGCAACAGGGTGCGGCAGCAGCAGGCTATGCGGGTAGCAAGGACGGGAAGATGCTGACCGAGGCGTTCATCATAGCGTTCAACGGCATCGCCGCGCAGCAGGCGAATATCCGCGCCGCCGCGGTACCGGTTGCCGCGGCTCCGGCAGCCAGCGCGACGATCACGGTCGCGACCGACACCGCCTTGCTCGCCGAACCGCGCGCTGATGCGCCAGCGGTGCGTAGCCTTCGCGCGGGAACAGAACTTAAAATGACCGGCCAGCGTCAGGGACTGTTCGCCGAGGCAGTCGACAATTACGGCACGCGCGGATGGGTCTCGGTAGAAAGCCTGCAATAGGCACGACTCCAGCGAACACGTTCCGATGGCTCCAGCCGAGCGTGGAGAAAGCGTATCATGCCGGCCTGCCGGAAAGGCAAAAGGCACCGACCCAATTTGGGCGGTGCCTTTTGTTCGTCCACTCGCCCGCGCAATAGCGCGAGGCGTAAGATCAATCCCCAAACATCAATCCTTGGGAAGTGCGTCCTGGGCCTGCTTGATGATGCCCTTGAACACGCCTGCTTCGTGCATCGCCATGTCGGCCAGGACCTTGCGGTCGAGTTCGACACCCGCGAGCTTCAGCCCGTGCATGAACTGGCCATAGGTCAGGCCTTCCATGCGGACGGCGGCGTTGATGCGCTGGATCCACAGGGCGCGGAAGCTGCGCTTCTTAACCTTGCGATCGCGATAGGCGTACTGGCCGGCCTTTTCGACCGCCTGGCGCGCGATGCGAATCGTGTTCTTGCGACGGCCATAATAGCCCTTCGCCTGAACCAATAAGCGCTTGTGCTTGGCGCGCGTGGTGACGCCGCGTTTAACTCTTGCCATTTATCCGCTCCTTACTTCAGGCCGTACGGCGCCCACAGGCGCACGTGCGGAACATCATTTTCGCTCACCAGTGAGGTGCCGCGATTCTGGCGGATATACTTGGCATTGTGGCTCATGAGACGGTGACGCTTGCCAGCGACGCCGTGCTTCACCTTGCCGGTGGCGGTGAACTTGAAGCGTTTCTTCACACCGCTCTTGGTCTTCAGCTTGGGCATTTTCGGGTCTCCTTCTGAGGTCCGGTTTCAGACGAACATGGCAGCCCTTTCGGCCAGCCCGCCTTTTCGGAAGGGGCGCGCATAGCTGCGGGCGTATGAAAACGCAAGCGCAGCATCGCGCGGGACCCGTCCGCTCGTGCGATAAACGACGACCACGCAAGGGACATTACGCTCAAGGCCGTCTTTCCCGGTGACGGCCAGGACCCGCTCGCCGATCCATTCGGCTTTATCGCGTCGATCGGGGCGCCACACTAGCGTGATCAACCAGCATAGATCATCTTCTTGGTCATGCCGCCGTCGATCGCGATCGCCTGCCCCGTGACGAAACCCGTCGCGTCGTCGGCGAGCCACAGGATGGCACTGGCAATATCGCGCGGTTCGCCGATTCGGCCGACCGGATGCTGCTCGCGATCGACCGCGCGGTGCTTCGGCTTCTTGCGATCGGCGGCCTTTTGCCACGGCCCGGTCTCGATCCAGCCGGGCAGGATCGCGTTGACCCGGACGTCGGGACCCAGGCTGATCGCGAGCGCATGCGTCAGCGCAACGAGCCCGCCCTTGGCGGCGGCATAGGCCTCGCAATCGGGTTCGGACTGCAGCGCGCGGGTCGAGGCTATGTTGACGATATTGCCGTGACGCGCGCGCAGCCCTGCCACGGCGGCGCGGGTGCAGAGGAAGGCGGCGGTGAGGCTGGCGTCGATCCATCCGTGCCAATCCTTGAGCGACAGCGTCTCGATCGGCCCCGAGACGGGATCGGCGATACCGGCATTGTTGACCAGCAGGTCGACCCCCTCATCCTCGCCCGCTGCCTCCTGCCAGGCTGCCACTTTGCCGAATGCGTCGCGGACTGCGGCTTCCTTGCCGACATCGCACGTCACGGTCAGCAAGGCCTCCCCGGGAGCCAGTGCGGCGAGCTCGGCAAGCGCTTGCGCGTCCTTGTCGAGCGCTGCAACGCGCCAGCCGCGTTCGAGGAGATGGTGTACGGTGCCGCGCCCAATGCCCTGGGCGCCGCCGGTGATGATCGCGGTCTTGGTCATGCGGCACTAACGAAGACGGCGGGGGTGAGTTGCCTAACCGTGCCCGCAGGCGAGCGCTTCGAGGACATCGTCGAGGCGTGCCGGGTCGCCGAGCGCGATGACGTCGCCCGCGCTGTCGGCGCTCAGCGGATGGCCCGCCCAGTCGCACATCTGCCCGCCGGCACCCTCGACGACGGGAACCAAAGCCGCGAAATCGTGGAGCTTGAGCCCGCTTTCGACGACGAGGTCGACATGGCCGCTCGCCAGCAGGCCGTAATTATAACAGTCACCGCCCCAGATCATCCGGCGGTGCGCGGTCTTGGCGGCGAGCGCCATGAAATGTTCGGCGGCGTGGTCGTCGAACAGGCTCGGGCTGGTCGTCGCAAGCGTCGCGTCGGACAGTTCGCGGCAGGGGCGCGTCGATACGGGCATGCCGTTGAAGGTCGTCGCCTGTCCGATCGCGCCGACCCAGCGTTCGCGCGCGATCGGCTGGTCGATCACGCCCAGTACCGGCCAGCCGTCCTGGAGCAGCGCGATCAGCGTGCCGAATATCGGGCGTCCTGCGGCAAAGCTCGTCGTCCCGTCGATCGGGTCGAGCACCCAGACGCGCGATGCGTCGGCGCGCTCGCTGCCGAGCTCCTCGCCGATGATCCCGTCGCGCGGTGCCTCGGCCGCCAATACCCGCCGCATCGCCTCTTCGGCGGCACGATCGGCGAGCGTAACGGGCGAGGCATCTTGCTTGGCCTCGATCCCGATCTCGCCGCGCCAGAAATCCCGAATCGCCGCCCCCGCCGCATCGGCAAGACGGTTGGCAAGGACGATGTCGGACGGGGTCATGGGCACTCTGTGTCGGGAAAAGCGGTGGCCCATCCTATAGGCCCGGCTTGGAGAGCATCAACCAGATGATGGCAAGCACCGCGAAAAAGGCCGGAAATCCGAACGCGAACCATATCCGGTAGAGCCGGTGATAGAGTGGGGGAAGCGGGGTCTGTTCGGCTGCTGCGCGTCGCGCGATGTCGCGTATCCGCATCTGGATTGCCACGACGGGAAGCCAAAACAGGCCGACGATACCGTATAAAAAGATCGATGCGATCAGCCACGGCGTTGTCAGATCCCATCCTACGAGATGGGCCAGCCAGATGCCGGTCAACGGCTGGGCGACGACCGCAGTCGCCGTAAAAACGACATCGGCGATCACGACGACGGCTGCGGTATGGGCGATGATCACCGGCTTTCGTGTCCTGTGTGCCATCACCATGAAGAACGCGATGCCCGCGCCGGTGCCGAGCAGGACCGTCGCCCCGATGACATGAAGCCAGCGGGCCATCGTGAGCGAGTCGATGCCGAGCGTTTCGATCATCGTTTGTCGACCATGGCGAGACAGGCCAGCGACAGCATCAGGGCGGGCAGGGCCTTGATCATCGGGGCAAGCGGATCGATCCAGAGATCGGGGCGAACGAACAGCGATGCGACCAGATAGGAAGCGGTCAGGACTATCGTTCCAATCAGCGCGACCTTGACACTCCGCCGCCACAGCAAGGCGAGGCCTAGGACAATGTCGGCAATTGCGCCGCCGCCGACCAGCACTGCCGCCGCCCGCGGAGACATCCCCAAATCGACGAGCAGCGCGCTAGCATCGTCAAAGGCAACGAGTCCGATTACGCCCGACGCCAGCCACAGGATAATCAGCGACAGCAGCATCGCGGGCAGCAGCAGCGCCAGCCGGGCGTGCCAGCGATCCTGCTTGCCCGATGGCATGTTCGACAGCGTGGCAGCGAGCGTAGTCGCGGGTCGTCCCAGCAATGCGCGCGCGTGATCGGGATTGCCGCTGACGCCATCGCTCAGGGCCTTGACCGCATTGCTGCGGAGCGGCGAACGCCAACCAAGCCAACCCAAGGTATCGGCGATGAGGCTGGCCGGGCGCAGCATCGCAAGCGGGATCGCAAGATTCCATCGCGCCGGTGCGATGCCCAGCCAATTGCGGTGCAGCGCGATAATCTGACCGAGGCGATATGGCCGATCGGCGACCAAGTCGTAAACTCCGCCTGCCTGTGTGGGGTTTTCGACGATCCGGTTCACGACTTCGATCACGTCGTCGAGAGCGACAGTCTGGATCGTGCCTGCGCCGGTGATGGCGACGGCAACACCGGGCAGGCTGGCGCTCGCACGAATCAATTCGGTGCCGCCATAGCTGTTGCGCCCGATGACCAGTCCGGGCCGCAACACGGTGGCCGCGACGGGGGACGCAATGGCATAGTCGTCCGCCCTCGCCTTGCTCGCCATGAAATCGCTCTGCCGCGCGTCTCCGGCATTGGCGGCAGAAATCTGGATGAAATGCGCGATGTCCTTTCGCGCGCAGGCATCGATCAGCGCGATGATAGCGCGTTCCTGGCTATTGCTGACATTGTCGTCCGGTCCCGACTGGAGGATGCCGCTGGCGTTGATGACGAGATCGACGTCATCGAGCAGTGGCACCCAACCATCCGCCCTGGAAAATTCGCGCAAATCGCCTTTGATCCAGGCAAGTGATGGCAGAAGACGCTGGCCATAGCCGGTGTCGCGGCCGAAGCCGATGACATGATGACCGCGCGACGATAACGAGCGGGCAAGAGCGCTGCCGATAAAGCCATAGGCCCCCAACAGCAGGATGTTCATCCCTGCGGCGTCCTCAGTCGAACAGGCTCGACACGCTCGATTCGTCGGCGATGCGGCGCATTGCTTCGCCCAATAGCGGGGCGATGGTGAGGACGCGGACCTTGTCCGACGTCTCGACCGCGTCGGTCGGGAGAATCGAATCGGTGATGACGAGTTCGGTCATCACCGACTTGTTGATCCGCGCCACCGCGCCGCCCGACAGGACGCCGTGCGTACAATAAGCGGCGACGCCCTTGGCACCCTTGTCCATCAGCGCCTGCGCGGCGTTGCACAATGTCCCGCCCGAATCGACGATGTCATCGATCAGGATGCAGAAGCGGCCGGTGACATCGCCGATGATGTTCATGACCTCCGACTCGCCGGCGCGTTCGCGGCGCTTGTCGACGATCGCCAGCGGCGCGTTGTCGAGCCGCTTGGCGAGAGCGCGGGCGCGCACGACGCCGCCGACATCGGGGCTGACGATCATCAGTTCCTCGGTGCCGAAGCGCGCCTGGATATCGGCGCTCATTACCGGCGCGCCGTAAAGGTTGTCGGTCGGGATATCGAAAAAGCCCTGGATCTGCCCGGCGTGGAGATCGACCGACAGGACGCGGTCGGCGCCCGCGGTGGTGATGATGTTGGCAACGAGCTTGGCCGATATCGGCGTGCGCGGGCCGGGCTTGCGGTCCTGCCGGGCATAGCCGAAATACGGGATGACCGCGGTGATCCGCCGCGCCGATGCACGCTTGAGCGCGTCGATGCAGATCAGCAGCTCCATCAGATTGTCGTTCGCCGGATAGGCGGTCGACTGGACGACGAAGACATCCTCGCCGCGGACGTTCTCGTGGATCTCGACGAACACTTCCTCGTCGGCGAACCGCCGCACGCTCGCCTCGGTCAGCGGCATGTCGAGATAGTCGGAGATCGCCTGGGCCAGCGCCAGGTTGCTGTTGCCCGCAAGGATTTTCATGGTGCCGCCCTTTGCTGCCGATAGGCCAAATTGATCGAAGGCCTGTTAGCGGCCCGCGCACGATTGGCCAAGCGCAGCGTTGCCGTAATCGTGCGCGCCGATTAGAGCATCGGCGATGACGCACTCGCTCACCCTCACGCTGGTCCAGTGCGCTCAGCGCGTCGGCGACCTTGTTGCCAACGCCGATGCGATGCTCGCCGCGCGCGCCGCCGCGACGCACGCCGACATCGTCGCCTTCCCCGAACTCCAGCTGATCGGCTATCCGCCCGAGGACCTCGTCCTCAAGCCCGCGCTGATCGCGCGCGCCGCGGCCGAGCTTGAGCGGCTCGCCGCAGCGACCGGCGACGGCGGGCCCGCGATGCTGGTCGGGACGATCGAGCAGGAGGAAGGCCGCGTCTACAACATCATCGCTGCGCTCGACGGCGGCAAGGTTGTCGGTCGGACGCGCAAGCACGAGCTGCCCAATTACGGCACCTTCGACGAAAAGCGCGTCTTTGCCGCCGGCCCGCTGCCCGATCCGATCGAGTTGCGGGGTGTGCGTATCGGCATCCCGATCTGCGAGGACATCTGGTTTCCGACCGTTTGCGCGCATTTGCTCGAACAGGGCGCCGAGATGCTCTTCGCACCCCACGGCAGCCCGTTCGAAATCGACAAGGACGACCATCGCATCGGCCTGGTCGCTGGCGCGCGCGTCGCCGAAACCGGCCTGCCGTTGATCTTCCTGAACCGCGTCGGCGGACAGGACGAAATCGTCTTCGACGGCTGTTCGTTCGTCCTCAATGGCGACGGCGCGCTCGCGCACCAGCTGCCCGACTGGGAGACGGTCGCGCGCGATACCGTCTGGACCAAAGGCGATAGCGGCTGGACCTGCGCGGGCGGCGAGATCAGCGCGTTCGACGAACATCCTGCCGATATCTACAATGCGATGATCACCGGCCTGCGCGATTACGTCAACGCCAACGGCTTTCCCGGCGTGCTGATCGGCCTGTCGGGCGGGATCGATTCGGCATTGAGCGCGGCGGTCGCGGTCGATGCGCTCGGCGCCGAGCGCGTCTGGTGCGTCATGCTGCCGAGCCGCTTTACCGGGCAGGAGAGCCTCGAGGATGCCAGGGGCTGCGCCGACCTGCTCGGCTGCCGGCTCGACACGATAGCGATCAACCCCGCGGTCGAGGCGTTCGATACGATGCTGTCGGGCAGCTTCGCCGATGCCGAGGTCGACATCACCGAGGAAAACATCCAGTCGCGGATTCGTGGGCTGACGCTGATGGCATTGAGCAACAAGTTCGGCCCGATGGTCCTGACGACGGGCAACAAGAGCGAGATGAGCGTCGGCTATGCGACGATCTATGGCGACATGGCGGGCGGCTACAACGTCCTCAAGGATGCGTATAAATCGACCGTCTTCCTGCTGTCGAAATGGCGCAACGAGAACCGGCCCTCGCTCGGCCTCGGCCCCTCTGGCGCGGTGATGCCAGAGCGCGTGATCACCAAGCCGCCGAGCGCCGAACTGCGCCCCGACCAGCGCGACGACGACAGCCTGCCGCCGTATGAAATCCTCGACCGCATCCTCTATGCGCTGGTCGAGGAGGAGCGCTCGGTCGACGATATCGTTGCGGGCCTGGGCTATGATCGCGATCTCGTCGCACGGATCGAGCGCCTGCTCTACATCGCCGAATACAAGCGCCGCCAGGCGCCGCCGGGGGTCAAGCTCGGCATCCGCAACTTCGGCCGCGACCGCCGCTATCCGATCACGCATGGATTCCGCACGGCGTGATGATGAAGGTTCTGCCATCTCTGCTCGTCGCGTGCCTGTTGGCAGGTTGCGATTCGTCGCAGGCGCCTCAGAAGGCTGATCCTCCTGAGACTGGCCAGCCGGCGCCCGGACCCGATCCGGTACGCATACCGGCCGCGCCAACGGTCTTGCTGCCGGCCCCCGAAAGCCTGGTCGGCGAATACCGCGTTGCGGGCATCGACGGCGAACCGCTTGACGCGGACTTCGGCATTGCGCTCTCGATTGACGGGACAAGCCTGTCGTTCGAGCCGCGCTGCGCCGGGTTCGTCTGGAATTATTCCTATCTGCGCGGACGTCTCGACCTGAAACGAGCTGCGCCGATCAATCCACCCGTCGATGGCGTGCCGGCGCCCGGTGTGCGCGGTCGCTGTCGCGCCCGAACTGCGCGCGCTCGGCATAGCTCTCGATCATGCCACCACCGCCGGACGCACACCCGCGAACGGCGTCGTGCTTTCAGGCGGCGGACATAGCGTGACGCTGTTCTCCCAATGACAGTGCGCGCATAAGCCGCTAATCGCGCAGCCATGACCCCAAATACCGACACCGTCACCCGCTTCGCGCCGTCGCCCACGGGCAATCTCCACGTCGGCAATATCCGCACCGCGCTGCACAACTGGATGTACGCGCGCAAACATGGCGGGCGTTTCCTCCTCCGGCTCGACGATACCGACCAGGCGCGCTCGGACGAGGCGTTCGTCACCGCGATCCGCCACGATCTCGGCTGGCTCGGCCTGACGCCCGATGGCGAGGCGCGCCAGTCGGAGCGCTCGCACCTCTACGAGGCGCATTTCGAGGCGCTCAAACAGGTCGGCCGCGTCTATCGCTGCTACGAAACCCCCGAGGAGCTCGACTTGCGCCGCAAGGTGCTGCTCGGGCGCGGCCTGCCGCCGGTCTATGAGCGCGGTGCGCTGGCGCTCGGCGAAGACGACCATGCCGCACATGCTGCCGCTGGTCGCGCGCCGCACTGGCGCTTCAAACTCGACCACGATGCGCCGATCGCGTGGGACGACATGATCCGCGGGGCGCAGTCGTTCGACCCGAAACTGCTCAGCGATCCCGTCATCCGCCGCGCCGACGGCAGCTGGCTCTACATGCTGCCGAGCGCGATCGACGACATCGACATGCGCGTGACGCACGTCGTGCGCGGCGAGGATCACGTCTCGAACACCGCCGCACAGATCCAGATGTTCGAAGCGCTCGGCGCGGTGCCGCCGGCTTTCGCGCACGAGGCATTGCTCGTCGGCAGCGAGGGCAAATTGTCGAAGCGGCTCGGCTCGCTCGGTGCCGACCATTTCCGCGAGCTCGGGCATCGAGCCGATCGCGCTTGTTGCCTTGCTCGCACGGATCGGGACGAGCGAACCGGTGATCCCGGTAAACGACGTCACGCCGTTGGTCGAATCGTTCGACTTCGCGAATTTCGGCCGTGCGCCTGCGCGCTTCGACGATGACGAGCTCAAGCTGCTCAACCAGAAGATCGTCCATGGTCTCGATTACGATGCCGTCGCGGCGCGGCTGCCCGTTGATATCGGTGCGGCGGGCTGGGAAGCGATCCGGCCCAATCTTCACACCGTGCACGAAGCGGCCGATATCTGGTCGTGCGTCACCGGGCCGATTGCCGCGCCGCCGTTCGACGACGAAACGCGCGCCTATCTCGCCAGTGCCGCCGATCAGGCCGCATCGATCGACTGGGCGGGCGACCCGTGGCACGCGCTGACGGGCGCGCTCAAAGTCTCGACCGACCGCAAGGGCAAGATGCTGTTCCTGCCGCTGCGCCAGGCGCTGACCGGGCGCGATTCGGGCCCCGACATGGCCGCGCTGCTGCCGCTGATCGGCAGCGCGCGCGCGATCGAACGGCTGCGCGCCGCAGCCCAGGGCTGAACGCACGATACCGCCCGTTCGCTAAGCCCCTGAATGGGGAAGATTTCACCGCTTGACAGTTTCTCGTTATATTATATCATCACTCTCCTAATCGGTGTAGGCCGATGGAGCCACCGTCGGCCCGCCGCTTGAGAGGAGGGACGACGATGAACGCGCAACTTTCCCCGACTGGCCTGCGGGCCGAACCGATCCGCCGCCATGCCTATAGCGACCGTCGCTCGGGCCTCCGCCCGGTCCCGCTCGGCCTGTCGATCGGCGTTACCGGCGCGCTGTTCGCCGCCTACCTGCTGGCACCGCAGGCGATGATCGAACGTTTCACGCCCTTTACTCCGATCAAGGTCAGGCAGATCCCGCTGCCGACGCCCCCGAAGCCCGCGCCGCAGCCGCGCAGCGAGACGCCGCGGCCCGAGACGACGATCGTCGTGCCGCGTCGGCCGATCGCGCCGCCACTGCCCTCCAATCCCCCGATCGGAACGACCGATCGCGGCGCCGACAACCCCTTCACGATGGGACCGGTTGGCGACGCCAGATCGATCGACCCGCCCGCTCAGCCGAAGCAGCCGGTCGCTCCGGTGCTGACGCAGGTGTCGATCGATTCGCGCTTTGCCGACCGCTTCCAGCCCAATTATCCGCCCGCGATGTTGCGGCTCGAACGCGAAGGCATCGCCAAGGTGCGCGTTCTGGTTGGCCCCGACGGCCGCGTTCGCGATGTCGTCGATGCGGGATCGAGCACCGCTGCCTTCTTCGAAGCGACGCGCAAACATGCGCTGCGCGCGTGGCGGTTCAAGCCGGCAACGCGCGACGGCGCGCCGTTCGAAAGCTGGCACGTCATGACGGTGACCTTCAAGCTGACCGGCTAGGGTCAGGAAAGCGGGTCGCTTAATCGCGCCAGCAATAGTATCGGGTGGTTCATGAAAATGCCCGACGTCACCGGCGGCTTCGCCGACCTGTGGAATTACGTGAAGATCGACCGCCCGCATCGCATCCCCGCGATGGGGGTGTCGATCGTCCTGCCGATCGTGATCCTCTATTTGTTCGGTTACGCGATGAGCGAGGAACCCGATACCAGCGCCAAGATCGTCTATATCGAAAACTGGACCGTCGACCGCAACGAGGAAGACATCCGCCGCGAATGGCTCGAGCGGGCGAAGGCGACCAACGCGCGCCACGCCCGCAACCGCGAGGCTTACAAGCGGCTCGCCGACAGTCTCGGCGTCGAATATGATTCGACCGAGGCCGATCGCGACAGCGCCGCGACCGATGCGATGGATCCCGAGGCGACGGCCAAGGCACAGCTCGAAGCGGCGGAGAAATTCTCGCGCCAGCGCAGCAACGCCGCCAAGGGCAAATGACAGCACGGCGCCCACGACGACGCGCGCGCAATGGCCGCCGCGATCGCGCTCGCCGATGGTGCGCGCGGCCTGGCATCGCCCAACCCCAATGTCGGCTGCCTGATCGTCCGCGACGGCGCGGTGATCGCGCGCGGCGCGACCGCCGAGGGCGGTCGCCCGCACGCCGAGGCGCTCGCGCTCGCCGCCGCTGGCGACGCCGCCGCCGGATCGACGGTCTACGTCACGCTCGAACCGTGCGCCCATATCAGCGATCGCGGCCCGGCGTGCGCCGCCCTGCTGCGCGATGCCGCCCCCGCGCGCGTCGTTATCGCGCTCGCCGATCCCGATCCGCGCACCGCGGGCAGGGGCATCGCGCTGCTGCGCGGCGCGGGTATCACGGTCGATGTCGGCATCGGTGCCGACGCAGCGCGCCGCGCGATGGCGCCGTGGCTGATGCGAATCGAATGTGGCCGCCCGTTTGTCACGCTCAAGCTTGCAATGTCGCTCGACGGCTGCATCGCGCTGGCCGACGGGTCGAGCCGCTGGATCACCGGCGAGCGAGCGCGCGCCCATGGCCATCTCGAGCGCGCCCGCCACGACGCGATCCTCGTCGGGCGCGGCACGCTCGACGCCGACGCCCCGCAGCTCGACGTGCGGATCGAAGGACTAGAGAACCGCTCGCCGCACCGCCTCGTGCTCACATCGGGAGCCGCACCCGACGGCTGGCAGGCGATCGCCTCGCCCGCGGCGATTGCCGCTCTCGACGGCGTCCAGTCGATCCTCGTCGAAGGCGGTGCCGGCGCGGCTTCGGCGTTCCTCGCCGCCGACCTCGTCGATCGCTTGCTGATCTATCGCGCGCCGATATTGATCGGCAACGGGCTGCGCGCGATCGGCGATATCGGCCTTGCCGACCTCGCCTCGGCGCACCGCCGTTGGGCCTGCGTCGATCACCGCGACCTTGGCAGCGACACGCTCGACGTCTACGAGCGGGCGCGAAACGAGGATTGCACAGCCTCATCAGGGAAAGTGGGCACCGGTTTTCCGCCCGGATGAGGCGACAAAGAGCCTCATCAGGAAAAGTGGGCACCGGTTTTCCGCCCGGATGAGGCGATAGAAAGGACTCTATGTTCACCGGCATCATCACCGACATCGGCACGATCCGCAGCGTCGAGGCGCGCGGCGACCAGCGCATCGTTATCGGCTGCGGCTACGACATGGCCGGAGTCGCGATCGGCGCGTCGATTGCCTGCTCGGGCGTCTGCCTGACGGTCGTCGACAAGGGGCGGTTGGACCCACCCGAACCAGGCCAGCGAAGCTGGTTTGCAGTCGACGTATCGGGCGAAACGATCTCGCGCAGCGCCAAGGGCATGTGGGCCAAGGGTCGCCGCCTCAACCTCGAACGCTCGTTGCGCGTCGGCGACGAGCTCGGCGGCCATATCGTCACCGGCCATGTCGATGCGACGGGCACGATCAAGGGGATTTGCGAGGACGGCGACAGCTGGCGCGTTGGCATCAACGCCCCCGCCGCGCTCGCCGCCAACATCGCGGGCAAGGGCTCGATCGCGATCGACGGTGTCTCGCTGACGGTCAACGATGTCGCCGACCAGGCCGACGGCAGCGTCGATTTCGCGGTCAACATCATCCCGCACACGCGCGCCGTGACGACGCTCGGCGCGCTCGAAGCGGGCAGCGAAGTCAATCTCGAGATCGACATCCTGACGCGCTATCTCGCCAGGATGCAGCAGCGGATGTGATTCCACCGATTGACATCACACTGTGATGTGATATCTCGTTCACATGTCCTCACTTCTCATCTCCCGCATCACCGCGCTCGTCAATTCGGGCGAGGTCACCCGCGCCGGTCTCGCCAAGGCGGCCGGCCTCCATTCCAACAGCCTGCGCGACGTCGGCGAATCAAGCTGGAACCCGACCGCCGATACGCTGCGCAAGCTCGAACATTGGCTCGCGCACGGCAGCGAATCGTCGCCGATGGTCGGCGCCGAAGAGATCATCGCGCTCGCGCGCAACGGCAAGATGTTCATCCTCGTCGATGACGAGGACCGCGAGAACGAGGGCGATCTCGTCATTCCCGCGCAGATGGCGACGCCCGACGCGATCAACTTCATGGCAACATACGGCCGCGGTCTGATCTGCCTGACGCTCGAGAAGAAGCGCGTCGATATGCTCGGCCTCGACCTCATGGCGCGGCACAACGGGACGCGGCACGAAACCGCCTTCACCGTCTCGATCGAGGCGCACGAAGGCGTCACGACGGGCATCTCGGCGGCCGATCGCGCGCGCACAGTGTCGGTCGCGATCGACGCATCCAAGGGCGCCGAATCGATCGTGACG
Source organism: uncultured Alphaproteobacteria bacterium (assembly GCA_963800335.1). Taxonomy (GTDB): domain Bacteria; phylum Pseudomonadota; class Alphaproteobacteria; order Sphingomonadales; family Sphingomonadaceae; genus Flavisphingopyxis. Next base: position 72,285 of record CAWDAN010000001.1, on the reverse strand, counting down.
CCGGGCCATGTCTTCCCGCTCGTCGCGCGCGATGGTGGCGTCCTCGTCCGCGCCGGCCATACCGAGGCGGCGGTCGACGTCTCGCGCCTCGCCGGTCTCAACCCGTCGGGCGTGATCTGCGAGATCATGAAGGACGACGGCACGATGGCGCGGATGGCCGACCTCATCCCCTTTGCGCGACTCCACGATCTCAAGATCGGCACGATCCGCGATCTCATCGCCTATCGTCGCCGTCACGACCGGCTCGTCGAGAAACGCAGCGAAGCGGCCTTCACCTCCGAATGGGGTGGCGACTGGACCGCGATGACCTTTTTCAACAAGGCGACGCGGACCGAGCAGGTCGCGCTGGTCAAGGGGCGGATCACGCCCGACACGCCGACGCTGGTGCGGATGCACGCGCTGTCGCCCTTTGCCGACCTGTTCGGCGAAACCGGGACGCGCGGCCGCCTGCTCGCCGATTCGATGCGCATCATCGGAGAGGCTGGCGCAGGCGTTGTCGTCGTCATCAACAAGCCGGTGAAGGACATCTTCACCCGCGCGATCGAGGCCAAGACGGGGAGCGCGCCGCGCGACATGGAGGAATTGCGCGATTACGGCGTCGGGGCGCAGATCCTGACCGAACTGGGTGTCGCCGACATGATCCTGCTGACCAACACGCACCATACGCTGGTCGGTCTCGACGCCTACGGCCTGTCGATCGTCGGCGAAAAGGCGATCACGCCGGCGGATGCGCAAACGCGCGAAACAGAGGACGCCTGATGGCCCATATCCTGATCGTCGAAGCACGCTTTTACGAGAGCTATAACGACATGCTGCTCGCCGGCGCGCGCGCCGCGATCGATGCCGCCGGCCACAGCCACGAAACGATCACCGTGCCCGGCGCGCTCGAAATCCCCGGCGCGATCGCGCTCGCCCAGGACAGCGCGCGCTTCGACGCCTTCGTCGCGATCGGCGTCGTCATCCGCGGCGAGACCTATCATTTCGAAATCGTCGCGGGCGAAAGCGCGCGCGGACTCATGGCGCTGACGCTCGACGGCACCGCCATCGGCAACGGCATCCTCACCGTCGAAAACGACGCCCAGGCGCTCGTCCGCGCCGATCCCGCGCAAAAGGACAAGGGCGGCGAAGCGGCGAAGGCGGCGCTGGCCATGCTCGACCTTCAGGCCCGATTCGCCTGAATCAGGCGGGCGCGGTCTCCATCGCCGGATAGTCGGTATAGCCCTCGAGCCCCTGGCTGTAGAACGTCCTTGGATTGGGCTCGTTGAGCGCGGCGCCCGACTTGAACCGTTCGACCAGGTCGGGGTTGGCGATGAACGGGCGACCATAGGCGATGCCGTCGCAGAGCCCCTTGTCGAGCTGTCCCTGACCGTCGGCGAGGCCGTAATCGCTGTTGAGGAACAGCGGCGGCGAAAAGACCTTGCGGATATGCGGGCTGACCGGGGCGACGTCGGTCTTGGCAAAGGTCGACGCCTCGCGCGGTTCGCGCATTTCCAAAAACGCGATGCCGAGCGCGTCGAGCGCTTTCGCCGCCGTCGTAAAGGTCGTCACCGGATCGCTGTCGTCGGTGCTCTGGACCACGCCGTTGGGCGACAGGCGCACGGCGGTACGATCCGCGCCGACTTCGCCCGCCACTGCGGCGGTGACTTCGCGGAGCAGCCGCACGCGGTTGTCGGCGTTGCCGCCGTAATCGTCGTCGCGATGATTGGGCGTATCGCGCAGGAACTGGTCGATCAGATAGCCGTTGGCGGCGTGGATCTGGACGCCGTCGAACCCGGCGCGCATCGCGTTGCGTGCCGCGGTCACGTAATCGCCGATCACGCGCGGGATCTCGCTGGCGGGCAAGGCGCGCGGCGTCGCGTGATCCTGCTTGCCTGAATAGGTGTGCGCCTGTCCGTCGGCGGCGACCGAGACCGACGATACCGGCGCGCCGCCGCCCATGTCGGGATGGACCAGCCGGCCCATGTGCCACAGCTGCGCGAAGATCCGTCCGCCCGCTGCATGGACGCGCTCGACGACGGGCTTCCAGCCTTCGACCTGGTCCTCGGTCCACAGGCCCGGGGCGAACGGCCAGCCAAGCCCTTCCTTGCTGATGCCGGTGGCTTCGGAAAGGATCAGTCCGGCGCCCGCGCGCTGCGCGTAATATTCGCCCATCAACTCGGTCGGAACATGCTCCATCGTTCCGCGTCCGCGCGTCAGCGGTGCCATCAGGATGCGGTTGGGCAGGACGAGGTCGCCAATCGCGATCGGATCGAACAGGCTGGGCGTGGGGGTATCGGACATGGGAGGGGCGGGTCCTTTCGCTTGCGGTAGGGCGGGGCTGCGTTACAGCGGCGAACGCACCAATTGGGGACCCGTCTTGGCCGATTCAACCGCAGACCCGGCCAGCCCGCGCGGCGTTTCGCCCGACGAGTCGCCCGCGACGCTACGGCATCCAGGCTTCGCCTTCGCCGCTCTCGTGCTCGCCAACATGTGCCTTGCCTTCGGCGCGCTGCTGGTCCGTTTTGCCGATACCGGTCCCGTCGCGGCGAGTTTCTGGCGCCTCGCGATCGCCGCGCCGTTCCTTGCCTTGATCGCGTGGCGGACGCGCCAGCCGCTCGTTGGTTTTCCCCGCAAGGTCGGCTGGATGATCGTTGCCGGCGGCGTGTTCTTCGCTGCCGATCTCGCCGCCTGGCATCTCGGCATCGTCCGCACCAAGCTCGCCAATGCGACATTGTTCGGCAATTCGGCGAGCCTGCTGCTCGTCCTGTGGGGGATGGTCGTCCTCCACCAGATGCCGCGCCGGATCCAGCTCGTTGCGATCGCGCTCGCCTTCGCCGGCGGGGCGCTGCTGATGGGCCGGTCGTTCGAACTCTCCCCGCGCAACCTTGTCGGAGACCTGCTCAGCCTACTCGCCGGAATCCTCTACACCGGCTATCTGCTCGCGCTGCAGAACGCGCGCGCGAAGCTCGGCAGCTGGTCGGTGCTTGCGGTCTCGACCTTCGCCAGCATTCCGATGGCGTTGCTCTTTGCGCTCGCGCTCGGCGAGAATATCTGGCCGACCGACTGGACACCGCTCGTCGCGCTCGCCTTTTCGAGTCAGCTCGCCGGCCAGGGGTTGCTCGTCTATGCGCTGCCGCACTTCCGCCCGCTCGTTATCGGCCTCGTCCTGCTCGTCCAGCCGGCGATTGCCGCGTTCGCCGGTCTGGTCGTCTTTGGTGAGGCGATCGGACCGTTCGAAGGCGCGGGGATGATCGCGATCGCGCTCGCGCTGGTGCTCGTGCGCTGGCCAGAACGCAATCCTGCCTTGCCGCGCGCAAGGCCGTGACCTAGTTTCGCGTCATGGCCCAGACTGACCTCCCAGACGATCCGACGCTCGACGAAATCCGTGCCGCGCTCGCCCCGCGTCTCGCGCGCGACGCCGCGTTCGACGGATGGAGCACCAGCGCGATCGCCAGCGCCGCCGATGCGCTCGGCATCGATCCCGACATTGCCGCGCTCGCCTTTCCCGGCGGCGCGACCGACATGATCGACGCCTGGTTCGGCTGGATCGATGAAGAAATGGCGCGTCGCCTGCCGCCCGAAACGCTCGCCGCGATGAAAATTCGCGAACGCATCGCCGCGCTGGTCGAAACGCGACTCGAAATCGTCGCGGGCGACAAGGAGGCATTGCGCCGCGCGCTCGCGATCCTTGCCATGCCGCAGAACATTGCCAAGGGCACCCGGCTCGGCTGGCGCGCCGCCGACACGATGTGGCGCCTCGCGGGCGACACCGCGACCGATTACAATCACTATACCAAGCGCGGCCTGCTCTCGGCCATCTATGCCGCGACTCTCACCGTCTTCCTCGACGACGACAGCGAGAATTTCGCAGACACCCGCGCCTTCCTCTCGCGCCGGATCGACAATGTCATGCAGTTCGAAAAGGCCAAGGCGGGCTTCCTGAAGCGCCGCGAGCGCATCCCGAGCCTGTCGCGCTTCATCGGACGGCTGCGTTATCCGGGGGTTTGATCCAGCGCATTGCAGGCGGCGCGACCCTTCGCTATAGCGCCGGCTTCCCGTTAATGATAATCAGTCGCAAATGTATTCTCTTCTCGCCAATCTCCGTCCCGGTGCGCGCGGCCATGTCGCCGCGGTCGACTGGGAGCGTTTGTCGCTGCCCGAGGGGCGGCGGCTGCGCGAACTCGGCCTGATCGAGGGCGCCAATGTCGAGCTGCTCCATCGCGGCAGCCTGTTCCTCAAGGACCCGCTGGCCGTCAGGGTGGGACGCACGACGATCATCATCCGCCTCGCCCACGCTGCTGCGATCAGCATCGCCGAAGGGGCTGCGGCATGACCGTCGCCACCCCGATGGTCGCGCTCGTCGGCAATCCCAATTCGGGCAAGTCGTCGCTGTTCAACGCGCTGACCGGCGCACGGCAGAAGATCGGCAACTATCCCGGCGTCACCGTCGAGCGCAAATCGGGCCGCGCGGTGCTCAGCGACGGTCGCCCGCTCGAGATGGTCGACCTGCCGGGCAGCTATAGCCTGACCCCGGCGAGTCCCGACGAAGAGGTCACCCGCGCGGTCGTCACCGGGCATCAGCAGGGCGAGCGGCGGCTCGATGCGATGATCGTCGTGCTCGACGCTTCCAACCTCGAACAGCACCTGCCCTTCGCGCTCGAACTGATCGCGGTCGGCACGCCTGTCGTCGTCGCGCTCAACATGATCGACATGGCGACGCGCGACGGGCTCGAACTCGATGCCGCGCGGCTGTCGGCCGATCTCGGCGTGCCCGTCATCCCGACCGTCGCGGTCCGCGGGCGCGGCCTGATCGAACTGATCGCCGCGCTCGAAGCTCTGCTCGACGGAGCCAAGCATCGCATCGTCGAACCGCCCGAGCAAGGGCCAGAGGCCGATCGCAAACTGCGCAAGCAGGCGGCAATCATCGCGCGCGCCGCGACCGTCGGCGAGCCGCCCGAGCGGCGCTGGACGCAGCGGATCGATGCGGTGCTGATGCACCCCGTGCTCGGCTTTGCCATCCTGCTCGCGATCCTGTTCGTCATGTTCCAGGCGGTGTTCGCCTGGTCGGCGACGCCCGCCGACGCGATCGACGTCGGCATCGGTACGCTCGGCCAGTATCTCGGTGATACCCTGCCCGCGGGCTGGCTGCGCTCGATGATCGTCGACGGGGTCATCGCGGGCGTCGGCGCGGTCGTGGTCTTCCTGCCGCAGATCCTCGTATTGTTCCTCTTCATCCTCGTGCTCGAAGCGACCGGCTATCTCACCCGCGCCGCTTTCCTGATGGACGGCATCATGGCCAAGGTCGGCCTGTCGGGACGCGGCTTCATCCCGCTCCTTTCGAGCTTTGCGTGCGCCATCCCCGGGATCATGGCGACGCGCGCGATCGCCGATCCCAAGGACCGGCTGACGACGATCCTGATCGCGCCGCTGATGACCTGCTCGGCGCGGCTGCCGGTCTATGCGATCATCATCGCCGCGTTCATCCCCGCGCGCAGCGTCGGGCCGGGCATCGGCCTGCAGGGACTGGTGCTCTTCATCCTCTACCTCACCGGCATCGTCGGCGCGCTTGCCGCCGCCTATGTCCTGCGCCGCACCGTGACCAAGGGGGCGAGCGCCGGGCTGATCATGGAAATGCCGCGTTACCAGTGGCCGCGGCTGCAGGACGTCGCGCTCGGCCTGTGGCAGCGCGCATGGATCTTCCTCAAGCGCGCAGGGACGATCATCTTCTTCTCGACGATGCTGCTGTGGGCATTGCTATCCTTTCCCAAGCCGCCGGCGGGCAGCGACGTCTCGCCGGTGCGCTATTCGCTCGCCGGGCGGATCGCCGACAACCTCGTCGCGCCGATCGTCGAACCGATCGGTTTCAACAAGGATATCGCGCTCGCACTGATTCCCGCGATGGCGGCGCGCGAGGTTGCGGTTTCGGCTCTCGGCACCGTCTATGCGATCAACGCCGGCGACGACGACGAACAGGCTGCGCGCGCGCTCGGGCCAAAGCTCGCCGCCGACTGGAGCCTCGCCACCGCGCTCGCCTTCCTCGCCTGGTTCGTCTTTGCGCCGCAGTGCATCTCGACGATCGCGGTGACGCGGCGCGAGACAAACTCATGGCGTTGGCCCGCGCTGATGGTTGCCTACCTGTTCGCCCTCGCCTACCTGTTTGCGGGTGTTACATATTGGGCGGCAACCGCCCTCGGGCTTGGATAGGAATTTACGATGGCAGGCAGCGTCAACAAGGTCATCCTGATCGGCAATCTGGGGCAGGATCCCGAGGTCAAATCGTTCCAGAACGGCGGCAAGGTGTGCAACCTGCGCATCGCCACGTCGGAAAACTGGAAGGACAAGATGACCGGCGAGCGCAAGGAGCGCACCGAATGGCATAGCGTGGCGATCTTCGGCGAAGGCCTTGCCGGCGTCGCCGAACGTTTCCTGCGCAAGGGCAGCAAGGTCTATGTCGAAGGCCAGCTGCGTACGCGCAAATGGCAGGACCAGTCGGGCAACGACCGCTATTCGACCGAGGTCGTGCTGCAGGGCCCCGGCGCGGTCATGACGATGCTCGATGGCGCGCCCGGCGGCGGCTCGGGCGGCGGCTCGGGTGGCGGCGGCGGATCGCGCCAGGGCGGCGACGACGGCTGGGGCGGCGGCTCTTCGAACAATGGCGGCTTCGGCGGCGGATCGTCGTCAGGCGGCGGCTCGGGCCCCAATTTCGACAACGACCTCGACGACGAAGTGCCGTTTTGATTGCGCGACTGCCGTCGATCAGCCTGGCTCAGTAGCTAACCGTTGGTCCTGAGGTGCGATTGAACCTGTCGAAATCGCGTATCGAAGGACGCGCCCCACCCAGGCCGGTCGATTCGGCCCGGGCGGGAGCGCCTCGATTCAGATCTTGCCGCTGACGCTGAACGCCCAGATCCGGCCGTAACCGCGCGACCGGTCCTCGGTGAAGGCGACCGGGCCGGTGCGGCGGCCGACATAGGCGGTGCGTTCGTATCCGTCGCGGCTGTCGAGCAGGTTGATCACCGTCGCCCGAACCGTCAGCCCCAGGACATCCTTGTTCTCGACGAACAGCGTCGTTTGCGGCTTGGTCGAGAACGAACGCTGGACCTGGTCGAGGCGGACATTGGCGGCCTGGTCGTAAGCTTCGACGCTGCCGCCCCAGGCCCAGTTCGAGCCGGGGATGTCGTGGCGCAAATTGGCACTGAGTGTGTAAATCGCCTCGCCGCTTACCCGGCGGCGCGCGCCGGTCAGCGGGTCTTTGACTCGCGCATCGATGTACTTGCCGTCGAAATCGATTTTCGCACCTGTCCAGCCGAGCGGATCGAGCAACAGCGTCCCTTCCATTCCGGCAAGCCAGATGACGGCCGGGTCGGCGAGGTTGCCCAGCGCCTCTTCGGTCGGCGAGACGGGGATCGAATCGACCACGTCCTGGACCAGCGCGAAGCGTGCGAAGGGCTTGATCGATCCCCATGTGCCGAGTTTCTTGGTCGCATCGATCTCGAACCGCCAGCGCTGCGGCGGGACCAGCTCGGGATTGTTCGAACGATCGGTGTTGTTGGCGACGTCGACCGACGCGAGGAAGTCGTAAAAGCTCAATTGGTCGACGCGGCGTTCGACCTTGGCGTTGACCGTCAGCGTCGGATCGACCGTCCAGGCGAGCGCTACCGATCCCTTGGGTCGCAGGAAGCTGCGCGACTTGCCGCCCGAACCGGTCACTGTGATCGTGCTGTATTCGGCGCCGAGATTGGCCTGCAGCGCCAGGTTCGACGACAGCGGCCGGCCATAGGTCAGGATCGATTCGGCGCGCTTTTCGGTAACCCGCGCATTGGCCCCGGGAAGCGGCACTTCGACAGGGGTGCCGCTGGCATCGCGTACGAACAGTTCGGCGGAGCTGTCGAGCGTGTTATAAGCGCCCTCGAGGCTGACCTGCCAGTCGGCAACGCCTGCCTTCCAGCGATATTCGCCGCGTCCGATCGTTTCGCCCTCGTCGACGGTCTGGTCGAAGCGATTGCCGGTGACGACCGAACCCGGCGCACGGTCCTGCGCGGTGAAAATGTTGACGAACGGGCTGTGCTCGAAGCGCTTGAGGCCGACGAGCTTCAGCCGTCCGCCGCCGAGGGCGAATTCGTAATCGCCGCCAAGCTCGGCATTCCATTCGTTTTCGGTCGACAGGAACAGCTCGTCCGATTCCGCGCCGGCGGGCGAGCGGACTTCGCCATCGACGCGCTGGGTGCGATAGCTGAGTTCTCCAGCCGCATTGACGTTGAGGATGTTGCCGTTGGCAGCGGTCCGCGCGAGCGACAGCGCCAGCCGCGGCCGGTCGCGATAGTAGCTGGCATGTTCGTCACGTGTCAGCAGCAACACGCCATTGGCATCGCGGAGGTATTCGGGACCCCAATGGCCTTGCCGTTCAGCGTCGTTCGACACGCTCGCGCTCCAGTCGGTCGATCCGGCCTTGCCACTCAGCGAGACGCTGCCCGCGAACCAGTTGTCATCGAGCCCGGGGCGGATTTGCGGGTACCATTCGAACGTCCCGCCGAAGGCCTTGCTCGCATAAACGACATTGGCGACCTGGCCCGACAGGCCGGGAATATCGAGCGAGGCGCCGTCGACGATCTCGATGCGCGTGACGCTGGCCGCATCGATCCGCGACAATGCGGTCGCGGCATCGTTCGACTTGCCCGACACGCGCTGGCTGTTGAGCAGGACGTTCTGCGTTGCCTGGCCAAGACCGCGATTGCCGTTGTCGCCGCCCTGGATCGAGAAACCGGGGATCTGGCGGACCATGTCGAGCGCGGTCTTGGGTGCATAGCGCGTGAAATCGGCAGGCGTATAAGTTCGTCCTGCCTGACCCGAAGCCGGCTGGACCTCTGAGGTTGGCGAATTGTCGGTGCTGTCCTCTGCGGCGGCCGGGGCGGTGAGCGCCAGCGCCAGCGCGATCGACGATGCGGTTGCGAAGACCTTGCCGCCGTAGAAGGTGTGGCTGGCCTGCTGCCGGATTTCGATGACCGCTGCTCGAGCTTTGCTGCTCATGATATCTTCTCCCATTCCCGCTACGGGGCAAATCGACCCGCTGACGGGATCGTTGCGGCACACTAACGACTACAGATGTGAACGCCAGATTAATCCGCGTTAGCGTATTATGGCAATAATACAGTTAGGTCAACTTTTGTTTGGCCCTTGGCTCACGTGCGAAGGAGATCGTTGATCGCCGTTTTCGCCCGCGTGCCCGCATCGACCGTCTTGACGATCACCGCGCAGGCAAGGCCGGGTCCGGGCGAACCGTCGGCGAGCGGCCTGCCGGGCAGCGTTCCGGGAACGACCACCGAATAGGGCGGGATGCGTCCGTAGAGGACTTCGCCGCTGGCGCGATCGATGATTTTCGAGGACGCGGTGATGAAAACGCCCATTGCAACGACCGATCCCTCGCCGACGATCGTGCCCTCGACGATTTCGGAACGCGCGCCGATAAAACAGTTGTCGCCGATGATCGTCGGGTTGGCCTGCAGCGGCTCGAGCACGCCGCCGATGCCCGCACCCGCCGAGATATGGCAATTCCTGCCGACCTGTGCGCAACTGCCGACCGAGGCCCAGGTATCGATCATCGTGCCGTCGCCGACATGGGCGCCGATGTTGACGAAGCTTGGCATCAGGACGACGTCGCGCCCGATATGCGCGCCGCGCCGGACGATCGAACCGGGCACCGCGCGAAAGCCGGCGGCGGTGAATTGCGCTTCGTCCCAGCCGGCGAATTTCGATGGCACCTTGTCCCACCACGTCGCACCGCCCGGGCCGCCTTCGATGATTCCCATCGGGCTGAACCGGAACGACAGCAGCACCGCCTTCTTGAGCCACTGGTTGACCTGCCAGTCTCCATTGCCGCTCGGTTCGGCCACGCGCGCACGGCCGCTGTCGAGCAGGGCGAGCGCCTGTTCGACTGCGTCGCGGATCGTCGCGTCGGAAGTGTCCAGCGTGTCGCGCGCCTCCCAGGCCTGGTCGATAATCGCTGCGAGGTCGCTCATGTCGCTTAACTTTCCTGTTTGGCTGACGCGTCCGTTGCCAGCCGCTCGCCGACCCCCTGAAGCCAGGGCACAAGGTCGTCAACATGGATATCGACGAAATCGGGGTCGTGATCGCGGTTTCCCGCTTCGGATCCGTTGTCGATCCACACCGTCGTCATGCCGAGCGCGTGCGCCGGGGCCAGGTTGCGCGCCATGTCCTCGACCATCGCCGCGCGCAGCGGATCGATCGCATGGATTTCGCACAGCTGGCGATAGGCGGCGCTGGCGGGCTTGGGGACATGGTTGCACGCGACGATGTCATGAATCGCCTCGAAACGGTCGGCGATGCCGAGCCGGTCGAGGACGCGCCGCGCGTGCGGGGCGTCGGCATTGGTAAAGACGATCCGCCGTCCGGGCAACGCATCGAGCGCCGCAGTCAGTGCGGCGTCGGGGACCAGATCGTCGAGGACGATGTCGTGGACGAAGGCGAGGAAGTCTTCGGCGACGACGTCGTGGTGGCGCATCAACCCTGCCAGCGTCGTCCCGTGTTCGTGGAAATACGCCTTCTGGATCGCCCGCGCCTCGTCGGGCGGACAGCCGGTTACGCGTGCAACGAACTCTTCCATCCGCCGGTCGATCTGGTCGAACAGCCGGTGGCGGGGATGATAGAGCGTGTTGTCGAGATCGAAGATCCAGCAATCGACATGATCGAGCGAGTGCGCCATGCCGCTGCCTAGCCAAGCGGGGTTTGCGCGACAAGGCGCACGCGCCTATCCTGCCAAAAACCAAGTTTCGTTAAGATTTTGGACAGTTTCTTGGTTCTATCCTAATATTTTTAATGGGATAGCTGGCTTGAGATGGGCGCTTCAGGGGCGTGTTGCCAGCATGTTAGGTAAGCTGCCGCTATGATCCGCTACATCGAAATTGCTTCTGTCCGGGCGCGCCTTGTATGCGCGGTGAGTGTCGTGGCCATGATGCCGTTGGCGGCATGCGGCGGCGGCGGCGGCGTCTTCGACTCCGCCACCGCCGATCAGCACGCCGACTCCGGCACCGACGCCTGTTCCTGCCCCGGCGCCGGTGCCCACCCCGACACCTCCGGCCAATTACGACACCGCCGAATATCGCCGATCGGTCGGCCCATCGTTCCATAACGCGATCTCGGCCTATAATGCGGGCGCAACCGGCAAGGGCATCCTGGTCGGTGTCGTCGATACCGGGATCGATCCGACGAGCCAGGAATTCACCGGACGGATCAGCCCGGCATCGCGCGACTTCGGCGGCAGCGGCACCTATGTCGACGAGGATGGCCACGGGACCGCGGTCAGCTCGGTCATCCTCGGGGCGAAGAACGATTTCGAAACCCACGGCATTGCGTTCGACGCGACGCTTTTGACGCTCAGGGCCGACAAGGTGGGCAGCTGCGCAACCGAGGATCCTGCGGTGGAGGATTCGGGCTGTTCGTTCGAAACCAGCGCAATTGCCGCGGCGGTCAACCACGCGGTCGATTCGGGCGCACGGGTCATCAACCTGTCGCTTGGCGGCGGCGGTATCGGAACCTCGCTGCGCACTGCGATCACGCGCGCCGCCCAGGCCGGGATCGTGATCGTGGTTTCGGCGGGCAATGACGGCGATTCGACCGATCCCGACGTCGATCCCAACAATCCCGATCCGTTCGCACAGGGGTTGGCGGCGGCAGGCGCTGGTCGCGTCATCATCGCCGGGTCGGTCGGCACCGCGGCCAGCCAGAGCGAGATTTCCGCCTTCAGCAATCGCGCCGGCGCGTCGCAAAACGTATACCTGACTGCCCTCGGCTATCGCGTGCGCGCACCGGGTGACGACGGCACCGTCTATCTGTGGAGCGGGACATCGTTCTCGGCACCGCAGATCGCCGGCGCTGCAGCACTTCTTGCACAGGCCTTCCCCAACCTCAGCGGCGCGCAGATCGTCTCGATCCTGCTCAATTCGGGCCGCGACGTCGGCGCCCCGGGGGTCGATGCGATCTACGGCCACGGCATCCTCGATATCGCCCGCGCCTTCCAGCCATCGGGAACGACCAGCCTCGCCGGCTCGCAGGAGCTGGTCGACACCTCCGCCGATTCGGGCACGCTGTCGAGCCCGATGGGCGATGCGTTCGCATCGGGTTCGACGCAGGCGATCATCCTCGACGAATATGACCGCGCTTTCGGCCTCGATCTCGCGCGCACCGTCCGCGCGCCGGGTCCCGACCTCAAGCTCGCCCCCGCCCTGTCGGTCGCGCAGCGCCAGCTGTCGGCCTCCTCGCCCGCGTTCAGCGTCTCGCTGACCGTCGCTGCGGGCAGCAACGAAGTGCTCTACGGCGCGCAGACGCTGACCGCGACCGATGCCGAACAGGCGCGCGTCCTCGCCGGGGCAGTGATGCTGCGCCTCGATCCCGACACGCGCCTCGCCTTCGGCATCCGCCGCGGCAGCGAGGGACTCTCCGCCGCGCTCGAAGGAAGCAGCCAGCCCGCCTTCCTCGTCGGCGAATCGGCGCGGGGGCAGGTCGGCTTCAGCCTGCGCCCGGCCAGCGGCGTTGCCGTGCGCCACGCTATCGGCGCGGGCTTCGGCCTCACCGCGCGCGCCGAAACCGGTATCGCCCGCGTCCGCGAAACGCGCCCCTTCGAACAGCTTCGCACCCCGCTCGCCGACTATCGCTACAGCATCGTCGGCGCGGGCCTCGACAAGATCGGTCGGCGCCGCGCGCTTCGCGCTCAATGGCGAGATGCTCAACGAGAGCGAGACCGTGCTCGGCGCGAAGTTCGGCTCGCTCTACGGCGGCAAGGGCGCGCGCAGCGCCTTCGTCGATGCCGAAGCGCGCGTCGATATCGGCGCCGGCTGGGCGCTCGGCGGCGCCTGGCGTCAGGGCTGGACCTGGGCCAATCCGGGCGGCAACATCGTCTCGGGATCGCTCTTGAAATCAAGCGCGTGGTCGCTCGACGCGACCAAGGCGGGCGTCTTCGGTTCGGACGACAGTTTCGCACTGCGCGTCGCACAGCCGCTGCGCGTTTCGGCGGGCGGGCTAAGGCTCAACCTGCCGGTCGGTTACGATTACGCGACGCTGGCGACCGAATATGGCGTGCGCACGCTCAACCTCGCGCCGACCGGGCGAGAGGTCGATGTCGAGGGCGTCTATGGCGTCCCCGTCGGTGCAACTGCACGCCTCACCGCCAACGCCTATTACCGCACCGATCCCGGCAACATCGCCGCGCTCGGCGACGATATCGGCGGCGCGATCCGCTTTACCCTCGGCTTCTGACGCCCCGCGGCGCGATCGGCGTCGATCGGGCAATTTTGACAAGCGCCCGGGAAAGCGCAATCACACCCCTCATCACTCGGGGGAGCCGTTCGATGCGCATCATCTCATGTCTGTTCGTCCTTATCGCCGGAGGTTTCGCGATGACCGCACCCGTTCAGGGCCAGGAGGCGCCGCCGACATGGTCGCTCGCAATCCATGGCGGGGCCGGGACGATCGAGCGCGATCGCATCACCCCCGAACAGGACCGCGACATCCGCGCCGCGCTCGCCCGCGCGCTCGCCGCGGGATCGAAGGTCCTCAGCCGTGGTGGCGCAGCGCTCGACGCGGTCCAGGCCGCGATCATGGTGCTCGAGGACGATCCCAATTTCAACGCCGGGCGCGGCGCGGTGTTCACCTGGGACGGTGAGAACCGGATGGATTCCTCGATCATGCGCGGCGACACGCGCGAAGCGGGCGCGGTCGCCGGCGTCTCGGCGACGAGGAACCCGATCCTCGCCGCGCGCGCGGTGATGGAACACAGCCCGCACGTCATGCTGGCGGGCAAGGGCGCCGACCAGTTCAGTCGCGAACAGGGGCTCGAACAGGCCCCGCCCGAATATTTCGCGACCGAATTCCGCCGCGACGCGCTCGAACGGATGAAGGCGAGCAAGGTGAGCTCCTACGATATCGACATGAAATACGGCACCGTCGGCGCGGTCGCGCGCGATGCGAACGGCCATGTCGCGGCGGGCACCTCGACCGGCGGCATGACCGGCAAGAAATGGGACCGGATCGGCGATTCCCCCGTCATCGGCGCGGGCACCTATGCCGACGATCGCGCCTGTGCCGTCTCGGCGACCGGATCGGGCGAATATTTCATCCGCCTCGGCGTCGCGCACGAAATCTGCGCGCGGATGCGCTTCACCGGCGAAGGGCCCAGGCCGCCGCGACCCACGTCATCGCCGAACTCGGCGAGATCGGCGGCGATGGCGGCGTCATCGTCGCCGCCCCCGACGGCGCGACCGCCTTCGTCTTCAACACCCCGGACATGTACCGCGCCCGCGCCGACGCCAGGGGCATGAACGAGGTCGCGATCTACGGCGACGAGTGAGGCGCTGAGTCCGCCCGCCCGGTCAGTCGGCCGGGTTGTATTTGGCGAGGAAGGCCTCGACCCGGTTGTAATAGTCGGCTTGGTTCTTGGGATCGGCGAAACCGTGGCCTTCGCCTTTGTAAAGCACCGATTCGAGCGGTTTGCCTGCCTTCTTCGCCGCGTCGACGAAGCGCTGGTATTGGCTCGGCGGCACGTTGCTGTCGGCATCGCCTTGCGCGATCAGCACCGGGCGGCGTCAGTTCGTCGATGTGATCGACCGGAGAGACCGCATCGAGATCGAAGCGATCCTCGCCCTTGACCCTGTCACGCCAGCTGCGGGCGCCCTTGCGCGAGAAGAACTGGGCGTCGTAGCTCAACTGGCGCTTCCAGTCGGTGACCCCCGCCAGGCTGATGGCGCAGCGATAGCGTTCGGGGTTGCGGATGACTCCCCACAGCGCCGCGTAACCGCCATAGCTTGCTCCCATGATGCAGACGCGCTCGGCATCGACGATCCCCTGTTTGACCAGCCAGTCGAGGCCGTCGTCGAGGTCGTCCTGCATCGCGCGGCCCACCTAGCCGGTGCCTTTTTCGAAGAAAGCCTCGCCGTAGCTGGATGAGCCGCGGTAATTGGGTTGCAAAACGGCATAGCCCCGGTTGGCGAGAAACTGCACCTCGGCGTTGAATTCCATCGTGTCGCGCACGCCGAAGGGGCCGCCATGCGGCATGACGATCAACGGCAGGCCGGTCGGCTTGCGCCCGACCGGAAGCGTCAGATACGCCGGAATTTCAAGCCCGTCGCGCGCCGTGTAGCGGATCGGCTTGGTCACCGCG
The DNA here is from genome assembly GCA_963800335.1 of uncultured Alphaproteobacteria bacterium. Classification (GTDB taxonomy): domain Bacteria; phylum Pseudomonadota; class Alphaproteobacteria; order Sphingomonadales; family Sphingomonadaceae; genus Flavisphingopyxis. The sequence continues at coordinate 57,137 of CAWDAN010000001.1, read as the reverse complement.
AGCTGCGTCGGGTCGAGCGAATCGGCGGGCCCCGCAATCCGGTCGAGCTTCCGCGCCTTGGGTTCGTAGAGATAGAAGCTGCCCGGATCGTTTGGCGAGGCGACGAAGACGATCATCCGGCTGTCGTCGACGCTGCGCGATGATATCCATACGTCCATGCCCGGCAGGGCGCGCTCGAGCTTGGCCTGTTCGGCGTTCATCTTCGGGTCGAGCCAGACTGCCCGGAAGCGGTCGTCGGTCAGATAGGCGGCGGTGACGGCGCCGGTTTTGCGATCGAGCGCAAAATCGGTGATGTCGTAGGTCGGATCGCCGACGACCAGTTCGCCGATCTCCCGCGTGGCATAATTATATTTGTAGAGCGCGTCGCGTCCGGTCTTCTTGTTGGTCAGGATGAATCCGTCGTCCGATCCCGTGATGATCCGCAACAGGCCGTCGAGGACCTCGCGATCCTCGTCGTCCTCCTTGATCTTGCCGATCATCTTGAACGACGCCTCTTCATCCGGGCGGTAATAGACCAGCATAGCGCTACCCCGCGAGCCAACGCCCAGCCGGACGACGCCGCTGTCGTCGGCAACCCAGTCCCACACATGGTCCTTCTGGCCGACGACCTTGGTCGTCGCGTTGTCGGCCAGCATGATGCGATAGACCGACGGATAATCGTAGATCGTCTTCTGCCTGTTGAGCAGGACATACTCGCCCGCGGGATCGACGTAGATCACGTCATCGCCACGCAGCCCCTGTTTCTTGTCGGTCAAGCGCGAGGATCTGGCGCGTCTTGATGTCGATCACGAACAGCATCGTTCGCTGGGCTTCCTCGCCGAAAAACTCCACCTCGGCCGACATCGAAAACAGCAGCTTCTCTGCGCCAGCCCAGCGGAACCACTGCAGGTCGGATCCCTCGGGCTGTTCGAATATGGCGCGCTCGACCGGTGTCGATGGATTTGACGACCAGCCTGTCCTTGCCATCGGTGTTGGCGATATAGGCAATCCTTGAGCCATCGGGCGAAATGCTCGGCCGCGAAAACTCCGACGGGGCGGAGAAACAGGGCCGAATCGATCCGCGGCGGTCGCGGCGACGTTGCGGCAGCCGCGATTGCCTGCGCCGCAGCCGGTGTCGCACCGAGCGCGGTCGCCACGGCCAGCGCCAGGCCGGTAAACATTACCCGTATTTTCATGACATCCCCCTGTATTTTCACGAAACTGCCGCGCCGAGGGAAGAATTGCAAGCCCCTATCGCATCCCTGTCCCACCGCTTGACCGAATTGGCAATCGCGGGTAGAGGGCGCGCATCCGGCGGAAGGGTCGCTCCCCCGTCCGGTCAAATAGAGCTGAACATTGCCGGTTCGCACACAGGGCCTTGGGGGGCAGATATGCCGCTCTCAGGGTCTTTTTCTATTGGACGGTCCTTCGTCGGGCCACCCTGTGTGCGGGACGTAAAGTAACCGTGGCGTCGTTCCGAGCGGGTTTTCCGCGCGGGATCGGTCGTCACTCATCAGGTGAAGCATTCATGCCTACGATTAACCAGCTGGTCCGCAAGGGCCGCGTCCCGCAGAAGGCCAAGTCCAAGGTCCCTGCGATGGAACAGAACCCGCAGAAGCGCGGCGTCTGCACCCGCGTCTACACGACGACCCCGAAAAAGCCGAACTCGGCTCTGCGCAAGGTGGCCAAGGTTCGCCTGACCAACCAGCGCGAGGTCATTTCCTACATCCCGGGCGAAGGCCACAACCTCCAGGAACACAGCGTCGTGCTGATCCGTGGCGGTCGTGTCCGCGATCTTCCCGGCGTTCGCTACCACGTCCTGCGCGGCGTGCTCGATACGCAGGGGGTCAAGGACCGCAAGCAGTCCCGCTCGAAATACGGCGCCAAGCGTCCGAAGTAAGCCGGCCAGTTATCTGGTCAATCAAGGCTGAAGTTTTAAGGAAATTTATCCATGTCACGTCGTCGTCGTCCCGAAAAGCGGGTCATCCTGCCCGATCCCAAATTTGGCGATCTGGTCCTTTCGAAATTCATGAACTCGGTCATGCTCGACGGTAAGAAGTCGATCGCCGAGAAGATCGTCTATGGCGCCCTCGACAGCGTCGAGGCCAAGGCCAAGAAAGACCCGATCCTGGTCTTCCATGACGCGCTCAACAACATCAAGCCGGGCATCGAAGTCCGCAGCCGCCGTGTCGGCGGTGCGACCTACCAGGTCCCGGTCGAGGTTCGCCCCGATCGTGCCCAGGCGCTCGCCATTCGCTGGCTCATCACCGCGTCGCGCAACCGCAGCGAAACGACGATGGCCGCGCGCCTGTCGGGTGAACTGCTCGACGCGTCGAACAATCGCGGCAACGCGGTCAAGAAGCGCGAAGACACGCACCGCATGGCCGAAGCCAACCGCGCGTTCTCGCACTACCGCTGGTAACGCACGATACCTATATACCCGTAGGGCTGGACCGCTCGAAGCCCGCTTGTCGATGACGCGCGTGTCTGTTCGACCGGCCCAGCACTACGGACATTCTTGAATTCACAAGCGGGGCGTAAACGCCCTCGCGCCCCACGGAGCAAAGCACATGGCCCGCGACACCGCGATCGAAAAATACCGCAACATCGGTATTATGGCGCACATCGACGCCGGTAAGACGACGACGACCGAGCGTATCCTCTATTACACCGGCAAATCGTACAAGATCGGCGAAGTCCATGACGGCGCCGCGACGATGGACTGGATGGAACAGGAGCAGGAGCGCGGGATCACGATCACGTCGGCTGCCACCACCTGCTTCTGGGACGATCACCGGATCAACATCATCGACACCCCCGGACACGTCGACTTCACCATCGAAGTCGAGCGTTCGTTGCGCGTGCTCGATGGCGCGGTCGCCTGTTTCGACGGCGTTGCCGGCGTCGAGCCGCAGTCGGAAACGGTGTGGCGCCAGGCGGACAAGTACAAGGTTCCCCGGATGTGCTTCATCAACAAGCTCGACCGGACCGGCGCCGATTTCGAATATTGCGTTCAGTCGATCATCGATCGCCTCGGCGCGACGCCTGCGGTGCTCTATTTCCCGATCGGTATCGAAGGCGGCCTCAAGGGTCTCGTCGACATCGTCTCGATGCGCGGCATCATCTGGAAGGATGAAAGCCTCGGCGCCGATTTCGAATATATCGAAATTCCCGACGACCTGAAGGACAAGGCGGCCAAGTATCGCCACGACCTGCTCGAGCTCGTCGTCGAACAGGACGACGAGGTCATGATGGCGTATCTCGACGGGCAGGAGCCCGACGTGCCGACGTTGAAGGGCCTGATCCGCAAGGGCACGCTCAACCAGTCGTTCGTCCCCGTATTGTGCGGCTCGGCGTTCAAGAACAAGGGCGTCCAGCCGTTGCTCGACGCCGTCGTCGACTTCATGCCGAGCCCGCTCGACGTGCCGGCGATCAAGGGCGTCAAGCCCGACACCGACATCGAGGATTCGCGTCCCGCCGACGATAGCGCGCCGTTCAGCGCGCTGGCGTTCAAGATCATGAACGATCCCTTCGTCGGCACGCTGACCTTCGCCCGCATCTATTCGGGCAAGCTCGAAAAGGGCATCGTCCTCAACTCGGTGAAGGACAAGAAGGAAAAGATCGGCCGCATGCTGCTGATGCATGCCAACAGCCGTGAAGACATCGATGAAGCCTTCGCCGGCGACATCGTCGCGATCGCGGGGATGAAGGACACGACGACGGGCGACACCCTGTGTGCCTCGAGCGCGCCGATCATCCTCGAGCGGATGGAGTTCCCCGATCCGGTCATCGAACTGAGCGTCGAGCCCAAGACCAAGGCCGACCAGGAACGGATGGGCGTCGCGCTCAACCGTCTGGCCGCCGAGGATCCCTCGTTCCGCGTCTCGACCGATCACGAATCGGGCCAGACGATCATCAAGGGCATGGGCGAGCTTCACCTCGACATCCTGGTCGATCGCATGAAGCGCGAATTCAAGGTCGAGGCCAATGTCGGCGCGCCGCAGGTTGCCTATCGCGAGAGCCTCGCGAAGGAAGTCGCGATCGACTACACGCATAAGAAGCAGTCGGGTGGCTCGGGCCAGTTCGGCCGCGTCAAGCTGACCGTGACGCCTGGCGAACGCGGCCAGGGAATCAACTTCATCGACGAGGTCAAGGGCGGCAATATTCCCAAGGAATATATCCCCTCGGTCGAAAAGGGCATGCGCGAAACCGCCGAGGGCGGTTCGATGATCGGCTTCCCGATCATCGATTTCGACATCCGCCTGACCGACGGCGCCTACCATGACGTCGATTCGTCGGCGCTGGCGTTCGAGATCGCGGGTCGCGGTGCGATGCGCGAAGCGGCCCAGAAGGCAGGCATCAAGCTGCTCGAGCCGGTGATGAAGGTTGAAGTCGTCACCCCCGAGGAGTATCTCGGCGACGTCATCGGCGACATGAATTCGCGCCGTGGACAGATCCAGGGCACCGACAGCCGCGGCAATGCCCAGGTCGTCGATGCGATGGTGCCGCTTGCGAATATGTTCGGTTACGTCAATCAGCTGCGTTCGTTCACGCAGGGACGGGCGCAGTACAGCATGCAGTTCTCGCATTACGAGGAAGTGCCACAGAACGTCGCCGACGAAGTGAAGGCGAAGCTGGCATAATTTGATTTTGGTGCTATGAGCGCCCGCGGTGCGGACCGCGGGTCACGCAAAATAGCGATATTGATGTGAAGGGTTTGAGTTATGGCTAAGGCAAAATTTGAGCGGAACAAGCCGCATTGCAACGTTGGCACCATCGGTCACGTCGACCATGGCAAGACCACGCTGACCGCAGCGATCACCAAGGTGATGGCTGAGGCATTCGGCGGCGCTGCGGTTGATTTCGCAAACATCGACAAGGCTCCCGAAGAGCGCGAGCGCGGCATCACGATTTCGACGGCACACGTCGAATACGAGACCGAAGGCCGTCACTATGCGCACGTCGATTGCCCGGGACACGCCGACTATGTGAAGAACATGATCACCGGTGCCGCCCAGATGGACGGCGCGATCCTGGTCGTGAACGCTGCTGACGGCCCGATGCCGCAGACCCGCGAGCACATCCTGCTCGCCAAGCAGGTCGGCGTGCCGGCGCTTGTCGTCTACATGAACAAGGTCGACCAGGTCGACGACGAAGAGCTGCTTGAGCTCGTCGAACTCGAAGTTCGCGAACTCCTGAGCTCGTACGAGTTCCCCGGCGACGACATTCCGATCATCAAGGGTTCGGCTCTCGCCGCTCTCGAAGGTCGTGACGACAACATCGGCAAGGAATCGATCCTCGCGCTGATGAAGGCTGTCGACGAGTACATCCCGCAGCCCGAGCGTCCGCTCGATCGTCCCTTCCTGATGCCGATCGAGGACGTGTTCTCGATCTCGGGTCGCGGTACCGTCGTCACCGGCCGTATCGAAACCGGTATCGTCAATGTTGGCGACGAAGTCGAAATCGTCGGCATCAAGGACACCGCCAAGACCACGGTCACGGGCGTCGAAATGTTCCGCAAGCTGCTCGATCGCGGCGAAGCTGGCGACAACGTCGGTGCGCTGATCCGCGGCATCGGTCGTGACGACGTCGAACGCGGCCAGGTTCTCTGCAAGCCCGGTTCGATCACGCCGCACACCGATTTCGATGCCGAAGTCTACGTTCTGTCGAAGGACGAAGGCGGCCGTCACACGCCGTTCTTTGCCAACTACCGTCCGCAGTTCTACTTCCGCACGACCGACGTGACCGGTGAAGTCGTCCTCCCCGAGGGCACCGAAATGGTCATGCCTGGCGACAACGTCACGATCGGCGTCAAGCTGATCGCACCGATCGCCATGGACCAGGGTCTGCGCTTCGCAATCCGCGAAGGCGGCCGCACCGTGGGTGCAGGGGTTGTCAGCACGATCACCAAGTAATATAGGACTGCCAGCCGCTCGGATCGTGATTCGGGCGGCTGGTAGTTTTCGCTACATAAATTCAACGGTCGCCTCGGCCATCCGCAAGGATACGGGGCGATTTGTTTTGGCTCTTTCGCATCGGTAGACGGTTATGGAAACGCAGAACATTCGCATTCGCCTGAAGGCATTCGATCATCGGGTGCTCGACCAGGCAACGGGCGACATCGCCGAAACGGCGCGTCGTACGGGAGCTTTGATCCGCGGGCCCATTCCCCTGCCAACGCGTATCGAGAAATTCACGGTCAACCGCGGCCCGCACATCGACAAGAAGTCGCGTGAGCAGTTCGAGGTTCGTACCTACAAGCGGCTGCTCGACATCGTGCAGCCCACGCCGCAGACGGTCGACGCGCTGATGAAGCTCGATCTGGCCGCCGGCGTCAACGTAGAGATCAAGCTGGCATAAGCCGGTTTCGGAGCACGATCGCCCCTGTGGGCGGCTCCGGGTTCCCGCCCTCGGCGGGGAGTTAATCGAATAGGTGGATACCGCCGGTCTTCCGGGCAGCGTCCCCCGTCTAGTTTCGCGCACACCTCGCGAGACGTTCAGCCCGGACGGGGCGATGCAATACATTGGGCTGACAAGCACGCGGAATGGTCCGCGTGCCTCTGTTGGAAGGAATTGCATCATGCGCACTGGCGTGATCGCGAAGAAAGTCGGGATGACCCGCCTGTTTCAGGACGACGGCCGGCACGTGCCCGTCACCGTCCTCAGCCTCGAAGGCTGTCAGGTGGTCTCGGTTCGTGAACAGGAACGTGACGGCTATGTCGCCGTCCAGCTCGGCGCCGGCAAGGCGCGGGCAAAGAATGTCAACAAGCCACAGCGCGTTGCCTTCGGCCTTGCCGAGGTAGAGCCCAAGATGCGCGTCGCGGAATTCCGCGTCGCCGACGATGCGGTGCTCGACGTGGGCGCGGAAATCTCCGCCGACCATTTCGTTCCCGGCCAGATCGTCGACGTCACCGGCCACACGCAGGGCAAGGGTTTCGCCGGCGCCATGAAGCGCTGGAACTTCGGCGGCATGCGCGCGACGCACGGCGTCTCGGTCAGCCACCGTGCGCACGGTTCGACGGGTAACCGCCAGGATCCGGGCCGCGTGTTCAAGAACAAGAAAATGGCCGGCCACATGGGCGACCGTCAGCGCACCCAGCAGAACCTCGAGATCGTCCGCACCGACGTCGAACGTGGCCTGCTCTTCGTCAAGGGCTCGGTGCCCGGCTCGAAGGGTGGCTGGCTCGTCGTTCGCGACGCCGTCAAGCTCGCGCGTCATGCCGATGCGCCATACCCCGCCGGCATCAAGCAGGCTGCCAACCAGAATACATCCGCTCCCGCCGATACGCCCGCCGACCAGGCGCCGGCGACCGACGCGGCCCCAGCGCAGGAGTTCTTGAACATGAAGGCGAAGGTTCAAACCCTCGACGGCAAGGCTGCAAAGTCGGACGTCGATCTCAATGATGCCGTGTTCGGTGTCGAGCCGCGGGCGGATATCCTCCACCGCGTCGTCACCTGGCAGCTCGAAAGCCGTCGCGGCACCGCTCGCGGCGCTCGTGAGCGTTCGGACGTTGCCCGCACCGGCAAGAAGTTCGGCAAGCAGAAGGGCGGCGGTACCGCTCGTCACGGCGATCGTCGTGCGCCGATCTTCATCGGCGGTGGTAAGGCGCACGGTCCTCGGGTCCGCGACTTCAACCCGTCGCTGAACAAGAAGATCCGCGCGCTCGGCCTGAAGATGGCGCTGTCGTCGAAAGCCAGGGACGGCAAGCTCGTCGTGCTCGACAACCTCGACATCAAGGACGCCAAGACCAAGTCGCTCAAGGGGCAGCTCGATCAGTTCGGTTTCGCCGGACGTGCGCTGTTCATCGACAGCACCGACGCGGCCAACGAGGCGTTCAAGAAGGCTTCGGCCAACCTCATCGGCATCGATACGCTGCCCGCGATCGGCGCCAATGTTTACGATATCCTTCGTGCCGACACGCTGGTCCTGACCCGCGCCGGCATCGAACAGCTGGAGGCGCGCTTCAATGGCTAAAAAGCAGAAAAAGGAAGTCGCCGCGCGGCATTACACGACGGTGGTCTCTCCTGTGATCACCGAAAAGTCGACCATGCTCTCGGAGCATAACGCGGTCGTCTTTCGTGTCGCCAACGACGCGACCAAGCCCGCGATCAAGGAAGCGATCGAGGCGTTGTTCGACGTCACCGTGACCAAGGTCAACACGCTTGTCGTCAAGGGCAAGACCAAGCGCTGGAAGGGCAGGCCCTACCGCCGCTCCGACATTAAAAAAGCCGTTGTGACGTTGGCCGAAGGCCAATCGATCGACGTCACAACCGGTATTTGAGGGGCTAGGAACCGATGGCACTCAAGAGTTACAAACCGACTAGCCCCGCACGTCGCGGCCTGATCCTCGTCGATCGGTCGAGCCTGTGGAAGGGCAAGCCCGTCAAGGCGCTGACCGAAGGCAAGCGCAAGACCGGTGGTCGCAACAACAAGGGTCACGTGACCTCGCGCGGCATCGCCGGCGGTCACAAGCAGCGTTATCGTTACATCGATTTCAAGCGCCGCAAGTTCGACGCCCCCGCCACCGTGGAGCGGCTCGAATACGATCCCAACCGGACCGCGTTCATCGCCCTCATCACCTATGAGGACGGCGAGCAGGCCTATATCCTGGCACCGCAGCGCCTCGCCGTTGGTGACACCGTGATCGCCGCTGAAAAGTGCGATGTGAAGCCCGGCAACGCGATGAAGCTGTCGCAGATGCCGATCGGCACGATCATCCACAACATCGAGCTGAAGCCCGGCAAGGGCGGCCAGATCGCCCGTTCGGCTGGCACCTATGCCCAGCTCGTCGGTCGCGATCGCGGCATGGTCATCGTCCGCCTCAACTCGGGTGAACAGCGCTATGTGCTGGGGACCTGCATGGGCACGGTCGGCGCGGTGTCGAACCCCGACAACGCCAACCAGAATTTCGCCAAGGCCGGCCGCACCCGCTGGAAGGGTCGTCGTCCTTTGACTCGCGGCGTTGCCAAGAACCCGGTCGATCACCCTCATGGTGGCGGCGAAGGCCGTACCTCGGGCGGCCGTCATCCGGTCACCCCGTGGGGCAAGCCGACCAAGGGTGCCCGCACCCGCAAGAACAAGCAGACCGATCGCATGATCATCCGGTCGCGTCACGCGAAGAAGAAGAGGTAAGTCATGGCCCGCTCCGTCTGGAAAGGCCCGTTCGTCGAACTGAGCCTGTTGAAAAAAGCCGAAGACGCCCAGGAAGCTGGTGCGCGTTCGCCGATCAAGACCTGGTCGCGTCGTTCGACCATCCTGCCGCAGTTCGTCGGCCTGACCTTCAATGTCTACAACGGTCGCAAGCATGTGCCCGTTTCGGTCAATGAGGACATGGTTGGCCACAAACTCGGTGAATTCGCGCCGACCCGTTATTTCCCGGGTCACGCTGCCGACAAGAAGGGCAAGCGCTAATGGGCAAGCCAACATCTCCGCGTCGCGTCGCCGATAATCAGGCGCTGGCGACCAACACCAACGTTCGTGGTTCGGCCCAGAAGCTGAACCTCGTGGCGGCGTTGATCCGTGGCAAGAAGGCCGAGGACGCGCTCAACATCCTGAAGTTCTCGACCAAGGCGATGGCCGTCGACGTCCGCAAGGTGCTCGCCTCGGCGATCGCCAATGCAGAGAACAACCACAACCTCGACGTCGACGCGCTCGTCGTTGCCGAGGCCAGCGTCGGCAAGTCGCTGACCATGAAGCGTTTCCATACGCGCGGTCGCGGCAAGTCCACCCAGATCCTCAAGCCCTTCAGCCGGGTCCGGATCATCGTCGAAGAACGCGAAGAGGCTTAATCATGGGTCATAAATCCAATCCGATCGGCCTGCGTCTGCAGATCAACCGTACCTGGGACAGCCGCTGGTACGCCGAAGGCGACGACTATGGCCGTCTCCTGATGGAAGATCTCAAGATCCGCCAGTACATCGTCAAGGAACTGCCTCAGGCGGCGATCAGCAAGGTCGTCATCGATCGTCCGGCCAAATTGTGCCGCGTTTCGATCTATGCCGCGCGCCCCGGTGTCATCATCGGCAAGAAGGGCGCCGACATCGAGAAGCTGCGCAAGGCGCTCGGCGCGATGACGTCGAGCGACGTGTCGCTCAACATCGTCGAGATCCGCAAGCCCGAAGTCGACGCCAAGCTCGTCGCCCAGGGGATCGCCGATCAGCTCGAGCGCCGCGTTGCCTTCCGTCGTGCCATGAAGCGCGCGATGCAGTCGGCGATGCGTCTCGGTGCCGAAGGCATCAAGATCATGTGTGGCGGCCGTCTCGGCGGCGCTGAAATCGCCCGCGTTGAACAGTATCGCGAAGGCCGCGTGCCGCTTCATACGCTGCGCGCCAACGTCGATTACGCCGAAGCCGAAGCGCACACCGCCTATGGCGTGTGCGGCATCAAGGTCTGGATCTTCAAGGGCGAGATCCTCGGTCACGACCCGATGGCGACCGATCGCCTGATGGTTGAATCGCAGACCTCGGGCGTTCGCCCGCCGCATCGCTAAGGATTAGGACAGAGACATGCTGCAACCTAAGAAAACCAAGTTCCGCAAAGCCTTCAAGGGCCGGATCAAGGGCGATGCGCCCGGTGGCACGACGCTCAACTTCGGCTCGTACGGGCTGAAGGCGATGGAGCCCGAGCGCCTCACCGCCCGCCAGATCGAGGCGGCTCGCCGCGCGATCACGCGTCACATCAAGCGCCAGGGCCGGTTGTGGATCCGTATCTTCCCCGACGTCCCGGTGTCGAAGAAGCCGGCCGAAGTCCGTCAGGGCAAGGGCAAGGGTTCGGTCGAATATTGGGCAGCACGGGTCAAGCCGGGCCGCATCCTGTTCGAACTCGACGGCGTTCCCGGCCCGCTCGCCGCAGTCGCTTTCGAGCGTGCCGCGATGAAGCTGCCGATCAAAACAAAGGTCGTTGCCCGTCTCGGCGACACCTCGCATTTGGGAGCCTGATCATGGGTTTCGACAAGATTTCAGACCTTCGCGCCAAGAGCGACGATCAGCTGGGCGAACAGCTCGGCGAACTCGGTCGCGAGGCGTTCAACCTGCGCTTTCAGTCGGCCACCGGCCAGCTCGAGCGTCCTTCGCGCATTCGCGAAGTGCGCCGCGGCATCGCCCGGATCCAGACGCTGCAGGCCGAACGCGCCAACGGCGACGCGCCTGTGAAGGCCGCTGCCAAGAAGCCGACGGCGAAAAAGGCCGCGCCGAAAAAAGCGGCTCCCAAGCCTTCGCGCAGCAAGCGCGCGCCGAAGAAGAAGTAAGGACGAACCGATATGCCTAAACGTATCCTGACCGGCACCATCGTGTCCGACAAGCCCGACAAGACCGTTGTGGTCAAGGTCGAGCGCAAGGTGAAGCACCCGCTCTACGGGAAGATCATCCGGCGCTCGAAGAAGTACCACGCGCACGACGAGGCCAATGAATACAAGGCCGGCGAGACCGTCCGTATCGAAGAGACGCGGCCGATGTCGAAGCTCAAGACCTGGAAGGTCACCGAGCGCGTCGACACCCACGTTTCGCCCGCGAAGGCGAGCTGAACGCTCGCAACGCCACATAATTTTGGAACTGCCGAGCGCGTCTCGGCAAGCCAGTTGAGAAGGAACCGGATCGATGATCCAGATGCAATCAAACCTTGAGGTCGCCGATAACTCGGGCGCGAAGCGCGTGCAGTGCATCAAGGTGCTCGGCGGGTCGAAGCGCCGCGTCGCCGGCGTCGGCGACATTATCGTCGTCTCGGTCAAGGAAGCTGCACCGCGCGGCAAGGTGAAGAAGGGCGACGTCCACAAGGCCGTCATCGTCCGCACCCGCAAGGACGTTCGTCGTCCCGACGGTTCGGTCATCCGCTTCGACAGCAACGCCGCGGTGCTCGTCAACAACAACGCAGAGCCCATCGGCACGCGTATCTTCGGCCCCGTGGTGCGCGAACTGCGCGCCCGCAAGCACATGAAGATCATCAGCCTGGCTCCGGAGGTCCTGTAACATGGCTACCGCAAAAATCCGCAAGGGCGACAGTGTGATCGTCCTGTCCGGCAAGGACAAGGGTCGCACCGGCGAGGTCACTCGCGTGTTGCCCAAGGACGGCAAGCTGGTCGTCGATGGCCTCAACGTCATCACGCGCCACCGCAAGCCGACTCAGGAAAACCCGCAGGGCGGCATCGAGCGCGTTCCTGCACCGATGGCGATTTCGAAGGTCGCGATTGCCGATCCCAAGACCGGCAAGCCGACCCGCGTTCGCATCGAAACCAAGGATGGCAAGCGTATCCGCGTCGCCGTCAAGTCCGGGGAGACGATCAGTGGCTAAGGCCGACACCAGCAAATACACGCCCCGCGCGAAGAAGCTTTACGACGAGACCGTCGTGAAGGGGATGATCGAGAAATTCGGTTACAAGAACGCGATGGAAGTGCCCCGGATCGAAAAGATCACGCTCAACATGGGCGTCGGCGAAGCGACCCAGGACAAGAAGAAGGTCCAGGTTGCCGCTGAAGAGCTCGGCCTGATCGCGGGTCAGAAGCCCGTCATCACGATCGCCAAGAAGTCGATCGCCCAGTTCAAGCTGCGCGAAGGCATGCCGATCGGTGCAAAGGTCACGCTGCGGCGCGAACGGATGTACGAATTCCTCGATCGTCTCGTGACGATCGCGATGCCGCGCATCCGCGATTTCCGTGGCCTCAACCCCAAGAGCTTCGACGGCCGTGGCAACTATGCCATGGGCATGAAAGAGCAGATCGTATTCCCCGAGATCAACTATGACCGCATCGACACGGTGCGCGGCATGGACGTGATCGTAACGACGAGCGCGAAGACCGACGACGAAGCACGCGAATTGCTCCGCCTGTTCGGTTTCCCGTTCCCGGTGGAAGAAGCAGCAACCGAAGAGAAGGCGGCGGCCTAACAGCCCCCCTTCTCTTCCATTCGAGCAACGAAGGAAGAGAACTTAAGTCATGGCGAAACTGAGTTCCGTAAACAAAAACGAACGTCGCAAGCGGCTGGTGAAGAAGTACGCCGGTCAGTATGCGAAGCTCAAGGCAAAGGCGGCTGACAAGTCGCTCGACGAAGGCGAGCGTCTGATCGCGCGCCTGAAGATGGCCGAAATTCCGCGCAACGGTAATCCGACCCGCATCCGTAACCGGTGCGAACTGACCGGCCGTCCGCGCGCCTACTACCGCAAATTCCGGCTCTGCCGCATCCAGCTGCGCGATCTGGCCAATAAAGGCCTTATCCCCGGCGTCACCAAGTCGAGCTGGTAAGGGACAAGAAACATGGCAATGACCGATCCCCTGGGTGATATGCTCACCCGCATCCGCAATGGCCAGCGCGCCAAGAAGGACAGCGTGATCTCGCCGGCTTCCAAGCTGCGCGTGCGCGTCCTCGACGTGCTCCAGCGCGAAGGCTATATCCGCGGCTATTCCGAAGAGGCGCTCGCCAACACGAGCGGCAAGGGTACGCAGCACAAGGGCCTGCGCATCGAGCTGAAATATTTCGAGGGCCAGCCCGCGATCCAGCACGTTGCACGCGTTTCGAAACCTGGCCGCCGCGTCTATTCGGGCTCGCAAGAGCTGCCGATCGTGCGCAACGGCCTGGGCATCACCATCGTGTCGACCCCGCGCGGCGTCCTGTCGGACGGCGAGGCTCGCGAGCATAATGTCGGCGGCGAAGTGCTGGCGGAGGTATTCTAATGTCACGCATCGGTAAAAAACCGGTCGCGGTCCCCAATGGGGTCACCGCGACGATCGACAAGGGCGAACTCAGCGTCAAGGGCCCCAAGGGCACCCTGTCTATGCCGCTCGCCGAAGATGTCGACTATAAGGTCGAAGGCGACACCATCGCCGTCACGCCCGCCAACAAGTCGCGCCGTGCGCGCGATTTCTGGGGCATGCAGCGGACGCTCGTCCAGAACCTCGTCACCGGGGTCACCGACGGCTTCACCAAGGTGCTCGAGATCAACGGTGTCGGCTATCGTGCCAACTCGCAGGGCAAGAACCTGAAGCTGCAGCTCGGCTACAGCCACGACGTCGACTTCGCGATCCCCGAAGGGATCGAGATCAAGACGCCCGACAACACGACGATCGAGATCAGCGGCAACGACAAGCAGCAGGTCGGTCAGGTCGCGGCGGAAATCCGCCGCTGGCGCAAGCCCGAACCCTATAAGGGCAAGGGCATCAAATATCGCGGCGAGTACATCTTCCGCAAAGAAGGAAAGAAGAAGTAAGCCATGGCGAAACTCAGTCTTTTCGCGCGCCGCCGTCAGCGCGTGCGCACCGCCCTCCGGGCGCGCAATGCCACGACGCCGCGCCTTTCGGTGCATCGCACCGGACGCCATATCTACGCTCAGGTCATCGACGACCGCGCCGGCAAGACGCTGGCTTCGGCCTCGTCGATCGACAAGGGTGTCGAAGGTATCGGCGCGACCATCAAGGCGGCTGAAGACGTCGGCAAGCGCGTCGCTGCGGCGGCCAAGAAGGCCGGCGTCAGCAAGGTCGTGTTCGACCGCGGCGGCTTCCTGTTTCACGGACGAGTCAAGGCGCTGGCCGATGCCGCGCGCGACGGCGGATTGGAATTTTAATCATGGCTGACGAAAACAACACTCCCGACGGCGCAGCGCAGCCCGGCACGACTGGCGAGGGCAACCAGCCCGAAGCCACGCTCGCGCCCGAAACGAACAATGCCGATGTCACCAACACCGGTTCGCCCTCGGGTGATGCACCGCGTGGACGTGGCGGTCGCGGACCTGGCGGTCCCGGCGGCGGTCGTGGACGCGGCGGCCCTGGCGGCGGTCGTGATGGTCGTGGCGGCCCCGGTGGCGGTCGCGGCGGTCGTGACAACAACCGCGGCGGACGCGGCGGTCGTGACAATGACGGCGGCGAAGAGCTCATTGAAAAGCTCGTCCACATCAACCGCGTGTCGAAAACCGTCAAGGGCGGCAAGCGCTTCGGTTTCGCAGCGTTGGTCATCGTCGGCGACGGCAAGGGCCGCGCCGGTTTCGGCCACGGCAAGGCACGCGAAGTGCCCGAGGCGATCAACAAGGCAACCGCCGCTGCCAAGAAGGCCATGGTTCGCGTTCCGCTGAAGGAAGGCCGCACGCTGCATCATGACGGCAAGGGTCGCTTTGGCGCCGGCAACGTCACGGTTCGCACCGCGCCTGCCGGTACCGGCATCATCGCCGGTGGCCCGATGCGCGCCGTGTTCGAATCGCTCGGTGTCGCTGACGTCGTGACCAAGTCGGTCGGTTCGTCGAACCCCTACAACATGGTCCGCGCGACGTTCGAAGCGCTGACCGATCAGACCAGCCCCAAGTCGGTGGCGCAACGCCGCGGCAAGAAGGTCGCCGATCTGCTCAAGCGTGGCGGAGCGACCGATGCGGTCGCCGAAGCCGACGCCGCAGCGGTGACGGAGTAAGACGATGGCAAAAGCAGAAAAAAAGACGATCCGTCTCCGCCAGATCGGTTCGCCGATCCGTCGGCCCGAATTCGCAGCGCAAGATCCTGATCGGCCTCGGCCTCGGGAAAATGCGTCGCGAGGTCGAGCTGCAGGACACCGCCGAAATCCGCGGCATGATCAAGAAACTGCCGCATATGGTCGAAGTCATTTCCGACTGACGCCAACCCCTTCGGGGGACCCTGTTTTTCCGCGCGAACACAGCGAAAGCGAGTGCACACTATGAAACTGAACGAAATCAAGGACAACGATGGCGCCCGCAAGGGCCGGATGCGCGTCGGACGCGGCATCGGCTCGGGCAAGGGCAAGACCGCCGGTCGCGGCCAAAAGGGCGCCAAGGCGCGCTCGGGCGTTGCAATCAACGGCTTCGAGGGTGGCCAGATGCCGCTCCACATGCGTCTGCCTAAGCGCGGCTTCAACAACATCTTCGCCAAGGACTTCGCAATCGTGAACCTCGGCATGATCCAGAAGCTGGTCGATGCCAAGACGCTCGACGCCAAGGCCGTGATCGATCACGCCGCTCTCAAGGCCGCGGGCGTTGCGCGCGGCGGCAAGAACGGCGTCCGCCTGCTCGCCAAGGGCGATTTCTCGGCGAAGCTGAATTTCAAGGTCAACGGCGCGTCGAAGGGCGCGCTCGAGGCGGTCGAAAAGGCCGGCGGCAAGGTCGAACTGATCGCGCCGAAGATCCTCAAGGCCGACGTCGACAAGGCTGAAAAGACCGCGGCGAAGCGCGCTGCCAAGGCCGATGCCAAGGCCAAGAAGTCGGGCAAGTAAGGCTGACCTGGCGACAGGCATGAATTGGACGAACCCCGCCCGGCCCCTTGAAGGCGGTGGCGGGGTTTTCCATTTGGCGTTAGGCGCTATGACGGGGACGGGCGAGCGGGGCGAACAAACCGACTGACCGTCCGTCGCGTGCGAACGACGCCGAGATGATTTTTTCGCGGTCCTTGGGCCGCAGCGAACTGGGATACGCAATTATGGCTTCGAAAGCCGATCCGTCGATGAACCTCAACCTGTCGAAATTCGGCAAGGCGACCGAGCTGCGCAAGCGGCTGTGGTTCACGATCGGCGCGCTGATCGTCTTTCGCTTCCTTTCGTTCGTGCCGCTGCCGGGGATCGATCCCGGTGGCGCTCGCCAGGCTGTATGACCAGGCGGCTGGCGGCGGTATCGCCGACATCTTCAACACCTTTTCGGGCGGCAGCCTCGCAGCGCATGAGCCTCATCGCGCTCGGTGTGATGCCCTACATTACCGCCTCGATCGTCGTCCAGCTGGCCTCGGCGCTGTCGCCGCAGCTCGGCGCGCTCAAGAAAGAGGGCGAGAGCGGCCGGATGAAACTCAACCAGTATACCCGCTACGGCACCGTCGCGCTGACCGCGGTGCAGGGTTATGCCATCGCCGCCGGGCTCGAAACGCTCGGTGCGAGCCAGGGCATCGCCGCGGTCGTCGATCCCGGCATGGGTTTTCGCATCGGCGCGGTGATCAGCCTCGTCGGCGGAACGATGTTCCTGATGTGGCTCGGTGAACAGATCACCAGCCGCGGCGTCGGCAACGGCGTTTCGCTGATCATCATGGCGGGCATCGTCGCGCAATTGCCGCGCGGTCTCGCCCAGATGTTCGAACAGGGCCGTTCGGGTTCGCTGTCGGGCCTGACGATCGCCGCGGTCCTGCTCGGCGCCTTCGGCCTGATCGCCTTCATCTGCTTCATGGAGCGCGCCCAGCGCCGCGTCCTCGTCCAGTATCCCAAGCGCGCGACGCAGCGCGGCGTGATGCAGGCCGACCGCAGCCATCTGCCGCTCAAGGTCAACACCGCCGGCGTCATCCCGCCGATCTTCGCCTCGTCGCTGCTGCTGCTGCCGCTGACGATCTCGCAGTTCGCGGGCAACACCGTCGCGGGCGACAGCGCCTGGGGCGATTTCGTCCTGCGGCTCAACCAGCTGCTCCAGCACGGTTCGCCGCTGTACATGTCGCTCTACGGCCTCGGCATCATCTTCTTCTGCTTCTTCTACGTCGCGGTCGTCTTCAATCCGGAGGAAACCGCCGACAACCTGAAGCGCCAGGGCGGCTTCATCCCCGGCATCCGTCCGGGCAAGAACACCGCGACCTATCTCGATTACGTGCTGACGCGGATCACCGTCGTCGGTGCCGGCTACCTCGCACTGATCTGCCTGGTGCCCGAATATTTCATCGCTCGTGCGGGTATCCCGCTCTATCTCGGCGGGACCAGCCTGTTGATCGTCGTCAACGTGACGATCGACACCGTCGCGCAGATCCAGAGCCACCTGCTCGCGCACCAATATGCCGACCTGATCAAGAAATCGAAGTTGAAGGGCGGCATCGTCCGGCGCTAAGCACGTCCGGCGCCAACACTTCAGGCGCCAGGCACGACGGCTGGCCAACGGCCGAAGGGGAAACGACCGCATGCCCATCAATCTGATTCTGCTCGGACCACCGGGCGCGGGCAAGGGCACGCAGTCGGCGCGGCTCGAACGCGAACGCGGCATGGTGCAGCTGTCGACCGGCGACATGCTTCGCGCTGCGGTCAAGGCGGGTACGCCGATTGGCCTCAAGGCCAAGGCTGTGATGGATGCCGGCGAACTCGTCTCCGACGATATCGTCTCGGGCCTGATCGGCGAACGGCTCGACCAGCTCGGCGACGATACCGGCGTCATCTTCGATGGCTATCCCCGCACCGAAGCGCAGGCGCACGCGCTCGATCGCCTGCTCGAGGAACGCGGACGCACGCTCGATCACGTCATTGAACTGATGGTCGATGAAGACGCGCTGGTCGATCGTATCACCGGCCGCTTCACCTGTGCCAATTGCGGCGCGGGCTATCACGATCGCTACAAGCTTCCGGTCAAACCGGGCATCTGCGACGTCTGCGGCAGCACCGAATTCAAGCGCCGCCCCGACGACAACGAGGAAACGGTGCGCACGCGGATGGCCGAATACCGCGCCAAGACCGCGCCGATCCTGCCGCTTTACGATGCGCGTGGAATCGTCAGCCGGGTCGACGGCATGGCCAGCATCGAAAGCGTCGCGGCCGCGATCGACGCCGTTCTGACCGACGACTGATCCCGCCCACCCAATTGCCTGCCCGCGTTTGCGTCTATAGACATATGGTTATGACCAAGGCCGCCTCCTTCCCGGCCCGCGCGCTGGCCTTGCCGATCGATGGCGAGACTCCCGCGCTGTGACCGAATCGAAACCGGCCAAGCGTCCCGCCAAGCCCCGGATCGAACTCGGCTGGGCCGAACTTGTCGACCTGCCCGATCTCGGCCTGCTCGACCTGCCCGCCAAGATCGACAGCGGCGCGCGGACATCGTCGCTCCACGCAACGCATATCCGGATCATCGGTGCGGGCGATGATCGCCGCGTATCGTTTCGCGTCCGCAAGGGGCGGACGTCCAAATCGCGCGTGTTCGACATGCCGCTGTTCGAAAACCGGATCGTGCGCAGTTCGAACGGCGCGCTCGAGGACCGACCGGTAATCAGGACACCGCTCGTTCTTGGTGATATAACCCAGCTCGTCGAAATCACCCTGACGCATCGCGGCACGATGGCCTTTCCGATGCTCGTCGGGCGTTCCACGCTCAAACGCCACTACCTCATCAACTGTCGCCGCAAATATGCGACTCGCCCGATCGCGCACCCTTACAGCATGGCGGACAAGGGTCTCTGACATGTCCGCTCCAGGAGAATTTCCATGAAAATCGCGATGCTTGCGCGCAACCCCAGGCTCTATTCGCATCAGCGGCTGGTCGAAGCCGCCGAGGCGCGCGGACACACGCTGGATATCATCAACACGTTGCGCTGCACGATGAACATCACCTCGCATCGCCCCAGCATTCTCTACAATGGCGAGACGCTGACCGGCTACGACGCGGTGATCCCGCGCATCGGCGCGTCGATCACGCATTACGGCCTCGCCGTGCTGCGCCAGTTCGAGATGATGGGGGTCTGGCCGCTCAACGAAAGCGTCGCGATCGGTCGCAGCCGCGACAAATTGCGCTCGATGCAGATCTTCGCCAAGCACGGCCTCGGCCTGCCCGTCACCGCCTTTGCCCATGATCCCAAGCAGACCGACGAGGTCTTGAAGATCGTCGGCGGCGCGCCCGCGGTGATCAAGCTGCTCGAAGGCACGCAAGGGATCGGCGTTGTTCTTGGCGAGACCGAGAAGTCGGCCAAGTCGGTCGTCGAGGCGTTTCGCGGCGCCAACGTCAACATTCTCGTCCAGGAATTCATCAAGGAAGCCGGCTCGACCGACATTCGCATCTTCGTCATCGGCGGCAAGGTCCAGGCGGCGATGATGCGCACCGGCGCCGCCGGCGATTTTCGTTCGAACCTCCATCGCGGCGGGTCGGCAAAACAGGTCAAGATCACGCCCGAAGAGCGCTCGACCGCGGTCCGTGCGGCCAAGGTCATGGGCCTCAACGTCGCCGGCGTCGACATCCTGCGCTCGAACCACGGGCCGGTGATCATGGAGGTCAATTCGTCGCCGGGCCTCGAAGGCATTGAGAACACGACCGGCAAGGATATTGCCGGGCTGATCATCGAATTCATCGAAACCCATGCCAAGGCAGGAAAGACCAAGACGCGCGGCCAGGGCTAACTGGCAGCGCGCGGCGCGGCGCTAGAGAATCTCGTCCTCGTCGAGCATCACGTCGCCCAGGATCGTATCCGAAATCGCGTTGACGCGATGCTCGACGGTGTCGTGCCGCTCGACCATCGCGACATGCACCAACGCGTCGCCACGGTTGACGATCGGGAGCGTCGCATGGCCGATGATCACCCCGTCGAACGGCGCGCGGACGATTTCCTCTTCGGTACTCAATGGATCGGTGACCACTGCCAGTGCCTGTCCCTCGGTGACGACATCACCCGATTTCTTTTCCATCAGGCAAATGCCGCCGCGCGGGGCGCGAATCCAGACAGTGCTGCTCGAGCGCGCCGAGACGGGCAGCGCGGCGGGCAGGCGCTTGGGCTCGATCATCCCCATCGCCGCCATCACGCGCAAGATACCGTTGAGGCCGGTGCGGATCGACAGGTCGTCGAAGCGCAATCCTTCGCCCGCCTCATAGAGCAGCATCTCGACTCCGCTGTCGGCTGCAATCTTGCGCAGCGAATTGTCGCGCAGCTGGGCGGTTATGACCGCCGGCGCGCCGAATACCAGCGCCAGCTCCTGCGCGCGCGGGCTGTCGTGACTGACACGGACCTGCGGCAGGTTCATGCGGTGGATCGCCGCCGAATGGAGGTCGATGCCGAAATCGGCGCGCTCGATCACCTGCGTGCGAAAGATATAGGCCAGTTGCGAGGCGAGCGATCCGCGCGGCGATCCGGGAAAACTGCGGTTTAGATCGCGGCGATCGGGTAGATAGCGGCTGTTGCTGACAAAGCCGTAGATGTTGACGATCGGCACGCACAATAACGTGCCGGATAGCGCCTTGGGCGACACGCGCTTGAGCAGGCGGCGAATGATCTCGACGCCGGTGATCTCGTCGCCGTGGATCGCGGCGCTGACGAACAAGGTCGGGCCGGGCCTCGCGCCGTGCACGATCCGCACCGGCATTGTCGCCGACTGACCCGACGACAGGCGGCTGATCGGCAGGTCGAACGATCTTTGTGTGCCCGGCGCGATGCGCTGTTCGCCGAACAGGAATCCGCGGTCGGGCCGGCGCGAGCTGGGATCGTCGGACATCGTCATGTCATGCCTTTTATCGGGGCCGGGGCAAAGGCTGGACCTGGTCCTAGCGGCAATCCTCGATGACGCGCGCAACTTCGGGCCAGGCAGGCAGGACGAGCGGTGCAGGCGCGCCATTGACATCGACGATGAAGCGGCCGCGGCTGAACACCATGCGGTCGAGCTCGGGATCGTTGGTCGCCAGAGTCGCTGCGACATAGCCCTGCTCGCTTGCGCTGTTGGCGACCGGATAGCTCGCCGCGCCGGCCGACGCGCGTACCGTCATTGTCGCGCTGTTGCCTGCTTCGAGCCAGCCCGGACGGGCGAGTTCGATCCGTCGTGCCGTGCGGTCGCAGCGGATCGAGAACTCGGTCGAATTGGTCGTTCCGAACCGTGCGATCGAACCGCGTGGTGCGCTTGCATAATGCCAGTCGCCCTGCGTCAGCGGCCAGTCGACCCAGTCGCCCTGATAGGGAGTCGCTACCGGCGCGACGGTCACCGGCGCGGGCGCGGCGGGTCGAACCGCGGGTGCTGGCGCTGGCGGCGGTGTCCCCGCGCATGCCGAAAGAAGCGCGGCGAATGCCGCTGCCGAGAGGATCGATCCGGCACGCGGCGCTCGATTGGAACGGGTTGCAGCCTGCGCCATCAGATGCATTCTTCGACCAGTTGCTTGAACAGGCCGCCGGCGGGCACCAGCAGCATCGCGCCGTCGCCGACCTGGATCGACATCGGCTCGCTGCTCGTGGCGATCGCCTGGACCACCGGATCGGTTGCGGGAAGGCGCCCGCTCACCTGCGGGATCGGATCGCTTATCGTATCGGCCTGGAAAACCTTGATCTGTGCGCCGGTTCCGACCTTCATGTCGATCTGGCCCGATCCGACCTGGACCGCGCGATTAAAGACGATCTCGCGCTTGGTCGCATCGCATTGTGCGGTCAACAAGGCGTCGCCCTCGGGTGGGCCAAAGGCGATCGTCTCTTCGCTCTCGTCACCCTTGGCCGACCATGCGGCCTGCTCGGTGGCGGCGTTGTCGGCTTCCATCCTGGCGGTAGCGCGCGCCGCGCTCGCTTCGTTGGCGATCAGCGTCGCTTCGCGGTCACCCTGTGCGGCGGCGACGTCGCCGGGATCTTCGCGCTGGGCGCACGCCCCCAGCGTCAGCACGGCCACGGCCAAGATCAACGACGATTTCATGATGCTCTCCTGTCGCGCGAAGCCGCGCCTGCAATGCTTGGCTCCTGTGTGTCAGGCCGCCGATGCCAAGGCAAGCGGGCGCTGGCCGACCTGGCTATATGTCTTGGGCCCGAGATCGAGCCGCAACGGCCCCATCTTGCCCTGCGCGCCGCCGCTATCGACCCCGACCATATAGGCAAGCGGGACGAGGCAGGCGCGCTTGTCCCGGGTAAAGCGAAAGGCAAATGCGGCGACTGGAACGAACAACAGCCGCTGGCCATAGCGAACCGCGCGCGCTTCGTTGAGCGGCAGCGCCATCTCGCCTTCGATCTCGACCGTCTCGCCGGGACCCAGCGATTCGATGCGGTGCACCACCTCGCCACTGTCATCGGAAATGAAGGCTGCCACTTCGGCGTCCTGCCCCGCGCTCGCGGGGATCATCGCGGCGCGCAGGGACAGGCCAGTAACGGATTCCGCCGCGGTGTTGCGGACGGTCAACGCATACCGCATTGCGACGCGGGTAAAGGTCGCGGCGGCATAATCGGGCAGGAAGGTCACCTCGATGCCCTCGCCGTTCTGGGCAACCGGCACCGCGGCGACGGCAGGGGCCGGCGGGGGCGCAGCGGCTGGCGGGATCGGTGCCGACACTGACTTTTCGGGACGCGCATCGCGTCGCGCGGTGTCCCCGTCGGCGTTGGGCTTTGCCTCGTTCAGCGGCACGCCGACCGCCGGTTGCCAGCGGCTCGTGCGACTGCGCAGAAAATAAGCGAGCCCGCCAAGTAGCGCGAGCGCGGCAAGTAGCCATGCCCAGGGGACGCTGCCCGAGCCATCATCGCTGTGCACGATCGGCGCATTTGCGAGAGGATCGGGAAGTTTGGGAATCGCCGTCGATGCGGCAGGCGCCGTGTTTGCGCCTGCGGGCGAAGCTGACGGTGCGGGTGGCTGTGAGACCGAAGCTCCGGCACTGGGAAAAGCACGGCCGGCGGACGGCTGCATCGGCTGGCGCTGTGCGGCGCCGCTTTGCGCAGGCGGACGCGTCGCGGTGGGCTGCGGCAGCGTGATCGCCGGTGCGCTGCGTTGCGGCTGCGCGGTCTGGCTCGGCGTTGGAGTCGGGCTGGACGTGCGGGGCGCGCTGGGGCGCGTCGCGATCGGCGCATCGGGGTTGATCGGTCCCTCGACGCGCGGTGCCGCCGGCTCCTGCTTCGGCTTGCCGATATTCTCGAGGCTGAAACCCCCGCTCGCGGGCGGACTGGCGGTGTCGGTCTGCTGCGCCGCCGCGGGTAACGCAGCGGTCGCGGCGAGCATCAGCGCGCCGGCTGCGCAGCGAAGACAAAGGGTGGTAATGGGTCTGGACATGGTCGTGTGTTCGCGAACCTGATTTGTGTCGGCGCGATACCGGCAATCGCTGCCGCGCGCTGAATTGGGCCTTAACCCTTCGCCCGCGCGATTACCAGTTCGGCCCGCGTGCGTTACGCCTTGCTTTGCGCGCGGCCAGGCGGCAATCCTGCCGCGCAATGACGAACGGCAATCGCCATCATGTAAGGCTCGCTACGCGCTGGCTGGGGCAGAGCGGATCGCCGACGCGGCCGCCCGCAGGGGTGCATCCGCGCGGCTGACATCGGCGCGGGCGATTGTCCGCGTACCGCCTGTCCACTCGCATCCCTATCGAAAGCCCCCTTATGGACCGCAAAGCCATCGAAGCCCGCCTGACCTGCCCCGAAC
Source organism: uncultured Alphaproteobacteria bacterium (assembly GCA_963800335.1). Lineage (GTDB taxonomy): Bacteria > Pseudomonadota > Alphaproteobacteria > Sphingomonadales > Sphingomonadaceae > Flavisphingopyxis. The sequence continues at coordinate 33,163 of CAWDAN010000001.1, read as the reverse complement.
AGCTCGACTACGGAATTTACCTCAATTGCGACCGCCTGCTCGCCTGCCAGAAACCGTTCGACGACCTCGTCAACGGCGACGAGCTGCAATTCATGATCGTCCACCAGGTCGAGGAATTGTGGATGAAGCTGATGGCGGCGAGCTTGCTCGACGCCGACGAGGCAATGGCGGCGGGCGATGCGCTGCTTGCGCTGACGTTGTTGCGCCGCGTCCATGTCATCCAGCGCCTGATGACGTCGCAGCTCGACCTGATCGAAACGATGTCGCCCAAGGCCTATCAGCAGATCCGGCTCAATCTCGGCAATGGCAGCGGTCAGGAATCGCCCGGCTTTCGGGTTTTGCTCGAAATGCCGCCACATCTCTGGGTGACTTACAAGAAACGCTATCTCGATGGCGCCGGGCGCAGCGTCCGCGACATTTACGATACCGGTTACAGCCATGACGAGGCCTATGTCCTCGCCGAGGCGCTGCTCGAATTCGACGAACAGTTCCAGAAATTCCGCTCGTCGCACATCCTGCTCGTCAACCGCTCGATCGGCCTCGGTTCGGTGTCGATCAAGGGGCGCTCGGTCGACCTGCTCAACGCCGGTGCGCGACATCGCTTCTTTCCCGACTTGTGGTCGGTCCGCGGCGAGATGACCGACGAGTGGGGGACCGAATACGGCCGCAAGCGCGACAGCCTGTCCGATCTCGAAGCGGGTCGCCGCGCGCCCGGTCACGGTCACGGCTGACGCGGCGGACGCATCGCGCGGTTAAAGTTCGGATTTCGCCGCCGGGCGGTCGCGCGCCTTGGTCGGTCCATCGTCCAGATCGAGGAAATCGGTGAACGGCTCGCCATAATAGTCGTCGAGCACTTCGCCGGGCAGGCGGAACGGCACTGAACTGTCGCTGTTCCACAGCATCGCGATGCCGACCTTGGCCTTGGGATCGAAGATCAGCGTCGAGCGATAGCCTGCCACTGCGCCGCTGTGGCCGACGAGATGGTGTCCGCGGAAATCGAAGCTGCGCCAGGCAAGACCATAAGCGGGATGGTCCAGCACGCGGCCAAAGGTCGATCCACCATAGGGACGCGCCGTCGCAACGCGCGGCTTGTGCAGAACATCGAGCAAGGCGGGCGACAGGACGCGCGGCGTCTCGCCCATCTGCGCGGTCATCCAGCGCGCCATGTCGATGATGTCCGAATTGACGCCAGCGGCGGCGGGGACGCGATAATACGCCTCGGCTAACTCCAGTTCGCGCTCGTTATGGCTGGGGTGCGCCCAATGCTCCGAAGCCTTGATTCCGCGACTGCCGATGCTCGCCGATGTCATGCCGAGTGGGCGGAACAGCATATCGCGAACCATCGCGGCATAGCGGCGCCCGCTCGCCCGCTCGACGATCTCCGACACGCTGTCGAAGGCGACGTTCTGGTAGCTGTGACACGTGCCCGGCGGGCAGACCGGCGAAACGTCGGCGAGCGAACGACGGATTTCGCGCGGTGACTTGCCGCCCTCGAGCCGCCCGTCATAGGCGTTTTTCGGCAGGCCGAGCCGGTGCGACAGGATATCGAGCAGCGTGACTCGCTCCTCGGCGTGCTCGGGCAGCCGCAGGTTCGATCGGTAAAAGGCGGGTGAATGGACGAAATCGAGTTGGCCCTTGGCGACCATCTTGGCGACAAGTGTGCTCGCAACGCCCTTCGACAGCGAGGCCCAGCGGAACACCGTTGCCGGGCTGACCGGCTCGCCGCCGCCCGCAATCGTCGTACCATAGCCCTTGGCAAAGGTCAGCCGGCCCTGTTCGACGACTGCGACCGACAGGCCCGTCATGTCCTTGCGCTGCATCAGCGCCTCGACCCGGTCATCGAGCGCGCCGTAATCGATGTTGAGATCGCGGAGCTTTTCGGGATTGTCGAGCGGTGCGGTCAGCCGCGCCTGTTCGGCGGGCGCGCGCGTATCGCGCCAGCTGCTGCCCCACCACGCGACCAGCGCGAACAGGATGATCGCGGCAATCGCCAGCGCCTTGCCGCGCAGCCTGATCTCGCCAACCGCCATCGGTCAGCGGGGTCCTTTGCGGTCGGTCATGCGCTCAGTCGGTAATGTAATGCGCGGTGGTCTTGGCCGCGACGTCGGCCGCGCTGACGCCGGGCGCGCATTCGATCAGGCGGAATGGCGAGGCGTGATCGTCGCGGCGAAACACCGCGAGGTCGGTGATGATCATGTCGACGACGTTCTTGCCGGTCAGCGGCAGGGTGCACGCCGGGATGAACTTGGGGTCGCCGTTTTTCGACGTGTGTTCCATGACGACGATGATCTGCTTGACCCCGGCGACGAGGTCCATCGCGCCGCCCATGCCCTTGACCATTTTGCCCGGGATCATCCAGTTGGCGATGTCGCCGTCTTCGCTGACTTCCATCGCGCCAAGCACCGTCAGGTCGATATGCCCGCCGCGAATCATCGCGAAGCTGTCCGACGAACTGAAATAGACGCTCGACGGCAGCTCGCTGATCGTCTGCTTGCCGGCATTGATCAGGTCGGGATCGACATCCTCGTCGTAGGGGAATGGGCCGATGCCGAGCATGCCGTTTTCCGACTGCAGCGTGACCTCGATGCCGTCGGGAATATGGTTGGCCACCAGCGTCGGGATGCCGATCCCCAGGTTGACGTAATATCCGTCTTTCAGCTCGCGTGCGGCGCGTGCCGCCATCTCGTCGCGGCTCCAGCCGATCTTGGTCTCGCTATCGCTCATCGGTTACTGGCCTTCATCACGGGTTTCGCGCGGCATCCAGCGCGCAGATTGGGGAAAAACATCTTCGACATCGCCGGCGATCGACGCGCCGTAAACCGGGTTGGGCAGGATAAACCAGCCATTGCCCCAGAGCGCGGCGAGCGGCCCGCGTGCGGCTAGCTCGCGTCGCTGAGCCGTCGTCAGGTCGCGCGCGTTGAGGCGGTCGGAAAAATCGCCGAGATTGTCGCCCGCGAGCGCGATGACGCAATATTTCGCAGCGATCGTCGCGCGGCGGCCGTCCTTGGCCGATCCCATGGCATCGTCGCCCTTGAGGAACAGCGTCTCGCCATGCACAGCATCGCCAAGCCCCGCGGTCTTCAGCGCGGCAATCGTGCCCGCGTCGTTCGCGGCATTGCGGTTGGTGTTGAACACGACGGTCACCCCCGCCGCGCGGATGCGCTTCAATGCGGTAACAGCGCCGGGCGCAGGCGCGACATGGGCGAAGCCGGTCCGCTCCCACTCGTCCCACACGCTGCTCGAATAGCCGCTGTGCGTCGCCGCCTGCCAATATTCATAGCCGAGGTTGAGCAACAGCGTTTCGTCGACGTCGAATACCACCGCTTCGGGCCGCGAACCGCAGCCGACCGATTGCTCGCCGTCGCCACCCAATTCCCATCGGCACCGACATGCGCGCCGACAGCGGCGGGGTCTTGCCCGTCGCTCGTGCGGTGCCATGCTCGACGTAATCGGCCAGCGCGCGGAACGCCTGGATCGAAGCCGCCGCGCCTTCGCCCGAACCGTAGAGCCAGCGCATCGGGTCGGGCGCGGCGTTGCTCGCCGGGGCGACTGCCGGGATGGCGGGGACCGCAACCGGCGGCGCCGCGACGGGCTGTAGCGCGCAGCCGGCCAGCGCCGCCGCGGCTATCGTCATCAGGGCTTTCGATCGCAGCATCATTGACCCTCGTCCCCTGCGCTGTCGGGATAGAGGAACCAGCCGTCGCCGCGCAGCGCATCGAGCGCGGGCGATCCGCTGGCGGTTGCGGGGTCGTCGTAAATCTCGCTGAAGTCGCCGGGACGATGGCCGACCAGCGCGATGACGCACTGGTTGCTGGCAATCTTCCAGCGCAGCGAATCCTTGCCGGTGCTTGCCCGGTCGCCAGCCATCCACAAATCGCGTCCGTGGCTAACCGGGCCGAGGCCTGCGGTGTCGAGCGCGCTGGCCAATGCTGGAGCATCGCCAGCCGGGCGTTCCGAGGTGAAATTGACCGTCACCCCGGCCATCCGCGCAGTCGTCACCGCTTCGACGAGATCGGGCTGGCTGCGCGCGATCGCTTGCGCATCGGCGTTGCCGAGATCGACGACCATCGCCAGCGGCATGTCGGCGCAGACGGTGAAATCGGGGTGTTCGACCTGCGTATTGGGAAACAGGACAACCGACTGGACCGCCGCGCCGCGCTCGCGCGCCTGCGATTTCGCGAACAGATACCGCGTGAGCCCGTCATAGCTGTCGCCATAGCTGCCCTTGGCGGCGATCGAGCGGCGCGCGATCGGGATGACGGCGGGTGTCGCGGTTGGTGCGGCGGTGGGCGCGACGTCCTCGACGCGCACGTTGGGCAGGCTCGTCGCGCGCGCCTTTGGGATCGCGTCGATCCGCTGTTCGGGGGGCGCTACCGAAGCGTCAGGCCGGTCGTCGGCCTTGTTGATCTGTTCGCGACCAATCAGGCCCGCCGCGCCGAGCGGGATCGCAGCGGCAGCTATACAGCCGCTCAGCGCTGTCGCCGACAGCATTGCGAAGATCACATGGACCGCGACTTTCATCAGGCGGTCTCGCGCTCGCGCACGGTGCGAAACTCGATCCTCTTGTCGTACGGCGCGCCGACGATCATGCGTTTGACATAGATGCTCGGCAAATGGATGCAGTCGGGATCGAGGCTGCCCACCTCGACGATCTCCTCGACCTCGGCGACGCAGACCTTGGCCGCGGTTGCCATCGGCTGGTTGAAATTGCGCGCGGTCTTGCGGAACACGAGGTTGCCCGCCGCGTCGGCCTTGTAGCCCTTGACGATGGAAAGGTCGGCGAAGATTCCGCGCTCAAGGATATACTCCTCGCCGTCGAATTCCTTGGTCTCCTTGCCCTCGGCGACGAGCGTGCCGACGCCGGTCTTGGTGTAGAAGCCGGGAATCCCCGCGCCGCCCGCTCGGCAGCGCTCGGCCAGCGTGCCCTGCGGACAGAATTCGACCTCGAGCTCGCCGGCGAGATACTGGCGCTCGAATTCCTTGTTTTCGCCGACATAGGACGAGACCATCTTCCTGACCTGCTTCGACCGCAACAGCTTGCCGAGCCCCTCGTTGTCGATCCCGGCATTGTTCGAAACCAGCGTGAGATCCTTGACCCCCGATGTGCGGATCGCGTCGATCAGCCGCTCGGGGATGCCGCACAGGCCGAAGCCGCCGGCGCAGATCGTCATTCCGTCGAACAGCAATCCGTCGAGGGCCGCGGTAGCGTCGGGGAAGCGTTTCTTCATCGGCGATCAAGTCCTTCGGTAGGGGCGTAGGTTCGGTCGAAAAGCTCTAAGCGCTCGGTTCGCGGCTCGCAAGGGTGGCAAAGCGTGCCTGCGAGACTTATGTGCGCTGGCACGCAGCGAGGCTTCGCCCGCTGTCACCTGACGCAGCCAAAGGAACACCCGATGACCGATGCCGCCTATCCCGATCTAGCCCTGGTGATCGACGGCGAGGTGATCGGCGCCGGCGCGCGCGACGGTATCGACGTCATCGATCCCGCCACCGGCGACACGCTCGGCGTCCTGCCCAAGGCGACGAAGGCTGATCTCGACCGCGCGCTCGATGCCGCTCAGCGCAGCCACCGCGACTGGCGCGCGACGCCGCTCGACACGCGCGTCGGCATCCTCAAGAAAACCGCCGCGCTGATCCGTGAACGCGCGCAGGACATCGGCCGCATCGCGACGCGCGAACAGGGCAAGCCTCTCAAAGAGGCGATCGGCGAGACGCTCTACGCCGCCAACCTGTTCGAATGGATGGCCGAGGAATCGCGCCGCACTTATGGCCGCGTGCTCGTCCGCCCGCCGGGCCAGCTCGCCCGCGTGACCTATGAGCCCGTCGGTCCCGTCGCCGCATTCGCGCCGTGGAATTTCCCCGCGCTCAACGTCGCGCGCAAGCTCGCCCCGCGCTGGCTGCGGGCAATGCGATCATCGTCAAACCCGCCGAGGAAACGCCCGCCACCGCGCTCGCGATCCTGCAGGCGCTGATCGATGCCGGCCTCCCCGCCGGCGCCGCGCAGATGGTGTTCGGCGATCCGGCCGAGGTGTCGGGTCACCTGCTCGGCAGCCCGATCATCCGCAAGCTGTCGTTCACCGGCTCGGTCCCGGTCGGCAAGCACCTGATGAAGCTCGCCGCCGACCATGCCATCCGCACGACGATGGAACTCGGCGGCCACGCCCCCGTGCTCGTGTTCGACGATGCCGATATCGACCGCACGCTCGACCTCATCGCGCCCAATGCGTTCCGCAATTCGGGCCAGGTCTGCGTCTCGCCGACGCGCTTCTACGTCCAGTCGGGCGTCTATGACGCCTTCGTGAAGGCGTTCGGTGAGCGCGTCGCGACGATGAAGGTCGGCAACGGGCTCGACGATGCGACGACGATGGGCCCGCTCGCCAATCCGCGCCGCCCCGAAGCCGTTGGCAAGATGGTCGACGATGCCAAAGCGAAAGGCGCGCGCGTCGTCTCGGGCGGTGAGGCGATCGACGGGCCGGGCATGTTCTTCCAGCCGACCGTGCTCGCCGACGTGCCGATCGAGGCCGACATCATGAACGACGAACCGTTCGGCCCGGTCGCCCTGTTCTGCCCGTTCGACACGCCCGATCAGGCGATCGAACAGGCCAACCGCCTGCCCTTCGGCCTGGCGAGCTACGTCTTCACCGAAAACGGTCGCCAGGCGAACCGCGTCGCCGACCTGATCGAGGCGGGCATGGTCGCGGTCAACCACGGCAGCGTCTCGGCGATCGACGCGCCGTTCGGCGGCATCAAGGATTCGGGCCACGGCCTCGAGGACGGCGCCGAGGGGCTGAAGGCGTTCATGGTCAGTAAGACGGTGCACCAGGCGTAGGCGATGACGACAACATCGTCATTGCGAGGAGCGAAGCGACGCGGCAAGCCAGTGCGTAACGCGATCCGTCCTGGATTGCTTCGCTACGCTCGCAATGACGGAAGTAGATTCGAATGACCCAGACCCAATCGCGCACCGGCGGCCGCATTCTCGTCGACCAGCTCGTCGAACAGGGCTGCGACCGCATCTTCACCGTGCCGGGCGAAAGCTTCCTCGCGGTGCTCGATGCGCTCCACGACACGCCTGCCATCCAGACCGTCGTCTGTCGGCAGGAGGGCGGCGTCGCCTATTCCGCCTGCGCCGATGGCGCGCTGACCGGCCGGCCGGGGATTGCCTTCGTCACGCGCGGACCCGGCGCGACCAACGCCAGCATCGGCGTCCATGTCGCGATGCAGGATTCGCAACCGATGATCCTGTTCATCGGCGACGTCGATCGCGGCATGCGCGACCGCGAGGGATTCCAGGAAGTCGATTTCGCCGCGATGTTCACCCCGCTCGCCAAATGGGCGGCGCGGATCGACGATCCCGCGCGCATCCCCGAATATGTCGCGCGCGCCTATAGCGTCGCGATGTCGGGGCGGCCCGGCCCGGTCGTGCTTGCGCTACCCGAGGACATGCTCGTCGAAACCGCCGAGGCGATCGATCGTCCGCGCGTCGCGCCGCCGCAGCAATCGCCCGCGCCAGAGGCGATGGACGCGCTGATGAAGCTGCTCGAGGATGCGACCGACCCGGTGGCAATCATCGGCGGCGCAGGCTGGGACGCGGGCGCGACGCATTATTTCCGCGAATTTGCGACACGGATCGGCATTCCCGTCGCCGCCGCCTTCCGCCGCCAGGACGCGATCCCCAACGACAGCGCGGTCTATGCGGGCAATCTCGGCTACGGACCCAATCCGAAGCTCGTCGATCGCGTCAGGACCGCCGACCTCCTCCTCGTCGTCGGCGCGCGGCTCGGCGAGGCGACGACCGACGGCTATGGCGTCATCACCCCCGACCATCCCGACCAGTTGCTGGTCCACGTCCACCCCGATCCCAACGAGCTTGGCCGCGTCTATCGCACCGACCTCGCGATCTGCGCCGACATGCGCGAATTCGCCGAGACCGCCGCGCTCTGGCCGGACGAACTGATCGATTTCGACTGCGGTAAAAAGGCGCACGACGATTTCCTCGCCTGGTCGACGCCCGCACCGACCGACACGCCGCTCGATCTCGGCATGGTGGTGAAGGCAATGCGCGACACGCTCCCCGCCGACAGCATCATCTGCAACGGCGCGGGCAATTATTCGGGCTGGTGGCACCGCTATTGGCATTACTCCGGCTACGGCACGCAGCTCGCCCCGACCGCGGGTTCGATGGGCTACGGCCTGCCTGCCGCGATCGCCGCTTCGCTACGCCATCGTGACCGTCAGGTCGTCGCGCTCGCCGGCGACGGCTGTTTCCTGATGAATGCGCAGGAGCTGGCGACCGCGGTCGCGCACGATTGCGACATGCTCGTCATCGTCGTCGACAACGGCATCTACGGCACGATCCGGATGCACCAGGAGCGCGAATATCCCGGCCGCGTTTCGGCGACCAGTCTCGCCAATCCCGATTTCGCCGCCTTTGCGAAGAGCTTCGGCTGCTGGGCGGAAACCGTCGACGCGACCGCCGACTTCGCCCCCGCGCTCAAGCGCGCGCAGGCAGAGAAAGGCGTCCGCCTGCTCCACCTCAAGACCGACCCCGACCGGATCAGCTTCGGCACGACGATCACCGCGTTGCGAGGAAAGGCATAGCGTCCACGCGCAATTCGGTCATTGCGAGCGGCGCAGCCGCGCGGCAATCGATCGGGAGGGTGAGATGGCCGAGCACGCGACGCTGGCCATAACGGATAGTGTGGTAGTTTCGCGGAGCTTGCTTCCCCCGGATCAAGTCCGGGGTCGCAATGACGAATATGGACTGCGCGAAAACGGGGGGCTAAACCTCGGCATCCCTCAGCGTCACCAGCCCCGCCTCGCGCTGGCGCTTCAAGTCGGCCTTGAGCGCCTCGGGGCGCCTTGCAACCACGAAGCCGAAACTCACCCCGCCTTCCTTGCTCAGCGTCGCGTGGTGCAGCCTGTGCGCCTGGACGATGCGCTTGGCATAGCCGCGCTTGGGCACGTAGCGGAACCAGCGCTGATGGATCAGCCCGTCGTGAATCGCGGTGTAGATGATGCCGTAGACGAGCACGCCGACCCCCATCCACGTCGCCGGCTCCCAGCCTGCGCCGCCATTGCCCCAGCGGCCATAGGCGAACAAGGATATCGAGATCGCCGCACCGACGATGCCGTAGAGATCGTTCTTCTCGAACACCTTGTCGTGCGGCTCGTGATGGTCGCGGTGCCAGCCCCAGCCAAAGCCGTGCATGATGTATTTGTGGCTCGCCCAGGCGACGCCTTCCATGACGAGCACGGTGGCAAGAACGATCGACAGGGCGGCGAGCGGGGACATGCTATCAAGATAGGCGCGCGGACCCGCAGAATGGAAGTTTCGCTGTGCCGAAACGCCTGCTAGCCTCGGGCATGAATTGACCTGAAAGGACGCCAGATGTTCCGACCTGCCCTGACCCTTGCCGGCTGCGCCGCGCTCGCCGCCTGCTCGCCGAGCGGCACTGCCGATACGCCCGCCAACGAAGCCGCCAACGAAACCGCTGCCAAGCCCGCGACGGTCGCGCTCTCGCGGCTCGATTGCGGCACGATCGAGGTGTCCGACCTGTCGGTCTTCTCGGTCGCGGGCAGTTACAAGGGCGTCCACAAGACGCTGACCGACAGCTGCTACCTGATCCGCCACGGCGAGCATCTGATGCTTTGGGATACCGGCCTGCCGGGCGAACTCGAAGGGCAAGGACAACGACCGACGGCCCTTTCACCGATTCGGCTCGACCAGCGCTTGCCGAGCAGCTCGCCGAACTCGGCATCACGCCCGACGACATCGATATCGTCGGGTCAGCCATTATCACTTCGACCACACCGGCCAGTTCGCCGATTTTCCCTCGGCGAAGCTCCTCATCGGCGCGAGCGACTGGGACGCCGTCCGCTCGGCCCAAACGGGCGGAGGCTCAACCCGCGCCGTATGCGCGCTGGCCAACGGAGGCGGCATCGTCGATGCCGGTCTCGAACGCGATCTCGATGTGTTCGGCGACGGCAGTGTCGTCATGCTCGATTTGCCCGGCCATACGCCGGGCCACACGGGACTGAAGGTCGTCACGCCCGGCAAGACCTATCTCCTCACCGGCGACGTCGCGCACTTCCACGCCAATTACGACGCCGACGACGTCCCCACCTGGAACACCGACAAGGCCGCCAGCGTCGAATCGCTCAAACGCTTCAAGGGCATTGCCGAAGAAGCCGGCGCGACCGTCGTCATCCAGCACGACCCCGCCGATATCGGCCTTGTCCCCGCCGCCAAGGCGTCGGCCAAGTGAGGGCGCTGCTCAGCGAAGCGCCCGGCGGGCCAGAGACGCTTGTCCTCAGGGACATTGATCCGCCCGTTGCCGGACCCGGCCAGCTGTTGATCGACGTGAAGGCGTGCGCGATCAACTTTCCCGACGTGCTGATCATCGAGGACAAATACCAGTTGAAGCCACCGCGCCCCTTTGCGCCGGGCAGCGAAATCGCGGGCGTCGTCAGCGCGCTGGGCGAAGGCGTCAGCGGCTTTGCCGTCGGTGACCGCGTCATCGCCGCGACCGGCTTTGGCGGCCTTGTCGAAACCGTCGCGGTCGCGATCAACCTCGGCCTATGCGCTGCCCGCTCAGTTCTCGTTCGAACAGGGCGCGGCGCTGCTGATGACCTACGGCACTGCGATCCACGCGCTGCTCGACCGCGGGCGGATGAGCGATGGTGAGACCGTGCTGATCCTCGGTGCCGCCGGCGGCGTCGGTATCGCCGCGATCGAACTGGCCAAGGCGTTCGGCGGCCGCGTCGTCGCGGGCGTGTCGAGCGAGGCCAAGGGCGCGATGGCGCGCGAAGCCGGAGCCGACGGCGTCGTTGTTTATCCGCGCGCGCCGTTCGACAAGGATGCGTCGAAGGCACTGGCGGGCGCATTCAAGGACGCGCTCGGCCCCAATGGTGCCGATATCGTCTTCGACATCGTCGGCGGCGATTATTGCGAGCCCGCGCTGCGATCGATGGCGTGGCAGGGGCGCTATCTCGTCGTCGGCTTCCCCGCCGGCATCCCCGCGCCGCCGCTCAACCTCGCACTGCTCAAGGGCTGCGATATCTGCGGCGTGTTCTGGGGCGCCTTCGCCGCGCGCGATCCAAAGGCCAACGCGGCGCACATCGCGACGCCTGTTCGACCTGTGGGCCGACGGCAAGATTTCGCCGCGCGTCACCGAAACCTATGCGCTCGAACAGGGCGGCGATGCGATCGCCAAGCTCGCCTCGCGCGCGGCGGTCGGCAAGCTGGTGGTGACGCTGTGATGCGTTGAGTCGGGCTGAAACAAGTTCAGCCCTGCGCGCGGCGCCGGCCCGCTCCCCCTCCCGACCTCCCAATAGGTTACACTGTCATGGGTGGCCGGGAGGGGGAGCGGGCCGGTGCCGGGTCTGGCGGAAGCCAGAAAAGACTCAATAAATCTCGACCTCGCCGATCGTGCGGCGATGGTCGAGCACGGGGATCTGCGCGCGGGCATTTGCGACCGCGTTCATATCGATGTCGGCGAACCCGAGCCCCGCCTCCTCGCCCATGTCGAGCACGACGCGGCCCCACGGGTCGACGACGAGCGAATGGCCATAGGTGCGCCGCCCGTCTTCATGTTCGCCCGTCTGCGCGGGCGCGATCATGAAGCATGCGCTCTCGATTGCGCGCGCACGGATGAGGACGTGCCAGTGCTCGCGCCCGGTCGGCACGGTAAATGCGCTCGGTAGCGCGATCATGTCGCACCTGGCATTGCCCAGCGCATCGAACAATGCGGGGAAGCGCAGGTCGTAACAGATTGCGAGGCCCAGCCGACCCCACGGCGTATCGACCGCCACCGCGCGGGTGCCGCCGTCATAGACGTTCGATTCGCGCCAGCTCTCGCCGCTCGTCAGCGTCACGTCGAACCGGTGGATCTTGTCATAGCGCGCGCGGATTTTACCCGTATCATCAATGACAAGGCTGCGATTGACCCGCCGCCCGTCATTCCTTTCGGACAGCAACGGCAGCGACCCCGGATGGACCCAGATGCCGTTATCGCGTGCGGCATCGCAAATCGCCGCCAGGGCATCCGAATCGCTCTCCGCAACGATTCCCGATGCCGACCGCGCCCGGTCGCTATCGAGCAGCACCGCCATCTCGGGCGCGAACAGCATGTCGGCGCCGCCGCGTTTCGCCGCGCCGATCGCATCGACGATCGCCGCGGTGTTGGCGGCCGGATCGATGCCGCTGGTCATTTGCAAAAGGGCGATACGCATGCAGCCAGCCTAACCGCTGGCGGGGCGAAGTCCATTGCTGATCGCGGGCGATCGGCGTTGGCGTCGGGCCGGCGAGGCGCTACGACAACGCAATCGGAATGGGGGCAGGTCGATACAATGGGGGATGCGATCAGCGTGGCATTATCCTGCGATCCGATGGCCAATGCGCTTGCCGACCTGTTGCGGCCGGTGCTCGGACTCGATCCGCGCGGCGAGCCACCGCAGATCGATGCGGCGATGGTCGAATTCGCGCGCAGCCGCCATCGCGTCGGTCCGCTGCTCCACATCGCCGCCAGGCGCGCCGATCCCGAGCGGGTCGACGAGGACGCAGCGCGCGCGCTGACGCGCCTCTATCGCAACAATGCGAAACGCACGCTGACGCAGCGCGCGGCGCTCAACGATGCGACCGCGTTGCTCGAGGCGCATGGCATCGCCTCGGTGGCGATCAAGGGAGCGCAGCTCGGCGTGCAGCTCTACGGCGATAGTGCGGCGCGCCATGCGAAGGACATCGATATCCTGATCGCTCCTGGAGATGCGCGCGCGGCGTGCGACGTGATGCGCGCGGCGGGCTATCTCCACTGTTTCGATATCGGTGCGATGAGATCGCGCTGGCCGGCCTGGCGGATGCGCGTCCTCAAGGATACCGGGTTTGACGAGCCGGGGACGGGGCGGACGATCGAATTGCACCAAAGGCTGTTCCCGATCGAACCGCGCACGCTGACGCCGGACTTCATCATGGCGACGCGCGGCGAAGCCGTCGCGACCATCGCGAACGACCATTATATCCTCTACCTGATCCTCCATGGCGCGATGGGCTATTGGCCGCGGCTCAAATGGCTCGCCGACCTGAGCGCGCTAATCCGCACGGTCGCCGATGACCGGGTTGCCGCGCTGCGCGACCTTGCCGGACGCTATGATTGCGTCCCGGCGATTCTTGCCAGCCTGCGGCTGGTCGAAGAGGTCTTTTCCGGCAGCCTGCACGGCGCCTGGAAAGAGTGGGCCGAAGACCAGGGTTCGCATGCCGCGGCGCAAAGGCTGCTCGTCGCCTATCGCGCCTCGCTGTCTGGCAGCGATCCCGCCGCACCGTCGCAGCCATTGCGCAAGGACAGCTTTCCGACTGCGTCGTGGCACGTCTTCGCGGGTGCGATCCCTCGCGCGTCGATCCTCGCGCGGCGCGTGGCGATGGCGAGCCTGACGCAATTCGAACGACTGGTGCGATGATCCAGGCGCGATTTCGCCAGCGCGGGCGCAAGGGGCGTATCTTGCCAATCGCACCGGCTCGTCCATAGTGATCGCCATGCGAGTGGGCGCAATCAACAAGGCCGTGCGACGCAGCGGAGCATGGGTCGAGGCGGTATCGGCGCTCGCGGTCGCGCGGCTGCTCGTCGGGTTCGTGCCGTTTCGCTTCTGGCGGCGAACGATCGGCCCAATCGCCCCACCCCAAAGCGACGAAGCGCCACCGGCAACCGATATCGCGACGGTGGCCCGGGCGAGGTCGATCGGCCGCCACGTCCGCCGGACGGCCTCGCGCATGCCCTTCGAAGCGGTCTGCCTGCCGCAGGCGATGGCCGCGCGCTGGATGCTTCTGCGCCGCAACATCGCGACCCGGATCCATTTCGGTGCGCGCCCGGGCCGAGATGCCCAGCCGCTCGACGTGCATGCCTGGTTGATGATCGGCGACGTCTGCCTGACCGGCCAGGAAGAGCTTGAAAGCTATTCCGCCTTCACCAACCGCCGGCCGGATCGCTAGGGCCTCGTGCAAGCACCGGTCGAATCTGCGGGAGGCTGGCGAGAGCTGGTCGCGTCGATTCATCTTTATGCCGGGCGGCGGTTGCCCGTTGCGATTCTGGTCGTCGCGATGGCGAGCGTGCTCGAGGGCATCGGGCTCGTCACGCTGCTGCCGATTTCACAGCTCGTGTTTGCCAGCGAAACCAGGCCGGGGTCGCTTTCCGCCAAGATCGACGTGCAGCTGAACGCATGGGGATTCGATCAGGTGATCGAGAAGATGGCGCTGTTGTGCGCCGTCTTCCTCGTGGTGATGCTCGTCCGATCGGTCGTCCTGATCCACCGCGACCGGCGCATGGCGCTGCTGACGCAAGGCTATGTCGATTACCTGCGCAGCCGGCTGTTCGCGACGATTGCCTATGCCGACTGGCCCGTCATCCGGCGCATGCAACGCGCCGACCTGCTCAACAACATGACGACGAATATCGCCCGGATATCGGTCGCGATCCAGTTCCTTACACGGCTGCTCGTCACCGCGACGCTGGTCGCCGCCTATGTCGTCTCGGGATTCGTGGTCAGTCCCGCGATCGGCCTGATCCTGCTCGGCGTCATCGCGCTGGCGACCGCCACCGCGCTGATCTGGAGCCGTCGCAGCGGACGGCTGGGTGAGACGTTGAGCCTGCGCAACCGCAAGGTCATGAACCGGACCACGCGTTTCCTCGAAGGGCTGAAGGCGGCCAAGGTCTATGGCGCAGAGACGGTTTTCATCGGCGGGTTCGATGCCGCGATTGCCGATACGCGTGCGATCTCGATCGACTTTGCGACGCAGCAGGGGCGCATGCGTCGCGCGATCGAACTGCTCGGCGCGGCCGCCGCGGTCGCGTTGCTGATGATCGGCTACGGGCTGGTCGGGCTCAAGGGCGCCGAGCTGCTCGTCATGGGCGCGGTCGTCATCCGGCTGGTTCCGACGCTTTCGACCGCGCTGTCGGGTCTCCAGTCGGTTGCCTTCGCCTTGCCCGCTTATGCGCTGGCCGAACGGTTGCGCCGCGACATGGAGCGGCAGCGCCCGATTGGCCGTGGGGTCGACCAGCCGCACGTTCGGTCCGATGCGACGCCTTACCCGATTTCCCTGCGCGACGTGACGGTGACGACGCGCGAGGAAGGCGCCGAAAAGACACTGCTGTCGGCCGCGCATATCGACATCCCGGCGACCGGCCTGGTCCATGTCGGCGGTCCGTCGGGGGCGGGCAAGTCGACATTGGCAGAGCTCCTCGCCGGTCTTTACCTGCCGAGTGCGGGAACGGTCGCGGCGGGGCCCTTGGCGCTCACCGCATCTCAGCGCCCGGCGTGGCAGGCGCGGATCGCCTTTGCCCCGCAGGAGCCGTTCCTGTTCGACGGCAGCGTGCGCCAAAATCTCTGCTGGCCCAATCTCGCGCCGAGCGATGCGGCTTTGTGGGATGCGCTGGCGACGGCGGGCGCACGGGATCTCGTCGCCGACCTGCCCGAAGGGCTCGACCATCCGATCCGCGACGGCGGCAGCCGGTTGTCGGGTGGCGAGCGGCAGCGGCTGTGTCTTGCCCGGACGCTGTTGCGACCTTCGGCGATACTGATCATCGACGAGGCGACATCGGCGGTCGATGCCGCGCTCGAATCCGAGATATTCGAACGCTTGCGGATCTTGGCCAAGACAAGGTGCATCATCTGCATCAGCCATTCGGCCACGCTCAGCGCGATGGCCGACTATCGTATCACGATAGCACAGGACGGAGTGGCGGTCGGTAGCGTTTGATTTCAGATTTTGTCGAGTTTAGGGTTGCGTCGCGCAACCGGGGGGTACGGCAATGGACAGTGTGACAGCGGTCAGTAGGGGTGTGCTACGCGACCGGCGCTTTATCCTGATCGCTGCGCTGACGTTGGTCATCGCGTTCTATTTCTGGACGCAATCGCGCTATCCCTCGCTCGACCTCAAGGCCTCGATGGGCGGAGATTCTCCGCTGACAGGAATCTCGTTCGATACGTTGGTCGAGGTCCTGCCCAACAGCAGCCTGTGGTGGGATATTACCGCCAACGCGATCAACTGGACCTATACGAATTGGCGCGGCATGACCTTTGGCGTGTTGTTCGCGGCCTGCGCGCTGACGCTGCTCGGCCTGATCGAACGGCGCCAGTTCCAGCACCCGTTCGCCAACGCCGCGCTGGGCGCGGTGATCGGCGCGCCGCTCGGGGTGTGCGTCAATTGCGCTGCGCCGATCGCGCGCGGACTGCACGGTGCGGGGATGCGGCTCGAAACGACGCTTGCGGCGCTGGTCGCTTCGCCGACGCTCAATGTCATCGTCGTCAGCATGTCGTTCGCGCTGCTGCCGACCTATATGGCCGCCATCAAGCTGGTCGCCATGCTCGCCTTCATCCTGGTCGGCATCCCGCTTCTGACGCGCTATGTCTTCGTTCGCGAAGCTGCGGCGACGAGCGCGGGCGCCGTCGCGAAGCTCGAACACGATCAGCCACGAAGCTGGATCATCCGGACGCTCGAACGTCTTCGTCCCGAACCCGAACTGTGGACGCCCGGTCTGGGATGGATCGCCGCGCTCGGCTGGCTGGCGCGGACCTATTTGCGTAACCTTGCCTTCATCGCGGCGGTAACCGTGCCGCTGATGCTCATCGCCGGCATATTGGGGGCGGTCCTGGTATCGATCTTCCCGTTCAGCGAACTGCTCTACCATGTCCAGTTGGCGGGCTCGCTGCCCAAGGCGTTGTTCCTGGTCGGCGTCGTTGCGGCGGTCGCAATCTTCCTGCCAGTGCCGATCGCCTTCGACGTCATCATGGCCGTCGTCCTGCTCAATTCGGGCTGGCCGGCCAAGTTCGTCGTGCCGATGCTGCTCGGCCTCGGGTCGTTCAGTATCTACTCCTTTTTCATTATCGCGCGGGCAATATCGGTGCGCGTGGCAGCGACGATGATGGCGATCCTCGCGATCATCGCGGCGCTTGGCGGCGTCGCCGCGCAACTGATTGACGGCAGCATCCGCACGGCTTCGCATGCGACGACGATCGCGATGCTGCGCGACGCCAACGACTTTGCCAATGCGCCGGTCGATCGCGCCGAGGTCAGCAGCCGCGCGAGCATGGCCCGGCAACTTTCAGCCGGGGCGGTCGGCTATTCGCCATTCGACCGACCGGTCGCGCACAACGGTGCTGGTCGTATCGGGCTGGCGATCGCCCCCGCGGCGGCATCTGGCACGGGGACCGCCGCCGCGTCCTCCGGCGCAGCCTTTACGCGCCTGCTCGGGCCGGGCATCGGTCTCGATGTTCCACCCTTCTTGTCGGGCGTCGAGATGGTCGAACCCTATACGATGTACTCGGGCATAGCGGCGGGCGATATCCAGGGCGATGGCTGGACCGATGTCGCGATCGCGCGCGATGCCTCGCATGGCGGTCTCTCGCTGTTCGCCAATAGCGGTGGTCGCTTTGTCCGGCAGGCGGTCGATCTGGGGCCGCTCGAAGGACATTTCGTCAACGCGCTCGCATTCGTCGATTTCAACGGCGACGACCGCCCAGACCTGTTTGCTTCGAGCTACCTTCACGGCGCCTATGTTTTCTGGAACCATGACGGCGGCTTCGACGTCGCCGACTTCGTCCGCCTGCCCAACGGCGACGCCGCGATGATCGGCGCGCCCGGCTTTGCCGACCTCGATGGCGACGGAGATGTCGATATCCTTGCCGCCAACTGGACGATCGGTACGACAGGCAACAATCACGCGCCTTTCCTGCTGTCGTCGCGTGACCGCATCCTGTGGAATGAGGGGGGACGATTCACGCCGCAATTGCTCGACGGCCTGCCGGGCGAATCGCTCACCTCGCTGATCACCGACATCGATGATGACGGCCGCCCCGACATCCTGATCGGCGACGATGTTTCGACATCGGACAAGGTCTATCTCAACCGCGGCGACCGCCGCTTCGTTCTCACCAAAGGGGAAGACGGGCTGATACCCTGGCTGACCTGGACGACCATGAGCCTCGATGCCGGCGATCTCGACAACGATCTTGCGCCCGATCTCTATGCCGCGCAGATCGCCTTCAAGCGCAAGAAGGAGCAATGGAAGATCGGCGAAACCTATTGCGGCGACGCGGCGACCGCGCCCGCCGACCGCAGTCGCTGCTTCCTCGACCTGCGGAACCGGGTCGCTGCCTATCGCGGGGCGAACGGGCGCTATGCCGACTGCAACGCAACTGACGAAGCGCAATATCGCACGGCCTGCGCGCTGCGCAGCACGATCCTGGCGTCGGGATATCGAGCCGATACGTCGGCCTGCGACGCGATACCCGCGCGATGGAGCGACTGGCGCAAGATGTGTCGATCGGCCAACGGGCCGCGTATCAAGGACGGCGCTGACAAGTTGATAGAGCGCGGTTATGTGGGTGGCGTGCGCGGCCGCAACGTCTTTCTCCAGCACCGCGCCGATGGCAGCTATGAAGATCGTGCCAAGGCGCTCCATGTTGACCAGCCGGGCTGGGCTTGGAATGCCAAGTTCGTCGATCTCGACCAGGACGGCTGGCAGGACCTGTTCGTCGCGACGGGCTTCCTGGTGCACCGCAGCTATATGCCCAATACCTTCTACCGCAATCATCGTGGCCGCGGGTTCGGCAACGCTACCGACCGCGCGGGGCTGTCCGATACGGTGCCGACATCGACCTACCTGCTGCTCGATTACGATCGCGACGGCGACGTCGATATCATCCGTGCGTCGGCGACGACGCAGCCGATCGTCCACCGCAACGACCGCCCCGCAGGCAATGCATTATGGATACGGCTCGTCGATGCGATCGGCAATTCGGTCGGGGTCGGCGCGAAGGTCGTCGTCACCAACGCCGACGGCACGCGCCAGATGCGCGAAATCCGCCAGAGCGGCGGCTTCGCTTCGGCCGATGCGCCGCAGGTGCATTTCGGTCTCGGCAAGGCGCAATCGGTGCGACGGATCGAGATCGTCTGGCGCGATGGCGCACGGACGAAAATCGACGGGCCCATCCCGGCTAACGGCGAACTCGTCGTCCGGCGCAGCCAGAGCTGACTACACGTCGCGTGGCCAGCGATTGGCTTGGACCCAGCGATAGAGATCCAGGTCGAGCGGCGAATCGGCATAGATCCGCGCGCGCGTTGCCTCATCTAGGGTGTAGTGGCGCTGCAGGTGTTCGGCGCGGTTGGGGTGCGATGATGGCAACGCAATCGCCTTGTCGGCGCGGCGATGATGGCGCCAGTCGCGCGCGATGCCCATGGCGTCGCTGACCAGCGCCAGGCCCGCGTCCCACGCTTCGGTCGTCGTCACGAACCAGCAGCGATCGAGCAGCATCTTGGCGAGGGCGAGCCTTCTTTCGGGAGGATCGGGGAGGTCGTCCCCGACAAGGCATCGGGCAAAATGCTCGACGATGAAATTGCGGTGCTCGACGTCGTAATAGCTTTCGTACCATTCGTGGAAGCTGCCCACCGCCTTGCCGCGACTGCGCCGGAAATTGTACATTGAGACGCATCGTTCGGCCGGATCGCGCACGACGGTGAAATACCGCACGTCGCGCGGTTCGGGGACCAGTGCATCGATCCCGTAATAAGCCTGATGACCGCTCAGGACCTTCGCCTTGATCCGCTCTTCATCAGGTCGATCGGCAAATTCGGGGCGACCCAGGCGCTTGCGATATTGGCGGCCCCAGTTGGAAAATGTGATGAAGCTCTCGTCCATGACGAAGTGATTTTCGAGATGCGCCTGCAGCGTCGTTCCCCCGCACTTCGAGACATGCAGGAACACCCACAACGGCGGCAGCGCGCAGCCAGGCGAATTCATCCTTCGATCAGCCGATAGCCGAAGCCTTCAAGCAGCTCGTGATGGCTCGCAAACACGCTGTTGATCGCGGCGACATCGTCACGCGACAGGCGGGCGATCTGGTCGGCGTTCATGTTGCGCAGCGGTTCATCGTAAAGCGACTTCACCGGGATCCTCTGGTCGAGCGTGACGTCGCCAAGCGCGGGAACGAGCTTGGCGATCGCGTGTTCGACCGCACCGGGCGTATCGCACATCGCCTCATAGGTGAAGAAGGCCGACCGATCGGCCAGGGCGGCGATGTTGTCGCGCTGGAAACGCATTGCGGTGGCGACATGGCGTGCCGCGATTACGCGGCGGTCTTCATTGCGCGCGATCGGTCCTGGGTCGCTGCGGCGGCAGATGCCTTCGACGACGGCATAGGGATTGCGCACCATGATGAGGAATTTCGCATCTGGGAAGTGCGCGCGCAACTGGTCGGCATAAAGGACGAAGGGCGGGCTCGCGACGACGAGGATCGAGGCGGTCGGGCTGGCGGCTTCGGCATGGAAGCGCCAGGCGCGCTGCGTGCGGGTCCAATCGAACGCGGCCGGGTCGCGGAACATGGCAATTGCGCCGGGGTCCGCCGCCCAGAGCAGTCGCGTGCCCGTGCCCCGCGTGCTGGGTCCGTGGAAGCCCGCGACATGCTGCCCCTCGCGCGGCAGCGACAACGCCCCGCTCGACCGCCCGAGCGCCCGGGCGAGGAAGGTCGAACCGCTGTTGTTGGGTGCAAGGATGAACAGGTTCGCCGCAACGCCGAGGGCAGGCGCGCTGTCGTCGCATGCGTCGCGGCCGGTCACTCGCCCCGCCCGTGATCGAAATGGTGCGCGGTCAGCATAGCGAGATAGGCGTCGTACCAGTGCCGCAATGCCTTGATCACCCCCGCGTCTCGTCGTGCGCCGGCAAGGTGGCAGTCCATTCGCCAGGGCTTTGCCGGTCCGTTGAAATGCAGCACCTTGGCCTCGCCGAGTCGGACCGGCTCGCTGGCATGCGAATCGATCCGATGGCCGATCATCAGGTTGTAGGCGGTGCTGACGAGCGAGACGCAGTGGTGGAATTGGAGGTTGAGAACGGCCTGGTCGGTATGGTCCGAGGCGACCGCTTGCCACGCCGAAGGATCGAGCCGCGCGCGCAACGCTTCGGCGATCGCCGGACCGCGCAGCGCGGCGTCGATCAGCATCAGCCCGGCATTGAAGCTGGTCGCCGCCCGATCGGCGTCGTCCGCAGCGATTTCCTTGAGCGTCGTGCGGTCGCGTCGATTGCCGCGCAGCATCGCGCCGTCGGGACAGGCGACGAGCCGGGTTTCGCCCGCGAGCAGTCCGGCGACATCCTTCTGGAACAGCAGGTCGCTGTCGCAGAACAGGACCTTGTCGTAACCGGTCAGCGCGAAGCTTTCGAGCGACAGGAAACGATCCCGCCGGGTGGCAAGCTCCGGACGCGCGGCCACGAGGCGATCGATTGCGTCCCCGAGTTCGGTCGAAACGCGGCGGCACGACACGCGCGCGAATTGCGTCTCGAGCGTGGCGGCGACACCATCGTCGGGATCGGCGCAGAAGACGATGATATCGCCGTCGAACCAGCGATTGTGCGCGAGGAACGAGTGGATCATCACCTGCGTCCCGACGAGAAACGAGGGCGAGGTGACGGTGGCAAGGGCGATCGACGGATTCGCGCAGCGTTCTGGCATCGGCTCAGCGGCCCTCGACCGGATAATCGAACAGCGCGAAATCGCGCGCATAGCGTTCGTTTATCATCTCGCGCAATTCGCTGTCGAGTTCGACGCCAGCGATGCGCGGCACCGCGTTGACCCGGCACAGCGAACCGGGGTTCGCGCCGAGGCGTGGGGCTGTCGCAGCAAAATCGTCGTCGAGCGTCTCATGGCGCAACAGGCGCGTGACGCGCAGCGCGCCGGCCTCGTCGCAGACGAAGCGATGCTGCGGCCGGAGCAGGATATGGCGGCTGCGGACGCGATCGCCGAGCACGGCCTTCATCGTTCCTAGCGGGTCGTCGCGCATGGCCGTCGTCTCGCGAAAATGGAAATGCGCATAGGACACGAAGCGGTCGTAGGGATTGCGCACGACGGCGAAGCTGAACATCGCGTCCCACTGGCCGGGTAACAGGAACGGGGCAACGTCGTCCCATCCGAGATGGCCGTGGCCGATCGCGGCGAGCGCGGAGACAGGGAACAGCCGCGTTTCGTAGAGCGTGCACTGTTCCCAGTCGTTGGGCGCCAGCAGCGGCCGGATCGCATTGCGGATCGCGTGGCCTGCAGTCTTGGGAATAGCGACGAAGGCGAAGTTGCGGCTGAACGACAGGATCATGCGAAGTCGAGGAACTGGAGCGCCAGGCGCAACGGATTCTGGCGCCCGGTCATCGTGCCGGCGCGGATTGCGGCGAGCCGCGCATGCAGCCGGGGCATGTCGAGATAGCGCGCCCGACTCGGCTCGCTCGCGCGCGCATCGAGCCGGTCGGCGACGATGAGCATCGCGTCGGTCACAGCCTGTTCGAGCCAGGCACACCGGAGCGGTTCGAGCTTGCTATCGTTGAGGCGAATCGCATCCGGAACCAGGCCCCTTGCGATCTCCCGCACCAGCCAGCGCCGCGTTCCCTTCTGGCGGAACAGGTGCGCTGGCAGGCCATAGGTGAATTCGAGGATGCGGCGATCGAGCAGCGGATAGCGATATTCGATGCCATGCCGGCGGCCGCTCAATGCCCAGTCCTCGAGTCGAGCGGTAATCGAACTGGCCGAAAGCAGGCCAAGTTGCGTGCGGCGCACGCTGGTTTCGCGCAGTCGGGGGATGGGCTGCAGCTTCGCCCGCCGCACCAGGCTAGGGGCAACGAGGCTTTTCCCCTGTATCGAGCGCCACCGGGCGGGCGGGTCGGGGCGCACGGCAAAGACAAGTTTTCGCGCCGCCGCATAAAAGACCCGGAGCCTTTCGCGAAGGCCGGGCTGGGGGGCCTCGAAAAAAAGGCGTCGCCAGCGTCCCCGCCATAACAGTTCGGGCAGCAGGCCGCGGCCGTTGAATGAGATGCCTTCATCGCCACCCCAGCCCGACAGGATCACGTCGACGCCATCGGCTTCGGCATCGCGCTGGATTGCTGCCTCATGAAGAAGGTTGCGAATATCCGGACCGCAGGTCCAGTCTTGCGCGAACAGGTCTGCCATCTCTTCGGGGCTGAGCTCGGGCGCCTCGACCGTAAGATCGAGCGCGGCACGGATCGCTTCGGTCAGCCCAGGCTCCTCGTCGGGGTTGGCGTCGGATCGAACCTCGTGCCAGCTATACCCTTTCGGCTCGGGCTTCGCCGCCGCACGCAGCATCGGGACCGCGAGCGCCGCGACGAGTGAGGAATCGATGCCGCCGCTCAAATGGACTGCCGGTCGCTCGATATGAACCAGCCGATCGGCAATCGCCCGGTCCAGGATCGCGCGCCCGGTGGCAACATAGGCCTCGTCGTCGGGCAAATCGATCGGCGGCACCAGCTCGGGCCGCCAATATCGCCGCAGCACGTGTCCGCCGGCGCGAACGGTCAGGCAGTGGCCAGCGTCGAGACGCCGGATCGCCTTGTAAAAGCTCCCGTCGCGCAGTTCGAACCTGCGATGCAGCAGCGCGGTGGCGACATAATCCTCGTCGAGTTCGTTGGAGATGCCGGGCGAGGCGAGCAGTACCGCGCAGTCGCTCGCGAAGGTCATGCATCGGTCATCGAGAGCATAGAAAAACGGCCGCGCGCCGATATGGTCGCGCGCGCAGAACAGCACGTCGGCCGCCGCATCATAGACGGCAAAGGCATAATCGCCGAAGAGGTGGAGGGGGCAGTCTTCGCCCCATTTGATATAAGCTTCGGCGATCAGCTCGCTGTCGGTCGGAGCGCCCGAAGACAGGGGCGCAAGGCCCAGTTCTTTGACCAGGCGATCGCGATCGTCGATGCGGGCATCGGCGACGACCAGCAACTGGTCCCGGCTCGCAATTCCGGCATCGGACGACCATTTCGTGGCGTCGATCGCGGCGAAATTCGCCTTGCCCAACGAACCCAGCGTCGATCGATCTTCGCGATATGTTGCGAATGCCTCTAGGGGCAGACTGGCATGGGTGCCCGCCGATGTCTGGCGTCGCGAGACGGTGCCCCCGATGTCATGCATTACGATCTCTGCGGCAATTTACGCCAATACAGTCTTTGAAAAGCGTGGCCATGACCGGCGCCGCCTTGCCGGCAACCTTTCGACCTGCCTAGGAAACGGTATAAAAACTGTCATCCTGATCGTTGGGGTCGAAAGATCCCCCACGCGTGCGGCGCACGGGAACCATTGTCCGAAGATGCGGCGGCGACCACGGCTTGCCCGGCGTCTGTCGGGTTGCGTTCTTCTGGTCGCTCATCCTTATCCTCCTTGGTTGGTTACTGGATTTGGTTGGCCGGCATTTAACCTTTGATATGTTCTTCGGTCAAGCGAGGAATCGACTCGTCAGCTAAGATCAACCAGCTTTTGATCATGTAAAACAGCTATGAAATCAGTTGTTTGTTGAATACATATCTCAATATCAACATCGTATTCGACGGCAAGCTCGTTGCAGATCTGGTTGATTGTCTTGGGCGTGTCGAGCAGGGTCCACACGCTCGCGCCCACCGAATCGATGTCGAAATAATTGCCGCTGTCTATGTCCATCATCATCAGGCCATCGTCGAAATCATTGAACAGGACGGAAGGCGCGCGCGCGATGACGGTGCGTTCGATGTCTAGGTCTGCCAAAACGTTCCCCCCTTAAAGGTTGCGC
Source organism: uncultured Alphaproteobacteria bacterium (assembly GCA_963800335.1). Lineage (GTDB taxonomy): Bacteria > Pseudomonadota > Alphaproteobacteria > Sphingomonadales > Sphingomonadaceae > Flavisphingopyxis. Next base: position 8,592 of record CAWDAN010000001.1, on the reverse strand, counting down.
GCGAATTATCAGACATTCTGCTGTGTATTGGCAAGTAGTTAGCGATTGGCGTTTGTACCAAAATCGGTCCGATAGCCGAATTGCTCCATCGTCGCGCCGTGCTCCGCGACAATCCGTTCGATCTGGTTGGCCGACAGGACGTCACGCCAGCCCCCGCTCTTGCCAGCGCGAAAAAAGCGCGGTGCGTTGGCCGGTTTCTCGATGAACCCGGTCGCCCGTTCGATCGCTTGCAGGCGTTCGAAGCGCGTCGCCTCGACCGCGGCGGCGCAGTGCGCCGCGGTGACCTTGAGTCCGGCAATCTCGACAACGCGACCGAGCGACCCCACCGGGTCGGCGAGCAGGTCTTCATAGCGGAGCAGCAGCAGCGGGATATCGTCCTGCCCTGTCCAGCTCGCGACGTGATCGCTCCAGCTGCCCAGCCGGACGGGCAGGAAGGGACTGATCCGGTCGGGCCACTGATTGAGCATCGCCAGCGGGTCGGCCATGCGTTCGATGATCGTGTCAACGGTCGCGACGGCGTGATGGGCGAACGACACCGCCACATCGAGAGGATTGCGGACGAGGTAAATCACGGCTGCACTGGCCGCAGCGGGAAACATCGGCGTCGCACCCTCGCCGGCGACGAACATGTCGTGCGTCTTCACGAAGAACGGATGCCGGTTTTCCGCAGCCAGGTGATGATGAAATATCGACCGATAGGGTGACAGCTCGGAATAGCTGAATTCGGTCGAATCGATTCCGCAAATGTCGTCGAACGCATGGCGATTTTCGGCGACGGCGCCACCGACCAGGTCCGACAGGTCGAGTGATCGCTCCGGTTGATCGACCAGGTGGGTCAGCATCGCGCGCAACCAGGTATTGCCCGACTTGGGATAGGAGGCGAGCCAGACGATCGACTGCGATGAGGGCGGCTCGGCACTCACCTTGCCGCGCCGGCCGCGGCCTTCGACCCGCCTGCATCCGCGGCCGCGAGGTGATCGAGGACATGGCGGGCCATTTCTCCGGGACTCGAGTCGAGCGACGGGCGGCTGATCGACACCATGTCGATCCTCTGTGCGAGCCGCGTCACCGCGTCGAAGCCGTATCGCTGGAGGCCGAGCCCGCGCAGGAATTTCTTGCGATGGACATAGCGCGCGAGCGCCTCGACGCGCTGCGCGAGCGGGATCGCACGAACTTCGGTTGCGGAATCGTTGTTGCTGCCGAGCAGGATGACCATGCGGACCGGCAGCGGCTCGTCGCGGAACCGCTCGACCGGCAGGTAGAATTTTTCGATATCGTCGCGAACGCGCGTCAGGGGAGCGCTATCGTGGCCGAGCATTCGAAGCGAATCGCCCCACAGGCGGATGGCCGGAAAGGCGGGCAGGGCAATTGGCTTGCCGCCTTCGTCGAAGACGACCCCGGTCACGTCGTCGGCCATCATCGTGCAGCCCGCCTGCAGCAACCCGGCCAGCAGCGTCGACTTGCCCGCACCCGATCGGCCGATCGTCAACACCGCGCCGCGATCGGTGACGATAGCGCTCGAATGCATCGGCAGGATGCGGCGTTGCTGCAACAGGGCCGCCATGCACGTGCCCAGCACGATCGAAACGAGATCGGCATCGGTCGCGGTGGCGGTGCGATCGACCAGGATGCGGTTGCCGTCGCTGATCTCGAATCGGCCGATGGCGTGCGCGTGGAACAGCAACCTCCCCTCGCGCCCCTGCCAGTTCCGAAAGCTCAACCCTTCTCCGAAATCATCGGACGAGAGGTCGGCAAAGTCGATCGTGACATCGGCGCGCGATCCGACGGTTGGGGCGGGCAGCAGGTGCGGCAGGCGCAATGCCGAGGCGACCGTCAGGCCGTAAAGCGAATAGCGGCCGGGTTGATCGCAAGCTCTCGCGGTCATCGATCGGCTGCGCCATCTGCCGTCGCGCCGTCGTACACCTCGAAAATGAAATGGATGCGGTCCTGGTCGCCGCGGTTGATCCCGCCATGCGGCTTGATGTTGTCGACCTCATAGGCATGGCCCGCAGCAAGATGGAAGCGACGCTGTTCGGAAACGAAGAACGCTTGCGGATTGGTGATCAGCGGGACGTGGATCTTGTGCGTCAGCAGGTTCGACCCGGCACCGTCGCGATGCAGGTCGATGACCTGGCCGGCGGCAAGCCGCGCGAGCATGGCCTTGGGAAACTGCGGCGCCCGCAAACCGTATGGCGCGATGGCCTGCTCCATCACTGGCAACAACAGGCTCTGCCACGCCAGCCACGCGGGGTTCGAATAGAAGGTCGCGGGATCGCGGTTGCCTTCGATAAAGCGGAAAACAATGTGCTGCGTGTGATGGAAAACCGCGAAATCGTTTTCCTTGAGCGCGTCTTCGCCCCTCCAGACTCTCTCGGAAATCGTGCTGACCCGCGCTAGCAGCGGACCGATGTCCACCGGGCACAATTGCCGCACGCCGTCGGGTTTTGCGACTGTCACCGCGCTCGCCCCCATATAATCGCGATCCTTCGTCAAAGCTTGTACGCCATGGTCCGGTGCACGGGATGTATGGCGAAGGCCGCGCATCGTCAAACCGGTTCGATTGATATTGAACCGGGCCAAGCGGCTGGCTAGGTTGGCCGCGCGCGGATCGCGGGGGACACTGGAGATGGCAGACGCTCGCGATCGCAGTCCTGACGAGGCGGCTGCGGTCGCCCGTTTCGAACAGCTGATCGCGCCGCTTGATCTGGACGCCTTCGCGGCGCGCTGTTTCGGTCGCGAATTTCTCCACCAGGCTGGCGCGGCAGGTCGCTTTGCCGGGCTGGTCGGATGGGACGATGTCAACCACGTGCTGTCCACGCAGCGGCTTGAGGCACCGCGGTTGAACCTCGTTCGCGGCGGCAAGACGGTACCGACCGACCGCTATCTCCACACCAGCGGAACGAACGTACGGATCGATGCGGGCGCGATGACGGCGTTGCTCGCACAAGGCGCGACGATGGTGATGAGTTTCGTCGACGAGATGCTGCCGTCGGTCGGCGCTCTTGCCGACGATGTCGCGACGGCGCTGATGGCCCGGGCCAACGTCAACCTTTATGCGGGCTGGCGTGCCGACCATGGCTTCGACATCCATTGGGATCATCACGATGTGATCATCCTCCAGGTGGCGGGACGCAAACACTGGCGGGTGCACAGTCCGACGCGCATGCACCCGCTGCGCGGCGAGCAATGCGATCCGCCGGCGCCGGGGGACGAGCCGGTATTCGACGATCTGCTCGAAGACGGCGCGATGCTGTATCTGCCGCGCGGCTGGTGGCATGTCGCAACCCCGGTCAACGAACCGAGCCTGCACCTGACGATTGCGATCACTCCGCTCAACGGGGTCGAATATCTCCATTGGCTGGGCAACCGGTTGGCCGATGACGAAGACGCCCGGCGTGACTTGCCCATGCTCGAAGATGCGTCCGCGCTGACCGACTATGCCGAACGGCTGAAACGGCGTTTCGCCGCGCTGATCGATTCGCACGGGCCCGACCGTTTCCATCGCGCACGCATGGCCGAACGGCCGGCGCGACCGCGCTTCCAGCTGCCCGAATTTGCGACCGTCACCGACAGCGATCGCCTGTCCGCAAGTCGCCTGCGGCTCGCCGGGGTCCGTCGTCTCCATGTCGAATCGTCGCACGACGGCCGCAGCCAGTTCGAAGCGAATGCGCGTCTCTGGGAATGTTCGCCAGAGGTCGGCAGCGCGATTGCCCGTCTGTCGAGCAGCAGTGCGATCGCATTCAGCGCACTGGCCGAGCCGCTAGATGACACCCAACGCACCGAGCTTACCCGGCTGCTGCTGTTATTGACCTCGGCAGGGGTGGTTTTCACCGATCGTCAGGCCGCGGCCGATAAAACCGCGCCGCCCAGTTAAGTCCGTCAATCTCGATCTCTGCGGCGCCCCCTGATCGCTCGCCTCATTCGCGCTTGAGGTCGAGATCATGGAAGTCATAGGAAAAGTCGGTGATGTCGCTAATCGCCTTCATCTTCATTGCGACGGCCTTGCCGTCGGTGACCGTGAAGGTGACGAACGCGTCGGCTTTCATCGTCTTGTCGGGCCAGATCGCGGCGAAGGTGTCGCCGTCGAACGGTGTCAGCGGACCGTCGAGCAGTTCGGATCGGCTCATGTCGATGAACAGCCGCTTGCCGCGCTTGCTGATCGTCACCGTGCCGTACCAGGGATCGCGATATGTGCCGACATAGGCGTCGAGCGGGAGCGTCGGGCGCGCGGCGTCCTTCGGCGGGGCGATCGCATCGCCGAGCGCCGCGACCGCCGCGGCATTGGCCTTGGCATTGCCCTCGATCGCCTTGCCAATGACATCAGCGTCCTGCTTGCCGTCGGCGAGCGCGTCGGCGATGTGGCGCGTCCATGCGCCCGCCGTGCTCATATAATCGTTCGACGAAGCGAAGATGACGGTCTTCTTCTCGGGTAAAATTATGAAATTGCTCGTCACCCCAGGAGCGCCGCCCGAGTGGTAGACAATCGGCGTGCCTTCGGAGTTCGAGAGGAACCAGCCGAGCCCGTAAAGGACGAGGTTGCCCTTTCCGCTTGCCGGCGAAATCGTCGTGGCAACCGGGGTCATGCCGGTCCATAGCGCTTTTGCCTGCTCTTCCGACAACAAACGCGTGCCGTCCGCCGCCACGCCACCGTCGAGCCAGAACTTGCCCCATTTCATCATGTCGCCGCTGTTGCACCAGATGCCGCCCGCCGCGTCCCAGGTCTTGGAAAACGCCATGCGCTCGTCGATCGGCGTGCCATGCGTATCGGCGGCGGCGCGTTCATGGCCGGAGACGAAGGTCTGGCCGGGACGGATCAGGGCCATGTCGGCGGCACAGCCGGCCATCCCGACAGGCTGGAAAATGCGGCTGGTGATAAAGTCGCTCCAGCTCTCGCCCGACACCCTCTCGACGATCTCGCCGGCGACGATGTAGAGCAGGTTGTCATAGGCATAGCCGTCACGAAAGCCGGTCGTCGGGCGCAGATATTTGAGCGTTGCGATCACGTCGTCGGGCGTCGCGTTGCCATCGGGCCAGATTGTCAGATCGCCCGCCCCCAGCGGCAGGCCCGACCGATGGGTCAGCGCATCGCGGACGGTGAAATGCTCGCTGACCCACGGATCGTACATCGCAAATTCGGGGATGTATTTGCGCACCGGGTCATCCCAGCCGAGCTTTCCTTCATCGACCAGCATGGCCAGCGCGGTGGTCGTAAAGGCCTTGGAGATCGAGGCGATGGGGAACAGCGTGTCGGGGGTAACCGCAGCGGGCTTGCCCTCCTCGAGGCTGCCATAGGCGCCCGAATAGACGACCTTCCCGTCGATCAGCACCGCCGCGGTCATACCGGTGGCGCCGAGACCGGCCATGATGCGCTTCGCCTCGGCCGCGTAGTCGGGCGAAGCGACATCGTGCGCCTGGGCCGGGAGGATTGTCACCGCACTTAATGCAATCGCGCACGCAAACTGCCACTTCATAACCTTGCCTCTCCCGTCTGGAGCCTTGGGCTTAATCGAGGCGCCGGCGGTGGCCAAGCGTTGATTCACGGCGATCGACGGCTGATTGCGCGGCCGGGGCTTGCCAACCGGTTTCGAACAAGCGCCGCTCCGGGCATATTGATCTCAGCGGGTGTGACGCGCGATTTCGCCGACTGAAACATTCCCTTTAAGTTTTCCGGTTAAGCCACGCGACACACTCGGATCGCGGGGAAGTTGATGCAAATTCTGGTGGATCTTCACTTGGTCATGTTCGGCCTGCTGAGCGCGCTCGCGGTCATCTGCGCGGCCATCCACATTGCGCTGCGGGCCGGATCCGCGCTGGCTTGGCTCGCCGCGACGCTTGCATGCGTCGGCGCCGAAACCCTCGTCTTTCGCTACCTCGCTCAGACCGACCTGGGGTTGGCCGCCATCAGCCTGCTTGTGCCCTTGGCCTATCTTTGTGCCGGCAATGCGATCAGGCTAAGCCTTCGGATTGGAATAGCCGGCGGCACGCAGATCGGTATCTTCGCTGGCCTGGTCGGCCTGTCTTTGCTGCTGCTCGCATCGGGCGCGCCCGTATTTTATCAGTGCATCCCGTTCCAGCTCGCCGGCGTCTTCATCTTCCTCGATGCGATCCGGATCCAGGTGCGCCAACGCGGTCGCAGCGTGATCGACAATGCGCTCCTCCTGCTGTGCATCTGTTCGATGACCGGCGTTGCGATCCGCGCCCCGATGTTCCCGCTACTGCTGGGCGAACCGACGCCGCTCCAGTACATGGACATCGAGACTTTCGAAGGCGTCTTCATCAATGCGCTCAGCGCTCTGACCTTGGGTCTCGCGGTGCTTCTTATCGCCAAGATCGTCGCCGGCGTCATCGCCCGGCACAAGCAGCAGGCTGAACGCGATGACCTGACCGGCCTGCTCAATCGCCGGATGTTCGCTGAAATCGCCAGGCAGGTCGACGGATCGACGGGCTCTGTCATCATGTGCGACATCGATCGCTTCAAGGCTGTCAACGACCTCTATGGCCACCATGTCGGCGACGACGTGATCAGGAATTTCGGCTGTATCCTGATAGGTTTCGGAGATTATGCCGGCCGCATGGGCGGAGAGGAATTCGCCCTCCTGTTGATCGACACCCCGCTCGAGCAAGCCGTCCTGATCGCGGAAGCGATACGCCTGAACTTCCACCAGTTCAGGCATGAAGCAATCGGAGCGGAAACGGCCCTGAGCGCGAGTTTCGGAGTCTCGTCGTTCGGGCACGCGCGAAACGTCGAGGCCGCCTTCCACGAAGCTGACAAGGCGCTCTATCGAGCCAAGGGAAGGGGACGAAACCGCGTGTGCCGAGAGGAATCAGGCATTTCGAGCGTATCGGGATTGGACCGCGCCGCGTGAGGCGGGTCTTACTGTCGGATCGACCCAGCCGATAGCGTTGGTCTGCCAATAGCGGATTGGCGTATCGTAACGACGATGCCGCTCAGGCGACACGACGTCCTCAGGGCCTTTTCACAGCCTTGCCTCACCTATGCGCGATCGCGAAATCCAGCGCTGCGCACACGGCGGCCACTTGGGCATCGTTGCATATCTGGGACGTGGCGCGTGGGCTGTCGGGATAGACCTCGGTGGTGGTGGTAAACCGCGCGCCGGTCACAGCGGCGCACATGGCGTATCTGGCCTGCGGATATTCGATCACCCCGTGCGCGACGACGGGCGATCCGATGATCTTTCCGTCTTCGTCGGGCGGGGCGATGTGCGTAACCTGTTCAACCGCTGAAATGATAGCCTGCTGGAAAGCAGGTTGCCGATTTTCGCTGTCGTCGACGAGATAGAAGCCGTCGGGAATCGAATCGGGGACGAAATCTTCGCCGTCGCGCGCGGCGAGGGCAGGGCGAAACTCGCTCTCGTCGCTGTCGGTTGTTTCGTGCAGGTCGATATGTAGCACGAACGGTCCGCCTTGCGCTGCGACCAATTCGATCAATGCGGTGCACTCGCGCGCCTTGCTATCGGGGGTAAAGTTGCGGTTGGGATCGATGGCATCGAAGTTCCAGCGATTGACCCGCTCATACGCCCATGGGCTGACGCAAGGGGCGACCAGCAGGTTGGCCTTGCCGGCATATTCGCCAGCGCGGGTCTCGAGGAATTGCAGCGCTCCCATCACGCCGCTCGTTTCGTATCCATGGACGCCGCCCGTCACGAGTGCAGTCGGCAGGCTCGGATCGGGCGCGCCATTGCGCAGGGCAAACAGGCTGTACGCCTCGTCGGCGTACTCGATCTGACCATAGGGGAGGACGTCGAATCGGTCCGCCAGGGCCATGACGCGGGGCACGACGTCATTCTCGTAGCGGCGCTGCCGGGACTGGCTTGCCCGCCACCGGAGAAGCTCGTCCTCGCCCCAGGGTTCGCCGGGCGTGCCGATCGGATAAAACGGTGAAATGGTCATTTCGATCTCGTTGTCTGGAACAAGGATGGTGTTCGTTACCACGGCACCGGCGTCATCTGCGACTCAATCGACTTGTCCGCTCATTTCGCCTAACCAAACCGATGCGCACCCTGGTCGCGCGGACTTTGGAGGATGGTGCAGGGATAATGATCACCGCGCTTATCTGCATTCTTCTCGTCGCTTCGACGATTGCGATCCACTATGAGGGGTTGCGCCTGGCTTCAAGTCGGTTGGCGCATTTGCCGATGACCGCTCGCATGCGGATAATCGTGATCATTGCGGCCGCATTCGTGTCGCACATTTGCCAGGTTTTCATTTACGCGCTGGCGTATCTATTGCTCGAGAAAGTCGGCGGTTTCGGGTCGATCGATGGTCCTCGCGGCCATGATCTGGGCGATGCCTTTTACTTTTCCGTGTCGAGCTACACGACGCTTGGAATAGGCGATCTCTTCCCCCGGGGCGCACTGCGGCTCATCAGCGGGGTTGAGGCATTAAACGGCCTGGTCATGGTCGGCTGGACGGCTTCGATGACCTATCTCTACATGGAAAAATTCTGGCACTTGAAGGGACAGCATCCCACCCGGAAAGGCTAGCCCGAACGGGCCTAGGCCAGCGAATCTCGGTTTTGCCTAATGGAAGCTATGGTGCCGCTTAGGTGACTCGAACACCTGACCCCCGCAT